>NZ_CP074380.1:620000-1975000 GCF_022695595.1 Streptomyces sp. MST-110588
GCTCTGATCGGCGCGCCGTCCGGAACAGGTAGGACGGCGGCCTGATGAATCTCCACCCCTGGGAGGCTTCCCATGACCACCGTGACGTCCCCGCTCGCAGGACGCGCCATCGGACTCGCGGCAGTGCCCGACCCGGTGTTCTCCGGCGCGATGGTGGGTCCCGGTACCGCCATCGACCCGGTTCGTGAGCCCTCCGAGGCCGTTTCGCCCGTCGACGGTGTCGTCGTCTCGCTGCACCCGCACGCGTTCGTCGTCGTCGACGGCGAGGGCCATGGCGTACTGACGCACCTGGGAATCGACACCGTTCAGCTCAACGGCGAGGGCTTCGAGCTGCTCGTCAACAAGGGCGACACCGTCAGCCGCGGCCAGGCCGTCGTGCGCTGGAACCCCGCCGCCGTCGAGGAGGCCGGGAAATCGCCGGTCTGCCCGATCGTCGCGCTCGAAGCCACCGCCGACTCGCTCGCCGAGGTCCGTGAGGACGGCGACGTGAAGTCCGGCGACGCGCTCTTTACCTGGCAGTGAGCCGGCGCCGTCCTTGAGCGACGGTATGCAGACAACCACCGCGGCGGCAGTGTCCGCCGCATCTACCGGAGACGGGTGAAATGGAGACAACGCTGCGAGGCGTCGGCGTGAGCCACGGTGTGGCGATCGGCGAGGTGCGGCACATGGGTACGGCGGTTCTGGAGCCGCCGGCCAAGCAGATTCCCGCGGAGGAGGCGGAGCGCGAACAGGGGCGTGCCCGCCAGGCCGTGGAAGCTGTGGCCGCCGACCTGATCGCGCGGGGCAACCTGGCGGGCGGCGAGGCCCAGGCGGTGCTTGAGGCGCAGGCCATGATGGCCCAGGACCCGGAGCTGATGGCGGACGTCGAGCGGCGGATCGCCGTGGGCAGCACCGCCGAGCGCGGTGTCTACGACGCGTTCGCCGCGTACCGGGCGCTGCTGGCGGGTGCCGGTGAGTACCTGGCCGGCCGGGTCGCCGACCTGGACGACGTGCGGAATCGTATCGTCGCCCGTCTGCTGGGCGTGCCGATGCCGGGCGTGCCGGACAGTGACGAGCCGTACGTACTGATCGCGCGGGACCTGGCGCCGGCCGACACGGCACTGCTGGACCCGGCGCTGGTGCTGGGCTTCGTCACCGAGGAGGGCGGGCCGACCAGCCACAGCGCGATCCTCGCGCGGGCGCTGGGGGTCCCGGCCGTGGTGGCGCTGCCGGGCGCCGGCGAGCTGGTCGAGGGCACTGTGATCGCCGTCGACGGCAGCACGGGTGAGATCTTCGTCGACCCGAGCGAGGAGAAGCGTGCGGAGCTGACGCAGGCCGCCCATGCGCGCAAGGCCGCGCTGGCCGCCTCCTCGGGTCCGGGCGCCACGTCGGACGGACACAAGATCCCGCTGCTGGCGAATGTCGGCGGTCCGGCGGATGTGCCGGCCGCGGTCGAGGCCGGTGCGGAGGGTGTGGGTCTGTTCCGTACCGAGTTCCTCTTCCTCGACGACAGCCAGCGGGCTCCCTCCAAGGAGAAGCAGGTCGAGGCGTACCGCAAGGTGCTGGAGGCCTTCCCCGAGGGCCGGGTCGTCGTACGGGTGCTGGACGCGGGCGCGGACAAGCCACTGGACTTCCTGACGCCGGCCGACGAGCCCAACCCGGCGCTGGGCGTCCGGGGCCTGCGGACGCTGCTGGACCACCCCGAGGTGCTCCGGACGCAGCTCACCGCGCTGGCCGAGGCCGCCCAGGGGCTGCCGGTCTACCTTGAGGTCATGGCCCCGATGGTGGCGGACCGGATCGACGCCAAGGCGTTCGCCGACGCGTGCCGCGAGGCCGGGCTCCAGGCGAAGTTCGGTGCCATGGTGGAGATCCCGTCCGCCGCGCTGCGGGCGCGGGCGATCCTCCAGGAAGTCGAGTTCCTCTCGCTGGGGACCAACGACCTGGCGCAGTACACCTTCGCGGCGGACCGCCAGGTGGGCGCGGTCTCCCGGCTCCAGGACCCGTGGCAGCCCGCGCTGCTGGACCTGGTGGCGCTGTCGGCCGAGGCCGCGAAGGCCGAGGGCAAGAGCTGTGGTGTCTGTGGCGAGGCGGCCTCCGATCCGCTGCTGGCGTGTGTACTGACCGGTCTGGGTGTTACCAGTCTGTCGATGGGTGCCGCGTCCATTCCGTACGTGCGGGCCACGCTGGCCAAGCACACGCTGGCGCAGTGCGAGCGGGCCGCCGCGGCGGCGCGGGCCGCGGACACCGCCGAGGAGGCGCGGCTGGCCGCCCAGGCGGTGCTGTCCGGGGAGTGATCTCCTGGTGACCGGCCCGCCGCGCGGGCCGGTCACCTCGTCGTGACATGGATGGCCGTCCCGCTCCGTGCGGGGCGGCCATCTGCCGTGTCGGCGGATGCTTGCCGTACGGTCCATGCGGTCCATGCGGTCCGGGCTGTACGGACGGGGGGCGCTCAGCGGTGCTGGTGTTCGTCCGGCGGGGGCGGCAGCGGGAGGCCGGGGAGGTGTTCGACTCCCGGCTCCGGAGGGACGGGTTCACCGGTCTCGACGTCGGTGCAGTAGGCCGTGAAGACCTCCCCCGCGGTGAGCGGCCGTAGCCAGCCGTCGTGCAGGGACCAGCCGCGGACCGTGTCGTGGGTGGCGTCGTCCGCCGTACGGGACACGATGCCGCCGGGGCTGTGCAGGGCGATGCCGGTGGCCAGGACCGTACAGAAGATCAGGGCCTGGGCTTCGGAGAGGTCGAGCCGGCCGTCCTCGCGGCCCGTGGCGTGCAGCACGGCGAGCAGGGGTGTGCCGTCCGCCGGGACGCTGCAGACCAGGTGGTGGGTGCCGCGTCCGAGCGCCTCCATCAGACGGGTCACCGCCCGGGTGGCCCGGGCGAAGGCGGCCCGGGCGATGTCCGCGCCGCACTGCGCGCACTCCCCCGCGCGGGAGAGCAGCGAAGAGGCGTGGTCCCAGGTGGCCTGGCGTTCCGTCTCCTCGACGAGGGCGGGCAGGAGCCGGCTCAGGGGCCGGTCGTCGTACGGGAGCGTGGGGCCGGTGCAGGCCAGTTCGGCGGTGTAGCGCGTCCGGCTGGCGGGGTGGTCGGGTTCCAGGGCGTGGTCCGCGCAGAAGGACTCGTACGCGACGGGGTCGAAGAGGCTGATCGTCGTATGGATGCCTTGAGCGCTGAGGGTGTGCAGCAGGTGCTCCATCTGCTGGAGGTAGGTGGCGTGGTCCTCGAAGGTGAAGGTGCGGTAGCGGCGCATGGCCGCGAAGTCCCGTGGGGTGGCCAGTACGGCGGCGGTGCTGGGGATTTCGCGGCGCAGGGCGCGGTGGGCGCGGGGGGCGGCCGTCTGCCGCGCCTGCTTCGAGCGCTTCGTCTGCTTCACACGGTCCGTGTGGTCCGTGTGGTTGGCGTTGTCAGCGTGGTTCGTGCGTCGGGACGCTGATTCCGATGTCATGACTCCCCCTCGGTCGGTTCCGGAGGCGCTGCGGCAAGCGCAACGCTTGTGACGGACAGTAACCGAGGGGTCTGACAATGGCGGCTGACCTGGGCTTTCCCGGGTAGTCCGGCGCCCGGTGAGGCGGGCGCCGGCGTTACGGCGTCCGGCTCACGGCATCCGGCTCACGGCATCCGGCTCACGGCGTTCAGCTCGCCGCCCGGCTTCGCGCGCTCCGCCGCGACCCGCTCGTAGAAGCGCAGCAGTTCCAGGTTGTCGACCGACCCGGGGTTGACGGCCTTTTCAAGGGGCGTTCCCTGGAGGAGCCGTTTGACGGGGACCTCGATGCGCTTGCCGGTGAGGGTGTGCGGCACTCCGGGGGCTTCGATGATGTCGTCGGGCACATGCCGCGGGGAGAGCTGTTCGCGGATGGTCTGCTTGATACGGGTGCGCAGCGCGTCGTCCAGTGTGGCGCCCGGGACGAGGTGGACGAACAGCGGCATCCAGTAGCCGCCGTCGGGCAGTTCCAGGCCGATGACCAGGGATTCGCGGATCTCGGGAAGGCGCTCGACGGCTTCGTAGATGTCGGCCGACCCCATACGGACACCCTGCCGGTTGAGCGTGGAGTCGGAGCGGCCGTGGATGACGACGGTGCCGCGCGAGGTGAGGGTGATCCAGTCCCCGTGCCGCCAGGCGCCCGGGAACATCTCGAAGTAGCTCTCGCGGTAGCGGCTCCCCTCGGGGTCGTTCCAGAAGTGGAGGGGCATGGAGGGCATGGGCTTGGTGACGACGAGTTCGCCGACCTCGTCGGTGACGGGCCTGCCCTGCGCGTCCCACGCCTGGAGGTCTGTGCCCAGGCAGGCGGCCTGGAGCTCACCGACGTGTACGGGAAGGGTGGGCGAGGCGCCGGCGAAGCAACTGCACACGTCCGTGCCGCCGCTGACGGAGGCGATCCACAGGTCCTCGGCGACCTCGTCGTGGAGCCAGCGGAAGCCGTCGGGCGGGAGTGGGGAGCCGGTCGTGGCCACGCATTTGACGGTGGAGAGGTCCAGGTCGCGTCCGGGGTGGACGCCGGCCTTGCGGCAGGCCATGACGTACGCGGCGGAAGTGCCGAAGAGGGTGGCGCCGGTGCGTTCGGCCACCCGCCACTGGGCGGCGGTGTCCGGATGGCCGGGGCTGCCGTCGTACAGGATGACGGTGGAGCCGACCAGGAGGCCGGAGACGAGGAAGTTCCACATCATCCAGCCGGTGGAGGTGTACCAGAAGAACCGGTCGTCGGGGCCGAGGTCGCAGTGCAGGCCGGTCTGCTTGAGGTGTTCCAGGAGGATGCCGCCCTGGGACTGGACGATGGCCTTGGGCAGGCCGGTGGTGCCGGAGGAGTACAGGACCCACAGGGGGTGGTCGAAGGGGACCTGCTCGAAGACCGGTTCGGTGCCGGCGGAAATCAGGGAGGACCAGGTCAGGGCGCCTTCGGGGGCGGGGGTGCCCAGGATCGGGATGTGGACGACGGCGCGCAGGGTGGGCAGTTCGCGGCGCAGTTCGGCCACCGTCTCGCGCCGGTCGTGCTCCTTGCCTCCGTAGCGGTAGCCGTCGACGGTGAACAGGACGACGGGTTCGACCTGCTGGAAGCGGTCCAGGACGCTGCGGGCGCCGAAATCGGGGGCGCAGGAGGTCCATACGGCGCCGACGGCGGCGGTGGCGAGGAGGGCGACGACGGCTTGCGGGATGTTGGGCACGTATCCGCTGACGCGGTCGCCGGGCCTGACGCCGATCCGGCGCAGTTCGGCGGCCAGGGAGCCGACCTGGGCGCGGAGCGCGGACCAGGTCAGGGGCGTCGGCTCGTGGGTCTCGTCGACGTGGAGGAGGGCCGGGGCATCGGCGCGGGCGGGGTCCAGCGCGGCGCGCAGGGCGTGCTCGGCGTAGTTGAGGGTGGCGCCGGGGAACCAGCGGGCGCCGGGCATGGCGGCGTCGGCGAGCACGGTCTCGTACGGGGTGGTGAAGCGTACGTCGAACCATTCGGCGACGGCCTGCCAGAAGCGCGGGAGTTCGTCCACGGACCAGCGGTGCAGGGCGGCGTAGCTCGCGGCCGGGTCGTCCGCGACGGGCGCGGGGGCGCCGTGGCGGGTGGCCGCCCACTGGTGGAAGCGGGTGACCTGTGCTGCGGCGATACGGTCCGGGCCGGGCTGCCACAGGGGCTCCGGCTGCGGGACGGGGTGCTGCGGTGCGGTGGTCATGGTCGGCTCCCGGCTGCTGTACGCGTCGTGTGCGTGGCTCCGCGCACGGCTGGGGTGTGCGCGTGACACGGCTTGCCAGGACGATGCCATGTGATCGACTTGTGCACCAGGGTCGGCTGCCACATTCGGGGGCGGGTAGGGGGCGCCCCTACGGAATGGGGTGGTGCCCCCACGGAACGGGGTGGCACCCCACGGGATGGGGGTGGCGCCCCTATGGGGTGGTGGGGTGACCGGTGCGGGCGGGAGCCGTGGGGTGCCGGGGAAGGTTGCAGGTGGCCGGGTCGCGGCGGCCCGGGCAGGTGAACGGGAGCTGAACGGTGCCCGCACCGCGCGGCGCCGGTGGCAGGGTGAGCGGCATGGACGGGCATGATCTGGTGCGGTCGGTACGGATGCTCACGGCGGACCGGGTGATCGGGGCCGCCAGGATGTTCGGTACGGCGCAGGGGCTGCGCTCCGTACGGTCGGCGTGGCGCCGGCACCGGGCGGACGCGGTGGGGCTGCCGCACGGCGGGGCGGAGATGGCGCGGGTGCCGGGGCCGGCGTACGGCGCGGATCCGCAGCCGGGCGGCGGGGTGGTGCACTTCGCCCGCTCCTCGCTGCGGGTGCGGGTGGCGGCGGGCGGCGCGGTGTTCTGCGGCTGGGACGGGGCCGGGCCGGAACCGTCGTACGCGCTGGCCGGCCCGTGTCCGGAGGCGGACCGGCGGGCGGTGCTGGAGCCGGACACCGGTGGCGGCTGGCGGGTGGTCTCCGAGCGGGTGATGGTGGCGGTGTCGCGGCACGGTGCCGTGGAGGTACGGACCCCGGGCGGGGTGGTCCTGCGGCGCGAGCTGCCGCCGCGCTGGTGGGACCGGGTGGCGCAGGAGCCGGCCGTGAGACGCCCTCTCGCCTCCCGTTGGGTGCAGCGCTCCGAGGTGCCCGCCGACGCCCGCTTCTTCGGTCTGGGCGGCCGGGCGGACGGCCCCCGGCTGCGCGCCGGTTCCTACCGTCTGTGGAACACCGACCCCGGCGGCGCGTTCGTCCCGGGTGACGACCCGCTGTCGATCACCATGCCCGTCCAGTTGGTGGTGGCCGACGCCGGCACGCATCTGGTCTTCCACGACAACTCCTGGGACGGCCGGGTCAGGCTGCGCGAGGGCGCGGAGGGCGCGGGCTCCGGTCACGACCGGCCGGGCCGCTGCGAGCTGCGGATGGACGGCGGGCCGTTGCGCTACTGGATCCTGGTCGGCGCCCCGGCCCGGGTCCTCCAGGGCTGGACGGCGCTGACCGGCGCGCCCGCGCTGCCGCCGCGCTGGGCGCTGGGCCATCAGCACGCCCGCTGGGGGTTCGGCAGCGAGGCCGAGGTGCGGCGGGTCGTGGCGGGCTACCGGGAACGGGGGCTGCCGCTGTCCGCCGTACATCTCGACATCGATCACTACGACGGTCACCGGGTGTTCACCGTGGACCGGGCGGCCTTTCCCGCCCTGCCCGCCCTCGCCCGGGAGTTGCGGGCGCAAGGGGTCCGGCTGGTGTCCATCGTCGATCCGGGGGTGAAGGCGGAGCCGGGCTCCGCGGTGTACGACAGCGGTGCGGCGGCGGGGGCGTTCGTACGGGACGCGCGGGGGCGGGAGGTGCGCGGCCTGGTGTGGCCGGGCGAGGCGGTCTTTCCGGATTTCACGGATGCGCGGGTGCGCAAGTGGTGGGGCGGTCTGTACGCGGAGCGGCTGGCGCAGGGCTTCTCGGGGGTGTGGCACGACATGAACGAGCCGGTGTCCTTCGCCGCGTTCGGCGAGGCGACGCTGCCCAGATCGGCCCGGCACGCGCTGGAGGGCCGCGGCGGTGACCACCGGGAGGCGCACAACATCTACGGTCTGGCGATGGCGCGGGCCGGCTACGAGGGGCTGTGTCAACTGCGCCCGCAGGAGCGCCCGTTCCTCTTCTCGCGCTCGGGGTGGGCGGGGCTCCAGCGGTACGGCGGGACCTGGTCGGGGGACGTGGCGACCGGCTGGCCGGGGCTGCGGGCATCGCTGTCGCTGGTGCTGGGACTGGGGCTGTGCGGGGTGCCGTACAGCGGCCCGGACGTGGGCGGCTTCTCGGGCGTGCCGTCCGCGGAGCTGTATCTGCGGTGGTTCCAACTGGCCGCCTACCTCCCGCTGTTCCGTACGCACTCGGCGCTGTACGCGGGCCGCCGGGAGCCGTGGGAGTACGGGCCCGAGGTGCTGGAGCACGCGCGGGCCGCGCTCTTGGAACGGGAGCGGCTGCTGCCGTACTTCGTCACGCTGGCACATCTCGCGCGGCTGACGGGAGCTCCGTACGTACGGCCCGTGTGGTGGGAGGAGCCGCGTGACCGCGCGCTGCGCGACTGCGGGGACGCGTTCCTCCTGGGGGACGCGCTGCTGGTCGCTCCGGTGCTGGAAGAAGGCGTGCGGCAGCGGACGGTGCGGCTGCCGCGCGGCCGGTGGTACGACACGGCCACCGGACACGCGTACGACGGCCCGGGGCAGGTACGGTTGGCCACTCCCCTGTCCCGGATCGCGGTCCTGGCACGGGCCGGCGCCGTACTCCCGGTGACGGGCGCGCAGGGCCGGATGGAACTGGAGACCTGGGCACCGGCCGCGGGCCGTACGGGCAGCGCGGTGGTGGTACCGGACGCCGGGGACGGGTGGCAGCGCCCCGTCGTCGAGCGCTTCGTGTCGCGGTGGGCGCAGGGCCGGGTGGTGGTGGAGCGGACGGAGGAAGGGCAGGCCGCACGCGAGGCCGGATACCCGGTCCGGGTACGCGGGACGGGGAGGGAATCCCGGCCGGATTGACGGGGCCGCCGGGGGATTTCGTGGTGGCCGTGCGGCTGCTGGACGAAAAGCCGTGCCGGCTGGTAGAGGGAACCCATGCCGAGAATCGCTGCCGCGCTGCGCGGCCTCACCGCGGCCGGCGCCGCACTGCTGGCTTTCACCGCGCTGCCGTCGCCGGATGCGCGGGCGGCCCACCGCGACCCGACCGCCCCCAAGGAATTCGTCGCACTGCGGGACGTGGATCCGACGATTCGCCAGGAGATGCGCTACTACTCGGAACACAATTTCGTGGGTGAGCCGGTGGACGGCTATCGCCGCCCGCTGTGCATCCTGACGCGCGAGACCGCGCGGGCCCTGCACCGGGCGCAACTGTCGTTCCTGCGGCGCGGCTACACCCTGAAGGTGTACGACTGCTACCGGCCGCAACGCGCCGTGAACCATTTCGTGGCATGGGCCAAGGACCTGGACGACGAGCGCATGAAGGCGGAGTTCTATCCGCGGGTGGAGAAGTCGGCGCTTTTCCGGGACGGTTACATCGCCGAGAAATCGGGCCACAGCCGGGGCAGCACGCTCGACCTCACGCTCGTACGGCTCCCCGGCCTGCCGACACGCCCTTACGAACCCGGCGAACGGCTGGTCCCGTGCTATGCGCCGCGCGCGGAGCGTTTCCCCGACAACTCCCTCGACATGGGTACGGGTTATGACTGTTTCGACACCTTGGCGCATACCCTCGATCCCCGCGTCAAAGGCGAACAGTTGAAGAACCGGCTGTTGTTGAAGGACGGTATGGAACGGGCCGGCTTCACGAATTATCCCAACGAGTGGTGGCACTACACCTTGACACCGGAGACCTTTCCCGACACGTATTTCGACTTTCCGGTGTCGCGGCGGTCGCTCACCGGGCGATGAGCCGGTGTCCGTGTACGGGTCGGTCTTGTCGGCCTACGGTCGGTCTTGTCGGCTGCGGTGGGGCCGTAGGACTCCAGGATGACGGGGGCGGCCAGGGCCGCGCCGATGGCTTGGGTCCAGGCGTGGGGATCGGGGCCGGGGGTCTGCCAGTGGGTGGGGCGGGCGGTGAGCAAGGTGGCGGTGAGCTGCTGCTGGCGGGTCAGGTCACCCGGGGGTGAGGCCGGTATGCGCCGTATGAGGCCGTCGTCCGTACGGTAGGCGTGGGCGATGCGCAGGCCGCGGTGGTGGGCCGGGGCGTCGAGGTGGGTGAGCGCGAGGGCGTCCACTCCCCCGCAGACCTCGGCGGCGTAGGCGTGGGCCGGCGCGTCGAAGTGGCCGGCGCGGAAGGGGCCCTGCCAGCGGCCGTGGCCGTTGTGCCGTTCGGGGACGGCCGTCAGGATGCCGGGGTCCTCGGTGACGAGCGGGCCGGGGCCGTGCCGGGTGGTGTACGTACGGACGACTCCCAGGCGCAGCGCCGCGCGCGGCTGTCCGGCGTCGGCCAGGAGGGACTCGGCGTTGGCGAAGGTGGTGGTGGACCAGGTGGTGTAGGGGTGGAAACCGTGCCATTCGTCCAGGAGGACGCCCTGCGCGCCTTCGAAGACGACCGGTCCGCGGCGCAGCAGCCGGGGCAGGTGGGTGTCGTCGACGAGGGTGACATGGGCGGCGAAGGCGGCGAAGGCGTCCAGGCAAGGGTCGAGCGGCGGGACGTCCGGTGGCAGGGCGCCCGGTGGGCTGCCGAGTTGTTCGGACAGCCGGTCGCGGAGCAGGGCGAGTTTGCGGCGCAGCACCGTACGGGAGAGGCAGTCGCCGGCGGTGGGTGCGTCGGAGGGGTGGGCCAGGGCGTACGCGGCGGTCTCGCCGATGCCCATGCCGCACGAGCCGTGCCGGGCCGGGCCACGGGCCTGCTCGCGGGCCCGGTTGGCCGCGGCGTGGTACGGGGCGGTCAGCAGGGCGCGGCGGTCGACGGTGAGCAGGGACAGCGGGTCGGGGACGCCGAGGGAGGCGAGGTGCCGGGCCTCGGTGGCCAGCGCCAACGGGTCCACCAGCATGTGCCGGGAGAGGTGGGTGGGCACGCCGTGGAAGGTGCCGGATCCGAACTGGGCGAAGGTGTGGTGACGGCCGTCGCCGGTCAGGACGTTGTGCGCGGCCTGGGCTCCGCCGTTGAAGCGGACGACGGCGGCGACCGGCGGGGCGCCTGGACCAGGGGCGCAGAGCCGGTCGACGACGGTGCCCTTGCCCGCGTCGCCGTAACCGAGGTCGACGACGATGGTGTGCATGGGGGGTGCGGTCCTTCGGGGTCAGGGCCGGGTCGCGCCGCGGCGGGGGTGGGTACGGGCAGCGCGGGCCCGGGCCAGGGGGGACAGGGCCCTGCTGACGGTCTCCCCGGCGTCCGAGCCGATGTCGGCGAGGTCGTCGAGTCCCGCGGCGAGGTCGACGGCCTCTTCACCGAGGCCGATGGTCAGCGCGATCGTCTCGCACACCGCGTCGAGGTCGTCCAGTTCGATGACGTTCTGGCCGAGCAGCTTGCGCCAGGTGCCCAGGACGGCCGTGTCTCCGACGTGGGCGGCGCCGGCCGGGAGGATGAAGAACACCTCGAAGCTGCGCCGCAGCTCGGCAAGGATCGCCGGGAGGGGGATGTCCTCCTGGACCGGGTCGCCGAAGACCGCGCGTATCTCGCGCGCCTTGACCTTGCCGTACGGCATCTCGTCACCGATCAGGAAGAGGTAGCCGCGGCGCCCGCGCTTGTCGTGGCAGTCGATGGAGGTGTGCCGGGCCATGGCGTACAGGGCGAGTTCGTAGGACTCGGTCATCTGTCCGCCGCCCCCGCCCTCCAGGAGGATGTTGCCCAGGTCCTCGTCCATCCGGTTGTCGGACTCGAACTGGCCGAGCTGGAGCGGCACCCGGTCACAGGTGGCGTCGCCCACCGCGCCGAAGAGGATCTGCGGGTGTGCGACGTACCCCTTGCTGAGCAGCAGGCCGAACAGTTCGGGCAGCTTGGTCTGCAGGACGCGCGGCACCGATCCCATGGAGCCGGTGACGTCGAAGATGACGGAGATGGCCAGTGAGGTGGGGTGTTCGTCGGAGTCCCGGCTCTCGCGGCGGGTCAGACCCTTGGGGTCCAGGCTGGGGTGTGCCTTCCAGGACTGCCGCGGGGCCGATGCGGTGAGGCGGTCGCTGTAGTCGAAGGCTCCGGTGCCGGTGGCGGCGCGGTAACTCGCCGCCGCGCCGTAGACGTTGGTGGACCAGGTGCCGCTGCCCATGGTGATTCCCCCTTGATGAGTGTGTGGCGGTGCGGTGCGCTGTGACGCACGCGGTATGTGCTGTGTGGTGCGCGGTGTGGTGCTCGCATCGGCGCGCGTCGGCGGGCGGCGCGTGCCGGGACCGGGCCCGCTCAGCGGACGCCGTCCTCCCGTTCCGGACGCAGCAGGGCCGGGTGCAGGAGGCGTGCGTCACCGGCGCGGTAGAGGCGGGCCCGGGGCCGCCGCGCGTTCCGCCCCGGGCCGCGGTCGTCCCGGTGGATTCGACGAAGCCCGGGACGGAGAGGACCTTGCGGTGGAAGTTGCCCGCGTGCAGCGGGCTGCCCCAGATGGACTCGTAGACGCCGCGCAGGTCGGCGATGGTGAACTCCTCGGCGAGGAAGGCCGTCGCCAGCGGGGTGTACTCGATCTTCGAGCGGGCGCGGTCCAGTCCGTCGGCCAGGATCTGCGCGTGATCGAAGGCCAGCGGGAGAGGCGGTCGCGCGGGCGCGGTGCGGGCGTCGGGCCGGGGCACGGAACCACCCCCGTCGATCCCGTGCCCACGGCCCTGTTCATGGGGACGCGGCCGGGCCGTGTCCGGTTCAGTGGAATGACGACCGGCGTCCTGATCGGCCGGACCGGCACCACTGCCGGCATCGGCGCCACTGCCGGCATCCGTACCGCTGCCGGTGCGGGAGGTGCCCGTACCGAGGTCCAGGCCGGCGACCGGGACCCAGGCCGCCGCCGACGCGTCGCCGCCGACGCGCGCCTCGGGGAGGTCGGGGGCGAAGGCGAGGTAGGCGACGGTGACGACGGGCATCCGCGGGTCGCGGCCCGGGTCACCGTACGAACCGAGCTGTTCGAGGTGGACGCGGCCGAGGCCGGTCGCGGCGTCCAGGCCGGTCTCCTCGGCCAGTTCGCGGGCCGCGGCGGCGTCCAGGGACTCCTGTCCGGCACGTACGAATCCGCCCGGCAGCGCCCAGGCCCCTTCGAAGGGCTGCCCGCCGCGCTGGACGAGCAGCACGTGCAGGGTGCCTTGGCGCAGCGTCAGGACGACGACGTCGACCGTGACCGCGATGGCGGGGAACGCTCGCGGGTCGTAGGCCGCGAGGAAGGCGCCCTCGTCCTCGTCGCGGTGTCGCTCCGCGTGCGCGTCCACGTCCACGTTCGCCTCCACTCTTCCCGTCACCCCTGCGGCGTGAGTTGTTCTCATTATGAGTTCTTCTCGGAACGAGAACAACTTAGCACGCGCACCGGGAAAGGGGCGACGGGAGGAGGCGACGGACGGCAGGACCGTCTCCCTGGCAGGGCCTGCCGAGCGCCGGGTAGCGTGCGCGTATGGCTGGTCACGAGTTCGGGTCGTACGAGGAGTTCTGGCCGTACTACGTCGCGATGCACGCGAAGACCGCGACCCGGTGGGTGCACCTGACCGGCACCCTGACGGGTTTGGCGGTGTCCGCGTACGGACTGGCGCGGCGGCGCCCCCGGCTGCTGCTCGGACTGCCGGTCATCGGCTACGGGACGGCCTGGCCCGCGCACTTCCTGATCGAGCGGAACAATCCCGCCACCTTCGGGCACCCGGCGTGGTCACTGCGCGGAGACATGCAGATGATCCGGATGATGCTCTCCGGGCGGGACGCCGAACTGGCGGCGACCGCGGGCAAGTGGCTCGCGGAACACGGACACCAGGACCGCTCGGTGTGACCTTCCGCGTGCGGGTGACGTCCGGCCGTACCGGGGTTCCGCGCCGGGCGGGAGCGTGGCAGACTTTCTGACGCCCCGTCAGCTTTGCGCAGCACACGTGCCGTGCCGTTCGGCGACATCTGTGCGGCGAGTCCTGGGAGGTCTGGGTGGTGGCACGTGCCCGCAAGCCCGTGGTTCCGGGCTGGTTCGGTCAGGACGGCGCGGACTTCCGGCTGCTGGGGACCAGGTGCCGGGCCTGCTGCTCGGTCTTCTTCCCCCGCGAGGACCGCTTCTGCCGCAATCCGGCCTGCGGCGGAAGCGAGCTGGAGGAGATCCCGCTGTCCCGCCGCGGCACCGTCTGGTCCTACACCGACAGCCGCTACCGTCCGCCACCGCCCTATGTGAGCGACCCGGACGTGCCCTGGGAGCCGTACACACTGGTCGCCGTGGAGCTGGCGGCCGAGCGGATGGTGGTGCTGGGGCAGGCCGCGCCGGGCGTCACTCCGGCGGACCTGACGGTGGGTACGGAGGTCGAACTGGTGCCGGGGGTGCTGAACGAGGACGCGGACGCGGACGTCACGTGGACCACGTGGCACTGGCGGCCCGTGGCGGAACGGCCATGACGCGGGGCGCCTCCGCCGGCGGGGACAGGGACATCGCGGTGCTCGGCGCCGGGATGCACCCCTGGGGCAAGTGGGGCCGTGACTTCGTGGAGTACGGGACGAAGGCGGCGCGCGCGGCACTGGCGGACGCCGGCCTGGAGTGGGCGGCGATCGGTTCCGTCGTCGGCGCGGGGACGGTACGCGGCGGCTACCCCGGCCATGTGGCGGGCGCGGCCTTCGCACGCGCCCTGGGCTGGCAGGGCGCGCGGGTGAGCAGCGTGTACGCGGCCTGCGCGTCCGGATCGCAGGCGATCGGCACGGCGCGGGCGCAGATCCTGTCCGGGATGGCCGACACCGTACTGGTGGTGGGGGCCGAAGCGGCACCCAAGGGGTTCTTCGCCCCGGCGGACGGCGAACGGCCCGATGACCCGGACTGGCTGCGCTTCCGGGTGCTCGGTGCCACCAATCCGGCCTATTTCGGGCTGTACGCGCGGCGGCGGATGGCCCTGTACGGGGACACTGCGGCGGACTTCGCGCGGGTGAAGGTGAAGAACGCGGCGGCGGGCGCGGCCAACCCGTACGCGCGCTACCGCGAGCCGGTGACGGCCGATCAGGTCGCCGCCTCGCCGGTGGTCGCCGACCCGCTGCGGCTGCTGGACATCTGCGCCACCTCCGACGGTGCCGCCGCTCTCGTCCTGTCCGGCGTGGACTTCGCGCGGCGGCACGGCGTACGGGACCCGGTCCGTATACGGGCCGTCTCCACGGCCACGCCCCGCTACCCGCGTACGGATCTGGACCTGCCCGACATCGCCACCGATTCCGCCGCCCTGCCGGGGCCGGAGGCCGGGGCGGGGTTCCGGGCCTCGATCGCCCTCGCCGCCTATGAGGAAGCCGGTGCCGGCCCCGGTGATCTGTCCCTGGCGGAGGTCTACGACCTGTCCACCGCGCTGGAGCTCCAGTGGTACGAGGACCTGGGGCTGTGCGGGCCGGGCGAGGGCGCCGGCCTGCTGCGGGACGGGGTCACGGCGCTCGGCGGGCGGCTGCCGGTGAACGCCAGCGGCGGGCTGGCCTCCTTCGGCGAGGCGGTACCGGCCCAGGCCATCGCGCAGGTCTGTGAGCTGACCCGGCAGCTCCGGGGGCGGGCGGGGGCGCGCCAGGTCCCCGGCGCGCGGGTGGGCATCGCGGTCAACCAGGGGCTGTTCGGGCACGGTTCCGCGGTCGTCGCGGTCCGCTGACGGCGCCGTTGCCACGCGCTCCGTACGCATGCGCCCGGTGGGGCCGGGGCGCACCCGGGGGGCTCGCGTCACCGGCGCGCAGGAATGCCGTACAGCACTCAACAAGCCTCCCGACGGCCGACCTTGACGGCCCATCAGCACCGGTGAACACTGCCGGGTGTCAGTCGGCATCGCCGCACACCGGCACCCCGGCCGCAGGGCAGCCGCTCCACGCTGCCCGGCTCCCCATGGCGGTCTCGACGCGCCGGCGCGCCCGGCGGGGAAGACACCGGCCGCCGGGCGGGACGCGGACAACGGGAAGCGGGTAGGCGGTGGACGGGGAGCCCGCACCCGGCACGGAGGACCGGGGGTCCGCCCCCGGGTGAGGGCCAAGGAGCCGCCATGTATGCCAACGGGGACATCTTCATCGGCGAGGTCATCGGTACCGCGCTGCTGATTCTCTTCGGTGCCGGTGTGTGCGCCGCCGTCACCCTGCACCATTCCAAGGCGAGGGCCGCGGGCTGGGTCGTGGTCGCCTTCGGCTGGGGCCTGGGCGTGCTCGCCGGGGCGTACACCGCCGCTCCCCTGTCCGGCGGGCACCTCAACCCCGCCGTGACGCTGGGCTCGGCGGTCGCGCACGGCACCCCCTGGTCCAAGGTCCCGCTCTACATCGGGGCGCAGATGGTCGGGGCGCTGCTGGGTGCCGTACTGGCCTGGGCGCTGTACTACGCGCAGTTCGCCGCCAACGCCGAGCGGGACAAGGCCCAGCCGACGCTGGGCATCTTCTCGACCATCCCGGAGGTCCGCAACGCGCCGGCCAACCTCCTCACCGAGATCATCGCCACCATGGGACTGGTCCTGCCCCTGCTGTTCTTCGGGCACAACACGGGCATCGGCATCGGACAGGTGCCCGGGGAACGGGCCGGGGTGTACGGGTCGGGCATCAATGTGCTGCTCGTCGCCCTGCTGGTCGTCGGCATCGGTCTCTCGCTCGGCGGGCCGACCGGCTATGCCATCAACCCGGCCCGTGACCTGGGACCGCGTATCACCCATGCCCTGCTGCCCATCCCCAACAAGGGCTCCTCGGACTGGGCGTACTCCTGGATCCCGGTGGCCGGCCCGCTGATCGGGGCGGCGCTGGCCGGCCTGGTGCACAACGCGGTCTTCTAGCGCGGCACGGTCCTCCAGCGCACGGTTGTCCGGCGCGCCCCGCCCGCCCGCGGTCCTGCAAGGAAACTCCGGTCCTCCCAGGAAACGCCGAGCCAGGAAACGCCGAGCCAGGAAGTCAGGAGAGGCACGTCATGACGGACAGCACCGAGAAGTACGTCGCCGCCATCGACCAGGGGACGACCTCCAGCCGCTGCATCATCTTCAACCACGACGGCGCCGTGGTCGCCGTCGACCAGCGCGAACACCGGCAGATCTTCCCCAAGCCGGGCTGGGTGGAGCACGACGCCACCGAGATCTGGTCCAAGGTCCAGGCCGTGGTGGCGGGCGCGCTCGCCAAGGCGGGGCTGCGCGCCGACCAGCTCGGCGCGGTGGGCATCACCAACCAGCGCGAGACGACGGTCCTGTGGGACCGGGCCACCGGCAAGCCGGTGCACAACGCGATCGTCTGGCAGGACACCCGTACGTCCCAGTTGTGCGGCGAACTGGGCGGCGAGGACGGTCAGGACCGCTTCCGGGACGCCACCGGGCTGCCGCTGGCCAGCTACTTCTCCGGGCCCAAGGTGGCCTGGCTGCTGGACAACGTGCCCGGGCTGCGGGCCCGCGCGGAGCACGGCGAGATCGCCTTCGGCACCATCGACTCGTGGCTGATCTGGAACCTGACGGGCGGGACGGACGGCGGGGCGCACGTCACCGATGTGACCAACGCCGGACGCACGATGCTGATGAATCTGACGACCCTCCAGTGGGACGCCTCGATCCTGTCGGCGATGAACGTGCCCGAGTCCGTGCTGCCCGAGATCAGGTCATCGGCCGAGGTGTACGGGACGGCGGTGGGGCAGTTACGCGGCGTTCCGGTGGCCTCCGCGCTGGGCGACCAGCAGGCGGCCGTGTTCGGGCAGACCTGCTACGGCGTGGGCGAGGCCAAGAACACCTACGGCACCGGCTCGTTCCTGCTGCTCAACACCGGGAACCGGCCGGTTCCCTCCAAGAGCGGGCTGCTGACGACGATGGGCTACCAGCTCGCCGGCGAGGCGCCGGTCTACTGTCTGGAGGGCTCCATCGCGATCACGGGGGCGCTGGTCCAGTGGTTCCGCGACCAGCTCGGCATCATCGGCTCCGCGGACGAGATCGAGACGCTGGCGGCGAGCGTCCAGGACAACGGCGGGGCGTACATCGTTCCCGCGTTCTCCGGCCTGTTCGCCCCGTACTGGCGCTCGGATGCGCGCGGGGTGATCGCCGGCCTGACGGGCTACGTCACCAAGGCGCACCTGGCGCGTGCCGTGCTGGAGGCGACGAGCTGGCAGACCCGCGAGGTCGTGGACGCCATGTACCAGGACTCGGGCGTGCGGATCACCTCGCTGAAGGTCGACGGCGGCATGACCGTCAACAACCTGCTGATGCAGCACCAGGCGGACGTCCTGGGGGTGCCGGTGATCCGCCCGGTGGTCTCGGAGACGACCTGCCTGGGAGCGGCGTACGCGGCGGGGCTGGCCACCGGCGTGTGGGAGAACCTGGACGAGCTGCGCGCCCACTGGAAGCGCGACACGGAGTGGACGCCGCACATGGACGGGCCGACGCGCGAACGCGAGTACGCGAACTGGCGCAAGGCGGTGGAGCGGAGCTTCGGGTGGCACGAGGAGGCGGCGCGGGGCGGCGCGGGCGAGCGGGCTGAGGGAGCCGAGGGGAGCGGGAGCGGCGGCGGGGCGTAGGCGCACAGGCGCGTAGACGCGTACGGCCGGTTCCTGACGGTGTCCCAGGCGTGCGGCCCGTACCTCGGACGGTGAGGTACGGGCCGTACTCTCGTGTATCCGCACTTCCGTGCTTCCGTAGTTCCGTACTTCTGTGTCTGCGCGCGCCGTCAGGAGATCGCGGGCTCGCGCCGCCGGGCACCGATGCGCATCGCGTGTTCCACGACGGCGATCAGGACGTCCCGGACGGAGTCCTTCTTCCGTGCGTCGCAGAGCATCACCGGTACGTCGGGGTCGAGGTCCAGGGCCTCCTGAATCGTTTCCGCGGGGTAGCGGTCCGCGCCGTCGAAACAGTTGACGGCGACCATGAAGGGGATGCCGCGCCGTTCGAAGTAGTCGACGGCGGCGAAGCAGTCCTCCAGGCGCCGGGTGTCGGCGAGGACGACGGCGCCCAGCGCGCCGAGCGCCAGCTCGTCCCACAGGAACCAGAAGCGCTCCTGGCCCGGTGTGCCGAAGAGGTAGAGCACCAGGTCCTCGCGAATGGTGATGCGGCCGAAGTCCATGGCGACGGTGGTGGTCCGCTTGCCCTCGACACCGTCGAGGTGGTCCACCGGCCGGCCCGCCTCGGTCAGGTACTCCTCGGTGCGCAGCGGCTTGATCTCGCTGACCGCGCCCACCAGGGTCGTCTTGCCGACGCCGAAACCGCCCGCCACCAGGATCTTGAGCGAGAGGGGATCGACGGCTCGCGCCCGGCGGCGTTCAGAGCGCCCGAAGGCCATGGGGCTCCTCTCCTGTTCCGCCGCTCGTACGGATCACACGCATCCTTGGTCCCTGGTGTTCAGCATGGTTCAGCAAACGGTCGGCTTCAAGCAAAGGAACGGTACAACGTGAGCGGCGCCGGCCTCACCACGGGTGACATTCCTGGCCATGGCCAAGGCCGGTGCCTGGTCGGGCCGGAGCCGGGGAAGGGGGCCGGGGCCACGGGCCGGCCGCCGGCGCTACCGCCACAGGGGTACCCGCGTCCCCAGTCCCCGGGCGACGGCGAGCCGGGCGAAGCGCAGCCCCAGCGGGATGTCCGCGACCACCAGGCTGCTGTTGTAGGCGAAGACGCGTTCCTCGGGCGAGTGGCGGCCCACGGTGATGCCCGCCAGGACCGGCGGGAACTCCGTGTCGACGGCGGGCAGACGGCCCTCGGCGTCGGCCAGGTCGGTGGCGGTGGCCCTCATCTGTGTCTCGCTGGTGGCCACCACACGGTCGGCGCGGTGCAGCGCGGAGGGCGCCAGCCCGTGACCGACCAGGACGGACAGGGTGCCGGGCCGCAGCCACTCGCCCTCGACCGCGGCGCGGCTACGGGCACCCGCGGCGGCCACGACGACATCGGCCTGTCCGGCGGCGGCCCGCAGATCGCCGACGACCTCCAGGTCGCGGTCGGGCGCACGGGCGCGCAGCGCCTCCCGTACGGCCGCGATGCCCGCGGGATGGGTCCCGTACAGCATCAGCCGGTCCAGGTCCGGCAGGGTCGTCAGCAGGAACGGCAGGGTGCCGCGGCCCTGGGTGCCGGTGCCGATCAGCAGCGCGCTGCGGGCGCC
Organism: Streptomyces sp. MST-110588; assembly: GCF_022695595.1. Lineage (NCBI taxonomy): Bacteria > Bacillati > Actinomycetota > Actinomycetes > Kitasatosporales > Streptomycetaceae > Streptomyces > Streptomyces sp. MST-110588. The sequence goes on from NZ_CP074380.1 coordinate 639,528, forward strand.
GGGCCGGGCGCACTCACGGGCCAGCAGGGCGGTGACGGCCGGGGTGCGCAGCGCGCCGATGCGTGCGCAGTCCATCATCACCATGGGCCGGCCGGTGGCGTCGTCGTAGAGGGTGAGGGCCGTGTAGGCCCGCTGCTGGGCGCGGGGGCCGTCCAGGCCGTGCTTGTAGGTCGTCCTGACGGCCACGACCTGGTGGAAACCGTCGCGCCCGAGCATGGCGGAGGAGACGGAGTGCCCGTCCCGGGGCCTGACGGTCAGTCTGCGCGGGTTGTCCGAGCGGCCCGCGGCCAGGGTGCGGTACGCGCACTCGATCGCGCTGAGCACGTCGGCGGGGGTGATGTCGATGTCCGCCAGGTCACCGGCGGACAGGACGTGCAGCGTCCCGTCGGCGGCGGACAACTCCTGGACGGCGCCTCGTGGTGTCCCTCGTGTCCTCTTGGGCAGGTTGGGCATGGCGGTTCCCGGGTGCTGGTCGGCGGTCATGCGGCATGGCGCCACCATGGCGGTCCGACCGTAGCCCCCGGGGGGCCGCCGGGGGCAGGGGGCGGGCGCGGCGCGCGGGAACACGGGCCGGGCCGTGGCCGGGTCCCGAGGCCGGGAGGGGCGCACACGGCGGTGGTGTGCGGCGGTCGTGCGGCGGTGTGCTGCCGGGCCGGGGGCACGGCTCACGGCCGCGGCCCCGGCCCCGCCTCACAGCGCGCGCAGACCGTCGATCACCTCACGCAGGACCTGCTCGTCGGGCAGTTCCGCCGGCGGTACGGGCCTGCTGACGTGGACCAGTTCCGCGTCCAGCAGGTCCCCTATGAGGACCCGTACCACTCCGACCGGCAGGTCGAGCCCGGCCGCCAGCTCCGCCACCGAAAGCGGTTCGTCGCGGCACATCCGGATGATGTCCAGATGTTCCGGTGACAGCGTCGGGTCGTGGACGGGATCGTCCCGGCGGGTCTCGGAGACCACCAGCGCGATCAGGTCCAGCGGTGTTTCGGCCGCGCTGCGGGTGCGGCCACGCGTCATCGCGTACGGACGGACGACCGGGCCCGCCTCGTCGTCGTACCAACTGGCCGTCCGGTGCCCGGAGACGGCCGGACCGTCCTGGCTCATGGCGTCACCGTCGTCATCCCCCGGTGGGCAGCCCGGTCCGGGGCGTGGTGCCCAGGTGCACACCCACGCGCTTGACGAGAAGCGTCATCTCATAGGCGATGAGCCCGACGTCCGACTCGGCGTCGGCCAGGACGGCCAGGCAGCTCCCGTCGCCCGCCGCGCTGACGAACAAGAAGGCGTCCTCCAGCTCGACCATGGTCTGCCGGACCCGGCCCGCGTCGAAGTGCCGGCCCACGCCCTTGGCCAGGCTGTGGAAGCCGGAGGCGACGGCCGCGAGGTGCTCCCCGTCCTCGCGCGTGAGGTCCTTGGACGTGCCTCTGGGCAGGCCGTCGCTGGAGAGGACGAGCGCCTTGCGGATGCTGCCCACCCTGTCGACCAGCTCGTCCAGGAGCCAGTCGAGCTCTCCCGATCCCTTCGACTCGGCACTGGCCGCTGCTGCCTTCGGTGCGGTCATCGACCGTCCCCTCCCGATGTGGTTCCTGGTGCTGTGCTGCCCCCGCCGTCCGGCCCGGCGGTCCGGTCGTGCGCCGGGCCGTACGGGTCGCCGTACGTGTCGGCGCGCTCGCCGTCATACGTGCCGGCGCGCTCGCCGTCATACGTATCGGCGCGCTCGTCGTTCTCCTGGCGTCCGCGCTGCCAGCCGCGCTGGAGCGCGGCCATGCGGTCACGTACGGCCTCGGCGTCACGGTCGGCCGCGGGGCCGCTGTGCTGCGCCTGCGCGGCGGCTGCCCGCTCGGCGGGCGTGGCCTTGAGCTGGGGGGCGAGGCTGGCCTGCCGTACGCGGCGGGGCAGCCCTCCTGCCGTTGTGGCGGGTCTGTCGCGCGGCGCGGTGTCCGGCCGCGGGCCGTGCGGGCCCTGGGGGTTGTTCCGGCTGTTCTGGTTCTGGTTGCTCTGGTTCCGGCTGTTCTGGTTCTGGTTGCTCTGGTCGTTCTGGGTCTTCTCGTCGTTCCGGCTGGTCGCGTCGGCCCGGTCGGTCCGCGTGCTCCGGAGGGCCCGGGCCTGCGGAACGTTCTGGTCCTCGGCGGCATCGGCAGCGGACGCGATACCGGCGTCGTCCGTACGGCGGGACGCTTCCGGTGCGCCGGACGGTTCCCCGGTCCCCCGCGTTCCCGGTGCACCCTGCCCCTCGGGGGCGTTCACCGGGCGGCCGTGGTCGGAGACCAGGACCGCGGGGCGCCGGCGGCGCGGCAGCGGCCGGGGCGTGCCGCCCGGCGCCTGGTCGCGCGTCTGCTGATGCTGTTCGCGGGCCGGTGCGTGGGAAGTGTCCGGCCTGTTCGGTGCGTCCGGCACGTCCGGTACATCCGGTACGTCCGGCAGGGGCGTCAGGGGCGACACGGAGGCCGAACCACTCCGGCGTCCCTTGCTCCGGTCCCGCTCCCGCTCCCGGTCCAGTTCCCGTACCCGGTCCGTCCGGTCGCCGCCGCGCTCGCGCGCCCGCCGGCCGCGGAAGAAGGTGTCCTCCTCCCGGCCGCCCGCGCCGTACCGTACGTCGCGTCCGGACCGCTCCTGCGGCCCGAGCGGCGCTTCGAGTTCGACGGGCCCGTCGATGACGGCCGGCGGCAGCGTCTCGCGCTCCGGCAGCGGCACGGGAACCTGGGCCAGCGCGGCCATCCTGCCGCCCGCCGGCGCCGCGTCCGACGCGCCCTGGCGCTTGTCGAGGCCCACCGCCGCGTGCTCACGGTCCGTGTGTCCGCCGCCGTCGGCGGGCTCGGTGAGGATCGCGCCGGGGATGAAGACGACGGCGGTGGTGCCGCCGTACGGGGAGGGCTGGAGGGAGACCCGTACGCCCTGGCGCCGGGCGAGCCGGCTGACCACGAACAGTCCGAGCCGGTCGGTGTCGGACAGTTCGAACTCGGGTGTCTCGGCGAGCCGGAGGTTGGCGTCCAGGAGGGCGTCGGCCGCCATGCCCAGTCCGCGGTCGTGGATCTCCAGGGAGAAGCCGTTGGCGACCCGTTCGCCGTGCACCTGCACGGCGGTGTGCGGCGGGGAGAAGACGGTGGCGTTCTCCAGGAGCTCGGCGATCAGGTGGGTGAGGTCGGAGACGGCGGGCCCCTCGACAGCCAGCCGGGGCAGCCGTCGCACCTCGATGCGCTCGTAGTCCTCCACCTCCGCGACCGCGGCCCGTACGACGTCCATGAGCTGGATGGGCTTGCGCCACTGCCGGGAGGGGGCGGCGCCGGAGAGGATGACCAGGCCCTCGGCGTGCCGGCGCATACGGGTGGTGAGGTGGTCCAGGCGGAAGAGGTCGGCGAGTTCGTCGGTGTCCTCGGTCCGCCGCTCCATGGCGTCCAGCAGCGTGAGCTGACGGTGCAGCAGGACCTGGCTGCGGCGGGCGAGGTTGACGAAGACCTCGGAGATCCCGCGGCGCATGTCGGCCTGCTTGACGGCGGCCTCGACGGCGGCTCGCTGGAGGGTGTTCAGTGCCTGTCCGACCTGCCCCATCTCGTCCGGGCCGAACTCCAGGCGCGGCGCCTCGGTCTCCACGTCGACCTGCTCACCGGCGGCCAGCCGGCGCATGACGCTGGGCAGGCGGACGCCGGAGACCTCGTGGGCGTCCTTGCGCAGCCGCGTCAGGTCCCGTACGTGCCGGCGGCCGATCCGCAGGGAGACGACGACCGAGATCAGCAGGGCCAGGAAGCCCAGGACACCCGCGATGCCCGCCTTGACCAGGACGGACAGCGCGACCGGCTCGACCCGCTCCTGGTAGCGGTCGGCGGCTTCGGTGCCCATGCGCATCAGGTCGTCCAGGACCGCGCCGGAGGCGGCGTGCCAGCGCTCGGCGTTGACCGCGTGGGGCGCCCCGGCGGCGCCCGTGGCGATCACCTGGTCCTCGTAGGAGATCAGTTCGCGTGCCTTGGCTGAGCCCCAGAAATTGTCGTAGATCGCCCGTTCCTGGTCGGGCAGCACCGACAGGCCGGTGTCGTAGAGGACCTTGCGCTCGGCGACACGGTCGGAGAAGGCCCGCAGGTCGCTCCGGCTCATGCTGCCGGAGGCGAGCACCGCGGAGAACAGCGCCTCCTCGCGGGAGAGTGCCTCGCGGGCGCGGGTCACCTGGACCAGGCCGCGCGCCTGCTTGTCCATCTCGACGTTCTCCAGCGCGTGCAGCGCCGCGAGGAAGTCGTAGTTCGGGTCGACCAGGGCGTCGTACGCCTCGAAGGCCGCCTCACGGGTGATGGTGTTGTGCTCGACCTGGGAGCGCAGCGAGGCCAACTGGGCGAAGCCGTTCAGTACGGCGTCCATCTTCTCGGCGGTCTGGCCGTCCAGGTCCTCGCGTACGTCCGGGTCGGTGGCGTTGGCGCGCAGCCTGGTGACGGCCGCGTCGGTCTCCCGGGTCCGCTGCCGCAGGACGGTCAGCGCGTCGGCGCCGCGGCGGTCCGCGAGGTACAGCAGGCTCTGCCGGCGCTCTCCCTGGAGGGCCTGCACCGCGCCCTCGGTCGGGTAGGCGAGGTTGCGTACGACGTTGCCGACGTCCAGCAACTGGTCGGCCTCACGCCCGGTGAGATAGGTGGCGAAGGCCCACATGCCGGTGAGGGACACCAGCGGCACCAGCAACAGCGCCACGATCTTCCGACGGATGGACTTCCCTCGAAAGCGCATGGCCTCCCCTACGTCGACCCCGGCGCACGGGGGTGGTGTTCCGTCAACAAACGGCGCGAGCCTACTACTGTCGAGTGATTATCCCGAAGACCCGCTCGAACCTCGCAACTGCTGGTCAGGGGAGTTTCGGGGGCGTATCGTCACCAGTTGTCCGCTGATTCCCGGACAACCCGCCCGCACGTGTGGCCTCTCACATTCCCCGGCCGCGCGACGGTGCACCGGAGCACATGGCCAAAAAGAACGCGCTTGCGGGAACCCTGTGGCGGTCCCGTTCGTGACCATGGATGAGTGGCGGACACGACCACGGGACGGCGGACGGGCGGTGCGCGGGCGGCGTACGGCCGACGCGGGCACGGTGACGTTCGGACCACGTACGGGCACGGTGACGTACGGGCACGACGGCGCACGAACCGCGTACGACCGGTGCACGGGAACGACAGAACGCCGACGCGTGTATGCGGGTATGCACCCGGTGAAATCCGGGCAGCCACCGAGCAGTGGGACAGGGCGGCGGAGTGCGGGGGGAGTGACGCTTTCATGGACACCACCAGGCGTCCTTTGTGGCAGGAGGAACCGGCGGCCCGGCGCCGGATGCCCGACCCGGTGCGCACCGCCGCGGTCCGGGCCGTCATCATCGTGGCCCTGACACTGACTCAGGCCATGGTGGCTTTCCTGTGCACGATGGCGGGGGCGTGGTTCGCCTTCCCGGCGGTCCTCAGCACGGTCGCGAGCACGGTGGTGGCGACCTGGGCCGTACTGGACGTCTGGGTGACCCGTCAGGTGTGGGTGCAGCGCAACGGCGTCCACTCACAGCCGAGCAGCACGGCCAGGGCCCGGCGGCGCGAGCGGCGGCGCGCCCGGCGGGAGTCGCGGAGCCTGCGGGAGGGCGCCACACGGATCGACCACGCCGCCGCGTAGGGACCGGGGCCTGGAAGGGGCTGTCGCGCACCTGGTCCGCGCCATGAGGTTTTGGGTTGCGCATCATGGAGCACGATGCGCAACAGGCTCCGGCTGTCGGACGTGCCGCGGCGGGGCCACGGGGTGGTGACGCGCACAGCCATGACGAACCTGACGAAGGTGACGAAGACATCCGGTACGGCCGGGGAGCGGCGGGGGGCCGGGGGCACCGTCCAGTCCGTGGACCGGGCGGTGAGCGTACTGGAGATGCTGGCCCGGCTGCGCGAGGCCGGGGTGACCGAGATCGCCGGGGAACTGGGGGTCCACAAGTCGACGGCCTTTCGCATCCTGGGCGTGCTGGAGAGCCGCGGCCTGGTGGACCAGGAGCGTGAACGCGGCAAGTACCGCCTGGGCACAGGGGTCCTGCGGCTGGCGGGCGCCGCCGCGAACCGGCTGGACATCTCGCAGGAGGGGCAGCCGGTGTGCCGCGCGCTCGCCGAGGAGACCGGCGAGACCGCCAACATCGCGGTCCTGGACGGGGACGCGGCGGTCAACATCATGCAGGCGCGGGGCGCGGCGGCGGTCACCGCGTACAACTGGCTGGGCCGGCGCACACCCCTGCACGCGACGGCCAGCGGCAAGGTGCTGCTCGCCCATCTGCCGCACGAGCACCGGGAGCGGCTGCTCTCGGGCCGGCTCACCCGCTACACGGAGCACACCCTGACCTCGGCCACGGCGCTGCGCAGGCAGCTCAGGGTTGCCGCACGGGAGGGAACGGCCTGCGCGGTGGCGGAGCTGGAGGTGGGGCTGAACGCGGTGGCGGCAGCGGTACGGGCCCACGACGGGGCCGTCGTCGGGGCGATCGGCGTCTCCGGGCCCGCTTACCGTGTGGAGCGTTCGTTGCTGCCCGGCCTCCTTGAGCGCTCGGCGCGGGCCGCCGCCGAGCTGTCCCGCCGTATGGGGTACGCCGCCTGATCCACCGTCACCGTCGGCCGCGTGCTCTCCCCTTTGCGTTCCGCGCCCGTTCCGCGTCCGCTCCTCTTGTCCTCTTGACGGATGCCTGACGGGCTTTCAGCATGTCCCCCATGACGCAACGCGACGCGTCATGGGCAACACCTGGGGCCCGGGCGCAGGGAACGCCTTTCGAGCCGCCACCGGCCCGCGCTCCCGCTCCGCCCCCGATCACCACCGCACCGGCATCCGTACGTCCGTAGCAGCTCCCCGCGTCCGCTCCTGCCCGCGCAGGCGCTGTAAAGGAGTGAGTCATGCCGTACGACGCCCGAATCGTCATCATCGGTGCCGGGATCGTCGGCTGCTCACTGGCCGATGAACTGACCGAACGGGGCCGGCGCCAGGTCACCGTCCTGGAGCAGGGCCCGCTGCACGCTCCCGGGGGTTCCACCTCGCACGCCCCCGGCCTGGTCTTCCGGACGAACCCCTCCAAGGCGATGACCGACTTCGCCGCGTACACCGTCCGCAAGTTCTCCCGGCTGACCGAGGACGGGCGGCCCTGCTTCGATGCGGTCGGCGGCCTGGAGGTGGCCACCACCGAGGAGCGCTGGGCCGACCTGCACCGCAAGGCAGGGCTCGCCGCCTCATGGGGCGTCGAGGGGAACTGGTCGGCCCCCGGCGGTGCGCCGAGCTGTGGCCGCTGCTGGACGCCTCGAAGGTGCTGGGCGGCTTCCACACGCCGGGGGACGGGCTGGCCCACGCGCTGCCGGCCTCGCGTGCCCAGGCGGCCCGCGCCAGGGCCCGCGGTGCGCGCTTCCTGGACCGGCACACCGTCACCGGGATCGAGCGCACCGGCGGCCGGGTCACCGGCGTGGTCACCGACCGGGGGCGTTTCGCCGCCGACGTGGTGGTGTGTGCGGCGGGCTTCTGGGGGCCGGTGATCGGGGCGCTCGCCGGGGTCTGCGTACCGCTGCTGCCGCTGGCGCACCAGTACGTGAAGACCTCGCCGGTGCGGCTGCCCGTACCGGAGCCGCAGGACAGTCCGCGCGAGGACAGTCCGCGCGAGGACGGGCCGCTCAGGAAAAGGCCGCTCAGGGAGAGGCCGGCAGACGCCCGGTGGCCCATCCTGCGCTTCCAGGACCGGGACCTGTACTTCCGTGAGCACCGGGACGACGCGTATGACGGAGGCGGAACGGACGAGGCGGCCCGCCCCCGTACCACCCGCATCGGCATCGGCTCATATGCCCACCGCCCGCTGCCCGTTGACCCCTTCGCGCTCCCCGCGGCCCCGCCCCGCACGACGGCACTCCCCCTATGCCCTCCGCGCTGCCCTTCACCCCACAGGACTTCGCGCCGAGCCGCCGGGACAGCGTCTGGCTGCTGCCCGCGCTGGCCGATGTCCGTCTCGAAGAGGGCTTCAACGGCGTCTTCTCCTTCACCCCGGACGGCCTGCCGCTCCTGGGCGAGTGCCCCGGGCTGCGCGGCCTGTGGCTGGCCGAGGCCGTATGGGTGACCCACTCCGCCGGTGTGGCCCGTGCCCTGGCCGAGTGGCTGACGGCCGGTCACCCCACCACCGCCGTACACGAATGCGCCCCCTCCCGCTTCGAGGGCGGCCGGTGCTCGCCCGCGTACATCCAGGAGCGCGGCAAGCAGCAGTTCGAAGAGGTGTACGACATCGTCCACCCCCTCCAGCCGGTACGGCGGCCCCGTCCGCTGCGGGTGAGCCCCTGGTACGCGCGGCAGCGGGAGCTGGGCGCCCACTTCCTCGAAGGCGGCGGCTGGGAACGGCCGCACTGGTACGAGGCCAACGCGCCCCTCGCGCACGGGCTCGCGCTCCCGGCGCGCGACGCCTGGTCCGCGCGGCACTGGTCACCGATCGCCGTGGCCGAGGCGCGCGCCACGCGGGAGCGGGTGGCGCTGTACGACATGACGCCGCTGCGGCGCCTGGAGGTCAGCGGCCCGGGCGCGCTGGACCACCTCCAGTACATGACGACCAATCAGCTCGCCAAGCCGCCCGGCTCGGTGACGTACACGCTGCTCCTGGACCCGGCGGGCGGCATCCTCAGCGATCTGACCGTGGCCCGGCTCCCCGCGGACCCCTGCCTCGGCGGCGAGCGCTTCCAGGTCGGCGCCAACAGCGCCGCGGACCTCGACCGGCTCGCCCGCCATGCCCCCGCGGGCGTACGGGTAGCGGACATCACGCCCGGCACCTGCTGTATCGGCGTATGGGGGCCGCTGGCCCGCGACCTGGTCCAGCCGCTGACCCCGGCCGACTTCTCCCATCAGGGCTTCGGCTACTTCACGGCCCGCGAGACCTTCGTCGGCGAGGTGCCGGTGACGGCGCTGCGGGTGTCCTACGTCGGTGAGCTGGGCTGGGAGCTGTACACCGGTGCCGACATGGGGCTGCGGCTGTGGGACCTCCTGTGGGAGGCCGGGCAGCCGCTCGGCGTGCTCGCGGCCGGCCGCGCCGCCTTCGACAGCCTCCGCCTGGAGAAGGGCTACCGCGCCTGGGGCCAGGACATGACCACCGAGCACCACCCGTACGAGGCGGGGCTCGGGCGGGCCGTCCGGCGGGACAAGGGCGACTTCGTGGGGCGGGCCGCGCTGGAGGGCGTGACGCCGGAATCCGTACGGCGCGCACTGGCCTGTCTGACACTGAACGACCCGGCGGCGGTGGTGCTGGGCAAGGAACCGGTGTACGTGGACGGCGCGCCCGCGGGGTATGTGACCAGCGCGGCGTACGGCTGTGCCGCCGGGCGGACCGTCGCCTACGCGTGGCTGCCGGCCGCGGCGGCCGTGCCCGGCACCGGGGTGCACATCGAGTACTTCGGCGAGAAGGTCGCGGCGACGGTCGTCCCCGAACCGCTCTTCGACCCGGGGAGGGAACGGATCCGGCGTTGACGGCCCGCGCCGTGACCGGCGCACGCTCGGGAGGTCTCCTTGTCCCCCAACCATGACGTCTCCACCCATGACGTCTCCGCTCATGACGTCTCCACCCATGACGTCTTCTCTTGTGGCGGCTCCGCTCATGGCGTGTACGACGTGATCGTGCTCGGCCTCGGCGGCATGGGCAGTGCCGCCGCCCAGCACCTCGCCGAACGCGGGGCCCGCGTACTGGGCCTGGAGAAGTTCGGGCCCGCGCACGGCCACGGCTCCAGCCACGGCGGGTCGCGCATCATCCGCCAGTCCTACTTCGAGGGCCCGGCCTACGTCCCGCTGCTGCTGCGCGCCTACGAGCTGTTCGAGCGGCTGGAGCGGGATTCCGGCCGTACGGTGATGACCCTGTGCGGCGGGCTCATGCTCGGTCCGCCCGGCAGCCGTACCGTCGCCGGGTCGCTGCGCTCCGCCCGTACGTGGGACCTGCCGCACGAGACCCTGGACGCGCGCGAGATCCGCCGCCGGTTTCCCACACTCACCCCGGCCGCCGGGGACATCGGTCTGTACGAGGCCCGTGCCGGGCTGGTGCGGCCCGAGGAGACCGTCACCGCGCAGCTCCGGCTCGCCGCCCGGGCCGGCGCCGACCTCCGCTTCCGGGAACCGGCCGTGCGGTGGGAGGCGCTTTCCGGCGGGCGGGGCGTACGCGTCCACACCGCGCAGGGCTCCTACACCGCGGGCCGGCTGGTGATCTGTCCGGGTGCCTGGGCGCCGCGGCTGCTGGCCGGTCTGGGCGTGCCGTTCACCGTTGAGCGGCAGGTCACCTACTGGTTCGAGCCCGTCGGCGGCACCGGGCCGTACACCCCGGACCGGCACCCCGTCTATATCTGGGAGGATGCGGCGGGCGTCCAGATGTACGGCTTCCCCGCCATCGACGGCCCGGGTCGCGGCGTGAAGGTGGCGTTCTTCCGCGGGGGCGCGGTCTGTACGCCGGAGACCATCGACCGGACGGTCCACGAGGACGAGGTGCGGGCGATGGCCGCCCGGACGGCCCGGCTGTCGCCCACCGCGCCCGGAACGTTCCTGCGGGCCGTCACCTGTATGTACACCAACACCCCGGACCAGCACTTCGTCATCGCCCGGCACCCCGGGCACGCCGGCGCGGTCACCGTCGCCTGCGGATTCTCCGGCCACGGCTTCAAGTTCGCACCGGTGGTCGGCGAGATTCTGGCCGACCTGGCGCTGACCGGCACCACCGGGCACCCGATCGCGCCGTTCGCCCCGGAACGGCTCACCGTCCCGTCCGCCTCTGCCGCATCATCCGCCTCGTCCGGCCCGTCCGACCCCTCCGACCCGTCTGCCGTGTCCGTCCCACCCAGCCCAGGAGGCGCCTGATGAACCGCGCCACCGCACCGTCAGACCCGTCGAGTCCGTCAAACCCGTCGGGCCCAACAAGCCCGTCGAGTCCGTCCGGCCCATCGAGCCTGAAGTCCACCCTCCCCGGTTTCCGCTACACCGATCCCGCCGTCTTCCTCCAGGAGCAGCAGCACATCTTCGAGTCGCTGTGGCTGTGCGTGGTGCGTTCGGCCGATCTGGAGCGGCCCGGCGCGTTCCGTACGGCGTGGGCCGGCCGGGAGAGCGTCCTGGTCGTACGGAACCGGGAGGGCGGCCTGGGCGCCTTCTTGAACGTGTGCCGGCACCGGGGCGCCCGGCTGTGCATCGAGCCGTCCGGGCAGGTGCGCGGCACGCTGCGGTGCCCGTACCACGCCTGGACCTACGGCCTGGACGGGCGGCTGGTCGCCGCGCCCAACCTGCGGCGGATGCCGGACGTGGACCGTACCGAGCGCGGGCTGGTCCCGGTGCGGCTGCGGGAGTGGCTGGGGTACGCGTGGGTGTGTCTGGCGCAGGAGCCGCCGTCCTTCGAGGAGACGGTGACGGCGGCGGTCGCCGGGCGGCTGGGCGGGGCGGACGCGGTGGAACGTTACGGCATCCACGATCTGGCGCTCGGCCGGCGCATCACCTATGACGTACGCGCCAACTGGAAACTGATCGTCGAGAACTTCATGGAGTGCTACCACTGCGCGACGATCCACCCGGAACTGACGGATGTCTTACCGGAGTTCGCCCAGGGCCTCGCCGCGCAGTACTACGTCGGGCACGGGGCCGCCTTCGCCGACCGGGCCCAGGGGTTCACCGTGGACGGCGGCGCCGGCTTCCCGCCGCTGGCGGGCCTCGCCAAGGAGCAGCACCGCCGCTACTACGCCGTCACCGTACGCCCCCAGGTCTTCCTCAACCTCGTGCCGGACCATGTCATCGTGCACCGGATGTTCCCGGTGGACGTGGACCGTACGGTGATCGAGTGCGACTGGCTGTTCGCGCCCGAGGCCGTCGCCTCGGGAGCCGACCTGTCGCCGTCCGTGGAGCTGTTCCACCGCGTCAACACCCAGGACTTCAGGGCCTGCGAGCGCACCCAGCCCGCGATGGGCTCGCGGGCCTACCGCGCCGGCGGGGTGCTCGTCCCCAGCGAGCACCACATCGGCGACTTCCACCGGTGGGTCACTCGGCTGGTGCCGATGCCGCCTGAAGCGTCTCCTCCTGGCGGCCCGGCGCCCCCGTACGACCCGGCCCCTCCCTACGGCCCCCCGGCTCCTCCGGCCGGCGGTACATCCGCGTCGCCGTGATCTCGCCGTGCACCGGCTCGGACTCCGGGTCCCGCTGGGGCAGTCCGGGCCGCAGGTGCTCCTCGACGCTGATGTACTTCAGGCCCGCCCGCAGGTCGGCGTCGTTGCGCAGCCGGATGACCAGCGGGAACTCGGCGAGCGCGGTGGTGTCGAACAGACCGGTGGTGTACAGGAGCTGGACGCCCAGCGCGTCGGCGACGGCGCGCTGGAGTTCCAGCAGGTACGTGGCGTTGGCGCGGCCGATGGGGTTGTCCAGGAACAGCGTGCCGGCGTGCCGCTGCTTGTCGCGGCCCCGGTCGTTGCTGCGCAGCGCCGCCATGGTGCAGTACAGGGCGATGGCGGCGGTCAGCAACTGCCCGCCGGAGAACACGTCGCCCATCTGCCCGACCGGCACCCGCTCGGCGCGCAGCACCGCGTCCGGCTTGAGGATCTCCACGGCCACCCCGCGCGGCTGGAGGGCCGCGGCGACCCCGCGCAACAGCAGGGACATGCCGTCCCGGCGCAGGTCGCTGTTCTTCTTCACCGCCGAGCGGGTCGCCTCGTCGATGACGTCACCGAGCCGCTCGGTGAGCGTGGCCTGGTCGGGGTCCTCGAAGCGGATGCGCAGGAACTCCTGGCCCGACCACTCCCCCAGCCCTTCGGGGAGGCGGGAGAGCCGCTGGGCGGAGCGCAGCGTGGTCAGTGAGGACTCCACCAGGCCGCGCAGCCGGTCCACGATGCTGTCCCGGTTGCGTTCGAGCTGCTCCAGTTCGTCGGTCAGCACCCGCAGCCGGGGCGCGAACGCCTCGGCCCACTTGGCGGCGTGGTCGGGCAGGGCGGCGGCCGGCAGCTCGCGGATCTGCTGCCGGGCGGGGGTGCGCACCTGCTCGTAGCGGGTGGCGTTGGCGTGCCGTACCAGTACGTCACTGGCCTCGCGCACGGCCGACTCGGCCGCCGAGAGGTCGCTCGCGCAGCCGCGCAGCGAGCGCCGGGACTCGGCGGCGGCCTGCCGGGCCTCCTCCAGGCGCCCCGTGTACGGCTCGGGCCGTTCCCCGTCCGCGCCCTTGGCCCCCTTCTCGTCGGGCTGGTCGCGCAGCAGGTCACGGAGCATGGCGGCGATCTCGTCGAAGCCGCCGGCCGCGTCCTCGGCGGCGCGGTGGGCGCGCAGCAGCTCACCGTGGGTGGCGCGGGCCGCCTCCAGGGCGTCGGTGGCGGTGGCCAGTTCGCCGGTCGCGGTGCGCAGCAGTTCCTTGGCGCGGTCCGCGTCGGCGGGGATCATCTCCTCGGGCAGTTCGGTGTGTGCCTCGCCGTCGGCCGGCGCCAGCCGCTCGGCCTCGCCACGCAGCCGGCCGAGCTGCTCGCTGGCGGCCGAGGCGCGGGTCTCCAGTGTCTGTACGAGCGACTCGGCGCGGGCGGCGGCGGCCTGCCGGGACGGGCCGTCGGCGGCGTCGGGGCTCTCCAGGAGCGCTTCGGCACGGGTGCGGACCTTGTTGGTCAGCCGGTTCAGCTCGGCCAGCGCGGCGCTCTCGTCGCCCTCGGCGCGGGCCTGTTCGGCGCGCAGGTCGGCGCCGACGCCCACCTTCTCGTACACCTGGGAGGCGGCGCGGTATGCCTCGCGCAGCGCGGGCAGCGAGGCCGTGGGAGCCTGGGACCCGTCCTCGCCGGCGTCGTCGGGCACGCCGGCGATCTCGGCGCGTTCGGCGCGCAGCGCATGGGCGGTGCGGCGGGCGTCGTCGGCGGCCCTCTGGGCGGCCCGGCGCTCCTCGTCGGCGGCCCGCGCGCGGTCCACGCACTCTTCGGCGCGCGCCTCGAACTCCGCTGCCTCGTCGGCCAGTTCGCGCAGCCTGAGCTGCCAGGCGGCGCGCTCGCGCAGCCGGTGGGCCAGGCCGGCCAGGGCGTCGGCGACCCGGCGGGCGCGCTGCGCCGCCTCCTGCCGCTCATCGCGTACCCGGGCGGCCTCGGCCGCGTGCTCCTCGGTCTCGGCGCGGACCGTACGGGCCTCGGCGAGTTCTTCGGCGGCGGCGTCCGCGGCCGTACGGGACTCCTGGGCGGCGACGGCCAGTTCGGCGAGCCGGCCGGGCGGGCAGCCGGTGCGCCAGGAGGAGAGCCGGGCGGCCAGCGCACGGTCCCCGGCGAGCCGGGCGGCCAGGGCCCGGATCTCCTCGTCGCGCTCCGTCGCGCGGGCCCGCAGCGCCCGGCGCTCCTCGTCAGCCGCCGACTCGTCGTGCATGGCCGGGTTCGGCGGCACGAGGAAGACGCCGCTGTCCTGGGCGTCGGGGGCGGGGGTGGGGGCGAGCAGGGCCGCGGCGGTGCCGACGGCGACCGCCGAGCGGGGCAGCAGCGCGGCCTGGCCGAGCACCTCGCGGGCCCGGGCGTGGGTGTCGGGATCGGTGATGATCACGCCGTCGACCAGTTCGGGGCGGGCAGCGAGCACCCGGGCGTGGTCGGCGGGGTCGACGGACTGGGCCAGGTAGCGCCAGCCGGGCAGCGCGGGGACGCCGTGCTCGCCCAGGTACTCCACGGCGGCCAGCACGTCGGGGCCGGGCGGCAGCAGTCCGCCGTCGCCCAGCGCGCCCAGGATGCGGGCGTCGTCCGCGGCGGCCGTCCGCAGGTCGAAGAGCTGCCGTTCGGCGGTGGCCACGCTCTGGTCCAGCAGCTCGCGCAGCGCGTCGGCGTTGCGGTCCAGTTCCTCGGCGGTGAGCGGGCCCTGGGCCGGGGAACGGCCGGTGCGGGACGCACTGCCGTCGGGCCGGGAGCCACGGGCCGGCCCGTCAGCCGTACGGGGGGCGGGGAGCGCGCCGGTGCCCTGCTGGGGCAGGCCCAGCAGCTCGACCAGGCGCTGCTCGGCGCCGATGGACTCCGCGGCCCGCCGCTCGGCGTCGTGTGCGCGCTCGGCGGCCTGCGCGGCGTCCTCGGCGCGGGCCGCGGCCAGTTCGGCGGCGGAGTGGCGGGCGGCGGCCTCCCGGGCCCGGTCGGCCGCTTCCCGGGCCGTCTCGCGGGCCGCGTCCCAGTCCTGGACGGCCGTCTTCTCCGCGTCCACGGCGGCGAGCGCGGCGCGCGCCGGGTCGGCGTCGGGGGCGGAGTCGTCCAGCCAGCCGGCCCGTACGGCGTCCGCGGTCTCCTGCTCGACCTCCGCCAGCCGCTGCTTGAGGTGGTCGGCCTCGCTACGGGCGCGCTGGGCCGCGGTGGCGGCGGCGGTGGCGTCCCGGTGGGCGGATTCGCCCGTCTCCTGGAGGGCCGCGGAGCGCTCCTCCTGCTCGTTGGCGATCCGCTCGCCGGTCTCCGCGGCCGTGTGCAGCGCGCGGACCAGTTCGGTGGCGGCCTTGGCGCGGGCGGCCAGGGCGGGGGCCGCGTCCCGTTCGGCCTCGCGGATGGCGGCGGCGACCCGGGTGGCGCGGTCGGCGGCGGCGCGGTGCCGCAGCGCGATCTCGGCGGCCTGCCAGGCGGCGTGCAGCGTACGGGCGTCGTTGAGTTCGCGGCGCTGGGCGGCGGCGCCCTTCTCGGCGGCGGCCAGCGCCAGGGAGGCGTGCCGGTAGGCGATCTCGGCCGCGACGAGCGAGCGGCGCTCGCGCTCGCGCTCGGCGTCGGTGACGGCGTGGGCGGCACCGGCGACCTGTTCGGCCAGCTCGGCGGCGCGGCCCCGCTCTTCGGTGCCGCGGGCGTGCAGCCGCTGGGCGAGCGTACGGGTGCGCCGCTCGGCTCCGGCGTGCACCTCACGGGCGCGTTCGCGCTGCTGCGCGGAGTCGGCGATCTTGGAGAGGAGGTCGAGGGAGCCGGCGGTGAAGTCGCGCTCGGCGGTCAGTTCGGCGCGCCGGCCCAGCTTGTGGGCGAAGCCGTGGACGAGGTCGGCCAGGCCGTCGGTGTCCCGGGTGTCGGTGACGGCGCGCAGCAGCAGGTCGGTGAAGTCGGAGTCGTTCTTGACCGCGAAAAGGCCGGCCGCCTCGCCCTCGTCGGCGTTCATCTCCCGCTGGTAGCGGAAGAGTTCGGGATCCAGGCCCAGGTCGCCGAGGTGCTCGTTCCACCGCTCGTGGATCTCTTCCCAGACGACGTCCAGGTTGGGGTAGTTCTTGCCGGCCTCGGTCAGGGCGTCGCGGAAGCCCTTCATCGTACGGCGCCGGCCCCGGGCTCCCGAGGAGCCCTCGGACTGGTCGCCCCGGGGGCGCACGACGGTGGCCTCGGCGACCGGGAGGGAGTCCAGGTTCATGCCGGGGCCGGGCCGGAAGCTGTACCACGCCTCGGCGAACTTCCGCGGGTCGTTGGAGACCTGCCGGCCGCGCCACTCGCTGACCTTGCCGACCACGACGGTCTCGCCGGTGAGGGTGTGCTGCCACTCCAGGGCGACGTGTCCGCAGTCCTCGGCGAGCAGGAACTTGCGCAGCACGCCGGAGCTGGCACCGCCCAGGGTGTTGCGGTGGCCGGGCAGCATGACGGAGAAGATCAGCTTGAGCAGTACGGACTTGCCGCCGCCGTTCTCCAGGAACAGCACGCCCGCCGGGGCGGGTCGGCGCGGCGGGCCGACCGGTTCCTCCTCGAAGAAGTCCGCCTGGGCCGGGGCCGGATCGGGCACGGGCGCGCCGACTCCGCGCAGGTCCAGCACGGTGTCGGCGTAGCGCGCACCGGCCGGCCCGATGGAGTAGAGGCGGACCCGGGACAGCTCGTACATGGCGGCGGACTCTCGTTGTCGTGAGGGTTGGTCGGATGGGTGGAGGAGCGGACGGTTTCCCGGGCGGCGCCGGGACCGGGGACGGGCCCGGAAAGCTCAGGGACTCAGGAGCCTTGGGGCTCAGGAGCCTTGGGGCTCAGGAGCCTTGGGGCTCAGGGCGAGTGGAAGGGCAGTCCCGCGTCGGACACCAGGTCCAGGTCGTCGCTGTCCTCGGCGGGCAGCAGCGTCGCGCTGCCGTCGCTGACGGGAACGACGCCCAGCTCCAGCAGCTCGGCCATGGCGGCGCTGCCCGCCATGTCCCGCACCTGGAGCTGGTAGCGGGCGGTGGTGCGGTACGCGCCGCCGGCGTCGTCGCCGGTGCGCTGGAGGAAGCCGGAGTCGACGAGGAAGGCGACGGCCTTGGCGATGATGCCTGTGGTCGAACCGGCCAGCCGCCGGGCGTCCTTGGTGGCGCCGGTCGCGCTGCGCCGCGCGTAGATGCGCCAGGCGGCTTCCAGTCCGGGCGCGTCCGTGGCGGGGTCGGTGTTCTCGCCCTGCTCCGCGGCCCGCTCCTCCAGCCGCCGGCACGCCTGCCGTACGAACGCGTCGACCCCGTTGACGGTGATCCGGCCGATGTAGCCGTCGTCGGCGAGGTCCTCGGGGCGCGGGAAGGCCAGCGCGGCCACGGCCAGGTGCGCCAGGCCGTGCAGGAAGCGGTCGGCGGAGTCGCTGGAGGCACGGCGGGCGTAGTCGCCCATACGCACCGCGAAGACGGAGTCCTCGGAGGCGGTGACCGCCATCCCGGCGCGGGTGGAGACCTCCAGGACGACCAGCCCGAGGCCGGTGGCCACCGCGTCGGCGAGCCGTGCGAAGGCCGGTTCGTCCCGGTAGCGGCGCAGCAGCTCGCCGTACTCCACGTCCCGGGCGGGCAGCAGCTTGGGCTGGAGTCCGAAGGACACCAGGCGCGCGGCGTCCGCCGCGTCGGCCGGGGTCAGGGGCGCGGGGCCGGCCGCGGGGGCCGGGTCCTGCTCTGCGGCGAACGCGGGCCGACCCGTGTCGGCCGCGCCGGAGGTGAGGTCCGGCTGCGCCGCGTCATCGACGTCGTACTCGGTCACGGCTGGTACTCCTCGCGGCGCTCGCGGTCCTTGGGGCAGGTGTGGTCATCGGGGCGGGTGTGGTCATCGGGACGATGGTGGTGTGCGCGGTACTCGTGGCGGTCGCTGTTCCTCATGCCGCCTCCGACCGGTCGGCGGCCATGCCGGCCGCGTCCAGCAGGGCCGTGCCGACGATGAGGTCGGCGCCGCCGAACTCCGGGTCGGCCAGTTCCGTACCGTCGTCGACCGCGAAGAGGAGCTGCTGCTCGCCCTGGCGGTAGGCGGTGCCGACCGCGGGGCTGGCGGCGTGCACCGCCAACAGGGCCACCAGGTACGGCAGTTCGGGGTCCTGGCGGCGGGCGTCGGCCAGCAGCCCGGAGAGCCGGCGGGGCGCGTCGGCGGGCAGGTCCAGCAGCTCCATCGCCGCCGCGAGCTGCTCCTCGCTGAACCGGCTGTCGTCCGGGGTGGCGATCAGGTCCGGCTCGGGCATCTCGGCGCCGAGGTGCTCGCGCTCCATGGGCGGCGTGAGCAGGACGTCGACGAGGTCCCCCATACGTACGGACGCGGGGGTGCGCAGGCCCGTACCGCGGGCGAAGAAGGCGTCGGTGACGCGGATCGCCTCCTCGACGGGGAGCGGCAGCAGGGGGGCGACGAGCTGGCCGTACAGGTCCAGGCCCGCCTGTCCGGCCGGGGGCGCGAACGCCTGGCGGTCCTGTTCGGCGCGGAAGAGCGGGCCCGCCTCCAGCAGCCGGGACTGGAGCTGGGTGTGCCGGCGGATGCAGTCCTTGACTATGTCCACCAGCTCGGCGGCGCGCCTCTTGTGCTCACCGGTGCGGTGGTCGACGGCCTCCGCCTCGTCGCGTGCCTTGCGGATGTTGGTGAGGATCGCGTTCTCGTGGCGGTACCGGTCGGCGACGTGGTCCAGGGCCTCGGCGATCATGTCGGGGACGGCGTGCAGCCAGTCCACGGCGCGGACGTTGCGCCGGGTGGCCTCCAGGGTCCGGCGCAGCGTCTCCGCGTACTGGACCGTACGGTAGCGGGCCTGCTCGGCGGCGAGCTGGGCGTCCGCCAGCCGGCCGCGGCTGATGAGGACCTCCAGTTTGACCTCGGCCGCGATCTGGGCACTGGTGACGTCCGTGTCCAGCGCGCCGACCAGGACGTTGACCGCCTCGTCGGTGGTGCGCAGGTAGACGCTGCCGCCGGGCCCGGGGACCTCTTCGATGAGCTTGAAGTCGTAGTCGCGGCGGACGTACGCGCCGTCGGGGCCGAAGGTGCCGTACACGGCGCGGAAGCCCCGGTCCACGCTGCCGACGTTGATCAGGTTCTCCAGGACCCAGCGGGCGACCCGCTCGTGTTCCGCGGCGGGCCGCTGCGGGGCCTGGGCGGCGACGCGCGGGATCAGCCGGGCCACTATCTGTTCGTGGTCGGCGCCGGTGTCGAAGTCCATGTTGAGCGTGACGAGGTCGATGGCGGCCAGCGCCACCTCCGCCATCGCGTAGACCCCGTACTCGCCCGCGAGGTTGGCCTTGCGCACATCGAGGTCGTGCAGCGGCGCGGTGCATGCCAGGGCACGCAGCCGACGGGCCAGGCCCTCGTCGGCGGCCGGACCCGGCGCGGGCCGGTTCGGCCCGTTGAGCTGGGGCGCAGCGGCCCCCGGGGCAGGAGAAGTCACGTCGCACAGAGTAGGCGCTCGCACTGACATCGCACGAAGCGGCACGGGCCGTCAGGTCAGTGTGTGGCGCCGCCCACAGCTTTCACGTCGGCTTTCGTGATCGCGGCGGTGGCGGCGATCACCCGCAGCCCCTCGGCGACCGCGCTCACCGGGAGTGAGGGCGCGGACCGGTCGGTGACCTGTTCGGGAGCGTACGGCACGTGGACGAAGCCGCCGCGCAGGGCCGGCCGCTCGGTGGCGATCAGGTGCATCAGCCCGTAGAAGACGTGGTTGCACACGAAGGTCCCGGCGGTGTTGGAGACGGAGGCGGGCAGGCCGGCCGCACGGACGGCCATCACGCACGCCTTGACGGGCAGGGCCGCGAAGTAGGCGGCGGGCCCGTGCGGCACGATCGGCTCGTCGATGGGCTGGGCGCCTCGGGCGTCGGGGATGCGGGCGTCGTCGATGTTGACGGCGACGCGCTCGACGGTCAGGTCGGGCCGGCCGCCCGCCTGGCCGACGCACAGCACGAGGTCCGGGTCGCTGTCCCGGACCGCCTGGAACAGGGCCGCCGAGGCGTCGCCGTACACACAGGGCAGTTCGGCGGTGGTGAACTCCAGACCGGCCGGCGGCCGGGTGGCGGCCTCGCGCACCGCCGCCCAGGAGGGGTTGACGCGCTCGCCGTCGAAGGGCTCGAATCCGGTCAGCAGCACCCGGGTCATGGCTGGTCATCCCACAGGTCGGAGGAACAGGGTGGTCAGTAAGGGGGACGGGGGTGGCCGGGAGGGTCAGAAGGCGAAGAGGGCCATGATGAGGATGTTGCAGCCGAGCAGCACGCCGGCGGTGGGTATCTGGGTCTTGATGGGTCCGTACTGGTCCTTCAGTTCCAGCAGTGCCGCCGGGACGATGTTGTAGTTGGCCGCCATCGGGGTCACCAGGGTGCCGCAGAACCCGGCGAGCATGCCGACCGCCAGGACGGCGGCGGGATTGCCGTCGAAGTGCTGGACCAGGACCGGCCAGCCGACCGCCGCGGTCATCACCGGGAACGCGGCGAAGGCGTTGCCCATGACGATGGTGAACAGGAACATGCCGACGCAGTAGACGGCGACCGCGACGTAGAGGGAGTCCTCGGGCAGGATCCTGGAGGCCAGCTTGCCCACCTGGTCGCCGACCCCGGCCACCTGGAAGATGTTGCCGAGGGTGGAGAGCATCTGGGGCAGCAGCATGGCCCAGCCCATCGCCTCCAGCATCGAGCGTCCGGCCTGGACGGGCACCGAGACCCGCTTCTCGCGCAGCATGACCATGCCGACGGTCAGTGCGACGACGGCCGCGATGCCCAGGCCCAGGATGGTCTCGCTGCCTTTCTGGAGGACCCGCTCACCCCCGATGGTCAGCCTCTTGACGCCGACGGCGCAGATCATGGCGACGGCGGGGATCGTCAGGGCGGGTACGAACAGCTTGTTGCCCAGCTTGGCGGCGTGGGCGGCGCGCTGTTCGGGGTGGTGGTGCGTGGTGTGCCGCGCCCGGTGAAGCCGAAGCCGGCCAGGACGGCCATGGCCAGGACGGCGGCGCCCAGCGGCTCGGCCGGTGCCTTCTTCTCCACCACCAGGCTGCTGTAGAGGAAGCCCGCGCCGACCAGGCCCCACAGGGCGCCGGTGCCCAGGCGCTTGGGGTTGCTGCGATCGGTCACCATCTGGGCGGCCATCGCCAGGAAGCTGAGGCCGACGAGCCAGTAGAACCACTCTGCCTTGATCATTTGGCGGCCTCCTCGACGACGGGCTGAACGTTGGCGGTGAGCAGCTCGCGTTCCAACTGGCGGTCCAGGCGCAGCAGTCGCCAGCCGTGGACGGCGAAGGCGCACAGTGCGGTCGGGACGGCCCACAGCGCGAGGTGGAGCGGTTCCAGGTGGGTGCCGTACGTGGTGTTGACGAAGCCGGTGATCAGCAGGATCGATCCGACGGCCAGGAAGACGTCCTCGCCGAAGAAGAGTCCGACGTTGTCGGCGCTGGCGGAGAAGGACCGGATCTTCTCACGGGTCCTGTCGGGCAGCGCGCCGTACTTGCGCTCGGCGGCGCCCTCGGCCATCGGGACGGCGAGCGGCCGTACGGTCTGCGCGGGCCCGAAGACGTTCATCAGGCCGAGGGCGGCGCCGATCTGCCGCAGGCCCAGGTACAGGGTCAGGAAGCGGCCGGTGGTGAGTCTGCCGAAGCGGGCGATCAGGTGGCGGGCCTGTTCCTGGAGTCCGTACCTCTCCAGCAGGCCGATGACGGGGAGGGTGATGGCGAAGATCGTCACCGCCCGGCTGGAGGCGAATCCGTTGCCGAAGGCCGCCAGGATCTCGGTCGGCGACAGCCCGCCGAGGAGTCCGGTGGCGATTCCCGCCACGCCCACGACCAGCAGGGGATTGCGTTTGGTGGCAAAGCCGACCACGACCACGAGCACGCCGAGAAGCACGATCATAGGTCCGCCTTCCGCATACGGGACCCCACGCGGACCGTGAGGAGGATGCCGAGGAGGCTAGGGGATTGTTGAACGATCCGACAAGAGGTGGCGGGAGCGTAATTCACCCGGCCGCGATGCGCTGGGCGTACGCCCCGGACAACTGGGCGCGCGAGTCCTCCAGGTAACACTTCAGCAGCCGTTCCGCCTCGGCCGTGTCCCCGGCCTGCAGCGTTTCGACGATCTGCCGGTTGCGGGTCAGATAGGGCGCGTGGAAGCGCCGCGGATCGTCCATCACGTGGAAGACCAGCCGGAGTTCGGCGAGCACCCCCCGCATGAGCTCGTCCGTGCGCGGACTGCCGGCCAGGGCCACCAGCGCCTGGTGGAAACGGAGGTTGGCGGTGCCCACCTCCCGCCAGGCACGCTCCTTGAAGGCGTGCTCACCGGCGGCGACGGCGGCGTCCAAGGCTGCCACGTCATAGGGCGGCTCGCCCAGATCACGCACGGCCGCGCACTCCACGAGCATCCGTACCCGGTAGATGTCGTCCAGGTCCTCGACCGTCACCAGCCGTACGAACACCCCGCGGTTGAGCTCGTGCACCAGCAGCCGTTCGTGGGTCAGCAGCCGGAACGCCTCGCGCAGGGTGTTGCGCGAGACGCCGAGCGCGCCGCCGATGCTCTCCTCCGACAGCCGCACGCCGGGTGGGAAATAGCCCTCGGTGATGCGGTCCCGCAGGATGTCCGCGACCCGCTCGGCGGTGCTCGACCGTCCCAGCAGCGCCCGGTCCCCCGCCAGTTCCGAGATCTCGGCGAGCCGCCGCTGATCGTTCCTGGCCGCTCCGCCCGCCATACCGCTCCCCATTCCCGCCCCGTGCCGCGCCGGCCCCGTGCCGTGCTGTGCCGGACCGCGGCGTGCCTCTTCGTCCACGGCGGGTACGGCAGCCGTACGCGCCGCGGCCCCGCCGACCGTCCCGTCGGTCGTTCCGTCAGCGGAAGTCAATCCCAGATGGGAGAATGAGACAACACACCTCTTGTCGGATCGTTCAACGATCGCTTACGTTGGACGCATCACCGGTCGGCTCGAGTGCCCTCGGGGGAGAGTCACTACGGATACGGGCCGGCCGGTCCTCTCCCCTGCACAAGAGGGCGCTGTACGGGTACGCGGGCCATACTCCGCGCGGGAGACCGTCCGCGCACCGCGCACAGCACCCGCACCAGTTACCTGTGGCCCCCTCCGGAACGGACCCGCATGAACGACCCGGCGCCCGCCGCCCTCATCGATCTCAACGCCGACCTGGGGGAAGGGTTCGGCCGCTGGCAGCTCACCGACGACGAGGCGCTGCTGTCCGTCGTCACCAGCGCCAACGTCGCCTGCGGTTTCCACGCCGGCGACCCCACCACCATGCGCCGGGTCTGCGAACAGGCCGCCGCGCGCGGCGTGGTCATCGGCGCCCAGATCTCCTACCGGGACCTGGCGGGCTTCGGGCGGCGCGCCATGGACGTACCGCCACGCGAGCTGGCCGACGAGATCGCGTACCAGATCGGCGCGCTGGAGATCTTCGCCCGCGCCGCCGGGGCCCGGGTCGCCTACGTCAAGCCGCACGGCGCGCTCTACAACCGCTGTGTCCACGACGAGGAACAGGCCGCCGCGGTCATCGACGGCGTACGGACGGCCGGGCGCCCGCTGCCGGTCCTGGGCCTGCCCGGCTCCCGCCTCCACGAGGCCGCCCGCCGCGCGGGGCTGCCCACCGTCGGCGAGGCGTTCGCCGACCGCGCGTACACCCCGGCCGGCACGCTCGTGCCGCGCCGTGAGCCCGGCGCGGTCGTCCACGACCCCGACGCGGTCCTCGCGCGCGCCCTGGGCATGGCCCGGGACGGCACCGTCACCGCCATCGACGGAACCCGTGTGGCCACCGCCGCCCGCTCCCTGTGCCTGCACGGCGACACCCCGGGCGCGGCGGCCCTGGCCCGGCGCGTACGGGACGGGCTGGAAGCGGCCGGGGTCCGCATACGGAGCTTCGCGTGAACCGGCCCGGCGTACGGCCCGTGCCGACCGGCGGCCTGCGGCCGCTGCCGGTCGGCGAGCACGGGCTGCTCGTCGAAGTGGAGGACGCCGCCACCGTCGACGCGCTCCACGCCGAACTGCTGCGCAGGATCACCGAGGGCACCCTCGCGCCCGTACGCGAGATCGTGCCCGCCGCACGCACCGTCCTGCTTGAGGGGCTCACCGACCCCCGGCGGCTGGCCGCCGAACTGCCCACCTGGGACCTGACGCCGCCGGCCCCGGGCGGCCGGCCGGCCGTGGAGATCCCGGTGCGCTACGACGGGCCGGACCTCGCGGACGTCGCCGCCCTGTGGAACGTCACACCCCAGGAGGTGGCGCGGATCCATGCCGCGACGGAGTTCCGCGTCGCCTTCTGCGGCTTCGCCCCGGGCTTCGGCTATCTGACCGGTCTGCCCGAGCGCTACCACGTGCCGCGCCGGGCCACCCCGCGCACCAAGGTCCCGGTCGGCTCCGTCGCGCTGGCGGGCCCGTACACCGGTGTCTATCCACGCTCCTCCCCGGGCGGCTGGCAGTTGATCGGCACCAGCGACGCCGTGCTGTGGGACCCGGACCGCGACCCGGCGGCGCTGTTCACCCCCGGCACCCGCGTCCGTTTCGTCCCCTCCTCCCCCGACAGGGACGCTCCTGAGCCACAGCCGCGCACCGCGGACCCCGCCGACGCCGCGAACACCGCCGACGACAGCGGCACCGCCGACGACACGATCAGGACGAACCAGACGGATGCAACGAGCGAAACGGATATGACGGACAGCGAGGACGACGCCCGATGACCGACCGCGCCCTGTCCGTCGTCCGGGCCGGTGCCCTGACCACCGTCCAGGACCTGGGCCGCCCCGGCCACGCCCACCTGGGAGTCCCGCGCGCGGCGCCCTGGACGAGCCCGCACACCGCCTCGCCAACCGCCTCGTCGGCAACCCCGACGCCGCCGCCACGCTGGAGACCACCCTCAACGGCTGTGCCGTACGGGTCCGTACGTCCACCGTCGTCGCCGTCACCGGCGCCCCCTGCCCGGTACGGGTCGACGGCCGGCCCGCGCCCTGGGGCGCGCCCGTGCACGTCCCCGCCGGCGCGGTCGTGGAAGCCGGCGCCGCCACCTACGGCCTCCGCTCCCACCTGGCCTTCTCCGGCGGCGTGGACGCCGAGCCGGTGCTCGGCAGCAGGGCCGCCGACCTGCTGTCCGGACTGGGCCCGCCACCGCTGACCGAGGGCTGCGTGCTGCCCCTCGGCCACCCGTACGGCCCCCCGGCGACCGTGGACGCCGTGCCGCACCCGGGCCCGGTGACGGAGCTGGTCCTCCCCGTCTTTCTCGGCCCGCGCGACGACTGGTTCACCGGCCAGGGCCTCCGCACCTTGACCACCGGCCGCTTCCGTGTGTCCTCGGCGAGCAACCGCATCGGTCTGCGCACCGAAGGCCCCCCGCTGGAGCGCGCCAAGGACGGCGAACTCCCCAGCGAAGGCATGCCGCTGGGCGCCCTCCAGGTCCCGCCGAACGGACTGCCCGTGCTCTTCCTCAACGATCACCCCACGACGGGCGGTTACCCGGTCATCGGCGTCGTCCCCCGCCATGCCCTGCCCGCCGCCGCCCAGGCCGTACCCGGCACGCCCGTCCGCTTCCTGCCACGGCGGCTGGACACCTGACAGGCCGGCCTCCGCCCCGCCCGCCCCATCGGCCTCACTCGCCGCTCCGGCCCCCACTTCTTCGCCGACATCTCGCTGCACCCCCGCCACTCCCCCGGCCACGCCCCGCACGCGACTCACAGACCAAAGCATTCCCCGCCGCTGCCGCGGCCAACGCGATCGGCCGAACGTGCACTCGAACGAGTGAACGAACGCGAGCCGCGGTGACGCCACGACCGCCCTAATTACCTTCTCGACAGCTAAGCGGCTTTCCAGAAGTCCTGTCGGTAACGGGTTGGGAACCAGGGGCTTGTTCAGGGGCGGCGGTGGCCAGGTTTTGTTCGGGTGAGCGGCGCCGGAAGAACGCGTGGAACTGCCGCTTGCGGCCGGGGGCTGATCTCCCGGGCCACCTGGAAGCGGTCGAGTTCGGTCGCCACAACCTGATGCCGGGCACCCTCCCTATGTCCGTGAACCCCTCAATCGGAACCACTCGCCTGGGCATCACCGGCTCCCGAGGCGACAACAGGCCGCCGACCAGGGGCATGGCCACCGGCTTCGCCGCGGGCCGGGAGACCCTTCACCCTGCGAATGCGGCGACCGGTGCCACGGGCAACCCGCAGCACGGACTGAGACGTCGTCCTGCCGCCGAGCCGACCGGCCACGCGGCGGAACGCCGGCCTCCGTCACGGCGAGGCCAAGGTCTCGGCCACGGCCGACGCCCGCGACACGCTCGTCATCGCCGTTGCCGCCCGAGCGATACCTCACTCTCTGCGGGCGATGCTCCCGATTAGCCGAAGCCAGACAGAACGGGGGCGCGCAGCCGCCATAGCAGGAGCGTGCGGGTAGCACGCGCCCCGTGTGTGCCGCCCGCGCGCCGGCGTGTCGGATAGGGCCATGCAACTGTTCGGTGCCGTGGGAGCGATCACCGTACGGCCGGCAGTACGGACCGTTTTATCCCGTACTGTCCCGGTCGTGGGCCGCCCCGCTGTCCCGGCCGGGCGAGCCGTACGGCAGTCCCCCGGTCAGACGGCCGAGGCGTCGTTGTCCGGGCCGAACCGGCTGCGTACGGCGGTCTGCACCTCGGCCTCCTCGGCCGGGTCGGCGGCCAGCCGGCGGAGCTGTTCGACGACCCGGTCGTCGCCGGTTGCGGCGTGCCGGGCGGCCAGCTCTCTGGTGGTCTCCTCGCAGTCCCACAGGCACTCGACGGCGAAACCGGCGGCAAAACCGGGATCCGTGCAGGCCAGGGCCCCGGCGGCGCGGCCTCTGAGGTGGGAGGAGGCGGTTTCGCGGTAGATGTGGCGCAGGACGGGGGCCGCGCAGGCGACGCCGAGCCGTCCGGCCCCGTCGACCAGTTCCCACAGGCCCTCCGCGTCCGGGCCTTCGGTTCGTACGATCCGGCGCAGCGCGGCCAGCACCGGCCCGGCGTCGCCCTTGTCGCCACGGCGGGCGAGCATCGCGGCGGCGGCCGAGCCCAGCCGGTCCGTACGCCGCGCCCACAGCCTGGCCCGTTCGACGGCCACCGCCTCACGCATCCGGGCGAAGGAGGCGAGCGCCGCGTCGGTCAACGCCTCGGAGGAGAAGGGGTCGGCGACAGCGGTCTCGATGAGGTCCAGGGCGTCGGGATCGCCGCGTTCGGCGAGGTGCCGCAGGGCGGCGGCGCGGGCGGCGTCCGGGCCCCCGGCGGCGGCCCGCAGCAGCTCGGGGCGGTCCTCGGGCCCGGCCACGGCGGCCAGGCAGCGGGCGGCGGGCACCTGCCGCCACTCCTCGGGGTGCAGCTCCAGGCCCTTCTGGGCCCAGTCCAGGATTTCGGTGACGCTCCAGCCGGGGCGTGGCCCGCTCGGTCGCAACTGCCGCTGCCAGCGGTCGAAGGACCCCTGTTCCTGAGCGGCGCGGACCCGCTCGCCGTAGCGGGGGTCCTCGGCCCACAGCCGCCACGGCCGGGGCTCGAAGGCGTCGCGTACGGCGGTGGCCAGCTCCGCGTCGCCCTGTGGGGTCTGCGGGAAGCGTGCCAGGACGGCGGGCGCCAGGGAGGCCAGCCCGGCGTCGTCGTCCCGCAGTGCGAGCTCGTCCAGGGCCCAGCGCCAGTTGCTGCCGACGGCGGCGTAGCTGCGCAGCAGGAGCAGGGCCGCGTCACGGCCGTACGAGGCGAGGTGCCCCAGTACGGCCAGGGCGAGGCCGGTGCGCTCCTCGCTGTGGTCGGTGAGGTCCTCGGCGTGGAAGAGATGCCGCTCGATCTCCTCCAGCCCACCGTCGAGCTGCATGTACAGGCGTGCGTAGTACAGCGACCGGTTCTCCACCTGCCAGTCGCGTCGCGGGTCGCGCAGCACACTGGCGTTCAGTGCCGCGAGCGCCTCGGCCCGCGGCGCCGCGAGGGCGTGCAGCGTCCCGTCGCCGCGGCCTCGCTGGAGGAGGCCGAGCAGGGTGCCACTGGGCGCTATGTCTGGATCGAACATGAGGTCAGCATCCGGTGCGGGGGTCAGGCTGGCAACGGGATTTCCGCCGACCGGCATTCTTGCCGGTGACCGCGGGCCGTATGCATCGTTCCCACCATGGATCGGCGGGACGGACTGCTACCCGGCCGCCGCAGCCTAGCTTGGAACGGGCCGTTCCGCCGATTCGCGGGCAGGATCCCCCCGGGCTGCCAGGGGCATATGCCAAATGCACCACCGTATCGGGTAATGCCAAATCCCTTACAGGGAGTCGCAGCCTGTGCAACAGTCGTAACCGGACCTTCCATCAGACCTGGCCGCCGCGCCGCCTGATCACGGAGAACGTCATGCCGTCCCACCTCTTCGCGGACCGCCCAGCCGCCCAGCCGCCCGAGCGCGAAACCGTCGACGCGCTGATCACGCAGGCCCGCCGTCTGCGCGGCGGCCTGGACGCCGTACGCCGCGAGACCTCGGCGGACAGCGAGGCCACCGCCGATCCCAGGCTGCGCTGGCAGCGGGCGCTGTGCGACCTCGCCGTCCACCACCTCGACGACCTCGGCGGCCACCTCGACCAGCTCAGAGAGGGCCTGCCCAAGGACGCCGGGGCAGGCGAGGGCGGGGAGCACGGAGAGCACGGAGAGCACGGGGATGCGGCGACCGCGGAGGCGGCGGACGGGCTCGCGGCCTGTGAGGCTCCGGCCGGGTACGCGGCGGAGGCGGCGGCCCGCGGCTCGCTGCTGAGCCGGGTGGGCAGCGCCGAGTGGAACCTCCTCACCGATGAGGTGACCTGGTCGGACGAGCTGTTCGGGATCTTCGGCAAGGACCCGGCCGACGGGCCGCTGACCCTGGACGAACTGCCGTCGTTGATCTTCGCCGAAGACCAGGAGCAGCTCACCAGGATGGTCACGGACTGCCTGGTGGACGGCAGTCCGATCGACGGCGAGTTCCGCATCGTGCGCCCCGACGCGACCGTCCGTACGGTGCACATGGTCGGTGAGCCGGTGCTCGACGCCGACGGGAGCACCGCCTGCATGTGGGCCGTGCTGCGTGACGTGAGCGAGCTGCGCCGCAGCCAGCGGGCGGTGCGCGAGTCCCAGGACTCCTTCCGGCGCGAGCAGCACATCGCCCGGGCCGAGCACCGGCTCGCGGTCGAACTGCAGGAGGCGGTGCTGCCGCCGTGGCGCGGCTCCCTGCGCTTCCCGCACGGCGGACCGGTCGCCCTCGATCTCGCCGCCCGCTACCTCCCCTCCGCCACCAGCGCCCTGATCGGCGGTGACTGGTACGACGCCCTGCAACTCCCGGACGGCCGCACCTTGTTGAGCGTGGGCGACCTCACCGGCCACGGCGCCACGGCGACGTCCGGCATGGCGATGGTCCTCGGCGCACTGCGCGGAATGGCCGTCTCCGGACAGGAGCCTGCCCCGCTGATGGGGTTCCTCAACCAACTCCTCGACGCCTCGGCACAGCCCGCTCTGGGCAGCGCGGTGTGCTGCCGCTTCGATCCGGCCACCCGCCGGCTGCTGTGGGCCCAGGCCGGACACCCCGCCCCGCTGCTCTTCCGCGGCGGGACGGGGCGCGCGCTACAGCCCCCCGAGGGTGTGCTGCTCGGTGCGACCACGGGCGCCCACTACACCCAGCGCACGGAGCAGTTGGAGCCCGGCGACCTTCTGGTGCTGCACACCGACGGGCTGGCGCCCCGTCGACGGCCCGACGCCCACACCACTCATGAGGGCACCGAGCAGCTCCTGTCGCTGGCGCCGCGGTTCGCCGCGGCCCGGGACGCGCAGAGCTGCGTCCGTATCGTCGCCGAGGAGTTCGGCAGCACCGAGCGCGAGGACGACGCGTGTGTCCTGATCGCCAGGGTGGGCGCTTGATGAGGCGGTCAGGGTAGGAGAGACGGTAGGAGAGACAGAGAGAACAGGCTGCCGTCACTGCTTCCGGGCTTCCCGGTTCCCGGCAACCTTCAGCTTCCGTACGTATCACTTCACTCGATACGTACGGTTATGTACTTGTCGTCCGGTCCGGCCTGCGGTACATCCCGCGGGAGCCGGCCGGAACCACGCTGGCCGGAACCACGCCGCTCGGAGTCACAGGGTGAAGGTCTTGCCCAGCCGTGGGCTCTTGGCCCGCGGTCGGGGAAGGGCCTGCTGAATCTCCTCGCGCAGGTCCTGGATCTTGGCGTAGTTCGCGTACTGGCCGGTGAGCCGGTACATCTCCCGCAGCCGGTCCCAGGTGCGGTGCGAGGAGTTCTCCCCGATGGACACCAGCGCCAGCCGGGCGTAGCGGTCGGCCTGTTCCGGGTCGTCGGCGATGAAGCACGCCGAGGCGAGCGAGATGTAGTCGAAGATCTGCGAGCGCTGGTAGCCCTCCCTGCGCAGCCGCAGCGCCTGTTTGGCGTGGCTCTGCGCGACCCGGGCCGCTTTCGGGTCGTGCTCGGCGAGCGTACGGAAGGCCAGCGCCTGCATGCCGTGCATGTCCGCCTCGTCGAACATCTGCATCCAGCTCGGCGGCGGCACATCGCCCCGGTCCGAGGCGAACAGCTCCTCGGCCTCGCCGAGCGTACGGCGCATCGCCTGGCCCTGCCCCTTGGTCGCCTGCGCCCACGCCTCGATGGTGTGGAGCATGGCGCGGGTACGGGGCAGGGCCTCGTCCCCGGAGCCGGACCGGGCGAGCTTCATCAGGTCCAGCGCGTCGTCCGGCCGTCCCAGGTGCACCATCTGGCGGGCGGCCCGGGAGAGCGCCTCGCCCGCCCGCGGCCGGTCGCCGCCCTCGCGCGCCGCGTGGGCGGCGATGACGAAGTACTTCTGGGCCGTGGGCTCCAGGCCCACGTCGTGCGACATCCAGCCCGCCAGGACGGCGAGGTTGGCGGCCACACCCCACAGCCTGCGCTGGAGGTGGTCGGGGTGCCGGTAGGCGAGCATCCCCCCGACCTCGTTGAGCTGTCCCACCACGGCCTTGCGCTGCAGCCCGCCACCACGGGCCGCGTCCCAGGCGCGGAAGACTTCGACCGAGCGCTCCAGGGCGTCGATCTCCTGTGACCCCACGGGGGCCGCTTCGTAACGGTCGAATCCGACCTGGTCGATGGGATGGGCGGCGAAAGGGTCGCCGAAGCGCGGTGCGTCGGCGGCCAGGGCCGGATCGGTGTGCAGCCAGTCGTGCATGGCGCTGCTGAGCGCGGAACCCGCGGCGAGCGCCGCGCCCGCGCCCACCAAGCCGCGTCGGTTGAGCATGAGGTCCATTCCCGTGAATTCCGTGAGGACCGCCGCCGTCCGCTCGGGCGGCCACGGCAGGCCGTCCGCGCCCTGCCGTCTACCCGCGCGCCCGGAACGGCCGAACCCGAGGTCCTCGATGGTTACGACACGGCCGAGTCGCTCGGTGAACAGTGAGGCCAGCACTTTGGGCACCGGATCGCGGGGGGTCTCCCCCGTGTCGATCCAGCGCCGTACCCGCGAGGTGTCGGTCGCGAGCTGTGGGTGCCCCATGGCCGCCGCCTGCCGGTTGACCAGTCTCGCCAGCTCTCCCTTGGACCAGCCGGCAAGACCGAATAGATCCGCGAGACGGGTGTTCGGCTCCCTGTTCACGTCAAGCCCCCAGGTTCCTCGACTGAGTTGACAGTAACGGCCCGTCTCAGGCGCTGCGAGCATTCGCCAGGGTTCGCCAGGGTCCGCCAGATGGTCTGCCACCCGCGCCCGCGTGTTCTGTAAGGAATGCAGCCCCCGGCCCGGTGCCGGGATCGCATTCCCCAGGGTGCGAACCCTCTGACCGGGCCCGTTTCCCAAGCATGTCCGGGCCCCGTTCCACCGGGCCGGGAGCGCACGCACCACCGTCGGCGCACGAAGGGATCTGTCTCACCCATGTACGCAGCATCGTCCGCCGTGACAGCCCCGCCCCGGCCGTACCGCCCGCAGCCGTCCGGCGGCGGGCCGTACCTCGACCCCTCCCAGTCGGCGGGGGCGGTCGCCGGCCTCCCCGGTGGCCGTCCCCGGCGGGCGCACGGGGCAGGCCCCCAACCGCTCAGCGGGAGACTCGACTTGTCCGGCCCCCAAGGCGCCCAGTTGCGCGCCGCGGTCGCCTCGGTGCACCGCATCTGCCCGGAGTTCAACCCGGTCCAGGTGCTGCGTCGGAGCGGCAGGTCCGTGCTCTTGGTGGGGACGACGGGACGCACGTCCGCGGTCGCCAAGTGTTTACTGGACCACTCCCCGGCCTGGGCCGAGCGGTTCCGGCACGAAATAGCTTCTTACCGGGCGTTCGTACGCCACCGCCCGCCGGTGCGTGTGCCCCGGCTGGTGGCGGCGGACCCCGACAACTGCGTCCTGGTCGTGGAGCGGATGCCGGGCCGGGTCGCCGCGATGCAGAGGCATCCGACCGAGGCTCCGCCGCGCGCGGACGTACGGGCCGCCATCGGCGCGATCTGCCGGATCAACCTCTGGCAGCCGCCCCTGACGATGTTCGGCAAGCCGCTGGACTACGCGGGCCGGATCCGCCGTTTCCACGACCTCGGCCTGCTGACCGACCGGGACCTGGGCGATCTGCAGAAGCTCATGCACGGCCTGGCTCACAAGCAGGGCCAGTTCTGTCACGGTGACGCGCTGCTGAACAACGTCCTGCTCTCCCCGGCCGGGCCGGTGCTGCTCGACTGGGACAGCGCGGGGTGGTACCTGCCGGGGTACGACCTGGCGACGCTGTGGTCGGTGCTCGGTGACGCTCCCGTGGCGCGCCGGCACATCAGCCAGCTCGCGCAGGCGGCGGGTCCGGCCGCGCGGGACGCCTTCCTGGTGAATCTGATGCTGGTGCTGACCCAGGAGATCCGGCGGTACGAGACCCAGGTCCAGCGGACCATGCGGGATCCGGCGCCGGCGGGCACCTCCGGTCCGGGACAGCCCGGGGCGCCCACGGCGGGCGAGGAGCAGCGGCTGCTGCTGCGCCGGCTGCACGACGACTGCCATATGGCGCGCCGTGCGGTACGGGCGGCGGTCGGCACCCGCTGATCCACGCCGGGGGCAGGTGAGCGGCGCGTCCGTACGGGCGCGCCGCTCATGTGTGCCGTCTTTGGGAACACACGCTCGTGTGGGCCGTCCTCCGTGGCGCGCCGCGCCTCCCTACGCCACCCCCACCCCTTTGGCCCATCTCTTCCTCCCGCGCCCCAGGACACGCGCTGACATGCGGAATCCTCTCTGTGCGTGGTGATTGACGGATAGTCGGCGAACCGATAGCTCTGTTCATGCGGGTCCGCCCCGGACGCCCGTATGCGCACCATCCGTCACACCGCCCCGGTTCCCTCCGGCCGGCACGAGGAGGCTGCATTGCGAGGATCCGCCCCGGAAGACGAAGCACAACCCGCTCGTACGGGTGCGCGAAGGGACGCGGCCGTACGGGGAAGAGCGACCGCGCGCCGGACGGCCACCGCTGTCGCCACGGCCGCGCTGATAGTGCCCCTGGTCACGGCCACCCCGTCCGCCACCGCGGGCCAGCCCCGTACCGGCTCCCTCCAGCAGGCGTTCGCGGACGCCGCCGCCCGCTACCACGTCCCGCAGAGCGTGCTCCTGGGCGTGGCCTACCTGGAATCCCGCTGGGACGGGCACCACGGCGCGCCCAGTGTGACCGGCGGCTACGGTCCGATGCACCTGACGGACGCCCGTACGGCGCTGGCCGGCAGCCGCACCCACCACAGCGACCCCACGGAGGACCCCCGCGGTGACGACTCCCGGCCCCGCAAGACGGTCCGGCCGCCGGCGTCCGGCGGGCTGCCGGACGAGGCCCGGCTGCCCGCCAGGCTGAAGACCCTGCGCCGGGCCGCCGAGCTGACCGGCCTTCCGGCGGCACGGCTGCGCACCGATCCGGCCGCGAACATCCGCGGGGGCGCGGCCCTGCTCGCCGCCGAACAGCGCCGGCTGGGCCTGCGGGCCGGCGGCGATCCGGCCGACTGGTACGGGGCCGTGGCCCGCTATTCGGGGGCCCAGGACGTACGGACCGCCTCCGGCTTCGCCGACGACGTGTACGACGTCATGCGCCGCGGCGAGACCCGTACGACCGACGAGGGCCAGCGGGTCACCCTGCCCGGGGCCCCGCGGCTGTCCCCCGACACCTCACAGGCCCGGCGCCTGGGGCTGCGGGCGGCACCGGCCGCGGGCCAGACCGAGTGCCCGCAGACGGTGACCTGCCAGTGGATTCCCGCGCCGTACCAGCAGTTCGGTGACAACGACTACGGCAACCACGACATCGCCGACCGCCCCGAGGACCAGGACATCAACGCGATCGTCATCCACGACGTGGAGGGCTATTACGACTCGGCGGTCAAGCTCGTCCAGGACCCCACGTATGTGTCCTGGCACTACACCATCCGCTCCTCCGACGGGCTGATCGCCCAGCACGTCAGGAACAAGGACGTCGCCTGGCACGCCGGCAACTGGTACGTCAATTCCCACTCCATCGGCATCGAGCACGAGGGCTTCCTCACCGCGCCCGACACCTGGTACACCGAGGCGATGTACCGCGCCTCGGCCCGCCTGGTGAAGTACCTGGCCGACGAGTACGAGCTGCCGCTGGACCGGCAGCACATCATCGGGCACGACAACGTCCCCGGTACGACGCCGGCCACGATCCCGGGCATGCACACCGACCCCGGCCCGTACTGGGACTGGGCGCACTACTTCGAGCTGCTCGGCGCTCCCTTCGCCGGTACCGCCGGCGCGGACAGCGACATGGTCACCATCAAACCGGACTACGCCAAGAACAAGCCGGTCTACACCGGCTGCACGAAGGCCGGGACGTGTGCGGCGCACGGCTCCTCGGCGGTGCGCCTGTACACCTCGCCCAGCCTGACCGCGCCGCTGGTCAAGGACATCGGCCTGCGTCCGGACGGCGGGGCCTCGACGACCGACGTCAACGACACGGGCGCCCGGGCCACGACCGGGCAGCGGTACGCGGTCGCCGAGCGCCGCGGCGACTGGACCGCCATCTGGTATCTGGGTCAGAAGGCGTGGTTCCACAACCCCAAGGACCAGCCGACGGCGGTGCCGACCAAGGGCCTGCTCGCCACGCCGAAAGCCGGTGTGGCCTCGATCCCGGTGTACGGCAGGGCCTACCCGGAGGCTGCGGCCTACCCGGCGAACGTGCCGGTCCAGCCGATCACTCCGCTGCCGTACAAGCTGCTCGCCGGACAGAAGTACGCCATCGGCGAGCGGCTGACCGGCGAGTACTTCTACGCCAAGACCTTCGAACTGGCCCCGCACCGGGTCGTGCGCGGCAAGGACGTGTACTACGAGATCCAGGTCGGGCACCGGGTGGGTTACGTACGGGCCGCCGACGTGGTCGTCAACGCACCGCCGGACGCTTAGTGGCCCCTAGGGAACGCAGGGCGGCCTGAAGACCGCTGAAGACCGCAGGGCGAGTCTCAAGGAGGAGAGGCGGTTCTCCAGAGGGCAGGGTGGCCTTCCGGATGCGGTGTCCGTGTCCGGAAGGGCCGCCCTCAGCCCTGCTGGAACATCTCCGCGGGAAGCGGCTTGAGGAGCGCGTACAGGTCGTCGGTGATCGGCCGGTCCCAACTGGCGATGGTCACCAGGACGCCGTCGCTGCGGTCGAACTGGGCGCAGGCGATCCGGCCCTCCGAGCACTTGATGCGCTTGACGATCAGCAGGTTGTCGTCGTGCATCACGGGGGTGTCCTCACTGGAGACGACCGTGACCGGCTCGTCGTTACCGAGCGCAGCGAGGAGCTGGGCCACCTCGAAGGGCACCTGCCCGTCCTCCAGCTCGCGGGCCGGTGAGCCCTCGGGAAGATTCCCGATGATCATCGCCGGGCCGCGTCCGCCGAACAGGTCGTAGCGCAGGAAGACGCCCTGGCAGCTTCCGTCGGGAGCGGGGAGCAGCCCCGCGCCGAGATTGCCCGGCCAGTCGCCGGGATCCATGGCGAGGACGTCGAAGTCAGGCCCGGCGGGCGTGGCTGCGCTGCGGCGGCGGAGAAAGGACATACCGCCATCGTACGTGGCCCGCCCGGCCGCCCGCGCCGTGCGTCCCCCTTCTTCGGGGCGGCGGACCGGTTCCGCTCCGCGGTCTGCCGACGCCTTTCTTCTTCGCTGTTTCTCCTCTCCTTATCCGGTGTCCGCGTACCCTGACGGCGTGATCCGGAACGGTGATCCGGAACGGGGTTTCCGGTGCCATGAATCCGACGTCCCGCAACGGGAAGCAGCATCAACAGGACGTTCGGTCCGGACGTGGAAAGCAGATGGAAGCGGTTGAGCTGAACGGGGGGCTCCCATGGCCATGGTTGTCGCGGATATGTCAATGTCGTTGGACGGCTTCATCGCCCATCCCACCGACGGGGTGGAGCACCTCGTCGGCTGGTACTCCAACGGCGAGGTGAAGGTGACGGGCGCCGACCCGCGGTGGACGTTCCACATGTCGCAGGCCAGCGCCGGCCATGTGCGCCACGGCCTGGCCACCGTCGGGGCGCTGCTGTGCGGGCGGCGCCTTTACGACGACGCCCGCGGCTGGGGCGGCAACCACCCCGCCGGGGTACCGGTGTTCGTGGTCACGCACACGGTGCCGGCCGGACGGGCGCGCGAGGAGGGGCCCTTCACGTTCGTCACCGACGGCCTCGAAAGCGCCGTGCTGCGGGCGAAGGCCAGCGCGGGGACCAAGACGGTGACCGTCGTCGGCGCCGACATCGCCCAGCAGTGCCTGAACGCCGGGCTGCTGGACGAAATCCGCCTCTCCTTGGTCCCCGTACTGCTCGGCGAGGGGACACGGTTCTTCGACAACCTGACGTCGACGCCGGTCCTGCTGGACGGGCCGAAGGTCATCGAGGGAACGGGCGTGACGCACCTGTACTACCGCGTGGCATCACGCTGAAGAGTGACACCGGCGCCACGCCACCCCGTCATCCCCACCTGACCGCTGACCGCCGACCGCCGACCGCCGACCGCCGACCGCCGACCGCCGACCGCCGACCGGAAAGTGTTCATCCGCCGTGCCGCACACACTCAATCTCTGGAAGGCGGGCCTCGGCCAGGTCCCCGCCACCGTCTGGGAGCAGACGGAGCTGCGCGTCCTGATCCTGGCGGACAACGATCTGACCCGCGTCCCCTCCGCGCTGGGCCGGCTCCGCGCCCTGCACACCCTCGACCTCGGCCACAACGCCCTGACCGGACTGCCGGAGGAGATCGGTGACCTGGCCGGTCTGGCGCACTGCCTCTACCTCCACGACAACCGGCTCACCGCGCTGCCCGCCGCCCTCGGCAGGCTGGACCGGCTCGGCTATCTCAACGCCGGCGACAACCCGCTCGGCCGGCTGCCCGACGAGATCGGCGGCATGTCCGCCCTGCGGGAACTACGCGTCCAGCGCGCCCGGTTGACCCGGCTTCCGGATGCGCTCGGACGTCTGGCGCGGTTGCGGGAACTGTGGCTGCGCGGCAACTCACTCGGCGATCTGCCCGCGACGTTCGGCGCGCTGCGCGAACTGCGCGTACTGGAGCTGCGGGAGAACGCGCTGCCGCGCGTACCGGAGGCGCTGCGCGGGCTGCCGCTGCTGCGCCAGGTGGATCTGCGGGCCAACCGGCTGCGCCGGCTCCCGCACTGGGTGACGGAGTTGCCGTCGCTGGAGAAGCTGGACCTGCGCTGGAACGCCGTGGACGACGAGGCGGTGGAGGTACGGGGACTTCGTGAGCGGGGGTGCGTCGTCCTGGTCTGAGAGGCCCGGGAACTCCACTGCGGGGCCCGGACGGTGGTACGCTCAGCGGTTGACCGTCACTTGAAAGGTCATCGCACGACACCCAGTTGAAGGGTATCACCAACTATGGCTCGCAGTCAAGAAGCGCCCGCCGAAGCCACACCCGCCGAGACCGCTCCGCCCGCAGCCGCCGCAGCCGCCGAACCCGCCCGGCCCACCGAACCCGCCGACGACCCCCTGGCCCTGGCCCTCAAAGCCGAGCAGTCCTGTCTGACCACGCTGTACGAGCACCTCGACACCGCCCGCGAGCAGGCCGAAGCCGCCCTCCGTACCGCCCAGTCCGGTGCGGACCGGGGCGGCACCCACCAGTCCCGGGTCGAACGCGAGGTGTTCACCGAGGAGTCCGCGCGTACCGTGGCCCGGCTCAACTCCGTCGAGGACGGCCTATGTTTCGGCCGCATCGACGCGGCCGACGGAGTCCGCCACCACATCGGCCGCATCGGGCTGCGCGACGCCGACCTCGAACCGCTGCTGATCGACTGGCGGGCGCCGGCCGCCCGCCCTTTCTACGCCGCCACCCCCGGCGCCCCCGGCGGCCTGGTCCGCCGCCGCCATCTGCACACCCGGGCCCGTACCGTCATCGGCATCGACGACGAGGTCTTCGACCTGGAGCGGATGAGCGCCGGTGACCGCCGCGAACTGGTCGGCGAGGCGGCCCTGCTGGCGACGCTGCGGCGCGGCAGGACCGGCCGGATGACGGACGTGGTCGCCACCATCCAGACCGAGCAGGACCGGGTGATCCGGGCCGGCCTCCAGGGCGTGCTCGTCGTCCAGGGCGGGCCCGGCACCGGCAAGACCGTCGCCGCGCTGCACCGCGCCGCCTATCTTCTCTACACCCACCGCACCACTCTCGCCCGGCGCGGCGTCCTGGTCATCGGCCCCAACGCCACGTTCCTGCGCTACATCGGCCAGGTACTGCCCTCGCTCGGCGAGAGCGATGTCGTCCTGACGGCGCTGGGCGGTCTCTTCCCCGGCGTACGGGCCACCGCCTCCGACGCGCCCGACACTGCGGTGGTCAAGGGAGATCCGCGGATGGCGGCGGTGATCGCAGCCGCGGTGCGCGACCGGCAGCGGCTGCCCGACGGCGACACGGAGATCACGGTGGAGGGCTTCCGGGCCGGCGACACCGACACCGTACGGCTGCGCGCCGAGGACTGTGCGCGGGCCCGGCGGCGGGCCCGCGCCCTGAACGCGCCGCACAACACCGCCCGCAAGCGCTTCGTGCGGGACATGTTGAACGCGCTGGTACGGGAGCGGGCCCGCGCCCTGGGCCTGCCGCCGGACGAGGAGGAGGTGCGCCACGCGCCCGCGGAGCTGTGGCAGCAGGCGTCCGTACGCGCGGCGCTCGACGCCCTGTGGCCGCCGCTGACCCCGCAGCGCCTGGTCGGCGAGCTGCTGTCCGACCCCGCGCGACTGGCCCGGGCCGCGCCGCACCTGACGGAGGCGGAGCGCGGGGCGCTGTACCGCCCGGCGGGCCGGGTCGGCACGGCGGCGCGCTGGACGGTGGAGGACGTACCGCTGCTGGACGAGGCGGCGGAGCTGCTGGGGAGCGACGACGCGGCCGAGCGGGCCCGCTCGCGTGCGGCCGAGGCCGAGTGGCGCGAAGAGGTCCACTACGCCCGTGGGGTGCTTGAGATGACCGGGGCGCGGCCGGGGAGCTGGTGGACGCCGAGACGCTCGCCGCGCGTCATCATGACGAGGGCCCGGCGCGTACCACCGCCGACCGCGCCGCCGCCGACCGCTCCTGGACGTACGGACATGTGATCGTGGACGAGGCGCAGGAACTGTCGCCGATGGCCTGGCGGATGGTGATGCGCAGGGCGCCCACGCGCTCGATGACGGTGGTGGGTGACGTGGCGCAGACCGGCAGCCCGGCCGGGGCGCGGTCCTGGGGCCAGGTGCTCGATCCGTACACCGGGGCCGGTGGCGCCAGGAGCGGCTGACCGTCAACTACCGCACGCCCGCGGAGGTGATGGAGCTGGCCTGCGGCGTGCTGGCGGCGGTGGCACCGGATCAGGAGCCGCCGGAGTCGGTCCGCAGGGAGGGGGTGCGGCCCGGGCCGTACGGGCGCCGGAAGGGGAGCTGGCGCGGGCGACCGCGCGGGTGGTGGCGCGGGAGCTGGCCGCGCTGGGCGGGGACGGCCGCGACGGGCGGCTGGCCGTGATCGCCGCCGAGCGGGCCGTCCCGGCGCTGGCCGAGGCGCTGCCGGACGTGGCGCGCGGCGCATCGCCCGGCGCGCTGGACGCCCCGGTCGTGCTGCTGACCGCGACGCAGGCCAAGGGGCTGGAGTTCGACCGCGCCGTCCTGGCCGACCCGCAGGGCATCGTGGCACGGTCCCCCAGGGGCGGGCAGGACCTCTATGTGGCGATCACCCGCGTCACCCGGCGGCTGACGGTGGTGTACGAGGGCGAGTTGCCGGCGCTCCTGGGGCCACTGGCCGCCTCCGTCCCGTGATGGGTCAGACCGGTTCGGACCGGAAGAGATCAGAACAGGCTGGAAGGGACCTGAACGGACCTGAATGGACTGGAACGGACCGGAACAGGCCGGGCCTGGTCAGGTCAGGTCGAACTCGCCGTCCCGCGCGCCGATGACGAACGCGCGCCACTCGGCGGGCGTGAAGATCAGCGCCGGGACCTGCGGACTGCGCCGGTTGCGCATCGCTATGTAGCCCTCGACGAAAGCGACCTGGACGTCGCCGGCCCCCTGGCTGCTCGACTGCCAGTGGGCGCCGGAGAGATCGAGGTCGGGAACGGCCCCGGCCGCCTGTCGTTCATCGATGATGCCCTCGGCCACGTCGCTGCTCCTCCCGGTTCGTCTCCGCCGTCAGACTAGTCACTGCGCCCGGTGCCGGACAGGCTCCGGACCGCAGTCCGGCACCGCGCGTCCGATAGGTGGTGTTACGGTCACGCGGCGGGCGGCTCGGCGCCGACCAGCCACATGGAGAAGAACTGGGAACCGCCTCCGTACGCGTGCCCCAAGGCCCGGCGGGCGCCGTCGACCTGGTGCGCGCCGGCCCCTCCGCGCACCTGGAGCGCGGCCTCGGCGAACCGGATCATGCCGGAGGCGCCGATGGGGTTGGCCGAGAGGACGCCGCCGGAGGGGTTGACGGGCAGGTCACCGTCCAGGGCGGTGACGCCGGCCCCGGTGAGCTTCCACCCCTCCCCCTCGGCGGCGAACCCCAGGTTCTCCAGCCACATCGGCTCGTACCAACTGAAGGGGACGTACATCTCCACCACGTCGATCTCCCGGCGCGGGTCGGTGATCCCCGCCTGCCGGTACACCTCGGCGGCGCAGTCCCGGCCGGCCCGCGGCGAGACGCAGTCCTTGCCCGCGAAGAGCGTGGGCTCGCTGCGCATCGCCCCTCCGTGCACCCACGCGGGCGGACGCGGCGCGCGGGCCGCCCCGTCCCGGCCGGTCAGGACCATCGCGCAGGCGCCGTCGGAGGACGGGCAGGTCTCCGAATAGCGGACCGGGTCCCACAGCATCGGTGACGCCTGCACCTTCTCCAGGGTGATGTCGTGCTCGTGGAGATGGGCGTACGGATTCTTCAGGGCGTTGCGGCGGTCCTTGTACGCGACCAGCGAGCCGATCGTCTCGGGGGCGCCGCTGCGCCGGATGTAGGCCCGTATGTGCGGGGCGAAGAACCCGCCGGCGCCCGCCAGCAGCGGCTGCTGGAAGGGGACGGGGAGCGAGAGGCCCCACATGGCGTTGGACTCGGACTGCTTCTCGAAGGCGAGGGTCAGTACGGTGCGGTGCACGCGGGCGGCGACGAGGTTCGCGGCGACCAGGGCCGTCGAGCCGCCGACCGACCCGGCGGTGTGCACCCGCAGCACCGGCTTGCCGACCGCGCCGAGCGCGTCGGCGAGATACAGCTCCGGCATCATCACGCCCTCGAAGAAGTCGGGGGCCTTGCCGATGACGACGGCGTCGACGTCCGGCCACGACAGTCCGGCGTCCTCAAGGGCGCGTACGGCGGCCTCCCGTACGAGACCGGCGATGGAGACGTCGCGGCGGGCGGCGACGTGCTTGGTCTGGCCGATGCCGACGACGGCGACGGGTTCCTTGTTCACGGCCCGCCGGCCCATGACCGCCCTTCCGGCCTGCCGGTTCGCGCTCATCACTCCCCCTCCTCCCCTTCCAGTACGGCGACCAGGTTCTGTTGCAGGCACGGCCCGGAGGTGGCGTGCGCCAGGGCCCGGTCGGAGGCGCCGCGCTGGACGCGGGCGGCGGCCTCCCCCAGCCGGATCAGCCCGGCGGCCATGACGGGGTTGGCGGCGAGCGCGCCCCCCGACGGGTTGACGGTCACGTCCTCCTCCAGTTCCAGGGCGCGGCGCAGCAGGACCTGCTGGGAGGTGAACGGCGCGTGCAACTCGGCCGTGTCCACCGGCCGTTGGAAGGCTCCGGCGTTGCGGGCGGCGAGCCGGGTGGACGGCGAGTCGGTGAGGTCCCGTACGCCCAGGCTGTGCGCCTCGATGCGGTGGTCCATGCCGCGGATCCAGGCGGGTCGGCGGGAGTGCCGCCGGGCCAGCCGCCGGGCGGTGTCACCGGCGGCCAGGACCACCGCCGCCGCGCCGTCATCGACCGGTGGGCAGTCCCCGGTACGCAGCGGGTGGACGACGTACTCCCCCATCGGTACCTCGCCCCGCAGGTGGGCGTGCGGATTGCCGTCCGCCGCCGCGCGGGCGCCGGCCGCCACCGCCGCCATCGCCCGCTCGTCCGTCACGCCCGCGTCGATCAGCGCCCGGGCCTGGAGCGCGGCCAGCGCCACGGAGTCCGGCCACAGCGGTGCCAGGTAGTACGGGTCGAGCTGGCGGGTCAGCACCTCGCGCAGCGCGCCCGGCGAGGACTTCCCGTAGGCGTAGACCAGGGCGGTGTCGGCGTCGCCGGTCAGCAGGTGCACCCATGCCTCGTACAGGGCCCAGGCGCCGTCCGTCTCGACGTGCGACTCCGCCACCGGCGGCCAGGCCCCCACCCCGTCCAGGGCCATGGTGAAGGAGAACGCACGGCCGGCGAGGTAGTCGCTGGAGCCCGAGCAGATGAAGCCGATGTCCCGGGCCTTCAGTCCGGTCTGCTCCAGTACGTCGTGCAGGACCGGCATCAGCATCTCGGCCTCGGAGACCTCCGAACTGTCCCGGACGTGGTCGCTCTGGGCGAAGGCGACGACGGCGACCTCACGCATCAGATCAGCTCCTTGTAGCTGTCGTAGTCGGCGTCGGGTTCACCGGTGGGGCGGAAGTGGTCGGGGTGCCGCTCGCCCTCGGCCCATACGGGCGTCACGCGCAGGCCCATCCGTACCTGGTCGTACGGGATGCCGCCGATGCGCGCGTGGAGGGGCAGGTCCGCGCCGTCCAGCGCGATGTGGGCGTAGACGTACGGGACCTCGATGTCCAGGTTGCGGGCCTTGATGTTGACGACGCAGAAGGTGGTGACGGTACCGGCCGGGCCGACCCCGACCTCCTCCGCGGTGGCGATGCCGCAGGTGGGGCAGGCGCCGCGGGGTGGCACGTACACCTTGCGGCAGGACGGGCAGCGCTCGCCGACGATCCGCCGCCCGGCGAGGGCGGTGAGGTAGCGGGACTGGGCGCGGCCGGGGGTGTAGGTGTAGTCCAGGCGGGCGGGGGTGGTGATCGTGGTGACGGCGTCGGCGAACTCTCCGGTGTGCGCCGCTGCTGCCTCTCGCGCCGCTTGCCCCTCGTACGGCTCTTGCGTCTCGCCCGTACCGCCGGCCCCGTCGACCCCGCCGCCCCTGCTGGTCCTGCCTGTCTCGCTTGTCCCGCCTGTCCCGCTTGTCTCACCGCTTGTCTCACCGCTGGTCTCATACGTCTCGAAGCAGGCGATGTCGGTGATCGATCCGGTGCGTTGCGCCGCCCAGCGGACGCGGATCCGCATCCCGGTCCGTACGGCCTGCGGTCCCGGTGCGTCCAGGGCGTGCAGCAGTGCGGTGTCGGCGCCGTCCAGCCGTACCAGCACCCAGGCGAAGGGGGTGGCCAGGGGCTGGCCGCGGCGCGGGGAGGGGTTCCACGCCCAGGTGGTGACGGTGCCGGTGGGGGCGACCTCGACCAGTTCGCGGATCTCCTCGGCGGTGACGGGGTCGTACTCGACGGGCGGTACGACCACCCTGCCGTCACTGCCCCGGACGCCCAGGACGGTGCGCTCGCGCAGCCCGGTCAAAAAGGCGCTCTGTACGGGGCCGAGGGAACGGGTGAACGGGAACTCCACCACGAGCGGCGCCGAGAGCACTTCGGACGGGCGGGTCCGAGGTGTGCGGGCCTCGGACGTACGGGCCTCAGGCGGGCCGGTCCGGGACGTGTGCGTTTCGGACGTGCGCGTCTCGGGTGTGTGCGTCTCGGGCGTACGGGCCTGCGGCATGCGGACCTCCGTAAGGTGTCAGGCGCGCCGGTAGACGGGCGGTCGTTTCTCCGCGAAGGCCCGGGAGCCTTCCTTGGCGTCCTCGGTGCCGAAGACGGGCAGGCCGCGTTCGAGTTCGGCCTTCAGGCCCTCGGCCTCGGTCATCCCCGCGCTCTCATAGACGGACGCCTTGACCGCCTCGACGGCGAGCGGGCCGCAGGCGTTGATCCGCCCGGCGATCTCCAGCGCCTTGGCCAGCGCGCCGCCGTCGGGCACCACATGGCCGATCAGCCCGATCCGCTCGGCCTCACGGGCCGGGTAGGGCCGTCCGGTGAGCAGCATCTCCAGGGCGTGGGTGTGCGGGAT
The DNA here is from genome assembly GCF_022695595.1 of Streptomyces sp. MST-110588. Lineage (NCBI taxonomy): Bacteria > Bacillati > Actinomycetota > Actinomycetes > Kitasatosporales > Streptomycetaceae > Streptomyces > Streptomyces sp. MST-110588. The sequence continues at coordinate 683,985 of NZ_CP074380.1, forward strand.
CTGGCGGGCCAGGCGGACCGTGGAGCCGCCGATGGGGAAGAGGCCGCGGGCGACTTCGAAGAGCCCGAAGACGGCGCTCTCGCCGGCCACCCTGATGTCCGTGCCCTGGAGGATCTCCGTACCGCCGGCGACACAGTGTCCCTCGACCGCCGCGATCACCGGTTTGCGCGGCCGGTGGTGGCGCAGCATGGCCTTCCAGTGCAGGTCGGGGTCGGCCTTGAGGCGGTCGCGGTACGGATCGCCCATCGGCCCTCCGGTCCCCGCCCCGCCTTCAGGGCCCGCCTCGCCTCCGGCTTCCGCCCTGCCCCCGAACCCCGACGCTCCCCCGTTCCCCGCCAGTGCCTTGAGGTCCATTCCGGCGCAGAAGCAGCCGCCCGCGCCGGTGAGCACGACCGAGCGGACGGTGTCGTCCTCGTCGGCCGCGAGCCAGCCGTCGTACAGGCCCACCAGCATCGGCAGCGAGAGGGCGTTCTTCGCCTCCGGCCGGTTGAGCGTAAGCACCAGTGTCGCGCCCACGCGCTCCACGGTGAGGTGTTCGGTGCCCTCCATTACATCCTCCCGCCCCGTGCCGCCTTGCGCCCACGACGGAGAACAGGTTGCAGGAGGCGCACACCGACTTCAAGAGTTTCCTGACTACCAGTCAGATTCGTTGCTCGGGCCCTCTTCCAAGGGCCGCCGCGCGGCGCTCTAATGACGGCCGAGCGCCCGACGTCCGCGCCCGGTCTGGAGGAGACATGGAGTACAACCTCGCCGACCTCTTCGAATCGGTCGTCGACACGGTTCCCGGCCGCGAGGCGCTGGTCTTCCTCGACCATCCCGGTACGGGCGCCGAGCGGCGCCTGACGTACGCGGAACTGGACCGCGCCGCCAACCGGCTCGCCCACCACCTCCGTGACCACGGCATCACCCCGGGGGCCCACGTCGGCCTGTACCTCTACAACGGCGTCGAGTACCTCCAGACCGTCTACGCCTGCCTGAAGATCCGCGCCGTCCCCGTCAACGTCAACTACCGCTACGTGGAGGAGGAACTGGCCTACCTCTACCGGGACGCGGACCTCGCCGCGCTCGTCTTCGACGCGGAGTTCACCGGACGGGTGGCCGCCGCACTGCCCCGGTCCGGGGCGGGAGCCGGGAAGCTGCGTCACCTCCTGCGGGTGGGCACACCTCCCCCGGACACCCAGGAACCCGCGCTCGCCCCCGTCCCGTTCGCCGAGGCCGAGGCATCCGGCTCCCCCGAGCGCGGCTTCGCCCCCCGTTCCCCCGACGACCGGCTCATCATCTACACCGGCGGCACCACCGGGATGCCCAAGGGCGTCATCTGGCGGCACGAGGACATCTTCTTCTCCGGCATGGGCGGCGGCGCCCCGACCGGCGAGCCCGTACGGCACCCGCGGGAGCTGGCGGAACGGGTCGCGGCCGGCGGCGAGGGGCTGGTCTTCTTCCCCACGCCCCCGCTGATGCACGGCACCTCCACCCTCACCGTCTTCATCGCCTTCCACTACGGCCAGAAGGTCGTCCTCCACCGCAAGTACGTGCCCGAAGAGGTGCTGCGCACCATCGAGCGGGAGCGGGTCACCAGTGTCTCGCTGGTGGGGGACGCGATGCTGCGCCCGCTGGCCGACGCGCTCGCCGGGCCCCTGAAGGGGGCCGACTGCTCCTCGCTCCTGAGCGTCAGCAGCTCCGGCGCGATCCTCTCGGAGACCGTACGGAACCGGTTCGCCGCCCTGGCCCCGCACGTGCTGCTGCTGAACAACTTCGGCTCGACCGAGTCCGGCTTCACCGGCACGGCGACCGAGGACTCCGGCCCCGACCGCGGTTTCCGGCTGCGCGTCAACGCCCGTACGGCAGTGGTCGACCCGGTGACGCACGCACCGGTCGCCCCCGGCGAGGAGGGCCGGATCGCGCTGCACGGCCACGTACCGCTGGGCTACTACAACGACCCCCGGAAAACCGCCGAGACCTTCTTCGAGGCGGACGGCGAGCGGTGGGTGCTGCTCGGTGACATGGCGACCGTCGGCGCGGACGGTGTCGTCACCGTCCTGGGCCGTGGCTCGCAGTGCATCAACTCCGGTGGGGAGAAGGTCTATCCGGAGGAGGTCGAGCAGGCGCTCAAGGCACATCCGGACGTGTACGACGCGCTGGTCGCGGGAATTCCCGACGACCGGTGGGGCCAGCGCGTGGCGGCGGTGGTCCAACTGCGGGAGGGCTGCGCCGAAATGAGCGTGGCGAACGTACAGGCCCACTGCCGTTCCCGGCTGGCGGGCTACAAGATCCCCCGTACCGTCGTCTTCACCGACCGCATCGCACGCTCCCCCAGCGGCAAGGCCGACTACCGGTGGGCGAAGGCGGTGGCGGGGGCCGGGGCGTCAGCGGCACCGGCGGGCCGGGACGGTACGGGAGCGCCGGGAGGGACGAACGGGGACCTGACGTCCTGAGTTCCGGCGCGGTCCGCCTACGACCGCGACGCCCGCGATGCGCTGGACGGGTCCTGCGCGGTCGCCATGTTCCGGCGCCGGATGATCTCGCCCTTGACCGCCTCCAGAGCGGAATCGAACTCGGCGTGTGCGGGCGCGGGCAGGCACAAGCTCCTGCCGTTCGCCAGGTCGAGCCGGATGCGGTATGCGGGGGTGCCCCGGCGGCCCGCGTAGGACTCCCTGCCCTTGTCGACGGAGATGCCCTCGATCTCCTGCCAGGGGACGAACCGCCGACGCAGCAACGTCCGGGTCCGGATGCCTTCGGCGTCGACGCAGGTACGCCCGGAGGTGTAGTGGTACCCGACGAGCGAGAGGGACACGCACACCAGAAGGCCGATGGCCGCTTCCCTCAGATCGCTGCCCCGCGGTTCCGCGAAGACCCGCCGGCCGAATTCCTCCCAGCCGATGCCGAACGTGATGACGCACGCCGGGATGACTCCTCCCACGAGGAAGACGGCGGCGGCACACCACTGCCACACACGGGACGCAGCACGGAATTCGATCGTTTGCACGGTTTCACCCTACGCTCCGGGTGCTGTCCGTTCCCAAGCCCGCGGCAGCCGCCTCCCGTTCTAGACTGGAACATGGACCTGGATGCGGACCTGAACCCGGACCCTGATGCGGACCTGAACCCGGACCTGGACGCGGCCCCGGACGCCAAGGCTCGATTCCTGCTGACCCCATGCGGGCAGGACCCGCATGCAGAGGCACGGGCGCTCCGTGCGCAGGGTCCCGTCGTCCCCGTGGAACTGCCCGGTGGCGTACGGGCCTGGCTGGTGACCCATCAGGAGGCCGGCCGCGCGGTACTGGCCGACGACCGCTTCGTGAAGGACATCAGGGCGTGGCACGCCTGGCAGCGCGGCGACATCCCGGCCGACTGGCCGATGGCGCCGCTGGTCACCGTCGCCAACATGACCACCGCCACCGGCACCGATCACCGACGGCTGCGCGCGCCGCTGGCCAAGGCGTTCACCGTACGCCGCGTGGAGCGACTGCGTCCCCGTATCGAGCACTTCACCCGCGACCTCCTGGACGACCTGGAAGCCACCGTCGCCGCACAGCCGGACGGCGGCCCGGTGGACCTGCGGGCGCGCTTCGCCCATCCGCTCCCCATAAGGGTGATCTGCGAGCTGTTCGGCGTTCCGGAGAGCGGGCGGCCCCGGCTGCGGGACCTGTGCGGCGCCCTGTTCGGCGGCGCGCCCGCCGGCCCGGCCGAGGTACTCGCCGGCCACCGGGAACTGCGTTCCGTACTCGCCGCCCTGCTCGCCGACAAGAGCGCGCATCCGGGCGACGACCTGACCAGCGCGTTGCTGGCCGCGGCGGGGAACGGAACCGAACCCTACGCAGATCCTCACGAAAACCCCCGCGAAGGCCCCCCGGACACCCGTGCGCTCAGCGGGCCGGAGCTCGTGGACACCCTGCTGCTGATGATCTTCGCCGGTCATGAGACCACCGTGAACTTGCTGGTGAGCGCCGTTCACGCGCTGCTCACCCACCCCGGCCAGCTCGCCCTGGCCCGTACCGGGAAGGTGCCGTGGCCCGCGGTGGTCGAGGAGGCGCTGCGCTGGGATCCTCCGGTGGGCAGCCTGCCGTTCCGCTATGCCCGGTGCGACGCGGAGGTGGCCGGCCGCACCATCCGTGCGGGCGAGCCCGTCATACTCTCCTATACGGCCTTCGGCCGTGACCCGCGACAGCACGGCCCCGGCGCCGACCGCTTCGACATCACCCGTACACCCGTCCCGCATCTGTCGTTCGGCCACGGCATCCACCACTGCCTCGGCGCGCCACTGGCCCGCCTGGAAGCCGGAATCGCCCTCCCCGCCCTCTTCGCCCGCTTTCCCCACCTCGCCCTCTACGAACCCGGGATCCCGCCGAAGCGCCGCCCCACCATCGTCTTCCCCGGCTATCGCGACCTGCCGGTCCTCCTGGAGCCGGCTCCCTGACCCCACCACCGCCCGCCCTGGGTGCCGGAACTGGTCGTGGTCCACGCGTCCGGGACCGGTCGTCGAGAGTGGCCGCACGACGTCAGCGCCCGGAAGCTCCCAGGATCTGATCGGCCGTCGCGAAACGGTGCTCCGTCGCCTTCAGCACGTCGTAGAGGTAGCCGAAGTACTCCGTTTCCGCCGTTCCTGTGAGCACCGCCAACAGGAAGGCGAGGCACCCCATGTCGTGGTGCTCCCACAGCGGGCCGCGCCCCTCGTTGTAGAGCACGGTCCACCGGTCGGGGTGCTGACCGGGCCGCACCAGCCAGTACATGAACGCCCCCGTGCCCTCCTCGAAAGCCCACGGCAGGATGCGCGCCCCCGCCTCCAGCAGGCCGGCGGGCTTGTCCTCGAACTCCCACAGGTCGGCCAGGATCTCGTCCCGCTCCGCGGCCTGGGTGTGCAGGTCACAGTCGCTGTAGGCGGAGTCGGGAACGAGCAGCCAGATCGTCTCGTCGAAGAGGCCGTCGCCGTATGTACCGACGAGTTGCTTGTAGTCGGCGGGCAGAGCCACACCCAAGGCACGCTCTGCCTGCGCCCAGTCCACCGCGGGCGGCGGTTCGGCGGGCGGCGGGCAGAGGCGGACGAGGGCATCGAGGGCATCGGGGGCGATCATGAAACGGACGCTACTGGTGCCCCGGCCGGTGACCGTGGGCGGGGGACAGGCAGGCGAAGAGCCGCCCGGGAACCCGGCAGCCCCACTCCCGCACTTGCCGGGTGCCTACGGCCGGGGGCCGAGGAAGGCGCGTACGGCGTCGAGGTATTCCAGGGGGCGTTCCTCGTGGACGAGATGGCCGGCGCCTTCGATGGTCACGAGCCGGCAGTCGGGGATCAGGGCGGCCATCTCGGCGAGGTGCTGCTGCGGGATGTGGCTCTCCGGTCCGCCGGCGATGACCAGAGTCGGTGCGGTGATCTCCGGCAGGCCGTCCCACCAGCGCGGGTCGGGGGCGTTGCGCTGGGCCACCACCGCGGCCTTCGCCTCCCAGTCGAAGCCCAGCGGCTCCCCGGGCCGTTCGGGGACCTGCTGCGGGGGTTCGGCCGGGCGGGGCGGTGGCGACTCCTCCAGGATCAGCCGGTCCACCAGGTCCGGCCGGTCGAGGGCGACCAGCAGGGCGGTCATGCCGCCCAGCGAGTGGCCGATCAGCGTGACCCGGTCCAGCTCCAGCGCCCGGAGGAAGCCGATCACGTCGTCCCGCCAGCGCTCGAAGCCGTACTCCCCGGGCCAGTCGCTCCTGCCGTGCCCCCGGAGGTCCGGCGCGTACACGTGATGGGTGGTGGCGAGCTGGCCGACCACGCCCCGCCAGTCCTCGCCGTCCTCGCCGAGGCAGTGCAGCAGCACCGCCGGCGGCGCGTCCGGCTCCCCCCATTGCCGGTATGCCAGTTGAACGTCTGCTACCTGCACCTTCTTCACCTCGTCCATGGACCCACGGTACTCAGCGCATCATCGGACACACCCCTTGACGCCGTTCGCCGGGCGCTGATTATTTGGACCGGCACTCGGCGACCGAATGATCGGTCGGCCCGATGGGCGGGCACGTACGCATACAGGACGCACGTACGGATACAGGACGGTGGACTTCCATGACGGCGACGAGCGGGGACGGGGACCAGCGCGGGGACAGCGGTGGGGGCAGCAGCGGTACGGGCGTGGCCGCGTTCGACGACGGGGAGCGGCTGACCGGGGACGAGCTGCGGGCGCTCCAACTGGAGCGGCTGCGCTCCTCGTTGCGGCACGCGTACGAGAACGTCGCCTTCTACCGGGAGTCCTTCGACCGGGCGGGCGTCCACCCCGAGGACTGCCGCTCCCTCGCCGATCTGACGCGCTTCCCCTTCACCGTCAAGGACGACCTGCGTGCCCAGTACCCCTTCGGGATGTTCGCCGTCCCCGAGTCCGAGGTGCGGCGCGTCCACGCCTCCAGCGGGACGACCGGCCGCCCCACGGTCGTCGGCTACACCGGACGCGACCTGGACACCTGGGCCGGTCTCGTCGCCCGCTCGATCCGGGCAGCCGGCGGCCGGCCCGGCCACAAGGTGCACATCGCGTACGGGTACGGGCTGTTCACCGGCGGCCTGGGAGCGCATTACGGGGCCGAACGGCTCGGCTGTACCGTGATCCCGGCTTCCGGGGGCATGACGAGCCGCCAGGTCCAGATCATCCGGGACTTCCGCCCGGAGGTCATCATGGTGACGCCTTCCTACATGCTCACCCTGCTGGACGAGTTCGAGCGGCAGGGCGTCGATCCCCGTACGACCGCTCTGAAGGTCGGCATATTCGGTGCCGAGCCGTGGACGCAGGAGATGCGCCGCGAGATCGAGGAGCGGTTCGCGATCGACGCGGTGGACATCTACGGCCTCTCGGAGGTGATGGGGCCGGGTGTGGCGCAGGAGTGCGTGGAGACCAAGGACGGCCTGCATCTGTGGGAGGACCACTTCTTCCCCGAGGTCGTCGATCCGCTCACCGGTGAGCCGCTGCCCGACGGCGAGCACGGCGAGCTGGTCCTCACCTCGCTGACGAAGGAGGCGATGCCGGTCGTGCGCTACCGCACGCGCGATCTGACCCGGCTGCTGCCCGGTACCGCGCGCGCCGCCTTCCGCCGTATGGAGAGGGTCACCGGGCGCAGCGACGACATGATCATCTTGCGTGGGGTCAATCTCTTCCCGGCCCAGATCGAGGAGATCGTCCTGCGTACGCCGGGGGTGGCGCCGCACTTCCAGCTCCGGCTGACCCGCGAGGGACGGATGGACCACCTGACCGTACGGGCCGAGGCCCGCCCGGAGGCGACCCCGGAAGCCCGTACGGCCGCCGTCGGGCAGATCGCCCGCGAGGTGAAGAACCACATCGGCGTCTCGGTGGCCGTCGAGATCCTCGATCCGGAGACCCTGGAACGCTCCGTCGGCAAGATCAAGCGGATTCACGACACCCGCCCCCGGGACTGACCGCCCTGCCGCGTGACAGGTGTGGCACGCATGCCACGTACAGCACGCATAACACACATAACACGTATGGCGCGTATGGCAGGTATGGGCTGTTTTGTGGCGACTGTGCCTGGGAATGGTGTGTCCGCGGCGCCCCGGTTCCGGCGGTCTCCCGCCGTCGGCGGCGTCCGGATGTCCGACCACCAGTGACGTCCAGCAGCGACGTCCACCAGTGATGCGCAGGGGTGCCATGACGACCACGGCCGACGGTACGTCCCGGGAGCCCAGGGAATCCAGGGAACCCGAGGGGCCCAAGGGACCGCAGGAGCCCAAGGGACCGCAGGGCCCCAAGGAGCCCCAGGATTCCCGCGAACCCCGGGACGGTGTCCCCAAGGCCCCGGCCGCCGCGGGGAACACCGCGGTGAGCTTCGCCTTCCCCCCGTCCGACGGGACGGAGGAAGCGGCCCGGCGCGCGGTGCTGCGGGCCACCGGCCACCTGCTGTCGCGGCAGCACACCGAGGGCTATTGGCTGGGCGTCACCTCGACCGACGTCTCCTACGACGCCCAGGACCTGTTCCTGCGCCTGATCCTGGGGACCACGGACGAGCGCGTCACCGCGGCGACCGGCCGGTGGATCCGTTCGCGGCAGCGCGCGGACGGCACCTGGCCGCTCGCCCACGACGCTCCCGGTCACCTGGGGACCACCATCCAGGCGTACGTGGCCCTCCGCCTCGCCGGAGACCGCCCGGAGGAGGCCCATATGCTCCGGGCCGCGGCGTGGGTCCGCGAGCAGGGCGGCGTCGCAGCCGCCGAACTGATCCCCCGTGTCTGGCTCGCCGTGTTCGGCTGGTGGAGCTGGGACGACCTGCCCGAGATCCCGCCGGAGATCATCGCGCTGCCGGCCCGGGCGCCGCTGGGCATCTACGGCTTCGCCTCCTTCGCCCGTATGGTGCTGGTGCCGCTGGCGGTCATCAGCGCCTACCGGCCCGTGCGGCCGGCGCCCTTCGGCATCGGGGAACTGTTCGCCGTCGGCGACCCGCCGGCCCGCAGGGCGCCGGCCGCCCCGCTCGGCAGTTGGGACGGCGTCTTCGAGCGGCTGAACCGTGTGCTGCGCGTCTACCGCAAGGCCGGCCCCCGCTTGCCGCGGCGGGCGGCGGTGAACGCCTGTGTCCGCTGGCTCCTCGAACGCCAGGAGGCGGGCGGTGACTGGGCCGGTTTCAGTCCGACGACCGTGTACCCGGTCCTCGCCCTGTACCTGCACGGCCTCCCCCTGGACCACCCCGTACTCAAGGCCGCCCTGACCTACTTGGAGGAGAGCACGGTCTGGCACGAGGACGGCGTGCGGATGGTGGAGACGGTCCAGTCCCCGGTCTGGGACACCGCCCTGTCCGTCACCGCGCTCACCGACGCGGGCCTGCCGGCCGGTCACCCGGCGCTGGTGGGGGCCGCGGACTGGCTGCTCACCCGGCAGACCACCCGGCCCGGTGACTGGGCCGTACGGCGGCCCCGGCTCGCCCCGGGCGGCTGGGCCTTCGAGTTCGACAACCAGAACTACCCCGACAACGACGACACCTCCGAGGTGATCCTCGCGCTGCGCCGGGTCGCCCACCCCGACCAGGCGCGGGTCGACGACGCGGTACGCAGAGGGGCGCGGTGGACCTGCGGCATGCAGTGCCGGGACGGCGGGTGGGCCGCCTTCGACGCCGACAGCGACAGCACCCTCTCCAGCAAGCTGCCCTACATGGAGATCGGTGACTACTGTGCGGACGCGCCCAGCGCCGACGTCACCGCGCACGTGGTGGAGATGCTGTCCGCCCTCGGGCGGCAGGAGGACCCCGGCACCCGGCGCGGTGTCCGCTGGCTGCTGGACCACCAGGAGGACCACGGCGCGTGGTTCGGACGCTGGGGGTGAACCACGTGTACGGCACCGGCTGCGCCGTCCCGGCCCTCACCGCCGCCGGTGTACCGGCCGGCCACCCGGCCGTCCGGCGCGCCGTCGGATGGCTGGAATCCGTACAGAACACCGACGGCGGCTGGGGGAGGACCTGCGCTCGTACGAGGATCCGGCGTACCTCGGCAAGGGCCCGTCCACGCCGTCGCAGACGGCCTGGGCGCTGCTGGCGCTGCTGGCCGCGGGAGAGCGGGAGGGGGCCGCGGTCCGCGCGGGGTGACCTGGCTGACCGAGCGGCAGACGGAGGCCGGCACCTGGGAGGAGTCGCTGGTCACCGGCATGGGAGTCCCCGGGTCAGCATCATGAAGTACGGCCTTTACCCCCATGTCTTCCCGCTTACGGCCCTGGGCCGCTACGCCCGGCGGCAGCGCACCGGAGCCCTGACGGACGTGCCCGCGCCGGACTGACACCGTCGGCTCCACCGCCTTGGCCCGTACGACGCCAGGACCGTACGACGTCAGGACCCGTACGACGTCAGGACCCGTAAGCCGGCAGGACCGTACGACCGCGCACGGGGCGAGGCCACGAAAGGCCGCTACCCCGGCACCGGCGGGAAGGACCGGGTGGCCGTCTCCGGCGCCGCGGCCAGCGACCTCCTGGCGGGTCTGCCGTAGGAGCGGGTACGGAGGTGGAAGACGAGCAGGGCCAGGGCGCTGGTCGCCGCCCACCAGGCGAGCGGCAGCGGCGCGTGCTCCCAGGGACCGTGGAGGGTGAAGGCCGCGGTCAGCGCCGACTGGTTCGCGCCGTACAGGGGAAGGGCGTCGCGGCCGGCCATGTCGACCACTTCGAGGGTCGGGTTCTGCAGGCCGGTGTCGAGCAGGCTGAGCATGATGACGAGGAAGAAGCCCTCCAGTTCCCCGCGCACCAGTGAGCCCAGCAGCAGGCCGATGCCTCCGTAGGCGAGTCCGGCGCCGAGGACCGCGAGAGCCAGGGGGCCAACTGCCGTACGGGCAGCGTCAGGTACAGCAGGGTGGTGGTGTAGAGGGACAGGAGGGCGGCGACCAGGGTGAGGGCGACGACCTTGGCCAGCAGCATGTGGAGCCGGGGGTAGCCGGCCAGCACCAGCCGGCGGTCCAGTTCCCCGGCTTTGAACGTCTCCATGAACATCATGAAGCCGCTGACCATCGTCACGGCGCCGAGCGCGTTGGTCACCTGCCCGATGTGGTTCGCCTGGGCGACGATCCGGGTGTCCGCGGCGTCCAGGGAGAAACGTACCGTCCGGCTGGAGGCGCACACGTGGGTCACGGCGATCCATACGGGGATGAACGCTCCTGCCAGGAGCATGGCAAGGCGGTTGCGCAGATGACCCAGCAGGGAGCAGCGCAGCATCACGGCGAAGGCCGCCCAGTGACGGTTCATCGGGTGAGCTCCTCGGTGACGAGGCGGCCCTCGCGCAACTGGCGGACCGCGTCGAAGTGGTGGAGGTCGTGCAGCAGGTGCGAGACCACGACGATCGACCGGCCCTGGTCGCGCAGGTGGGCGGCCAGGGCCCAGAAGCGCTGGTGGGTGTCCCAGTCGAAGCCCTGGTAGGGCTCGTCCAGCACCAGGAGCAGCGGGTCGTGCATGAGGGCGAGCAGCAGGTTGAGCTTCTGCCGTGTCCCTCCGCTGAGTTCTCCGGCGCGCCGGCGCCCGCAGTCGGCGAACGCCAGCAGCTCCATCAGCTCGTGGGCCCGGGTCAGGGACGGCAGCCGGTAGGCGACCTGGAACAGCCGCAGGTGCTGCATGACGGTGAACGTGTCGTTCAGTACAGCGCTCTGCGGACAGTAGCCCATCGATCCGCTCCGCAGGACCGTTCCCTTCTCGGGTGTCATCCGCCCCACGGCGATCTGGAGCAGCGTGCTCTTGCCCGCGCCGTTCTCCCCGACGACGCCGACCAGCGCCCCGGCGGGCACGTCGAGGTCGGCGCCGCGCAGCACCTGTCTGCTGCCGTACGCCTTCCACACCCCGCTGATCCGCAGCCGTGACTGCCGTTGTCTGCCCTCTGCCCCCACTCGGGCCCCCTTGGTCAGCGAAGTGTGTAGATGGAAGCGGCAAGCGCGAGGGTGTACCACTGTTCCACCAGGCGGTAGCTGCGCTGGTCGTGTCCGGGGCCGCGCAGCAGCACCACCCGGGCGGCCAGCAGCAGGCTCAGGCCGCCCAGGACCACGTCCGTGGCGATGACCCACCAGTGCGGGCCGGTGGGCGCCATGAGGAAGTGGTGGATGGCCCAGGGGCCGACGGCGAAACCGGCGCACAGGAAGACGCGGGTGCGGGTCTCTCCGAAGACCAGGGGCATGGTGGAGCGGCGGACCGCTCGGTCACCGTTGATGTCGCGGAGATCCTGGACGGACATGAGGAAGGTCACGGTGATCGTCAGCGTCACGATCCAGCGCCAGGCGTCCGGCGTGAGTACGGTGACGATCTCCCACGCGGCTGCCAACTGGGCGACGACGCCGATCCCGGCGTAGAGATTCCTGCCCAGCCAGTGGCGGCCCCAACCGTACTCGTGCTGGAGCAGGGAGAGGATCTGCCACATCAGGGCCCACTTCAGGACGCCCAGGCAGTAGCCGTACGCGGGGAAGGCGATCCGCACGACGGCCAGCCGCATGCGGGCGCCGCGGATGGTGCTGCGGCCGGTGACCAGGGGCCGGTGGGGCTTGTTGATGCGGTCCTCTTCGACGCCGACGAGCTGGTTGGCCAGGGTGTGCTCGTAGACGAACAGCCAGAAGTACAGCGCTCCCGCGGCGACGGTGACCACGGTTTCCCCTGCGGACAGGCGGGCGTGGACGGTGGCCGCCATGACGAAGCAGGTGGCGGGGAAGACGGTGGTCCAGCGGTCGACGCGGATGAACAGCCAGCTCAGGCGGATCTCCCGCCAGAGTGTCTGCAGCAACGCCGCGGGAGCGCTCGTCGTCATGGTCGTCATTGCTTGGCTCCGTACTCGGGCAGGCGGATCACGGCCCGCTTCCTCCCCTCATGCCGTGCGGTGGACGGCCGCCTCCGCGACGGTCTCCAGCGTGCGGGCCGCGCTCTGCGGGAAGGGGGCGGCCAGGGCGCCGAGCGCCTGCCGGTACCGTTCCTCGATCATCTGCTCGACCGCGGCCCGGGCTCCAGTGTTCGTGAGGAGGGTGCGGACCTCCGCGGCCTCGGGCTCCCCCAGTCGGGGGTCGCCGATCAGCGCGCGCAGCCGGCCGGCCTGGTGGGGGGCGGCGGAGCGCAAGGCGTGGACGATGAGGCTGGTGCACTTGCCCTCGCGCAGGTCGTCCAGGCGGGACTTGCCCGTCACGGCCGGGTCGCCGAAGACGCCCAGGACGTCGTCGCGGAGCTGGAAGGCTTCCCCGAGCGGTACGCCGTAGGCGGTGCAGGCGTCCAGGACCTGCTGTCCGGCACCGGCGAGGGCGGCGCCCACCTGCAGGGGGCGTTCGATGGTGTACTTCGCCGTCTTGTAGCGCACGACGGTCAGCGTCGTCTCGATGCTGACGTCGAGATCGCTGGTGGTGAGCAGGTCCAGATGCTGGCCGGCGATGAGTTCGGCGCGCGCCATGTCCACGCAGCGCAGTACGGCCGTCCGGTTGGCGTCGGGCATCGGCGTGGTGTGCAGCAGTTCGTCGGACCAGACGAGGGCGAGGTCGCCCACGAGGATGGCACCGCTGATGCCGAAACGTTCCGCCATCGAGGGCGTGGGGTGGTGGTCGGCCAGCATGCGGTGCACGGTCGGGCGTCCGCGCCGGCTGTCGGCGGCGTCCATGATGTCGTCGTGGATGAGCGCGCAGGCGTGCGCCAGTTCGATGGAAGCGGCCAGCCTGATGATCCGCGCAGGGTCGCCCTCCCCTCTTGCCGCGTGCCATCCGGCCACGCACAGCAGGGGGCGGACCCGTTTCCCGCCGGTGATGAAGTCCCGCAGCAGCAGGGCGAGCGCCGACTGACGGGGCACCGTCGCGGTCTGCGCCTTCTCCGTCAGGAATTCGTACAGAAGCTCGTCGATCGCCGCACGCGGAGCGAAGAAGTCGGACTCGGCTGTCAGCGTTTCAGCACTCATGAGAAGAGGCGCATCCCGGGTCCGAGGGTCATCCACCGGTTTCTGGTTCTGCGGCGAAAGGCGCCCGGCGGGGCCGGAGTTCGCCGGACGGACTCACTGTCCATTCATCGCATCCCTGGGTCGACGCCCGCGCTGAGCCATACGGAAGCACGGGCAAAACAGTTTCGACCGAAGCTACGCCTCATCAAGGGATATGTCCATTTATTACCACTTTCTCAGCATTTCGCCTTTCGTGGCGAGGGCGCCGACTCCGGCCGAATGTCCGGCGCCACCAGGGACGCCGCAGTCCATAGGATCCGGTCCGGCGCCGCCGCCCCTCCTCGACCGACCGGAGCAGCCGGTTCGAAGGAGGAACGGCGGGATGACGGAACCCCGCATTCCACACGGGGCGCGCGAGCCGCACCCGCACTCGCCCCGTACACACGCTCCCGTGGTCGCCCGTTCGACGATGTAGTACGAGGTGGCGGCGCCGAGCGGGACGGGGGGCCTGGCGCGGGGCAGGGGCGGGCATTTGGGCGCGGGGGACCGCTGGACGCGGGGGGCCGTGCATCAGGCAGTGGCGCCCGTGATGACGGCGAAGGTGGCACCGAAGGGGTCCAGGAGCATGGCCATACGGCCGCTGTCCTGCACGTCCATGGCGGGCACGAGCACCGACGCACCGTGCTCGGTGGCCGTGGCGACCGTGACATCACAGTCGGCGGCGCCGAAGTACGGGAACCACTGCGACGTCGATCCCGCGGTGATGTTCTGCTCGGGCAACTGCATCACGCCGGCGCATTCGGCCGCCGGCCCTTCTCCCCCTCCCGCTCCCGCTCCTTGCGTGCCGCCGGACGGCCTGGCTATGGAATAGACCATGCCCCCGCCGCCCTCGCCGTCCTGGCTGCCCTCGCCCAGATGCCGGTCGCGGAACTCCCAGGAAAAGACCGTGCGGTAGAACGCCTTGGCCGTGGCCACGTCGGTCGTGCACAGCTCGGCCCAGCTCATCGCGTTCGCCTCACCGACCTTGTCCAGCCCCGGGACGCCGATGGGCTGCCAGACGGCGAAATCGGCCCCGGTCGGGTCGGTGAAACCCGCGGTACGGGCGACGGTGAGGACGTCCCGCGGCCGGTGGCGGACGCTGCCCCCGGCCTGCTCCACCGTCTTGGCCAGGGCGTCCGCGTCCGGGGTCTGGAAGTACACGTTCCACCTGGCGCGCCCGCCCTCCTCCCCCTGCGGAAAGACCCCGGCGACGATCTCGCCGTCCGACTGGAAGAGGCCGTAGCCGTGCGCCTCCGGGCCGGGCGACCGGAACCGCCACCCGAACACCGCGCCGTAGAAGGCGGTGGCGGCCTCGACGTCGGGGACCGTCAGGTCCAGCCAGTTCGGCGTACCCGGGGCGTAATCGGTTGTGGTCATGATGGGTGCTCCTCCGACTCGTAGCCGTGACACGGCGCGCCCCCCGGGCGAGCACGGACACACCGCGTCCTTCAGGTGTTCCTCAACGGTGGCGGACACGGCCCGGCGAGCCGCGCACCGGCGGCCCCGTCCCGTTCCCGCCGGCGTCTCTCAGCATGGCAGGGGGGTCCGACAATCGTCCCCGCGCGCCCTCCTCAGCCGCCGAACCGGTCCCGCAGCTCCCGTTTGAGGACCTTTCCGGCGGCGTTGCGCGGCAGTTCGTCCACGAAGAGCACCCGCTTGGGGACCTTGAAGTGCGCGAGCCGTTCCCGTACGAAGGCGATCAGCTCCCGCGCGAGAGGGGCCGTCCGCCGCTCGTCTTCTCCGTTCCCCTCCTCTCCTTCGCTCCTCCCGGCCCGGCCGTCCTCCTCGTCCCCTCACCCCGTCCGTCCCGCTCCTCCCCCGGCCCGAAGCCCGGGCCCGAGGCGACGACGACCGCGGTCACCGCCTCGATCCAGCGGTCGTCCGGCAGTCCGATCACCGCGGCCTCCACGACCCGCGGGTGCGCGTACAGCACCTCCTCCACCTCCCGCGGGGCGACCTGCACACCACCGGACTTGATCACATCCTTGACCCGGTCGACGACCGTGAAATAGCCCTGTGCGTCCCGCACCCCCAGATCCCCGAGCGGAACCAGCCGTCCCGGAAGGCCGCGCAGGTCTCCCCCGGGTCCTTCCAGTACCCCTCGCACAACTGCGGGGACCGGTAGACGATCTCACCGGGAGTGCCGTCGGGGACATCCGCGCCGGTCACGGTGTGGGCGACCCGGGCCTCCACGAAGAGGACCGGCCGTCCGCACGACTCCATCCGCCCTCGTGCTCCTGCGGCCCCAGAACGGTCGCCAGCGGCCCGATCTCGCTCTGCCCGAAGCAGTTGTACAGGGCGAGGCCGGGCAGCCGTGCGCGCAGCCGCTCCAGTACGGGCACCGGCATGGCCGACGCCCCGTAGTACGCCTTGCGCAGCCCGCTCAGGTCACGCCCGGCGAATCCGGGGTGCCGGCAGAGACCGGCCCATACGGTCGGCGGGGCGAAGAGGCTGTCGCACCGGCCCGCCTCCACCAGTTCGAAGATCCGGTACGGGCCGGGCGCGTCCAGGATCGTGTTCCGCGCGCCGACCGCCAGGTAGGGCATCAGGAAGACGTGCAACTGCGCGGAGTGGTACAGCGGCAGGGCGTGGACCGGCCGGTCGCTCTCCTTCAGGTCCAGGGCGGGCACGGCACTGGCGTACTCGTGGACCAGCGCGCGGTGCGTCATCATCGCGCCCTTGGGCCGCGCGGTCGTGCCGGAGGTGTACAGGAGCTGGGCGAGTTCCCGTTCGTCCACCTCCCCGGCACTCAGCATCGTCCTGCCCTCCCTGGGCCAGGCTTCCACCTGGTCCAGCAGCGAACCGGTGGCATCACGCAGCGGCATGGACCGTACGGACCGCGGCAGGTGGTGGGCGAGTGCCGGATCGGTCAGCACCAGCGCGCTGCCGGAATGCTCCAGGATGTAGCGCAGTTCCCCGCCGCGCAGTTGGTGGTTGACGGGTACGTGCACCAGACCGGCCCGGGCGCACGCCAGGAAGCCGATCAGATACGCGTCGGAGTTGTGCCCATAGGCGGCGACCCGGTCACCGTCGGCCAGTCCGCCTTCCCTCAGGATCACCGACGCGGCCGTCACCGCCTCGTCCAGTTCCCGGTAGGTCCAGGCCCGGTCGCCGTAGCGCACGGCCGTACGTCCGGGGACCCGCCGGGCGCTGCGCCGCAGGACCGCGTCGACCGTGCCGCTCCGCACTCCCGTCATGCGGTGATCCTCGGCCCGTCCCGCACGCGGGTCAAGACCACCGGCCCATTGGTAGGCTCAACGCCCCCGTGCGGCACGCCAGTTGGCCTTCACCGGCCCGGTCGCCGCCGGTATACGACAGGAACGCTGAACGCTCGCCAGACACCAGGGGAGGATTCATGCGCAACCGTCTGAGAAAGCTCGCACTCGCCGGGGTGGTGCTGCTGACCGCCGCGGCCCCGCTGCCGTCGGGCGCGGCGGCGGCCGAGGCCCGTACCCGTACGCACCCGTCCGCCGACGGCCTGTCCGCCGAGATCCGCTACACCGAGTACGGGATCCCGCACATCGTCGCCGAGGACTACCCGGACCTCGGCTTCGGCGAGGGCTGGGCCCAGGCCGCCGACCAGGTCTGCACCCTGGCCGAGGGCTTCGTGACGCTGCGCGGCGAGCGCTCCCGGTACTTCGGCGCGACCGGTGCCGCCGACCCCGCCCTGTCCTCCGCGACCACCAATCTCGCCGGCGACCTGTACTTCAAGGGCGTACGCGAGTCCGGCACCGTAGAGAAACTGCTGCGGCAGCCCGCGCCCGCCGGGCCGGGACACGAGGTCCAGGAGCTGATGCGCGGCTGGGTGGCCGGGTACAACGCCTGGCTGCGGCACAACCGCGTCACCGATCCCGCCTGTGCGGGCAAGGACTGGGTACGGCCGGTGACCCGGCTCGACGTGGCGATGCGCGGGTATGCGCTCGCGGTTCTCGGCGGCCAGGGCCGTGCGGTCGACGGCATCACCGCGGCCCAGCCGCCCGCCGGTTCCGCCACTTCCGGGCCCGCCACTTCCGGGCCCACCACCTCCGGGCCTGCCGCCCCGGGCCGTACGACCGGAAGCCGCGCCGCCGTCGCCGCCGCCCGCGCGCTCTTCCCTCAGGACGGCGCGGACATGGGCTCCAACGCGGTGGCGTTCCAGGGCTCCACGACGGCCGACGGCCGCGGTCTGCTCCTGGGCAATCCCCACTACCCCTGGTCCGGTGGCCGGCGCTTCTGGCAGTCGCAGGTCACCATCCCCGGCGAGCTGAACGCGGCGGGCGCCTCCCTCCTGGGTTCCTCCACCATTTCCATCGGCCACAACGCCCGTGTCGCATGGAGCCACACCGTGGCCACCGGCGTGCCGTTCAGCCTCCACCGGCTCACCCCGGACCCCGCCGACCCGACCGCCTACCTCGTGGACGGCAGGTCCGAGCCCATGAAGAAGCGGACCGTCACCGTCCCGGTGCAGGACGGCACCACGGTCACCCGTACGCAGTGGTGGACGCGTTACGGGCCCGTGCTGACCTCTCTGGGGCAGCTCAAGCTGCCCTGGAGCCGGTCCGAGGTGTACGCCGTCAACGACCCCAACGCGGTCAACATGCGCTCCGGTGACACCTCCCTGGCCTTCAGCAAGGCCGACGGCGTGGCCGGCATCGAGCGCGCGCTGCGCCGTACGCAGGGGCTGCCGTGGACGAACACCGTGGCCGCCGACGCCGCCGGGCACACCCTCTACACCCAGGCGCAGGTGCTGCCCCGGGGCACCGACGACCTCGCGCGGCGCTGCTCCACGCCGCTGGGCGCCGCCACCTACCCGGCCACGGGTCTGGCGGTCCTGGACGGCTCACGGTCCGACTGCGCCTTCGGCAGCGACCCGGACGCCGTTCAGCCGGGCATCTTCGGCCCGTCCGCGGTGCCCACGCTCAAGGACGCCCCGTATGCCGAGAACTCCAACGACAGTGCCTGGCTGTCCAACGCCGACCGGCCGCTCACCGGATACCCGCGCATCTTCGGGGACATCGGTACGCCGCGCTCGCTGCGTACCCGCGGCGCCTTGGAAGACGTCTCGGCGATGGCCGCCCGGGGCCGGCTCACCGTGGCGGACCTGCAACGACAGCAGTTCGCCAACCGGGCGCCGGCCGGTGGTCTGGCCGCCGCGGACACCGCCGCCGCCTGCTCCGCACTGCCCGGCGGCACCGCGCCGGACAGCGGCGGCAGGCCGGTCGACGTCCGGGAAGCGTGTGAGGTCATCGGCCACTGGGACCGGACCGTACGCACCGACAGCGAAGGCGCCCTGCTGTTCGACCGGTTCTGGCGGAAACTGACCGCCAAGGTGCCGCCGGCCGAGCGGTGGAAGACCCCGTTCGACCCGGCCGATCCCGTACACACCCCACGCACCCTGAACACCGCGGCCCCCGGCTTCACCACCGCCCTCGCCGACGCCGTGGCCGAACTGTGCGCCGCGGGCATCCCGCTCGACGCTCCCCTGGGAGAGCACCAGTTCGTCGTACGGAACGGCAAGCGGATCCCCGTCCCCGGCGGCACCGAGGCGCTCGGGATCTGGAACAAGACCGAGGGCCTGTGGGATCCGGCGGGCGGTGGATACCGCGAGGTGGTCCACGGCTCCAGCTACATCCAGGCGGTCGGGTTCGACGGCAGCCGCTGCCCGGTGGCCCGTACGCTGCTGACCTACTCGCAGTCCTCCAACCCGCTCTCCCCGCACTACAGCGACCAGACCGAGCTGTACTCGGCCGGCCGTATGATCCGCGAGCGGTTCTGCGAGAAGGACATCCTGGCCTCACCGGAGCTGAGGGTGGTACGCGTCCACGACGGCCGCTGAGACCGGCCCGTACGTCACCATGCCGGCCGGTCGATCAGGCGGTCAGCCGGCCGGCCGGTCGGTCAGTCGGTCAACTCCACGTCCGCACGTCTACACGGCGCGCTCCCGGCCCTCCCAGTACGGGTCGCGGAGCCGCCGCTTGTAGAGCTTGCCGTTCGGGTCGCGCGGCATGGCGGCGGTGAACTCCAGCGTCCTGGGCCGTTTGTACGCCGCGAGCCGCTCGGCGCAGTGCGCGAGGATCTCCTCGGCCAGCGCGGGGCCCGGCCGGTGCCCGTCGGCCGGCTCGACCACGGCCTTGACCTCCTCACCCCAGTCCTCGTGCGGGACACCGAAGGCCGCGGCGTCCGCGACCGCGGGATGGGCGAGGAGGGCGGACTCGATCTCGGCGGGGTAGATGTTGACCCCGCCCGAGATGATCAGGTCGATCTTGCGGTCGTGGAGGAAGAGATAGCCGTCCTCGTCGAGGTGGCCGAGGTCGCCGACGGTGAAGAAGTCACCGATCCGGTTCCGGCGCGTCTTGTCCTCGTCCTTGTGGTAGCTGAATCCGCCGGTGGTCATCTTCATGTAGACCGTGCCCGTCTCGCCGGGCGGCAGCCGGTTGCCGTCGTCGTCGAAGACGGCGAGTTCGCTGATGGGCCACGCCTTTCCGACGGTGCCCGGCTTCTTGAGCCAGTCCTGCGCGGTGGCGAACGCCCCGCCGCCCTCACTGGCCGCGTAGTACTCCTCGACGCAGTTCCCCCACCAGTCGATCATCGCCCGCTTGACGTGGTCGGGGCAGGGCGCGGCGCCGTGGATGGCGTGCCGCATGGAGGAGACGTCGTACGCCGTCCGGATCTCCTGCGGAAGGGCGAGCAGGCGGTGGAACTGGGTCGGCACCATGTGCGTATGGGTGCAGCGGTAGGTCTCGATGAGGCGCAGCATCTCTTGGGGCGTCCACTTGTCCATCAGGACCAGCCGGTGCCCCATGTGCAGGGAGGCCGCCGCGAATTGCAGCACGGCGGTGTGGTAGAGCGGCGAGCAGACCAGGTGCACGTTGCCGTCGAACGGCTTGATGCCGAAGATGCCCAGGAAGCCGCCGAGCGCGGTCTCCTCGGGCGGCTTGCCGGGCAGCGGGCGGCGGATGCCGCGCGGGCGGCCGGTGGTGCCGGAGGTGTAGTTCATGACCCAGCCCAGGGTGCGGCCCTCGGGTACGGAACCCGGACGGCCCGCCAGGAGATCCGCGTACGGACGGAATCCGTCGACCGTGCCGACCGCGTAACGCTGTCCGGCGGGCAGCCGCGCCTGGTCCGCGGCGGCGCGCACGGCGCCGGCGAACCGCTCGTGGGCGATGAGCGCCTTGGCCCCGAGTCGCGGAGGATCCAGGCGATCTCCGGGCCTACCGAGTGGTGGTTGACGGGGACGAGGTACCAGCCGGCCTGCGAGGCGGCGAGGTAGGCGGTGAGCATCTCGACGCCGTTGGGCAGGACGACGGCGAAGGCGTCGCCGCGCTCCAGGCCGGCCGCGCGCAGTCCGTGCACCAGGCGGTTGCAGGCGGCGTGCAGCCGGTCCGCGGTCCAGCGCTCGCCGTCGGGCGCGAAAAGGACCGTACGGTCGGGGTCGGCGGCGGCCTGGGCCCAGAAGCCGTTGGGGGGCCGGGACTCGTCGGTCATGGCACTGTCCTCCTCGGGAGCGGGGCGGTGGTCGGTGGGGTCGTGACGGTGGCGGGGCCGGACGGGCGCGCGGTGAGCGGCGTACGGGGCGCGGCGTACGGCACCGCGCCGGGCATGTCAGCCGCGGGCACCGCGCCGGGCATGTCAGCCGCGCCCGGCGATGCGGTTGACGCGGTCGACGGCGGCCTCGAAGCCGCGGGTCAGGTCGTCGAAGACCTCCCGTACACCGCGCTCGGAGTTCATCCGGCCGACGATCTGGCCGACCGGCGTACCCAGCAGCGGCTCGACCTCGTACTTCTGGATGCGGGAGAGGGCGTCGGCGACCAGCAGCCCCTGGAGCGGCATGGGCAGCGGGCCGGGGCCGGCCGGGTCGTCCCAGGCGTCGGTCCACGCGGTGCGCAACTGGCGGGCGGGCTTGCCGCTCAGCGCGCGCGAGCGGACGGTGTCGCCCGGCCCCGCCGCCAGGAGTTTGCGGGTCAGGGCACGGGAGTGCAGCGAGGCTTCGGTGGTGGTCAGCCAGATGGAGCCGAGCCAGACACCCTGCGCGCCCAGGGCCAGCCCGGCGGCGATCTGTTCCCCGGTGCCGATGCCGCCGGCGGCCAGGACGGGCAGCGGGTGCACGGCCCGTACGACTTCCGGGGTCAGCACCATCGTGGCGATCTCGCCGGTGTGGCCGCCGGCCTCGTAGCCCTGGGCGACGACGATGTCGATCCCGGCGTCCTTGTGGCGCCGGGCGTGGTGCGGGCTGCCGGCCAGCGCGGCGAGGAGGACGCCACGGTCGTGGGCCCGTCGTACGACATCGGCGGGCGGCGGGCCGAGCGCGCTGGCCAGCAGCCTGACCGGGTGGTCGAAGGCCACGTCCAGTTGGCCGCGCGCGACCTGCTCCATCCAGCCGGTGATACGCCAGCCGGACGCCTCGCCCTCGCGCAGCGGGGGAACGCCGTACCGGGCCAGGACGTCCTGGACGAAACGGCGGTGCTCCGGCGGGATCATCGCCTCGACGTCGGCTTCCGTGACGCCCTCCACCTTCTTGGCGGGCATGACGACGTCGAGTCCGTACGGCAGTCCGTCGGTGTGCCGGGTCATCCACTCCAGGTCCCGGGCGAGATCGTCCGGGGCGGTGTAGCGGACGGCGCCCAGGACGCCCAGGCCGCCGGCCCGGGTGATCGCGGCGGCCACGGCGGGGAACGGCGTGAACCCGAAGACGGCGTGCTCGATGCCCAGCGCGTTGCTCAGCTCCGTCTGCATGGGCGCAGGATGCCGCAGCGGGCCGTACGAGGGAAGACTTCTCTGACGTACCGTCAGTTGTGCGGTGTGCGTCCGCACGTCTCCCGCACACCCGCCATGTCACTTCTTCACCGGTCCCGTCCGTCCACCAGGAAAACGGCCGGAACCTCCAACGGAAGGCATGAGATGCGAGACGAGATCACGGTGATCGGCGGCGGAACGGCCGGGCTGGTGGCCGCCATCGCCTGCGCGGAGGCAGGGGCGCGGGTGACGCTCCACGAGGCGCACGCGACCCTGGGCGGACGGGCCCGGGCCACGGCCGCACCCCACGTCGCCCACGAAGGCCCCCATGTCTTCTACGCCGACGGGCCGCACTGGTCCTGGCTGGCCGACCGCGGCCTGACCGGGCGCCTGTGCCGGCCGCCGGTCCGGGACGCGCTGCGGTTCTCCTTCGTACGCGGCGGGCGCCTCACCCCGCGCCCGCCGGCCGGGCTCGTGCGGATGATGGCCGCCGGCCTCTTCCGCGAAGCCCCGGTCGAGGAGGACTTCCACACGTGGGCGACGCGGCACTTCGGGGAGCCGGCGGCGCGGGCCGCCGCCAACGCCATCGCCGTGGTGACGTACGACGCGGACACCGGGCGGCTGTCGGCGGCCTTCGTATGGAGGCTGTTCCGCCGGGTCTTCGCGCCCAGGCCGCCGGCGGTGCGGTGGGTGGCGGGCGGCTGGCAGGCGGTCATCGGCCGACTGGAGATCCGCGCCCGGCAGCTCGGCGTACGTGTCGAACCGAGCTCCCGGATCACCGAGTTGCCCGGCCATCCGACGATCGTGGCCACCGAACTCTCCGCCGCCCGGGCTCTGTTGGGCGATGAGTCGCTGCGCTGGGAGAGCGGCCACTGCGTCCTGCTGGACCTGGCGGTGACCACGGACCCGGCAGCCAGGGGCGCAGCAGTCAAGGGCTCGGCGGCCAAGAGCTTGGGGATCAAGGGTCTGGGGACCAAGGGCTTGCGGCTCAAGAACCCGGCACCCAGGAGTCCGCGTGACCGCTTCATCGCCTTCGACCTGGACACGGGCGGCTTCCATGAGAGCTACTCGATGCAGGACCCGAGCACCGCGCCGCCCGGGGAGTCGCTGTTCCAGCTCGACATGCCGGTACGGGCCGGGGAGTCCACGGCACAGGCCCGGCGGCGGCTGGAGGCGCTGGCCGATCTCACCGTCCCCGGCTGGCGGGAGCGGGTGACCTGGCAGCGCGGCGGCACGGCCCGCGGCCGGACCGGTGCGCTCGACCTGCCCGGCACCACCTGGCGTGACCGGCCCGCCGTCGAGCGGGGGGACGGCGTCTTCCTGGCCGGTGACATGGTGGCGGCACCCGGGATGCGGGGCGAGATTTCCATCAACAGCGCCTTGCGGGCCGCGGCGGGTGCCGTACGGGCGGCAAAGGGGCGCGGCCGGGCCGTATCAGCCTGATGCCGCGGCGTTCCGGCGCGGGCTCAGTGATCCGGTGCGGGGCTCAGTGATCCGGTGCGGGGCTCAGTGATCCGGTGCGGCGCCCGGGCGGCCCGGAGGCGGGACGTCGACGACCGGTGCGGGGCTCACCGTTCCGGGGTGCGGGCCTTAGCGTTCCGGTGTTCCGCGGCGCTGCCGCAGGGCGGCGACCCGGCGGTAGAGCGCCACCGCCTCGGCCGGGCGCCCGAGCTGGTCCAGGCACTGGGCCTCGTCGTTGCGGCTGGCGAGGGCGTCGAGGTGGTCGGCGCCCAGGACGCGTTCGCGGGCGTCGGCGACCTGGCGGTAGACGGTCAGGGCGTCGGCCCAGCGGCCCAGCCAGCCCAGCGCGACGGCGATCTCCCGGCGGCTGACCAGGGTGTCGGGGTGATCGGCACCGAGCACCTGCTCGCGTACGGCGGCGACCGACCGGGCCTCGGCCAGCGCCTCCTCCCACCGCCCCAGGCGGCCGAGGTTGACGCCGAGGCCGTGCCGGGCCCGCAGCGTCTCCGGGTCCCGTGCCCCCTGGGCGCTGGTGCGGGCGTCCACGAGATCCCGGTAGAGGGCCAGCGCCTCGGCGCTGCGGCCCAGCCTGCCCAGGCTGATGCCGACCTCGTACCGCGCGGCGAGGGTGTCCGGGTGCTCGGCCCCCAGCGCCTGCGCACGGGCCGCGGCGACCTCGCGGTAGGTCTGCAGCGCCTCCGTCCAGCGCCCTAACTGGCCGAGCACGTACGCCACTTCGTACCGTGTGACCAGCGTGTCGGGGTGCTGGGAGCCGAGCACCCGGGCGCGTGCTCCCGCCACGTCGCACGCCATCCGGTAGGAGTCCTCCAGCCGCCCCAGACGGCTGAGGTTGAAGGCGAGGTTGTGACGGCAGCGCAGGGTGTCCGGGTGGTCGGGGCCCATGGTGCGCTCGCGGGCGGCGAGTACGGACACGTACACCTGGTGGGCCTCGAAGTGGCGGCCGAGCCGGCCGAGGGCGTACGCCGTCTCCTGGCGGGCGGCGAGCGTGTCGCCGTGGTCGGCGCCCAGGACGCGTTCCCGGCCGGCGGCGACCCTCTCGTACAGGCGCAGCGCGTCCGCCGCGCGGCCCGACCGGCTGAGGGTGAAGGCCACTTCGAAGTGGCTGGCGAGGGTGTCGGGGTGGTCCGGGCCGAGCGCGTACTCGCGTTCCGCGGCGACCGCGCGGTGTACCGCCCCCGCCTCCTCCCAGCGGCCGAGCCGGCCCAGACTCAGACCCGCGTTGTGGCGGCCCGCCAGGACGGCGAGGTGTTCGGGCGAGGGGGCCGGCCGCCGGGAGTCCTCGGCCGGGGAGGCGTCGGTTCCGGCGGGCGGCGGGGGGCCGCCGGTCCAGAAGTCGGTGAGCTCGGCGGCGCGGCCGGGCGGGGAGGCGCCCGGCGGACGAGGGCCGCCCGCCGCGGACCCGGTGGTCATTCCGCGCGTCCAGGTGGGCAGGCGGCGGCGTACGGCGCCGGGCGGTGAGGGGGCGGCGCCGTCGAAGTCCCGTGGGGCGGCGGACGCGGCGGGGTCCAGGACGGTGGCCGCGGGCGGCCCCGGGCGGCGCCCCGACGGACGGGAGACGGCGACGTCCGCCTTCTCCTCCTCGTCCGCCCTCTGCTCCTCGTCCGCCCTGCCCGCGCCGTACGTTCCGCCCGCGCCGTACGTTCCGCCCGCTCCGTCTGTTGCGACCGTTCCATCCGCCCTGTCCGCCGACGAGTTGGCTCTCCGGCCCGCACCGCCCGTCTCACCCGAAAGTGACAACGGGCCCGACGGGGATGTCCACCGTGAGGGTGACCGGACGCCCGGCGGCGGCCCCTTCCCGTCTTCCCGCGCCCTTCCCTGCGCACCGCGCGCGAAGGCCAGCCGCTTGGCCAGTTCGGCGGCGTCCCGCGGCCGGTCCTCCGGGTCCTTGGCGAGCAGGTCCAGCACGATCCGCTCGTACGCCTCGGACAGCTCCGGCCGGTGGGTGCGCAACGGCTCAGGGGCGGTGTCGCGGTGCTCGACGAGTACCGCCCAGGCGTCGTCGAGGTCGAACGGCGGGACGCCGGTGGACAGTTCGTACAGTACGCAGCCCAGGGAATACAGGTCGCTGCGGTGGTCGACGGTGCCGCCGCCGATCTGCTCGGGCGACATGTAGTGCGGGGTGCCCATCGCGATGCCGGTGCCGGTGAGCCGGGCGGTGAAGCCGATGTCGTGGCCCAGCCGCGCGATGCCGAAGTCACAGATCTTCACCGTGCCGTCGGCGATCCGCACGATGTTGGCGGGCTTCAAGTCCCGGTGGACGATGCCCTGTTCATGGGTGTAGGCGAGGGCCGCGGCGACCTGCTCGGCGATGTCGGCGAAGTCGGGCAGGGGCAGCGGGTGGTGCCGGTTGTCCTCCAGCAACTGGCTCAGGTTGCGCCCGTTCAGCAGCTCCATGACGAGGTAGAGGATGCCGTCGTCCTCGCCGAAGTCGTGGACGACCGTGATGCCGCGGTGCTGGAGGGCGGCGGCCACCCGCGCCTCGCGCCGGAAGCGCTCGCGCAGCACCCTCATGAAGGACGGGTCGTGCTGCGGCCCCATGGGCTTGAGGCACTTGACGGCCACCTGCCGCCCCAGGGACTCGTCGCGCGCCCGCCACACCTCGCCCATGCCGCCGCGCCCGATCAGGTCGAGCAGCCGGTAACGGCCCTGGATCAGCCTGCTTTCCGCCATCGCGTGCAGCCGCCCCCGTCCACCACGTTCGGTCGCGCAGCTCCCCCTGCTTGCCCTGCCCGCCCAGTATGGCGGCGGACCGGCACAGCTTGTAGAGCGCTGAGCGGCTGCCGGTGCCACGGCGTACGCGAGGTCCGTCACCCGCCGCGCCGGCACCTCCCGCACCGGTACGAGCGGCGGATGCGCCGGCGGGTCCGTACGGGAAGCGGCCCGCCGCACGCTTGGCAGCGTACGGGGCGTGTGCCACGCTCACTGCTGCGCGCCGGTCCGCCGAGGAGTCCCACGATGACAGCGACGGAACAGACCCACGAGCCCGGACCCGACGACGTGTACGGGGCCGAGGACGAGTACGTGGTGGAACACGGAGCCGAGCACGGCCACGGTCACGAGGGCGACCCCACCCTCTACCGCACCCCGGCCGACGCCGTCGCCGCCCCTCCCGAAAAGCTCGCCTACGTCGTGGGCTTCGACCGCTCCGCACAGCTCCCGGACACGCTCTTCACCCTCGACACCGACCCCGGGTCCCCCTCCTACGGCCGCGTGCTGAGCGCCACCGACGTCCCGGGAACCGGCGACGAACTGCACCACTTCGGATGGAACGCCTGCTCCAGCGCGCTCGCCCACGCCGGTCACCACCACCCCCGGCGGCGCTACCTGATCGCGCCCGGACTGCGCTCCTCCCGCCTGCACGTCTTCGACACCCACCCCGATCCGGCCCGCCCACGCCTCCTGAAGGTCATCACACCCGAGGAGCTGGCCGCCGGGTCCGGCTACTCGCGCCCGCACACCCTCCACTGCGGCCCGGACGGCGTCTTCCTCTCCTGCCTGGGCGGCGCCGACGGGGCCGACGGGCCCGGCGGCGTCGCCCTGCTGGACCACGAGAGCTTCGAGGTGCTACGCCCCTGGGAGACCGAGCGCGGGCCGCAGCACCTGGCGTACGACATCTGGTGGCACCTGCGCCACGGCATCGCCGTCACCAGCGAGTGGGGCACGCCGTCGATGATCGAGGACGGGCTCGACGCCGAACTGCTGCTGGCCCACAAGTACGGGCATGCGCTGCACTTCTGGGAGCTGGAGACGGGCCGGCATCTCCAGCGCGTCGACCTGGGGGCCGAGCACCAGATGGTGCTGGAACTACGCCCCGCCCACGACCCGGAGGCCGCCTGGGGATTCGCCGGTGTCGTCCTCAGTACGCAGGACCTGTCGGCATCGGTGTGGCTGTGGCACAAGAGCGCGGACGGCGACGGGCGCGGCGGCACGTTCTCCGTACGGAAAGTGATCACGATACCCGCCGAGCCCGCCGAGGAGTCGCATCTCCCCCCGCTCCTGCGCCCGTTCGGTGCCGTGCCCCCGCTGATCACCGACATCAATCTGTCCGTGGACGACCGTTGGCTGTACGTGTCGGCATGGGGCACCGGCGAACTGCTCCAGTACGACGTCGGCGACCCCTTCCGCCCCCGCCGCACCGCCTCGGTCCGCCTGGGCGGCATCACCGGCCGCGTACCGCACCCCTCGGCGCCGGAGGTACCGCTGACCGGCGGCCCGCAGATGGTGGAACTCAGCCGCGACGGGCGGCGGGTGTATCTGACCAACTCCCTGTACGGGGCGTGGGACGACCAGTTCTACCCGCAGGGCATCCAGCCGTGGCTGGTCAAGCTCGACGCGGACACCGTCCACGGCGGCCTGGCGGTCGACGGGCGCTTCTTCCCGCACGGCGAGGAATTCCGCGGCCGTCGCGTCCACCAGACCCGCCTCCACGGCGGCGACGCCTCCTCCGACTCCTACTGCTACCGCTGACCGGCGCCCTTGGCACTTTGTGCGCTGCCGGCGCTTTGTACGCTCTCGGCGCTTTCAGTGCTTTCGGTGCTCAGCGGCGTACCCGCGGCATTCCGAGGCCGATCCAGGAGATGATCTCGCGCTGGATCTCGTTGTTGCCGCCGCCGAAGGTGAAGATGACGGCCGCGCGGTAGGCGCGTTCCAGTTCGCCGTGGAGTATCGCGCCGGCCGATCCCTCCTTCAGCGGGCCGGCCGCGCCCGCCACCTCCATCAGCCAGGCGTACGCGTCACGCCGGGCCTCCGACCCGTACACCTTCACCGCGGAGGCGTCGTGCGGGGTGAGCGTGCCGTGCTGGAGGGCGTCCACCATCTGCCAGTTGAGGAGCTTCATGGCCTCCAGGCGGGTGTGGGTACGGGCCAGCCGGCCGCGTACCCAGCCCAGGTCGATGACGCGGCGGCCGTCGGCGAGCTTGGCCCCGGCCGCCCAGCGCCGGACGTCGTGCAGGGCCCGGACGGCGGTGGTGCCGTGGGCGGCGAGGGTGACGCGTTCGTGGTTGAGCTGGTTGGTGATGATCCGCCAGCCCTGGTTCTCCTCCCCGACGCGGTGGGACGCGGGGACGCGGATGTTCTCGTAGTAGCTGGCGGTGGTGTCGTGGGAGGCGAGGGTGTTGATGAGGGTGCAGGAGTAGCCGGGGTCGGTGGTCGGGACGAGGAGCAGGGTGATGCCCTTGTGGGGCGGCGCCTGAGGGTCGGTGCGGACGGCGAGCCAGACCCAGTCGGCGGTGTCGCCGTTGGTCGTCCAGATCTTCTGGCCGTTGACCGTGTAATGGCCGGTGGTCTCGTCGCCCTCGCGCACGGCGCGGGTCTTGAGGGCCGCCAGGTCCGTACCGGCGTCCGGTTCGCTGTATCCGATCGCGAAGTCGATCTCGCCGGAGAGGATTCCGGGCAGGAAGTGGTTCTTCTGCTCGTCCGTGCCGAACCGCATGATCGTGGGACCGACCGTGTTCAGCGCCATCAGCGGCAGCGGTATGCCCGCCTGTGCCGCCTCGTCGAAGAAGATGAACTGCTCCATGGGGGACAGCCCCCGGCCCCCGTACTCCTTGGGCCAGCCGACTCCCAGCCAGCCGTCGGCGCCCAGGCGGCGGATGATCCGGCGGTAGGAACGTTTGCGCGCGGCGGGGTCGTCGGGTTCGTCGGTATCTGTGGGGCCGGTGGGATCGGCGGGATCGGTGTGGGGGTCGTCCGGCGACAGGCCGGCGAAGTAGGCGCGCAGTTCGGCGCGCAGCCGCTGCTGCTCGGGCGTGTATGCGAGGTGCACGGCCCCTCCAGGTCTACCGGTCCGGCAGTCGGATCGAGGGGCACAGTAGAACGCGTTCCAGTAATACGGAAGGGCTGGACCGCGCCCGTACGCGCTGTACGGCTCCCTGTTCCGCTAGGCGGCTCCGGATTCCGCGCCGGATGCGCCGGACGCGCCGGCGTGGCCATCGGTCGGCACGGTGCGGTAGTGGGTGGTCAACCGCCCGTCGTCGCCGAGGACATGGAAGGCGAGGGCGGGCGGCAGCCGGTGGTCGACGAACTCCTCCTCCGCCGCGCCGTATTCCCAGGGCAGCCGGACGGTGGAGACCACGCCCGGCGCCACCAGCAGGGGCCGGCCGGCGAAGGTGGTGGCCGCGGCCGTGTGCGCATGGCCGCACAGGAACGCCACGACGTGGGGTGCGTCGGCGACCAGTCCGGCGAGGCGGTGCTCGCCGGACTGCCGGATGGCGTCGATCGGCGGCGTGTGCAGGTCCACCGGCGGGTGGTGGAACGCCACGAAGACCGGCAGTCCCTCGTCCCGGGTCTCCCGGAGGGCGGACGCCAGCCAGCCGAGCGTGCCGTCGTCCAGCCGGCCGTCGTCCTGCCCGGGGATCGTGGAGTCACAGAGCAGGAAGACGGCTTTGCGTGTGCGATGAATCCGATTGACGGGTTCCCCTTCCCTCCCCTCCGCTTCCGTACTGCCGCCGTCCAACAGCACCTTCCGGAAGGCCGTACGGACGTCGTGATTGCCGGGACAGAGGAACACCGGGTGCCGCGAGGCGAGCACCCGGCGGGAGAGCTCGTACTCGGCCGGCCGGCCGTGATCGGCGATGTCCCCGGTGACCAGCACCGCGTCCAGGTCGTACGGCAGTGCCTCCAGGTACGCCATGACGGCCCGGGCCCGCTCGGTGCTGCGCGGGGTGTTGTCGAGGTGGGTGTCGCTGAGGTGAGCGATGACGATCATTGGGGCCGTCCCTGCTTCCGTCTTCCGTCTTTGGTCTTCCGTATGTGGTTTCGGGGTTTTCGTCGCGAGTGCAACGGACCCGTGGACTCGCTGTTCGTTCTCCCTGGTCCTCGACCGTAGGGGCCCGGTGGAGCACACTTAAGATCCAGTGACGTGGGAAAAGACTGGTCCAGTCGGGGTGTGGATCTGCACCTGGAGATCGACCCCGGCAGCGGACGCCGCCGTGACAGCCTGGAGCGCGCGCTGCGCACCGCCATCCGGGAGCGGCGCCTGGCGCCCGGCTCGCCGCTGCCGTCCACCCGCGCGCTGGCCCAGCAGTTGCGGTTCTCACGGGGCACGGTGAGCGCCGCCTACGACCAGCTCGCCGCCGAGGGCTATCTGACCGCGCGCCAGGGTTCGGTGACCACCGTCGCCCGAACACCGCCGCCGGGCCCCGGGGAACCGGCCCCGGACCGAGGTACGGCGGCGATGCGTACGGGCGCGGGCACGCAGTCGTACGGGCTCGGCCCCGGCACGCCCGATGTCACGGCCTTCCCCACCCGCGCCTGGCTCCAGGCGACCCGCAAGGTACTGACCACGTCGCCCGCGGCCGTCCATCACCCCTGCGAGCCGCAGGGCCGCGTCGAGCTGCGTACGGCGCTCGCGGAGTACCTCGGCCGGACCCGTGGCGTGCTCACCGACCCCGGCCACATCGTGATCACCTCCGGCTTCTACCAGTCCGTCGGGCTGCTGGCGCGCGTCCTGAAGGAGGCGGGCGCCGGCGCGGTCGCCATGGAGGACCCCGGCCACCCGCTCCACCGGGAGGCGGTCCGCCGCTGCGGACTGGACGTGCTGCCGGTCCCGGTGGACGAACACGGCGCCGTCGTCGCGTCGCTGCCGGCGCACGCCGCGGCGGCCGTCGTCACCCCGGCCCACCAGTACCCCACCGGCGTACCGCTGCACCCGCGCCGCCGGCACGCGCTGCGCGACTGGGCCGTACGCAACGACGCGCTGATCGTGGAGGACGACTACGACGGGGAATTCCGCTTCGACCGCCGGCCCGTCGGTGCCTTCCAGGGCTTGGCACCCGCGCAGACCGTCTACTGCGGCTCGGTCTCCAAGACGCTGGGGCCCGGCCTGCGGCTGGGCTGGATGGCCGTCCCGCCCGCACTCCTGGAGCCGGTCGTACGCGCCAAGCTGCACGCCGACATCCACACCGAGACCCTCAATCAGCTCGTCCTGGCCGAACTGATCACCCACCACCACTACGACCGGCACGTACGCCTGAGCCGGCTGCGCTACCGCCGGCGCCGCGAGCTGCTGCTGAGCCGTCTGGGCGGCGGGCCGGACGGCCCGCTGCCCGGTCTGGCCTTCCACGGTGTTCCCGCCGGCCTGCACGTCCTGGCGACCCTCCCGCCCGACGGGCCCACGGAGGAGGACCTGCTCGCCGAGCACGACGGAGACGGGCACCCCGGCCCGGCGCGGCACCCCCGGCACGGATTCGCCCTGGGCGCCCTTTCCGGCCTGCGGCACGCGCCACGGCCGGGCCAGGAGCAAGGCGTCCTCATCGGCTACGCCGCGCCGCCCGAGCACGCCTTCTCCACGGCTCTGGCGGAGTTCGCCGCGTTCCTGGAGGGCTGCCACGCGCGGTCCACGGCGACCGGGCGCCGGCCGGTGGGCCGGTGGGTCCGTCCGGCTCCCCTCGGCACGGTTCGGGACAGTTCGGCCGGATAGTGCGCCCCGGGACAGGCTCGTACGGCCGTGCCGGGGTACGCGTACGGGCGCGAAGCCACCCCACAGGAAGCAGGAAGGCGGACGCCCCATGAGCGATCGATCCCTCCACCACTCCACCGGCCGCTCCGGCCGCTCCGTCCACGAACATCCCCCGCGCCCACACGGCGCCGTGGCCGGAGCCAGAACCGGCCCCGGTGCCGGGGCAGGGGCTGCCGTAAGGCCGGAGGCCGGGGCCACGGCCATGGCAGCGGAGCAACCGCGAACCCGCCGTTCGCTGGCGGTCTGCGCCCTGATCGGCGTCGGGCTCATGGCGGCGTTCGACGAGATCGTCTTCCACCAGATCCTGGCCTGGCACCACTTCTTCGACCGCTCCACCCTCCCCGTCGGCCTGCTCTCCGACGGCCTGCTGCACACCGCCGAGCTGCTGTCCCTGGTCGCCGGGTTCGTCCTGTACGCCGATCTGCGCCGCCGCCACGCCCTGTCCGCGCCGTACGCCCGGGCCGGACTGTTCCTGGGCCTGGGCGCCTTCCAGCTCTTCGACGGCACCGTCGACCACAAGCTGCTGCGGCTGCACCAGGTCCGCTACGGCGTCGACGTCACCCCGTACGACTGGGCCTGGAACGGTGCCGGGCTGATCCTCCTGGCCATCGGCGCGATCCTGGCGGTGCGGGCCGCACGCGCCGTTCGGCCCGCACCGGGCACCGGGCACACCCCGGCCGGGGACGCGTCCTCGTGACGCCCCCGCACCTTCATCCCGCCCCGGCCTCGCCGGTCCCCGGGCTGTTCGAGGTGGTGCTCGCGTCGGCCGCGCTGACCGCCGTGGCCGGGTACCTGCTGGCCGCCGCGCGCCTGCGCCGTCGCGGCGACGCCTGGCCCCGGGCGCGGGACGCCGCCTTCACCACGGGCGGTACGGCCCTGGCGGCGGCCGTCACCCTCACTCTCCCCGGCGGGCCGTTCACCGCCCATATGGCCCAGCATCTGGTCGTCGGCATGGCCGCCCCACTGCTTCTGGTCCTGGCCCGGCCGCTGACCCTGCTGCTGCGCACGGTGGGTCCCGGCCCCGCCCGGCGCGGCCTGCTCGCCGTTGCCCGCTCCCGGTCCGCCGCCTGGCTGGTCTTCCCGCCGCTCGCCGCGCTGCTGGACGTCGGCGGCCTGTGGGTGCTGTACCGCACCCCGCTGCTGGCCGCCACCCACCACCGGCCGGTGCTCCACGCCCTGGTTCACACCCACGTACTGGCCGCCGGCCTGCTGTTCAGCTTCGCCGTCTGCCGGCTCGACCCGCTGCGCCACCGCTGGAGCACGGCCTGGCGCGGCACCACCCTGCTGGCCGCCGGAGCCGCGCACGCCGTCCTGGCCAAGACGCTGTATCTCACGCCCCCGCCAGGCACCGCGTTCGGCCTCACCGACCTGCACACCGGCGCCAAGCTGATGTACTACGGCGGCGATCTGGTCGAGCTGGCGCTCGCCGCCGCCCTGGCCGTCCAGTGGTACACCTCCACCGGCAGGGCCTGGGCCCGCGACCGTGCACGTACGGGCGCCGGTGCGGGCACCGGTACCCCCGCGCGGACCCGCCGTCCCGCATCCCCGCCACGACCGCCGCTGCGCGAACCCCTCACCCACGCCGACCGGTTCACCCCCGCCGACGGCCGGGCGCGTGCGCAGCAGGGCCTCTCGGCGGACGGATGAGGCCGCGATGGCATGCTGTCGGTATGGCACAACCCATCATCCAACTGAGTCTCGCCCCCGAACTGCGGCTCTTCGCCCCCGCCGAGCGGCGCACGGAGCAGACCCCGGTCGCGATCGACGGCACCTCCACCCTCGGGCATGTCGTGGAGTCCTTCGGCGTCCCGCTCACCGAGGTCGGCCAACTGCTCGTCGACGGCCGCCCGGTGCCGGTGTCCCATGTGCCCGGCGAGGGCGAGGCCGTGGAGGTACGGGCCGTCGAGCGACCGCAGCGGGTGCCCGGGGCACCGCTGCGGTTCCTGCTCGACGTACACCTGGGCACGCTCGCCCGGCGGTTGCGCCTGCTGGGGATCGACGCGGCGTACGAGGCGGAGGACTGCGGCGACCCGGCGCTGGCCGCCCTCTCGGCGGCCGAACGCCGGGTGCTGCTCTCCCGGGACCGGGGACTGCTGCGCCGTCGCCAGATCTGGGCAGGCGCGTACGTCTACAGCGACCGGCCCGACGAACAGCTCAAGGACGTACTGGAACGTTTCACCCCGGACCTGGCGCCGTGGACCCGGTGCACCGCCTGCAACGGCCCGCTGCGCGACGCCGAGAAGGGCGCCGTCCAGGAGCGGCTGGAACACGGCACCCGGCGCACGTACGACGTGTTCGCCCAGTGCACGGTCTGCGACCGCGTCTACTGGCGCGGCGCCCACCACACCCGCCTGGAAAAGATCGTCACCGACGCCATACGAACCTACGGCCCGCACGGCACCCCCACCGCCTGACCCGCACGACAGCCTGACCCGCACGGCACCCGCCTTCGCGGCGCGGGCTCACCGTCCGCGTCCCTGACTCCGTGTGTCTTCTTTCGTCAGCCCTGCGGTCCTCGGTCCTCTTCCGTACGTCCTATGGCGTCAGGTACCGCCGGGACCGCTGGGATCACCTGGGATCACCGGCGCCGTGTCCGGGGCGGGTACCGGGCCTGGGCGGGTGGGAGCCGGGGAGTCTCATGTGGATGCGTACGGTGCTGCCGTGCTCGCTCGTCCGTGTGTCCGTCAGGTCGCTGAGCTGCCGGATGATCCACAGGCCGCGGCCGTCCGGGTGCTCGGTGCCGGGCGGCAGATACCCGGCCAGCGCGGTGTCCAGGGCACCTTTGGGGTCGTTGACCTCGCACAGCAGCTCGGTGTCCGTGGTCCAGACCCGGCAGCTTCCGTGTCCGCCGCCGTGCCGCACCGCGTTGACGGCCGCCTCGTCCACGCACAGCAGCAGGCTGTCGGTACGGGCGTCGGGCAGCCCGGCGGCGCCGGCCGCGGCGGCGATGAATCCGCGCAGCTCGGCGATCCGGCGGCCGGAGCCGTCGAAGAAGAACTCCGCGCACTCCTCGGGCGGCTCGTCCAGCGGCACGGTGTCACAGGACGCGCTGAACTCCCGGGGACTCATGTGCGCAGGATTGGCCCATGGCGCGGCACCGCCGGTCTGCGACGGGTGGGTGAGCCGGGCGGTACGCAGGACGGCCTCGGGCAGCGCCCGCGTGTCGTACGGACACAGGTGCCGGGCGCCGGTCGCGGTCAGCGCGAGGGTGAGCAGCGACTCGTAGCGGGCCCACTCCCTGGTCTGCTCGTCGGTCAGACCGCCCCAAGGCATCTCGCCGACGACCCACGAACCGCCGGACGCGGCGCGCGCCTTGTCGTGGTAGTCGCGCAGCGCCTGCGCCGGACTGGCATACCAGCCGTCGGGGGCGAAGACCGGCCCGCCGGCCCGTGCGCCCAGACACCGCCGCAGCAGCGCCGCGTTGCGCCGCCCGGTGGCGACGAACACCGGCTCCCGCGGGACCAGACCGGCGCGGACGAAGGGCTCGACGGCGGCCACGAACTCGCTCTGCGCGCCGTACAGCAGCAGTTGGTGTGCGTACCGGTCGGCACCCGGCCCGGCCGGCCCCCGCGGATCGGTCATCGTCGCCCCCCTTCGCAGGCGTGAGGGCTCGGAAGCACGGAGGCGCGGCGGCGTGACGCACCGCCCCGCGCGGACACCCTGCGGATGCCGCTGCCGGGCACGGGCTCACATCGGTGGCGCGTCCGCCCGTCTCTTGGACGGTACCCGCTCTACGAGCAGTCCGAACGGTGCGCGAAGGGAAGTCCGGGACAGCTCCGGCAGACGAAGAGGTACACCCCTCCCATGTCACCGAGCATGAGCCCGTGCGCCCCTTGTATCCTGCGGCGCTCGTCGTAGTCCAGGCCGAGGACGGCGCCGGTGCCGGTGCCGGGCCGGTCCTCCAGCGGCAGCCAGGTGCGCCAGGACTCCCCGTCGAACTCGCGGCTCGACACGGTGAGCAGGTGGTCCATGCGCGCGCCGCACCGCGTGCAGTCGGGCCAGGACGGCTCCTGCGTCCAGCTCGGGTACCCGCCGGCCTTGATGCCGTCGGCGACCGAGAGATGGGACCAGTACGACCATCCGGTCTCCTCCTCGACCTGGTCGCACCGCTCCTCCAGTTCCTCCCAGAGGTCATCCGGCAGGTCCCAGTTCGGATACTCCACGATCCGCTCCGGATGCAGTACGCAAGGGGCCGGAAGGTACTCCTCGCGCACCCCTTCCGGCCGCGGCGGCGTGGCGTACTCCGTGGCGGTGGCGCGCCGGTTGCGCCAGTGGATCTGCGGACGTGGCATGTAGTCCTTCTGATGGTCGAAGGGGCACCACAGGACTTGCAGGACGTCCTTCCCTTCCGGGAAGGGCAGTTCGGGAACGTCGTCGGCATAGAGCTGGAGCACCGGCACCATGGGCTGGGCACCGGGCCGCGCGGGCGCGAACGCCGTACGGGGGTGAACGTCGTCGCAGTACGGCCACGGCTCGTCCCGTGGCCACAGCAGCGGGCCGCCGACCGAGCTGTCCCCCACTCCCGGGTCACCGGCCCGGGGATGCAGCCGGACCGCTTCCCGGCGGAAAGGCACGACCTCCGGAAAGACCGCCTCCACGTCGACGGGGCGGGGCGGCGTGGTGCGGGTCGCGCCCCTCGGCGGCTTCGGCGGCACAGGTGGGGTCGGTGACATCGGCGACTCCTCGTCAGGCAGGTGCAACAGCGCGGCAGTACGGCGGTCGACGCGAAGCGATCGGCACCGCAGCCACTGCCGAGAACACTAGCCGCGGGGTACGACAACGCCCTCCGAGGCGAGTAGACAGTGTCTACGCCGTCCTGGTAGACACTGTCCATGAAATCTGTGGACTCCGCGGAATCCGCCCGCTCCCTCCGGGAGCGGCTGATCGACGTCGGTGTGGAACTGGTGACGGCCGAGGGCACCGCCTCCTTGGGGCTGCGTGAGATCGCCCGCCGGGCGGGGGTGTCGCACGGAGCGCCGCGCCGCTACTTCCCCACCCACCACTCCCTGCTGTCCGCGATCGCCCGCCGGGGATTCGCCGACCTCCACAGCCGGTTCGAGGCCGCGGTGGCCGGTACGGCCCCGCCGCGCGAGCAGTTGGAGGCACTGGGCCGGGAGTACCTCACGTACGCGTTCGAACGCCGTGGGATGTACGAGCTGATGTTCCGGCACGACCTGCTCGACAGCGAGAGCGGTGGGATCAGTGGGGGTGGGGCCGGCAGTGGGGGTGGTGGCGGCAGCGAGGACAGTGGGGAGAGCGACCGGTGCGCACCCGGTCAGCCGCGTCTGCGGGAGTCGACCCTTCCCCTGTTCGAGCACTTCACCGGTCTCGTCGCACGTTGCCGCAAAGAGCGGGAACCGGCGCCCGGAAGGGGAGCAGCGGATACCGCCACCGCCGGGCCGACGCCGGCTGCCGTCACGGCCGCCGCCCTGTGGTCGAATCTGCACGGTCTGGCCCAGTTGTGGGCCTGGGGCAGCCTGCCACTCGCCCTCGGCGTGCCGCCGCAACCGGCCGGCGAAGGACGGGAGACCGGCCGTCCCGACAGAACCTCCCCCTCTCCTTCCCCCTCCCTCGACAGCGTGGTCAGGGCCGTTCTGGACGCGCACCTCGGCCCGGTCCGCCCATGACCGCGACCCTGCGACAACGCCTCGCGCTCCTGGTCAGCGTGGCCGGCGCCATGATCGTCGCGTTGGACGGCACCGTACTGTCCGTGGCACAGCCCAGTCTGCGCCGGGAGTTCTCCGCCGCCCTGCCACAGATCCAGTGGACCAGCACCGGATATCTGCTCGCGGTGGCCGCGCTGCTGATCGTCGCCGGGCGCCTGGGCGACCGCTACGGACACGCGAGGCTGCTGCTCGTCGGCGTACTCGGCTTCGCCGCCGCCTCGGCCGGTATCGCGCTCGCGCCCGGCATCGGATGGGTCATCGCACTGCGCGTCCTGCAAGGGGTGTTCGGCGCGCTGCTCCAGCCGGCCACGCTCGCGCTGCTGCGGCTGGCGTACCCGGCGGACCGGCTCGGTACGCCGGTCGCCATCCGTACCAGTGCGATCGGGGTGGCCGCGGCGGCCGGCCCGGTGCTCGGGGGTGTGCTCGTCGCGCACCTGGGCTGGCGCGCCGTGTTCGTCATCAACGTCCCGGTCGCGCTCGTGATCGCCGCCCTCACCCTCGCCGTACGCATACCGGTCCCCTCCCCCGCCGGATCCCCCCATACCGAACCCCCGCACACGCAATCCGCACCCACGGCACCCGCCGCACCCGCCGCACCCGAGCGGCTCGACCTCATCGGCGCGACGCTGCTCGCGATCGCCCTCGCGGCCCTCGTCCACACCCTGTCCGGCGTGCCGGAGCACGGCTGGACGGCCGTGCCGACGCTTGCCGGGCTGCTCGCCACCGGGGCCGCCGCCGCGGCGTTCGCCGTACAGGAACGCCGTACCGCCTGCCCGCTCGTGCCGCCCGCCGTGGCGCGCTCGGTACCGGTGACGGCCTCGATGGTGCTGCTGCTCGTCATCGGCGGCGGCATGTTCGGCGCGCTGTTCGTGATGACGTTCTTCTTCCAGGAGGTGCTCGCCCTGGACCCGACCGCCTGCGGTCTGCGGGTCCTTCCGCTGACCGTGCTCATGGTCCTGGGAGCGCCGCTCGCCGGTGCGGCACTGCGCCGGTACGGGGCGCGCCGCACCGCGACCGCCGGTACGGCCCTGGTCGTCCTCGGCGTCGCCGGGCTCTCCCGGCTCGGTCCGGCCAGTACGTGGCCGGCCACCGGCGCGGCCCTGGCCGCGCTCGGCGCGGGGTTCGCCACCGTCATGGTCACCGCCACCGGGACCGTCGTCGGTGACGCGCCCCCCGGATACGCCGGGGTCGTCGGCGGCCTCAAGCAGACCGCCATGAACGTCGGCCCCACCCTGGGCATCGCCGTCGCCGCCGGCACCTTGCCACTGGAAACGACCGCCGCACAAGCCGCCTCCTCCGTCTCCTCCGCGTCCTCCCTGACTCCCTCCTCCGCCTTCGTCCCGGCCATGGGCCCCGCCCTGCTCGTACTGGCCGCACTGGCCGCCCTCGGCCTGCTGCCGGCCCGGCTGCTGCCCCCGCATCCGGCCCGCCGCACGGATCGCGGCGTACGGCCTTCCCCGAGCTGCGGCCGGGAAGAAGGACCGGCGCAACCAGTACGCCCGTCCCCTACCGTCCCACCTGGACCTGCACCGAACGGCCCTGTTTCCGTCAGCGCCGACGCCCCACCCTGATGCCGACGGGGACAGCGGGCCGACGAAAGGCGGACTCATGAGGACGAAGGCAGGACTGCGGCCCATGACCGGACGGCTGGGCGCACTGCCGGAGGAGCAGCGGGGGCGGCTGATGGAGCTCGCGCGTGCGGTGTCCTTCCCGGCCGGACACCGGATCCTGCGGGAGCGCCGGACGGTGGACCGGTTCTGGATCATCCGGACCGGCACCGTGTCCCTGGACCTCCATGTACCCGGCCGCCGGGCCGCGGTGATCGAGACGCTCGGCGCCGGGGACCTGGTGGGCTGGTCCTGGCTGTTCCCGCCGCGCGACTGTCATATGGGTGCGCTGGCGGACAGCCCCGTACGGGCCTGGCAGTTCGACGCCGAGGACGTACGGCAGCTCTGCCGGCACGACCCGCGGTTCGGCTATGTGTTCATGACGGCGATGGCCGAGGTCATAGGACACCGGCTGGAGTGCGCCCGCACCCGGCTGCTGGAGCTGTACGGCCCGTACGGGAGCGGGCTGCCCCGCTGGTGAAGCCCTGCGCCGTGATAGGCGTTGCCCAAGGCCGTCACAGCAACCTCCGGTCTTCCGCTCCGCCCGGGCCGGGGCGCGCCGTCGCACGCACGACCAGGGAGAACGAACCGTGCCGGAACAGCCGGAACAGCCGGAACAAGAGGCGACCGACCTCGTCCGTCTCTGCGACGACGAGGGGAACAGCGTGGTCGTACGCGTGACCGGGCGGGACACGCCGGGCGTTCTGACGGGCCATGACACCTTGGTGGCACGCATCGTTCTCACCACGGGATTCGTCGGCGGACACCTGGACGTCCGGCTCTCCCCGCGGGTTCTGACCGCATGGGACACGGCTCTGGATGCCTTGGCCGCCGGGCGGGACATCCGCTGGCTGATGGGCCACGGACCCGAGGTGAGAATCCGGGTGGAGGGAGAGCGAGGCTGCCCCGAGGTCGTCGTCGAGGATGTCTCCATGTCCATGGTGACGGTCGTGGTACCCGTGGCAGTCGAGGAGAACTGGGTCGAGGACCACCGGCGCCGCCTGGAGGACGTCCGCCGACGCTGGCCGGAAGAGGTGACGGAATCCTCCTCCGGGGTGTACGAATGGCGCGCGTCCCGCCCTGCGCCCGGGGCACCACCGACCGGCTGAGGCGGAGGCGGTACGAGGCAGTACGGTACGAGGCGGTACGAGGCGGTGGAAGTCGGTAGGAGACGTCCGGACGCTCCGCAGCTCGCATGGTGCGCTGCGGAGCGTCTTCAGCGGATGGAGCGCCTCAGCGGTCTTGGATTTTTGCGGTCACACCGCGTCTCAGGCGTTCTTGGGACGTACGAAGGTGTACACCTTCCAGTGGTCGTTGCCGCTTTTGACTCCCGCGGTCCAGTCGTAAGGCTTGTCGCGGTCGTGGCCGGTGCCGCCACCGTGCCGTACCACCGGGCCGCTGCCCACGGTCATGATGGAATTGCTGTTGTGGGGATCGACCCAGGTGACGATCTCGGCATGGGGCCGCTCGAATTCGTGCTTGTTGTACTTGGTTTCGTTCAGCCACACCAGTGCGTCACCTACGTGTGGCTGGCTCGCTCTGGTGTTCCAGATCAGTCCGTAGCCTTTCCCGTTGGGATTGGGTGGCCATTTGCTGCCCTCCGGCGCGTTGTCGCCGTCGGCGAACGAGGGAGCCAGGTCGTTGAGGATACCCTTGGTCCCCTGGACGTGGGCGATGCCCCAGATGCCGCGGCTCAGCGCGGAACACCAGTCGCTGAAGCAAGTGAAGAGCCCGTGACTGGCCGCGGAGTCCCAGCAGCTCAGACCGAGCTGGCTCTCCGCGATCCAGGCGATCTTTTCGCCCAGGCCGTTGGAATTCTGTCCGTCCGTACTCCTGACGGACCATTGCTGGTCGATGCTCCCCTTGCAGCGCGACAACTGCACGACATTGCCCTGGTTGTAGTTTCCGTTGGCCAGGCAGAGATCCGGCGCCCCTCTGATCTCCAGCCACCAGGCGACGGCTCTACTCCCTTCCGCCGGATAGGCGCGATGGAACAACTGACCGCGCGAGGCGTCTTTGCCGCACTTGTCGACTTTTAGCTGACTTCCTTCGCGCGGCTGGTCCGGCGCGGTCAGACACAGGGACATGTCGTAGCCGGGGTGCAGGTAGGAAACGTCACCCCGGTATCCGCCGAAGTGCTCCTCGCACCACATTTGCTCAATGCCCCCGGTCGCCTGCCACAAAAGGACGCGGGTGCCGGCGCCACCTCCCTCGGCGACGGCCATGAATTTGCTCGGGTCGCCGGTCGCCGGGAACCAGGCCCGGAAGTCGCAGTGCAGTCCGGAGGCCTGCCGCTGCTGCGCGGGGTGCGTCTGCTCGGCTCCGGCCCGAGGGCTGTACGGTGCGTGAGCCGCCGACGGGGCGGGCTGCCCGAGGAAGACGGTCGCGAGCGTCAGGCCCGCGACCGCCAGCCAGCGCATCACGTCACCACCACCTCGCGCCGGACTGACCGTTGCAGTCCCACTGCTGGGCCCGGGCGCCGTTGCTCATCGAGGAGTTCTCGATTTCCAGGCACTTGTCCGACGATCCGGTGGTCGGCCGGATCCACCAGTAGCTGCCCCGGTCGTCGAGCCAGAATTTCGCGCCCTTCTGCCCCTTGCAGTCCCACTGCTGGGCCCGCGCGCCATTGCTCGCGGAGGAGTTCTCGATCTCCAGACACTTACCGCTGTGGGCGTTGATGATGTACCAGGCGCCGCCCCCCAGGTCCTGGAGCCGCCACCCGGAGCCGGCCTGGCCGTTGCAGTCCCACTGCTGGGCGCGTGCACCGTTCTGCTTCGAGGAGTTCTCGATCTCCAGGCACTTACCGCTGTGGGAGTTGACGATGGTTCCGGGCTGGAATGATCCGCCGCCCTTTTGAGTCGGCAGCAACCGTAATCCCGTCGGGGACGAGGAGGCGGATGCTGTCGGGGGTGCGGATTTCTGCGCGCTCGCGGCACCGGCCGGAACGGCGAATCCGGCGATCGACAGCAGTCCCGCGGCGCCGAACACGGTGGTCCGCATGATGATCTTTTCGGCACTGATCGGAGGTCTCACAGTTTTCTCCGCTTCTCTTCCCATGGGTTCCCGTAGGTTCCCGTACGTGACGTGACGTTCCTGTCCGTTCCCGTACGGGAAGAAGAGTGTCCGTACGCCGCACTGCCCGGCCATCGTTTGCCACAGGGCGCAAACGATGGACAGCGGACCTTTGTCGTTCATAGCTTTCTCGGCGGCACTATGAGGGAAGCCGTCCTTCAGTGAGAGCGCGGCCGAGGGGGGTGAGGCGGTGGACGACCCATTTGCCGTCGCGTCGGCTGCTCACCAGCCCG
Organism: Streptomyces sp. MST-110588; assembly: GCF_022695595.1. Taxonomy (NCBI): domain Bacteria; kingdom Bacillati; phylum Actinomycetota; class Actinomycetes; order Kitasatosporales; family Streptomycetaceae; genus Streptomyces; species Streptomyces sp. MST-110588. Next base: position 726,574 of record NZ_CP074380.1, read on the forward strand.
GCGTTCTGCAGGACGACGGTGTGCCGGCTCGCCCCGGATATGTCGATCCCGGACCGGCGGGCCAGATCGCCGGTGGAGCAGGCTCCCGCCGTCAGGCTGTGCAGGATCCGGGCTCGCGCCGCCCCCATGAGGGGGATCAGCGGGTCACTGCCGCCGTTCGGGCCCTGCTCGGCGTACGGTGCCGCATCCGTCCATCCGAGGGCGTGCTCGATCGGATAGCAGAGCACCGGAGGCAGGTCCGGGTCGACCAGCGCGGTCGGCGTGCCGGCACCGAAGAACGTCGGCACCAGCAGCAGGCCGCGGCCGGCCAGGTCGATGGCGTGGTCGAAGGGGTAGTCGATCTCCAGTACCGGCGGCTTCCAGCAGGCGCCGGGGAGCCCGGTCAGCAGCGCCTCGGGCCCGGAGACCCGCAGTACGCGGGCGCGCTCGTCGCGGTCACGCGCGACGTCGGAGCAGATGTGGCGCCAGTACGGGGCAAGGCAGGTGTCGTGGTAGCTGCGCAGTGCCCCGGACAGAGCGCGCAGCGCGTGGACCCGCCCCTCGGCCAGATCGCGGGTCCAGGTGGGCAGTCGCCGCTCCCGGGCGATGAACTCCAGGTCCTGGCGCAGCCGGGCGCGCGGGGTGTAGTGCAGGGCCTCGATGCCGGCGTCCAGGGTGCGGCTCGCCGCGGGGGTGAGGAAGTCGGGGCTGGAGCCATGGCTGGGGATCAGGTGCAGCAGCGGGCGCATCTCAGGAGTGACCTGGAGACGGCTGCGCCGTCTCCAGCGGCCGAAGGCCAGCCCGCCTCCCGGCCAGTGCAGTTGGTAGGCGCTGTGCAGCACCTCCCACATCGGATCCGGGGACGGCGCCAGCCGGATGTTGGACAGGTCCTCGCCGGTGAAGTACAGCCGCAGCATGTCTCTCCCCACCTCGGCCCGTGCGCCTAGCGACCGTTCCCGGACATCGTCCCTGATCGCGGAGGCCACGCACCACCACATCACCACATCACCGCACCACCGCCCCGCCCGTTCGGGAGCAGCCCGTCTCCCCCGGCCTCGCCGACGCCGGCGGATCCTCACATTTGATCGTCGCGTCGCTTCCCGATCGCAGGTGCCGCTTCGATACTGGACACCGCTGTCACAGCAGCGAGGACAAGACGGAGCAGCGCTGACGGGCCGGCCGCGGTGCCGGCGGTGCAGCCGCCCTGTCGGACACCGCCGAAGACCGGCGCCAACCGTGCCGGACCACGACCCGTGTACGCCTGCCGACCAGGCGAGTCCCTGCTCAGGACCCTGGTTGATACGCCTCCAGGAGGAACCGTTGAGGATGCTCATCAATGTGGCCGAGACCGTCGTGGCCGACGCGTTGCGGGGGATGGCGCTGGCTCATCCGGAGTTGGTGGTCGATGTCGAGCGGCGGGTGATCGTACGGCGGGACGCGCCGGTCGACGGGAAGGTGGCGTTGCTGTCCGGCGGGGGCAGTGGGCACGAGCCGCTGCACGGCGGGTTCGTGGGGCCCGGGATGCTGGACGCTGCTGTGCCGGGGGAGGTGTTCACCTCGCCGGTGCCCGATCAGATGGTGCGGGCCGCGGCGGCCGTGGACAGCGGGCGGGGGGTGTTGTTCGTCGTCAAGAACTACACCGGTGACGTGCTGAACTTCCAGATGGCGGCCGAACTGGCGGAGGATGAGGGGGTACAGGTCGCCACGGTGGTGGTGAACGACGACGTGGCGGTCGCCGACTCCCCGGACACGGCGGGGCGGCGCGGTACGGGAGCCACGCTCTTCGTGGAGAAGATCGCCGGGGCGGCGGCCGAGGAGGGGCAGCCGCTGGAGCGGGTCGAGTCGCTGGCCCGGCAGGTGGTCGCCTCTTCGCGCAGCTTCGGGGTGGCGCTGAGCGCGTGCGCCACTCCCGCCAAGGGCGGGCCGACCTTCGATCTGCCGCCCGGTGAGCTGGAGCTGGGCGTCGGTATCCACGGTGAGCCGGGCCGCGAGCGGCGGCCGATGATGACCTCCCGTGAGATCGCCGACTACGCCGTGGACGCGGTGCTGGCCGACCTCCAGCCGCGCGAGCCGGTGCTGGCACTGGTCAACGGCATGGGCGCGACGCCGCTGCTGGAGCTGTACGGGTTCACCGCGGAGGTGCACCGGGTGCTCACCGAGCGGGGTGTGCCGGTGGCCCGTACGCTCGTCGGCAACTACGTCACCTCCCTGGACATGGCGGGGTGTTCGGTGACGCTGTGCCGGATCGACGAGGAGCTGCTGCGGCTGTGGGACGCGCCCGTACAGACTCCCGGCCTGCGGTGGGGGCGGTGAGGAGGATGGTGTCGCAAGCGGAGCCGGAGCCGGCGTCCGGTGCGGTGTGGGATGCGGCGCTGTTCGTACGCTGGATGATGGTGACGGCCGCCACCGTGGACCGGGCGGCGGACCGGCTGACCGAGCTGGACTCCGCCATCGGCGACGCCGATCACGGGAGCAACCTGCGGCGTGGTTTCGCCGCCGTCGTCAAGGCGCTGGAGGAAGCGCCGCCCGCCACGCCCGGCGGTGTACTGACGCTGGCGGGGCGGCAGTTGGTCTCGTCGGTGGGCGGCGCTTCGGGACCGCTGTACGGGACGCTGCTGCGGCGCACCGGCAAGGCGCTCGGCGACGCGCGGACGGTGACGGCCGGGGAGCTGCGCGCCGGGCTGCGGGACGGGGTGGAGGCGGTGGGCCGGCTCGGCGGCTCGGCGCCCGGTGACAAGACCATGCTCGACGCGCTGGATCCGGCGGTCGAGGCGCTGGCCGAGTCCGTCGGCGCCGCCGCCCGGGCGGCCGAGCGGGGCGCGCTGGCGACCGTACCCCTGCGGGCCCGCAAGGGGCGGGCGAGTTATCTGGGCGAGCGCAGTATCGGGCACCAGGACCCGGGGGCCGCCTCTGCCGCGCTGCTCTTCGCCGCCCTCGCGGAGGCCGTGGGATGAGGGGCGGGACGGGGGACGGCGGAAGGGAGCCGGTGGGGATCGTGCTGGTGTCGCACAGCGGGGCGGTGGCGACCGCCGTCGCCGAGCTGGCCCGGGGGCTGGCCGGCGGGGGCGCACGGGTGCCCGTCGCGGCGGCCGGCGGTACCCCGGACGGCGGACTGGGCACCAGCGCGGACCTGATCACCGAGGCGGCCCGGGCGGTGGACCGGGGCGCGGGGGTGGCGCTCCTGGCCGACCTGGGCAGCGCCGTACTGACCGTCAAGGCCCTGCTCGCCGAGGACGAGGAATTGCCGCGGGGCTCGCGGCTGGTGGACGCGCCGTTCGTCGAGGGGGCGGTGGCCGCCGTGGTCACCGCCTCGGCCGGTGCGGACCTGGACGCGGTGGCTGCCGCCGCCTCGGAGGCGTACGGCTATCGGAAGGAGTGAGCGAGAAGGGGACGGAGGGGTCGGCCGGCACCCGCCCGGCCGGTCGCCCCTCCCCTCCGCTTCTCTCCCCTCCGCCTCCCTCGCTCCGCGTCCCTCGCTCCGCGTCCCCGATTGCCGGATTTTCTCCCCGTACGGACGAGTATCCAGCCGGCCGGCGGGCACCTGCGAACCTGCCGGGACAGCCTGGAGGGGGCCCGGCGCGGGACCCGGGTGCACAAAGCCCGGCACGGGCCGGCGAACGGGCCGGAGGCTGGAGGAAAGCGATGGGCGTACCTCGGCTGCTGCGTCGATGGCCCGTGTACCGGCAGCTCACCGGTACCGACCCGCTGGGCCGGGGCCGGGCCGCGGTGTCCGCGCGTACCGAGGCGCTGCGGCCCCGTACGGCCGGTGCCGACCGTGTCGTGCAGTCCGTCTGCCCGTACTGCGCGGTCGGCTGCGGCCAGCAGGTGTACGTCAAGGGCGAGCGGGTGGTGCAGATCGAGGGCGATCCGGACTCCCCGGTCAGCCGTGGCCGGCTGTGCCCCAAGGGGTCGGCGACGCTTCAGCTCACCACCGGGTCCGCCCGCCGCCACCAGGTCCTCCACCGGCGTCCGTACGCGTCCGACTGGGAGCCGCTCGACCTGGAAACCGCCATGGACATGGTCGCCGACCGGGTCATCGCCACCCGGCGCGAGACCTGGCAGTGGGAGCACGAGGGGCTGCGGGTGGCCCGTACGCTCGGCATCGCGAGCCTGGGCGGGGCGACCCTCGACAACGAGGAGAACTACCTGATCAAGAAGCTGCTGACCGGGCTCGGCGTGGTGCAGGTGGAGAACCAGGCCCGGGTCTGTCACAGCTCGACCGTCGCGGGGCTGGGCACCTCGTTCGGGCGGGGTGGCGCGACGACGTTCATGCAGGATCTCCAGCACGCGGACTGCATCGTCATCCAGGGCTCCAACTACGCCGAGGCGCACCCGGTCGGCTTCCAGTGGGTCATGGAGGCCAAGGCGCGCGGCGCCCGCGTCATCCACGTCGATCCGCGCTTCACGCGTACCAGTGCGCTCGCCGACCTGCACGTGCCGATCCGGGCCGGCAGCGACATCGCCTTCCTCGGCGGGATCATCAACCATGTGCTCACCGAGGAGAAGGACTTCCGGGAGTACGTGCTGGCGTACACCAACGCCGCCACGCTGATCGGCGAGGACTTCCGGGACACCGAGGACCTCGCCGGGGTCTTCTCGGGGCTTGACCAGGAGCGCCGCCACTACGACCCGGCGAGCTGGCAGTACCAGGGCGCGCAGGTGCAGGCGCCGGCCGGGGACGTGGACCAGCAGTACGAGCGCCGGGCGGGCGAGGACGGCGAGGACGGTCCGCGAGGCGGGCGGGGCGAGGAGCACGAGGTGGGGCGGCGGGTGCACGCCGCCGGGGGCTCCGAGACCCACGGCTCCGGCGGCCCCCAGGCCGCGTCCGAGGCGGCGTACGACGACACCCTCCAGCACCCGCGCTGTGTGTACCAGATCCTCAAGCGGCACTACGCGCGCTACACCCCCGAGCTGGTCGAGGAGGTCTGCGGCATCCCCCGCGAAACGTTCCTGCGGGTGTGCGAGGACCTGACCGCCAACTCCGGCCGGGAACGCACCAGCGCCTTCGTCTACGCGGTGGGCTGGACCCAGCACTCCGTCGGCTCCCAGTACATCCGCGCCGCCAGTGTGCTCCAGTTGCTGCTGGGCAACATCGGCCGGCCGGGCGGCGGCATCCAGGCGCTGCGCGGCCATGCCTCCATCCAGGGCTCCAGCGACATCCCCACCCTGTTCAACCTGCTGCCCGGCTACCTCCCCATGCCGCACGCCCACGCCCACCAGGACCTGGACACCTTCATCGCGGCCAGCCGCACCGAGAAGGGATTCTGGGGCGAGATGCGGGCCTACTTCGTGAGTCTGCTCAAGGCGTACTACGGTGACGCGGCGACCGCGGAGAACGACTGGTGCTTCGACCACCTGCCGCGGCTGACGGGCTCGCACAGCACGTACGACACGGTGCTCGCCCAGCTCGACGGGGTGTGCAAGGGCTACTTCCTGATGGGTGAGAACCCGGCCGTCGGCTCCGCCAACACCCGGCTGCAGCGCCTGGGCATGGCGAACCTGGACTGGCTGGTGGTGCGGGACTTCTCCCTGATCGAGTCCGCGACCTGGTGGCGGGACGGGCCCGAGACCGAGACCGGAGAGCTGCGCACCGAGGACATCGGTACGGAGGTGTTCTTCTTCCCCGCCGCCTCGCACACCGAGAAGTCCGGGTCGTTCACCAACACCAACCGCTGGGTCCAGTGGCACCACGCCGCCGTCGAGCCCGAGGGCGACGCCCGCAGCGACCTGTGGTTCATGTACCACCTGGGCCGCCGCATCAAGGAGAAGCTGGCCGCTTCCACCGATCCGATGGACCGCGCCGTACTGGATCTGACCTGGGACTATCCCGTCCAGGGACCGCTGGAGGAGCCGGTGGCCGCCGCCGTGCTCGCGGAGATCAACGGGCAGGGTCCGGACGGGTCGCCGCTGTCCGCGTACACGGAACTGAGGGACGACGGGTCCACGCGCTGCGGCTGCTGGATCTACTGCGGGGTCTACGCGGACGGCGTCAACCGGGCCGCGTGCCGCACCCCGCACACCGAGCAGGACTGGGTGGCGGCCGGGTGGGCCTGGGCCTGGCCGGCGAACCGCCGCATCCTGTACAACCGGGCCTCCGCCGCGCCGGACGGCACACCGTGGAGCGAGCGCAAGGCGTACGTGTGGTGGGACGGCGCACAGGGGAAGTGGACCGGGTACGACGTACCCGACTTCATCCCCGACCGGGCGCCCGACCACGTACCGCCACCGGGGGCGAGCGGACCGGACGCGCTGCGCGGGGACGATCCCTTCATCATGCAGGCGGACGGCAAGGGCTGGCTCTACGCGCCCGCAGGGCTCGTGGACGGCCCGCTGCCCACGCACTACGAGCCGCAGGACTCCCCCTTCACCAACGCCCTCTACCCCGCCCACCGGCGTTCGCCCGTACGCAAGGTCTACTCCCGCGAGGGCAACCGCTACCACCCCAGCGGGCACGAGCCGGGGGCGGAGGTCTTTCCGTACGTGGTCACCACCCACCGGCTGACCGAGCACTTCACCGCCGGCGGGATGAGCCGCTGGTCACCGTATCTAGCCGAGCTGCAGCCGGAGTTCTTCTGCGAGGTCTCCCCGCACCTCGCGGCCGAACGCGGGCTGGAGCACGGGGGCTGGGCGACCATCGTCACCGCGCGCAACGCGGTCGAGGCACGGGTGATGGTGACGGCGCGGATCAAGCCGCTGACCGTGCACGGCCGTACGGTCCATCAGATCGGTCTGCCCTTCCACTGGGGGCCCAACGGCGTGGTGACCGGGGACGCGGCCAACGAGCTGGTCGCCATCGCCCTGGACCCCAACGCGCTGATCCAGGAGGACAAGGCGCTGACCGCCGACATCCGGCCGGGGCGCCGTCCCCGGGGGCCGGACCTGCCACGGCTGGTCGCCGCGTACCGCGAACGCGCGGGGATCACCGGGTCGACCGGGACGGAGGACTGACATGGCGGATCCCGCCCGCGATGCCGGGCATGTGGACGCGCCGCCACGCGTGGGGTTCTTCACCGACACCTCCGTGTGCATCGGCTGCAAGGCGTGCGAGGTGGCGTGCAAGGAGTGGAACGCCCTGCCGGAGGACGGACTGTCGCTCACCGGGATGTCGTACGACAACACCGCGGGGCTGGGCGCCTCCACCTGGCGGCATGTGGCCTTCATCGAGCAGACGGCTCCGGAGCCGGCCGGGGTACCGAAGGCGGACGGCCGCACCGAGCTGCCGCTCGCGGACGGCGGGAGCGGCGGCGGTGACCTGCGCTGGCTGATGTCCTCCGACGTCTGCAAGCACTGCACCCACGCCGCCTGCCTGGACGTCTGCCCGACCGGTTCCCTCTTCCGCACCGAGTTCGGCACGGTCGTGGTCCAGGAGGACATCTGCAACGGCTGCGGCTACTGCGTACCCGCCTGCCCGTACGGCGTCATCGAACAGCGCCCCTCCGACGGCCGCGCCTTCAAGTGCACCCTGTGTTACGACCGGCTCGGCGCCGGCCAGGAACCCGCCTGCGCCAAGGCGTGTCCCACCGAGTCGATCCGGTTCGGGCCGCTGGAGGAACTGCGCGAGCGGGCCGCGCTGCGGGTGGACCAGTTGCAGGCGGCCGGAGTGTCCGGGGCCCGGCTGTACGGCGCGGACCCCGCGAACGGCGTCGGCGGGGACGGTGCCTTCTTCCTGCTGCTCGACGAGCCGGAGGTCTACGGGCTGCCGCCGGATCCCGTGGTCACCACCCGCGACCTGCCCACCATGTGGAAGCACGCGGGTGGCGCCGCGCTGTCCCTGGTGGGCGGCTTCCTGCTGTCCTTCGTGCTGTCCGGACGCCCGCAGGGAACGGCCCGGCGGAAGGGGCGACGATGAACGGTCCGGCGCGGGCGCGGCACGGGGACGGATCACACGGGGACGGATCACACGGGGACAAGCGGCACGGGGACGGGCGGCACGGAGACGGGCGGCGCGACGAAAGGCGGCGGCGCGGCGGGGAGGAGCCCATGGTGCCGCGGGCCCAGTTCGCCCCGTCCTCCTCGTACTACGGCAGGCCCGTCATCAAGGCCCCGTCGTGGGCCGCCCGGGACATCGCCGGGTACTTCTTCCTCGGCGGACTGGCCGGCGCCGGGTCGGTGCTCGCCGCGGGCGCGCAGCTCACCGGCCGCGGGAGAACCGCGAAGGGCATGAAGGTCTCCTCCCTCACCGCGATCGCGCTCTCCACCGCGGCGCTCGTCCACGACCTCGGCCGGCCGAGCCGGTTCCCGCACATGCTGCGGGTCCTGAAGCCGACCTCGCCGATGAGCGTCGGCTCCTGGCTGCTGGCCGCGTACGGGCCGGCGGCCGGAGCCGCGGCCGGGTGCGCGGTGACCGGGCTGCTGCCCGTGGCGGGCGCCGCCGCGACCGCGGGCGCCGCGCTGCTGGGGCCGGCCGTGGCCTCGTACACGGCGGTACTGGCGGCGGACACGGCCGTGCCGGCCTGGCACGGCGCCCACCGTGAACTGCCCTACCTCTTCACCGCCTCCGCCACCGCGGCGGCCTGCGGTATGGCACTGGTCCTCGGCCCCGTCCGGGAGAACGCTCCCGCACGGCACGCGGCCGTACTGGCGGCGGGGGCGGAGGCCGCCGCGCACCGGGCGGTGGAGCGACGGCTCGGTATGGTCGCCGAGACCTGCCGGGAGGGGCGGGCGGGCACGCTGCTGCGCGCGGCCCGGCTGCTCACCGCGGCCGGTGCGGCCACCGCGGCGCTCATGGGGCGCCGCAGCCGTACGGCGGCCGTGGCGGGAGGTCTGGCGCTGCTGGCGGGCTCCGCCTGCACCCGGTTCGGGGTGTTCGCGGCCGGCATCGCCTCGGCCGAGGACCCCAAGTACACGGTGGTGCCACAGCGGGCGGGCCGGACATCGGACGGGGGCCGGGCACCGGACGCGGACCCGGGCCGAGGCCGGCCGTAGAGGGCACCGACCCGGCCGGGAGTCCTCAGGCGACCGGGAGTCCTCAAGCGGCCGGGAGTCCTCAGCCGGCCGGGTCGCCGCTCCCGCCGAAGACGTCGCCGTCCCCGGAGCGCACGATGCGCGCCCCCATGTTCCGCTTCATCATCCGCAGCGCGGCGTCCGCGAGGTCCTGGTGGATGTGGGCGACGGCGTCCTGGACCACGGTGACGTCCAGGTGCCGGATGTGGGCGTCCAGGGCCGAATAGAGAATGCACTGTTCGGTCACCTGGCCGCACAGCACGATCCGGCCGATCCCGTTCTGGCTCAGCAGATATTCCAGCGGAGTCTGGTAGAAAATGGAGTGCCGGGCCTTGACGACGAACATCGCGTCGGCGTCCGGGCGGATCGGCTCGACCAGATCGGCGTGCGGGCCGTTCAGCGCCATTTCCAGGATTTCGTCGTGGTGCGACCGCCAGCGGCCGAAATTGTCGTTGACGTAGATGACGTCGACGTTGTCGGCCCGCGCCCTTTCGAGCAGTCCGCGCATCCCGGGGAGTGCGTCGCGGACGGACGGCAGCAACTGCTGGGCGTCCGCGTGCCGATACGTGTTGATCATGTCGACCACTATCAGGGCGGTCTTCCGTACGGCGCTTTCTCGCCCGGTACTCTCTCGCCCGGCACTCTCTCCCACGGCGCTCCTTCGCACGGCGCTCCTCGTCCTTTCCGCTTGCCGAGGCGTGAGGTGTCACACCACCCGTTCCCGCCTCTCCTCCCTTTCCACGGCCCGGCGTATGCGCGAGCAGGTTCCGCTGAGAATGCGGGAGACGTGCATCTGCGAGAGGTGGCATTCCCGCGCGATACGGCTCTGGGTCATGTCGCAGAAATACCGCAGGTAGAGGATGCGGCGTTCCCGCTCCGGGAGGCTGCGCAGCTTGTGCCGGACCGTCTCGCGCAGGACCACCCGGTCATACCCTGGCTCGGACGCTCCCAGCGTGTCCGCGAGGGAGTAACCGTCCTCGGCGCCGGCGGACACCTCGGCGTCCAGGGACAGCGGTTTGTAGCTCTCCATCGCCGTCCTTCCCACGCGTACCTCATCCTCGCTCAGTCCGGTGTGCTCGGCGACCTGGGCGACCGACGGGGTGCGGTGGTCCACGGCGGCGCTCAGTTCGCGCGTACCGCTGCGGACCTGATTGCGCAGTTCCTGGACGCGGCGGGGCACATGAACGCCCCATGTGTGGTCGCGGAAATGCCGTTTGATCTCCCCGACGATGGTCGGCACGGCAAAGCTCTCGAAGGCGTGCCCACGCCCGGGATCGAAGCGGTCCACCGCTTTCACCAGGCCCAGCGAGGCGATCTGCCGGAGGTCCTCCGCGGATTCGCCACGGTTGTGAAAGCGGGTGGACAGCCGTTCCGCCATGGGCAGCCATTCCCGGATCACCTGCTGCCGCAGTTCGCGCTTCTCCGGGCCTTCGGGAAGGGAGACCAGCTTTTCGATGGAGGGAACAGGGGTGGAAGCGGGGGTGGCGACAGTGGGGGCGGGGGCGGCAACTGCGGGGGGCATGGCGGCTTCACTCTCCCTCGTACGCGTCGGTCCCGGGCGGCGATTCCGACCCGGGCTCACCCTGCGCCTCCCCAGTGACGCGGACGTCACACCGGTTGGCGCGCCTCATCGCAGCGCGGGCAGCAGCACCAGCGCCGTCACCGTGATGCCGGCCAGCGCGCAGGCGACGTAGTCGCCGATGTGCCCGGAGTGCAGCCGGCGCAGCGGCGCGGTCCACCGTGCGGGGTCGGTGCGGGCGCCGGGACGCAGGGACCACCGCGCCAGGGCCGTGGCGAGCGCCGCGGAGAGCAGCCCGAGCGCGATACCGGAGACCGTCCAGTGCGGCGCGGGAGTGGGAGCGGGGATGACAGGGGTGGTACGGGTGCCCAGTACGGCGGCGGCGTAGCCCGCGTGGTCGGTGAAGGCGTCGGCGGCCCGGCCGATCGCCGCGTGCAGTTCCGGGACCAGGCCCACCACCGGTACGGCCGCCAGCAGGGCGATCGGCACCGCGAGCATGGTGTCCGGGATCCGGTTGAGCGGGCCGCGCGTCTCGGGCTCCTCGTGCGCGCCGCTCGTCCCGTCCGGAAAGTCCGCGGCCCGGCGGTTGCCGTCCGGGGAGTTCCGGCCCGGCCGGTTGCCGGCCGAGGGGTGGCCGGCCGGCGGATTCCCCTGTGGCGAGGCGTCGTACGGCGGGGTGCTCCCGGAGCGTTCGCCGAGCCCCAGGAAGACACGGGCGGCGGCCCGCAGCACCGCTCCCCCGGTGACCGCCGACACCGCCACGAACAGTACGGTCGGCCCGACGCCCGCCGCCTCCTCGGTGAGCGCCTTGCCCAGCCCCGTGGCGAAGAGCGGCAGTCCGGCCAGGGCCAGGCCGCCGAGCCCGTACAGCACGCCGATCAGGGGGAGTTCGCGGCCCCGGCCGTGCAGGGCGTGTTCGTCCACGCTGCTGAAGCGGTCCAGGAGGATGCCCGTACAGGCGAACAGGGCGGCTTTCACACCCGCGTGGCCGAGAACGTAGACGGCGGTGCCCGCGACGCCCTGCGGGGTGAGGACCGCGATGCCGACGAGGAACAGTCCGGTGTGGGCGACGGTGGAGAAGGCGAGCAGTCGCTTGAGGTGACGCTGCTGCCAGCACATGACGGCGCCGGTGACCGCGGTGAGTGCGCCGAGGGCGAGCAGCGCACGGTGGGCGTCCTCGGCGGGAATGCCACCGGGGCCGGCGAAGACGGTCCAGTACACCCGGGCCGTGCCGTACACCCCCAGTTCGACCATGACGCCGGAGAGCAGCATGCACACCGGCGTGGGCGCGACCGCGTGGGCGTCGGGCAGCCAGAAGTGGAAGGGGACGGCCGCCGCCTTGATGAGCAGGCCGGTCAGGACGAGGACGAAGGCGGTCAGAACGAGCAGGCCGGGCCGCTGCGCCGCCTCGTCGGCCAGTGCGCTCCCCGTACGGGTGAGGGCGTCGCCACTTCCCGGACCGGCGCCGGCCCGGGCGTCCAGCCGCGCGCCGATCTGGGCCAGGCCGAGTTCGCCGGTGCGCCCGTACAGCAGGGCGATGCCCAGCAGCGTCGCGTAACCGCCGAGGGAGTTGACGATGCCGAAGGTCAGCGCGCCCTGGACGGCGCGGGCCTCCTCGACGCGGTAGCCGGTCAGGGCGTACGCGACGACGCCCATCAGCTCGAAGAAGACGAAGGCGTTGAAGAGGTCGCCGGTGAGCACGAAGCCGCACATGCCCGCCTGGAAGATCAGGACCAGCGCGGGGAAGGTGCCCGCCGGGCGGTGCGGCCGTTCGTCGAAGTACCGCCAGGAATAGGCGAGTACGGCCACGACGAGCAGGGAGGCGAGGACCGCCAGGCCCACCCCGACGCGGTCCCCGACCAGGACGATGCCCACGCCCGCGCCGCCGTGCGGGTGCCAGCCGCCGAGCCACTCGACGGCGGGCGGCCCCGGGGCGCCGCCGGTCCCGCCCGTGCCGTGCCCGGTGGCGGGGGGCGTACGCAGGAGTACGGACAGCGCCAGGGCGGCGGTGCCGGCCGCGAAGGCGCAGCCCAGCGCCTCGGCGGCGACCCGGGGCAGCCGCCGGCCGACCGCGACCAGCAGGGCCGCGCCGAGCAGCGGCGTGGCCACGATCAGGGGCAGTGTCCCGGCGGCGGTCACCCGCGCAGCTCCGAGAGTTCGTCCGGGTCGACGGTGCCGTGCCGCTTGGCGACCTGGACGACGAGGGCGAGCAGCAGCGCGGTGACGGTGGCGCCCACGACGACGTCCGTGAGCGCCAGGGCCTGTACGACGGGGTCGACGACCGGGCGGGAGCCGGGGCGCAGATCGGAGAAGACGGGTGCGGTGCCGCCGTCGCGGTAGCCGATGGCCAGCAGCAGGACGTAGGTGGCGGACTGGCAGACGGCCAGGCAGCCGACGGCGTGGATGAGGTTGCGGCTGGTGGCCAGCCCGTAGCAGCCGATCAGGAAGATCCAGCCGGCCACGAGATACGGCAGCACGCTCATGTCCCGCCCGTCTCCTTCCCCGTGCCCCTGTCCGGGCTCGGATCGGTGTCGATGCCGGTGTTGGTGCCGGCGTCAGTGTTGGTGTTGGTACCTGCGTCGGAGTCCGCGTCCTGGTCGGGGCCGCCGGGCCCGTCCTCGATCTCGACCGCCTGGTCGAGGAAGGAGGCGAGGAGGACCACGACCCCGCTGGCGACCTCCACCCCGATCGCGGCGTTCAGCAGCGGTACGGTGCCGCCGGAGGCGAGGGTGTTAAAGGTCCCGTACGGGAGGACGTTGGCGAGGTAGGCGGTGCCGGCGAGGGTGCCGGCCACGCCCAGCAGCAGGTAGGCAGCCTCCCCGGCGCCGTCCGCCACCGCGTACAGGCCGACCGGCCGGATCCGTTCCAGGGCCCGGTAGTCCACAGCGACGTACAGCAGGTGCAGCGAGGTCGCCACGACCACGCCGCCCTGGAAGCCGCCGCCCGGGCTGAGCTGGCCGTGTGCGACGACGTACAGCCCGATGAGCAGGGTGACCGGCAGGGCGATCAGCGCGTACCGGCGTACGGGCGGGGAGACCCGCGCGGGCCGCGGCGGGACCCGGTGCTCGTCGCGGGTCTGGCGCAGCAGGACGACGGTGCCCAGCGCGGCGCAGAAGAGGATGGACTCCTCGCCCAGGGTGTCGAAGGCCCGCTGGTCGAAGTTGACGGACGCGATGACGTTGGCGGTGTGCCGGGCGAGCGAGGCGTGGACGGAGCGGTCGCCGTACGGGTGCGCGGCACCGCCGAAGCCCGGCAGTTCCAGTGCCGCGCCGACCAGCAGGACGGCCACGCCCAGGCCGCCCAGCGCCAGTACCCACAAGCGCGCCCGTCTGCTCAATCCCGCCCCTCCCCTCGTTCCCGCCGCTGTTCCGGCCCGGAATCCGGCTCCGGCTCCGGCTCCGGATTCGGATTCGGATTCGGTTCCGGATTCCGATCCGGCGCGGGATCCCGCTCCGGCCCGGAAAGTCCTCGGTCCCGCTCTCCTCCCCGCCCCTGCGGCGTACCTTCCGTACGGACAGCAACACCATCAGCGGGGTGAGCGCGGAGCCCACCGCGAGCTGGGACAGTGCCACGTCCGGCGCCTGGAGGGCGGTGAACAGCAGGGCCAGGCTCAGGCCGAGCACGGCCAGTACGGTCGCCTGCCGTACGGGGTCGCGGACCAGTACGGCGACGGTCGCGGCGGCCGTGACCAGCGCCAGGGTGAGCACGATCACCGGGTCATCCACCGGACCCCCGGCGCTCTCCCGACGGCCGGCCCTCCGCGTTCGGCCCGCTCGCTTCGGACGGGCGGCCCTCCCCCGTCAGGGCGCGGGTGGACAGAACGTTGCCGGCCACCAGCAGGGCACCGATGACGAGCGTCTTGACCGTGGCCCGGCCCGGGTCCGTGGCCAGGCACAGCGGCAGCACCACGAGGGCCGCCGCCGTCGCCACGAGCGGTGTCAGGGCGCGGGCGACCCGTCCGCGCGGCGGATCCGCGGCCAGTTCGTCCTCCAGCAGCCGGGCGAAGACCAAGGTGCCCGCCGGGCCCAGCACGGCCAGGACGAGAGCCAGATCGGCGTACGCGGGACGCTCGTACCCCTGCGCGAGCAGCAGCAGGACCAGACAGCCGGCCGGTGTGGCGACGTTCTGGGCCAGCACCCGCCGCCGTACGGGACCGCCGGCCGCGCCCCATACGGCGGGCGCGACACCGACGAGCAGCAGCGCCACGGCGGCGGCCGACCAGCCGTTCACCAGAACCGGCCGTCCGGCACGGGGGCGTCGGGCCGGGCGGCTCTGCGGGCCGCACGGGCGGCGAAGGCCGCGAGCAGCGCGGCGGCGGCTCCCACGCCCCACTCCAGGGCGTCGACCGCACTGATCAGCACCACCCACAGTCCGGTCAGCGCGGCCCAGCACCCGGCCAGTTCGGCGACCGCCGCGCCCCGCACCGCCACACCGCGCGCCCGCGTACCACCGGCCCCACGGTCACCGTTACCGGCCCCGCCGTCACCGCCACCGGACCCACCACCGTTCATGGGCTCACCTCCGGCCTCGCGTACCCGGGCGTCAGGCTCTCATGCGCCCCTCCCGCGCCCGGGGAAACGCGCCGGTGACACCGCGTCCGCCGGGTCACGGCACGGGGGCAGCACGGCAGGCGCGGCGGTAGACGGCGAGAGGAAGCGAGAGGAAGCGAGGGACAGCCGGCGGCAAGCACAGAGCCGGGCCGGCCGTCAGGCCCCGACGGTGCCGTCGATGCCTTCGCGCAGGAAGTCGGCGTGGCCGTTGTGCCGGGCGTACTCAAGGGTCACATGAAGCATCACCAGCCGCAGGGACACGTCCTCGCCCCACCGGGGCTGATGGCCGGTCACCTCCAGCGACTCCGCCGCCGCCTCGATCCGGCGGGCGTGATCGACCTCCGTGCGCCATGCCTCGAACGCCTCCGTCCGGGAGGCCGTGCTCACGTCGTACGCCACCTGGTAGTCGCCCTCGGCGGACCACACCAGCGGTATGTCCTCCTTGTTGATCACTCGGCGGAACCAGGTGCGTTCCACCTCGGCCAGGTGCCGGACCAGACCGAGCAGCGAGAGCGTCGAGGGCGGCATGGAACGCCGGCGCAGTTCCTCGTCCGAAAGTCCTCGCACTTCATGGCGAGCGTCGCCCGATGGAAGTCGAGGCAGCCGCGCAGCGTTTCGCGTTCCCCCGCCGTCAGAGGCGGTCCGATGCGTTCGACGGTCACTGGCGAAGTCCTTCCCACGGATGACAAAGGGGCGCTGTGGCGGTTCTGGTGGTTCTGGCGGTTCTGTTGGTTCTGGTGGGTGACCTTAACCGGCTCGTTCCACGGCCTGCCTGTTGAACAACTGGCTTGTTCCGTACGGCCTCGGTGGAATTCCGGGCGTACGCCCCCTCGTAGGCCGGACGGCGGGCGCCGATGGGGAAGAAGAAGGGAGGGGGACCGTCGACGGGAGGCTGACTCCATGGCCCAGGCACACCGTGACGAGAAGGCGCACGCCGCGCCCGTGGCAGGCGCGGCGGAGGTCACATCCGAAAAGCACGAGGAGTCCGCGACCTGTGAGCAGGACAGGCATCACAGGCATCACGGGCACCACGAGCGGTACGCGCTGTTCGGGACGGCCGAAACGTATCCGCGGTACGGCGGGCGGGCGGCACCCGGGACGGACGCGGACGGTCCCGTGTCCGGTCTCGCCGGTGATCTCGCGTTGCCCATCGGGTGCGCGGCGTCCGCGCTGCTGATCGTCGCTCTGATGCTCACCGACGGCCGGGCGCACCTGTGGTGGTGTCTCGGGGCCTTCGCCCTGCTGTCCGCGCTGGTGGCCGCGCTGGGCCGGATGCGCTGGGCGCCCGCCGTCGCCGCGGTCTGCTGGCTCTTCTTCGACGGTTTCATCGTCAACCGGGACGCCGAACTCACCTGGAACCCCACCGGCCTGGAGAGCCTGGCCGTATTGCTGTTCACCGGCCTGACGGGGGCCGCCGCCACCGCCTTGGCGCACGCCGTCCGGCACGGCGCCCCGGCCCGTCACCGGTGGTCGCTGCGCGTGCGGCTCTCCCGCGCCGCACCGCCGGCGTCCGCCGAGCAGCCCGTGCCGCGCCTGCCCTGACCAGCCCGACGGGTCCGAGGGGTCCGACGGGTCCGACGAGCCCGACGGGTCCGATGAGCCTGACGGGACCGACGGGGCGACAGGTGACGTAGATACACGGGTAACTCCCGGGAAAACAAGAATGCGGGTGCCGGACCGTGCCCGTTATCGTCGCCGGGACGCCGGTTCCGCACGTCACGTCCTGACCGTGAACAGCAACGAAAGGTGCGCGCAGCCATGCCCACGCCCGGCCCCGCCTCTGTGCCCGCTCCCGGACCCGCCGCGTCCGGCACGCCGCATCCGGCGTGGGACCGGCCCGGCGTCGTGGTGATCACCGGCATCCAGGCGGCCGGGAAGTCGACCGTGGCCCAGGCCCTCGCCGAGCGGCTGAGCCGTTCTGTGCATCTGCGGGGCGACACGTTCCGCCGTATGGTCGTCAACGGCGCGGTGCCCATGACACCCGACGCCGACGAGCGGGCGCTGGCCCAGCTCCGGCTGCGCCACCGGCTCACGGCGGTGAGTGCCGATCAGTACGCCTCCGAGGGCTTCACGGTCATCGCCCAGGACATCCTCCTCGGTGAGCATCTGCGCGAACTCACCGGGCAGATCAGGACCCGGCCGCTCGCGGTGGTGGTGCTGGCCCCCCGGCCGCCGGTCGTCGCGGCACGTGAGGCGGCCCGGCCCAAGACCGCCTACGGCGCCGACTGGAGCGTGGCGGACCTGGACCGGGGGCTGCGCGAGAGCACCCCGCGCATCGGCCTATGGCTGGACACCTCGGAGCAGACCGTCGCACAGACCGTGGAGGAGATCCTCGCCCGGGCCTGGACCGAGGGCGCCGTCGGCTGAGCCCGGCCGCGCCCGGGATTCAGTACCCCTTGGGCGGCCGGGTGGGATCCGCCTGTTGTACGCGGGCCGCGAAGTTGGAGCCGGACCGGTTGACCCCGTACCGGTCGCGTACGTAATGGACCGTCGCGGCCATGCACGCCTGGACGTCGTACGGGGTGCGGGCGGTCCCCTCGTGGTGGTACCTGGCGAAGGTCGGCGGTATGCACTGGGTGGCGCCGCGCGAGCAGTTCCGGGGGTGGCCGTCGGAGACGATGGGCCCCCGCGCGTTGGAGTCCGTGGTGTTCACCCGCCAGCGCGGGTCGTTGTAGGCCGATTCGCGCAGGGCGATGGTGAGCAGCGCCGGGATGCCGTACCGCGGGTCCATGCCCGTGAGTTCGCAGACCCGCCAGGCGTGCTCGCCCATGGCACGTTTCCCGGAACCGCCGTCGGGGTCGTCGTACTCGACCTCGGACAGGTCGAGCGGGTCCACCCCTTGGTCGGTCCTCTCGTCGCCGGGCCGGTCGTCCGTCGTGTCACCGATCACGTTCTTGTCCCCCGCTGCCCCCGATGCTGTCCCCAGTCTGCCCGACGAGCGGCACCCCGAACCGCACGGGCGTACGGGATGTACGGGCCCATGGCGCACTCGGCACCGGGAGGGCGCGTATGTGATCGCGGGGCGCGTACGCGACCGGGAGGGCGTACGGCCCCGTAGGAAGCCGGTCCCGGCTCAGCCGCGCCGGCCCGGGGAGTTCAGGCCAGCGGGCTCCGGTCGAGGTTGGCCAGCAGATCCGCCGGGTCCTGGTAGACCGCGGCGGCGCCGGCCTCCTCCAGGTCGGCGCGGGGGATGCCGCCGGACAGGAGGGCAACGCGCTGGACCCCGGCCCGCGCGGCGGCTTTCATGTCCCACACCGTGTCACCGACGAAGACGGCGCAGGAGGCGGGCACCTGGGCCAGTTCGAGCGCCCGCTCCACCGGGTCGGGTGCCGGCTTGCCCTGGGCGACGTCATCGGAGCTGGCGGTCCCCGCGATGACGTCGTCGGCGTCGATGGCCCGCCGCAGCGCGGCGAGTTCGGACCCGTCGGCGGAGGTGGCCAGGACGATGCGCAGGCCGCGGTCGGCCAGTGCGCGCAGCAGGTCACCGGCGGCTTCCAGGGCGGGCAGCCGGTCGAAACAGGTGGCGTACAGGGCCTTGTGCGCGGAACTGATCGACCCGTCCTGGCCGGGGTCGCGGTCCGCGCCGAGTACGTGCTCGATGAGGTCCTCGGAGCCCAGGCCGATCGCCCGATGGACGGCGCGCATCGGCACGTGGTGGCCCGCCTGGCGGAACGCCTCCCACCACGCCACGGTGTGCAGGTAGTTGGTGTCGACCAGGGTCCCGTCCACGTCGAACAGGGCCGCCCGGTGCGCGGCGCCCGAAGTGTCCGCCATGTCTGTCACCACTCTCTCTTCTTCCGTGCGCCGCTCGTCCCTCGTTCCGCGCGGGCCCCTGGTCCGCGCGCCCCTCGGCCGTCAGGAGGACGACGGCGGATAGGGTCCGCTCTTCAACAGGCGTGCCAGGTGCGCCGTGTTGACGGCGAGGGTGCGGGTGGTCTTGGCGACCGCGCTCGGGGTCGCGTCCAGGTCCTGGTAGTCCGTGCCCTGCTGGGCCTCCCCGACCCAGTACGTGACGGCGCCGGGGGCGAGCGAGAAGCCGACATCGTTGAGCCCCTGGAAGAGGTCGGCGGAGACCTTGTGGGCGCCGTCCTCGTTGCCCACCACCGCCACGGCGGCGGCCTTCCCGTACGTCAGCAGCCGCCCCTCGTCGTCCGTCTCGGACAGTTCCGCGTCCAGGCGCTCAAGGACGCGCTGGGCGACGCTGGAGGGATGGCCCAGCCAGATGGGGGTCGCCAGGAGGAGGATGTCGGCGGCCTGGATCTTCTCCCGCAGGGCCGGCCAGGCGTCCCCCTCACCCATGTCGATCTGGACGCCGGGCCGGACGTCGTGGTCGGCGACGCGGACGGTCTCGCCGTGGATGTCGAGGTCGGCGAAGGCCGCCATGACCTGTCTGGCCAGAAGGGCGCTGCTGGACGGGGACGGCGAAGGCCGGAGCGTACATACAAGGGCGATTGCGGACAAATTAGTGGCACTCATACGGGCACGGATACCCCGGCGGCCGTCGCCCATGCCGTACGCCCCTGCGGCACCACCCGAGCGGCGGCCCGCCGTCACACACCGGCGCCCCGTCGGCACACCGCCGGCGCCCCGGCCTCGCACCAGCCTCGCACCGGCAGGGCCTACGGCTTCAGCAACGTCTTGATCATGCCGTCCTCCTTGGCCTGGAACGTCTTGTACGCCTGCGGCCCGTCCTCCAGCGGCAGGGTGTGGGTCGCGAAGCCCTCCACCCCGAGCGGGTCCGCGTCGTCGAGCAGCGGCAGGATGTCCTCGACCCAGCGCCACACGTTGGCCTGGCCCATCCGCAACTGGATCTGTTTGTCGAACATCGTCAGCAGCGGCATCGGGTCCACCGCGCCGCCGTAGACCCCCACCACGGAGACCGTGCCGCCGCGCCGTACGGCGTCGATCGCGGTGTGCAGGGCCGCCATGCGGTCCAGGCCCGACCGCTCCATCAGCTTCTCCGCCAGCGCGTCCGGCAGCAGCCCGACGAACTGCTGGGCGGCCTTGGCGACGGGCGCGCCGTGCGCCTCCATGCCGACCGCGTCGATGACGGCGTCCGTGCCCCGGCCCTCGGTCAGCTCGCGGACCGCCTCGCCCACGTCCTTGCCGTGTTCGCGCAGGTCCAGGACGTGTACGCCACGCCGTCGGGCCCTGGCCAGCCGTTCGGGCACCAGGTCCACGCCGATGACCCGGCTCGCGCCCTGGTGCAGGGCGACGCGGGCGGCCATGTCACCGATGGGGCCCAGGCCCAGTACGGTGACGCTGCCGCCGGGCGGGATCTGTGCGTAGGCGACGGCCTGCCAGGCGGTGGGCAGAACGTCGGAGAGGTAGATGAACCGCTCGTCGGGCGGGCCGTGCGGCACCTTGACCGGCAGCGTGTTGCCGAACGGCACACGCAGGAACTCGGCCTGGCCGCCGGGCACCTGCCCGTACAGCTTGGTGTAGCCGAAGAGCGAGGCGCCGGTGCCGCGCTCGCGTACCTGGGTGGTCTCGCACTGCGAGTGCAGCCCCTGCCCGCACATCCAGCACGTGCCGCACGAGACGTTGAACGGGATCACGACCCGGTCACCGGGGGCCACGGCGGTGACCTCGCTGCCGGCCTCCTCGACGATGCCCATCGGCTCGTGGCCGAGGATGTCGCCTGGATCGAGGTAGGGCCCCAGCACTTCGTAGAGGTGCAGGTCGGAGCCGCAGATTCCGGTGGAGGTGATGCGTACGATGACGTCCGTCGGCTCCGTGATCCTGGGGTCGGGCACCGTCTCGACGCGTACATCCCGCTTGCCGTGCCAGGTCAGGGCCCTCATACCGCTCTCCTTCGCGATGTGCTGCCGACGTGCTGTGGTGCCGGCGTACTGCCGTGCTGCCGTGCTGTGGGTGCCTCCGGGTGCCCGGCGCCGCGGCCGGTCAAACGGACGCCGCCGCGCCTGGGGCCGACGGGGACGGCTCCGGCAGGCGCGGCGCGTATTCGGGGGCGCAGGCTCAAGGTCTACGAGCTGCTCCGAGGGCAGGTCCCCGGCTCAGTCCGAGGAGAGGGCTTCGAGGAGCTGACCGACCTTGGGGTCCGGCAGCGCCCTGGCGACATCGGCCTGGGCGACCATGCCGACCAGGTCGTGGCCGTCGATGACCGGCAGCCGCCGGACCTTGTGGTGGATCATGGTGGAGAGGATCTCTTCCGCGCCGTCGTCGGCCCCGATGGTCACGGCCTCGCCCTGGGCCAGCTCACCGGCCTTGACCTGCGAGGGGTCCTTGCCCTTGCCCAGCACCTTGACCACGATGTCACGGTCGGTGAGAACGCCCTTGAGCCGGTTGTCGGTGCCGCAGATCGGCAGCGCCCCGACCCCGAGTTCGGTCATCCTGCGGGCCGCTTCCTGCACGGTGTCCTCCGCGCCGATACACTCGGCGGACGGAGTCATGATCTCGCGCGCGGTCGTCATGATTCGGCCTTTCCTGTAGTGGGTGTTGTGCGTGCTGTGTGGCTCAGATGCGGAGCACCGGCCGGTCCCAGTGGCGGTGCGCCGCGACGGCGTCCGCGAAGGCCCGTGAGAAGTCCTCGCCGACCGCCCCGGCCCCGCCCGCCCGGTCGGTGACCACACCCGCGTGCGCGAACGCGCCACCGCCTTCACCGGCCACCGGTACATCGGCCGGCAGCAGCGCGGAGAGCAGCTCCACGCTCGTGCCCAGCGCGCCGATCGCCTTGCCGTGCCGGTAGGCGTCCCGTACGAACCGCCGGGCGGTGTCGTCGGCGAGCGGATCGCCGGAGTCCAGCCCCCCGGCCGGCAGCAGGACCGCGTCGTAGAGCACGGAGGCGACCGTGGGCAGCGCCCGGTCCACGGCGAAGTCCCGGCCGTCCGCGCCGGTGACCGTGCCGTCCTTGGGGGCGATCATCTCCACGACGGCGCCCTGGCCGGCGAGCGCGTCACGTACGGCCGCGGCCTGGCCCGAGTCCACGCCGTCGGAGACGAGCACCGCGATCTGACGGGTGGCGATCGACCCGTCGCCCTTGTTGTTCTCCAGGCTGAGCGCGGGCGAGGGGGTGGGGCGCGGTGTCTCCCGGCGCGGCGGCTCGGGGACGCCGACGCCCTGGGCCACCGCCACGGCCAGGTCGTGATCCACCAGCGCGAGCTGCTGGACCGTACGGGCCCGGACCTCCTTGACGCCGACCTTGCCCAGCTCGAAGCGGAAGGCGTCGACGATGTGCTGCTGCTCCCAGGCGGACATGCTGTGCCAGAACATGGCGGTCTGGTTGTAGTGGTCGTCGAAGCTCGGGCTGCGGCGGCGGATCTTGTGTCCGTCCACGCGCTCGGTCAGGTGCCGGAAGGCCGGGTCGTCGGGGTCGGCGAGCGCCGGGCAGCCACCGCCGAGCGAGTTGGGGGTGTAGTTGGTGCCGCGGTGGATCTGGTTCTGGTGGTAGCCGTCGCGCTGGTTGTTGCGTACGGGGACCACCGGCCGGTTCACCGGGATCTGGGCGAAGTTGGGGCCGCCCAGGCGGATGAGCTGGGTGTCGAGGTAGGAGAAGTTACGGGCCTGGAGCAGCGGGTCGTTGGTGAAGTCGATGCCCGGGACGACGTTGGCCGTGTGGAAGGCGACCTGCTCGGTCTCCGCGAAGAAGTTGTCGGGGTTGCGGTTGAGCACCATGCGGCCGATGGGCCGTACCGGTACCTGCTCCTCGGGGATGATCTTCGTGGGGTCCAGCAGGTCGAAGTCGAAGGAGTGCTCGTCCTCCTCCGCGACCAGTTGGACGCCCAGCTCCCACTCGGGGTAGGCGCCGGCTTCGATGGTGTCCCACAGGTCCCGGCGGTTGAAGTCGGGGTCGCGGCCCTGGGTCTCCTGCGCCTCGTCCCACACCAGCGAGTGGACGCCGAGCTTGGGCTTCCAGTGGAACTTCACGAACGTCCCCGGCCCTGCGCGTTGACGAACCGGAAGGTGTGCACGCCGAAGCCCTGCATCATCCGGTAGCTGCGCGGGATGGCCCGGTCGGACATCAGCCACATGATCGTGTGGAGGGTCTCGGGCTGGAGGGAGACGAAGTCCCACAGGGTGTCGTGGGCGGAGGCGCCGGTGGGGATGTCGTTGTGCGGTTCGGGCTTGACCGCGTGCACGAAGTCGGGGAACTTGATGCCGTCCTGGATGAAGAAGACGGGGAAGTTGTTGCCGACCAGGTCGTAGTTGCCTTCGGTCGTGTAGAACTTCGTCGCGAAGCCGCGTACGTCACGCACCGTGTCGGCGGAGCCGCGCGGCCCCTGGACGGTGGAGAACCGCACGAAGACCGGCGTCCTGACGGAAGGGTCCTGGAGGAAGGCCGCGCGGGTGAACTCCGCGCACGACTCGTACGGCTGGAAGTACCCGTACGCGCCCGCGCCGCGGGCGTGCACCACCCGCTCGGGAATCCGCTCGTGGTCGAAACGGGTGACCTTCTCCCGGAAGTGGAAGTCCTCCATCAGCGTGGGGCCGCGTTCACCGGCCTGGAGGGAGTCGTCGGTGTGGTCGACGGTGACACCCTGATCGGTGGTGAGCGGTCCCTGGGACGGGTCCGCGGCACGGAAAAGGTCGCGCTGTTCCTGTTTCGGGTCAGCCATCAGTTCCTCGTTTCCTTCGCGCAATCACAGTAGGTCGTCCAGGTCACTGATGATCGGAATGCGCGGCCATTAGGGGATACGGTCCGGGGCCGGCGGCCGACGCCGAGTGACTGATACCGGACGACCGATGGCGAATGACGGCCGATGGCGAATGACCGTCCCGGCGGTCCGAACGGCCTCCGTCCGGCCGGTGACAACGCCAACCGATCCGCTGAATTCAGCCATCATTCAACCAACGCCATTCCTCGCCCGGCGTCTTTGCCCGGCGCTTTGCCCGGGGGCCGCGCCCGGCTTCCTCGCCTTCCTTGCCGACAGCCCGTACCGCAGGGCCGGGTAACCGTCCCGCCCGGAAAGGAAACGCCGCTTTCACGCCGATCCCCGCGGACGGCGTGCCGGGCCGGGCGGACGGTGACCGGGCGAGGATCAGTTCCGGGCCGCGGAGGCGGAACCGTCGCTGCTCCGGAGGGCGGTGGCCTCCTTGTCCTGGAGCAGGGAGTCATCGGTGACCCGTGCGCCGGGAAGCCGGTAACGGGCCGCTATCAGGGCCGCGTCCACGTCACGGGTACCGGTGGAGACGCACAAGGTGTACGCGATGTCGTCCAGGCGCTGCCGCAATGCGGGGCTGCCGTCGGACGCCTGCAGGATTTGCAGGGTCTCGTACTGTTCCACGAGGTTCCGCAGCACAACGGGGTGAGCCATCAGCACGGCCAGCTCCTTTTGTTCGTACGAGATGGGGTGCGGACCGGAAGGTGGGTGTCCGGATCGACGCAGTGGGGCGCCTACCCGGCCGTAGCACGACCATGCTCACGGGATGCGGCGGGCACGTCGGCCTGCGGTTTTCCCTCGGGCCCCCACAGCCCCGGCGCTCCCGGGATGCCAAGTCGGGCGAAGATCCTTACGCTGGTCGGGGGAGTTCCGACCGGCGCTCCTCAGTGCCCGGGCAGCCGACGGCCGTACGTATGAGGCCGCGTGCCCCATGACGCGCCTGATGCGCCCCGGAAGGCCGCGCACAGTCGCAGACAACGGCTCTGCCGTACCGCAATGGCTCTCGCGTTGACGCAACCGCAATCTGCGCCCGTTGGGAGAGTGAGAACCTCATGAGCAGTACCGATGCTCCGGCCCGCACCCGCCGTGGCGACTTCTTCGACACCCCGGACACCGCCGCCGCATTCGCGCGGCTGGCGGCACTGCCCGAAGGCGAGGAGAAGCGGCGGCTGTGCGAGGAACTCGTCCGGGCCTGGCTGCCGATGGCGAAACGGCTGGCTCTGCGATTCCGTGACCGCGGCGAGAACGTGGAAGACCTCAAACAGGTGGCGGCCCTCGGTCTGGTCAAGGCCGTCAACGGGTACGACCCGAAGCGGGGCGGCGCCTTCGAGAGTTATGCGGTGCCCACGATAATCGGCGAGATAAAGCGCCACTTCCGTGACTGCACCTGGGGGGTGCACGTGCCCCGCCGCGTCCAGGAACTGCGGAACAAGGTCCGTACGGCCGTGCGGGAACTGTCCGTCACCGCGGATGACCGCTCCCCTTCCGTGGCGATGATCGCCGCCCGGGCCCGCCTTTCCGAGGACGATGTCCTCCTGGGCCTGGAGGCCCTGGAAAGTTACCGTTCGCTGTCCCTGGACGCCGAACGGCCGGGCGCGGACGACGGATTCACCCTCCAGGACACACTGGGTTACACCGAGGCCGAATACGAGCTGGTCACCGACCGTGAAGCGGTGAAATCCCATGTGCGGCGGCTGCCCGACCGGGAGCGCCGCATCCTGTACCTGCGGTATTTCTGTGATATGACGCAGAGCCGCATAGGCGCGGAACTCGGCCTCTCCCAGATGCATGTGTGCCGCCTCATCCGGCGCACCTGCGAGCACGTCCGTGAGCAGGTCGACGCGCCGGGCACCGCGCCCGAATCGCCGGCCGCGGCCTGAGGGCGACAAGCGCGAAGAAGCGGGGAAAAGGAAGCGAGCCCGCCCGTCGCCCCCTTGCCTGACGGCTGTGTCCGTACGGCCGGGTCCGTACGGCCCGACTGGCAGCCACGCACCCGATGCCGTAGAAGGGTCTTCCATGGTCGACAAGCAGATGGCATGCATTCCCGGCGCACCGTCGTGGGTCTCCCTCATGACGGGCGACCTGGACACGGCGATGGAATTCTACGGATCGCTCCTCGGGTGGGAATTCCGGAGCGGGCCGGAGCGGTGGGGGCCGTACGTACGCGCCACCGCCTCGGGCACCCCCGTCGCGGGGCTGAGCGCCTCCGCCCACCACACCGAACTGCCCGTCTCCTGGACGATGTACTTCGGGACCGAGGACGCGGACGCCACCGCCGCCGGGCTGCGCGAGCGCGGCGGTACGGTCGCCGTCGGCCCGCTGAACTTCGACGCCGGGCGCCTGGCGCTGGCCGCCGACCCGGCCGGGGCGCGGTTCGGGCTGTGGGAGTGCCGCAACCCCGGCGCGCACGGGTATGCGCGGCCCCAGGTGGACGGCGCGCCGACCTGGGTGGAGCTGCGGACCCGTGACGCGTTCGAGGCCGCGCGCTTCTACGGCGGGATGTTCTGCTGGGACGAGCAGCCCGAGGAGCGCTACGCGGTGCGCTGGGAGGACGACCGGGTGGTGCTGCGGGTCGCCGGGCGGGACGCGGTGGGCCTGTACGGCGGCGCGGTGGAGGCGGCGGCCGACCCGCAGATCCGCCCGCGCTGGAACGTTCACTTCCAGGTGCCGGACGCGCAGGCGGCGGTGGAGACCACCCGGAAGCTGGGCGGGACGGTCGTCTCCGGTCCGGCCGGCACCGCCCACGGCCAGGTCGCCGAGCTGCGCGACCCGCAGGGCGCCCTCTTCCACGTGATCGCCCCCGGCGGCTGACGCCGGCCGGATCGCTTCACGGGGTGCGCAGGCCGCCGTCGGCGGTCGTCTCCCGCGCCTTCCGCACCTGTACAGCGGCCGAGTCTTCCGAGGCGGCCGGGGCGTCGGATGCGGGCGATGCCATCGGGACGTCCGAGGCGTCCGAGGCGGCTGACCGCTGCTCCGGGGACGGGAAGCCAAGGCGTCCGGTCAGGGCGAGGAAGGCCACGAACGCGCCCGTGACCACCCAGCCCGGCCAGCCGGTCAGCCCCATCACCAGCGGATCCAGCGGCGCCCGCGGATCGGCGAAGACCCGGACCAGGCCCACGGCGGCGGTGCTCACGAAGGCATGGCCGATCACCGCGGGCACCACGGAACCGGAGCGCGTCCGCAGCCAGGTGAACACCGGCAGGATGAGCGTGCAGCTCACCAGCATGGCCGGGACCGCCAGGTACCACGGGCGGTCCAGGTACTGCCCGCCCATCAGCAGCGTCGGCAGGTGCCACAGCGCGAAGGCCGCGCCGGTCGCCAGGTACGCCGGGATCAGCCGCGCTCCCGTACGGCCGCGCGCCAGGCGTGGGAAGAGGTATCCCTGCCAGCCGAGCTCCTCGCCGAAGAACAGCGGCAGCGACAGCGCCATCTGCACCGCCGTGCCCGCCGCCCATCCGCCCAGTGCGCCCAGGTCCGCGCCACCGTACGGGTAGGTGCCGGTGGCGGTGCCCAGGGCCAGGGCGGCGGCGGTCAGCGCACCCGGCACCAGCAGGGCCGTCAGACAGGACCGTGCGGTCCGCCCCCAGGGCCGCGGGAACCGCAGGGCGAGGGCGTCCCGTACCCGGCCGGCGGGCTCCACGCAGCGGATGACCAGGAGCGCGGCCAGCGCCGGGGCGAACATCGCGGCGCCGACGCAGATCTCCGTGAGAGCACTCATCCGCGCGCGGCCGTCGCTGCGGTGGAATCCGGTGAGCAGGAGCGGCGCCATCGCCAGCCACATGCCCAGATAGGCCACGGCCAGGAACACCAGCGGGCCGCGGCGACGGGCGGCCGACGGGTGGGAAGGGGAGTGAGAGGAGTGAGGGGGATGAGGAAGACGGGAGGTCCGAGAGGTCATGGCGGTGACGCTATGTGCGCCCGTCCGGGGCCCGGAACACCGCTGACTGCCGTCTCCCAGGGGTTGCCGACTGCCCCCTCGGGGTGGGGAAAACCCTACCTCCGGGCCCGTCGGCCGCCCTACCTCCGGGCCCGTCGGCCGGCCACCACGTCGGCGTGCAGCGGTGCGCCGATGCGGTAGACGTCGCCCACGGACAGGTCGTCGGGGGTGAGGAATTCACTGTGCTCGGCGATCACCGAGATCTCGACGCAGGACTGCGGCTGCCAGAAGGAGCGGTAGTACGGCGCGTTCGCGGTGTCCGGGATCTCCTCCAGCGGCACCCCGCGTTCGCGCAGTACGGCCGCCAGGGCGTCGAAGGCGAGGGTCGGGCCGAACTCCTGCCCGTACACGGAGCGGATCGCGGGGGCGACCACGTCCGGTCCCTGCGTCAGGCGGTGCACCTGCAAGGAGAAATGGTGTCCCTCCCACGGGGCGTCCGCACTGCCGCGAAACCAGAAGAACTCCGCCAGTCCGTAGTCGCGCCACATGCTGTCCGAGTAGCCGCTGTTCTCCGCGTAGTCGGTGCCCAGGACCTCGCTCACCTGGTCCGGTCCACACGTGGGCGAGGCTCCGAGCACCGTGCCGGAGGCGACGACATCGGCGAAGAAATTGAGCGAGTTCATATCGGGGTAGGACGTCCTTCACAACAGTGGCCGGGGCCGTCAGGTTACCGGTGCGTCAAGGGAACCGGCGGGGTGCCATCGGCGGGCACGACACCTACCATGGGCGGCGGTCGGCGCTGCTGTGGGGGCCTCAGCCGGGCTGTGATGAACAGGGCCCGTCCCGGGTGCGGAGGAGGCTGGTGGATGGACAAGGTGCAGGCGGCTCTGGAACAGGCCATGCTGGTCCGGGGCACCGTCGGGGTGGCCGTCGTGGACATCCGTTCGCGGTCGGTGCTGGGCTTCGTCGGCACCGGCGGGGGCCCGGACATGGACAAGGTGGCCTACGGCGACAGCGATGTCGTCCGCGCCAAGCTCTACACCCTGGAGCTCCTGGGCTATCCCCCCGAGAGCGTCGAGGACATCCTGATCACGCTCCCCGACGAGTACCACCTCATCCGTCCGCTGCCCAAGCGCCGGGAGCAGGGCATCTTCATCTATCTGGTGCTGGACCGCCACAGCGTGTCCCTCGCCGCCGCGCGCGAGGAACTGACCGATCTCGAAAGCCGGCTGGAGATGTAGCAGCGGCTTCTCAGGTGTGCCGGGGAGCGGCCCGGGCCCCCTCGATCACCTGCCGGGCGGCGTCCACCATCCGCAGCTCCCGGTCGCGCGCCCACCGCCGCAGCAGGTCCGCGGCGGCGGCCACGGAGATCCGCCGGCGCTCGGCGAGCATCCCCTTGGCCTGCTCGATCATGATCCGGTCCGTCGTCAGCGGCGCGTCCGGCGCCTCCTCGCCGTCCAGGCGCCGGTGGTGGGCCAGGCCGATCGCGGCGGCGTCGGCCAGCGCCTGGGCCGCCTGGAAGGGGCGCAGGCCCAGCCGCCCGGGGCCGTCCGCCAGCAGGCTGACCGCGCCCAGCACCCGGTCCCCGTGACGCAGCGGGCGGGCGGAGACCGAAGTGAAGCCGCGGGCGAGGGCGGCCGGAGCATAGCGCGGCCAGCGGCCCCGGGCGTAGGGGTGGGCCAGCGGTATCTCCGGGAGCGGCTTGCCGGCCTGCCAGCAGTCCCGCAGCGGGCAGCCGGTCTCCCAGTGCCCGGCGGACGCCTCGACCGCCAGTGTCTCCTCGTCGCTGGCCGCGGCGCACACCTGTCGCCCCCGGCCGTCCACCAGCACCGCGCCGGACGCCTGTGCCTCCGCCAGGCTGCGGCTGCGGACGGCAAGGACCCGTAACTGCGTGGCCGCGTCGAAGCCGCTGGCCGGCATGTCCGTCAGCTCCAGCAGTGCCTGGGCCAGAGGTGTCAGGGTCGGCTGGTCCTGCATGATCATGCCCCTTAAACACGTCTCGGCCGGACTCTCCTGGGCCGGTCCTCCACTCCCTCCCCATACCCGCATTCACGTCGGGCAACAGTCCGTCGCCGGGACCGACCGGCCCGCCGGGGCGGCGCGCCGGCGGCGTCCACAGGGTCTCGACGGCGGCGTGTCCGGTGTGGTGGGCGTGCGGCACGGGCCGGTCCTCCCTTCGTCCCCGGGGGCCTGGTCGTGGTGCCGGGCGGGCGGCCCGCCGGCGCCGGACGCGGCGGCGGGCCGGCGTACCACCGGGTGCGGCACCCGGCGGTCCGTGCCTACCGTAGGGGTGTTGGCCGGGCGCGTGCGCCGTGCCCGGTGACGCTCCAAGGGACGCGGAGGCGGGAGTACGCGCAGGGGCGGTGGCCGGTCCGGCGTGCCCCATGCCGTTGCCGGTCCGCCGTGCCCCATGCGGCTGCCGGTCCGGCGGGTCGCCCACGGTGCCCGTCCCCGTAACAGAAGCGGTTGCCCGTCCCCGCGTCAAAAGCGGTTGCCCGTCGCCGTGTCGCGAGCGGCTGCCGGTCTCCCTATCGCAAAAGAGTGCGCACCGGGCGTTTTCTCCACGCGCCGCCGGTTACCCAGACCGTCGAGCACGAGAGGAAGGTGTCCATGGCCACGACGCATCAAGCGACGCGAGCGGCGCCCGGCGGTGACCGGCGGGCCCCGGATCTCTCCGCGGACGGGGTGAAGGCCCTGGAAGAGGCCCTGCGGGAGTCGGTGGACGCCGAGGTGAGGTTCGACGCGGGCAGCAGGGGCGCCTACGCCACGGACGGGTCGAACTACCGTCAGGTGCCCATCGGTGTGGTGGTGCCCCGGAACATCGAGGCGGGCGCGGACGCGGTGGCGGTGTGCGCCCGGTTCGGCGCGCCGGTGCTCTCCCGTGGCGGCGGGACGAGTCTGGGCGGTCAGTGCACCAACACGGCGGTGGTCATCGACTGGACCAAGTACTGCGACCGTTTGGTGTCCGTGGACCCCGAGCGGCGCACCTGTGTGGTCGAGCCGGGCATCGTGCTGGACGAGCTGAACCGGAAGCTGTCCGGCCACCGGCTGAAGTTCGGCCCCAAGCCGTCCACCCACACCCACTGCTCGCTCGGCGGCATGATCGGCAACAACTCCTGCGGTGCCTCGGCCCAGGCGTACGGCAAGACGGTGGACAACGTACGGCGGCTGGAGATCCTGACGTACGACGGCCTGCGGTGCTGGGTCGGCCCGACATCGCAGCAGGAGTACGAGGGGATCGTCGCGCAGGGCGGCCGGCGCGCCGAACTGTACGCGGGGCTGCGGGAGATCACGGATCGCCACATGGGTGAGATCCGGCGTGGCTTCCCCAAGCTCCCCCGCCGGGTCTCCGGCTACAACCTGGACTCGCTGCTGCCGGAGAACGGCTTCGACCTGGCCCGTGCGCTCGTGGGCAGCGAGGGCACGCTGGTGACGGTGCTGCGCGCGGAACTGGACCTGGTGCCGGTGGACCCGTACGAGGCGATCCTCGTCCTGGGCTATCCCGACATCTGCGCCGCCGCCGATGACGTACCGCATCTGCTGGAGCGCAGCGAACCGACGCAGCTCGAAGCGATCGACGGCCGGATGGCCCAGCTCATGCGCGAGGAGCACGCCTACCTCGACTCGCTGGACACCTTCCCCGAAGGGGAGAGCTGGCTGCTGTTGCAGTTCACCGGTGAGACCAGGGAGGAGGTCGACGCGCAGGGGTACGGCCTGCTCAAGGCTCTGGGGCGCAGCCAGGACGAGGACACGGTGTCCTTCTCCGACGACCCGGTGCGCGAGCAGAAGATGCTCAAGGCCCGGGAGGCGGGCCTGGGTGTGACGGCCCGGCCCCCGGACGGCCGGGAGACCTGGGAGGGCTGGGAGGACTCCGCGGTGCCCCCGGAGCGGCTCGGTGACTACCTGCGGGACCTCAAGCGCCTGTTCACCGAGTACGGCTACGACCACGCGTCCCTGTACGGGCACTTCGGCCAGGGTTGTGTGCACACCCGTATCCCCTTCGGCCTGAAGGACGCGCAAGGGGTGGCGGACTTCCGGTCGTTCCTGCTGCGCGCCGCCGACCTGGTGTGTTCCTACGGCGGGTCGCTCTCCGGCGAACACGGTGACGGGCAGGCCCGCGGCGAGCTGCTGCCGCGGATGTTCGGCGAGCGGCTGGTGGGCGCGTTCGGCGAGGTCAAGGCGCTGTTCGACCCGGATGACCGGATGAATCCGGGCAAGGTCGTGGCGCCGTACCGGGTGGATGAGAACCTGCGGCTGGGCCCCCGGTGGCATCCGCGGGGCCATGACACGCACTTCGGGTTCCCGGAGGACGACCACAGCTTCACGCAGGCGGTGATGCGCTGCGTCGGCGTGGGCAACTGCCGTACCCATACGGGCGGGGTGATGTGCCCCTCCTACCGGGCGACCGGCGAGGAGGAGCACTCCACGCGCGGGCGGGCCCGGCTGCTGTTCGAGATGCTGGGCGGGCACGCCGATACGCCCGTCACCGACGGCTGGCGCTCCACCGAGGTCCGCGACGCCCTGGACCTGTGTCTGGCCTGCAAGGGATGCAAGTCGGACTGTCCGGTGGGCGTGGACATGGCCACGTACAAGGCGGAGTTCCTGGCGCACCACTACGCGGGACGGCCACGGCCGATGGCGCACTACTCCATGGGCGATCTGCCGCTGTGGGCGCGGCTGGCGCGGGCGGCGCCGCGCCTGGTGAACGCCGCGCTGCGGGCCCCGGGGGTGAGCCGGCTCGGCAAGAGCCTGGCGGGGGTGGCCGTGCGGCGCGAGGCGCCCGCCTTCGCGGACCGGTCCTTCGTGCAGTGGTGGCGCTCGCGCGGGACACCGGAGCCCGAGCCGGGCGACCCGCGGGCCGTGGTGCTGTGGCCCGACACCTTCAGCACCCACTTCCACCCCGGTGTGGCACGCGCGGCGGTACGGGTCCTGGAGGACGCCGGGTTCCGGGTGGCGGTGCCGCGCCGGGCGGTGTGCTGCGGGCTCACCCGGATCTCCACCGGCCGGCTGACGGCGGCCAAGCGGACCCTGCGGCATACGGTGGAGGTGCTGCGGCCGTGGATCGAGGCGGGGACGCCGGTCGTCGGGCTGGAGCCGTCGTGCACCGCGGTCTTCCGCTCCGACGCGCCCGAGCTGCTGCCCGAGGACGAGGACGTAAAGCGGCTGTCCGGGCAGTTCCGGACCTTCGCCGAACTGCTGCTCAACGACGCTCCGGAGCAGTGGCGTCCGCCGGCGCTGTCCCGGACCGCGACCGTACAGACCCACTGCCACCAGCACGCGGTGACCAAGTACGACGCGGACCGCGAGCTGATGCGCCGGGCCGGCATCGACGCCGACGTCCTGGACGAGGGCTGCTGCGGGCTGGCCGGCAACTTCGGCTTCGAGAAGGGGCACTACGACCTGTCGATGGCGATCGGGGAGCAGGGGGTGCTGCCGGCCGTACGCGCGGCGGCGCCGAGTTCGCTGGTCATCGCCGACGGGTTCAGTTGCCGTACGCAGATCGAGCAGGGCGGCACCGGCCGGCGGGCGGTGCACCTGGCGGAGGCGCTGGCGATGGGGCTGGACGGGCCGCCGCCCGCCGACCACCCGGAAAAGCTCACCGACCGGCCGGCCGTCCCACGCCGGGACGTCCGTCTGGTCACCCTGGGCGTGGTGGCCGCCGTGGGTGCCGCGGCGGCAGCGGGCGTACGGGCCGTGATCCGGCCGCGCGGATGAGCGCCCGGACCGCGGTCCCGCACGCGCCATCGGACCGTCCCGTCCGCGTCCGCGTCCGTCGGCCGCCCCTTGTGGATCGCCGGCCGGCCCTCCTGCACCACCGGTCGGCGCCCTTGCACCACCGGCTGAACCACCGGCTCAACAACCGGCGAAAGGAAAGAACGTCGTGTCCACCAAAGTGTCCGACTACGTCCTGCAGCGACTGCGCGAGTGGGACGTCGACCATGTCTTCGCCTATGCGGGGGACGGGATCAACGGTCTGCTCGCCGCGTGGGGGCGGGCCGACAACAAGCCGGTGTTCGTCCAGGCGCGGCACGAGGAGATGGCGGCGTTCGAGGCGGTCGGCTACGCCAAGTTCTCCGGCAAGGTGGGCGTGTGCGCGGCCACCTCGGGGCCGGGCGCCATCCACCTGCTCAACGGGCTGTACGACGCCAAGCTCGACCACGTCCCGGTGGTGGCGATCGTGGGCCAGACCAACCGCAGCGCCATGGGCGGCTCCTACCAGCAGGAGGTCGACCTGCTGAGTCTCTACAAGGACGTCGCTTCCGAGTTCTGCGAGATGGTGACCGTTCCTGAGCAGTTGCCCAACGTCCTGGACCGGGCGATGCGCACCGCGTACAGCAGGCGCACCGTCACCGCGGTGATCATTCCGGCGGACGTGCAGGAGCTGGACTACAGCCCGCCGACCCACGCCTTCAAGATGGTGCCCTCCAGCCTGGGGGTGGGCGGGTACGCCCCGCTGCCCGACCCGGCGGACGTGGAGCGCGCCGCCGAGGTCCTCAACGCGGGCGAGAAGGTGGCGATCCTGGTGGGGCAGGGCGCCCGCGGGGCGCGCGAGCAGGTGATGGAGACGGCCGAGATGCTCGGGGCGGGCGTGGCCAAGGCGCTGCTCGGCAAGGACGTGCTCCCCGACGAACTGCCGTACGTCACCGGGGCCATCGGCCTGCTGGGTACCCGGCCGAGTTACGAGCTGATGCAGGGCTGCGACACCCTGTTGGTGATCGGTTCCAGCTTCCCGTACAGCCAGTTCCTGCCGGAGTTCGATCAGGCGCGTGCCGTACAGATCGACATCGATCCGTTCATGGTCGGGCTGCGCTACCCGTTCGAGGTCAACCTCGTCGGTGACGCACGGGCGACGCTGGAGCGGCTGCTGCCGCTGCTCAAGCACAAGAAGTCCCGCAAGTGGCGCGGAGAGGTGGAGTCCCACGTCAAGCGGTGGTGGGAGGTGATGGAGCGGCGGGCCGCCGTGGACGCCGATCCCATCAACCCCGAGTACGTCGTGCACGCGCTGGACGCCCTCCTGCCGGACGATGTGATCCTGGCCGCCGATTCCGGCTCCGCGGCCAACTGGTACGCGCGTCACCTGCGGATGCGCGGCTCCATGCGCGGCTCACTGTCCGGCACGCTGGCCACCATGGGGCCGGGCGTCCCGTACGTCATCGGCGCCAAGTTCGCCCACCCCGAGCGGCCCGCGCTGGCGGTGGTGGGCGACGGCGCGATGCAGATGAACGGGATGGCCGAACTGATCACCGCGGCCAAGTACTGGCGGGAGTGGAGCGACCCGCGGCTGATCATCGGCGTACTCAACAACCAGGACCTCAACCAGGTCACCTGGGAGATGCGGGCGATGTCCGGGGCCCCGCAGTTCGAGCCCTCGCAG
This sequence comes from Streptomyces sp. MST-110588, assembly GCF_022695595.1. Classification (NCBI taxonomy): domain Bacteria; kingdom Bacillati; phylum Actinomycetota; class Actinomycetes; order Kitasatosporales; family Streptomycetaceae; genus Streptomyces; species Streptomyces sp. MST-110588. The sequence goes on from NZ_CP074380.1 coordinate 761,438, forward strand.
CACATCCCGGACGTGCCCTACGCCGACTTCGCCCGCTCGATCGGGCTGGGCGGCGCACGGATCGACAAGCCGCAGGACGTGGAGTCCGCGTGGCGTCAGGCGCTGGCCGCGGACCGGCCGTTCGTCCTGGACTTCCGTACGGACCCGGACGTGCCGCCGATCCCGCCGCACGCCACGCTGGACCAGATCGAGGCGGCGGCATCCGCGATCGTGCACGGCGACTCCGCGAGCGCCGGGGTGCTCAAGCAGGGCGTCAAGGCGAAGATCCAGGAGTTCCTGCCCGGCACCAAGCGGCGTGCGGACCGGCCGGGCGCGGGCGAGGGATGACCGGACCCGGCGGCACCGGGCCGGCGGTGGAGTCGCTGTCCGTGTGCGTGTGCACGGTCCCGACCGACGCGCCAGGAGGCGACGCCACCTTGACCTGGGACAGCACCACGATGGTGCTGGTCCAGGCCCGCTCCGCCGGGGTGTGCGGCCTGGGCTGGACGTACGGCGCCGCGGCCGGCGCGGGTGTCGTCAGCGACCTGCTGGCCCCCGTGGTCACCGGGCGCGACGCCTGGGACGTACCGGGCGCGAACGAGGCGATGAGCCGCGCCGTACGCAACGCCGGCCGCCCCGGGCTGGTGGCCGGGGCGATCTCCGCCGTGGACATCGCCCTGTGGGACCTCAAGGCACGGCTGCTGGACCTGCCGCTGGTACGGCTGCTGGGCGCGGCCCGCGCCGAGGTCCCGGTGTACGGCAGCGGCGGCCTGACGACCTACGGCGCCCGGCACACCGAACGCCAGTTGCGCGGCTGGACGGAGGACCAGGGCTTCGGCCGCGTCAAGATCAAGATCGGTGAGTCCTGGGGCCGCTGCCCCGACCACGACCTGGAGCGCGTGCGGCGGGCCCGCCGGGTCATCGGCGACGGCTGCGAGCTGTACGTGGACGCCAACGGCGGCTACGGCGCCAAGCAGGCGATCCGGATGGCGGACCGCTTCGCCGACCAGGGAGTGCTCTGGTTCGAGGAGCCGGTCTCCTCCGACGACCTGGCCGGGCTGCGCCGGGTACGGGACGCGGTCGCGCCGGACGTGGCCGCCGGAGAATACGGGTACGACCTGAGGTATCTGGCGCGGATGGCCGCCTCGGGCGGTGTGGACTGCCTCCAGGCCGACGTCACCCGCTGCGGCGGCATCACGGTGTGGCTCAAGGCGGCGGCCGTGGCCGAGTCCCTGGGCCTGGAGATCTCCGGGCACTGCGCCCCGCACGCCCATGCGCACGTGTGCGCCGCCGTGCCCAACCTGCGGCATCTGGAGTGGTTCCACGACCACGTACGCATCGAGGAGCGGTTCTTCGAGGGGGCCCTCGATCCGTCCGGCGGGGCGGTCACCCCGGGCGCGTCAGGCGCTCCCGGCCTCGGTCTGACACTGCGGACGGAGCACATCGGCGACGGCTGGAGCGGGTGACGGCCGGGGCACATGTCGCGCACGTGCCTCGTCATGCGTACATCAGCGCGAGATCGGTGAGTTTTCCCGGATGCCCGCCGGGTACCCGCCGCCGCAGTACGGGTGCGTCCTCAAGGAGTGCATGTGAAACTGCCGTCCGCACGTGGAGAGATATCGGCAGCGGTCGTCTCCGTCCTCGGCCGCTCCCCCGGTGAAGGCCGGCCGGCCCTTCCGGACGAGTCCGCCGTGGCCGCCTGCGACCCCTACGGCGACGACCTCCAGCTCGCCCTGTACGTCTGCTACGAGCTGCACTACCGCGGCTTCCACGGGGTGGACGACGCCTGGGAGTGGGACCCGGACCTGCTGCGGCTGCGGGCCGCGCTGGAGCGGCGGTTCCTGGAGGCGTTGCGCGCCGACGTCCCGGCGCCGGCCGGGGCGGACGAGGCGCTGAGCGGCCTGCTGACGGAACCTGTGGACGGGGCGGGCGTCTCCCACCACCTGCGGGACCAGGGGCAGTTGTGGCAGGCCCGCGAGTACGCCGCACAGCGGTCCCTGTACCACCTCAAGGAGGCCGACCCGCAACTGTGGGTGATCCCCCGCCTGACCGGCCGGGCCAAGGCCGGGATGGCGGCGGTGGAGTACGACGAGTTCGGTGCGGGGCGCGCGGAGCGGGTGCACTCCAAGCTCTTCGCCGACCTGATGGAGGACCTGGGCCTGGACAGCACGTACGGGCGCTACCTCGACGCCGGCTCCCGGCAGATGCTCGCCGTCGTCAACCTCATGTCGCTGTTCGGTCTGCACCGTGCGCGGCGCGGGGCGCTCGTCGGGCACTTCGCCTGGGTGGAGATCACCTCCTCCCCCGGCTCCCGCCGGCTGGCGCAGGCGCTGGAACGGCTCGGCGCCGGCCCGGCCGCCGTGCACTTCTACGCCGAGCACGTGGAGGCGGACGCCGTCCACGAGCAGCTCGTACGGCACGAGGTGGTGGAGGGGCTGCTGCGCGAGGAGCCGGAACTCGACGCGGACGTCGCCTTCGGCGTCGCGGCGACGGACTGGCTGGAGGACCGGCTCGCGGACCACCTGCTCGACGCGTGGAAGGCGGACAGGCCGTCGGTGCGCGTGGCGTTGTGAGGGCGTTGGTGGCGTGGTGAGGGGCTCGTTGCGGTGGTGAGGCGCTCGTTGCGTCGGTGAAGGCTCCGGGGCCGTGACGTCAGGGCTCCGGAGCCTTGACGTGAGGCCGCGGGCGGCCCCGGCGGACTCCGCCGAAGCCGCCGGGCCGGGACCGCCGTCCCGGCCGCCGTCAGTGCGCGTCGTCGTGCTCCGGCGGCCGGGCCGGGGCCGCGGCCCCGGTATCGCGGCGCGGGCGTCTGCGGCCCCGGTGACTGGTGTCGCACCACGGGTAGATCCGGCTGCGGCGGCACATGCACACCGCGACCACCGGCCGGTCCGACCGGGCCGTGCCGCCGTCCTCCAGGGCGACCTCCACCGGCCCCTCGATCAGCACCGGCCCGCCCGGCTCCTGCCGTACGCGACGGGCCGTTCCCTCGGGTTCACTGCGGGCGCCGGGCACGGATCACCACCAGTTCCTCCTTGTCCTGTCCGGGGGCGAGCAGCCCCCGCTCCCTCAGCCAGTCCTCCCGGCCCCGTACGACCGGCCCGAACGGCACCAGACGCCGGTCGGTGACGGCTGCCTCCAGTCCCCCTTCGCGCAACAGCTCCAGGGTCGGCGAGGTCCCGCACAGCGTCGAGTGCACGAGCAGCAGGACTCCGCCGGGGCGCAGCAGCGACGGCACCCGGGCGCACAGCGGGTCCAGTACGGCCCGCCCGTCCCGGCCCGCGTCCCAGGCCCGGGCACGTCCCCGGCGCGGCGGGGCGGGCTCCGGGGACGGCACATAAGGGGGGTTGGCCAGGACCAGGTCGAAGTGGTGCCGGGGGGCGGTGCGCAGCGGGTCCCCGCGCCGCACGCGGACGGTACGCCCCTGGCCTGCGAGCCAGGCGTTCAGGCGGGCGGTCAGGACGGCCGCGGGCGAGGTGTCCACCGCGGTCACCCGGGCCGCGCCGCGCCGGGCAGCGGCGACGGCCAGCGCGCCGCTGCCGGTGCCCACGTCCAGTACTTCGGCGTGCGGCGGCAGCGGCTCGCGTTCCAGTGCGGCGGCCAGCGCGGCCGTGTCGTCCTGCGGCGCGTACACCCCTGGGGGTCTCAGGAAAAGCACGCATCCCAGGTACCCCCGAACGGCCGATTGAGTCCTTCAGGATCATGGCCCGGCGCGGCACGGCCGTGGCCCTGGGCCGGTGGGCGGCCGGAGCGCGGCCCCGGGGCCCGGCGTACGCCCTTCGCGGGAGCCCCCGGCGCTTCCCCGGCGGCTCCTTCACACCCCTCCACGCCCCTCCACGCCCCTCCACGCCCCTCGGCGGTCCGAGTGATTCCGGCAACACTTGGGCATTTCACGGCACCGGGCAGGCAACCGATGCGGTATGACCACTGACCCGTTTGCATATGGAGAGCCCGGTGCCCGGCGCCCGGACCCCCACGTCGGCGCGCACTTCTCCCCCGTACGGCCTCCAAGGCGTTCCCGGCGCGGCGGCCGGGTCCTCGGGGTGCTGTGCGCGGCCACGGTCTCGGCCGTGCTGCTGGCCGGCTGCGGGGACGACGACAAGGGGTCCGGTGGGCCCAGCGCCTCGGCGAGCACCCCGGGCGGCGCCGCCCCCGGCCCCACCTCCGCCGCCCCGTCCGGCTCCGCGGGCCCCTCCCACGACCGGAACCTGACCGAGGACCAGGCCGAGCGCAAGGCCCTGGTCCCGACCGCCAAGGTCGGATACGAGCAGGCCGCCGACGCGGCGCTCAAAGGTGTCTCCGGTGGCAGGCTGACCGCGATCGAGCTGAAGGGCGGCGCGAACGGCGGCGGTCCGCAGTGGCACACCGAGGTCGCCACGCAGGACGGCACCGTGCACGAGGGCAGGGTCGACGCCGTGTCGGGGAAGGTGACCGAGTCCCGGGTCGCACCGGACCAGGACGGTGACGACAAGCGGAAACTGGCCGACCGGCTGGCCAAGGCCAAGATCACGCCCCAGCAGGCCGCCGGCACCGCCACCGGCAAGAAGAAGGGCACGGTCACCTCGGTCAAGCTGGACGACAACGACCGGGGCGCCATCGTCTGGTCCGTGGACGTCGTCACCACGAACGACTGGAACAAGACCACCTTCGACGTGGACGCGGCCGACAAGGACAAGGTGCTGCGCGAGCACACCGACCGGGACTGAACGCGCGGCCGGACGCACGGGCAGCGAAACGTTTCTCGGGGCGAGGGCCGCCGGCCCACCGCACGGCCGCCGCCCCGAGAACGCACCGGCCCCCGTGCCCCCTGCCGCCCGTACACCCCTCGCCTGTTCCGAATACGACCTCCAGCCCGGCGCCCTCCCTGCTAGGCCCTGCCGTCAATGCCGTCGGCATTGCGGTTAGGACGTCGGGCGGGAGCGCTTCGGCCTGGGTGGTCGAGCGGCCCGGGAACGAACGGCGGTCGGTGGCTTTCGGTGGTGCGGTCGGCAGGTGGTCGTCGGCGATCTGCTGCTCGGTGACCGCCCGGCGCCGGCGCTCGAAGACGACGTCGGCGCCCGGGGCGTCCACAGCGGCGAAAGCGGCGACGTCCTCGGCCAGTGCGGAGAACGGGTGGACGCCGCTTTGGTCCCAGTCAGAGATCACGAAGATGTGCACGGCCGGTGCTGCTCCGCCCGGCCGTGCATGCTGACGGCGGCCCGTACCGCGCCGGGTTTCGGGTACGGTACGGGCCACCGAGCGGCTCAGTCGATGTGGAACGACTGGCCGTAGACCTTCCAGTCCAGCGGCGGGTCCAGGTTCAGGTTGCCCTGTTCAAGGAAGACACGCTGCGCGGTGTCAACCCGGCTGGTGTCGCTGTGCGCCGGTTCCTGCTTCATCGCCCACACCCGCGCGTCCAGGAAGGCGTTCAGGTACGTCTTCTCGTCGCCGCCCTGGGCGGGCGTCTTGGCCTCGGCCATCGCCCGCTCGCGGATGCTGGCGAAGCTGGTCGCGTCGCTGCTGTTGCCGTGCATCACGAGCGCGTCGTAGTACGCGAACTGGCCCAGCACCCCGATCCCGTCGGCCTTGCCCTGCTCGACCGCCGGGTTGAAGTACACCCGGTCCCGCTCGTCGTCCTGCGCCTGCTGGAACTCCGGGTCCTGGGCGGCCTCCTTCCAGTCCGCCGTGAAGTCCGGGTCCAGGCCCTCGTGCGAGTCGCTGCCGTTGACCTGGCGCAGCGCGGGCAGGTATTTGGCCAGGACGTTGTCGGGCTTGCGCTGGGTGTACCGCTCGACCAGGTCAAGCATGTCGCCGGTGCCGGAAGTGAAGCCGATGATGCCGGCGGTGTAGCCGCGGCCGTCGTTGATGTCCTCGATGTAGGCGTACTGCTGCTTCCAGTCCAGCGAGGAGTTCTCGGCGCTGGAGACCAACTGCATGGCGATCTCCTTCTTCGCCGGGTCGTCCAGGCCGGACGCGGCCTTGGCCACGCGGTGGGGGGCGGCGGACGACTGGCCGGTGCCGTCGGATGCCGGGCTGGCGACGGCGGTGGCCGGCACGGCGAGCAGGGCCAGGCCGAGGACCAGGCCGGTGGCGGGTTTGCGGATCACCTTGCCTATCGATCGGGCACGCATGGATGACCTCCAGTGGGGGCGTGTCGGATGAGAGTAGTGCGGCGATTGCAATCGTTAGGAAACTTTCCTACCAGTCCCTGTGGGCGACCACAACCCGTCGACTCCCACCAACCTCAGGAATTTCAGCGGGACTTGTGCCAGCGCATGGCAGGCGACCGCCATACGTACGGGCACTCATGGCGGCACTGACGCCGAGCAGCGGCGCATCGCGGGCGTCCGCTGTAACCCGCAAGCCGACTGGAGGCAGGAATCCGCGGATGATGGCGACCTTTGAATTTCCCTGCCCTGATCTGAGGTTCGGCCACGTTTGCTCGTTCTTGGGGGCCAAACCTGCTCAGTGGATCTCCCCACCCTTCGTGTGATCAGTTCTGGGCTCTCTGCGGGATCTTGTCCGGTGTGCCGGGATGCGGGGTCGTGTCCTGGGAGAGCCTGCGCGGGCAATGACTCGGCCTGGTCGGGGGCCTGGATGCTCACGCGGGAGGAAGATGTGGATGCCCACGCACTGCGTCGTCAGGGCTGGACGATCTCGGCGATCGCCCGGCATCTGGGCCGTGGCCGCGAGACGATCCGCGCGTACTTGAACGGCGAGCGGGTGGCGGGCGAGCGCCGGCAAGCGCCGGACGCGTTTGCGCAACGGCTCCGCCCAGCAGATGAGTATGTTCCCCCACCCCTCACGACGCCGGCGGATCCGGAAGCTCCAGCCAATCGAGGCCCGCTTCGGGAAGGAAACCACCCTGCGCACCGACCCGTTGATCCCGCCGTTCCGTACCTACACCCGCGACCACCTCGATTACTACCTGCTTCTGCTGCGCAATCCGGAGAACTGAGAACGGGCCGGGCCGGGCAGTTGGCAGGCCGGGACGTGGCGGGCCGGGCCGCCGGGTACCACCAGCGAACGATCGCCCGGCGCGGCGGCTACCTCCCCGGAGGGAGGGCGGATACCCCTCGGGCACGACGAACGCGGGGCGGCTCCTTGCGTAACGTCGGCACGTAAGCCGTACCGATTTCCCCTCGGCGCGCACGCCCGTACCGACTCACCGGACAGGACCCCGCCATGACCTCCGCCCTGCCCGGCCGCCGCACCGTCGTCGTCGGTGCCGCGGCCCTGTCCGCCGCCCTGGCCGCCGGACGTCCCGCCACCGCCGCGGCCGGTACGGAGGCCGCGACCGTACTCAAGAAGCCGTCGGTGCCTCCGCGGCCCGGCCGCCTCGCCCAGCGCGGCGTCAACTACGACACCGACCACGAGGTCTGGCGCCCGGAGTACGTACGGCGCGAGATGAAGGCGATCAAGGAACGGCTGCACTGCAACGCCGTCATCCTCCTCGGGCACGACCTCGGACGGCTGACCGGAACGGCACGCATCGCGGCGGAGCACGGGCTGTACGTCTGGCTCGAACCCCGCCATTTCGACGCGAACGCCGAGGACACCCTCACCTTTGTGCTGTCGGTGGCCCGCGCCGCGGAGGAACTGCGGGCCCATCACCCCGGGGTGGGCCTGTCCGTGGGCTGCGAACTGACCATTTTCATGGAGGGTCTGCTGCCCGGAAAGGATTACCAGGAGCGGGCACAGGCCCTGGGCCGTATTCCGCCGGAGGTCTACAACAAACGGCTCAACGCGTTCCTGACCCGCGCCGTGGCGGCGGTGCGCAAGGAATTCACCGGGTGCCTCACCTATTCGTCCGGGGTGTGGGAAGGCGTGGGCTGGCGTCCCTTCGACGTCGTCGGCGTGGACCTGTACCGGGACGCCGGGAACAAGAAGACCTACGCCGAACAGGTCAGGGCACTGCACCGGTACGGAAAACCCGTGGTGATCACCGAATTCGGCTGCTGCGCCTTCACCGGCGCGGAGGACATGGGCGGTGACGGATTCTCCGTCGTCGACTACTCCAAGACGCCGCCGGAGGTCACCGGCGGGCGCCGCCGGAACGAGAAGGAACAGGCGGACAGCATCGGGAGGTGCCTCGACGCGTTCGAGGCGGAAGGGGTGTACGGAGCGTTCTGCTACCAGTTCATCTATGCCGACAATCCGTACGCCCCCGACGCCAGGTACGACCTCGACATGGCGAACTTCGCGGTCGTCAAAACCTATCCGGAAGGGAACCGGCGCGCTTACGGCACCACGGGGTACTGGGAGCCCAAGCGCGCCTTCCACGTCCTGGCCGAGAGATTCCGGTAAGGGCGGCCGGGGCGGCCCGGTGCACCGGGCCGCCCCGAAATCCTCCCTGCTCCCTTCTTTACTCCCCCTGCTTGCCTCCCTTCTCCTCGCCGGGCTCCTCCTGCCCGGCGAGGATGGCGGCCAGGGCCTCGCCGACGTAGGTTTCCGTGGCCGCCTTGTCGACACCGAGACCGGTGAGCGCGCCCGCGCCGTCCTCCTGCTCCAGCAGCGCGAGCAGGATGTGCTCGGTGCCGACGTAGTTGTGGCCCAGCCGCAGGGCCTCCCGGAAGGTGAGCTCCAGCACCTTGCGCGTCGACGCGTCGAACGGGATGAGCGCCGGCACCTCGCCCGCGGCCGGCGGCAGCGCGGCCGTCACGGTCCGCCGCACGGTCTCCAGCGACACTCCCTGCGCGACGATCGCCTTCGGCGCCAGCGCCTCGGGCTCGGCCAGCAGCCCCAGCACGAGGTGCTCGGTGCGGATCTCGGCATGGCCCGCCGCCCGCGCCTCCTCCTGCGAGACCACCACGGCCTTCCGTGCCCGCGGGGTGAACCGGCCGAAGCCCTGGCTGGGATCGAGGTCCGACGGCTCGCCCGGGGCCTTGGGCACGAAGCGCTTCTGGGCCGCCTGCTTGGTGACGCCCATGCTCCTGCCGATGTCGGTCCAGGACGCGCCCGACCGCCTGGCCTGGTCCACGAAGTGACCGATGAGGTGGTCGGCCAGCTCACCGAGGTGATCGGCGGCGATGACCGCGTCGGAGAGCTGCTCCAGGGCGTCCGTGTGGGTCTTCTTGATGGCTTCGATCAGGTCGTCGAGCCGGATGGGATGAGTGGAACGAGCGGGTTTCGTCATGCGTCAACCATAAGTTGACGATCGATAGATCGTCAACCGGTAGTTGACGTTGATTTTTGTCCGGCCCATACGGGTCACCCTGCGCCCCGTACGGGTAATGGGTCAGTCACCCTTGAGCACGCCGATGGGCCGCCACCCGCTCACGGGTCGCACAGCGCCGCGAGCAATACCGGCGCGCGGGCCCGCTGCCCTGCGCCAGGAAGACGTTCCGGCAGCGGGCCGAGGCGCACAGACCTCCGGGCGGGCGCCCGCGGTCCCACACCAGGACGGTCAGCGCCAGACAGGAAGAGGCCAGGAACCACTCGCCCCACGGCGCTTCGTCGTCGCTGTCGAGGTGGGGATGCCACAGCGTGCTGCCGCCGTGCGAGGTGAGGCGGAGGGTCCCCGAAGTGCGCCGCAGCAGGCCGTTGACAGTGGCCGCGGCCTGATCCACGTCAGCGGCGGCGAAGACCCCGCGCAGCGCCAGGGCCGCGGTCCGCATCTCGGCGACGTCCTCCGGGCAGAGGCCGAGGGGTTCGGGTTCCCCATACGTACGCAGCACTTCGGCGACCGCCGCCACGGTCGGGGCCTGATCGCTCAGCACGTTGACGAGGGCGACGGTGCGCCGGGCGGTGGTCTGCACCGTGTGCCGGACGGCTCCCGCGCCGGCGGGGTCAGGGGCGTCGGGCCGCGGAACGGCGGTCCTGGGCCCGGGAACGGTGGAACGCGAGGCAGCCGGGGGCAGGGCGCCTGAGGGTCGGGCGTCTGAGGGTCGGGCGTCTGAGGGTCGGGCGTCTGAGGGCTGCATGCGGCGAATGTAACGCACCTGGCCATGTTTTGAGTTACCTGCGTAACGTGCTGCGAATGAACAAGCGTTACGCAATGGGGACTTACACCGCCGGGGCGGTGGCGGCCCGCACCGGGGACGAGATGTCGGGGCCCGCCTTGCTGCTGGCCGGGCTCACGGCCACCGGATCCGCCGCCTCGGCCTCGGCGCTCCTGGCGGGCATCACCATCTCGGCGGCGGTCGGCGGCCCCCTCCTCGGGGCGCTGCTCGACAGGTCACCCGCACCGGGCCGTCTGCTGGCCTGGGCACTCCTGGGTTACGCGGCGGCGCTGGTCCTGGTCCTCCTGAGCCTGGGCCGCCTCCCGGTCGCGTACGCGGTCGCGGTGGCGGTGTGCGCGGGACTGCTGGGGCCGGCCCTGTCCGGCGGCTGGACGGCTCAACTGCCGCGCGTGGTCACCGAGGCGGCGCTCCCCCGGGCGAACGCGGCCGACGCAATGACCTTCAACCTCGCAAGCCTGGCGGGACCGGCACTGGCCGGTGCCGTCGCGGGCCTGTGGGGCGCGCCGGCCGGCGTGGCGGTCTCCGCCCTGATGATCTGTCTCGCACTGCCCTGTGCGTGGACGCTGCCCAAGAACCCCGACCGGCCCGGCCCCAGGGCCCACCACACCGCCGACCGCACCTCCGGCCTCACCGCCCACCGCACCTCCGGCCTCACCACCGGTCTCGCCGCCGACCTCGCCGCCGGTTTCCGTGCCATCGTCCGTACGCGGCGCCTGGCGCGGGCCACCGCGGCCTCGGTGCTCTCCCACGCCGGCGTCGGCGCCCTGATCGCCTGCGTCCCGCTGCTCGCCGAACGGGCCCTCGGCGCGGCCGGCCATGGAGCACTGCTCCTCACGCTCGTCGCCGCCGCCGGACTCACGGCCAACGCCGTCTTCTCCCGCCGCCCCCACGGCTTAGGGCCGGACGGCGTCATCCGCTGGAGCAGCGTGGTACTGGCCCTGGCCTTCCTTCTCGCGGCGACCGCCCACCCGGTGCTCCTGGTCCTCGCCGTGGTCCTGGCCGGCGCGGCGGACGGCCCTGCGCTCACCGCCCTCTTCGCGATCCGCCACCAGGAGGCGCCCGGCCGTCTGCGCGGTCAGATCTTCACCACCGGCGCCAGCCTGAAGATCACCGGGTTCGCCGTCGGCGCGGGTCTCGCCGGGCCCCTCGCCGCCCGGTCACTGCCCGCGGCGCTGTCGGCCGCCGCCGTACTGGAACTGCTGGCCGCGCTGGTGTGCACCGGAGCGGCTCCGGCCGGGCCGCGTTCCGGCAGACCTCTGCGCCCGGCCCGCTCGTTTTGGTTCGGGAAGCATTGATCAATACGATCCGGCGATGATCACAAGAAAACGGCTGGCGTCCGGGGTCTGTGCCCTGCTCGCCGCCCTGACCGTCGGGCTGCTGCCCACCGCCGCCGGTGCGGCCGACGAACCCGATACGAAGCCCTCCCCCAAGGTCGACCTGGTCCTCGACGTCAGCGGCTCGATGCGGGCCCGCGACATCGACGGGCAGAGCCGGATGTCCGCGGCGAAGCAGGCGTTCAACGAGGTGCTGGACGCCGCCCCCGGCGAGGTGCAGCTCGGCATCCGTACGCTCGGCGCGACCTACCCCGGCGAGGACAGAAAGCTCGGCTGCAAGGACACCAAGCAGCTCTACCCGGTCGGCCCGCTGGACCGGACCGAGGCCAAGACGGCGGTGGCGACGCTCGCCCCCACCGGCTGGACGCCGATCGGCCCGGCCCTGCTGGGCGCGGCCGAGGACCTCAAGGGCGGCGACGGGTCCCGCCGGATCGTACTGATCACGGACGGCGAGGACACCTGTGCCCCGCTGGACCCGTGCGAGGTGGCGCGGGACATCGCCGCCAAGGGCATCCACCTGGTCATCGACACGCTCGGGCTGCGCCCGGACGACAAGACCCGCCGTCAGCTCACCTGCATCGCGGAGGCCACCGGCGGCACGTACACCACCGTGGAGCACACCAAGCAGCTCCGGGACCGGGTGCACCAGTCGGTGGACCGCGCGGCCGATCCGGTCGCCACTCCGGTGGCGACCCGGGGCTCTTCGGATTGCGCCGACGCGCCCCAGCTCAAGCCCGGTCTGTACACCGACCGCGAGAAGTTCGCCGAGCACCGCTGGTACCGGGTGGACGTACGGCCCGGCCAGGAGCTGCGGGCCTCGGTGAGCGTGGCCGCCGACCGCGCGGTCAACCCCGACTACGGCGTACTGCTGCGGGCGCTGACCGTACACGGCAGGGAGATCGTCCGCGGCTCCGAGGCGGGGAACGGCCGCACCGATGTGATTTCCTCCGGTCTGCGGTACCCCAAGGCCGCGTCCGACGGCAAGGACGAGAAGTCCGGTGGTGGGGAGAAGTCCGGCGGTGACGCGAAGTCCGGTGATGCGGACAAGGGTGCCGCGGAGACCGTGTGTCTCCAGGTCAGCAACTCCTTCTCGGCGCCCGCGTCGGTCAGGACCGCCCCGGGTCTGCCCGTCGAGCTGGCCATCGACCTGGTGGACGGGCCCGACGACGGCTCCGACGCCGCCTCCTTCGGCCTGGGCCACGGCTGGTGGCTGCTGATCCTGCTGACCCTCACGGGCCTGGTCGTCGGCCTCGTCTGGGGCTGGCTCTCCCGCTGGCGCGTCACCGTCTGGAGGACCAACTGATGCGTACGGTACGTGAATCGGACGCGGTGCGTACGACCGGCGAGCCGGACGGTACGGGCACGCCGGGCAGGCCCGGCAGGCTGTCCGCGGCGCTGCGGGCCGGCGCCTGCGGTCTGGCGGGTCCGGGCCTGGCGGGTCTGGGCCTGGTGGCCCTCGGCCTGATCGCCGCGCCGGGAACGGCGGTGGCCGACAGCCCCTCGGCGAGCGCGAGCAGCAGCGGTACGGCGGATCCGGACGGCGGCGGGGCGGGCCCCACCGAGGCGGGCACCAACTTCCGTACCGCCATGGCCTTCAAGCCCGGTCAGCGGGCCACGGCCAGTGCCTCCACGGGTGACTACCTCTACTGGGTGATGCCCCTGGACAAGGGACAGCGGGCGACGGTGAAGGCCACGGTCACGCTGCCCAAGACCGCCCGGCACGCCGACGCCACCTGGCAGCTCGACGTCTACGACGGACTGCGCCGCCGCCAGGCGTGCGCCTACGGGGCGCAGACCAGGACGGCGGCCAAGGACGCCGGCTCCGTCGAACTCTCCTGCACCCTGCGCACGGTGCGCGGCTGGGCCGAGCCCTGGGCGAACGACCCGCTGCCGGGCAGTTACTACGTACGCCTGACCACCACCGAGCTGCCGCAGGAGGACCTCGGCCTGCCCGTCCAGGCCCAGGTCGAGGCCACGGTGGCCGAGGCGGGCGGCGCGCGGGCGGTGGACGGCGCGCTCGGCGCCCCCTGGTGCCGGGCGCCGGCGCCACACCGCAGGCCGGGAAGAGCGCCGGCAGCAGCCCGGGCACCGACGGCGACGGGGCGAGCGCCCCGCCGAAGAGGTCGGCGGCGGCGAGCGAGCCGGACGGCGGCTGGTCCTCCGGCTGGTGGTCCGACCGCTGGATCTGGACCGCGGCCGGAGGGCTGCTGGCGGCCCTCGCGGGCATCGCCGGATACTCCCTCACCCGGGGTTCCGGCCGTCCGTCCCGGATCCCGCCGGGCGCCTGAACCAACGGGCACCGCGCGGCCCGGCGCGGGTGAGGCCACCGCTCATGAGCGATTCGCCGGCGTTTCACCGGCGCTCCCACCAGTTCATCGGCGGCCTCACCAGCCTGCACCGGCGGCCACGGACACGACCCGGCGTCGTGTCCGTGGCCGCCTTCCTTTCGCGTACCGCGTACGGATGCGACCGTGCCGCGTACCCGTACGTATCCGTACCACCCTCTCCGTCGCAATCAGCGCACGCCGCGGTCAGCGCACGTCGCGGAAGAACTCCCGGATGTCGGTGACGAGGACGTCCGGCGCCTGGAGGGCGGCGAAATGTCCGCCGGTGGAGTACTCCGTCCACCGGGTGATGTGGTTCGACAGCGACGCCAGCCCGCGCAGGGCGTGGTCGCCGAGGAAGTTGGCGACCGCGGTGGGCACACCGGACGGCGCTGGACGTACGCCCCACCCGTCGGCGCCCGCTTCCAGGTAGAGCCGGGCGGCGGAACCGGCGGTGGCGGTGAGCCAGAAAATGGTCACATTGGTCAGGACGGCGTCCCGGGCGACCGGTTGCTGCCGGGTCCGGGTCGGGTCGTGGTCGACGAACCACTCCAGGTTCCAGGCCAGTTGGCCGGCCGGCGAGTCGTTGAGCGCGTAGGCCACGGTCTGCGGGCGGGTCGCCATCTGGGTGGCATAGCCGCAGTGGCCCTGCCACCACATTTCGTTCTTCCCCGCCTGCTCGCGCTCGGCCTCGGTGAGCCGGTCCAGCTCCTCGGGGCCGGTGGGCGTCGCGGCGTCGGCCAACGCGTTGAGGTGTACGCCGATGACGTGACCGGGGGCGACCCGGCCGATCTCCGGGGAGACGATGGCGCCGAAGTCACCGCCCTGGGCGCCGTAACGCTCGTAACCCAGGCGCCGCATCAGCTCGGCCCAGGCGAGGGCGATGCGGTGGGTGCCCCATCCCTTCTCGCGGGTGGGGCCGGAGAAGGCGAACCCGGGGACGGACGGCGCGACGACGTGGAACGCGTTGGCCGGGTCACCACCGTGGGACCGGGGGTCGGTGAGCGGGCCGATGATGTCCAGGAAGTCGTTGACGGTGCTGGGCCAACCGTGGGTGAGCAGGAGTGGCGTGGCGTCCGGCTCCGGGGAACGGACATGCAGGAAGTGCACGTTCTGCCCGTCGATGACCGTGGTGAACTGCGGGAAGGTGTTGAGCCGTGCTTCGTGCGCCCGCCACTGGTAGCCGTCGGCCCAGTACGCGACGAGGTCCTTGAGGTACGGCAGGGCGACGCCGTACTCCCAGCCGGCTCCGGGCAGTTCGTCGGGCCAGCGGGTCCTGGTGAGCCGGTTCCTCAGCTCGTCGAGGCCGGCCTGGGGGATGTCGATGCGGAACGGCGTGATCGCCGCGGTCGTCGTCATGACGCTCACGCTAGGAAGGGTCGCGGACCACCGGTGTCCGCGATGCGGGGGCACCCGGCACCGGCGCGGCGTGACGTCCGTCACCGTACCGCCGCGTCGGCTTCCGGTCCCGCTGCCGGTTCTCCGCAAGGTTTCGCGCCGCGCCGCCCTTCGTCAGCCGGCCGCCGTCAGGAGGGACTCGGCGACCGCCGTACGGGCGTAGAGGACCGAGCGGCCCGCGCGGTGGGCGCTGACCATGCCGGCGCCGCGCAGCGCGGTCAGGTGCTGGGAGACCCCGCCCGGGGAGATGCCGGTACGGCCGGCCAGTTCGGTCGTGGACGCGGGGGCCGCCAGTTCGGTCAGCAGCCGGGTCCGGGAGCGGCCGAGGACGGCGGCGATCGCGTCGGCGTGGCGTACGGGGCGGGGCTCCCACAGGGCGCCGACACCCCGGGCCGGGTAGGCCAGTTGCGGAGGCTCCGGCGGGCGCGCCCACATCATGATCCGGGTGGCGAATGCGGAGGGGACCAGCAGCAGTCCGGCCCCGCTCTTCTCCCGGGAGATGCCGCAGCTCCGGCGGACCATCCGCAGCGTGTTGTCGTCCCAGCTCACGGTGGAGTCCAGGTCGTTGAAGAGGTGACCCGCGCCGTGTTCGGCGACCTGCCGGGCGCGGTGGAAGACCTCGGCGTCCAGCACGGCGCGGACGCGTCCCCAGTACGGGCCCAGGGCCAGTTCCCAGTACGTCCGGATCTCCTCCACGATCCGGGCCAACTGGCACGGGGGGTCGGCGCGCAGGGCCCGGCGGCGGGTCGCGGGCCGGGCCGTGGGGGCGAGACGGTCCAGGGTGTCCAGGTCGGCCCGGACCTGTTCGGCGGGAGTGGCGCGGATGGCGGCCAGTTCGGCTTCGAGCGTCGGCGCCGGTTCGGCGGGGCGGGGGTGAGGAAGTCGCAGAGGTAGCCGGCGGCGGGGACCAGTGCGGCGAGCCACCCGGAGTCCAGACCGGCCGCGGCCACCCTCGGCCTTACCTGCTCGATCCACCTGCGGCGCACCGGGTCCGGCGAGCCGGACGCCAGCAGCCGGAAGCTGGTGACCACTTCCCACATCGGTGAGACCGCGAAGCGGGTCAGAGCCAGGTCATCAGCCGAAAAGGCCAGCTCGGAGCGCATGACCACCCCCATTTTTCGGTCGTGTTCACGTCGAATCCCTCGTTGGATTCCGACTGAACTAAATCAATAGGTGAGATCTTACGGCCGGACGCAGGATCTCGCTCATGTTCTCCACCTTCAGCGGGCTGCCCCGTACGGCCTGGGTCCTCTTCGCCGGAACCGTGATCAACCGACTCGGGTATCTGGTCACCCCCTTCCTCGTCTACTACCTCGCCTCGCGCGGTGTCACCACCGAGCAAGCCCCCTTCGTCCTGGGTGCGTTGGGCGCCGGCAACCTCATCGGGCCCATGGCCGGCGGACTGCTCGCCGACCGGGTGGGGCGGCGGCCCACCATCCTGGCCGGACTGGTCGGTACCGCCGCCGGGCAGGGCCTGCTCTTCGCCGCGCCCGGTCTCCTCACCC
Source organism: Streptomyces sp. MST-110588 (assembly GCF_022695595.1). Classification (NCBI taxonomy): domain Bacteria; kingdom Bacillati; phylum Actinomycetota; class Actinomycetes; order Kitasatosporales; family Streptomycetaceae; genus Streptomyces; species Streptomyces sp. MST-110588. Next base: position 777,916 of record NZ_CP074380.1, read on the forward strand.
TGGCGCTGGCGGCCGTGCTGCTGAGCGCGGCGGGCAGCATGGTCGGCCCGGCGGCCGGCGCGCTGCTGGCCGACAGCGTCGAAAGCGCACAGCGCCGGGCGGCGTTCTCGCTGTTCCACTGGGCCGTCAACATCGGTACGGCGGTGGCCGGGGTACTCGGCGGCTTCCTGGCGCTGCACGGCTACTGGCTGCTGTTCGCGGTGGACGTGGTGTCCTCGCTGACGTACGCCGCGGTCGCCGCCGTACTGCTGCCGGGCGGGCACGGCGCGGCGGCGGGCACGGCCGGACGCGAGGCCGGTCACCGGCGCGGCCGGAGCGGGGGCCGGGGCAGCGGCGGCAAGGGCGGCGGGGCCGGTTACGGCGTGGTCTTCCGCGACCCGCTGATGCGGGCGCTGCTGCCGCTCTTCTACGTCGCGCTGGTCATCTACTCGCTCACCGAGGTCGCGCTGCCGCTGGCCGTCCGCGACGACGGTCTGCCCACCACCACACTGGGCCTGATGGCGACGCTCAACGCGGCCCTGGTCGTGGTGGCGCAGCCGGTCGCGATGACCGTACTGGCCCGTTTCCGGCAGATCCCGGTCTACGTGGCCGGCAGCGTCCTCATAGCGGTCGGTGTGGCACTGACCGGGGTGGCCGCCGACACCTGGTCCTATGCCGGGACCGTGATCCTGTGGTCGGTCGGCGAGGCGATGATCGGCGGCATCGCCGGGTCGATCGTGGCGGGTCTGGCCCCGGAGGACGCCCGTGGCCGCTACCAGGGCAGTTACCAGTGGACCTGGGGCATCGCCCGCTTCACCGCACTGGCGGTGGGCACCGGCGTGTACGCGTCGGCGGGGCCGGCCGTGGTGTGGTGGTTCAGCGGGATCGCCGGGGTGGCCGCCGCGCTCGCTCTCGGTGCCCTCGCCCCCGCCATCGCCCGCCGTACCGCGACCGCCGAAGCTGCCGCGACCGCCGAAACCGTCGAAACCGCCTCGGCTGCCGACGCCTTGGCCCCGGCCGACGCCTCCACCGGGCGGCCCGGCACGGAATCAGGGCGCGAGGGTGTCCTCGAAGTCACCCCCGAGGCAGTCTCCGCGGCCCGGTCGGACACCGGGTCCCCGGTCTGAACCGTGCGGGCGGCGGGTCCCGCTTCACGGGCGGTTCTTGCGGCCCTTCCGGTCCGTCCGGTCCTTCCGGTCAGTCCGGCTCTTGTAGTCCTTCGTGGCCGGGAACGGCCATTCCCACCAGTAGGAGCCGGCGATGCTCAGCACCCTGCGCGGCTGCCCCTGCCAGTTGACGGCCTGGGTCGGGACCTCGTGCCGACGCCCGTAACAGGTGAGGCGGTCCAGGAAGTGCAGGCCGGCGGAGTCCATGAAGGACACCCCCGCCATGTCCAGCACGATGTCGTCGAGACCGGCGGGGGCCCGCCGCAGCGCGTCGTCCAGGGCCACCACGGACCCGTGGTCGATTTCTCCCCGTGGCATCAGGGCGGCGCTCTCCTCGTACAACCGGACGCTGACCTCCAGGCCGTACCGGGAGGTCGAGTAGGACGGTTCCGTCGTAGCACGCATCTCTCGAAGCATGGCGGGGACAGACAGGTCTGTCCACCCTAGAATTGGTCCCCATGGCCAGAAAAGTAGCTCTCGCCGGGCCGGGTGCCGGGGCTCGTGAACGGATCATGAGCACCGCGTACGAGCTGTTCTCCCGGCGGGGGGTGCGCGACGTCGGGGTGGACGAGGTGATCCGGCGCTCCGGTGTGGCCAAGGCGACGCTCTACCGTCACTTCCCGTCCAAGGACGACCTGGTGCTGGCGTTCCTCAAGCAGCGCGAGCAGCAGTGGACGCTGGGCTTCGTGGAGGCGGGGGCGAAGGCGCGGGGAGCCACCGCGGAGGAACGGCTGCTGGCCATCTTCGACGTGTTCGACGGCTGGTTCCGCAGCGAGGAGTTCGACGCCTGCACCTTCATCAACGTCCTTCTGGAGATGCGCTGGGAACACCCGTTGGGCCGCGCCAGCATCACCCACCTGGAGAACATCCGGGCCATCGTGCGGCGCATGGCGGAGGACGCCGGGCTGCGGGACGCCGACTCCTTCGCCCGCTCCTGGCACATCCTGATGAAGGGTTCGATCGTCTCCGCCGCCGAGGGTGACCGGGACGCCGCCCGCCGGGCCAAGGCGATGGCCCGGTGCCTGATAGCCCAGCACCGGTAGAAACGCAGCCGGACCGGCAGCGGTGACCGGCAGGAGCGGCCGGCGGGTGTGACCCGGCCGGTGGGAGTGTCCGGTTCGCCTTGCCTTGAAGCGCGCTCCAGCTCCTAACGTCTGCCGTGGACGTACGTCCGCGGGACCGCGGAGCCGTACGTCCGATCTGGCCGGAAACGAGCCACCGACGACGGACGGACACGAGGGACCTCATGCGGTACACACTGTTCGGCAGAACCGGCTTGCGGGTGAGCGAGCTGAGCCTGGGCGCCATGACCATCGGCGACGACTGGGGCTGGGGCGCGGCCAAGGACACCAGCGCGCGCATCCTCGACGCCTACGCGGACGCGGGCGGCAACTTCATCGACACGGCGAACAACTACACCGACGGCAGCTCCGAGACCATCCTCGGCGAACTGCTGGAAGGCCGCCGGGAGAGCTTCGTCCTGGCGACGAAGTACACCTGCGCGACCCGCAAGGGCGATCCGAACGCGGCGGGCAACCACCGCAAGAACCTCGTGCAGTCGGTGGAGGCGAGCCTGCGGCGGCTGCGCACCGACCACGTCGACGTGCTGTGGGTGCACGCCCGGGACAACTTCACCCCGGTCGAGGAGGTCATGCGGGCGCTGGATGACCTGCTGCGGACCGGAAAGGTGCTCTACATCGGAGTCTCCGACTGGCCCGCCTGGGAGATCGCACAGGCCAACACGCTCGCCGAACTGCGGGGCTGGACCTCCTTCGCGGGCTCGCAGTTCCGCTACAGCCTCCTGGAGCGGACGCCGGAGCGCGAACTGCTGCCGCAGGCGCGCGCCTTCGACCTGGCGGTGCTGGCCTGGGCCCCGCTCGCGGCGGGCAGGCTGACCGGCAAGTACCGTCGCGGCGAGGCGGGCAGGCTGACGGTCGTGGACGAGGACGGCACAGCGCAGCACCACGAGGAGGCGGTGGTCACGGCCGTACTGGAGGTCGCCGAACAGGGCGGCTGGAGCCCGGCGCAGGTGGCGCTGGCCTGGCTGCGCGGCCGGCCCGGGAACATCGTGCCGATCATCGCCGCCACGAAGGAGAGCCAGCTCGCCGACAATCTCGCCGCCGTGGAGGTGGAGCTGGACGCCGACGCGCGGCGGCGCCTGGACGAGGTGAGCGCGGTACCGCTCGGCTTTCCGCACGACTTCCTGCGGGAGCCGGCGATCACCGAGAACGTCTACGGCGACCGCTGGCCCGACATCGACGACCGCCGCTCGACCTACCGCCGTACGGCGACCGAGGTCCGTTAGCGACAGGGCGGGCGGCCGGTCCCGGGGCGGCGCGGAACAGCGACGCGGGACGGCGCCCGGTGCCGGGCCCTGAGAGGCCCGGCACCGGGCGCGTCCGTGCGTGCGGGTATCCGTCCGTGCGCGTATCCGTACATGCGGGTATCCGTGCATGCGCAGGAGCGTGCGCAGGAGCGTCAGGGACGGCTCACAGGCGGTCGAGGATCTTCTTGAACTTCTCGACCTCGGCGGACTGCCCCTTGATGATGTCCCCGGCGAGCTTCTTGGCCGCGGCGTCGCGGCCGTTCTTCCGCTCGTCCTCGGCCATGGCGATCGCACCGTTGTGGTGCTCGGTCATCATCTCGGCGAACTTCTTGTCGTACGCGGTCCCCTTGGCAGCCTTCAGGTCGGCCATGTCCTTCTCCGACATGATGCCGGGCATACCGGAGCCCGAGCCCTCGTCCTCGCCGTCCCCGCCCTTCCCGGTTCCGTGCGAGCCGTGGTGCATGCCCGGCATGCCGCTGTGGTCCATGGGCGCCGACTCCGGCTTGCCCCAGGACTTCAGCCAGCCGCGCATCGTGGCGATCTCCGGCCCCTGGGCCTTCTCGATGGACTGGGAGAGCTGCTTGATCTCCTTGTCCGAGGCCCGGCCGCCGGACAGCCGGGCCATCTCCACGGCCTGCTGGTGGTGCGGGATCATCATCTGCGCGAACCGTACGTCCGCGTCGTTGAAGGAGCCGCTCGCCGACGGCCGCGCGGACGACTGCGACGGCGATGCCTTGGGGGAGCCGGACTTCGCCCCGTCGTCACCGCAGGCGGTGAGGGCGAGCGTGAGCGCGAGGGTGCCGGCGGCGACGGCCCCGGTCATCGCCGTACGGGAACGGAACGGGCGGGCCGGGCGGGTCGCGGGGACCGGACGGTCCTGGGGAGCCGAGCGGTGGGTGGAGCGCTGGACAGTGCGCATGGTTCGTACACCTCTGTGGTCAGTTCTGAGGATTGGGTGGGCAGGCCGGGTCGCGGGAGCGCGCCGATCGCGCGCGCCCGTGCGCAGGGCCGGCCTACGTCCGCAGGACCGACAGTTGTATGAGGTCAGGAGGAGGGAGCGGGGGCGGCGGGTTCGGCCGCAGGGCGGCGGCGAACCAGGCGGGAGGGGCGAGGGGACGGGTACGGAAGCGGGCCGGCGCCGCCCAGGCCAGTACGCCCAGCATCCAGGCGCCGAGTACGGCCACGCACAGGGAGGTCATGTCCATCGTGTGAACAGGCTTTCCGCCCGCTCCCGCCCCCTGGGACGGAGCGAGGAGGAGGGCGGGCTCCCCGACCGCGGCGACGGCGCCGTGACTTGGGGCCGTGGCGCCGTGGTGCGCGGGCATCGCCGTGTGATCGGCGGCCATCGCACCGTGCGAGGAACCAGGCATCACGCCGTGCGAGGAGCCGGCCGTCGCGGAATCGTTCCCGCCCTCGGGATGGCCCAGCGTGTGCATGATGAAGACGCCGAGTGCGAGCACGACGACCAGCAGGAGGTGCGCCACCGCACCACCCGTTCGCGTCCGCTCACCTACCCGCACTTCGTTCCTCCCCGGCCGACCTTACCGAAACTGTGAACCGAAGCCGTGAACCGAAGCCGTGAACCGAAGCTGTAGACCGAAGCCATGACCGGAGCGGCCCCGGGGTATGTCCCACGGCCGCGTCGATGCCCCATAGTGGTGGCCGGCCGGCGTCACCTGGCGCGGCGCGGCGCGCGGCGAGGGGACGGAGCGGCGGATGGGCCACCACGAACCCGGGCACGAACCCGGACAGCGACCCGGGCCGCTTTTCACGGCGCTGACCACCGCTCATCTGGCGGACGCGTGTCTGCGCGCCCGGATCCCGGTCCGTTGCGCCCCCGCGTCCGTGCAGGCCGTCGTGCCCGGCAGCCGGCTCGCCGGGCGGGTGGCTCCCGCACGGCACGCCGGCAGCGTCGATGTCTTCCTGGAGGCGTTCGAAGGGGCGGCGCCGGGAGACGTACTGGTGGTCGACAACGGCGGCCGGCTCGACGAGAGCTGTGTCGGCGATCTGGTGGCCCTGGAGGCACGGGCCGCCGGGCTGGCGGGCATCGTGATCTGGGGCCTGCACCGGGACACGGCCGACATAAGGGAGATCGGACTGCCGGTCTTCAGCCTCGGAGCGCTCCCCACCGGCCCGCTGCGCCTGGACGACCGCCGCCCCGACGCACTGACGTCCGCCGTCGTCGGGGACTGGACGGTGGACCGTACGGATCTGGTCGTGGGGGACGACGACGGCGTGCTCTTCCTGCCGGCCGGCCGCGCCAAGGAGATCCGCGCGCTCGCCGGCTCCATCCGCGACACCGAGCGGCGGCAGGCCGAGCGGATCCGTACGGGCGTCCCGCTGCGCAGCCAGGTGCGGTTCGACGCCTACTTGGCGGCGCGTCGGGAGACACCCTCGCTGACCTTCCGCGAGCACCTGCGGGCGGTGGGCGGGGCCATCGAGGAATGAGGCCCCGGAGAGTCCCGAAAGCCCATCCACGCGATACGAGACGGTTCGTCTTGCCAAAGAGTGCGGGACCCTCTACGGTGTTCCGCATGGGATCCCTGTGATGTTCCAAGGCGCGACCGCGTAGAGCAGTGCTCCGCCGTCGCCATGCCCGTGCGCGCCGCCCGGTGCCGCGCCGCCGCCTTCCGTGCTTCCACACGGCGGCCACCTGTGCGGGCACATCTGCCGGGTACGCCTGCCGCGTACGCGTACGGGCCCGGGAAGTACCCCCGATCCGACCCGACCGGCCCCGCCGAGAAATGGGGAACCCCTTGCCCACCTCACCCTCACCCTCACCCCGACCCGCCACGCACCGCTCACAGCTCAGCCTCCACGACGTACTCAAGCGCTACGACGACCGCGTCGTGCTCGACCGGGTCTCCTTCACCGTCAAGCCGGGCGAGAAGATCGGCGTCATCGGCGAGAACGGCTCGGGCAAATCCACCCTCCTGAAGCTGCTGGCAGGCCATGAGCGCGCCGACAACGGCGAGTTGACCGTGCACGCGCCCGGCGGCGTCGGGTATCTGGCGCAGACGCTGGAGCTGCCGCCGGACGCCTCCGTACAGGACGCCGTGGATCTGGCCCTGGCCGACCTGCGGGACCTCCGAGCCCGGATGCGCCGGGCCGAAGCCGCCCTCGCCGAGGGGGCGTCCCCGGCCGGTGCGTCCCCAGCCGGCGCGTCACCGGCCGGTACGGCGGAAGCGGATCTCGACGCCGCCCTCAGAACCTATACCGACTTGCTCGCGCAGTACGAGGCCCGGGACGGCTACCGCGCCGACGCCCGGGTGGAGACCGCCCTGCACGGGCTGGGCCTGCCGGGCCTGGAGCGCGGCAGAAAGCTCGGCACGCTGTCCGGGGGCGAGCGGTCGCGTCTGGCCCTGGCCGCCACCCTGGCCTCGGAACCGGAACTTCTGCTCCTGGACGAACCGACCAACGACCTGGACGACCGGGCCGTGGCCTGGCTGGAGTCGCGTCTGCGCGGGCACCGCGGCACCGTCGTCGCGGTCACCCACGACCGGGTGTTCCTGGAGCGGCTGACCACCACGGTCCTGGAGGTCGAGGCGGGCCGGGTCACCCGGTACGGGGACGGCTACGGCGGCTGTCTCGCCGCCAAGGCCGCGGAACGCCGGCGGCGGCTGCGGGAGTACGCGGACTGGTGCGCCGAACTGGAGCGCAACCGGCGGCTGGCCGCCACCAACGTGGCACGGCTGGACGGCATTCCGCGCAAGCTGCCGTTCGCCGTGTTCGGCCACGGCGCGTTCCGTTCGCGCGGGCGGGGGCACGGCGCGATGGTCCGTGTCCGTAACGCCAAGGAGCGTGTCGAGCGGCTGACCGGCAACCCCGTCGCGCCGCCCCGCGACCCGCTCGTCCTCACCGCCCGCATCACCACCACCGCCCGCGACGGCGACGACGCGGCCGGGCGCCCGGCCACGGGAGCACCGGAGGCGACACCGGAGGTGACAGCGGCGGCCGACCTCACCGGCGTACGCGTCGAGGGCCGGCTCCACATACCGTCCCTGCGGCTGCGGCCGGCCGAACGGCTGCTGGTGACCGGCCCCAACGGGGCGGGCAAGAGCACGCTTCTGCGGGTGCTGGCCGGTGAACTGCGCCCGGCGGCCGGCGTGGTGCGCGTACCCGGCCGGGTGGGGCACCTGCGGCAGGAGGAGAGGCCGTGGCCGCCCCACCTGACCGTGCCCCAGGCTTTCGCGTACGGGCGCGAAGGCCACCCGGACGAACACATCGACGCGCTGCTCTCCCTCGGCCTGTTCGACCCGGCCGACCTCCGTCTGCGAGTGGGGCAGCTCTCCTACGGGCAGCGCCGCCGGATCGAACTGGCGCGTCTGGTGAGCGAACCGGTGGACCTCCTGCTGCTGGACGAGCCCACCAACCACCTCTCCCCCGTGCTCGTGGAGGAACTGGAGGAGGCACTGTCGGGCTATCAGGGCGCCCTGGTGGTCGTCACCCACGACCGTCGCATGCGCTCCCGCTTCTCCGGCTCCCGTCTGACCCTCCACGAGGGCCGCGTCACCGGATTGCGGACGCCATCGGTCGGATAGCCGGAGCCCGTTCTCGCCAAGGGCGTCGAAGGCCGTCGCCCGGCTCCGGAACCGGGAAGACCGCCCAGTACGGACAGCGGCTCGGAACGCCACCGCAGGTCGAAACCGCCACCGGCGCACCGGGCGGCCCGGGTGGCCTACGACGTGGCCGTGCGCGCCCGGGCGAAACGGTACGGCTTCACGGGCCCGTACGGGCCACGGCCTCCTGGGGTGCCGTGGCGGCCAGGACCATGGCTGCCTTTCTCGCCTGTTCCTGGGCGAACAGGTGCAGCAGCACATGGAAGCGGTAGTGGCCGGGGGCCGGGGACTGGAGGAGCTGGGTGTCCACCAGGCGCTCCAGGACCGGTTCCGCCGCCGTCTCGGGGCGGCCCAGGGCCCGGGCCGCCTCGCCGAGGCTCAGGTCCGCGCCGTCGTGCCGGGTGAGCAGCGGGAGCGCCGCCGCCGCGGCGCGGTCCCCGGCGTTGGTGCTGTGCACCAGCACCTCGTACCCCTTCTGGAACGTGCCGCGCACCCGCAGGTCGTCGTATTCGAGTTCGTCGAGCCGGTGGCGGGTGTCGGCCAGCCGGTCGGCGAGGGCGCGTACCGGCCAGCGGGGGCGGGCGGCCAGGCGGGCGCCGGCGATCCGTAAGGCCAGGGGTAGACAGCCGCAGTCGCGGACGATGGACTCGGCGGCGGGCCGGTCCGCCAGCAGACGGCCCCGTCCGGCGAAGGTGCCCAGGAGGGTGAGCGCCTCGTCCTCCGGGAGCACTCCCACGTGCAGGTGGACGACGCCGTTGACGGTGGCGAGGATGCGCTGACTGGTGACCAGCACGGCGCTGCTCGGCGTCGCCGGAAGCAACGGGCGCACCTGGGCGGCGTCATGGGCGTTGTCCAGGACGACCAGCAGACGGCGGCGGGCGGCCAGGGCGCGGTACAGGGCGCCGGCTTCCACCACGTTGTCGGGCGGGGTGGCGGGTCCGCCCAGTGCCCGCAGGAAGCGGGCCAGGACCACCGAGGGCGGCAGCGGGCGCAGGCCGCAGGAGGCGCCCTGGAGGTCCGCGTAGAGCTGCCCGTCGGGGAAGCGGTCGGCGAGCAGGTGCGCGGCGTGTACGGCCAGGGCCGACTTGCCGACGCCGGGTGGTCCGTCCAGGGCCACGATCGTGGCGGGGCTCGGGGGCGACTGCGGGCGGGCGGCGTCCAGGACCGCCAGTTCCCGCGCGCGTCCGGTCAGTTGCGGGACGTCGGGCGGCAGTTCGCGTGGTACGGGGTACCGTGCGGGCCGGGCGGCGGACGGCGGGACGGTGGCACCCCGGCCGCGCCGCCGTTCCTCCACCCGGTCGCGGGCCGTGGCCAGCGCCCCCTGTTCGGCGCCGGACGCGCCGAGCAGCCGTACGAGGACGTCGAAACGGTCGGTCGGCGGCAGCGTCTTGCCGGCGAAATAGTCCCCGATCACGCCGTGCGCCCATCCCGTACGGGCCGCCAGCTCCCGGTACGTCAGCAGTGAATCGCCCTTCCGGCGGGCTTCCCGGCGCCGGAGGTGGCGCAATACCGCGGCCAGACCCTCCACTCCGTCGATTTCGCCGATGAAATTGCGGGCCCCACCGGCAACGCCTTTTTCATGACCCCGGTCCATTCCCCCGTGTCCCCCGTGTACCCCGTCCGGGCCGATCCGGAGGCGTCCGGCTGCGGCCGTCTTGGCAGGTCGACCGTCAGAATGCCTGCGAGTATCGGCTCACGTCAACAACCTCAGCCATCAGACGATTTCCCGCCGCCGACCGGTCCGGCTATCCGCACAGAATCGAGCATTCGGCGCCGGAAACCGTCGAAGGAGGTATTCCACGATGAGTCTCATCTGCAACAAGCAGCCGCAGCAGCCGGCCCCGACCGACAGCACGGCGCACGACATCTACGTCCGCGTGGACGCGCCGATCGCCACCGGGTCCGCGCACCTCATGCGGGCGGGCGCCGAGCTCCACCTGCTCCTGTCCGACCTGGAACTGAACGATCCGCGCCAGGCCGCGGTGCGGGTCTCCTGCGCCGCCGCGGCGGTCAAGGCGGCCCTGGCCGAGTACGACACCTCGCACCGCGCCGCCGTGGAGCTGGGTTTCTACGCCCTGCACGACGAGCTGCTGCGGACCGCGGGCAACGGGTCCTTCCGCATAGGTGAAGTCCTCGGCGAGGCGGGCGGTACGGGGCTGATCGACCTCGACGAGAAGTCCGTGGACGCCATCGCCCGGCGGTACTCCGCGGGCGGCGACGAGGCGGCTTTCACGCACTTCATTGCGGAACTGCGCGAATTCTCCGCAGAACTCGACACTTTCGACCGTGCCACCGCGACCGCGGACGCGTCCGTCTGGCGGGAATTCCCGTGGAAGGCGATCACGCAATTCGACCGCGTCCGCGTATACGGACAGGCACTCGCCATCATCAACGTACTCGGCACGGCGGCCGTCACCGCCACCGCCGACGCATAGAGGGGGAGGAAGAATGAGCGTCAACTGCAACAAGGCATTCAAGCTGAGCCTTGAGTCGCTCCGCGACAAGAAGCGTCTCGCACGGAACGCCGGGATCGCGCTGCTCGGCGCGACCGGCGATGTCTACAAGGCCACGGAACTGGCCGAGCACGGCGACGGCGCGGCCTCCGTGGGCGTGTACGTCGCCTCGGCCCGCGCCAAGCTGCTCAACGCGAGCGCCCTGCTCGGCGAGGTCGTCGCGATCCTGGAATCGGGCAGCCTCAGCGCCGAAACGACCGCCTGGCACCAGGGCCTGGACTACGACCGGCTGTACCGCACCGGCACCGAGGACGGCACGCTGCCGCACGGCCGGGAGACCTGGAGCGAGTTCGCCGGCACGATGGTCAAGGAGGGACCGCTGACCGCGACGGTGGCCCTGCGCGCCCGGATCGAGCGGTCCGCCGGCCTCCTGGCCGAGTGGCTGGACCAGGCGCGGGACGCCGGCTCCGCCGCCGGACTCACCCGGCTGACGGCGGCCGTCACCGACCTGGCCACCCACGCGCGGTTCGTCAGCTACGTCAACGACGTCGAGCCGCTCGACGCCCGGTGGCTGCGGCAGCCGGTCTGAAGGTGAGCCCCGCCCGGGGCAGGTGACGAGAGCGCCGGCGCAGGCCGGCGCTCTTGCCGTGGGCGCGGGCGTGGCCGTCGCCGTGGCCGTACCCGTGGCCGTGCAGACTGGGTGGATGACGACGGCGGACGCGAACATCGAACGGCGCGAGGAAACCTTCCGCAGGTGGCAGCCGTACGGGCTGCTCGGCATCGGCACGCTCCTGGCGGCAGCGTCGGCCCGGCTGCTGACCCCGACCGCCGCCGGACGGACCGCGGTCGCCGTACTGGTCCTGGCGGCACTCGTGCTCCAGTTGTGGTGGGGGCGGGCCGTTCGCAGCCGCCCTGGCCCGGGCCCCGCCTCGGCGGCGTACTACGCCGTGCGCTGGGCGATCGGCTCCGCGCTCACCTGCCTGAACCCCTTCCTCGCGTTCTACGCCGCCGCGGGCTGCTTCGACGCCAACGAGCTGATCCCCGGGCGGCGCCTGCGGTGGCTCGGCCCGTTCGCCTGCTCCTTCCCCATCGCGACCGCCCAGGCCGGCGGGCTGCCGTTCCACAACTCCATGCAGTGGGTCGCGTTCGGCGGGCTCCTGGTGGCCGACAACGCGCTGTTCGCGATCGTCGGCCACCTCTCCGAGCAGTCGGCGCAGCGGTCCCGCGCGCGGGCGGCCACCATCACCGAACTGGAACGCGCCAACGCCGCCCTCCAGCAGGCCCTGGAGGAGAACGCCTCCCTGCACGCCCAGCTCCTGGTCCAGGCACGGGAAGCGGGCATCGCCGACGAACGCGGCCGGCTGGCCGCGGAGATCCACGACACCCTCGCCCAGGGCCTGGCCGGCATCATCACCCAGCTCCAGGCCGTCGCGAACACACCCGACCCGGCCGACGCCCGGGCGCACCTCGCCCGCGCCACCGATCTGGCCCGCCACAGCCTGGGCGAGGCCCGCCGCTCGGTGCACGACCTCGCGCCCGTGGGCCTGACGTACGACGGGCTCCCCCAGGCACTGCGCAAGACGGTCGACCAGTGGGCCGAGCGCAGCGGCGTACGCGGCGAGTTCACGCTCACGGGAACGGCGCAGCACCTGCACGGGGAGGTCTCCTCGGCGCTCCTGCGGATCACCCAGGAGGCCCTGGCGAACGCGTCCAAGCACGCCCTGGCCTCCCGCGTCGGTGTCACGCTCAGCTTCATGGACGACGAGGTCGTCCTGGACGTCCGCGACGACGGGCGGGGCTTTGACCCGTTGAAGCCACCCGTACGCACCACGACCGGCGGCTTCGGCCTGGAAGGCATGCGCGCCCGCGCCGCGCGCATCGCGGGCTCGCTCACCGTCGAGTCCGAGCCGGGAGGCGGCACGGCGGTGTCGGCCCGCCTCCCGCTGGCACGAACGGCAGGGACGTCAGCGGCGGTGAGCGGTGGTGAACAGCGACGAGCGGGACGGGCTACGGGCGATGACGGGCTACGGGCATGACGTGCCCGGTGCCGTCCGCCCCGGGACCGGAATGCCTCGGCGGTGCTGCGCCACCGTCACCGGTACGCCCGCGCCTGGAGCCCGTACATCTTCGCGTACAGGCCGCCGCGCGCCATCAGTTGCCGGTGGCTGCCCGTCTCCGCGACCCTGCCGCCGTCCAGGACGACGATGAGGTCGGCCGCCCGTACGGTGGAGAACCGGTGGGAGACCAGGAGGGTGACGGCGCCGCCGGACGCGCCGTTGGCCGCACGGGCCGCCGCGCCCAGCCGCTCGAAGAGCGCGTGCTCGGTCTCCGCGTCCAGGGACGCCGTCGGCTCGTCCAGCACCAGCAGCAGCGGCCGGGCGCGCATCAGCGCCCGCCCCACGGCCAGTTTCTGCCACTGCCCGCCCGACAGGTCGACCCCGGACGGCCACTGCCGGCCCAACTGGGTGTCCAGTCCGTGCGGCAGGCGCGCGGTCAGTCCGGCCGCCCCGGCCCGGTCCAGCGCGTCCAGGACGGCCCCGCGGTCCTCCAGCCGGGTCACGTCCCCCACCCCGACCGTCTCGCGCGTCAGCAGCTCGAACCGTACGAAGTCCTGGAAACCGGCGCTGAGACGGGCCCGCCACCGCACCGGATCGAACGCCGCGAGCGTGGCGTCCTCGGCCCGGATGCGGCCGTGCGTCGGCTCGTACATCCGGCACAGCAGCTTGATCAGGGTCGTCTTGCCGGAGCCGTTCTCACCGACCAGCGCCACCACGCCGCCGGCGGGCAGGTGGAGGCTGACGTCCCGCAGGACGGTGCGGGAGGTGCCGGGGTAGCGGAAGGTGAGCCGTTCGACGCTGATGCCCCGGCGCAGCGCCGCCGGGACGTCCGCCGTGGGGGCCGCGGGCCGTACCCGGCGCGCGTAGGAGCGCAGCCAGCGGAACCGCTCGGCGCTCTGCAGCAGGTCCACGATCATGCCGGTACCGCCCACCAGCCCGGCGACATGCCCCACGAACCGGCCCGTCAGCAGGACCGCGAGGAGTACGGCGCCCAGGCTCGCCCGGCCCTCGGCGGCGAGTACGGACACCGCGCCGACCGCGGCGAGCAGGCTCAGGGTGTTCAGCAGCCCGGCGGCGCCGCCGATGGCCGCCACCTTCCACTGTGCGGGGCCCATGACCGCGTCGGCCCGGTCGCGGGCCGCCGCACGGCGCCGGGACAGGGCGGGGCCGGCGCCGAGGAGGCGCACCTCCATGCCCGCTGCGGGCCCGGCGGCCAGCCGGGCGAGCCGGCCCGCCAGCCGCTGGTCGGCCGCCGACTTCTCCTGTGCTCGCGCGAGGACCCCGCGGGAGGCCACCTGGAGCCGCAGCGCCACCAGCCCGGCCAGGGGCAGGGCCAGGAGCGCGGGGTGGACCAGTGCCAGCAGGACCGCGGTCACCAGGAAGCCGCCGAGGTCTTCGAGCAGGTTGAGCAGCCAGTTCAGCAGCCCGCCCATGGCCAGGAGCTGGGAGCGCAGCAGGTGCAGCCGGTCCTGGAAGGCGGCGGACTCGTGGTGCCGCAGGCCGGGTATCCGGGCCGTCAGCCGGGCGACCCGCCGGTCGAAGGCGAAACCGACCCGTTCGCTGAGCCCGATCCGGGTGGTGGTTCCGGCGAGTTGGAGCGCCTGCGCCAGGGCGAGGGTCGCCACCAGCAGCAGCGCTCCGGCCAGTGCCGGGCCGAGCGCGTGCCGCTCCGCGCCGTCGGTCATCGACCGCAGCCACAGCGCCTGGAGGGCGCCGAGCCCGGCGGCGGCCGGGACCAGGAACAGTCCCAGGAGCGCCAGTTTCCTGGACTCCCGGAAGGAGCCGGCCACCACGGTGCCGAGGGCGGCGAGCGCGCCACCGGGCGAGCGGCGGGCGGGGCGGGACAGCCGTTCTTCCTCGTCGTGGTCTTCTCCGCCGTCCTGGGTCTCTTGGGCCGGTGCGGACTCCGCGGGTGCGGGCTCCGCGGTGCGGGCTCCGCGGGTGCGGGCTCCGCGGGCAGGCGTACGGGTACGGGTTCCGCTGCGGCGCACCGCTCTCCTTCCGCCTCCGCGTCCTGGAGGAAGCGCGCGGCCTGGAGCCGGTACATCCGCGCGTACCGTCCGTCGGCGGCCATCAGCCGGTCGTGCGGGCCCGCCTCCACGACGCGCCCGTGGTCCAGGACGTAGATGAGGTCGGCCTTGCGTACGCCGGAGAACCGGTGGGATATGAGCAGGGTGGTCCGGCCGCGCGTCACGCCCAGGAACCGTTCGAAGAACTCGGCTTCCGCGCGCGCGTCCAGGTGGGCGGTGGGTTCGTCCAGGATGAGCAGCGCGCCGTTCCGGGCGGCGTACAGGGCCCGGGCCACCGCGACCTTCTGCCACTGCCCGCCCGAGAGTTCGCCGCCGTCCTCGTACTCCCGGGACAGCACCGTCTCCCAGCCGCCGCCGAGGTGCCGCGGCAGCGAAGCGCCGCCCGCCAGCGTCAGGGCCTGCCGCACCGCGTTGTGGCCGTCGGGCGTGCGGGGGGCGTCGAGGCCGATGTTGTCCCGCAGGGACAGCGGGTACTTCACGAAGTCCTGAAGCTGGGGCGCCAGTTGGCGGCGCCAGCCGGCCGGGTCGTAGGAGCGGATGTCGGTCCCGTCGGCGGTGATCCGCCCGCTGTCCGGCTCGTAGAGGCGGCCGAGCAGCTTGATGAGGGTGGTCTTGCCCGCGCCGTTGGCTCCCACCACGGCGACCGATGCCCCGGCCGGGATGCGCAGGTCCAGGCCGTCCAGGACGGGGCGACCGCCGCTACCCGGATAGGTGAACCTCAGCGACTCGACGACGATCTCCCGGCGGAGTGGTACGTCGGGTACGCGGACCGGTCCGGGGCAGCCGTCGACGCTCCCGCCTTTGCCCCCGCTCCCCGGCCCGTCCCTGGCCTGCCCGCCGGCCCATCCCCTGACCCGCCGGTGGCCGTACTGCTACGGCGCTCCAGGGCGATGAGCGACCGCAGCCCCAACAGCGCGCTGCGCAGCAGGTAGTCGGGGTCCCCCGCCCAGGCCAGTGCGGGCAGCCCGATCGCCGCCTGCACCACGATCACCAGGTGCGCCAGCCCCAGTTCGCCGCGCGCGGCGGCCACCGCGGCCCAGCCGAGCACCACCGCCTCGGCCGGTACGAGCACCAGCACCGCGCCGTACGCCCGTCCCGTCGCCCGCCGCCGGGCGGCCCACACCTTCGCCATGCCCGTACGCCAGGTGCCGGTCATCCGGTCCGCCGCCCAGTCGCCGAGGCCGAAGATCCGTACCTCTTTGGCGGGCTCGGGATCGACCGCCAGGCTCCTGTAGTAGCCCGCGCGCCTGATGACCGCGCTCGCCTCGGCCATGCTGCCGTGCACGCTGTGCGCCATCGCCAGGTACGCGCGGTAGGTCAAGGCGGCGGCCAGGCACAGCAGTACGGGCGCCCACCACCGGAACGACGCCAGCAGACAGATCAGACCGACGGCCTGGAGCCGGGGCCGCAGCACGTCCGGCAGCAGCTCCGCCAGCGCGTCGGGCCGGGTCTGCGGGTCGGTGGCCAGCCGGAGCGTGTCCGCGTACCCGGGGTCCTCCAGATGAGCGATTCCGTACGGGGCCAGTCCGGCGGCGGTGACCCGTTCCTCGACCGACCGCGCGACCCGCATCCGCAGCGCGGCGCCCGCACCGGACTCCAGCGCGCCCAGCACCGTCTGGCAGAGCGCCGCCGCCCCGAACGCGCCGAGCATCAGCAGCATGTGCCGCCCGGCCGGGGAGTCCACTCCCGCGTCCACCGCCGCCGGCAGCGAGCCCACCAGCAGGCCCGTGGTCACCACGAGCAGCGCGGCGCTCGCCGCTCCCCCGGCGACGGCCGCGGCGAGTGCCGGTGTGAGACGGTGCGAGGCCGCCCACAGCAGGCGTGCCGCGGACGGGATGCCGGCCCGCTCCGGCGGCCGGTCCTGCGGCCGTCGCCTCCTCATTGCGCTGTCCTCCAGAGCCCGGGTGCCGGTTCCACAACGGCGTCGATGCTCACAGAGGCGGCGGGCCGCCGGTCCCGATCCCGGTCACCGGCGGGCAGCGCCGGACAGCGGTGGGGGCGGCCCGCCCCGTGTACGAGGCGGGCCGCCCCCGGTCACCAGGCCGTAACGGCGTTACAGCCTCACGGCGCCATCTCGTACGCCCCGGACAGCGCCTCGACGCGCTCCCAGACCCGCGCCGAGCGGGCCTCGTCGACGACCGGCCGCCGGACCGCGCCCAGCGCCCAGTCCTGCTGCGCGGCGGTGGCGGAGTCCTTGCCGTACAGCTCGACGGCGTACGCGGAGAAGTCCCGTACCAGGACGGCGAACAGCTCGTCGAGGACGTCCTGCGCCAGGCCGGTCAGCCGCGCCTGCTCCAGGATGAGCTGGCCGTGGACGACCAGCGCGAAGAGCTGTCCGACGGCGAGCAGCAGGTCCAGGTCACGGCTCTGCTCCTCGTCGGGGGCGGCGGTGGTGACGAACTCGCACAGGGCGTCGGCCTGCTCCCGGAAGCGGGCGACGTTGGGCACCTCGGCGTACGCGTCGAAGGCGGGGCGCCAGTCGTGGAAGCGTACGGAACCCAGGCCGCGGGCGGGGCCCTGCCGGAAGAGGAAGTCGTCGTCGGCCGCGTCCAGGCGGGTCGGCACGGGCTCGTACCCGGCCGGGTCCAGCAGGTGGCTGCGCAGGAACTTCAGGATCAGCGCGAGGTTGACGTGGACGGTGCCCTCCAGCTTGGGCAGCCCCCGGATCTCGGAGGCCGCCTGGGCGAAGTAGGTGTCCTTCTCGAAGCCCTTGGCCGCGATGACGTCCCACATCAGGTCGATGACCTTCTCGCCCTCGGTGGTCACCTTCATCTTCGTCATCGGGTTGAAGAGCAGGTAGCGGCGGTCGTCGGGGCCGGCGGAGCGGAAGTAGTCCACGGCGCGGTCGCTGAAGAGCTTCATGCCGACCAGGCGGACGTAGGCGTCGGTCAGTTCACGGCGTACGTGCGGGAAGGCGGTGACGGGGCGGCCGTAGAGGATGCGGTTGTGGGCGTGGGTGACGGCCTCGTACATCGCGTGCTCGCAGATGCCGATCGAGGCGGTGCACAGGTTGAACTTGCCGACGTTGACGGTGTTCAGGGCGGCGTCGAAGGCGGCACGGCCGGTGTGCAGGATGTCCTCGGGGGCGACCGGGTAGTCCTCCAGGCGGAACTCGCTGACGTACTTCGAGGAGTCCACGACGTTCTTCACCAGGTGGTACGCCGGGTGGCGGCTGTCGGCGGCGAAGAAGACATAGCCGTCCGGGCCCTCGACGTCGCTGCGGCGGCCGAAGACCGAGACGAGTCCGGCGGCGTTGCCGTTGCCGATGTAGTACTTGGAGCCGCTGGCCCGGAAGCCGCCGGTGCCGTCCGGCTCCAGCAGCATGTCGGTGTGGTAGATGTCCGCGCCGTGGGTCTTCTCGGACAGGCCGAAGGCGAACACCTCGCCCTGCTCCAGGAGTCGCGCGGCACGCTCGTGGGCGGCGGCGTTCCGGCTCTGCCAGACCGGGCCGAGGCCGAGGATGGTCACCTGCCAGGCGTACCAGTAGTCGAGCCCGTAGAAGCCGAAGATCTCGTTGAGTGCGGCGATCCGGGCGGTGTCCCACCGCTTGTCCTGATGGCCGTCCGCGGCGGCGGCCGGGGTGAGGAAGGTGGCGAACAGCCCTTCCTTGGCGGAGAAGGCGAGGAAGTCCGCCAGCCAGGCGCGGGAGCGGTAGTCCTCGATCAGCCTGCGCTTCCCGCGCTCCTCGAACCAGTCGACGGTGGCGCGCAGCAGCCGGCGGGTCTCGGGGTCGAAGTGCGCGGGGTCGTAGGTGCGCGGGTTGAACAGCAGCGGGTCGGCCATGGGGGTCGCCTTTCGGCTCGGGGTCGGGACCGGGGTCAGGACCGGGGTCGAGGTCGTGGACCAGGGCCGGGGTCGTGGACCGGCAGTCAAGGATCGGGAATCACCGGCTCAGGGGCCGGGGCTCAGGGAGCGGGGCTCGGGGCTCGGGGCTCGCAGACGGGCGTTCCGTCGGCTGCCCGACGTCTCAGCGCCTCGCGTCGAGCCGGCGGAGGGTGGCGAGGACGTCCTCCAGCCAGGCGAGCGTCATCCGCTCGTACGCGATGCCGCCGCGCAGCACGGCATGCTGCAGCTCCTGCCCGGCATCGGGTACGGCGGGTGCCGTGGGCCCGGTGAAGTCCCGCAGCTCACCCGCGAGGTAGTGCGCGAGCCGGTCGGCGTGCGCCTGGTGGTGCCGCTCGATCTCCTGGATCAGCGCCGCCGGATCGCCGAAGGCCGCGCCGCGGATCTTCACGGCGAGTTCGTGCCGGACGCTCTCCTGCTCGATCGGCTCGTGCAGCCACTCGGCGAGGGCGGCACGTCCCGGCTCGGCGACGGAATACTCCTTTTTGTCCGGCCGGGCCTGCTGCGACACCTGACGTACGTCGATCCAGCCGTCACCCTCCATACGCTTGAGCACGCGATAGATCTGCTGGTGGGTGGCGGTCCAGAAGTAGCCGATGGACCGGTCGAACCGCCGGGCCAGCTCGTAGCCGGAGCCCGGCTTCTCCAGCAGCGAGACGAGAATCGCGTGTTCGAGCGCCATGCCCCGATCCTGGTATGCAACTCGTTGCATGGACAAGAGCTGCCGCCCGGGTGAGACACGGCTCACCCGGGCGTACCTCACGCCCCTTCGGTCGCGCCTGCCGTGGCGGGCCTGGCGGTGATCCGCTTCCGGAAGCAGACCCGGTCCTGGCCCGGCCCGTCGTAATCCGTGTGTACGGGCAGACCGTCCACCTCGCGGTCCCCCTCTTCCAGTACGAAGCCCATGGCCTGGTGGAAGGCGATGGACCCCGTGTTCGCCGGAGAGGTGATCGCCCGGACCTCGCGGCGCCCTGCCGCCGCGGCCCGGTCGATGAACTCCGTGTACAGGCCGCGGGCCACGCCTCGTCCCCGCAGCTCCGGGTCGACGCCCACGAAATGGATGTACGCCCCTCCTCGTCGTCGGCGGAGTGGAAGCCGACGAGGAAGGCCCTGATCCCGGTGCCGTCCTCCACCACCAGGCTGGTCGAGGCGAAGAACTGCAGGAAGAGCCTCGGGAGCAGCAGGGACAGCTCACGGGCCTGGGCCGGCGTGCGCGAGTCGCCCCACCACTGCTGTACGCGGGTGACGAGCGCGCCGTGGTCGGTCAGGCGTGCCCGGCGTGTGCGGGTGGTCCTCATGTCGCTCCTCCTGGTGATCCGGCCGCGGTCGTGCCCGCGGATCACCGGCCACGCTACTTTCCGAGGGCGAGTGCGTGCGCCTCGTCGATCAGGTCGCGCAGCGCGGAGGAGGCCGGGGCCACGGCCGTGGCGAGCAGGGCCGGCCCGCCCGCCAGTGGCGCGAGGACGGCGCACCCGCCCTTGGAACCCTCCCGGAGCAGGACGGGCGGGCGCCGGGTGTCCGTCCCCGGGCCCACGAGCAGGAGTTGCCCGACGGCGCGGTGCCCGTTCACCACGGCCGGGCCGTCCCAGCCGGGCTCCGGGTCCCCGTACGCCGAGCACTGGTCGAGCAGCGTACGTCCGGCCCGGCGGACCAGAAGGCGGCTGACGAGGTGGCCCGGCTCCTCGCCGGCCCGGCCCAGAAGCTGCTCCTCGCGCAGCACCAGCCGTGCAGTGGCGGCGAGTTCGACGGTGCACGTCTGATGCAGATTGCTGCCGGCGGCGCTGATCAGCGGCCGTGGCAGCCAGCGCAGGGTCGCGTGGTCCCCGACCGTCAGCCGTACGTCGTAGGTGGCCGCCGCGGTGGTGGGACCGCGCAGGGCGAGCGTGGCGGCGGCCGTGGTGACCTCCAGTTCCGCCCGGTCCCCGACGGTGATGTCCAGGGCGAGCCGGTCGCCGCCCAGCGGGGCGCTCATCGCGCCGATGATCCCCACCTTGGCGGCACTCCCGTCGGTGCGCATGCGCCGCAGATGGAACGGTCCCTCGCTGTGCAGTTGCGGAAGTGCGGTCAGGCGTCCGTTGTGCGCGGCCCGGATGCGGGCGGTGGCCCACACCCCGGCCGGCTCCTCGGGCCCGGGAGTGCACACGCCCGGGTCGCCGGGGGGCCGGTGTCCGGCGACCCGGGTACGGGACGACGTCAGGTCACATCACCTCAAGACAGGCGGACGGGAGAACGGGCCGAGCAGGCCGGCCCAGGTCAGAACAGGAAGTACCGCTGCGCCATCGGCAGTTCGCTGACGTAGGCGCGCGGTACGGTCGCGCCGTTGAGCACGGTACGGGCGTCCCCGGTGGTCGCGCCGCCGATGGTGACCTCGAAGCTGTTGTGGTCGACCTCCAGGCTCTGGGGAACCGTGTCGTTCAGCTTCATGTGCTGCTTCTTGACCCCCCGGGTGCTCCCGATCCCCACGAACTTCTTGCCGAGGCCGAGACCGTCGTACGTGTGGTCCGCGTCGGCGCCGCCGTTCAGCCGGAGTGCCACCTGATCGTCGGCCACGAAGTTGTAGGAGTTGCTTGCCGGGGAGTGGCCGGTGGCGCCCCAGACCTCCCGCGGCAGGTAGGGCTGCGGCGTCGTGATCGAGGCATTGGCGTCGCCGACCTGCGCGTAGGCGAGCTGCCCGCCCTTGATCACCATATGGATCTTGACCCCGAAGAACTTCGGCTCCCACAGCACCAGATCGGCGAGCTTGCCGGTTTCCACGGAACCGACGTACTGGTCGATGCCGTGTGTGATCGCCGGATTGACGGTGTACTTGGCGATGTAGCGACGTGCCCGGTAGTTGTCGTTCGGCGTCAGCGCCTTGCCGTTGTACGAGTGGTCCGGGTCCTCCTCGGGCGGGCGGATCCTGGCGTTGTCGAGGTCCTCCTTCAGGGGTCCGTAGCGGCATTTCATGACATGCGCCGTCTGCCAGGTCCGCAGGATCATCTCGCCGATGCGGCCCATGGCCTGGGCATCGGAGGACATCATCGAGATGGCGCCCATGTCGTGGAGGAGATCCTCCGCGGCCATGGTGGAGGGCCGGATGCGGGAGTCGGCGAACGCCATGTCCGCGGGGATGTCCGGGTTGAGATGGTGGCAGACCACCATCATGTCGATGTGTTCCTTGACGGTGTTCACCGTCAGCGGGCGGGTCGGATTGGTCGAGGCGGGAAGGACGTTCTCCTCCTTGACCAGCTCGATCATGTCCGGCGCGTGGCCGCCGCCGGCTCCCTCGACGTGGAAGATGTGCAGGGAGCGGCCCTTGAACGCCTCGCGGGTGCTGTCGAGGAAACCCGACTCGTTCAGCGAGTCGGCGTGCAGGGCGAGTTGGATGTGCCGCTGCTCGCAGACCTCCAGCGCGTTGTCGATCACCGCGGGGGTCGCACCCCAGTCCTCGTGGATCTTCAGGCCGCAGACCCCGGCGTCCACCTGCTCGTGAAGGGCCTCCTTGCTCATCGTGCTGCCCTTGCCCAGCAGACCGATGTTGACCGGGTACGCGTCCAGCCCCTCGAACGTCCGGGTGATGTGCCACGTCCCCGGCGTCACCGTGGTGGCCGTGCTTCCTTCAGCCGGTCCGGTACCGCCGCCGATGAGGGTGGTCACGCCCGAGGCAAGGGCCTCCTGGATCTCTCCCGGGCAGATGAAATGGACGTGGGTGTCCACGCCGCCGGCCGTGAGGATCCGCCCGTTGCCGGAGATCACCTCGGTGCTCGGGCCGACCACGAAGTTCGTCGGTTCCGCCGTCGGCGGAAGCGTGTCGGCCGGGTCGGCACGATGGCGGGCCGGCTCCTCGAAGTCCTCGATCCCGTTCATCGTCTCGGGGTTGTACGCCTTGCCGATGGCCGCGATCCTGCCGTCGCGGATGCCGACGTCGGCCTTGACCACACCCCACCAGTCGAGGATCAGCGCACCGGTGATCACCGTGTCGACGGGCTCACGGGACGCGTCGCCGCCCCGCCCCTGGGGATGTGCGACATCCCCATCGACTCGCGGATCACCTTTCCCCCGCCGAAGATCATCTCGTTGCCGCTGTGTCGCGGTCCGCCGCTCCAGTCGGCCTCGATCTCCACCGTGAGCTCGGTGTCGGCGAGGCGGACGCGGTCCTTGGTGGTCGGTCCGTACAGGGCGGTGTAATCCGCCCGCTTCAGTACGTTGCTCTGCCTGCGGTCCGGTCGGCCGGCCATCACAGGGTCCCCTCGCGCAGTCCCTGGATCCTCGTCAGGTCGTCCTTGGCGTCGCCCTCGATCTCCACCAGCTCCACACAGCACTCGTCGCCCGGTTCGAAGCGTACGGACGTGCCCGCGGCGATGTTGAGCCGCCGGCCCCGGGCCTCGGCGCAGTACCTGAGCTGCCCGTTGGTGACGGGCGTGCCGACCGGGTTCTCCACGACCTCCAGGCCCGGGTTGACCTCGGCGAAGTGGTAGTGGGAGCCGACCTGGACGGGGCGGTCCGCCGTGTTCCGTACCTTGATCGTCTTCTTGCCGCCGCTGAGCAGGGTGGCCTTGTTGAACTCGATCGCCTCATACCAGGCGGCCTCGTCCGCGCACTCCTCGCAGCAGGCGCACGGGTCCCCGCTCTCGGCCTCGCCCTCGTCGCAGCCGACCGGGCAGCGCGGCGAGCGCGGTGGCCGGGGGTGCTCGACCTTGCCCGGACAGACCTCGGGCTCCTCTGCGGCCTCCGGAATGGGATCATGGAGAGTGACCAGCTTGGTGCCGTCCGGGAAGGTGGCCTCCACCTGGACACTTTTGATCATCTCGGGGACGCCGGCCATCACGTCCTGGCGACCGAGCACCTGACGGCCCGAATCCATGATGTCGCTGACCGTCCGGCCGTCGCGCGCCGACTCCAGGACATGAGCGGTCAGCACGGCCATCACCTCGGGATAATTCAGGAGCAGCCCCCGGTCGCGGCGCTTGTGTGCCACCTCGGCCGCGACATGGACCAGCAAGCGCTCCTGCTCATGCGGAGTCAGATGCATAAGACCCGCTTTCTCTTGTGGGGACGGTACGTGCGGCCGGGCGCGCCGGAGATCACGGGCGGCTTCCCCGGCACGGCGCAGGCCGCCCTCGCATACTCGGTGCAGGAAGCCGACGGGACGGCCCGATCCCGGGACCGTCCACACCATGGGGTGAAACCGAGGCATGAGGGGCGCACGGGCGCAACGTCAACGCTCGGCAGAGGCCCACCGACTCACCGGGCCCGCGCGGCGGTCCGCGCCCCGGCGGGCGAGCCGGTCAGCCGATCGCGAGCGGGAGCCTGGCGGCCAGTTCCCCCAGTTCGGCCTTCTCCGCCTCGGCCGGGGCCCGCCGACCGGTGCCGATCAGCAGCGCGTCCTTGTCGGAGAAGGACGCGGGGAACGCCGCACCGGCGATCTTCTCCAGCAGCTCACGTGACCGGGCGAGCCCTTCGGCGGGCGGCTGCGCGGCGTCCGGGAGGTGCGCGATCAGGTCGAGGTGGTGCAGGGTCCACTCCAGGACGTACGCGTGGAGGTAGTCGCCCGCGGTGAGCACCATGTCCTGGGTGGCGACCCGGAGGGCGGGATCGGCGAGTCCGGCGGCGCGGCCGGCGGCGGAACCGACGTCGTCCAGGTGGAACTTGAGCAGCCACGGCTCTTCGTACGCGGCGGCCAGCCGGACGATCAGCGCGTCGAGCGGGTCGTCACCGGTCGGGGGCTCGACGAGGTTCCAGTAGGTCGCCGCGTCCCGGGTCGGTTCCGTACCGGCAGGCGTGACCAGGGTGATCAGGACGTCCTGGGCGTCGATGACCAGGTGGCACACCAGGTCCCGCACGAGCCAGCCGGTGCAGCCGGACGGCCGCGCGAAGTCCTCGTCCGCCAGCTCGGCGACGGCTGTGCGCAGCGCTGCCCACGAGCGCGAGAAGAGATCCACGGCGGCAAGCTAGCAGCGCACCGGCCGCGGCGGCGACCGGTTTCACCGGCCATCCGAGGAGCGACCGCGCGGCCCGGGGTCGTCGTGAAGGGTCAGGGCTCCGGCGAGGTCGAGGTCGGCGACCGTGCCGTGTGCCCCGGCGCGGACCAGCAGCACGGCGCCGAGCGCGGTGCTCCAGAACGTCCTGGCCTCCACGTCGAGCGGTCGACGGGCCCGCCAGCCGCGACCGTCGACGAGCCGGCTCACGAAGCGCTCGGACTGCCGGAACAGCAACTGGAGGTGCCGGTCGACCACGGGGGCGAGTTCGGGCCGGGAGATACCGGCGGCGAGTGCTCGTGCGACCGACGGGAGCGAGGGCATGGCCAGTACGGCGCGGGCGATGTTGCGCCGGAACGCCGCCGCGTCGGGGGCCTGGCGGCCGATGCGCTCGATCCGTCGGGCGTCGTGCAGCAGGCCGAGGAAGGCGGCGTGCACGAGCAGTGAGTCCTTGGAGCCGAAGTAGTAGGTGACCTGATTGGGGAAGACGCCTGCCGCGTCCGCGATCTCCGCGACGCTCACCTCGGCGCCGGGCCGCTCCTTGCAGAGCCGTGCGGTGGCCTCGATCAGCCGGCGCCTGGTCGCACGACCGCGGTCACGCGGCCGGGCCGACGTTTCCCGGGCTTCGGTTCGCTTCTTGTCCACACCGGAATTGTATGTGATACAACAATGCCTCGTTGGCTTGTATGGCATACAAGAAAGGTTGAGTAGCATGCACCGGACCGAAGTCGTCGTCACCGGACTCGGCGCGATCACACCCCTCGGGGCAGATGTGGCGTCCACCTGGGACGCCCTGCTGGCCGGCGAGTCCGGCATCCGCGGCGGCGTCCTGCCCGGCCACGACGACGCCGGCCTTCCCGACACCGTCGCAGGCACCATGGCGATCGACCCCGCCGAGCTGCTGCCGCCGGTACAGGCCAGGCGGCTGGACCGCACGCAGCAGGCGGCCTTCGTCGCGGCGGCCGAAGCCTGGGCCGATGCCGGTACCCCGCAGGTGGACCCGGACCGGCTCGCATCGGCGATCGGCACGGGCATCGGTGGCGTACGGACACTGCTGAAGGAAGACGACGTACTGGAAGCGGCCGGGACCCGGCGCGTCTCGCCGCGTACGGTCCCCATGCTCATGCCCAATGCGGCGGCAGCGCTGATCAGCATCGAATACGGCGCCCGGGCCGGGGTCTACACGCCCGTCTCGGCGTGCTCCTCCGGTGCCGAGGCGATCGCCCTGGGGGCCAGGCTCATCCGGGCCGGCGAGGCGGACGTGGTCATCGCGGGCGGGACCGAGGCCGCCATCACCCCGATCACCGTTGCCGGCTTCGCCCAGGCACAGGCACTGTCGCGGCACACCGCCGAACCCGCGTCGGCGTCCCGGCCGTTCGCCGCGGACCGCAGTGGATTCGTCCTCAGCGAAGGCGCCGCCGTCATGGTCCTCGAAAGCGCCGGGCATGCCGGCGCCCGGGGCGCGCGCGTCCACGCGGTGCTCGCAGGCGCGGGCATCGCCGCCGACGCCCACCACATCACGGCGCCCGCCCCCGACGGCTCCGGTCAGATCTCGGCCATGCACAAGGCCCTCGCGCAAGCCGGTCTGGCTCCCGGGCAGATCAGCCACATCAACGCCCACGCCACCGGAACCCCGGTCGGCGACATCGCCGAGGCCCACGCGATCGGGAAGGTCTTCGGCCACGCCACCGTGACAGCCCCCAAGGCGGCGCTCGGCCATCTCTTCGGCGCCGCCGGCGCGATCGAGGCGCTCATCGCCGTCCTCGGCGTGGAGCACGGCGTCATCCCGCCGACCCGCAACCTCACCGCGGCCGGCATCGGTCCCGACATCGATCTCGATGTCGTCACGGAGCGACGGGACGTCCCCCAGCAGGCCGTACTCAGCAACTCCTTCGGGTTCGGCGGGCAGAACGTCTCACTCGTCTTCGCCGGCGCACGGCACCACGCGTCCCGTACAGCCCCGGCCACGCCCTGACTCACACCAACGCACCGTTGCCCGTGGAGGAGCGCTGCCGATCGGCCCGCCGGCGATCACGCGTCCCAGGTGACCGGGAGGCTCTTCACCCCGTAGATGTCCGCCGTCTCCGGGCGCAGGCCGACCTCTTCGGCCGGTACGGCCAGGCGCAGCGTGGGGAAGCGGTCGACCAGGGCGGTGAACGCGACCTGCATCTCGACGCGGGCCAGTTGCTGGCCCAGGCACTGGTGGATGCCGTGACCGAAGGCCAGGTGCCCGCCGTCCTGCCTGCGGAGGTCGAGGACGTCGGGGTCGGTGAAGCGCTCGGGGTCGCGGTTGGCGGTGTGGTACGACAGGATGACGCGCGTACCGGCCTCGATGGTCACGCCGTCCAGCTCCACGTCCTCCAGCGCCGTCCTCATGAACGTCTTGGCGACGCTCAGATAGCGCAGCAGTTCCTCCACGGCCCGGCCGGCGAGCGCGGGATCGGCGCGCAGCGCGGCCAGTTGCCCCGGATTCCGCAGCAGCGCGAAGGTGCCCAGCGCGAGCATGTTGGCGGTGGTGTCGAGCCCCGCCGCCAGCAGGATCAAGCTGATCCCGCGCAGTTCCTCATCGGTCAGATCGCTGTCGGTGAGGTCGCTGAGTACGTCGTCGGTGGGGTTCGCGCGCTTGGCGGCCACCAGTTCCGCGAGGTAGTCCTGGGTCGCGGTGTAGGCCGCGATCAGCTCCTCGTCGCCGGTCTCCCCGTTCATGAACGACTCGACCTGCTCCTGGAAGGAGTCCCGGTCCTGGTACGGCACCCCCAGCAGCTCGCAGATGACGATGGCGGGGATGGGCTTGGCGAACGCGGTCACCAGGTCGGCCGGCGGCCCGGTCTTCTCCATCGCGTCCAGGCAGTCGGCGGTGATCTGCTCGATGCGCTCGGTGAGCTGCCGCATCCGCCGCACGGTGAACTTGCCCGCCAGCGGCTTGCGATAGCGCCGGTGCTCCGGGTCGTCCATGAGGAGGAACTCGCCGGGCGGCGCCGGAGGGACCTCGATGTCCCCGTAGTCGATGGTCGGGTGGAGCATGAGGTCCTTGCGCGAGCTGAACCGCGGGTCGGCCAGAACCGACCTGACCAGGTCGTATCCGGTGATCAGCAGGCCCGGTCGACCGCCGGGGAAGGTGTAGCGGCTGATGGGGCCGTGCCGGCGGGCGTCGGTCAGCTCCGTCGGCGGGTCGAAGGGGCAGCCGGGCCGGCGCGCCGACGGCATCGTCGTGACGGTATGGAGGGACTCGTTCGTGGCTCCATGCGTCGTCTCATTCATGACCGCTCCTCAGCTCGCGTCGGCATGTGTTTTGCGATGCTCGAAAGCTACGTTGCGTTCAGTAAATCGTCAATCAAGTGACGGCGTTATTGCAGGCTAGGAGCGGTAAATTGGTGCAATGATGTTGAGCTTGAATGCAACGACTTGTTGCAATGGATGACGGCGGAGGCAATGCTGACGGCCTGCCGGGACGATTCCTCACCCAGCCTGTGCGCCGGCGTGCCGCAGCCGGGCTCAAGGTGGGGCATTCCTGGAGCGGGCCGTCCAGGACATGATGGAGCCGGCCGACCGCCGGCGCGCTCCTGGCGCGCGAGGCCCGGGCGGGTCACGGCGGAACCGGGCGATGAGCGAGGAGGCGTGGCCATGCGTATCCCTGGTCCCGAGCCCCGGGCGGACGGTGGGGTGGGCGCCGTCGCGGCGGCGGGCGGGCTGCACAACTACCAGTTGCGGCTGCACGCCGAGTGCGGGCCCGTCGTACGGTTCCAGCTTCCGGGCGCGGAGACGGCCGTATCGGTGGCCGACCCCGTACTGCTGGAGGCCACGGCCGGCATCGACAAACGGCCGGAGCGGCTGTTCGCGTTCCTGGCCCCGCTGTGCGAGGCCGGCAATCTGCAGGTGATGGCGGCTCTAGGTTCCGCGATTTCGTGAGCACCGGCGCGTGATCATGAGCATCGTTCGAGCATTTCCGCGCGATCGTGGGCAGCGGTACCGGCTCGGCGACGCTGCGCCGGCACTGGGCGCGGAGCTGTGTGAGGACTTCGCGCCGGGCGGGCCGGTCGTTTGGAGGTCTTGCTGTACGTCGGCTCCCGACGGCTGTTCAGGTGGCGATGTCGGCGAGCCTCGTGACCTCGTCGAGGTCGTCCGTTGCGGGCACGAAGATGATCTCGTCCACACCGAGGTCGGTGTACTCCTTGATGGACCGCTCGATCGTCTCCCGGGTGGTGCGGAGCACCGCGTTGGCGGCGATGTCCTTGGGGGCCAGCCGATAGAAGTCCTCGATGTTCGCCCGTCCGGCCTCGGGGTCGCCCAGTGCGAAACAGGTGAGGACGACGAGTTTCGGGGCGCCCTGGCGGCCTGCCTGTCGCCAGGCCCGTTTCGCCGCCTCGAAACTGGGCGCCGTCATGGCCGGAGGCAGCGAACCGCCGATGTAGCCCTCTCCCCAGCGCACCATGCGGTCCAGCGCACGAGCGGAGTACCCGCCGAACAGCATGGGGACGTGCCGGGTGCCCGACGGCACGGCCGGGTTCGGTCCGTTGCCGGCCGGCGCCCCGCTCCAGATCTCGCGGTACGTCGCCAGGTCGGATTCCAGCCGCGCGCCACGACCGTGCATGCCGTGACCGGGCACGGTGAACTCGTCCTCGCGCGACCCGACGCCGACACCGAGCGTGAGCCGGGCGCCGGAGACGCCGTCGATGCCCGCGATCTCCTTGGCCAGCAGAGCGCCGGGCCACGTCGGGGCCAGCAGGACCGCGCTGAGCAGTCCGATCGTGGTAGTCGCCCCGGCCGCGGCCGCGAGCGCGACGGTGTCGCTCACGCCCGGGTATGCGTAGCGCCCGGTCGTGGCAAGGGTGGAGAATCCCGCTTCCTCGGCCCGGGCCGCCCAGGGTGGAAGGGCCGACGCCCTGACGTCGCGGACCTGATTCGGAAGTCCGATGCCGATCTGCACAGTGGTTCCTCTCTGGGGTGGGGTCAGCCCTGCGTCAGGGTGTGCCGGGCAGGCTTCGGAAGAATTCCCGGATGTCGGCCACGAGTAGCTCGGGTGCTTGGAGGGCTGGGAAGTGCCCGCCTCGCTCGTACTCCCGCCAGCGGGTGATCAGGTGGGACCTTTTCGCCAGGTCCCGGATCGTGTGGTCCCCGGGGAAGTTCGCCACCGCTGTCGGGACCATCGACGGCGACGGTCTTCCCGTTGGCAGTTCGGCCCCGGCCTCGAAGTAGAGGCGTGCGGCAGAGCCCGCTGTCCTCGTCAGCCAGTAGATGGTGACGTTGGTCAGGATCGCGTCCCGGTCGACGGCGGTGTGCTTGGTCGCGGCGGGGTCGTAGTCGACGAACCATTCGGAATTCCAGGCCAGTTGACCGGCGGGCGAGTCGTTCAGCGCGTAGGCGATCGTCTGTGGGCGGGTGCTCATCTCGTGCATGTAGCCGGAACGCCCGTACCACCACCGCTCGTGTGCGAGCGCCCGTTCGCGATCGGCTTCGCCGAGCATGTCGAGCTCGTCGGGGGACATGGGCCACGCGGCGAAGGCCAATGCGTTGACGTGCACTCCGATCAGCCGTTCCGCGGCAACCCGGCCGAGCTCGGGCGCGATGAGACTGCCGAAATCCCCTCCCTGGGCCGCGTAGCGCTCGTACCCAGGCCGCTCATGAGCTGAGCCCAGGCGCGGGCGGTGCGGTTGACGCCCCAGCCGCGATCGCGGGTCGGACCGGAGAAGGCGTACCCGGGCAGGGAGGGCGCGACGACATGGAAGGCGTCGACCGGGTCGCCTCCGTGCGCGCGGGGATCGGTGAGCGGTTTGAGGATCGCCTGGAAGTCGGCGATCGTGCTGGGCCAGCCGTGCGTGATGATCAGGGGCGTCGCGTCAGGCTCGGGGGAACGGACGTGCAGGAAGTGGATGTTCTGCCCGTCGATCTCGGTGGTGAACTGCGGGTGCGCGTTGAGCGCCGCCTCGTGCGCTCGCCAGTCGTAGCCCTCGCGCCAGTAGCCGACCAGGTCCCGCAGCCATGCCCTGTTGACGCCGTGGGACCAGTCGGCCCCAGGCAGTTCATCGGGCCAGCGGGTGCGCTCCAGGCGCTCCGCGAGGTCCATGAGGTCTTCTTCGGGTGTGTCGATCCGGAAGGGGCGGGGTTCAAACGCCATGTGACTCTCCTGGGTTGTGCAATACACACTGCGGCGGCACGCCGCGCTGAAGGTGGTGTTGGGCCCGAGGCAGCGATCGCCCCTGCGCGCCGCGATCGGCGGCATGCGAACGTTCCGCGGAAGCATGTCCAAGTGGTGCGACGGTCCCGGCCATACGGGGTGCATGGCCGGCTGCGGCCGGCGTGCCGGGCCGCCCCGCCCGTCGCTTCAGGCGCCGTTTTCGACCAGGGCCTTGAGCCGCGGCAGGGTCTTCTCGATGCCCTCGGCGTTCCAGCGGGGCCACGGTGTGCGCAGGAGCAGTCCGCGCACGGGCGAGGTGGAGAAGTCGCAGGTCTCGACGACCCGTGTGGCGCCGTCGACGGCTTCGAGTTCGTAGCGCCAGCGGTGCTTGCCGGGGTGGCACCACGCGATGCGCCGGTCCGCCTCGAACTCGACCACAGTGTTCACGATTTGGTAGCGCACGCCGAACAGTTTCATGGCTGTCTTGAACGTGTCGCCCAGGCCCAGGCGGGCGGGTCCCGATACCGCGTTTTTCACGGTGCCCGAGCCGTCGAAGTCGGCGTGACGGCGCGGATCGGCGAGCACCGAGAAAACCGTCGAGGGCAGTGCGGCGATGATGATGCTGCGTGAGATCAAGAGGGGGCGGGATACGGAGGACATGCGGCACTCCTCATTCGCTCATTGCGGCCCGAAGCGCAACATGACAACATGTTGCCATGTCCGAGAAGGTAGCTAGACGACAACATGTTGTCAACGATGGCGACCGGGCCTGTGATGCCTACAGCGCGCTGATCGACCAGGTCGTCAGACTCGCCGACGTCGTCGAAGCGATCGGCAACGGCATCGCCCGGCCGACCGGCCAGAGCCTGGCGCGCTGGCAGGTCCTCGCCGAGGTCGAACACGAAGCCGCCCCGATCGGAGCCATCGCCTGCCGGCTCGGCCACACCCGCCAGGCAGTCCAGCGCGTCGCGGACCTGCTCGTCGAGGACGAACTCGCCTGCTACCGGCCCAATCCCGCACACCAGCGGGCCAAGCTGCTCGAGGTCACCCCGCCCGGCCGCGCCGCACTGCACAGGATGCAGGCGGCCTACACCCAGCTGGCCCTGCGCACCACCGAAGGTCTCGACCCGGAAAGGCTCAACCTCGCCCACGAGACCCTCGGCGAGCTGCAGCGCCGCCTCGAATCCGAACTGACCTGACGACCCATCGAATGACGCGCCGGCACTCAGGGGATCTCGATACACAGATCCCCGGCTGGACCGCCACCAGGGCCCACCGCTGCGACAAAATAAGCGTAGCGAAACCGGAGACCCTCCGGATCATTGTCCTTCCATCGCCCCTCGTTCAGTCCGCGGAAGGACGCCCTCATACCCAAGCCGCCCGCCATACGCTCCTGTCAGCACCCTCACGCCGACGGCGGAATACCCGGAACCGACGTTACGCAGAGCGACTAGATGGCATCCCAATCAACCGTTCTGCTCATGACCCCCACCCTGTGGCGGTGGGTACTGCTGTCGGTACTGGCCAAACGCCCTTCTCACGAGCGGCACTTCGCGCGGTTCACCGCGCTGGCGACGGACCTGGCGGACCGTTGGGCCGGGCAGGCCGGCCGCGAGCCGGTCGCACTCCAGAAGGATCTGACCGCGCTGTCGCTGCGGATGATCTGTGTGTACGCGCTGGGGAGCGAGGCCGCGGACCCCGACCGTGTCATCGCGGCCTTCGAGGAGGTGCTCACCACATACCTGGGACAGCTCTACGAGGTGCCGGCCCCGGGCCCGCAGGAGGAACGCACCGAGCGGGCCGCGCGGGCCCTGGCCTATCTGCGCACGACGGTCGACCGGGTCGTCGCGGCGCACCGCTCCGGCGGCCGTACGGACCCCAGCGATCTGATCGGGGCGCTCGTCGAGGCCGGTGAGCGCCCCGCACGCATCCGCGACACCGTGATGATGACGCTGCTGGCCGCCCACCACACCACCGGGGTGGCCGTCTCGTGGACCTTGCATCTGCTGGGGCGCCATCCCGAGGCGGCCGAACGCGTCGCCAGCGAGCTGGACCGCGTACTCGGTGACCGTACGGTGCCCGAGTACGCCGACCTGCGGCGGCTCACGTACCTGGACATGGTGCTGAAGGAGTCGATGCGGCTCTACCCGCCCGGCCCGTACGGCGCGCGCGAGACCACCGAGGCGCTTGCCCTGGGCGACTACGAGATCCCGGCCGGGACCACGGTCTTCTACCCGTTCTGGGCCGTCCATATGAACCCCGACCACTGGCCCGAGCCCGAGAGGTTCCTGCCCGAGCGCTTCACCCCGCAAGAGGTCGCCAAGCGGCCGAGGCTGGCCTACATCCCGTTCGGGATCGGGCCGCGCAGTTGCGAGGGCGCCTCTCTCGCCATGGTCGAGGCCGAGCTGGTCATGGCCGTACTGCTCAAACGCTTCCGGTTCCGGCCCGCGCCGGGACACGAAGTGACGCCGATCGAACGGTTCGTGCTGTGGGCGGCCGACGACATCCGCATGACCGTGAGCCCGCGGACACCGAGGTAGTTCCACCCGGTGACCGCCCGGCAGTTGCTCCGGCATCCCGGACACCTGCGTTTCATCGGGGACACACGGAAAGTCACGGAACGGAGGGGCCGGTCCGCAGAGAAGGCCGGGCAGACGTCACTCGGGGCCGGCGGTCGGCGGCGGTCCCCCGGAGCGCGCGCTCAGCGTCCGGCCGAGCAGTCTGCGCAGTCGGGCGGAGGCTCCTTTCAGTTCCCCGAGGCGTCCTACCTCTTCGGCCTCCAGCTCCTCGCGTCGCGCCAGTGCGGCGACCGCCGCGTAGGGCCGTTCGCCCGCTGCGAGCTTCGCGGCCACGGCCTGGAGGACCGCTCGCAGCACGGCACCGTCGGCATGGGGGTGCTCTGCCAGCAGACGGAGCAGCTTGTTGTCGTTCCACGGGCTGTCGCGTGCCGAGGACAACTCGCGGAGGACCACGGGAGGCGTGTGGGGGTTGACGGCCAACGCGTGCCAGACGAAGGGATAGGGGCGACGCGCGAGGCGATGCAGTACGGCGGCGTCCGTCTCGGCACGCGCCGATTCAAGGTAGTCGGCCGGTGTAGGCACGCGAACAGGCCCCCTCGGGTTGTTTGACCGCCAATCCTCCCATCACGCGGTCAAGGGCGGCGCAGGCGTTCGAGTTCGTCGGCGCGGCGGTGGTCCTTCGGCCGCCCGATGGCCCGTCGCATGCGGATGAGGTCGTCGAGGGCCACGTAGCGGATCGTGAAGCCGGACGGGTCGTGCGCGTGCTCGGCACGGGACAGGCAGGGGGCGACGTCGAGGCCGCCCCAGTCCAGGGCGGGCGTGCACAGGTCTCCGGCCGCGCCGTCCACGCGGTAGGCGACCTGCGCCTGGTCCAGGGCGGGCGGCTCGGGGCAGCCGACGATGACCAGGGCGTCGCGCAGGGCCCGGGCCTGCGCGGGGGTGCCGTCCCACAGGAGGTCGAGGTCGCCGGTCAATTCGGCCGAGCCGTGCATGATGCCGGCGACCTGGCCGACGACCACGGCATGGGAGCCGGCCCTGTCCAGGGCGCGGAGAAAGGGGAACGGGTCGAAGCCGAGCGCCCCGTCCGTGGCGAAGGTGCCCGTGAGGCCGTCGGCGTCCTCCGGCCGTCTTCCCGTGGCCGTACGGTCGCGAGTGGCGTCCCGGATACGGGAGATGGCCTGATGAAGTCGTGTGACAGCGGTACGGGTCATGCGCCCATCCAACACTGCGCTGAACGCGTCTTCGACAGGCCGCCCTTGTTGCCGTCACCTGGGGACGTCTGAGTTCTACGGTCGGCGTGAAGGTGCGAGTGCAAACGTGGGCGTGGGCACGGGTGGGCGTGGGCACGGGGGCCGTACGGGGCGGGGGCCGGGGGCCGGCCGGGCCCGTCCCGTTACGGCCGGGGAGACCCCAGGAACGGGACGGGCGGGGCGGGGTCAGGAGTTCTTGCGGCCCTTCATGGAGTCCTTCATCCCTTGGGCCTTGCCCTTCATCTCGTCCATCGCGCCTTGGCCTTGCCCTTGGCCTGGTCGGTACGGCCCTCGCCGCGCATCCGGTCGTTGTCGCCGGCCTTGCCGGCCATCTCCTTGGCCTTGCCCTTGATCTTGTCCTTGGCACTGTTGCCGCCCATGACACACTCCTTCGTGTTGTTGCAGGGGCGAACACCAAGCTGCCGCAGGCCGACGGGGAGCGCATCCGGAGGCGGCTACCGGTACGTGCTGCCCGCCCGCACGGCGCGGGCGCAGACCCGCCCGATGCCATGTCCGGCGGGTGCATTGACCTGACACGTGGGCGGGGCCAGGGTGTTGCGCACGCTGTTACACCGTTACACCGCAAGGCAGCGCATTGCACCGCAAGGCAACGCACTGCATCGCAAGGCAGCGCATTGCAAAGGCACCGTCCATCACCTTCTCCTCCTCACATCCACACACCGGAGGAAGGACTGTCGCATGCGAAGACGAGACTTCGTCGGCGGACTGGCGGGCACCGCGGCCGGGTTGGGGCTGACCGCCACGGCCGTAGGACCGGCCACCGCCGCCTCCATGACCACCCCCGGCCACCGCACCGCGGGCACCGGGACCGCCGCCCACCGCACCGCCACCCGCCGGGCCGCAGCCTGGCAGACCGTTCCGGCGCCGGCCGCGCGCCCGGGAGCGCGGCTGTACGGGGTCGCGGCCCCCCGGCCGGAAGTGGCCTGGGCCGTCGGCGTGGAGGGCCTGGGCGACACCACCCAGCCGCAGCGCCCGGTCGCCCTGCACTGGGACGGCACCGCCTGGAGCCGTACGGATCTGGCGCATCTGACCTACTCCGGCCCCTTGTACGCCGTGGCCGCGGCCGGTCCCCGTACGGCCTGGGCGGTCGGCACCGGCGACTCCGACCAGAGTCATCTGCTGACGTGGGACGGCACCACCTGGCAGGAGACACGCTTCCCCGGAAGCGGCACCGCGGGCACCGTACTGAACGACGTGACCGCCACCCGCGACGGCTGCGCCTGGGCCGCCGGCCGCCACGGCGACCGGGCCGGGCTGCTGCACTGGAACGGCCGCGCCTGGCGCTGGTGTCCGCCGCTGCCGCAGGGGACGCCCACGCCCGCGCGCGTCCACGTCACGCCGAGCGGCGAGGTCTGGGTGTGCGGTGACGTCATCGCACGGTGGGACGGCGCCTGGACCGTGATCGCGCGCGGGACCGGTCTGCGCAGCACGCTCACCGGCATACTCCCCGTCACCCACGACGACATCTGGCTGACCGGATACAGCTACGGGGTCGGCGGCCCGCCCGGGAAGCCGCCGAGCATCATCCTCCAGCACTGGGACGGCACCGCGTGGTCCACCGTCAAGGCACCGTTCTCGATCGGACTGCTCAGCTCCATCGTCGGTGACGAGCGGGGCCGGCCCGACCGCATCACCGGGTGGGATTTCTGGGACCAGTCGCGCGCCCACTATCTGCGCTGGGACGGTACGGCGTGGGTCAGCGAGCGGGGCCCGGAACTCCCGCCGGCCGTACTGATGACGGAGCTGACGCCGATCCCCGGCACGTCCGGCTACTGGTCCGTGGGCACCACGTCCTTCTACCCGAACCCGCCGGCCCAACTGCACATCGAGCGCTTCGGGTAGGCCGCGCGGGGCCGGAACGGACGTCGCCCGGCGTCCACCGCGCGGCGCGTCCGCCGCCTACCACCCGGCGCGTGCGCGGGAGCGTCCGCACCGCACGCGCCCGGCGTGCGGCGCGGGCGCCCCCGGGTGAGCGCGCCGGGCCGCCGCCAGGCGGGGATAGGGTCGGGCGCATGCCGACACCCGACTTCATCCGTACGATCCGGGCCTCCGCGGGCCACCAGCTCCTCCTGCTGCCCGGGGTGAGCGCCGTGGTCTTCGACGACGAGCGGCGGGTGCTGCTGGTGCGGCGCGCCGACACCGGCGCCTGGTCGCTGGTCGGCGGGATCCCGGAGCCGGGCGAGCAGCCCGCGGTGGCCGCCGTACGGGAGGTGCAGGAGGAGACCGCCGTACGCTGCGTGGCGGAGCGGGTGCTGCTCGTCCAGGCACTGGAGCCGGTGCAGTACCCCAACGGTGACCGCTGCCAGTTCATGGACACCACCTTCCTGTGCCGGGCACAGGGCGGTGAGGCGCGGGTCAACGACGACGAGTCCCTGGACGTGGCGTGGTTCGCGCTGGACGCGCTGCCGGAACTGGGCGAGTTCTGTCTGCTGCGGATCAAGCAGGCGCTCAGCGACGAGCCGACCTGGTTCGATGCGGGAGACCTCGGGACGGGAGATCTCGGGGCGGGAGGCTTCGAGGCGGGAGACGGGGCCGGCCACAACCGGCGCCCGGTGCGTTCCTGACCGCCGACCGACGCTCCTCCAGGCACCGCTCAGGTGCTGCTCAGGTGCCGGCCGCGCGTCCCTGGCGCAGTCCCAGCCGACCGCGGATGCAGCGTACGGCGGCCTCGGCGTCGTCGACCGTGACGGTGAAACTGCGGCCGTCACCGAGGGTGAGCACCACGCCCTCGCCGCGCCGGACGACCACGGCCGTGCCCTGCTCAGGGCGCCAGCGGTAGCCCCAGCCGCCCCAGTGCCGGGGAGTGACGCGCGGCGCGAAGTCCGCCCCGACGACGTGGTCCAGGGGGATCCGGCGGCGCGGCAGCCCGATGTGCCCGCAGCGCACCTCCAGGCAGTCCTTGTCGACCCGTACGGCCACATGGACGAAGGCGAGGGTGCCGAAGAGGACCAGCAGGCCGGCCCCCACACAGCCGACGACGGACATCACCAGCGGGGCGAGGCCCGAGGTCCAGGCGTTGTCGACGGCGAGTTCGATGCCCAGGGCCATGCAGGCCGCGCCGATGGCCGCCAGCAGCCACTGGACGCGGTTGGTGGCCCGCCCGTGCCACACCTCGGGAACGTCCGGGCAGGGGCCACAGCCGGCGGGTGCGCCGCCATCCGGGCTCGCGCCGTTGCGGATGGGCGTGGTGTGGTCACCGTGGCTGTCGGGGGCTGCTGCCCCCTCTTGGGGGTGGTCCCTCATGGCACGCAGCGTACGCGCCTTCGCCCGCTCCGGCAGCCGTGCCCCGCAAGTTCCGGGACGCCCGTGAGCGGTGGGGTGCGCGGGCGGTACGACGGCCCGGCCCGCCGGGCACGCCTACTAGGGCGCTTCTGATGGCTCTTGGACGGTGTCGCGGAGCCAGATGACGAGCGTGGTGACGGTGAGGGTGCCGTTGAAAATGTAGTCGCGCTTGTCGTAGCGGCTGGCCACCGCCCGGAACTGTTTCCACTTGCTGACGCAGCGCTCGACCGCGTTGCGCCGCCGGTACTGGGCCTTGTCGAAGGCAGGCGGCCGGCCGCCTGCCCGGCCACGGCTGCGGCGGTGGGCCCGCTGGTCGTCCGGCTCGGCGATCGTCGCCTTGATACCCCGGCGGCGCAGGTAGGCGCGGTTGTCGCGGCTGGAGTACGCCTTGTCGCCGCGCACCCGGTCCGGGCGGCGGCGTGGCCGGCCGGGCCCGCGGCGAGCGATACGCAGCGACTCCAGCACCGGCAGGAGCATGGGGCTGTCGCCCCGCTGGCCCGGCGAGGTGAGCCAGGTCAGCGGGCGGGCCCGGTCATCGGCCAGCAGGTGGACCTTGGTGGTCAGTCCGCCCCGTGAGCGTCCCAGGGCCTCCCGTCCATCGGCCTCCACACGCGTCCCGCCCCTTTTCGGGCCAGTCGCGCGGCGGTCGTTGCCGGGCCCCGGCCGCATGCTGGTGGGCCCGGCAGGAAGTGGAGTCGATGTTCACCGCCCACTCTTGCTCCAGCTCGCGGGCCAAGGCGCCGTCGGGGTCGCCGGCGTCGGCCTCGATCTGCAGCTCGGCCAGGATGCGCTGCCAGGTGCCGTCCGCCGACCAGCGGCGATGCCGTTCGTAGACGGTCTGCCAGGGCCCGTACCGCTCCGGCAGGTCCGGCCAGGGCACCCCCGTACGGGCCCGGAACAGCACCCCGTTCACCACCCTCCGGTGATCGGACCACTGCCCACCAGGCCGGCCGTTGGCCGGCAGTAACGGCTCGATCTTCCGCCACTGCGCATCGGTCAGTTCATGTCGCCGCACCATGCCCTACGCGTGCCCAGCTCAGAGCTTGGCCCACCCCGACCGACAAGAGCCATCAGAAGCGCCCTAGCCGATCGGCTCGGCGGCCGACTCGGCGGCCGGGTGCAGCTCCGCGAGCAGACGCCCCTCCGCGTAGGCCAGGGCCTGCTCGGGGAGCCCGGAGACACGGCCGCTGAGCAGCACGGTGAGACGGCCGGTGGGCTCGGCCGCGGGGGCGGGCTCGGCCCCGACGCGGCGCAGCGCCTGGGCGGCGACGGCCTCGGCGGACTCGTACAGGACCAGCGCCGGCGCATCGGGCCGCTGGAGCGCGGCGCGGATCCGCTCGCCGACGAGTTCGTAGTGCGTACAGCCCAGGACCACCGACCGTACGTCTGAGGGGGTGAGCGCGGCGGCGGCGGCGATGGCGGCGTCGATGGCGGCGTCGTCGGCGGTCTCCACCGCGTCCGCGAGGCCGGGGCACGGGACACCGGTGACGTCGATGTCCGCGGCGAAGGTCTCGATCAGGTCGCGCTGGTAGGGGCTGCCGGTGGTGGCGGGGGTGGCCCAGATGGCGACGGGGCCGCCGCCGGCCGCGGCGGGCTTGACGGCCGGTACGGTGCCGATGACCGGGATGTCCGGCTCCAGCTCGGCGCGGAGCGCGGGCAGGGCGTGCACGGAGGCGGTGTTGCAGGCGACGATCAGGGCGTCCGGGCGGTGCGCCGCGGCGGCGCGGGCCACGGCGAGCGCGTGCGCGGTGACGTCGTGCGGCGTACGGGGGCCCCAGGGCATCCCGTCGGGGTCGCAGGAGAGCACCAGGTCGGCGTCCGGCCGCAGTCGACGTACGGCTGCCGCCGCCGCGAGCAGGCCCTTACCGGAGTCCATCAGTGCGATCTTCACCCGGACACTTTACTCGGGTCCGCGCGGGGACGGTCGTACCGGGCCCGTGAAGGCGCGGGGGCGGGGCCCGTGAAGGCGCGAGGGCCGGCCGGGAACCGGACGGGATACGGGCGGCGGGAGCCGGAGACGATCGCGCGCCGGGCGGGAGGGCAGGAGCCGGGGCGGGGCGGCCCCGGCCGGTCTTCGCAACGGTCGGCGCTTCGCAACGGTCGGCGAACGGCGGGCGGTGGACAGCGGGCGCCCAAGAGCGGACAGCGGGTCGGGGCGGTCCGGCGGGGCCGGGGTGGGGCAGACTGCGGGCCGTGACAGCGATGGAGTGGATCGGTGCCGGGTCGCTGCTGGCCTGGGTGTGGCTGCTGCTGGGGCAGGGTTTCTTCTGGCGCACGGACGTACGGCTGCCGCCGCGTACCGGGCCGGAGCGCTGGCCGACGGTGGCCGTCGTCGTACCGGCGCGGGACGAGGCCGCGGTGCTGCCGGTCAGCCTGCCGTCCCTGCTCGCCCAGAAGTACCCGGGGCGGGCGGAGGTGTTCCTCGTCGACGACGGGAGCACGGACGGTACGGGCGAACTGGCCCGGGCACTGGCCGGGGAGCGCGGCGGGCTGCCGCTGACCGTGACCTCGCCGGGCGAGCCCGAGCCGGGGTGGACGGGGAAGCTGTGGGCCGTACGGCACGGTATGGCACTGGCCCGGGAGCGCGGCGAGGCGGAGTACCTGCTGCTGACCGATGCGGACATCGCTCACGAACCGGACAGCCTGCGGGAGTTGGTGGCCGCGGCCCGCTCGGCGGATCTGGACCTGGTCTCACAGATGGCCCGGCTGCGGGTGGCCGCCTTCTGGGAGCGGCTGATCGTCCCGGCGTTCGTGTACTTCTTCGCGCAGCTCTACCCCTTCCGCCGGGTCAACCGGCCGACGGCGCGGACCGCGGCGGCGGCCGGCGGCTGTGTGCTGCTGCGGTGCGAGGCCGCCGAGCGGGCCGGCGTCCCGGAGAGCATCCGGCACGCGGTGATCGACGACGTGACGCTCGCCCGCGCCGTGAAGCGCGCGGGCGGCCGGATCTGGCTGGGGCTGGCCGACCGGGTGGACAGCGTGCGGCCGTACCCGCGGCTGGGGTCGCTGTGGCGGATGGTCTCGCGCAGCGCGTACACCCAATTGCGGCACAGTCCGCTGCTGTTGGCGGGGACCGTGCTCGGGCTCGCGCTGGTCTACCTGGCGCCGCCCGCCGCGCTGGTCACCGGGCTGGCCGGCGTCCTCACGGGCGGGGCGGACGCCGGTGGCGGGACGGCCGCCGGGACGGCCGCCGTGCTGGGCGGTGCGGCATGGGCCGTGATGGCCGCCACGTACGTGCCGATGCTGCGGTATTACCGGCAGCCGGTGTGGACGGCGCCGCTGCTGCCGTTCACCGCGCTGCTCTACCTCCTGATGACCGTCGACTCGGCCGTACGGCACTACCGGGGGCGCGGCGCCGCGTGGAAGGGCCGTACGTACGGGGCGCCGTGAGAGCCGGGTGCGAGCCGGGTGCCGTGGGCGGCGGCCCGGGAGGCCGCGGGCGGACGGCCCCGGGTGCCGCGGGGCGAAGTCACTTGCTGGCCGGTGACCAGTTCAGGCCCCATCCGTACGCGTAGTCGACGGTGCGCTGCGGGCTGACGCCGGGCTCGGGCACGAGGTAGCGGGCTTCGCGCTGCACGACGAGTTCGCTCCCGGTGTTGGTGATCAGGGCGAGCGCGCACACATTGGACGGCACGGTGCACTCGTCGAGCACGAAGTCGACGGGGGCACCGTGCTGCGGCTGGAGCGTGACGGTGGCGTTGAGCCCCTCGAAGCTGCGTGCGCCCGCGTAGATGGTGACGAAGATCAGGATGCGCCGGATCCGGTCCTGGTGGTCGAGGTTGATCGTCAGGTTCTCGCCGGTCGCCACCGCGCCGGTGCGGTCGTCACCGTCGAGCTGGATGAAGGGCGGGGTGTGCAGCGAGCCGAAGCTGTTGCCGATGGGGTGGACGACTCCCCCGCTGCCGTCGCTGAGTTCGTACAGGGCGCACAGGTCCAGGTCCAGGTCCAGGTCACCGGAGCGGGGCAGC
Organism: Streptomyces sp. MST-110588; assembly: GCF_022695595.1. Classification (NCBI taxonomy): domain Bacteria; kingdom Bacillati; phylum Actinomycetota; class Actinomycetes; order Kitasatosporales; family Streptomycetaceae; genus Streptomyces; species Streptomyces sp. MST-110588. Next base: position 819,438 of record NZ_CP074380.1, read on the forward strand.
AGCGCTCCCCGCGCGCCGAGCGCCTCCATGGCTTTGCGGCCCAGCTTCTTCCCCAGCCGCTGGGCCGGCTTGCCCGAATTGCCCGTGTGCCAGTTGAGGTTCACCCTCATGGCGCCGGAGGTGCCGCCCTGCTTGGTCAACGAGACGGCCGGGGCGTCCTTCGTGAGGGTGACTTTGGTGAGTCGTACGGGAGGGGCGGCGGGCACCGCGGCGTGTTCGACGGACGGCGGCGGGGCCGCCCAGGCGGTCGCGGGCGGCGCGGGAGGCACGGCGGCAGGCGGCGCCGGGGGCATGGCGGCGGGTGGCGCGGCGGGCGCCGGAGGCATGGGCGGCGCCGGAGGCACGGCAGGCCCAGGGGGCGCGGGCGGCGCGGCGGGGGCGGCAGGCGCGGACGGCGCGGGAGGTGCGGGGGCCGCAGGAGGCCCGGCGGACACGGGAGGCGTGGCAGCCACGGCCGGCTGCGGCTCCTCGACGCTGATCCCGAAGTCCGTGGCCAGGCCCGCGAGCCCGCTGTCGTACCCCTGCCCCACCGCGCGGAACTTCCACGCGCCCTGCCTGCGGTAGAGCTCGCCCAGGACGAAGGCCGTCTCGGTGGTCGCGTCCTGGCTGTCGAAGCGGGCCAGCTCCGCGCCGCCCGCCGCGTCCAGGACCCGCACACTCAGGCCGGGGACCCGGCCGAAGGAGCCCCCGTCGGCGGAGGCCGCCAGCACCACCTTGTCGACGTCCGCCGCGGCCCGCGCCAGGCCGGCCAGGTCGACGGTCAGGGTGTCGGTCACGCTCTCGCCGGCGGGCCGCTTGCCGTCGTGGCGTACGGCGCCGGAGGCGTGCGCGGGCTGGTTGTAGAAGACGAAGTCCGCGTCGTCACGCACCCGGCCGGACACCAGCAGCAGGGCGGAGGCGTCGACGTCGGGGACGCCCGGACCGGTGCGCCAGCTCAGCTCGACACGTACCGCCGGCGCGGGGACCGGCACATTGCTGCCTTTGAGCATCGACATCGCGGCGCCTTCCTCTCCCGGCCTTCGGGGCTCGATCTGCGGGTCTCATCCTGCGGTTGCCGGCCCACGGCGCCCGGTCCGCAGGTCCCGGCCCGCGGGGTCCGTCCGCGCGCCCGCCCGGGACGGCACCCGGACCGGATGTGGCACCCAACTTACTGGTCTTCTGCCCCGTCGCCGCCCTCACCCTCCTTCGTGCGCCGTGACCGCCCCTCAGCTTCGCGTGGGATTTGGTGTCTTTACATGATTCGAACGGGCGATCGCGACCGATTTTGCCAAGTTCGCTCACATTAGTGATCCGGGACCACACGCAACACGCGAAACAACCTTCTGGCCAGGCTCCCCAACCAGCACATCGTGGGCTTAACTTAAGAGGCATGACCTCCCCCCGCTCTACCTACGGCGGCGGCTACTACGCTTCGCCGTCCTTCCCGGACACCCCGATCTACGACAGCCTCGTCGCGGAACGGGGTACCCCCAGATCGCACCGATCCGGGTCCCCTCCCCTTACGACACCGGCTCGTCGTCGTACATGCCGGCGCTCCCCTCGGCGTTGCCCGCGCTGCCCGCCGCCCCCTCCCAGCCCTCCGCGGGCCAGGGGTACCCGGGGGCCGCCGCGCAGCCCGTCGCGCCCCTCCAGCACACGCCCGCGCCGTACATCCCGCAGCAGGCATCCGGGACGCGCGGCGGCTACCAGGCGCAGCAGCCGCAGCAGTACCAGCAGCAGCGGCCCGCGCCGGGGACCAGCACGGGCTACGAGGCGATGCGGCCGGCCGCGCCGGTCGCCCCGCGCCCCGCCGCGCCGTACGACGATCCGTACGGCCGCCAGCACCCCGGCCGGGGGTACTGACCGGCGGCGGGGGCCGGCGCCCGGCCGGTCAACTGTCGGACGCGCCTGGCAGGATGGGGTCATGTCGAAGCCACTTCTCAGTGCGGTCCACGTGTACCCGGTCAAGTCCCTCGCGGGCTCCGGCCCCGGTGAGGCCGTGGTGGAGCCGTGGGGGCTCGCCGGGGACCGCCGCTGGATGCTGGTCGACGCCGGGCGCCAGCACGTCACGCAACGCCCGCATCCGAAGCTGGCGTTGGTGGCGGCCGAGGAACTGCCGTCCGGCGCGGTCAGGCTGACCGCGCCGGGCATGGAGCCGCTGACGGTCGAGGTGCCCGAGCCCGGCCGGACGGTCCCGGTCGTGGTGTGGCGGGACAAGGTGGAGGCCGTCCCCGCCGGCCGCGCGGCGGCCGAGTGGTTCAGTACGTATCTGGGCACCGCGCTCGAATTGGTGCATCTCGACGATCCGGCGCGCCGCCGTCCCATCGATCCCCGGTACGCGCGGCCGGGCGAGACCGTGAGCTTCGCCGACGGCTACCCCCTGCTGCTCACGGCCACCTCGTCGCTGGACGCCCTGAACCTGCTGATAGCGCAGGGTGACCACGCCGACGAGGGCCCCCTGCCGATGGACCGTTTCCGGCCCAGTGTGGTCGTGGACGGCACCGCGCCCTGGGCGGAGGACGACTGGCGCAGGGTCCGTATCGGCGAGGTCTCCTTCCGCGTAGCCAAGCCGTGCGGTCGCTGCGTGGTGACGACGACCGACCAGCGGACCGCCGAGCGCGGCAAGGAGCCGCTGCGTACGCTGGCCCGTCACCGACGCCGCGGTGACCAGCTTGTTTTCGGCCAGAACCTGATTCCGGAGGGCACCGGGACGATCCGGGTGGGGGACGACTTCGAAGTCCTGGACTGACGGCCGTGGCCGGGCCCGGCCGGGGCGTCGGCACCGGCCCGGTCCGGAGCGCGGCGGTGGTCCATACCACCGTTTCCGGCACGCTTTCCGCCACGCCCGCCGGACTCGTTGCGGCAGCGTGTCCGACTGCTTACAGTGAGCGCACGGCTGAGCGGTCGGGGAGAGCGACGGGGAGAGCCACGTGCCGATGCCTTCCTGGGACGCGAAGAACGATCACCTCATCCCTGTCCAGATGCTGCGGCCCGGGGACCACGCCTTCGTGAGTTACGACAACGACGAGGTGCGCTGGGACGTGGTCACGGCCTTCGTACGGCTCGGGCTGGCGCGGGGCGAGAAGGTCGTGGTCTTCCCCAGTCCGGCGCTGCGTGAGGAAGAGGTGCTCGCCCGCCTGGACTTCCCCAGCAGCAGCACCGTGGCGGCGCGCGCCCGCGGCCAGTTGGCGCTGAGCAGCATGCGGGCGCTGATCCGGCCCTGGACGCAGTTCACGCCCGAGCGGCAGATCGGCCGGCTGCGCGAGGAGACGGACCGGGCGCGGGACGAAGGGTTCACGGGTCTGCGGACGTTCATCGACATGCACTGGGTTCCCGACCTGGACGCGGACGTAGGCGTGATGATGCATCGTGAGACGCACGCCCAGGAGCTGTTCGAGGGCCGCCCTTACAGCGAGATCTGCGCGTACGACCGCAGATGGTTCGGGCGCGAGGTGCTCACGGCCATGGACGAGGCGCACCCCCGCGGCCTCCTGGAACGTCTGGGGTCGCTGCGGTCGGTGCGCGGCGGGGACGGCGCGCTGCATTTCATCGGTGAGGCGGACGCCGCGGCCCGGGGCAGCTTCGCCACCGCCCTGGAGATCGCGCTGGCGGTCACCGCCGGTGACCGCCGGCTGACCGTGGACCTGACACGGCTGCACTTCCTGTCGGTGGGCTGCGCCACCGCCCTGCTCACCCTCACCGGCGCCGCCACCCGGCACGACCTGGTGGAGGTGCGCTGCGACCGCCTCCAGGCCCGTACACTCCGGCGATTGGGGGCCGCGGCGGTGCCACGGCTGGCGACGCTGGAGGTGGCGCGGCCGTGCTGATCCCCGAACACGCCCGCCGGCCGGGCCCCGGACCGGACGGCCGCGCGGTGCCCGTACAGGCTCGGTACAAGGAGGCGACGGACATGCAGGGCGTGCCGGACGTACCGGATGCGCCGGATGTACCGGCCGTGGGCCCGGCGGACGGGGCGGGCCCGGCGGACGCGGACGCGGCGGGTGTGCCGGGTGCGCCGGAAAGCCCGGTCCCCGCGCCGGTGGTGGCCGGTGTGGCGTCGCCGGACGGGCCGGTCGCCCGGCATCTGTTGCAGCGCCGTTTCACCGCCCGGCTGCTGCCCCAGGTCCGGCTGCTGGTCGAGGAGTGCGCGCTGCGCGAGGGCCTGGCGGAGCCGCGGCGCGGGGAGTTCGTGCTCGCGGTGGACGAGATCGCCGGCAACGCCGTGGAACACGCGGGCGGCTCGGGGCTGCTGACACTGTGCCGCATCGGTGACGAACTGGAGTGCCGGATCAGCGACTCCGGGCCGGGGTTCAGCGAGGCGGTGATCCCCGACCTGCTGCCAGGGCTCGACGGCGCACCCAAGGGGCGCGGGCTGTGGCTGGCACGCCTGGTGGTGGACCGCTTCTCGGTCGGCGCGGGAGCGGTGGGGGCCGTGGTGACCTTGGCCGTACGGGTACGCCGGGACGCCGGATTCCCGGCACCGGGTTGTGACAGCCAGAGGTGACAGCCGAGTCCGTCGCCCCGTCCCCGCCTCGGGCGGCGGCGCGATCATCGCCCACGGTGTCGACCGCGACACGATCGAGCAGATCACGCCGAGGACCCGTTCGTCACGAGCGGCGTGGCGAAGTACGCCATCACCACCCTCACCCCGGGCCGGATCCACCCCGCCCTTGCCGACGTCCGCGCACAGGGCCCCTGATCGCCCGCGCGGGCAGCGCGGGTTCCATCAGGGAACCGCTCACCCTTCGCCGGAAATCGCTCAGGCTTCGCCGGGAACCGCTCAGCCTTCATCGCGACAGGTCAGCCTGCGCAGCCACTCCTGGGCGCGTTCGCGCACCAGTTGTTCGCTGACCTGGTCGGCGGTGTCGTCCTCGGCGTACTCCAGTTCGTCCACCACCGCGACCACCCCGTCGATACGGCCTGCCAGCCGTACCGCCGTACGGACCTCGCCGCTGCGCGGCAGCCGGCCGCGGAGGGTGACCACCCCCGCGTTGACGGTCACACCGATGGCGGCGGGCTTCAGGCCCAGGGTCCGTACGAGGACCTCGGTGATCAGTTCCTCGCGGATCTCCTCGTCCGGCCGCAGGTAGACCTTCAGCAGGTCGCTGCGGGTCACCAGCCCGCACAGCCGTCCCTCGGCGTCCACCACGGGCAGCCGGTCGATCCTCCCGGCCACCATCAGGCGCGCCGCCTCCGCCACGGACTGGTGCGGCCCGACCGTGACGGGCGGCGAGGTCATGAGCTGGCCCGCGCGCAGGGAGCGCGCCCTGGCGCGGGCGGCCCGGGCGCTGCCGGTCAGGCGGCGCCGGTTGTACCAGCGGTTCTGCAGGATGTCCTGCGCGGCCTGGCGGAACATCAGGTCGGTCTCGGAGATGACCCCGAGCACCTTGCCGTCGCCGTCCACGACGGGCAGTCCCGTCTTGCGGTGCTTGGCCAGGATGCTGACGACCTCCTTGAACGACGTTCCGTAGCGGGCCTTGACGACGTCGGTGTTCATCAGACGGCCGATCAGCCGGTGATCCATGCCGGGCCTCCCTGAAGGCAGGGGAACAGTCTCGGGCGTGGCCGGGACGTACTCCAGGCGTGGCGCCTTGCGATACGGTCCGCCTCCGCCCGGTGACGTAAGGGCCGCCCGTCCCGTGCCGTACGCCCACCGGCTCCTGCGCCACCGTCTCCTGGACGCCTCTCCCTCCCGCGCACACCGGTTCCCGGGTCCGGTTGTCCGCGTGCCGCCCCGCGTCGTGCCCTGGGCCCGCTTGGCGCCCGGCGACTTCTCTCCCCTGTCCCGTCCGTTCCGCTTTCCGTTCGCGGGGCCCATGCATGGCCGGTGCCGGATGCGGTAATCCCAGAGAGGGAAAGGGGGTACGAAGTGGTACGAACCATGGCGGGCGTCTGGCGCTGGCGGCACAATCCGCTGCGGCGCGTATCCGACCTGCTGGAAGCGTGGACGGCACTGGCCGCCGCCCTTCTGATCACGCTGGGGGCGGCGGGTGTGGGCTGGGCCGTCGGCCGGGCGGCGCACGGCGCGCTGCTGCGGGCGGTGCACGCCCAGCACCAGCAGCGGCACCTGGCGTGGGCGACGGCCGGCCGGCCCGTCTTCCCTGCGCCCGCGGACCCCGGCTCCGGGCACCCGGCCTCGCGCGACTCCTACCGTCAGGTGGAAGCCGAGTGGGAGGCGTGGGACGGCGGCCGGCGCGGCGGCCAGGTCACCGCGCCGCGCCCCGTACGGCCCGGTGAGCGCTTCCGCGTGTGGACCGACGACCGTGGCCGGATCACCGCGCGGCCCATGAGCCGGACCACCGCCGGGGCGCACGCGGTGGTCGCCGGTCTGGGTGCGGCGGGCGCCGCGGCGGGACTCGTCGAGGGCGGACGGCGGCTGGTCCTGTGGCGGCTGAACCGCCGCCGGCACCGGCGCTGGGACCAGGAGTGGGAGCGCGCGGGGCAGGACTGGGGGCGCACCGGCGCGGGGAGCTGACCGCGCGCCTCCGTATGTGCGCCGACCCGTACCTCCGTGCCTGGGTCAGCCCATGTCTGCGCACCTGGGCTGACCCCGTGCCTCCGTGTCCGGGTCGGCTCCGGGCCCCGCGCAGGAGTTGGCCCCGGCCCCGCCCGGTCCCGTCCCCGTACCGGAGTTGGGCCCGTCCCCGTACCGGAGTTGCCCCCGGACACCAGGCGGGCGAGGGGGCGGGTCCGGGGCGCGAGGTGACCCTGTGTACCCCTTGTACCGACGGTGCGTGCCGAGCCGCGCGCACCGGCGGCCGTTGGCCTTGCCCGGCCCGGTCCACCGCCCCGTCCCGGGCGCGCTACGGTGGACCATCCAGCCTGCCGGCTGGGTCCCGGACCCCCGCACGCGGACCTCCGCCGAGGAACAACTGCCGGGCCGGCAGCAGTTCGTACGAGGTGGGGACACGACAGCGCCATGGCACAGGGCTCGGTCCAGGTGACGCACTCGGGCACGTCGCGGTGGCGGCGCCGTACAGGTGAGTACAGCTCCCTGGCCGCGGCTCTGGAGGCCGCGGGGGACGGCGATGTGCTGACCGTGGCCGCCGGTACGTACCGGGAGAATCTGGTCCTGTTGCGCGCCGTGACGCTGCGCGGTCCGGAAGGCAGCCGCGGTTCGGTGCGGATCGCGCCCGCCGACGGTGTCGCGCTGACCGTACGGGCCTCCGCGATCGTGCAGGACCTGCGGGTGGAGGCGCAGGACTCGGCCTCGCCCGCGCTGCTGGTGGAGGACGGTGCGCCGGAGCTGACCGGGCTGCGGGTGGTGACGCGCTCGGCGTCGGGCATCGAGGTGCGCGGGGGCGCGCGGCCGACCGTGCGCCACTGCACCGTGGACAATCCGGGCGGGGTGGGCATCAGTGTGCTGGACGGCGCGGGCGGGCTGTTCGAGGAATGCGAGGTGGTGGCCGCCGGGCAGGCCGGGATCGCGGTACGCGGCGGTGCCCGCCCGCGGCTGGAGCGCTGCCGGGTCCACCACGCCTCCGGGGCGGGCCTGTCGGTGAACGGCGAGGGCAGCGGCGTGGAGGCGAGCGGCTGCGAGCTGTACGAGATCAAGGGCGCCGGGGTGCAGGTGGCCGCCCGCGCGGCCGGACACCTGACCGACTGCACGGTCCACCGCACCTCCGCCGACGGCATCACCCTGGACACCGACGCGGTCCTCACGCTCGCCGACTGCGAGCTGCACGACATTCCCGAGAACGCCGTCGACCTGCGCTCCCGTTCGGTGCTGACGCTGACCCGCAGCACGGTGCGGCGCTTCGGCCGCAACGGACTGTCGGTGTGGGACCCGGGGACCCGGGTCGACGCCAACCAGTGCGAGATCCACGACAGTACGGGCGACTACCCGGCGGTGTGGGTGAGCGACGGCGCCACCGCCGTCCTGGACTCGACGCGGGTGCACGACGTCCCGGACGCGCTGTTCGTGCTGGACCGGGGCTCGCGCGCCGACGTGGTGGACTGCGACCTCTCCCAGGTCCGCAACACCGCGGTCTCGGTCAGCGACGGCGCCACCGTACAGCTCGACGACTGCCGTATCCGGGATGCCGCGACCGGCGCGTGGTTCCGCGACCACGGCAGCGGCGGCACCCTGGCCAACTGCTCGATCGACAGCGCGCAGACCGGGGTCATCGTCACCAAGGGCGCCGACCCCACCGTCGAGCGCTGTACGGTCACCTCCCCCGCCGAGGCGGGCTTCTACGTCTCCGCCGAGGGGCGCGGCGCCTTCCACGGCTGCCGGGTCACGGGCAGCGCGGGCTACGGCTTCCATGTGATCGACGGCTGCCGTACGACGCTGACGCGGTGCCGCACCGAGCGCTGTGCGCGCGGCGGGTACGAGTTCGCCGAGGACGGGCCGAGCGTCCAGGACTGTACGAGCGACGAGAGCCGGGCACCGGGGGCCCCGCTGGCACCGGCGGCGCCGCGGCCGGTGGCGCAGGGCGCGACACAGACCGCCGGGCTGCTCGGCGGGCTGCCCGCGCAGTCCGCCGCGCCGGCGGCGCCCGCCCCCGGGCCCGCGCCGGCACCGCGCGCCGCGAGCCGCGACTCCGAGGTGGTCCTGGGCGAACTGGACACGCTGGTCGGCCTGGACAGCGTCAAGCGCGAGGTGCGCAGCCTGATCAACATGATCGAGGTGGGGCGCCGGCGGCAGGAGGCCGGCCTGAAGGCCGCCTCGGTCCGCCGTCACCTGGTCTTCACGGGCTCCCCGGGCACCGGCAAGACCACCGTCGCGCGTCTCTACGGCGAGATCCTGGCGTCCCTGGGCGTACTGGAGCGCGGTCATCTGGTGGAGGTCTCCCGGGTGGACCTGGTCGGCGAGCACATCGGGTCGACGGCGATCCGTACGCAGGAGGCGTTCGACCGGGCGCGCGGCGGAGTGCTGTTCATCGACGAGGCGTACGCGCTCTCCCCGGAGGACTCCGGGCGGGACTTCGGCCGCGAGGCGATCGACACGCTGGTGAAGCTGATGGAGGACCACCGGGAGGCGGTCGTGGTGATCGTCGCCGGCTACACCTCCGAGATGGAACGCTTCCTGGCCACCAACCCCGGTGTCGCCTCCCGCTTCTCGCGTACCATCAGGTTCGGCGACTACGCGCCGCAGGAGCTGCTGCGGATCGTGGAGCAGCAGGGCGACGAGCACGAGTACCGCCTCGCCGAGGGGCCGGTGAGGCGCTGCTGGAGTACTTCACGGCGCTGCCCAAGGGACCGTCGTTCGGCAACGGGCGCACCGCGCGGCAGACGTTCGAGGCCATGGTCGAGCGGCACGCGGGCCGGGTGGCCCGGCTCACCGACCCGAGCACCGACGACCTGACGCTGCTGTACGCCGAGGACCTGCCCGAACTGCCGTGAGCGCACCGGCTCACCGTTCCGGTCGCGCACATCCGGTCGTCGCCGAGGGATGGCCCGGTCGCTGGGGTGGGAGGCCGGGACCGAGGCGGGCGATCAGTTCGGCCCGTGCGGCGTCGAAGGCGGGGTCGGCCTGGTAGTCGCTGTGGCCCAGGATCGGGCAGGGAAGCGGGGCGTGCAGCGTACGGCCGAAGGAGAGCGGGTCGCGCAGCGGGCCGTGATCGACCTCGGGGCCGTCCTCGCACGTCAGCCGGATCGGGCCGCCGATCGGGTCGGTGAAGCGCCACAGGTTGCGCCAGGCGTCCGTTTCGCGGTGCAGTCCGGTCAGCGCGGCCGGGCCGAAGAAGGCGGGGAACCACCGGCCGTACAACCGCTCCAAAGGGCAGCCGTAGGTGAGCAGCGCGACCCGGCTGCGGGTGACCGGGTCGAGCTGCCATACGGCCGCCGCCGCCAGCACACTGCCTTGGGAGTGGCCCGAGATGACCAGGCGTCCGTTGTTGCGCTCGGTCCAGGTCGCCATCCGCCAGGTCAGGTCGGGGACGGCGCGCTCGGCGTAGCAAGGGGGCGCGAAGGGATGGGCGGCGCGCGGCCAGAAGGTGCCCACGTCCCACAGGATGCCGATGGTGCGGCGGGCCGAGAGGTCCTGGTAGGCGCGGCGTCCCATGACCACGAGCAGTATCACCCCGGCGCCCATCAGCCAGGAGCCGAGCGCCTCGACGGTCTCGGCCGCGGCGTGTACGGGGGCCGGCGCGCCCAGCGTGGCACGGCCGGGCGCGCGGTCGGTGAGCCAGGCGCCGGCCACCGCGCCGGCGCCCAGCACGAGTGTGACGACAGCGACCGCGGCGAGGACGGTCGGCGCGGTGTCGGTCAGCCCGGCGCGCGCGATGGTGCCGGCGATACGGTCGGCGCGGTGCCGGTCGGGCCGCTCGCCCTTGCCGTAGAGGCCGGGGATGTCCTTGGCGACCGCGCGGCGTACGGAGATCACACGCAGGCCGGCGAGGACGGCGAGCGCCGCGAGGACCAGCAGGAGCACCGGGATCACCGAGGCGTTCCACGACAGGACGACCGGCGGACCGGCCATCGAGGCGTGGGCCTGCCCGGGGGTCGCGCCGCGGTCCAGCCAGTCCGCGACCCGCTGCGCCGTTCCCCCGGTCAGTACGCCCGCCAGCGCGCAGGCCAGCAGGGCCACCCCCGCGCCGCCCATGCCGCGCAGCGCCGCCCGCCCGTCGCCGCTGCCCCCGCGCCGCGCGGCGCGCTGGAGGAACCCGGCGGTCACCAGCAGCGCCAGGGCCAGGACGCCCTGAAAGACGGCGATGCCACCGAAGAAGCTCGTGCCGGGCAGCCGGCCGGCGCTGGTCCAGCCGGGCCGTTCCCAGGCGGTGTGCACGGCGGTGAGCAGCAGCGCCCCCAAGGAGGCGAAGGGCAGCGCCTTGACGGGGAAACGGTTGGACGCCTCGTCCGGTTCCGCTTCGCTGCGGGCGGCGCGCCACACGACCAGGACGGTGAGCGCGCCGAGGCCGCCGACCACGGCGGCGAGCACCCACCCGACGACGGCCAGGGTGGTGCTGCCGCCGGGCCGCAGGTCGGCGTCCGTGGCGGCCGTGAGCAGCGCGGCGGCGATGGTCAGGATGCCGGCGGCGGTGTGCGCGGCGCGCAGCCGGGCCACGAGCCGGCGGCCGTACCAGAAGCCGTTCATGGCCAGGGCGGAGCGCTGCTCGGGCGAGGTGCCGCGGGAGGCGCCCGGCCGGCGCGGCGGCGGGGAGGCGGATTCGTACGCGCTCCACGTACGGCGCGAGAGCCACCACAGGAAGCCCACGAGCAGCAGCGGGACGACGCCGGCCAGGACCAGGCGGCGGCCGGGCGCGCTCCATGCCGTGCCCTGCGCGGGACTCAAGAAACCCAGCCAGGACTTCCCGGCGGCACAGGCGGCGCTGCCGGCGCACTGCCAGGCCGTCAGGTCCAGCGCCACCTCGCAGGCCGCGGCGGCCAGCAGGACGGTGAGGCTGAGGGCCAGGATGCGGACCAGGACGTCGTAGACGCGCTGGCCCTTGTGGGAGGGCGGGGCGGCGGGGCGCATCCAGTGGGCGAGGTTGGCGACCATGAAGGGCAGCAGGATCAGCCACAGGGCGCGGGCGCCGTTGCCGGAGGTGAGGTTGCACCAGCAGTACGCCTCGCGGATCGGCTCCTTGCCGTACTTCTCGGGATGGCTTTCGGCGTGCTCGTCGGCCGTGCGGCGGTAGCAGGCCGCGGTGTCGTCACCGGTGATGCGTACGGTGTGCGGATTTCCGAGCATCTTCTCGGGTGTGGTGCCGCCCACGCCGTGGACCTGGAGTTCCAGGGCGAGCCGGGGTCCGTCCGGCGGCGGGGCCTGGTCCGCGTCGCCGCGGCCGGTTGATGCTGCGCGTGGTGTTCTGCCGTCGGCGGCGATGTCCTTTTCCATCGGATCTCCCCCGTTTTCCCCGATGTCTGTGGGGCACGACGTGCCCGGGGTTGTTCCTTCCCACTTGCGGGCATCGATCCACCTCGTACCGGCCGGGCGGTCGTTGTCGTTCCCTCGTGCGAGGATGAGTGCGAACGCCAGTGCATCGACGACTGCGCGTCAAGGGCTGTGCACCGACGCCTGTGCACGGTCGTCGGTGCACCGACAACGACGGACCTGTGACGGCAGCGGGCGGAAGGGACGGGCCGAGGTGAGCGACAGCCAGAACCTCCTCGCGGAGCAGCGGCGCGCCCTGATCCTGGACGAGGTCAGACGCCGCGGCGGGGTGCGGGTCAACGAGCTGACCCGCAGGCTCAACGTCTCGGACATGACGGTCCGTCGGGACCTGGACGCGCTCGCCCGGCAGGGCATGGTGGAGAAGGTGCACGGCGGCGCGGTGCCGGTCAGCGAACCGCTCGCGCACGAGCCCGGCTTCGAGGCCAAGGCGGGGCTGGAGCTGAGCGCCAAGGAGGACATAGCCAAGGCGGCGGCGCAGATGGCGGCGCCGGGCAGCGCGATCGCGCTGGCGGGCGGCACGACGGCGTTCGCGCTGGCCCAGCAGTTGCTGGAGGTGCCGGACCTGACGGTGGTGACGAACTCCGTACGGGTGGCCGATGTGTTCTACACCGCGCAGCGGGCGGTGGCCGGCGGCGGGGCGGCGACCCGGCCGGGCGCGGCCACGGTGGTGCTGACGGGCGGGGTGCGTACGCCCTCGGACACGCTCGTGGGCCCGGTGGCGGACGCGGCGATCCGCTCGCTCCACTTCGACGTGCTCTTCCTGGGGGTGCACGGCATATCCGAGGTGGCCGGGCTGTCCACGCCCAACCTCGCGGAGGCGGAGACCAACCGGCATTTCGTACGGTCCGCGCGGCGGGTCGTGGTGGTGGCCGACCACACCAAGTGGGGGACAGTGGGCCTGAGTTCCTTCGCCTCGCTGGAGGACGTGGACGTGCTGGTGACGGACGACGGGCTGGCGCCCGAGGCGCGCGAGCGGATATCCGAGCTGCCGCCGGAGCTGGTGGTCGCGGGCGAGCCGGTGGACGGCGCGGACCTCTGACGGCGGAGGCACCCGACCGCGGAGGCATTTGACGACGGGGGCACCTGACGGCGGGGCGTCCGACCGTGGCGCGTCCGGTGTCGGGGACGTCCGATGGCGGGACGTCCGGGTCCCCGTACGGGCCGGGCGGCGCAGACACCCGGCGGGCGGGCCAGCTATGGTGTCGCCCGCCGGGCATCCGTGCTCCGGACCGTTCGCCGTTCCCGCAGGGGTGCCCGTCCCATGATGCGCCAACTCCGTCCGGTCGACCTGGACTTCCTCGACAGCGCGCCGCTGCGGCTGGTGTTCGCCGCCGAAGTGGCCGCCTCCCCCGAGGAGATGTACGTCGCGCTGGCAAAGGACGTGGCGGGCTGGAGCCATTGGTTCACGGGCGTCTCCCGTGCGGTGGCGACCGACGGGGGCGCGGCGCGTGACGTACGGCTCAAGGGCGGCACCCGCCTGCGGGAGACCGTGATGGTGGCCGAGCGCGACCGGCGCTACACCTACCGGGTCGACGCGGTCGGCGTCCCCGGGCCGCACGCCCTGATGGAGGACTGGCGGCTCATCCCGGCCGGCGGCGGTACGCGCGTACGGTGGATGTTCGCGACGGACGGGCCGGGGGCGTACCGCTTCGCGGTGACGCTGGCCCGGCCCGCGCTGGGGCGGACGTTCCGGGCCTCGATGCGCGCCCTGGACCGCCGCCTGGCGCCGGTGTGAACGCCTGAACCGCCTGACGGCCTTCCTGCGGCCGGCTCCCGCCCGGGGGCGGGCCCTAGCTGTCCGCAACCGGCGTCGGCCGGCTCCCGTACGGCGCGGGGCGGATGCGCGTGGTGTCAGCCGAGCATTTCAGCCGGGCCAGACGCCGGTCGCCAGGAACCCGTCGATGGCCGCCGCGTACGGCCGTATGTCCAGGCCCTGTTCGGCCAGCCAGGCGTCCGAGTAGTACTTGTCCAGGTAGCGGTCGCCGGGGTCGCACAGCAGCGTGACGACCGAGCCCGTACGGCCGGCCTCGACCATCTCGGCGACGATCTTCAGCGCGCTCCACAGGCCGGTGCCCGTCGAACCGCCCGCCTTGCGGCCGATGGCCGCCTCCAGGGCGCGCACGGCCGCGACACTGGCGGCGTCCGGCACCTTCATCATCCGGTCGATGGCCCCGGGGACGAAGCTCGGCTCCATACGCGGCCGGCCGATGCCCTCGATGCGTGAGGCGGTCTCGCAGTCCGTCCCGGCGTCACCGGTGCGCCAGCCGTCGAAGAAGCAGGAGTTCTCCGGGTCGGGGACGCAGATCCGGGTGTCGTACTGCATGTAGTGCACGTACCGGGCGATGGTGGCGGAGGTGCCGCCGGTGCCCGCGGTGGCCACGATCCAGGCGGGCTCCGGATAGCGCTCCATCCGCAACTGCTCGTAGATCGACTCGGCGATGTTGTTGTTACCGCGCCAGTCCGTGGCCCGTTCGGCGTAGGTGAACTGGTCCATGTAGTGGCCACCGGACTCGGCGGCGAGACGGGCGGAGACCTCGTACACGGTCCTCGGATCGTCCACGAGGTGACAGGTACCGCCGTGGAACTCGATGAGCCGGGTCTTCTCCGGGCTGGTGGTGGCCGGCATGACCGCGATGAACGGCACGCCGATCAGCTTGGCGAAGTACGCCTCGGAGACGGCGGTGGAGCCGCTGGAGGACTCGATGACGGGCTTGTGGGGCCGGATCCAGCCGTTGCACAGCCCGTACAGGAACAAGGAACGCGCCAGGCGGTGCTTGAGGCTGCCCGTGGGGTGGGTCGACTCGTCCTTCAGGTACAGGTCGATGCCCCACTCCTCCGGAAGGGGGAAGCGCAGCAGATGGGTGTCGGCCGTGCGGTTGGCGTCGGCCTGCACCTTGCGGACGGCTTCTTTGAGCCACCGGCGGTAATCCGGGTCACTGCGGTCCACGTCCACGGTCGGCATGGCGGCTCCGGCCGCGCCCACCGGCCCTGACCGGGTCTCTCGTTGCTCCACGGGAATCACGGCGCGCTCCTGCAAGTCGTACGGAACCCGCGCGGACCGCCGGGCCGATTCCGACTATAACCACCCACCGCACGCTTCTCACCTGCATAAACAACCCTTTGGGGAACCCCAAGCGCTCCCTGGACGGCGGTCCTTCGGCCAGGCTTTGGCCAATGGGTACTGGTGCACGAGCCCACACCCGGGCAGACTGCCCACCAGGGGGCGGTGGCGGCAACTCGCCCGCTGCGTCGAGGAGGCGGTGCACCATGGCGGAGCCCGAATTCAATGCGACAGGCGTGCGCATAGAGAGATGGCCGCGGTCACTGACCCGGGCGGGTCAAGTGGTGATCCGCGACGGCAGGGTGGAGTTGCTGACGAGTTACGGCAAGGAGATCGACAGCGCTCCGGTGCAGTCGGTCCAGGCCCACAAACCGCTCTTCGCGGGGCACGAACGGGCTCTGGCGACCATGAACGGCCGTCGATACTCGCTGACGCTGGGGGCGCCGGACCGTTTCCTGAACGCCGTGGAAGCAGCCCGCTCCGCACGGGCCTGAGAAGCTCCCGCGGGTGGCGGTGCGGTTGCGGGAGCGCGCTCGTGGGATGACCCTGGACTCGTATCACTGAGGGTTCACCAGCGGTGACACGGTGGAGCAAGGCGGCATCGCTGGATCCGATCTTCGCCCCCGACACGGACGAGGGCGCCCGACCTCATCAGGGAGTCGCGGTCGTGATCAGGCAGCCCAGCAGACACTGCACGGTCGAGCTCCAGGCCCTGCCGGCCCGGATCGGCCAGGTGCGCAGAATCGTATCGGCGCAGTTGCGTTACTGGCGTCTCGACGCCTTGATCGACTCGGCGGCGCTCGGCGTCACCGAACTGCTCGCCAACGTTCACCAGCACGCCGGGCCGAGCAAGCAGTGCACGGTCGAACTGCGCGTCCTCCTGGACCAGTTGACGGTGTCGGTGCGCGACCTGGACCCACGGCTGCCCCGGGTGAACGGGGCCGAGGCCCTGGACACCAGCGGTCGCGGGCTGTCCTTGATCGCCGCGCTCAGCGAGAGCTGGGGCGTACGGCCGGACGGCACCGGCAAGGTCGTGTGGTTCACCCTTCCGGCGCTCTCCCTCGCCCCCGAAGAACCCTCGGGGGCGGCCGGCGGCCGGAGCGGTGCCGAATGGGACACCGCGGCGCTGGAGCCGGCCCGTGCGGCGGCCGACGCCGGCGGCCGGCCGGCCGGACCGGTCCGCGCGGTGTCCGACCCCTTCCGTACGTTAGGCGACTCCGCCCGTACGTTAGGCGGCCCCGCCCGTACGCCGGACGATCCCGTGCCCTCCTCGGGGGGCTCCGTCCGCGCGACGGCCAAGGCCCTGCGTACCTCCGCGGCTTCCGATCCCGTCCGCACCTCCGTGGTTTCCGAGCCGGTCCGTCCCTCCGTGGCTTCCGGGTCCGCCCGCACCCCCGTGGCTTCCGGGCGGCCCGTCCGCACCCCCGTGCTCGCCGAAGCGGTACGTACATCCGCCGAGGCTGCCCGTACGTCCACCGAAGCTCCCCGTACCTCTGCCGAAGCCCCACGCACGTCCGCCGAGGCCGCGTGCGCACCCGCCGGGGCCGGGCGCCCGCCGGCCGACCCGTACCGCCATGTGCCGGCCGAACCGCATCTCCACGCGCCGACCGACTCCCGGCCCCGGGTACCCACCGACCCCCGGCCCCGAAAGCGGGGCGCGGGGGTCGGCTGAGTTCGCGGCCCGGCGCAGGACCGTACATGGCGCGCGGTGCCCGGCTCCTGGGGCACGACTACTCGGCGGCGGCAATCGCCGCCAGGTACCGGGGTCGCGCCTGGTATCGGGGAGCGTGGACTCCGAGCCGAGGGGCGCTGGAGCGGAGTGCGCGCCGGTGCCCTTCATCGCACGCTGCCTTTCGCGCCGGCGCCGAACTGTTCCTCCAGTACGGACAGCCGCCGCCAGTATTCGTCCTCGTCCAGCTCACCCGCGGCGAAGCGGCGGCCGAGTACGGCGATGGGCGACCGGTCCCCGTACCCGGCGTCCTTGGGACCGTCGATTCGCTGCCAGGGGGCGCGGCGGCGCCACACGGTGCGGCGCAGGACCGTGCCGGCGGCGATGGCGACAGCGGCCCAGAACAGCGGGAAGAGCAGGACCCACGGTCCGGGACCGGCGTCGTACCAGGGAAGTGCCAGGGCGTTCATGTGTCTTCAGCTCCTCTGTGGGACACGGTTCCGCGATCGGACCGGCGTCGGTCAGGCACCGGGCAGGCATGGGCCTGGCATCGGACCGGTGCGGCGATGCCCTCGCCCGGTGCCTTCCGAGCCTGGTCCCCCGGTGGCCGTCGGTCGTCGTACGGCCGGCTGCTCCGCCCCTACCGCGGCAGGAGCAGACGCTGCGCGGACGGCTGCTCCGCCCGGCTCTTGATCTTTGTAACTACTGGTATGTACGATCCCGGCATGACCACTGCGGAACGGCTCATCGAGAGCACCCGGGAACTCCTGTGGGAACGCGGATACGTGGGCACCAGCCCCAAGGCGATCCTCCAGCGGGCCAACGCCGGCCAGGGCAGCATGTACCACCACTTCACGGGCAAGTCCGACCTCGCGCTGGCCGCCATCAAGCGCACCGCCCTGAGCATGCGGGCCACGGCCGAGGCGTCGCTGTCCGGTGACGGGGGCGCGTACGAGCGGGTGCGCGCCTACCTGTTGCGCGAACGCGACGTCCTGCGCGGCTGCCCTGTCGGACGGCTCACGATGGATCCCGACGTCATCGCGGACCCGGCGCTGCGGCAGCCGGTGTTCGAGACCCTCGACTGGCTGCGCGGCCGGATCGGCGACATCCTCGCCGAAGGCCGGGAGCGCGGCGAGTTCGACGCCGGCCTGGACCCCGAGGCGACCGCCGCGGCCGTGGTCGCCACCGTGCAGGGCGGTTACGTCCTGGCCCGCGCGGCGGAAACGCCCGCCCCCTTCGACACCGCCGTACGCGGTGTCCTGTCCCTGCTCGCCGCGCGCCGCACGGACTGACGCCCGCCCGCACGCCGCTCGCGCCTCGTACGCGCCCCCTCCAGGCGCCGTTCGCGCCCCGCCCGCGCCCCGCCCGCAAACCACCCTCGTACGGAAGGAATTCGAGAACTCCGTGGACATCACCCGAAACCGCCCAGCCACCCAAGCCGGCCCCGCCGAGCACTTCACCGGCACGGTCTGGCTCGACGAGGTGGCCGCCCCGCCCGCGCCGTCCCGACTGCGGATGTTCAGCGTCCACTTCGCGCCCGGCGCGCGCACCGCCTGGCACCGCCATCCGCACGGGCAGGTGCTGCACGTCACCGAGGGCAGCGGCCTGGTGCAGCGCAGGGGCGGGCCGGTCGAGGAGATCCGGGCCGGGGACACGGTCTGGATTGCCCCCGGCGAATGGCACTGGCACGGCGCCGCGCCCCGTACGTTCATGACCCACCTGGCGGTGGTCGAGGCCGCGGACGACGGCACCACAACCGACTGGGACGCCCTGGTCGGCGGCGACGAGTACCCCGGCTGACCGGCCCGTTCGCCTTATCTCACACCGCCCTCACACCGCCCGCCCCAGTTCCTCTCCGCACGTGGTTCTTCCCGCTTTCCCGTTGTGTCTCATACCGCCCTTCCGGGAGTCACTTCCATGCATGCCTTGCAGTACGCGATCACCCTCCCCGCCGACTACGACATGGGGATCATCCGGCACCGGGTGAAGTCCAAGGGTCATCTCCTGGACAGCTTCGAGGGGCTGGGGCTCAAGGCGTACGGCATCCGCGAACGCGGCACCGACGGCTCGCCCGTCAACCAGTACGCCCCCTTCTACCTCTGGGCCGACCCGCAGGCCATGAACCGTTTCCTGATGGGCGAGGGATTCCGCGGCGTCATCCGCGATTTCGGCCGCCCTGTGGTGCAGCACTGGCAGGGGCTCTTCTACGAGCAGGGCCCGTCCGCCGGCGCGCCACCCGGCGCGTTCTCCCGCCGCGCGCTGTCCCTCCCCGAGGGCACCGATCCGGCCACCGCCGTCGAGGCCGCACTGGCCGAGCAGCGGGAGTTGTCCCGTACGGACGGCGTGCACTCCACGGCCCTGGCCGTCGACGCCCGTCACTGGGAACTGCTGCACTTCACCCTCTGGGAGGACGCGGCACCCGAGACCGCCGGGGAGCGCTACCAGGTCCTCCACCTGTCCGCTCCGGGTGCCGGCCGGCTTCCCACCGGGAGGCAGTGGTGAGCCGGGCCGCCACCGTCCGTACGGTTCTGGGCGACCTCGCCCCCGAAGCGCTCGGTGTGACCGACGCGCACGACCACCTCTTCCTGCGCAGCCCGGTGCTGGCCGGCCAGGAACTCGACGACGCCGGTGCGGCGGAGGCCGAACTGCGTGCCTTCCGGGCAGCGGGCGGCGGCACGGTCGTCCAGTGGACGCCGTACGGAATGGGGCGCCGCGCCGCCGAACTGCCCCGGCTTTCCCGGGCGACGGGCGTCCACGTCGTCGCCGCGACCGGGCTGCACCAAGCGGTCCACTACCCCGCCGCGCTGCTGAAGGACATAGGGGAGGACCTGGCGTCGCTGTTCGTCGCCGAGTTGACGCAGGGCATCGGGAGCACCGGGAACAACGAAGGTTCCGCAGCCCCCGGCAACGTCGGAGTCACCGCGGACTCGGCAGCCACCGGGGATGTTGCAGTCACCGGGGAGTTTGCAGTCACCGGGCCGCGCGCCGGAATGATCAAGGTCGCCGGGGGCTTCCACGGCCTGGACGCACACGCCCGGTACACCATGACGGCAGCCGCCGAGGCGCACCACGTGACCGGTGCCGCCATCGGCGTCCACCTGGAACTGGGAACGGGCGCGGCGGACGTACTGGAGCTGCTCTGCGACAAGCTGGGGGTCCGTCCGGACCGGGTGATCCTGGGGCATCTCAACCGCTCACCCGATCTGACCGCTCACCAAGAGGTGGCCAGGACTGGCGCGTACCTGGCCTTCGACGGGCCTTCGCGGTCCCACCACGCCACGGACTGGCGGCTGCCCGACGCCCTGGCCGCGCTCGCCGACGCGGGATACGCGGACCGGCTGCTGCTGGGTGGTGACACCACGACGGCCGGTGCCCGCTCGGTGAACGGCGGGCCCGGTATGCCCTATCTGCTCCGGCGGCTGCGCCGGCGGCTCTCCCTCACTCTGGATCCCGCGCTGGTGGAACGGGTGCTGACCGTCAATCCGGGGCGCGCGTTCGCGGCGGAGTGGCCGCCGGGGGCGGGCGGGGAGGAGTGACCTCCGGCCGGGCCGGCAGCCCCTGCGGGCCCCTGGTCCGGCCGATGGCCGCACGTCTCCTCGGCCGCGTCCCCGGGCCGGTCGGAGGTCAGCTTCCGAGGATCACCAGCGGGTCGTCCAGCACCGGCTGCCAGGCCAGCTCCGCCGCCCCCACCAGGGAGTTGTGGTCCAGGCCGCACGGCAGGACCGGCACCCCTCCGCTGCGCCCCCACAGGCTGCGCTCGGCGACCACCGCGCGCAGCCGTTCCGGGTCGGCCTCCACCAGTGCGCGGTGCAGCCCCCCGAGGATGACGCGGTCGGGGTTGAGGATGTTGACGAGACCGGCGATGCCCAGGCCGAGCCGGTCGATGAGCAGGTCGGCCGCGGCCCGTACGGAAGGATCGGTGTACTCCTCGCGGAGCAGGTCGGCGGCCTGCTGGAGCAGCGACCCCTCGGGGCCCGGCGCGCGGCCCGCGGCGCCGAGGAAGGCCAGCGGGTCGGCCTCGACGTCCAGGCAGCCGCGGCTGCCGCAGTGGCAGGGCGCGCCCTCGGGGTTGACGGTGAGGTGGCCGACCTCCATGGCCAGGCCGGAACTGCCGCTGTGCAGACGGCCGTCCAGGACCAGCGCGCCGCCCACCCCCGGTGGCCGGAGGCGATGCACAGCAGGTGGCGGGCGCCCCGGCCGGCGCCGTGGCGATGCTCGGCAAGCGCCGCGAGGTTGACATCGTTGCCGGAGAAGCCGATCGCGGGGGTCACTCCTGGAATGCCGGCCGCGGCCAGCTCCCGCAGGAAGAGCCGCCGTACGGGCGCGCCGGCCGGCCAGGCGAGGTGCAGCGGGTTGAGTGCCTCGCCGTCCGGTTCGGCGACGGCGGAGGGTACGGCCAGACCGGCGCCCAGGCAGCGCCGGCCGGTCTCGCGCAGCAGCCCGGCCCCTGCCGCGACCGCCTCGGCCAGGACGTCGGCCGGGTCGGCGGGGATGGTGTCGCAGCCGCTGACGGTCGCCACGATGCGACCGCCGAGGCCGGCCAGCGCCACGCGGTAGCCGTCGGCGTGGATCTGGACGGCCAGGACGACCGGGCCCTCCTCGTTGAGGGACAGGCGGTGCGAGGGGCGTCCTTGGGAGCCCGCGGAGGCGGTCGGCCGGGAATCGACGGTGATCAGGCCGAGTGCCTCCAGTTCGGCGGCCACCGCGCCGGCGGTCGCGCGGGTCACGCCGAGTTCGGCGGTGAGCACGGCACGGGTGGGCGCGCGGCCGGTGTGTACGAGCTCCAGTGCGGGTCCGAGGGCACTGCGGCCCCGCTCCAACCTGGTTGTCCGAGTCTGGGTCACGCCCCTATTCTTGCTTTGTATCGGCGCTGAACAAAATAGGTACGGCTATTTCGGGGGCGGCGGGCCCGTGGTGGCCGTGCGGAAGGCCGCTGCGCGGGAGCCGTGGCGCGGAAACCGGCATACGGAAACCGGCGTTCAGGCGGAAGCCGGCGTTCGGGCGGAAGCCGGCGCGCACCGACCGGGCTGCGGGTACCGCTACCGGCGTACGGACGGCCGGGGCCCCATGAGTTCGTACGGTCCGTACATGCCGTACGTACGGTAAGGCTCCTACGCGCCACACAGTCCGTACGGACCGAGGTCGGGCCCGCCCCTCCCGCCGGACGAACGCCGTACGGCCGGGAGTTGCCGCGCGATCGCCGGGTAGGCGTCCTGATGAACGCGGCCGGTGGCGGATCATATCGGGCCGGACCCCGGCCGCGTGCGCCGTCCCCTGCGGAGTGCGGCCCCGCTCGGGCGGACGTCCGACCACCGGCGGGAATCGAGGACCGGATGCACACCACCCATCGCCTGCACGCCCTCATGCGCCTGACGTTCGGCAACCCGGTCTCCTTGGCCTACCTCGGTCTCGTCGCCGCGGCGCTGGCCTTCGCCGCGGTGGACACACTGTTCGTCTCACACCAGGACGCGTCGTTCTCCGGTATCTGGGCGGCCCTGCTGACCGCGCCCACGGTCTTCCCCCTGTGGCTCGCGGGCGGCGCGCTCTGGGGCGGTTCCGGCGCTCCCGGCTGGTACCTGACAGTGACTCTGATCCTTGCCGCCCTGGTCAACGCGCTGCTGCTGGGCCTGGCCCGCCGCGCCGTGCGGAGCCGGACGAGCGCGCGTTCGGCCGCCGCGGGCGGCGATGTCAGTGGGGGCTGGCACACTCGGCGGCATGGAGACCTCTGATTACGTCCAGACGCTTGAGCGGGACGGCCTGCTCCTCGCCGACGCCGCCGAGAAGGCCGGGCCGGATGCCCCGGTGCCGAGCTGTCCCGAGTGGCGGGTGCGGGATCTGGTGCTGCACATGGGACAGGTGCATCGCTGGGCCGCCGACCTGGTGGCCCGGGCACGGACGGAGCCCGTACGGTTCTCGGCAGCCGCGCCGGAGCTGGCGGACGAGGACCTGGTGCCGTGGCTGCAGGACGGGCACCGTGCCCTCGTCGAGACGCTGCGCTCGGCCGCCCCGGACATGACGTGCTGGACGTTCATGCCCGCCACCTCACCGCTGGCCTTCTGGGCGCGGCGGCAGGCACACGAGACGGCGGTGCACCGGGTGGACGCCGAAGGGGCGCTGGGCGTGCCCGCCACTCCCCCGCGGCCCGGCTTCGCCGTCGACGGCATCGAGGAGATCCTGCTGGGCTTCCACTCCCAGGAGAGGAGCCGGGTGCGTACGGAGAGGCCGACGACCGTGCAGATACGGGCCACGGACGTGCCCGGTGCGGCCTGGTCCGTACATCTGTCGTCGGCCCCGCCGCGTACGGAGCGGATATCGGGTGCGGCCGTGGAGGCGGCGTTCAAGAAGGGTACGGACGAGCCGAACGGCGCCAACAGCCGTGCGAGCGGCAGGAGCGGGGGCAGTGGCGCAGAGGATGAGAAGGGCGGGAACGGCGCGAACGACGTGAGCTGTGTGATCCAGGGGACGGCGGCCGAGCTGTACCTGTTCCTGTGGAACCGTCTGCCCCTGGACGCGGTGCGGGTGATCGGTGACATGGAACCGGCCCGGCTGTGGCAGGACCACTCCGCCATCTGATTCCGGACCACTGGCCACCA
This sequence comes from Streptomyces sp. MST-110588, assembly GCF_022695595.1. NCBI lineage: Bacteria > Bacillati > Actinomycetota > Actinomycetes > Kitasatosporales > Streptomycetaceae > Streptomyces > Streptomyces sp. MST-110588. Next base: position 842,579 of record NZ_CP074380.1, read on the forward strand.
TCACCCTTCCCTCCCGCAGAAGGACGGTGTCCTGTTGCGCCCTGGTGGCGGGGAGCACGTTCCTGGCGTTCCTGGTCTTCCTGTGGCGCGTGGTGACCGTACCGCGCCGCTGGGCGAAGGGCCGCCAGGTCCTGTCTCACCCGAGCCAGCCCGGCCGCACCAGCCCCGACTCGTAAGCCAGCACGACGAGTTGGGCGCGGTCCCGGGCGCCGAGCTTGACCATGGCCCGGCTCACATGAGTCTTGGCGGTCAGCGGGCTGACCACCAGCCGGCGGGCGATCTCCTCGTTGGACAGCCCGATGCCGACGAGCGTGAGCACCTCCCGCTCGCGGTCGGTCAGCACGTCCGGTGACGTCAGCGCGCCGGACGCCGCCGGCTCCTTGGACCGGGCGGCGAACTCGGCGATCAGACGGCGGGTGACGCCGGGCGAGAGCAGGGCGTCACCGTCGACCACGACCCGCACCGCGCGCAGGAGTTCGGCGGGCTCGGTGTGCTTGACGAGGAAGCCGGACGCGCCCGCGCGCAGCGCCTCGAAGACGTACTCGTCCAGTTCGAAGGTCGTCAGCATCACGACCTTGACCTGCGACAGGGCGGGGTCCTCGGTGATCCGGCGGGTGGCGGTCAGGCCGTCCAGGACCGGCATCCGGATATCCATCAGGACGACGTCCGGACGTGTGGCACGTACGGCGGCCAGCGCCTGTTCGCCGTCGGCGGCCTCACCGGTCACCTCGATGTCGGGCTGGGCGTCCAGCAGCGCCCGGAAGCCCGCGCGGACCAGCAGTTGGTCGTCGGCGAGCAGTACGCGGATCACATCTTCTCCTCGGTGGCCGTCCGGTCCACCGTATCCGCCGCCCTGTCCGTCACCGCTTTCGCTGCCCTGTCCGCCACTGGGTCCGCCGCCCTGCCCGGGCCGTCCGGGGGGCCGCTCGCGGCCTGCGGTGCCGCCTGAAGCGGGGTGGATTCCACGGGGGTGCCGCAGTTCATGGGGCCGGTGGAGGGCATGGGGACAGCGGTGGTCTCGGGGACAGCGGTGGTCTCGGGGACAGCGGAGTTCACCGGGATGCGCGCCCGTACGGTGAAGCCGCCGTCCGGCCGCGGGCCCGCGGTCACGGTGCCGCCGAGGGCCGCGGCGCGCTCCCGCATGCCGATCAGGCCGTTGCCGCCACCGGCTCGCTCGCCACCCGCCCCGCCGTCCGTCCTGCCGGCCGCCCCGCCGTCCGCCGCGGTGGCCGGTCCGTCGTCGTCCACCTGGATCTCCAGGCTCCGCGGGCCGTACGAAAGCCGTACGCGCGCGGTACGGGAACCGGAGTGCCGGACGATGTTCGTCAGTGCCTCCTGCACGATGCGGAAGGCTGCGAGATCGGCGCCGGGCGGCAGACCGGCCCGTCTGCCGCGCGTCGTGACCGCCACGGTCAGCCCGGCACCGCCGGCCTGTTCGATGAGTTCCGGCAGCCGGTCCAGGCCCGGTTCCGGGGAACGGGGCGCACGGCCACCAGGCGCGCGCAGCGTGTCCAGGACCTGTCGGACCTCGCCGAGCGCCTCCTTGCTGGCGGCCTTGATCGTGGTCAGCGCCTTCCGCGCCTGTTCGGGGTCGGCGTCCAGCAGGGCGAGACCGACCCCGGCCTGCACGTTGATGACGGAGATGCTGTGCGCGAGCACATCGTGCAACTCCCGGGCGATGCGCAGCCGTTCCTCGTCCGCGCGGCGCCGCGCGGCGGCCGTACGCTCGGCGCGCGCCCTGGCGAACTGCTCACGCCGGTTCCGCGCCAGCTCCGATACGGCCACGATCGCCACCGTCCATGCGATGGTGAGCAGTTCCTCCCGCCAAGGGGCTGGCCCGTCCGACGACGGCGGCAGCCATGCGTAGAGCCAGTGGCCGATCAGGACGTGGCCGAGCCAGACCGCGCCCATCGAGGCCCAGGCGACCCCGCGGTGACCGGCGATGACGGCGGCGAAGCAGCCCATCGGCAGCAGCACGAGAACGGGCCCGTACGGGAATCCGGCACCGAGGTGGAGCAGAATGATCAGCGCGGCACCCACGACGGCCGTGCGCGGGAGGCGGTGACGTACCAGCAGCAGGACGGCGCCGGCGAACAGCAGCAGATAACCGAAGTGGTCCAGTGGCACCCGGTCCGGCTGGTTCCTGGCGGCGAACCGCGAGCCGATCACCATGAAAGCGGTCAGCGCCACCGTCGAACGCCACGGCAGCCCGCCACCCCACCAGCCCGCCGACCGCCCGCCACCGGGCCACGACCACGCCGCCGTACCCCCGGCCTTGGCCCCGGTCTCGGCCCCGGCCGCCGTCAGCCCCTGGTCGCCTTCGGCCGCCACACACCACCACGGGCGGCGGCCGATACGGCGCCGGGCCGTCGCCGGCCCTCCATCGCCATCGTCCATGCCGTCACGCTAAACCGGCCCCCGGCCGAACGGCATCGCCCGCGCACAGCGGTCAGCCGTACTCCCCGAGGAGTACGGGGAGTAGGGGCACCACGGGGAGTACGGGCAGCGGGGGAAGCCGCGGCGCACGGGGAGTACAGGGAGTACGGGCTGCGGGGCGCAGGGCGAAAGCCCGCGGATCAGCGGGGAGTCGGCAGGCCCACGCTCCGGCCCAGTTCCTCGGCGGCCTGCTCGAAGAACTCCGCACGCGCGCCGACGACTCCGTGGAACTGCCCGAAAAGTTCGAAGCTCACCAGCCCGAAGAGCTGGGCCCAGGCCCCGATGAGCCGCGCCACGACGGCGCCGGGCAGCTCGACCCCGAGTTCGGCCGCCAGCGCCAGCGCCTCACCGATGACCACATCGGGCAGCGGATCGGCGGGCTCTTTCAGCCGGCCGGCGGCGTATGTCTCATGTACCACCGCGATGAGCGCCAGGCCGACGCGGGCGGCCGGCTGCGTGGTGGACCGGGGCGCGCTGTAGCCGGGCACGGGTGAGCCGTAGATCAGGGCGTACTCATGGGGATGGGCCAGCGCCCAACTCCGTACGCCTTGGCAGATGGCGGTCCACCGGGCCATGGGCCGGGCACGCACCACCGTGGGAAGCACGACGGTCGCTCCGGCCCGCTCCGCCGCCTCCCCGACCGCGTTGTACGCATCGATGATCAAGGCCGTGAGCAGTTCGTCACGGCTGGGGAAGTAGCGGTAGAGCGCGGAAGAGACCATGCCCAGCTCTCGGGCGACGGCGCGCAGCGACAGCTTCGCCGCCCCCTCGGAGGCGAGCTGCCGACGGGCCTCGTCCTTGATGGCGATGGCGACTTCGCCACGAGCCCGCGCCCTGGCTCCTGGGATCGCAGTCATGGAGAGCAGTGTGCCAGTCCCTGAGCACTGCCCAAAAACGAGAGCACCGATCAGGAACGAGAGCACTGCTCTCGAAAGAGAGCAGTGCTCTTGCGCGGTGCACCGCTCTCGTGCACACTGCTCACCAGCAAGCGAGAGCGGTGCTCTCTAAACAGATCAGTGATCTCAAAAAAGAGCAGTGCTCCTGCTCTCGGACTCGCTCACCGCTACGACCGCAGAACTCGTTTCATCCCTACGGAGGACCTCATATGCCGCACTACATCAAGCCCGGCCGCCTGGCGGCCCGTCTCAACGGCGTCATCGGCTGGCTGGCCCGGCGCGGCATCAGCCTGGCCGGTGCGGCGGATCTGGCGGTGCGCGGGCGCAAGAGCGGTGAGTGGCGCCGCGTCCCGGTCAACCCCATGACCTTCGAAGGGGGGCGCTATCTGGTTTCCGCGCGCGGCGACTCCGAATGGGTACGCAACATGCGCGCGGCGGGCGGCGGCGAGCTGCGTGTCGGGCGCCGTAGCCAGCCGTTCACCGCCGTCGAACTGCCCCCGGCCGACACGGCGCCGATCCTGCGTTCGTACCTGGAGCGCTGGGGCTGGGAGGTGAAGTCCTTCTTCGGTGAGGTCGATGCCAGGTCCAGTGACGAGGAACTCCTCGCGGCGGCGCCCCAGCACCCCGTTTTCCGCATCACCGCGACGACCACGGCCTGAGTTCGCCGATCACCCGTGCTGTCCGGACCACGGCCCGCCCCACCCACCGATGACGGGCCGACCTGTCCGCCGCCGGCCCGTCATCCCGACGCGTACGTGCTGCTGGGCGCGCGGCCCACCGGCACATACGCGTACAACGTATATACGCACACACGTATGTACGTTCGTATACCCGCACGTACCGCGTATATACGTACGGGGATCGCTCAGGGGCGGTCCAGAGCGCTCAGTGCGCGGCGCGCCGCCGGGTGGGTACGGACGATCTCCGCCAGCGTGGTGGTGCCCCGGGTGATGCGCGCGAAGGCGTGCCAGGCGGGGCGGAAGCCGGTGATCGCGGTGTGCAGCAGGCCGGGGCGGCGGGAGAAGACCGCGAGCATACGGCGGCCCACGCCCATCTCCACACCCAGTCCGGCCTTGATGGCGAAGGCGTAGTTCAGGGCCTGGCGCCGGGCGTCCACCGCGTCGTGGGCCTCGGCGACCCGTACCGCCCACTCCCCCGCGAGCCGCCCGGAGCGCAGCGCGAAGGAGATGCCCTCGCGGGTCCACGGCTCCAGCAGCCCCGCCGCGTCCCCGCACACCAGCACCCGGCCGCGGGAGAGCGGCGAGTTGTCGGCGCGGCAGCGCGTCAGGTGTCCGGAGGAGACGCTGGGCTCGAAGCCGGCGAGTCCGAGTCGTCCGATGAAGTCGTCCAGGTAGCGCTTGGTGGCCCCGCCGTCGCCACGGGCGGAGATCACTCCGACGGTGAGCGTGTCGCCCTTGGGGAAGACCCATCCGTAGCTGCCGGGCAGCGGGCCCCAGTCGATGAGTACCCGGCCCTTCCAGTCCTCGGCGACGGTGGCGGGCACCGGGATCTCCGCCTCCAGGCCCAGGTCGACCTGTTCGAGCTGCACACCGACGTGCGCGCCTATGCGGCTGGCGCTGCCGTCCGCGCCGACCACCGCGCGCGCCAGCACGGTCTCTCCGTCGTTCAGCACCACGGCGACGGTCCGCCGGTCGGGGACCTCGGGTCCGTGCTGCTCGACGCGTGAGACCGTGACGCCCGTGCGGATCTCGGCGCCCGCCTCGCGTGCCACCTCCACCAGCCCGGCGTCGAACTCGGGGCGGTTGATGAGGCCGAAGAGCATGTTCTTGGAGCGGCGGGTACGGGTGAGCCGGCCGTTCAACGAGAAGGTGACCGCGTGCACCCGGTCGCGCAGCGGCAGTTCGAAGCCGGGCGGCAGCGAGTCGCGCGAGGGGCCGATGATGCCGCCGCCGCAGGTCTTGTAGCGGGGCAGTTCGGCTTTCTCCAGCAGCAGCACCCGGCGGCCCGTGCAGGCAGCGGCGTACGCGGCCGACGCTCCCGCGGGCCCCGCGCCCACGACCACGACGTCCCACACCGGCCGTCTGTCCCCGTCCCCGCCGTCGCCGCCCTCCTCCGCCGCGCCGGCAGCGGCCGCGCGGTCATCAGCCGCGCGGCCATCGGCCGGGCTCCCGTCGGTCGCGCGCTCCCCCGCCGCGTTCGCGCCGCCGTCCTGCGCGGCGCGCTCGCTGTTGTCCCCGGCTGCGTTGTCCCCGGCTGCGCTCTCGCTGCTCACCTGTGCTGCTGCTCCCGTTCGATGCCGTGCTGCGCGTACCGCCCGCATCCTACGGCGCCCCGTCCGGCGCGCCTTTGTGTGGGAAGATCGGGGGCACATTCGCCCGTACGTACGGATCGTCCGCCGGTCCCGCGCCGGACTTTCCGGGAGTACAACGCCGCGCCCACAAGGAGCGTTCCATGCCTGACAGCCCGCTCGCGCAATCCGTAGCCTCGCTTCAGTCCCGGGCCAAGGCCGAACTGGCCGAGCTGGTGGCCTTCAAGTCCGTCGCCGACCCCGCGCAGTACCCCAAGAGCGAGTGCGAGGGGGCCGCCCGGTGGGTCGCCGACGTGCTGCGGGCCGAGGGCTTCCAGGACGTGGCACTGCTGGACACCCCGGACGGCACCCAGTCCGTCTATGGCTATCTTCCCGGCCCGGAAGGCGCTCCGACGGTCCTGTTGTACGCGCACTACGACGTGCAGCCGCCGCTGGACGAGGACGCCTGGATCTCGCCGCCCTTCGAGCTGACCGAGCGCGACGGACGCTGGTACGGCCGTGGCGCCGCGGACTGCAAGGGCGGTCTGATCATGCACCTGACGGCGCTGCGCGCGCTGAAGGAGAACGGCGGCGTCCCGGTCGGCGTCAAGGTGATCGTGGAGGGCTCGGAGGAGCAGGGCACCGGCGGCCTGGAGCGGTACGCCGAGGAACACCCCGGTCTGCTGGCCGCCGACGCGATCGTCATCGGTGACACCGGCAACTTCCGGCTGGGCGTGCCGACGGTGACGGCGACGCTGCGCGGCATGACGCTGGTCAAGGTCCGGGTGGACACCCTGGAGGGCAATCTGCACTCCGGGCAGTTCGGCGGCGCGGCCCCCGACGCGCTCGCGGCGCTGATCCGCATGCTGAACTCGCTGCGCGCCGAGGACGGCTCCACGACCGTGGCGGGCCTGCCGGCGGACGCGGAGTGGGAGGGTCTGCAGTACCCGGAGGAGGACTTCCGCAAGGACGCCAAGGTGCTCGACGGCGTCGGTCTGGTGGGCACCGGTACGATCGCCGACCGCCTCTGGGCCCGGCCCGCCGTCACGGTCCTGGGCATCGACTGCCCGCCGGTGGTCGGCGCCACCCCGTCGGTGCAGGCGGGTGCCGGGGCGCTGGTGAGCCTGCGGGTGCCGCCGGGCACGGACGCCACCGAGGCGACCAAGCTGCTCACCGCGCATCTGGAGAACGCCGCTCCGTGGGGCGCGCGGGTGCAGGTGGAGCAGATCGGGGAGGGCCAGCCGTTCCGGGCGGACACCGGCAGTCCGGCGTACGCGTCGATGGCGTCGGCCATGCGTGAGGCGTACGACGGCGCGGAGATGCAGACGTCCGGGGAGGGCGGCTCGATCCCGCTGTGCAACACGCTGGCGGCGCTCTACCCGCAGGCAGAGATACTGCTCATCGGGCTGAGCGAGCCGCTGGCGCAGATCCACGCGGTCAACGAGAGCGTCTCGCCGGAGGAACTGCGGCGGCTCTCGCTGGCCGAGGCGCTCTTCCTCCAGCGGTACGCGGCCACCAGGAGCTGACCGGACGCCCGGGATCCGGGCGCCGAGCGCCCAAAGGCCGGGCCGGCTCCGGGGCCGGAGCCGGCCCGGCGACCGGGCCCGCGCGGTCCCCGCCGCCGGCCGCCGGCGCCCGCCCGGCGTTCACTGCGCCGTCTCACCCCACAGGGACGCCCGCCTCCAGGTTGACCGGGCATCCCTGCCGGCGTGCGCGCAGGGCCCAGCGCAGCCGGTTCCAGCGCACCGGCGGCAGCATCGTGCGTGCCTCGCTCTCGGTGACGAAGCGCCAGCCGCGCAGTTCGGAGCAGGGCAACAGCAGGTCCCGTATCTGCTCGCCGGGCAGCCGTCCGCCGTCGAAGAGCAGCCGCAGCCCGCCGAAGGCGGGGGGCTTGGGCGGTTCCCAGTCCAGTACCAGCAGTTTGGGCGCGCTCTGGAGGCGTATGCCCAGTTCCTCGGCCACCTCGCGCAGGCCGGCGCGGGCGGGCGGCTCGCCCGGCTCCACGATGCCGCCCGGGAACTCCCAGCCCGGCTTGTACGTCGGATCGACCAGGAGCACCCGGTCCTCCTCGTCGAAGAGCAGCACCCCGGCGGCCAGCGTCTCGGCGGTCGGCTCCGGGGTCTGGACGATGTCGCAGGCCCCGGCCCCGTTCCGGACGGCCTCGGCGACCCGCTCGGCGGCCTGACGGGGCGTCAGCCGTGTGGTGTCGATGATGTACGCGTCCTGTTTGATCCAGTCCAGCGCGCTCTGGTACGGCCCGAGCTGCTCCAGGCACCACGAGCGCACCGACTCGCTGCCCTCCACGTCCCCGGGGATCTCCTCGCGTCCGGCTATGCGCTCCCGGAGGATCGTTTCCTCCGTGTGCAGCACCATATGGCGTACGGGGATACGGCGAGCCGCGAGGCCGCCGAAGATCTCGTCGCGGTACTCCTGCCGCAGCAGCGTCATCGGCGTGATCAGCGGGCCCGGCACCTCGGTCAGCAGGGCCAGGGCGGTGTCCACCACGAGCCGGCGCCAGGACGGCAGGTCCTGGTAGTCCTCGACCTCCCCCAGGCGCCTGGCGGGCAGCATGTGCCGCAGTCCGCCGCCGAGCAGTCCGGGGTCGTAGAGCGTACTGCCGGGAAGCAGGTCCAGCAGTTGCCGGGCCGTAGTGGTCTTGCCCGCACCGAACGCGCCGTTCAGCCAGACGATCACGTTTCCCCCTCGTCCCTAGACCCCAGTGAGTTGCCCGCAACACCCTGCCACGGAAACGCCCGGGGCCGGGGCCGGGGATTCCGGAACGGCCGGTACTGGGGGAGCGCCTAGCCGCGCGGGGCCGGGGACGTCGCCTTTTCCACCTTCGGCGCGATCCCGGAAGGTTTGAAAACGCCTTTGTACGCGCTGATGGCGGCGACGGCCGCCACGAGGATGCCGGTCACCACATCCTTACCCGCGAAATCCCCGGCGAAGTAGGCGCTCCCCAGCCCCACCAGCACCGAAATCACCACCTGCACACCGGTTCTCACCGCCCGGCTCCACTGTGGCTGATTGACGATGGCGATGAGCATCGGCGAGGCGAAGCCCAGGATCAGCGCCCACATCTGTGCGTTCGTCACGGGAACTCCCTTCCCCGTAGGGCCCGTAGGAGATGTATCCGGAGAGTGGCCCCGTGCGGGTCCGCCGACAAGCCCGCGCGCACGCAATTCCTCGTGCGCCGGAAAGGTGAGCCGCCGAACGCGGAAGATGCGCACTTCCCCGGCCGTGCCTCAGCCCTTGCCGGCGCCCAGCGTCAGACCGGCGATGAAGTGCCGTTGCAGGAGCAGGAACACCAGGATGGTGGGGAGGGCGACCAGGACCGAGCCGGCCGCCAGCAGGTTGTAGTCGGTGAAGAACTGGCCCCGCAGATTGTTCAGCGCGGAGGTGACCGGGAGTTTGTCACCGTCGGAGATGAAGACCAGGCCCCACAGGAAATCGTTGTACATCCAGGTGAATTGCAAGGTGCCCAGAGCGGCGAGGGCCGGCCGGCACAGCGGCAGGGTGACGCGCCAGTACTGGGTCCATACGCCCGCGCCGTCGACGATGGCTGCTTCGAGGATTTCCCTCGGGAGGGTGCGCATGAAGTTCGCCAGGACGAAGACGCAGAATCCGAGCTGGAAGGCGATCTGTACGGCGATGACGGCCCACAGGGAGTCGTAGAGCGTCATGGAGTCGGACATCCAGTACGGCAGCGGGACCTTGTTGAACAGCACGTACAGCGGGGTGACGATGACCTGCTGGGGCAGCAGGTTCCCCGCCGTGAAGACCATGAGCAGGACCATCGCACCGCGCAGCCGCAGCCGGGCGACGGCGAAAGCCACGAACGACGCCAGGAAGAGCGTGACGAGCACGCCGGGGACGGCGATGAGGAGCGAGTTCAGGAAGTACCTGCTCATCCCGGAATCGAGGAGAGCCTGTTTGTAGTAGGCGAAGGAGAGGTGGCGCGGGAGGGAGAAATAGCCGTATTCGGAGGTCTCCTGGTACGGGCGCAGCGAGGCGTACACCGCGAGCAGGAGGGGCGCGAGGAAGGCCAGCGAGACGACGAGCAGGAACGCCTGTGTGCCGAACCGGCCGCGGCGGCGGGCCCCGACGGGCCGTACGGGGCGCTCCCGCCGCTGCGCGGGGGGCAGGACGATACCGGCGGGCAGGGTCATCGTTTCTCTTCCCCTCTGAGTTCCTGGACGAGGTAGGTCACGATGAAGCCCAGGGAGACCAGGAGCAGTACGACGGCGATGGCCGATCCGAAGCCGATGCGGGCCGCTTCACCGATGATGTTGTCGGTCACCAGGACGGACAGCAGTTCGAGACCGTTGCGGCCCTTGTTGATGGCGTAGACGATGTCGAAGGCGCGCAGCGATTCGATGACGGTGATGACGCCGACGATGATGTTCACCGGGCGCAGGGTCGGCAGCACCACGCGGAAGAAGGTCTGCCGCTCGTTCGCGCCGTCGATGGCCGCGGCTTCTTTGAGGGTGGGATCGACGGATTTCAGGCCGGCCAGGTAAAGAATCATCACATAGCCGGTGTGGCGCCAGCAGGCGGCCAGCAGAACCATCCATATATTGAGGTCCGGATCACCGAGCCAGTCGGTGGGATTCCGCTTGTCCGCCAGTACGGCATTGAGCGCGCCCTGGTCCCGGGAAAGGATGAGCTGGGCGATGAAGCCGACGACGGCGAGGGAGAGCACCACCGGCATGTACAGCGTGGACTGATAGAAACGGCTGAAGCGGACGCCCCGGTCGATGAGAACGGCGAGCAGCAGCCCGAAAGGAGTGGCGATCAGTCCGAGGAAGGCCAGCCACAGCAGGTTGTGCCGGACCGCCGGCCAGAATTGCGGATAGTTCGTGAAGAGGTTCTCGTAATTCTTTCCCCCGGCCCATTGGATGTCGCCGATGCCGTCCCAGGTGGTGAAGGACAGGCCGATGGAGGCGAGTGTCGGCCCCCAGATCAGGGCCAGGTCGAGCAGGATCGGTATGCCCAGCAGTACGCCGAGGACGGCCAGATCGCGGCGGGTGTGGCGCCGCGGGCCGCGCCGCCGGGCACGCCGCGCGAGGGGTGTGGGCACTGCGGTTCTGCCAACTGCGGTCTTCGGTACTGCGGTGTTCGGCACTGCTTCCGGCTCCCCGTGGGTCACGTCGGGCGGGCCGGGAGCGTCGGTCTCCCCGGCCACCTTCGAGCGCGTCGGTCTGGTCCGCTCCCGTGCTTCACTCCGTGGCGAAGATCTGTTTCTTCTGCCGCTCGATGTCGTTCACCAGGCCGTCGATGTCGTCCGGTTTGGTGATGAACTGCTGAATCGCCTGGATCATGACCGTGGAGGCGAAGTCCGGCCGGGTGTCACGGTCCATGAACTGCGATATCTGTTTGGCGCCCGAGACGAGCCGTGCGGCTTTCTTCTGGAGCACGTTGTAGGAGGTGGTGTCGGCGCCGGAGTTGACGGCGACGTTGTTGGGGTCGCTCTTGAGGTAGATCTCCTCCGCCCGGGGGTGGCCAGAAACTTCAACAGGTCCTTGGCGCCACCGACGTCCTTGGCCTTCTTCGACATCAGGAACCCGTCGATGGGCGCCTCGACCGCGTCCTGACCGTGGGCGGGATCGATTTCGGGGAAGGGGAAGAAGTCCAGATCCTCCCGGTCCGCGGCGCTGAACTGCTGGCCCGGGTGGGGCAGCCCGAGAACCGTCATGCCGGCCCGCTTCCTCTGGAGGGTCTGCGCGGCCTCCTGCCACGTACGGCCGTTGGCGCCCTTTTGGTGGTACGGCATCAGCCCGCGCCACAGATCGAAGACCTGCCTGACCTGCGGACTGGTCCAGGATTTCTGACCGCGCATCAGCGCGATGTGGAAGTCGTAGCCGTTGGCCCGCAGATCGAGGTAGTCGAAGGTCCCCATCGCGGGCCAGCCGTCCTTGTCCCCGAACGCGAAGGGCACCAGGCCGTCCTTCTGCATGCGCTTGGCCAGTGCCCGGTATTGATCGAAGGTCTTCGGGACTTCATAGCCCTTGTCTTTAAAGACACTCTTCCGGTGGAAGACTGCCCACGGGTAGTAGTAATAGGGAACGAAGTACTGCTTGCCGTCCTTGCCGGTGGACTGCTTCTTCAGTGCTTCGGAGAACCCCTCGAAGCCCCGCCACAGATCACTGATCTCGGTGAGCAGACCCTTCTGCGCGAAGTACTGCATGCGGTAACCGGCGAACCACATGAAGACGTCGTCCGGGGTGCCCTGGAGGTAACGGTTGATGTTCTCCTGGAAGTTCTCGTGGTTGACGGTGTTGACCTTGACCGTTTTCTTCGACTCCTTCTCGTACGCCTTGAAGGCTTCGGCGAAGGCTTTCTTCGGTACGGCGTCCGAGGCGTTGGAGCCCAGCGTGACACCGCTCGGGCCGCCGCCGCAGGCGGCCAGCAGGGACGGCAGGGCCAGGACCCCGGCGCCGGTCGCCGCACCGCGCAGCAGCGTACGCCGGGACATCCCCCCGGACGTCCGAGGTCCTCTCGGGCCGCCATACGCCGCAGATCCACTGAACGTCGGCTGGACCATGTCCCCTCCTCGTCAGGGATGGAACCAAACAGAAACGAACGCGAGTGGGGGGATCTCACTCCCAATAACCAGCCACGTCAAGGGTTTTGACGGGGAGCCCGCCAACCGTTACCGCTACTCTTCCAACAGACTCCAACAAGCCCTACCGTAAACACTCGCCAGTGACCGGTCCATGACTCCACTGCACCTCTTGTGAGGACGGAGGACGCGACGCATGCGCCCACACACCCCCAGGACCATCCGGCACGGTCGCCGAAGAATCGTCGGAGCGCTGTCCGCGGCGGTCCTGTGTACGGCGGGGCTGACGGCCCTGCCGGCCACGGCCCGCGCGGCCGGCCCGGCGGGTGCCGCGAGCACCGCCGCCGACGCCGACGACGACACCTCTGGAACAGCCGTGGCACCCCGGCTCCCCGACGGACTCGCCAAGACGCCCCCGATGGGTTTCAACAACTGGAACTCCACGTACTGCCGGGCCGAATTCAACGAGGCGATGATCAAAGGCATCGCCGATCTCTTCGTGGAGAAGGGCCTGAAAGCGGCGGGCTATCAGTACGTCAACATCGACGACTGCTGGGCCAGGCCCACCCGTGACGCCCAGGGCAAACTCGTCCCGCACCCCACCCGTTTCCCCAACGGCATCAAGGCCGTCGCGGACTACATCCACTCCAAGGGCCTGAAGTTCGGCCTCTACACCAGTGCGGGCACCAGGACGTGCGATCCGGTCGGCATGCCCGGCGCCCTGGGCCATGAGGCATCCGACGCCCGGCAGTTCGCCGAGTGGGGCGTGGACTACCTCAAATACGACAACTGCAACAACCAGGGTCTGGACGCCAAGAAGCGATACATCACCATGCGCGACGCCCTGAAGGCGACGGGGCGTCCCATCGTCTACAGCATTTGCGAGTGGGGGGAGAACAAGCCCTGGCTGTGGGCGGCGGACGTCGGCCATCTGTGGCGTACGACCGGCGACATCAAGGACAACTGGGCGAGCATGGTCTCGATCCTGAAGAAGAACCTGCCGCTGGCGCCGTACGCGGGCCCCGGGCACTGGAACGACCCGGACATGCTGGAGGTCGGCAACGGCGGCATGAGCGGCACGGAGTACCGCAGCCACTTCTCGATGTGGTCGATGATGGCCGCACCCCTGCTGATCGGCACCGACCTGCGCAAGGCGACGCCCGAGACCTTCGAGATCCTCAACAACCGCGAGGTCATCGCGCTGGACCAGGACCCGCTGGGCAAGCAGGGCACCGTCGTGAAGTCCGAGAACGGCCGCTGGACCGTGGCCAAGCAACTGGCCGGCGGCGACCGGGCGGTGGCGCTGTTCAACGAGACCGACCAGCCGCAGCGCATCACCACGACCGCCAAGGCCGTGGGCCTGCCCAAGGCGCCCGGCTACCGGCTGCGCGACCTGTGGAAGCACCAGGACTTCCACACCACCGGCACGATCTCTGCGACCGTTCCGGCGCACGGCACGGTCGTCTTCCGCGCGTCCGTGGACAAGCGCTGGGCCATGTACCCGCCGGCGGTCGAGGCCGGCACGGACCGTACGCCCATGATCGAGGCGGGCCACACCGCCGGACTGCGCACCTCCGTGGCCAACTTGGGCCGTGCCCCCGCCCGGGACGTCGAGGTCGGGCTCACCGGCCCGCAGGGCTGGCGGATCAAGGCCCTCTCGCCGACCCGCGCCGATGCCCTCCCCGGCGGAAAGAACCTGGTCACCTCGTGGCAAATCGTTCCGCCCGACCATGCGAAGGCCGGCGCGTACGAGCTGACGCTGACCGCCGGCTACCGCTCGCCGGGCGGGCAGCGCATCACCTCCACACCGGCCGCGATGGCGTACGTGGTGATGCCGCCACCCCGCGGGACCCCGTACGCCAGTGACCTGCCCTGGCTGGACGCGACCAACGGCTGGGGCCCGGTGGAGAAGGACACCAGCGTCGGCGAGAAGAACGCCGCTGACGGCAAACCGATCGCCATCGGCGGCGTCCGGTACGCCAAGGGACTCGGGACGCACGCGCCGAGCGCGGTGACGTTCTACACCGGCGGGCGCTGCACGGCCTTCCGTGCACAGGCCGGGATCGACGACGAGTCGGGCGACAACGGCTCGGTCACCTATGAGGTGTGGGCGGACGGGAAACGGGTCGCCGCGACCGGGATCCTGACCGGCAAGGACCCGGCCAAGACGGTCAGCGCCGATGTCTCCAAAGCGCATATGGTCAAGATCGTGGTGACGGACGCCGGGAACGGCATGACGTACGACCACGCCGACTGGGCCGATGCGAAGTTCACCTGCTGAACCGGCGTGCCACCGGGCCGGTGACCCGCTGAGCCGGTGACCCGCTGAGCGCCACCGGGGCCGGGTCCCCGAAACGCCGCTGAACCGCTGGGCGGACCCACTACGGGTCCGCCCAGCGGTCATCGGGGCCGTCGGTCATCGAGGCCATCGGTCCGCCGGCCGTGTTCTTCAGCGCTCACCGCGGTCGATGGCGGCGACCTCACGTACGGCCTCGGCGACGGCGCGGAAGTCCTTGCGCAGGATCGCACCGTGGTTGCTGGGGACCTTCGCGTGGATGCGGATGTTCGGGTTGCGTTCGGTCACCGCGGGGAGGCTGGTGCGTATCTGCTCGTGCCCGCCCTGGCTGCCGAAGGACTCCCCCGAAGCAACCACGTACCGCGTCGGGACGGTGATGCCGTCAAGAACGGGGCCCAGCTCCTGCGCGCAGGCGAGTTGGCCCAGCTCGATGTTGCTGTCCGCCATCTGGTCGGCGGTCATCCGCGGGGTCAGCCCCGTCGGGCGCAGCAGCGGCATGACCCAGCGCCATCGCCGGAACGCCTTCCGGATCCCCTGTTCCAACTCCTCGGTGAGCCAGTCGTACGGCTGCGCGCCCTCGACCAGGACCGCGCCCACGCTGCGGCCGGGGTTCCGGCCGGCCCAGTGGGCCGCGACGAACGCTCCGTAGGACCAGCCCACCACCAGCACCCGGTCCACGCCCCGGGCCGCGAGCACGGCATCGACATCCCGGACGGCGGCCTCGAAGGAGTAGTCCGCCGAACGCCGCGACTTCCGGCCGCGGGCCCGCTCGTCGTAGGTGATGTGCCGCCACTGCGTACCCAGGTCGGCGATGACCCGCCGCCAGTACCCCTGCGTGGCGAACTGGCCGTTGAGGTAGATCACGGGGGTGCCGGTACCGCCGGTGTCGGTGACGGCCAGGGCCGTATCGTCGACCGGCACCATGCCGGTCCAGCTCGTCTCGGTTAAGAAAGTGCTGCCGTTAGTCATATGTCCCGCCTGAGGGGTCAAGTGCGCGTTGTTCGACTTCTCCGTGCCGTGCACATGGATCACCCGGACCGGACCGGACGCCCGTCTGCCCGCGCTCCCGTGCCGGGCGGTATCACTCGCAGTAGACCCGCATCTTGGAGCTGGGGTCGTCGAGGTCGACGATGACGTCGTCGAGGTGCTCGATGAGGTCATCGAGGTGCTGCGGCTTGAGCTCGGCGAGGTCGATCGGTACGCCGGCCTTGGCCAGCTCCGCGTTGACCTTGGTGATGGCCGCCGGCGGGAGCAGGGTGGTGAGCCGGACGCCGGCGCGCAGCAACTGCAGCGGGACACGGACGTTGAGCCGGGTGGGGCCGCCGCCGGTCTCGTCCTCGGCGTCCATGACCACGCGCAGGTACTTGGGCCGGGCCTTCGGGCGGTACGTCGACTCCGGCGGCGTCCCGGGCTGTTGGCGCTGGAGCGCTTCGATCAGCCGCTCCGCCTCGTCCGCGGTGATCTTTCCTTCGGCCAGCATCTCCAGGATCTGGCGGCGCTGCTCGTTCATATGTGTGCTCCTGTTTCTCCGAGTCATCTGACGCCGACCAGCACGGCTGTCCGGCCCTGCGCCATCTCGAACCGGGTGCCGGGCAACGCCCACAGGACCTGTCCGGCACCGCGCAGCGCACCTCCCGGGCCGATCCGGAAGATGAGACATGCGACCACTGCGCCCAGTACGGCGAGCAGCAGCAGCGGCGACAGCACCAGCACCGCCGGCACGACGGGGATGTACAGCCGCACCCGCCGGCCGTTGGAACGGTGTACGCGCACCGTCACCAACTGCGGGATCACCGGTTCCGCTCCAGTTCGGCCAGGGCGTCCTCGGTGTCGATCTCTCCCCGGCGCAGTCGGTCGATGACGTCGGCTGCGCTGGTGGGTGCCGGATCGACATCGACGAAGTCGAGCTGTTCGGCGATCCGCTTCAGCCGGGACTTGACCGTCGGGTAGCTCACCCCGAAAACCCGCTCCATCTCCTTGATGGATCCGTGCGCCCGGACGAACGCGGCGACGAAGACCTGGTCGTCGCTGTCGAGTTGGGCCAGTTGCGGCGGCTCGAACCGCCCCTCGACCGCGACGCCGTTGTCGAGGAGACGGACCCGCTCGACCGCGAACGGCCGACCGCGCGTCAGGTCCGTCAGGTCCTGCCAGTCCATCCTCGGCTCCCTACTCTCGGCGACCTGTTCACGCTCCATGTCTATCTTGATATTTTCAATGCGTCAACGCACGGGCTTTCAGTTTCTTAAGTTCGACTTTGATTATTCGACTTCTCGGCGAACCGACCACCCGGATCAGCAGTCGGCAGTCGGCAGTCGGCAGTCGGCGTTGCGCCGGTATCGGGGCAGCGTCCAGTCCGCGAGTACAGGAGCAGCCCCGCCAGGGTGTATCCGATGAGGAACCCCGCGAGCCCCGCGCCAGGCTCCGGTCGGACGGTGCCAGGGGCAGGCTGACGAGCGTGGACACGGCGGAGCGCCCCCGGAGCGGGAGGCGCGCACGTCGGGGTCGGGAGATGAGGGCATACCGCCGCCCTGCCCCGTGCGGGCCCGGACGATGATGCCCCTTGCTCGGCCGCGTGGAGGTCTACATCAGGCGGTGGGAGCGAAGGTGGGGAGGTGGGTCTGCTGGGCGGCAGCCGCGGCGCCGATCAGGCCGGCGTCGGTGCCCGTACGGGCCGGCAGGACCGTCAGGTCCCGGACGTAGGACAGGGTGGCGTACTCACGCAGGGCCCGGCGCAGCGGTGTGAACAGGATGTCTCCGGCACCCGCCACTCCCCCGCCGATGACGGCGATCTCGATCTCGACCAGGGCGGCGGTGGCCGCGATGCCCGCGGCCAGGGCCTGGGCGGCACGCGCGAAGGAGCGGACGGCGACGGGGTCGTGGGCGCGGGCCGCGGCGGCGACGGCCGCGGCACTGGTGTCCCCGTCGGGGCCCGGACGCCAGCCGTCCGCCAGGGCGCGGCGGGCGATGTTGGGTCCGCTGGCGATGCGCTCGACGCAGCCCCGGGCGCCGCAGGGGCAGACGTCGCCGTCCAGATCCACACTGATGTGGCCGATGTGACCGGCGTTTCCGGTGGGGCCGGGGTGCAGTCGGCCGTTGAGGACGAGACCGCCGCCCACGCCCGTGGAGACCACCATGCACAGGGCGTTGGCGCGACCGCGTGCGGCGCCCTGCCAGTGTTCGGCCGCGGCCATCGCCACCCCGTCGCCCACCAGCACCACCGGGCGCCGACCGGCCAGCGACCGCACCTCCCGGACGAGCGGGAAGTCCCGCCAGCCGGGGATGTTGACCGGGCTGACCGTACCGGCCTTGGCGTCCACCGGGCCGGCACTGCCGATGCCGACCGCCGCCACCCGGGACCAGTCCGGCCCCGCGGCCAGCTCGCCGAGCACCTCCGCCACCGCCCGCATGACCGTCGTGCCGTCCTCGCCGGCCGGGGTGGGGCGGGCGGCCCGTAGGAGCAGCCTGCCGTGGCCGTCCACCAGGGCACCGGCAATCTTCGTGCCGCCGATGTCCAGCGCTGCGCTCAGGTCCGTGTGCATCGGTGTGGATTCTCCTGGTGGACGGGCGGGCGCTCCGGAGGCGGACCCGGAGGGGGATCACCAGTCTCGCCGCAGTTGACAACGTTGTCTAGAGGATATGCTCGCTGCCACACGTCCGCACACACCCGCACGCCCGCAAAGCACCCGAGGGGTTACCTCAAGCATCACCTCCCCACCATGCGACGGGCCCGACTGCCAACAGAACCGCCTCTGCCGGTATCGACTCGGAAGCAATTCAGACCCCCTCCTGACGAGACCGCCCCGGGCCCGGAACCGCCCCTGCCCGACCGGGCTTCCACGAATCCGGCCGGTCCCCACCAGCCCACTCCGACAACCCCGCCGGACCATCCCACAGAAACAGGACCGCGTACCGTGACCGACACCGCCCGGGGCACGACCCGCCGCTACGGAACCCGGCCCACGATGAAGGACGTGGCGGCACGCGCCGGCGTCGGGCTCAAGACGGTCTCCCGTGTGGTCAACGGCGAGCCGGGCGTCACCGCGGACACCGAACGGCGCGTCCAGGAAGCCATCACCGCGCTGGGCTTCCGCCGCAACGACTCCGCCCGCATCCTGCGCAAGGGCCGTACCGCCAGCATCGGCCTGGTCCTGGAGGACCTGGCCGACCCCTTCTACGGCCCGCTCAACCGTGCCGTCGAGGAGGTCGCCCGGGACCACGGCGCCCTGCTGATCAACGGTTCCAGCGCCGAGGACCCGGCGCGCGAACAGGAGTTGGTGCTCGCGCTGTGTGCCCGGCGCGTGGACGGCCTGGTCATCATCCCGGCGGCCGACGACCACCGGTATCTGGAGCCGGAGATCGCGGCGGGCGTGGCCACCGTCTTCGTCGACCGCCCCGCCGGGCGCATCGACGCCGATGTCGTGCTCTCGGACAGCTTCGGCGGCGCGCGGGAGGCGGTGGCCCATCTGATCGCGCACGGCCACCGCCGCATCGGCTTCATCGGCGACCAGCCCCGTATCCACACCGCCACGGAGCGGCTGCGCGGCTATCGCGCGGCGATGGCCGACGCGGGTCTGCCCGTCGACGAGTCCTGGGTCTCGCTGGGCTCCACCGCCGCCGAGCGCGTACGGTTCGCGGCCACCGCCATGCTGGACGGCCCGCACCCGGTCACGGCGCTGTTCGCGGGCAACAACCGGGTCACCGTCCGAGTCGTCCGCGTCCTGGCCGAGCGCCCCCGCCCCGTCGCGCTCGTCGGCTTCGACGACTTCGAGCTCGCGGACCTCGTCACCCCCGCCATCACGGTCGTCGCCCAGGACGCGGCACGTCTGGGCCATACCGCCGCGAACCTCCTCTTCCGCCGACTGGACGGAGCCGCCGAGGCGCCGCGCCGGCTGGAGATCCCCACCCGGCTCATCCCGCGCGGCTCCGGCGAACTCCCCCCTGTCTCGGCCTGAACCGCGTCCTGGCGCCCCTCCCCGGCGCACGCTTTGCACCAGCCGTCGCCACCACCGCGCGACATCCGCCTTCCACCCCGCGCCCATCGCCCCCACCCCCGTCGCCCCGCACCGACGGACCGCGCAACGCGGGCCCGCGCGTACGCCCCGGCCACGTACACCGATGTCGCGGACGTGGATGTCGCGTACGAACGTCATGCTCGCACGAGGCACTGACAACGGCCCGGCCGCGCGACCGCGGGACACCGGGGCGACGCACCAGGGGCACCAGGCGAACCAGGGGCACCAAGGGGTGCCTGGGACGCCACGGCGGCGGATCAGCGCGCCGGGACGGCCGTCAGTGCGGCCGGCCGCCCGCCCGCCCGGCCAGCCCGTCGAGGTCGGCTCGCGTCAGCCCGGTCAGCCGGGACACCTCGGCGCTGTCCAAAGCGCCGCAGTCCAGCCCGCGCAGCAGGTACCCGCTGAGTGCCTTGGCGGTGGCCAGCTCGTCCATGACGTCCGAGCCCGCCTTGGCCACGTACGCCGTCAGCCGGTCGGCGGCCTGCTCAAGTCCCTCGCGGTAGAAGGCGTACACGGCGGCGTAGCGGGTGGGCAGATGGGCCGGGTGCATGTCCCAGCCCTGGTAGTACGCGCGGGCCAACGACCGCCGTACGAGGCCGTGATGGAGGCGCCAGGCGTCGTGCACCCGTGAAGTCGGGCCGACGGGAAGGACGTTGGTAGAGCCGTCCGACAGCCGCACGCCGGTGCCCGCGGCGGCCACCTGCATGACGGCCTTGGCGTGATCGGCCACCGGGTGGTCCAGGGACTGGTGGGCGGCGCCGACCCCGCAGGAGGCGCTGTAGTCGAACGTGCCGTAGTGCAAGGAGGTGGCACGGCCTTCGGCGGCCTCGATCATGCGGGCGACGGTGGCGCGGCCGTCGGGTCCGAGGATCGCCTGGGTGGTCTCGATCTGGATCTCGAACCCGATGCGACCGGGCGCCAGGCCCCGGGCCTTCTCGAAGGCGTCGAGCAGCCGGACCATCGCGGTGACCTGTTCGGCGTAGGTCACCTTCGGGAGGGTCAGCAGGAGTCCGTCCGGCAGGCCGCCCGCCTCCATGAGGCCGGTGAGGAAGATGTCCAGGGTGCGGATGCCGCGGTCGCGGACGGCGGCCTCCATGCACTTCATGCGGATGCCCATGTACGGCGCGGTGTCCGCAGGGGTGCCGTCCCGGTACGCGGCGGCGACCAGCTCCGCCGCACGGGCGGCGGCCTCGTCCTCCTCGGCGTCGGGGCGCGGCCCGTACCCGTCCTCGAAGTCCACCCGCAGGTCCTCGACCGGCTCGCGCTCCAGCTTGGCCCGCACCCGTTCGTACACCGGCCGGGCCAGTGCGTCGGAGAGCCCCAGTACGGAGGCGAGCGCGGCGGCGTCGGGGGCGTGCGCGTCGAGGGCGGCGAGGGCCGCGTCCCCCCAGGAGCGGACGGTGCCGGCGGTGAAGGCGTCGGCGGGCACATAGACCGTGTGGACGGGCTGGCGGGTCCCGGGGTCTCCGGGGTAGCGGCGCGCGAGCTGGGTGTCGACCTCGGCGAGGTAGGCGCCTATGTCTTTCCTTACAGCGGGCGCGAGGCTGGTCGCCACGGTCCGGTGCTGCCCCATTCGGCTCTCGCCGTCCTTCCGGTGCTCGCGCCCGCGTCCACGTCCGGGCCCGTCGCCGCGCGGGCGCGCCGACCCTGCCGACCGGACAATGCTTCCGCTGTACGGAATCAATAATCCGCACACCGAAGCTATCCACGCCCGGCGCCAAGGTCAACACCCCTCCAGGGGAACCGTCGCCCCGCCCGCCGCCCCCAGCCGTCGCCCGCCCGTCCCCTGCCCGCCTCCCCCGCAGCCGTGAGGCCCCGTACGCACACGGCGTACGGGGCCTCACGGACGGCGGTCCGCGGAACCGGAGTTGTCCCGGTTCCGGATCCGACAGGGTCAGCCCTTACGGGACTTGACCTCCTCGGTGAGCGCCGGGACGACGTCGAACAGGTCACCGACCACGCCGTAGTCCACCAGGTCGAAGATCGGCGCCTCGGCGTCCTTGTTGATGGCGACGATGGTCTTCGAGGTCTGCATGCCGGCCCGGTGCTGGATCGCGCCGGAGATGCCCGCCGCGATGTAGAGCTGCGGCGAGACGGACTTGCCGGTCTGGCCCACCTGGTTGGTGTGCGGGTACCAGCCGGCGTCCACGGCGGCGCGCGAGGCGCCGACGGCCGCGCCGAGCGAGTCGGCCAGCGCCTCGATGAGCGGGAAGTTCTCGGCGCCGTTGACGCCACGGCCGCCGGAGACCACGATCGCGGCCTCGGTCAGCTCCGGGCGGCCGGTCGACTCGCGCGGCGTACGCGAGACGATCTTGGTGCCCTTGGAGGAGTCGGCGACGGTCACCGCGAGCTGCTCGACCGTACCGGCGGCCGGAGCGGCCTCGGGGGCGGCGGAGTTGGGCTTGACGGTGATGACCGGAGTGCCCTTGGAGACACGGGACTTGGTGGTGAAGGACGCGGCGAACACGGACTGGGTGGCCACCGGGCCCTCGTCGCCGGCCTCCAGGTCGACGGCGTCGGTGATGATGCCGGAGCCGATACGGACCGCGAGGCGGGCCGCGATCTCCTTGCCCTCCACGGAGGACGGCAGCAGCACGGCGGCCGGGGACACGGCCTCGTACGCGGCCTGGAGCGCGTCGACCTTCGGCGCGACCAGGTACTCGGTGAACTCCGGGGCATCGGCGGTCAGGACCTTGACCGCGCCGTGCTCGGCGAGCACGGGGGCGGCGGTGTCCGCGCCGGCGCCGAGGTGCACGGCCACGGGCTCGCCGATGCGGCGGGCGAGGGTGAGCAGTTCGAGGGTGGGCTTGCGGACGGCGCCGTCCACGTGGTCGACGTAGACAAGGACTTCAGCCATGGGATTGCTCTCCTGCGGGAAAAATACGGGCGGTTGGGGTGCTCGTACGCGTACGCGTCGGCGGGCTCAGATGAACTTCTGGCCCGCGAGGTACTCGGCGAGCTGCTTGCCGCCCTCGCCCTCGTCCTTGACGACCGTGCCCGCCGTACGGGCCGGGCGCTCGGCCGCGTCCTCGACCTTGGTCCAGGCGCCTTCGAGGCCGACCTCGTCCGCCTCGATCTCCAGGTCTTCCAGGTCCAGGGTCTCCACCGGCTTCTTCTTGGCGGCCATGATGCCCTTGAAGGAGGGGTAGCGGGCCTCGCCGGACTGGTCGGTCACCGACACGACGGCCGGCAGCGACGCCTCAAGCTGCTCGCTGGCGGTGTCGCCGTCGCGACGGCCCTTGACCACGCCGTTCTCGACGGAGACCGCGGAGAGCTGGGTCACCTGCGGTACGTTCAGGCGCTCGGCGAGCAGCGCGGGCAGCACACCCATGGAGCCGTCGGTGGAGGCCATGCCGCAGACGACCAGGTCGTAGCCGGTCTTCTCGATGGCCTTGGCGAGCACGAGAGAGGTGCCCAGCGCGTCGGTGCCGTGCAGGTCGTCGTCCTCGACGTGGACACCCTTGTCGGCGCCCATGGACAGCGCCTTGCGCAGCGCGTCGCTAGCGTCCTCGGGACCGACGGTCAGGACCGTGATCTCCGCGTCGTCGGCCGCCTCCTTGATCTGCAGGGCCTGCTCGACCGCGTACTCGTCGAGCTCCGAGAGCAGGCCGTCCACGTCGTCGCGGTCGACGGTCAGGTCCTCGGCGAAGTGCCGGTCGCCGGTGGCGTCGGGCACGTACTTCACACAGACAACGATCCTCAGGCTCACGCCGGCTCTCCTACCTGCTTCGACTCTTCCGAACTGCCTTGTGGTGGCAGCATAGGCGCCTGTTGGGGCGGCTTCCGGCCGGATACGTTCCCCGCGCCGACCGAAATATTACTCGCCAGTACACCCACCCCATTCCCCGGAAGCAAGGCCGTTGAACTGTGACCTTGCCAACGGCCTTCTTCCGGGTGGCAGCGGGCGGCGCGCGGAACCTCTCAGTCGCGCAGCGCGTTGAAGCGCCCCTGGTGGTACAGGAGCGGACGGCCGCCGCCCGTCGGGTCGCCGGCGACGGCCTGGGCGAGCACGATCCGGTGGTCACCGGCCGGGACCCGGGCCAGGACCTTGCACACCAGCCAGGCCAGTACGCCGTCCAGGACCGGTACGCCTTCGGGGCCGCGGCGCCAGGAAGTGGGCGCCGCGAAACGGTCGGCGCCGCTGCGCGCGAAGGTGACCGCCAGCTCCTCCTGGTGCTCGCCGAGTATGTGGACGCCGATGTGCTCGGCCTCGGAGACGGCGGGCCAACTGGAGGAACCCGTACTGATGCCGAAGGAGATCAGCGGAGGTTCGGCGGCGACGGAGGTCAGGGAGGTGGCGGTGAAGCCGACGGGGCGCGAGCCGTGGGCGGTGATCACCGCGACACCCGCCGCGTGCCGCCGGAAGACGGAGCGCAGAAGATCGGGGGTGTGGGGAACGCGCGGGGCGTGCGGGTCACGTGAGGCATCGGGGGCATCGGGAACGCCCGAGGCCCCGGAGACCTCAGGGACATCCGGGGCATCGCCGACACCGGCGGCCGTACGGGCAGGGCCGGCACAGGCCGCGGCGGGAGAGGGCGTGCCGGGATCGGGCGAGGCCGTCATGGAGCTGCTGTCCTTCTGCTGGGGTGTACGGGCCGGGGCCGAGCCACCGGCAGGGGTGCCGCCCGCGGCTGCGGGGCCGGAGCCGGCGGCACGGCTGCCGCGGGCCGGGCGATCGCCGCTCACACGCCCGGACGGCGCGCGCTCGCAGTAGGCACGAGATCCGCGTGAGCGCGCCGGTGGAGAAGGAAGCCCGGCCGCATCACGTCGGACTGACGACGCGCGCCGCGCACCGTCAAGGTCGGCCCCGTCAACTGGGAGATCCATCACGGACCGCGGCGCCGAGGGCCGCGATGACGTCGGCCCGGCGCGGCTGACCGGCCGCGCGGCGTACGACCGTGCCGTCCGCGTCCAGGACCAGCACGGTCGGGGTGCGCGCCACCTCCAGCGCACGGACGAGTTCCAGCCGTGCCTCGGCGTCGATCTCGACGTGCGCGACACCGGGCACCATGTCCGCCACGTCGGCCAGGGTGCGCCGGGTGGCCCGGCAGGGCTGGCAGAAGGCACTGGAGAACTGCACCAGCGTCGCCCGTGCCCCCAGCTCCGCGCCGATCTCCTCGGCCCCCAGCCGCATCACACCCCGCTCCTCTTCCTTCCGTCCGTCCTGTCCCGGCACCCTCAACTCTCCCATCCCCCGCGCCCCGGCCGGCTCCGTTCGTCCTTCTCTCCGGGAGTACAGCGCCCGACACGCCCCACGGATTCCCGCCCCCTATGTCATATCCTCCCCCTCCTCCATCTTGCTTATGGCGGCTCGATGACGACCACAGCACCGCTATCAAAGGCCACGCCCCCGTTACCTCTCGGGACGCGAGGTGTACCTTCTGCTGCGGAGGCAATGCACCGGTGTGCCGCATACGTGACGAGAATCTCCCGGCCGCAGCAGCCCCCGCAGTGGCCCGCGGGCCCGCGATCGGGCACGATCTCCCGAAAGCCGCATACCTACGGCCGCGTAACTTTTTGCCGGGAGAACCCTCCCCAGGCATACAGAAGGGGTCCCCCGACATGGCAGAGCTGGTCTACCCGCCCGTCATCGCCGCCGCCCGCACTGCCTTCAAGGCGCTCGACCTGAAGTTCGACATAGCGGGGTCCGACCACATCCCGCGGCGGGGCGGCGCGGTGCTGGTGAGCAACCACATCGGCTACCTGGACTTCGTCTTCTGCGGCCTGGCGGCCCGGCCCGCCAAGCGCCTGGTGCGCTTCATGGCGAAGGAGTCGGTGTTCCGGCACAAGGTGTCGGGGCCGCTGATGCGCGCGATGAAGCACATCCCGGTGGACCGGGCGCAGGGCATGCACGCCTACAAGCACGCCCTGTCCGCACTGCGCTCGGGCGAGATCATCGGAGTCTTCCCCGAAGCGACGATCTCCGAATCCTTCACCCTGAAGAACTTCAAGTCGGGCGCGGCACGGCTGGCCCAGGAGGCCGGCGTACCGCTGCTGCCGATGGCGCTGTGGGGCACGCAGCGGCTGTGGACCAAGGGCCACAAGCGCGACCTGGGCCGCAACCACTACCCGATCACGATCCGGGTGGGCGAGCCGATGGAAGCCCCGCAGGACGAACAGGCGGAGAAGATCACCGACCGGCTGCGGGCCCGCGTCCAGGACCTCCTGGAAGCCGCCCAGCGCGCCTACCCCGTACGCCCCAAGGGCCCGGACGACACCTGGTGGATCCCCGCCCACCTCGGCGGCACCGCCCCCGCCCCGGGCACGGCGGGCTGAGCACGCCACCGCTCGGTGGATCACGGCCCGGCCCCGGCGGGGTGCTGTGAGGAAGTCGCCTCCTGGCCCGGGAACGCGGACGTTGCTGGACGTGCTCTTTGACATCACTGCGGACGGGACCGGTACGGACGGGCGTCCCGCGCATCCGTCACGGGCGCCGGCGCAAGCCCCTGCGAAAGTTCTGGCGGGCGATGTCAAGACGGCGGCAGCGGCTCCGACCAACAGGTCGAAGGGCCCGGCCGGGGCCCGCGGAACACGAGGAGTACGCGATGAAGTTCCTGATCAGCATGCACATCAACCCGGATGTCCTGGACGCGCTGACCGACGAGGAGAAGGCGGCGATCGGTGACGGCCACGGCGCGTTCATCGAGGCGCTCAAGAGCAGCGGCGAGCTGATCACCACACAGGCGCTGGTCGACCCGTCCCAGGCCGCCGTGGTGTCCGTACGAGGCGGCCGGCCGGTGGTGACCGACGGTCCTTTCCTGGAGTCCAAGGAGTACCTGGGCGGCTTCTACCTGATCGATTGTGAGAACAAGGAGCGGGCCATCGAGTTGGCGACGCGGATCCCGGACACCGCGATCGAGGGTCTGGGGGTCGAGGTGCGGCAGGTGATGTTCGCTGACGGACAGTTGGAGGCATGACAGCAGCACCAGCCGTCGAGGACCTGCTGCGTGCGCTGACGCCGCAGGTCCTGAGCACGTTGGTACGCCGGCACGGCCAGTTCGAAGGGTGTGAGGACGCCGTACAGGAGGCCGCCCTGGCCGCCACCGTGCAGTGGCCGGCGCAGGGAGTCCCGGACAACCCGCGCGGCTGGCTGACGACGGTCGCCTCCCGGCGGCTCATCGACCAGATGCGCAGCGACCACGCGCGCCGCGAGCGGGAGGCGACCACGGCCACCGAAGTGGTGCCCGAGGAGGTGCCGGACACCGACGACACGCTCGTCCTGCTGTTCCTGTGCTGCCATCCGACGCTGACCGCGGCCTCCCAGATCGCTCTGACGCTGCGGGCGGTCGGCGGCCTGACCACGGCCGAGATCGCCCGCGCGTTCCTGGTGCCGCAGGCCACGATGGCGGCCCGGATCAGCCGGGCCAAGCAGCGCATCAAGGCCGCCGGCAGCTCCTTCGCCCTGCCGGACGGCGCGGAGCACGAGGAGCGGCTACGGGCCGTCCTGCACGTGCTCTATCTGATCTTCAACGAGGGCTACACCGCTTCCTCGGGCAGCGCGTTGCACCGCGCCGACCTCGCACGCGAGGCGATCCGGCTGGCCAGGATGGTGCATGCGCAACTGCCCGAGGACGGCGAGGTGACCGGGCTGCTCGCGCTGATGCTGCTGACCCACGCCCGCCGCACGGCACGTACGACGGCGGCCGGTGACCTGGTGCCGCTGGACGAGCAGGACCGTACGCGATGGGACCGCGAGCTGATCGACGAGGGGCTGGAACTGGTCAAGGTGTCGCTGGCCGGCCCGGCACTGGGTCCTTACCAACTCCAGGCCGCCATCGCCGCCACGCACGCCGACGCGGCCACGGCCCAGGAGACCAACTGGCCGCAGGTACACGCCCTTTACCTGATCCTGGAACGGATCGCGCCGAACCCGATGGTCACCCTGAACCGGGCGATCGCACTCGCCGAGATCCAGGGCCCGTCGGCCGGGCTGGCCCTGCTGTCCGTACTGGACAGCGACGAGCGGATGGCCGGGCATCACCGGCTGCTGTCCGTACGGGCGCATCTGCTGGAGAAAGCCGGCGACGCGGCCGGGGCGTACGAACTCTACCGGCGCGCCGCGAAGTCGACCGCCAGCCTCGCCGAACAGCGCTATCTGCAGTCCCGGGCCGGCCGCGTGCGGCCGACGGCCTGACGTCCAAGCTTCCGCTGGGGCAGCTCGCGGAACGCTGTCCCTCGCTGCTGCCTGCGGAGTGGGTTCCGTTTGCTTCAGGGAGGCTGACAGCGCGGCGACCGGCGGCGCCAAGGGCGCATCGGTACGCATGGAAGGGTGACGGTCGTCAGGGGCGCGCGGTGCAGCGCGGTCGGAAATCCGGTCGGGCTGCCGGCCGTCGGCCGTGGACCGTGGGGCATTCGTGCTGCGTGGGTGTGCAGATGGAGGTCGACGTCCGGGGCCCGGTGGCGTGATGACCTGCCGCGTTGGCGAACGTACCGGGCGCACAAGACGCCGGCCGGTGGCAGGGGTGGGGTGGTGCGCGGGGCCGGGTGGCGGCGGCGGATGCGCTCTGCGGGGTGGACCGCGTGTGCGCGGCGGGAGTGCTGGGGGGCGTTACTCCGTGCGCCGCCGGAACGGGGTTGCCAGGGGCCGGGCTTTGCGGTGCTCTCGAATGGGCCTGTTCGAGTGCGCTGCCGGCCGGGGAACCACCGGGGCCACCGCGGCGCGGGCCTGGCGGGGGAAGCCACATCGTGCGTCGGTGCCGGGGCTTCCCCTGCCGGAAAACGCGGGGAGCCTCCTGCGTCAGATACCCGCCTACCCGTCCTCGGCGCTCTCAGGGGGACCCTCGCCCTTTGTCCGCGGCGCCGCTGAGCCCGCTGCGTTTCCGGCCCGCGTACCGGAGCCGGATACCAGCACCGTGACCACCCGCCCCGGCTGACACCCAGCGCGAAGGAGACGAGCATGACCCGACGTACCGGCATCACCCGGTCCCTGACGAACATCGTCGATGACATCAAAGACCTGCTCGACGACGCCCTCGACAGTGTCGGCGACCTCGAACACGACACCCGCGACTCGCTGAGCAGGACCCTGTGCCCGGAGCGCGGCCGGCGCTCACAGCGCCGCCACGGTCCGGACCCCGATGACGCCGTCGGACAGGTCGAGTTGACCGCGCTGTGGACCAGGCTGGGCCAGATCGAGGAACTGCTGCGCCAGCAGCAGACCGCCGCCGCCCCGGACAGCGCCAAGGCGGCGGGCGCCTCGGGGCGGGCTCCGAAGACCTCCTCGTGACACCAGCAGGCGGCCCGCCCAACAGGTGCGCACATTCGCACCCGACCGCACCGGGGAGGCACCGCTGTTCCGAGGTCAGTGAGGTGAACGAACGCGGGAGGAGGCGGACGCCCGGTCGGGGCGCCTGGAGCCCGAGCTTTCCCCTTCCGAGTGATCAGAGCGAACCAGTCCAGAAAGGAACGGACCCGCCATGACTGTCCTGGACGAGGCGCACACCGTTGTCCGCGCCTACAGCACCACCTGGTACGACCCGGTGGTCAGCATGCCACCCGGGCTGAACGAAGCCACCACAGCCGCGTACCTATGTATGCGCGGCATCGACGAGATCGAGGACCACCCCGCTCTGGAAGGCACCGTCAAAGCCACCCTGCTGCGGGACATATCCGCGCTGTGGCAATCCCGCTCCACGGAGGACGACTTCACCACGCTGCTGTCTCCGCACCACCAACTGCCCGAGGTGACCCGCCGCCTGGGTCAATGGTCGGACCTGGCCCCGTCCGACATCGCCCCACGCGTACTGGAGACCTTCGCCACCATGGCCGACCGCATGGCCGACTGGGCCGAGGCCGACTTCGCCATCCACACCGAACAGGACTTCAACCGCTACACCTACGCCGTCGCCGGCACCCTCGTCCTGATGCTGTCCGATCTGTGGGCCTGGCACGACGGCACCCGCACCGACCGCACCCACGGCATCGCCTACGGCCGTGCCCTCCAGGCCGTCAACATCCTCATCGACCGCGACACCGACATCACTCGTGATGTCGACTTCTGGCCCGATCACTGGCAGCGCTCCCACCTGGCCGCCTACTGCCGTACGGAACTCGCCCAGGCCGACCTGTACGTGGCCGCGCTGTCCCCCGGCCCCGCCCGGGCCTTCTGCCAACAGCCGCTCGCCCGTGCTCACCGCGCACTGGACAGCGCCTGCTGCACCACCCCCTCACGCAATGGCGGCCCCGTATGAGCGACGCCAACAGCAGGGACGCCGACACCAGGGACGCCAACAGCGACGCCAACGGCAGAGCGGAACCGCCGGTCGAAGACCCCGGCTCCCTGGTCGTGCCGGCCCTCTCGTTTCCGTTCCCCGCCCGCCTGCACCCGGACGCCGACGCGCTGGAACAACGTCTGCTCGACTGGATGCGCACCCATCATCTGGACCGGTCGGGCGCCGAGGTGACCGCCCGTGGACAGCAGATGGTCGGCCGGGCCGGCGCCTGGCTGTGTCCGACCGGGCCCATCGACCGGGTCACCCTGGCGTGCTACACGGTCCTGTGGATGGCCACGCTCGACGACCGGCTCAGCGAACCCGCTGCCCGCACGGGCGAGCTGACCGCACTCGCCCATCACTGGCTCGCCTTCGACCGCATCTTGATGAGGGACCCCCACCACCGAACCCGAAGCGCACTGGAGAGTGCCTTGCACGACCTGTGGCAGCGTCTGTCCACTGTGGCCGGCCCCGGACAACTCGCCCGCCTGCACCAGGCCATCCTTCTCCTCGGCCACGGCTTCACCGCCGAAGCCGTCCACGCCACTGCTCGCAAGCCGCCCACGCTCGCCGAGTACCGGCACATCCGCCACGCCACCAGCGGCCTGGGCATCTACACCGTTGTCCTGGAGATCGCAGGCGGCTTCGAACTGCCCCTTTCCGTCGTGCAGGAACCCGAGGTCCAGACGCTGACCACTTTGGCGATCGAGATCGTCACCACCACCAACGAGATCGTTACCTGCCCCAGCGACGTCGGTCTTGGTGACGACCTCAATCTCGCTGTCCTCCTTGCCCGCGAACACGGCACCACTGTCCAAGAAGGCATGGAAGAAGCCGCGACCGAACTGCGCCGGCTGACCGACCGCTTCCTCCACCTGTGCGAGCACCTGGGCGCCCGGAACCCGGAAGCCATCGAGCCGTACACCGCCGCCCTCAAGGACTTCATCGCCGGACACCTCGCCTGGCTCGCCGAAACCGACAGATACGCGGCCTCGAACCGGGCTTGTGCCCGATCGCGAAGCCTGCTTCGCCGCGAAGGCGATGAAGGCGAGCGCCGCCGCGGCGCTTCAGTTGGTCAGTAGTCGCGAAGCTGCGGCCGTCCGACCTCGATGCGGGCGTCGGGGCACATCTTCTGGAGGGACTCGGCGAGTTCGGCGGCGGCCGTTTGGAGTTCGCCGGCCGTCATCGGGGCCATGCGTTCCAGGAGGAACAGGGCGTTCACCGAGGTGTCGGTCAGGCGGGTGCGGGTGCCCTGGCGCCAGTTCCAGCGGCGGCAGGTGACGCCCTTCTCGTCGCACCACACGACCTCGCCCGGCTCGGGGTGTTCGATGACGTGCTCGCCGCCCGCCGCGGTCACGAAGGGTTCCTCGCCGGTGGCGCGCAGGAGGCGCATCGAGCCCTGGATGTGGTCCAGGTCCTCGCCGCCGACGGGGATGAGGTGGGCGACGCTGATGGCGTTGTAGAGGTCGACCAGGCGGTTGATGCGGGGCAGGCTGCCGTCGGCGAGGGCGCGCCTGGCCAGTGCCTCGGCGGAGTTGCGGGTGCGGGAGGGCTTGCTGCCGAAGGCGGCGTAGGCGGCGCGCCAGGCGGCGATGTGCGGGTCGTCCTGGGGCGCGCGGCCGGCCAGGCGTTCGGTGAGGCGGCGGGTGGCCTCGTCCAGGAGGGCCGAGCTGTGGTCGTCGCTCGGGCCGTTGGTCAGGCCGTGTGCTTCCACGGCCAGGTATCCGAAGCCGGGCGCCAGGGTACGTACGTCGTCCGAGACGTGGAGGGTGAGGAGCATGGTGGGGTGCCTCGCGGGTCGGTGGGAGCGTCTGCCGGTGGCGAGGCCGTGGAGGGGCCTCGCCGGGCGCATTGGAGCACGAAAGGGTACGGTTCAGCAAACCGTACCCTTTGGTGCACTACAGTGGACCCGGCGAGTGGCCCGTGCGGGCTTAGCGGCCCATTTCTTCCCGGAGGGCGGTGAGGAAGCCGTCGACGTCCTCTTCGGCGGTGTCGAAGGAGCACATCCAGCGGACGACGCCCGCCGCCTCGTCCCAGAAGTAGAAGCGGTAGCGCTTCTGCAGCCGTTCGCTGACGTCGTGCGGGAGGCGCGCGAAGACGGCGTTGGCCTGGACCGGGTAGAGGATCTCCACTCCGTCGACCTCGCGGACGCCGGCCGCGAGCCGCTGCGCCATGGTGTTGGCGTGCCGGGCGTTGCGCAGCCACAGGTCGCGGGCGAGCAGTGCCTCGAACTGCACCGAGACGAAGCGCATCTTGGACGCGAGCTGCATCGAGAGCTTGCGCAGGTGCTTCATCGCCCGTACGGCGTCCGGGTTGAGGACCACCACGGCCTCGCCGAACATCGCGCCGTTCTTGGTGGCGCCGAGGGAGAGGATGTCCACCCCCACGGCGTAGGTGAACGCCCGCATCGGTACGTCCAGCGACGCCGCCGCGTTGGCTATGCGGGCACCGTCCAGGTGGACCAGCATGCCGCGCTCGTGGGCGTGCTCGCAGATGGCCCGCACCTCGTCGGGGGTGTAGACCGTGCCCAGTTCGGTGTTCTGGGTGATCGAGACGACCTGCGGCATGGCGCGGTGCTCGTCCTCCCAGCCGTACGCCTGCCGGTCGATCAGCTCGGGGGTGAGCTTGCCGTCCTCGGTCGGTACGGTCAGCAGCTTCAGCCCGCCGACGCGCTCGGGGGCACCGCCCTCGTCGACGTGGATGTGCGCCGTCTCGGCGGCGATCACCGCTCCCCAGCGGTCGGTCACCGCCTGGAGGGCGACGACGTTCGCGCCGGTCCCGTTGAAGACCGGGAACGCCTCGGCGCTCGGGCCGAAGTGGCTGCGGATCACCCGCTGGAGGTGCTCGGTGTACTGGTCCTCGCCGTAGGCGACCTGGTGGCCGCCGTTGGCCAGGGCCAGCGCCTCCAGGACCTCCGGGTGGACACCCGCGTAATTGTCACTGGCGAAGCCGCGCAGCTCGGTGTCGTGGCGACGCTTGGCGTCGGTCTTGCGGTCGGTCACGGCTCGGGGGTCAGCCACAGGCGCTGTCCATTCATTTCCCGGGCGGGCCGCTCCCAGACGCCCGTGATGGCCTCGGCCAGGTCCTTGACGTCCGTGAAGCCCGCGAACTTTGCGTTCGGTCGCTCGGCGCGCATCTGGTCGTTGACGAGCGCCTTGACGATCAGGATGGCAGCAGCGGCCTTCGGCCCGTCCTCGCCCCCCGCCTTGCGGAAGGCGTCCCCCAGCGCCAGCGTCCACGCCTCGGCGGCGGCCTTGGCTGCGGCGTACGCGGCGTTGCCGGCCGTCGGCTTGCTCGCGCCGGCCGCGCTGATCAGCAGGAAACGCCCGTCGCCGGCCCGCTCCAGGGGCCCCTGGAAGGCCAGGGAGGTGTGCTGCACCGTACGGATCAGGAGCTTTTCCAGCAGGTCCCAGTCGGCGAGGTCGGTCTCGGCGAAGGTCGCCGAACCGCGCCAGCCGCCCACCAGGTGCACCAGGCCGTCGATCCGGCCGAACTCCTTTTCCGTACGGTCCGCCCAGGCGCGGGTGGCGTCCAGGTCGAGCAGGTCGACCGTGTCGCCGGTGACGGTCGCGCCGCCGTGGGCGTACCGGGCCGCGTCGACGGCCTCGGCCAGCCGCGCGGGGTCGGCGTCCGCGGCGACGACCACCGCGCCGGCCTCCGCCAGCCGCAGCAGGGCGGCGCGCCCGGCCGGGCCGCCCGCCCCGGCCACCGCCACGACCGCGCCCTCCAGCGGCCCCTGTCCGCCGCCCTTCGAAGTAGTCATCTCCGTCGCCTCCTCGATTCCCTGATGCTCTTGGTGGGCCCTGGCCGTAAGGCCCCTGTCGGTTCGGGGCCCGGGTGTCGCGGGTGCCTGTGGCGGGCCCCAGGCACCCGGCCGGCGCCTGACGCCTACGGCGTCGCTCACACCATCGCCGGTTCGGCGCGCTCGGCCGTGATGCCCTTGGTCGAGGCGATCACCCGGCGGAGCTTCTTGGCAAGCGCTTCGTAGAACATGCTCAGCGGGAACTCGTCCGGCAGTACCTCGTCCACGAGTTTGCGCGGCGGCTGGTCCAGGTCCAAGGCGTCCGGGCCCTTGGCCCAGACCGAGCCGGGGTGCGGGGCGAGGTAGGTGGAGACGAGGTCGTAGGCGGCGAACCAGTGGACCAGTTTGGGCCGGTCGATGCCGTCGCGGTAGAGCTTCTCGATCTCGCCGCAGAGCTGGTTGGTGACCTGCGGGGCCCGCTCCCAGTCGATGTGCAGTGTGTTGTCCGTCCAGCGTACGACGTCGTGCCGGTGCAGGTACGCGAACAGGAGCTGACCGCCCAGGCCGTCGTAGTTGCGCACCCGGTCGCCGGTGACGGGGAAGCGGAACATCCGGTCGAAGATCACGGCGTACTGGATGTCGCGGGCCTGCGGAAGGCCCTCCGCCTCCAGCTTGACGGCTTCCTTGAAAGCGGTGAGGTCGCAGCGCAGCTCCTCCAGGCCGTACATCCAGAACGGCTGGCGCTGCTTGATCATGAACGGGTCGAACGGCAGGTCACCGTGGCTGTGCGTACGGTCATGGATCATGTCCCACAGGACGAACGCCTGCTGGCAGCGGTCCTGGTCGGCGAGCATGTCGCGGATGTCCTCGGGCAGTTCGATGCCCAGGGTCTGCACGGCGGCCTCGCTGACCCGCCGGAAGCGGGCGGCCTCGCGGTCGCAGAAGATGGCGCCCCAGGTGAAGCGCTCGGGGGCCTGGCGCACCGCGATGGTCTCCGGGAAGAGGACCGCGGAGTTGGTGTCGTACCCGGCCGTGAAGTCCTCGAAGGTGATGCCGCAGAACAGCGGGTTGTCGTAGCGCGTGCGCTCCAGTTCGGCCAGCCAGTCGGGCCACACCATGCGCAGCACGACCGCCTCGAAGTTGCGGTCCGGGTTGCCGTTCTGGGTGTACATCGGGAAGACGACCAGGTGCTGAAGGCCGTCGACCCGCTGCTCGGCGGGCTGGAAGGCGAGCAGCGAGTCCAGGAAGTCCGGTACGGCGAAGCCGCCGTCGGCCCAGCGGCGCAGGTCGGCGACGAGCGCGCGGTGGTAGGCCGCGTCGTGCGGCAGGAGCGGGGAGAGTTCCTCGACGGCCGCGACGGCGCGCTCGACCTCGGCGCGGACGGCGTCGGCGCCGGGCGCGCCCTCGGCCTCCAGGTCGATCGAGCCGTCCTTGGACTGCCAGGGGCGGATGGTCTCGACAGCGTTCTTGAGCACGGGCCAGGCGGGGTGCGCGACCACACGGTCTGCGGTCGCGGTGCCCGTCGGAGCATCCACAGGCGAAAGAATTTCCGTCATGACTACCCTCCGGCAGGAGATCGTGTGGTGCGGCCCACCGTAACCAGCCAGTGATTGACGCTCAAGGGCTCAGGAGAAAATTTTTCTGTCTCCGCCCCATGGTCACGGCTGTTTTTCCCGCCCATCGCCGCCGAAGCGTCACTTTCTGGCCTGCCGTCCCGGGTGTTTCGCCGCTTCCTCCTGTCCCGGCCTGCTCCGTCGGCGGCCTCGGGGCCGTACGGGAGGACGGGAAGGGGGCGGGAAGGGGGCGGGACACGCATCGGGAGCGTCCGAGGTTCACCCCACCGTCGCCCCGGCCCGTTAGGCTGTGCGCCGTTTCGAGCATCCGCTGCGACAGACGCCGATCACTCGCCGATCACTCGCCGATCAGACGCCAATCACACGCCGACAGACGCCGACAGAAACGAGGCAGCCTTGTCCTTCCTCACCATCGGTCACCGCGGACTCATGGGCGTGGAGCCCGAGAACACCCTGCGCTCCTTCGTCCGCGCCGAACACGAAGGTGTCGATGTCATCGAGCTGGACCTGCATCTGAGCAAGGACGGCGCGCTCGTGGTCATGCACGACGCGCACGTGGACCGCACGACCGACGGCTGCGGCCCCATCGCCGACCGCACCCTGGCCGAGCTGCGCGAACTGGACGCCGGGCAGGGCGAGCGGATCCCCGTCTTCGAGGAGGTCGTGGACGCCGTACGGGCACCGCTGCAGGCCGAGATCAAGGACGTGGCGGCGGCTCGGGTGCTGGCCGAGGTGGTGCGGACCCGTGACCTCGTCGGCCGGGTCGACATCATCTCCTTCCACGACGAGGCGCTGGCCGCGATCCGCGAGCTGCTGCCGGGCGTGCCGACCGCGCTGGTCGCCGATTTCTACGGAGCCGACGTCGTGGAGCGGGCGCGGGCCGTGGGAGCGTCCACGCTCTCCTTGAACATCCGCCGGCTCACGCTCGAACTGGTCGAGCAGGCCCACGCCGCGGACCTGAAGGTCCTGGGATGGACGGTCAACACCCACGATCACCTGCGGCTGGCACGGGGGCTGGGGCTGGACGGCGCAGTGACGGACCACCCGGAGATCCGGCGGGCGGTGCGGTTCACGGCGTAGGGCCTCAGAGGGCCTTGGTCAGCAGCTCGAATTCCAGGTCGTCGCGCTGCGGGATGCCGAACCGCTCGTCCCCGTACGGGAAGGGGCTCATCCGGCCGGTGCGCCGGTAGCCCCGGCGTTCGTAGTAGGCGATAAGTTCCGCCCGCTGCTTGATGACGGTCATGTGCATTTCACGGGCGTCCCACCGCGTCCGCGCCGTCCGCTCCGCCTCGGCCATGATCACCTTGCCCAGGCCGCCGCCCTGGAGGTCGGGGCGGACCGCGAACATCCCGAAGTAGACGTGCTCCCCGCGGTGTTCGAGCTGGCAGCAGGCGACGAGCACGCCGTCGCGCTCGGCGATCAGCAGCAGGCTGTGGGGGTCGCGCACGACGGCCGCCACACCCTCCGGGTCGGTCCGCTGGCCGTCCAGCAGGTCCGCCTCCGTCGTCCAGCCCGCCCGGCTCGCCTCGCCGCGGTACGCCGACTCGATCAGCTCGACGAGCCCGGGCACATCGGCCTCGGTGGCGGCGCGGAAGGTCAGCTCGATGGTGGGCATGGTGCGCGGGGTCCTCTCCGGGGCGGACGGGTGCGGTACGGGACAGGAGGCTAACAAGCCGGCCGGCGGCGGTCCCGGGGAGACCGGGATACGGGACGCGCGCCATCACCCGGTACGGATACCGTCGCCCGTCGTCACCTGCCGCCGCTTCCCGGCCCCTGCCCCCTCTCCTGTCCGCTCCTTCTCGCTCCCTTCTCGCTCCCTTCGTCCGCCTCCCCCGTCCGCGCCGCGCGTCGGCGTAGGGTCCTGGCATGGTGCATGTACTGAGCAGCAGGGTGCTGGTGCGGCCGGCCGATCCGGAGCGGTCGCGGGCGTTCTACGGACAGGTGCTGGGCCTGGAGATCTTCCGCGAGTTCGGTACGGGGCCCGAGCGCGGCACGGTGTACTTCCTCGGCGGCGGCTTCCTGGAGGTCTCCGGGCGCTCGCAGGAAGCGCCGGGCGGCAGACTCCAGTTGTGGATGCAGGTCGCGGACGTGCGGGCCGCCCACGAGGAACTGGTGGCCCGCGGCGTGGAGGTGCTGCGCCCTCCGGTTCGCGAGCCGTGGGGGCTGATCGAGATGTGGATCGCCGACCCGGACGGCCACCGGATCGTCCTGACGCAGGTCCCCGCCGACCACCCGCTGCGCTACCGCCCCGGAATCTGAGGCTCCGGCCGCCGCGCAAGTGGCCGCCCGGCCCTCCGCCTGGCCCTCCGCCCGGCCCGTCGCCGGTCGCAGGGCCCCATGTGCACCCCTGTGTGCGTCCGTGCGCTCGGGTTCGCACCGGGTTCACAGGACCGCGTTCGGGCATCCTGCCGACGTACGCGCGTTGACGGCGTACGGGCGTTGATGGCGTTCGGGCGTCGCAGGCGTACGGGCTCTTGGGGAGGTGCCCCGTGCACGGACCGCCGTGGCTCGGCTGGCCGCTGGTGCTGCTGTGTGCCGCCGCGGGCGCGTACTGCCTGTCCCGGGCGCGTACGGGCACCCCGGAACAGCGCCGGGAGGCCCGCGGCGAGGCGCTTATGGGGCTGGGCATGGCGGCGATGGCACTGCCCGCCTCCGCCGTGACCCTGCCGGCGTGGTCGCCCTGGGCTTTCACGGTGGTCTTCGGCGCGGCGGGCCTGTGGTCGGTGCTGCGCCGGCACCCCCACCATCTGGTGGGTGCCTCGGCGATGGTCTACATGGCACTGGCCATGGGCACCGGACCGGCCGCCGGCGGCGCCGGGCACACGGGACACCCGGTGGCGCACGTGTCCTCGTCCGCGGCACCGGGCACTCCGGGCGGACTCCCCGTACTGACCGGGCTGCTCCTCGCCTATTACGCCGTGTTCGCCGTCGCCGCCGGCCTGCGTCTGACGCCGGCCGGGGCGGAGACGGTCCTGGATACGGGAGCGGGAGCCCGTACGGCAGCGGGAGCGTGTACGGAGGCGGGTGCCCGTGGAGGAAGGGGCGGCGCCGTCGTGTGCGGGGTGCGGACCGCCCGGCCGGAAGTGATCGGCGCGTGCCGGGTCGCCATGGGCATCGGCATGTTCGCCATGCTCCTGACGCTGTGAGACGG
Organism: Streptomyces sp. MST-110588; assembly: GCF_022695595.1. NCBI lineage: Bacteria > Bacillati > Actinomycetota > Actinomycetes > Kitasatosporales > Streptomycetaceae > Streptomyces > Streptomyces sp. MST-110588. The sequence continues at coordinate 880,707 of NZ_CP074380.1, forward strand.
CGGCCGTGGCGCCGACCGTCACGGTGGTCGCCACAGCGGTCACCGCGGCGGTCGCAAGAGCCGCCGCAACGGCGGTCGCGGGCACGGGTTCCACGGCCGTAACGGTGGTGGTATACGTCACTTCCGGCGCGGGGGCGTACCTATGGGTAGCGGCGCGCTCATAGGCTGACGCCATGATGGTCACTCTCGCGCTGATGACGCTCGGCGCGCTGGCCGCGGCGATGGCGCCGCGCCTGATGGCCCGTGCCGACTGGCCCGACCGTGAGCCGGTGCTCGCCCTGTGGGTGTGGCAGTGCGTGGTCGCGGCCGTACTGCTGTGCTGTGTGCTGGCGATGGCCCTGAGTGCCGCCGCCGCGTGGGAGTCCGTGCGCAGCCCCGTCTTCGGACCCGCGCCCAGTGCCGTCGTCGACGCCTACGCACTCAAGACGTACGAGCCGTGGGCCGGGCCGCTGGCCGTCCTGCTGGCCTGCGGCGGGGCGTGGACGGCCGCGATGCTCACCCGTGAGGTGCGCCGTACGCGGGCCAGGCGGCGGCAGCGGCGCGCGGATCTGCTGTTGCGCTCGCCCCGGCTGCCGGGTGAGGAGCGCGGCGGTGAGCGTCTGGTCGTACTGGAGGGCGACCGCCCGCAGGCGTGGTGGCTGCCCGGTGCCGCTCCTCAACTGGCCATCACCACCGCCGCGTTGCGCCGCCTGAAAGGGCGTCAGCTCGACGCGCTGATCGCGCACGAGCAGGGACACGCCCGGGCCCGGCACGACCTCCTCCTGTACTGCGCCTCGGCGCTGGCCGTCGGCTTCCCGCAGGTGCCGGTCTTCGCGGCCTTCCGCGACCAGGTGCACCGGCTGGTGGAGCTGGCGGCCGACGACATGGCCTCGCGCCGCTTCGGGCGGCTGGCGATCGCCCTGGCGCTGGTCGAACTCAACGAGGACCGTGGGGTGTTCGGGCCCTGCCCCGCCCAGTGCGCGGAAGTCCCGCAGCGGGTGCACCGTCTGCTGGAGCCGGCGCCCCGGCTCACCCGGGGCCGGCGGCTGCGGATGACCGCGATCGCGGCCCTGGTACCGGCGGTTCCGCTCCTCGTCACCTTCATCCCGGGGCTCAGCGCGCTGGCGTGAGGCCCGGCGTGGCCGGCGGCCGGCGACCGGTGGTCGCCGGCCTGCGGCGCACCGACGTGGCCGTGGCTCATCCGATCGGCGACGATCGGTACATGGCACCGATGTCGCGCTCCCGTCCGCGCTCCGATCCACGTACGTCGCGCATGTCCGGCTCCCGCGCCTTCCCGGGAACCGCGACCCGTACCTCCCACCGTGACCCCGGTGGCCGCAACCACCCCGGCGGCCTCAACACCCCTGGCAGGAACACCACCCCCAACAGCCCCGGCGGTCCCGACAGATCCGACGGCCGGCTCATCCCCTCGTACGCCGCCTGCCTGTGGGCCGCCGCCGGGCTCGCGGCGCTCGTCGCGCTGCTGCTCGTACTCGTGGTCCTGCGCTGGGCTCCCCTGATGGCCCTGGACACGGCCGTCGCGGACGGACTGCACCGCACGGCGGTCGCCGGTCCCGGCTGGACGCGGACCGCGCGGGTGCTCTCGGACTGGTTCTGGGATCCGTGGACGATGCGTGCCGTACTGGCGCTGATGTTCCTGTTCCTCCTGCGGCGCCGGGAGCATACGGTGGCGGCCTGGGTGGCGGTGTCGGGAGTGATGAGCGCGGCGCTGCAGCAGACGGTCAAGGCGGTGGTGGGCCGGGAGCGCCCGGTGTGGCCGGACCCGGTCGCCACGGCCCACTACGCCGCCTTCCCCTCCGGTCACGCCATGACGGCGGCGGTCGCGGGCGCGACGGCCGTGTGGCTGCTGCGGCTCTACGGGGCGCCGCGCCCGTGGCGGCGGGGCGTGGCGGCGGTCGCCGCCGTGTCGGTGGCCGGAGTCGGCTTCACACGGGTGTACTTGGGCGTGCACTGGCTGACGGACGTGGTGGCCGGCTGGCTGTTGGGCATGGCCCTGGTGGCACTGGTGGCGGGCCTGCACGCGCGCCGCCCGCACCCCCACCGCCCGCACCCGCGCGCCGGCGCACGCGGCAACAGAAGGACGGACGAAGAACCCTGATGACAGGATGGCCCGCATGGCTGTAAAGGGAGTGCTCTTCGACTTCTCCGGAACGCTGCTGCGTATCGAGTCGGCCGAGTCCTGGCTGCGCGCGGCCCTCGCCGAGACCGGTACGGACATGGAGGAGGCCGATGTCCTGCGCAGCGCTGCGGAACTGGAACGGGCGGGGGCGCTGCCGGGCGGCTCCTCGCCCGTACGGATACCGCCCGAGCTGGCCGGGCTGTGGGAGATCCGCGACCGTACGGGCGATCACCACCGCGAGCTGTACACCTCTCTGGCGCGCCAGGTCCCGCTGCCCCGCGCGGAGTTGTACGACGTGCTCTACGACCGCCACAAGTCGCCGTCGGCCTGGTCCCCGTACCCGGACGCCGCCGAGGTCCTGGACGCGCTGTGGCGGCGCGGGGTCCGTATCGGCGTGGTGAGCAACATCGGCTGGGACCTGCGCCCGGTCCTGCGCGCGCACGGCCTCGACCGCTTCGTCGGCGCGTACGCCCTCTCCTTCGAACACGGCGTCCAGAAGCCGGATCCCCGGCTCTTCGGCATCGCGTGCCAGGAACTGGGGACGGCACCGCAGGACGTCGTCATGGTCGGTGACGACCGGCGCGCAGACGGCGGCGCGACGGCCCTGGGCTGCGCGTTCCTGCCGGTGGACCATCTGCCGGTCCACGAGCGCCCGGACGGCCTGCGTCCGGTGCTCGCCCTCGCCGGCTGACGGCTCCGCGTACGGCTATGTACAACTACGTACGACTATGTACGGCGTGTCTCCGTTATGTACGGCGTGTCTCCGTGCCGTGGCCGAGCGCCCGGGTGATCTCCTGGACGTTGGCGAACTGCCGGCCCTCGGGGAGGCCGCCGGCCAGGTCCACCAGGCGGTCCGGCGCGTTGTTCCCGCGCAGTGCGGCGATCACCGCGGCGCGGTCGGCCGGGTAGACCGCACGACCCAGGTGGCGCGCCAGTTCGGTGCGCAGTTCGACGTCCTCGGGCGTCATGCCGGGCGGGGTGCCGCCGGTCAGGGGGGTGTCCGGGGCGCGGTCGGTCTGCGGCTGGTCCTCGCCCGGGGGTTCGGGCTCGCGGTCCTCTTCCGCCCGGATCGCCCGGTTGGCCTTCAGCTCCCCCTGGAGCTCGTGTTTCATCTCGTCGTCGCGCAGCGGGCCCGTCTTGTTCCGCCCTTGGGTGGTCATGTCTTCCTCCAGCCATTCCGGCGTCGCGGCTTCGCGGCCGGGTGGCGATCACGGGGTCCCCGCCTGGGTACCCCGATGGGACCGGTCAAACCCGGTCCCATCAGGAGCCCCGTGGTACGGACGGACGGGCGTCACAGCCGGTCGCCCGCTGTCCGGCACTCGGCAGCCCGCACCCGGTGTCCGGCGCTCGACCTCACGCCCCCCGCGTCCGGCGCCCGGCGTCAGGCGCGGGAGAACCACCGTTCGCGCTCGGCGGTGGTGACCGTACGCCGCTGCGTGTCCAGTTCGATCTTGCCGAGGTGGGCGTAGTGGTCCACCACCTCCGGGCCGAACGCCTGGCGGGCCAGCGCGCTGCGGCGGAAGGCGTCCAGCGCGTGGTCGAGCGTGACGGGGATCTGCGGCGCGTCCTCGGCCCGGTAGGCGTTGTCCGTGTACGGGTCCGGGGGCGGGGTACGGCGGTCCAGGCCGTGGGTGATCGCGGCGAGGGCGGCGGCGAGCGCCAGGTAGGGGTTGGCGTCCGCGCCGGGCACCCGTACCTCCAGGTGCAGCCCGTCCCCGTGGCCGACCACCCGTACCGCGCACGTCCGGTTGTCCATCCCCCAGGTGAGCCGGGTGGGGGCGAAGGAGTCGGGCACGAAGCGCTTGTAGGAGTTGGTGGTGGGGGCGTAGAGCGGGGTGAGCTGCGGCAGCCCGTCCAGGAGTCCGGCGATCGCGTACCGGGCCGTGGCGGAGGGGTTTCCCTGCTCGTCGGCGAGGACCGGGCGGTCGTCCCGCCAGAGGGAGACATGCAGGTGGAAGCCGTTGGCCAGGCCCGTTTCCGGGGCGGCCATGAAGGTCGGGGCCAGCCCCGCCCGGGCGCCCACGGTGCGTGCCGCGTGCTTGAAGAGCGGATGGCCGTCGCAGGCCGCCAGCGCGTCGCCGTACGGGAAGGTCACCTCGATCTGGCCGGGCGCCGACTCGGTCTTGACCGCCTCGACCGGCAGTCCGGCGCCGGCCAGCGCGACGGCGAGCCGGCGCATGTACGCGTCCTGGCACGGGTCGTGGTCCAGGGCGTAGTCGAGGTTCTCCTCGGTCACCGCGCGCAGACCGTGGTAGCCGGCCTGCGCCGCGTCGGCGTAGCTGCCCTTGTACAGCACGAACTCGGTCTCCAGGCCCGCCTTGACGCTCAGGCCCCGCTCGGCGAGACGGGCCAGGGCACCGCGGAGCATCTGCCGGGGCGCCACCGCCACCGGCCGGCCGTCGGGTCCGACGGCGTCCGCGTGGACCAGGGCGGTGCCCGGCTGCCACGGCAGCAGCCGCACGGTGGACAGGTCGGGCTGCACCCGCAGGTCCTGGTAGCCGGTCGCCCAGGAGGTGAGCGCGAAGCCGTCCAGGGGGCGCATGTCCACATCGGTCGCCAGGATGTACGCGCACATGTCGGTGCCGTCGCCCGCGACCTGGTCCAGGAAGTGCCGGGCGTCGTACAGCTTGCCCTTCAGACGGCCCTGGGCGTCGGTGACGGCGACGCGTACGGTGTCGACCCGGCCGGCCGCGACCTCCTGCCGCAGCCCTTCCAGGCCCAGCGGCCCGCCGGGCCGTGCCGTGCGCGAACCGCCGTGGGGAAGCTCCGTGAAGACCCCCGGACCCGCCACCGCGCCGTTCTCCGTACCCCGCGCACCGTTCTCCGTACCCCGTGCGCGGCTCTCCGTACCCCGCGCACCGTTGTCCGGCCCGCCGCTCATCAGACGATCTCCTGTTCCAGTTTCGCCAGCTCGGGATCGTCGGCCGGCGTCGGGATCTCGTACGCCCGGCGTCCGGCGACCACCCACCAGATGCTGGCCAGTGCGAGGACCGCGACCAGGGCCACGGGCGCGTAGTTGAAGGAATCCAGGGATATCGGGCTGCTCTGCGGCAGGCAGAACAGCAGCGTCACGAAGGCGACCCACACCACGGCGATCCAGCCGACCGGCACGCCCCAGCGGCCGAGGTTCCAGGGGCCGGGCCGGAAGCGGTCGCCGGCCTTGAGCCGCAGGAAGATCGGGATGGCGTAGGCGGGGGTGATGCCGATGACGTTGATCGAGGTCACGGCGGAGTACGCGGTCGGGGAGTACAGGGAGGGGACGGCGAGCACGGCGGCGACCACGACGGCCAGGACGACCGCGCGGGTGGGCGTGCCCGTACGGCTGGAGACCCGGCGCCACAGCCGGGAGCCGGGCAGCGCGCCGTCCCGGCTGAAGGCGAACACCATCCGCGAGGCGGCGGCGACCCCGGCGTTGCCGCAGAAGAGCTGGGCGACGATGACGATCAGCAGCAGCGCCTTGGCGCCGCCGACACCCAGCGCGTCGAGGAAGATCTGCGCGGGCGGCACGTTGGTGGCGGTGCCCTGGGTGCCGGCGTAGTTCTGGATGGCGAAGGTGAGGCCGGTGAGCAGTACGAAGCCGGCGGCCCAGGACCAGACGATGGCGCGCATGATGCCGCGGGCGGCGCTGGTCTGGGCCTGGGTGGTCTCCTCCGAGAGGTGCGCGGAGGCGTCGTACCCGCAGAAGGTGTACTGCGCCAGCAGCAGGCCGATCATGACGACGTAGAGCGAGCTGGTCCAGCCGGTGTCGTTGACGAACTTGCCGAAGACGAAAGAGGCGGACTGGTGGTGGGAGGGGACCAGCCACAGCACGCCGACGATGACGGCGACGCCCGCCACGTGCCACCACACGCTGATGGAGTTCAGGATGCTGACCAGGCGGACGCCGAAGAGGTTCAGCGTCGCGTGCAGGCACAGGATGACCAGGTAGATCACCATGGTCGCGCCCGGGGTGGGTTCGAAGCCCCACTGGAGGTTGCAGAACGCGCCGACGAACTGGGCCGCGCCGTAGTCGACGCTGGCGATGGCGCCGAGCAGGCCCAGCAGGTTGAGCCAGCCGGTGTACCAGCCCCAGCGCCGGCCGCCGAGCTGGTCCGCCATGTAGTACAGCGCGCCGGAGGTCGGGTAGGCGCTGGTGACCTCGGCCAGTCCGGCGCCGACGAACAGCACCATGAAGCCGACGGCGAGCCAGCCCCAGATCATCACGGCGGGGCCGCCGGTGTTCAGGCCGAAGCCGTAGAGCGTCATGCATCCGGACAGGACCGAGATGACGCTGAAACTGATGGCGAAGTTGCCGAACGGTCCCATGCGGCGGGTGAGCACCGGTTTGTAGCCGAGTTCGCGCAGGAACTCGTCGTCGGACTTCAGACCGTGGGCGTGCTGGGACACACGTCCGGATCGTGTCGCACGGGACACCAGGGAACCTCCGATTGCGCAAACACCTAGAGGGGCGGGCGAGGGGGAGCGAGGGGAACAAGGGGGCGCTCGGCGCGCGGGCCTCACGGTCCGGCGCGGGGTGCGCCGCCGGAGTACGCCGTCAGGCACTGGGTACGGGCCCGCAGGAACACCTCGGTCGCCGCCTCCGGGTCACCCGGACCCGGGCCCTCGGTCATGTAGGCCCAGGGCAGGCGGGTGACGTACGGCCCGAGCGCGGTGAACACGCGCGCGGCGTCGGCGAAACGTTCCCCCGCCCACAGCGCGTGTGCCAGGTGGTTCAGGTCCAGGACCGACTGCCCGCCCGGTTCCGTATGGGCGAACCAGCTCAGCGCCCGGTCGATGTCGTGGATGACCGGCTCCCGCGCCCACTGCCGGCCCAGCAGCGGGTCGATGCCTCCTTGCGTGCGCCGGCGGTGGTAGTACTCCGCGCAGGCGTACAGGGGCAGCACGCGCAGCGGTGACTGCTCGGGGGCCCAGGAGACCACCCAGCGGGAGAAGTCGATGGCCGAGGCGTGCGAGGTGCCCAGGAGCGCGTGGAAGAACTGCAGCATGCGGTGGTACGCCTCGCGGTTGTACCGGTCGCGTACGTAGATCTCGTACAGCAGCCCCCAGGGGCCGGCCGGCAGCATCGGCTCCCACGGGCGCTGCTGGTGCTCGGGCCGTTCCCGGCGCACGTCGAGCTGGGCCAGGGTGAGCAGACACAGCCACGGCACCGGGTCGTCGGGGGCGCGCTGGGTGGCGATCCGGCTGACGTGCCGCGCCTCCTGGGCCATCCGGGCGGCGCTCTCGTGCCGCTGGCCGTGGGCCTGGACCGCCCGCGACACCGCGACCCGGGCCCGCATCATCTGCGCGTCGGCGCTGTCCGGCTCCTCCGCCAGCCAGGTCTGCACCACCTGCGACTTGGCGGCGGCAGCCGCCAGCACCTGCGAGCGGGAGGTGCGCAGCGGCCAGTGCGTGCTCGTACGGGCCAGCAGGTCGCGGGTGGACATCCAGCGCCCCACCCGCAGGTCCTCCAAAGCCATGCGCAGTTCGGTGTCGAACCCGGCCGGGTGGAAGACCGGCCGGAACTCCTCGCCGCCGGCGGGCGTCCGTCTGCCCCGCATCACATCGCTCCGCCGCGCGGCACCGCCACCGCTGCCCGTACCGCCGCCCGTACCGCCGTCCGCGCCGGTGACGCCGTCCGTGGGCGGTCACGGGCCGTGCCGCGTACGGCGCCGGGGTGCGGGCAGGCCGCCGCGTACGGTCGGACACGTGCGCCGGGAGGGAGACACGCGGGCAGTGCCTCCGAGCTGAACGTCATCGGAATCCTCGGTCGGGACAGGCTTGCGGTCGGCGGCCACCGCGCGGCCCACCGCGTTGCCACGGTGGTGAAGGCTGTACCGGTAGGTGGTGTGAGGGCTGCACCGGTAAGGAATACGCGACGCGGGGGCGGTTGGTCTAGTTCTTGATTTTTTTCGGCCAACGGGCGTAGCTTTACCCCGACTTGACAGACGCTCCCGATGTCCGCCAACCCCGCACGCCTACCGGGAGGTTGATGGAGAAACTTTCACCTCTCCCCCAACTCCCGGTGAACTCCGGACAATCCACCGCATCCCACGACACACAGCCTCACTTCAGCCGTTCGTAGCAGTCGTAGTTCCGCTGGGCGATGATCTTTCCGTCGCGGAATTCGAGGAAGGCCGCGATGTGGGCGCGCAGCACGTGACCCGCGGGAAGGCCGCCCAACGGGACTGCGAGCGTCCCCGTCCAGGTGACCTCCAAGGCGACCTGATCGCCCGCCGCCACCGCGTTGACCACCTCGAAGTGCTGTTCACTCAGGCTTCGCCTGCCCTGCTCCGACGCCTTGAGGATGTCGGGCAGGCCGCGGACGGCGCCGTCCGGGAAAAGGGCGTTGGGCAGCTCGCGGTGGACCGCGTCACGGTGGAAGAACCGGGCGAGCTCGTCGCCGGTGGCTCCCCGGGCGACGGCCCGGTGGTAGCGGACGGCGATGTCGACGTTCGGATGCCGTGGTGAATTCGCCATGGGGGCAACCGTAGTTGCGCGCCTGCCGGGGCACAGCCCACCGGCGGTGAGCTGTGCGGTACGTCCGAGTGGCGCGTCGGGGCGGCGCGTCAGGGTGGTACGTCGGGCAGGGCGTCAAGGCGGTACGTCGGGCAGGGCATCAGGGCGGTACGTCGGGCAGGGCAGTGCGTCAGGAGATGCCGACCGCGGCCAGGGCGGTGCGCTGGGCGGCGGTGACGGCGGCGGGGAAGTACAGGTAGCAGATGCCGCCGGTGCCGCTGACGACCTTGCCCTCGGCGTTCTTGCGCTTGGTGCGCAGCCAGATGTTCTCCCACTGCCGGCGCTTGTAGACGCGCCGGACGGCGGCGTTGCTCGGCGAGGCCGGGTCGTTGGCGATGATGTCGCCGCTCTTGGTGAAGCCGATGACGGTCATCAGGTGCCCGGCCGTCCCGTAGCCGGCACCGTCCAGCTCGGTCTTCAGGAACGACTGGGAGGTGATGACGGGGATGCCCGCCTGGATGAGCCGTTCGACCTCCGACAGGCTCCGCAGCCGGGTGATGACGCCCTGCATGTCCCGGTAGGTGGCCGCGTAGGCGGCGTTGAAGGGCCAGTTGCCGCAGCCCTGGTACTGGTAGTCGTAGGTGAAGCGGGCGGCGTGGCAGACCTGCGGGTCGGCGTAGGACGGATTGACCCAGGCCAGGTCCTCGCGGGTCGGCTTGCGGCCCCAGTACTCGATGATCATCTGGGAGGAGGTGGGGCTGCACCACGCCTCTCCCCCGTTGTCGTACTCCGGGTACTGGCCCTTGTGGATCTCCTGCGAATAGCGCGGTACGGCCAGTTCGCGGCCGGCCCCGGCGCCGGGCTTGGAGGCGGGCACCTCGAAGCGGTCGGGCACGTCCGAGCCCATGGCGCCCACCCGCCAGACCGTGGGGGTGAGCGTGCTGCCCGGCTTGCGGTAGAGGGTCAGCCGCAGCTCGTAGGAGGCCAGCCGCAGTCCGCCCGCGGGGCTGTCGATCGCGAAGGTGTCGGTGGAGATGCTGCTCTTGCCGTCCTTCTGGCCGTCCACGGACGTACGGCGGATGTCGCCGTCCCCCGCCGCCCACCGGCCCATGACGTACCACGGGGTCTGGGTCCCGTCGCTGTAGGTGCCGCGCAGTTCCACGGCGATCCAGGTGCCGGCCGGCGTCCGGGCGTTCCAGGAGACGACGGCCTCGGTCGCGGGCACCTTCAGCTTGTGGACCGGCCCCGTCCAGGTGGCGTACTCCCAGGAGGCGGTACGGCCGGTGTGCGGGTCGCGGTACTCCTGCGTGCCGGCGGGCCGGTCGATGACGATACCGGGGCGCACCCCGCCTTCGGCGCGGGTGCCCTGCGCGGTGCCCTGTTTCCATTCGGCGAGGGTGGTCCAGCCGTGGTACTCGACGGTTTCCTTCGGCGCGCGGGCGGCGGAGGGGCCCTCGGCTGCGGCCTGGGCGGGAGTAGCGGCGCCGGGCGTGTCCCTGCGGGGGCCGGGCGAGGCGTGTGCCAGAGGGGCGGCCACCCCCGCGGCGGCGGCGAGGGCGGCGGCCAGGACGGTACGCCGGGGCGCGGATCTGGTCATGGCGGAGATCCCCCAGTCGGGTGCGATCACTCGGGTACGGGCATGGAGAACTGAAGTTCGGGGCCGGCGTTCGGTACATCGGTCGGCGCGCGTGTCGGCAGTGGCACAACTATCTCCGCTCGGCACGGGCTTCGGCCAGCGGTCGGGCGCGCGTCGCGCCAGGAATATTGGTGTGGACCACTGTCGTACGCTGACGCCGTGCCCAACGAACCCGCTCCGACCGGCCCGGACGCCCCGACCGGCCCGGACGCCCCGACCGGCCCGGACGCCCCGACCGGCCGGCCCGCTCCGGCCGGCCCCACCGGCCTGGCCCGCCTCGCCGCCCGCCTGCGCGCCCTGCCGCCCTCCTGCGGCCCGGTGCGCCTGGTCGCCGTCGACGGGCACGCGGGCTCGGGCAAGAGCACCTTCGCCCGGCACCTGGCCACGGCCCTCGGCGGCGCACCCGTGGTGCACCTCGACGACATCGCCACCCATGACGAGCTGTTCGCCTGGACGGACCGGCTGCGCGAACAGGTGTTGGAGCCGCTGAGCCGTGGCGAGCACGCGTGCTACGGCGTATACGACTGGGTGCGCCGCGCGTTCACCGCCCACCGGGAGCTGGCGCCCGCGCCCGTCGTCCTCCTGGAAGGCGTCGGTGCCGGCCGCCGGGCCCTGCGCCCGTATCTGACGTGCCTGATGTGGATGGAACTGACCGGCGAACGCTCCTGGGAAAGGGGACGGCTCCGGGACGGCCCGGAGCAGTCCGCGTTCTGGAATGGCTGGATTCCATCGGAACGCCGGCACTTCGCGGCGGATCCGTCCCGTCCGTACGCCGATCTGCTGGTGCTCCAGCGGGAGATGGGATACGAGGTACGGATGGGGCCCGCCGGAAGGGAATGATCTCCCCAGCTCGTCACCGTGCGTGACGGAGCGCGGCCGGTGTACGGGCCGTCCTCGCCCGGCTGCCATCAAGTGCTCCAACTTCGCTTGACCTGGGGGGCGGACAGGACTTACGTTCTCAATGTGCGGTTCTGACGGACCGCCCGCAGACGCGAAGCCCCCGGTTGTTCCCCGTGATCGGGGGCTTCGTTCTGTGCCGGGTGCCGTTGGACCGGTCCCCCGCCGCCGAACCCTCACCCTGGGTCACCGCCCCCTTCGCGCCGCCGCGGCGTTTCTTCCCTCGTGCGCCCCTCTTCGGCCGACACCGCCGCCGCAGGTACGATGCGAGTCCGTGCCACCGAAGAACGTGGACCGTCGGGCCCGGGAGTGCGGGCAACTCCCCTCCCCCTCCCGCCGGTTCGGACACTGCGGCCAGGCACCCGCCCGGCGGCACACCACGGGGGACGTTTTGTGGGGGACGTGATGGATTTCGGCACGCAGGGCACACACGCCCCGGCCGAACTCGCCTGGCTGCGCGCGGTCGACGCCTACACCGTGGGCGCGTACGCGCAGGCGGAGGAGGAGTTCCGGGCCGCCGTACGCATGGATCCGTCGATGGCCGACGCGTGGCTGGGCCTGCACGCGCTGCGCGCGGACACCACCACCGCGCTGCTGAGGATGCATCAGCACCGCGCCCGTTTCGGCGAGCAGCGCAACCGCCACCGCCGCACCCTCAACTCCTGGTACTGGCTGGGCTGGTGGGTCCAGCCCGTGCTGGAGACCGGCCGGGACCTGCTGCTGGCGCACGCCTCCCACTGGCTGGACGGCCGCCACGTGGCAGAGCTGGACCAGGCACTGGCCGGCTGCCCGCCCGTGGACACCGACCCGCAGGTACGTTTCCTGCACGCCTGCCGCGCCTACCTCGTCAAGGACTGGGACCAGCTCGTACGCCACACCGAGCCGCTGCTCGACGACCCGCTGCTGGGCATCGAGTCGGGACTGTTCGGCGGGATGGCCCGGGTACGCCTGGAGATGTACGGGCAGGCCGAGCCGCTGCTGTCGGCGGCCCTGATGCGCTGCCGCAGCGAGCAGCCGCAGCGCAAGGAGCTGCGCTACTGGCTCGCACGCGCCCACGAGGGCACCGGCCGCAGCGCCGCCGCCCTGCCGCTGTACCGCGCCGTGCACCGCGTCGACCCGGCGTTCATGGACACCGCCGCACGCCTGGCGGCCATCGCCGAGGGCGACGGCCTGGAGGAGGGCGCGGACCTCGCCGCCGTCTCCGCCTCGGGCCTGGGCCAGGAGGCGGGCGGCGACCTCGACCCGCTCTCGCCCCTGGACCCCGTGGACGGCCGTGAGCTGCTGGCGACGACGGACCCCGAGGGGCCGCAGCCGGACCTGGCGGGCGGCTCCCCGGCGGACCCCGGCACGGCCGTACGGCGCAAGACCGGCCCGCCCGGCCCTCCCGGCCCGCGCGGCGCCGACCAGCTCCCCTCCGGGCCCGCCGACCCCGTCCTGCTGGCCGCGGCGCTGGCGGAACTGGAGCGGATGGTCGGTCTGGAACCGGTCAAGCGCCAGGTCAGGGCGTTGTCGGCACAGTTGCGGATGGCCCGGCTGCGGGCGGGCCAGGGCCTGCCGGTGCAGCCGCCGAAACGACACTTCGTCTTCTCCGGCCCCTCCGGCACCGGCAAGACCACCGTTGCCCGCATACTCGGCCGGGTCTTCTACGCCCTCGGCCTGCTGGGTGGCGACCACCTCGTCGAGGCCCAGCGCTCGGACCTGGTCGGCGAGTTCCTCGGCCAGACCGCCGTCAAGGCCAACGAGCTGATCGACTCCGCGCTGGGCGGCGTACTGTTCGTCGACGAGGCGTACAGCCTGTCCAACTCCGGCTACAGCAAGGGCGACGCGTACGGCGACGAGGCACTCCAAGTCCTCCTCAAACGCGCCGAGGACAACCGCGACCGGCTGGTGGTCATCCTCGCCGGCTACCCCGAGGGCATGGACCGCCTGCTGGCCGCCAACCCCGGCCTCTCCTCCCGCTTCACCACCCGCGTGGACTTCCCCAGCTACCGCCCCCCGGAGCTGACCGCCATCGGCGAGGTACTGGCCGCCGAGAACGGCGACCACTGGGACGAGGAGTCCCTGGAGGAGCTGCGCAGCATCAGCGGCCACGTCGTCGACCAGGGCTGGATCGACGAACTGGGCAACGGCCGCTTCCTGCGCACCCTGTACGAAAAGAGCTGCGCCTACCGCGACCTGCGGCTGTCCACCTGGCCCGGCACCCCGGCCCGCGATGACCTGGCCACCCTGCGCCTGCCCGACCTGATGCAGGCCTACGGCGAGGTCCTCTCCGGCCGCGGCCCCACCCCCGGCCCGGACAGCCAGGGACCACAGCGCGGCCCGGACCTCTAGGACCTGCCGGCACCACGAGATCTGCCGCGCGCCCCCAGCCACCGCGCAGGGCGTCCCCGGCGCGCCGCTCCACCGGCTACCGCCGGGAGGCGCCCCACGCCGCGTTGCCGGGTCTCCCCGTGCGCCCGGTACGGGGAGAGACGCTCCGCCGTGCGGTCGGCGTCGCAGCGGAGGGGTGGCGCCTTCCGCACGTCGGCGCCTTCCGCACGTCGGCGCCTCCCGCACCTCGGTGTCTTCCGTACGCGCCTGCTCACCCTGGCGTGGCGCTCACCCTGCCAGGGCCCGGTCCGGTGCCGGTACCTCGGGCTCGCCGCGGGGCTCGGTGACGCGGTCGCCGGGGGGCGTGCTCCGGCGCGTGGGGACCACTGTGGCGCTGCGGCGGTGGGCGGGGTCGCGGACCTCGCCGACCAGCATCTCCAGGACGTCCTCCAGGGCGACCAGGCCCAGGACCCGGCCGCCGGCGTCGGCGACGGCCGCCAGGTGGGAGGCGGCCCGGCGCATCGCCGTCAGGGCGTCGTCCAGGGGGAGTTCGGCCCGCAGTGTGGCCATCGGGTGCCAGACCTGCTGCGGCACCGCCCGGTCCCGCTCCTCCAGGTCCAGCACGTCCTTGACGTGCAGATAGCCCATGTACGCGCCGCCGGGCGCGCAGACCGGGAAGCGGGAGTAGCCGGTGCGTACGGTCAGTTCCTCGATCTGGCGCGGGGTGGCCGAGGGCCCGACCGTGACCAGGCCCGCCGGGTCGAGCAGGACGTCCGTGACCGGGCGGCTGCCCAGTTCCAGGGCGTCGGAGAGGCGTTCCTGCTCGGCCGGGGCGAGCAGCCCGGCCTGTCCGGAGTCCTCGACCAGGTGGGTGAGCTGTTCGCTGGTGAAGACCGCCTCGACCTCGTCCTTGGGCTCGACGCGGAACAGCCGCAGGATGCCGCGCGCGCAGGCGCCCAGCAGGGCGGTGACCGGCCGGCACAGCCGGGCGAAGGCGACCAGGCCGGGGCTGAACCACAGCGCGGTCTTCTCGGGGCCGCCATCGCCAGGTTCTTGGGCACCATTTCGCCGATGACCAGGTGGAGGAAGACCACCACGGCCAGCGCGATGACGTACCCCAGGGGGTGGATCAGCGGCTCGGGGAGGTGCACGGCGTGGAAGACCGGCTCCAGGAGGCGGGCCACGGTCGGTTCCGCCACGGCGCCCAGCGTCAGGGAGCAGACGGTGATGCCGAACTGGGCGGCTGCCATCATCCGCGGCAGGTTCTCCAGCCCGTGCAGCACCTTGCGGGCCCGCTTGGACCCTTCGGTGGCCAGCGGTTCGATCTGGCTGCGCCGTACGGACACCAGGGCGAACTCGGCGCCCACGAAGAAGGCGTTGGCCAGGACCAGCAGCGCCGCGAACAGGAGTTGCAACAGGCTCATCGGGTCCCCTCCGTCCCGGCCACGACCGGCACCCCGGCGACGGGGGCCGCGTCGTGCTGCGGGCCCACCGCGCTCGCGCCCGGCGCGCCCGCCATCCGCAGGATCCGTATCCGCTCCGCGCGGTGGTGGGAGACCAGCCGGACCCGCAGTCGCCAGCCGTCGAGCTCGGCGGTGTCTCCGGGCGCGGGGATGCGCCCGAGTATGTGGGCCATCAGGCCCGCCACCGTCTCGTACGGGCCGTCCGGCGCCTCCAGGCCGATCCGCCGCAGCACGTCCACCCGGCAGCCGCCGTCGGCGTCCCAGGCCGGGCGGCCGTCCTCGGGCGGGGCCGGGCCCAGTTCCGGCAGGTCCACGCGGTCGTGTTCGTCGCGGACCTCGCCGACCAGTTCCTCGACGATGTCCTCCAGGGTGACCACGCCGGCCGTGCCGCCGTACTCGTCCACCACGACCGCGATCGGCTGCTCGTCGCGCAGCCGCTCCAGCAGCGGCTGTACGGGCAGCGTCTCGGGGACCAGCAGCGGTGCGACGGCGATCCGCGCGACGGCGGTGCGCAGCCGCTCGTGTGCCGGTACGGCCAGCGCGTCCTTGAGGTGGACCATGCCCACGACCTCGTCGATCCGTGAGTGGTAGACGGGGAAGCGGGACAGGCCGGTGGCCCGGGTGAGGTTGACGACGTCCTCGGCGGTGGCCGTGGCCTGGAGGGCGCTGACCCGTACCCGCGGGGTCATCACGTGCTGCGCGGTCAGTCCGCCGAGGGAGAGGGTCCGTACGAACAGGTCGGCGGTGTCCTGTTCGATGGCGCCGGCCCGGGCGGAGTGCCGGGCGAGGGAGACCAGCTCCCCGGGCGTACGGGCCGAGGCCAGCTCGTCGGTCGGTTCCACGCCCAGCGCCCGTACGAGACGGTTGGCGACGGTGTTCAGCAGCGTGATGACCGGCCGGAAGAAGCGGGAGAAGGCGTTTTGCGGGGCGGCGACGAAGCGCGCCACCTGGAGCGGTCTGGAGACCGCCCAGTTCTTGGGCACCAGCTCGCCGACGACCATCTGGACGGCGGAGGCCGCCAGCATGCCGATGACGACGGCGACACCGGGTACGGCGCCGGCGGGCAGGCCGGTGGCCGTCAGCGGCCCGGCCAGCACATGGGCCAGCGCGGGCTCGGCGAGCATGCCGACCACCAGGGAGGTGATGGTGATGCCGAGCTGGGTGCCGGAGAGCTGGAAGGAGAGCTCGCGCAGGGCGGAGACGACGGAACCGGCGCGCCGGTCGCCCTCGGCCGCGGCCCGCTCGGCCTCGGGCTTCTCCACCGTCACCAGTCCGAATTCCGCGGCCACGAAGAAACCGTTGGCCAGGATCAGGACGAATGCCGCCGCGAGCAGCAGCAGGCTGACTGTCATACCGCCGCCTCCGTCGGGTGCGCGGAGTCCGTCGGGGCCGACGGCTCCTGCGGAGGGGCGGCGCAGGTACTACCGGACGATCCGTCCATTGCTGGAAGGAGTCACTCCTTCAAATCGCAGTGGTCCCCTGACGGGGCGGGGCGCTCGGTGCGCCCCGCTCACCAGAGTAATCAGCCGAACCGTGCCGGTGGCAGGGTCATCGGTCCGTGTGGTAGCCGGTGCCGGGTCATCGGAACGTGTCGTTACCGGTACGGGGTCATCGGTGCGTGGCGGTGGCGGTACGCGGTCATCGGTCCGCACCGGTGCCGTGCGCCTCGACGAGCGCGCGCAGCGCGCGGGCGTCCCGCAGGGCGTGGCTCCTGGCGATACCGGGCTGGATGCCCATGGCGGGCAGGCTGGTGCCGTCGGCGAGGTCGAGGTGGACCCAGGCGTCACCGACCCGCAGATTGACCCGCAGCACCTGCGCCCAGGCCAGCTCCCGCTTGGTGGTCAGGTTGACGACCGTGACGCCGTCCGGCCGGGCGACCACCTTGGGGCGGGCGAGCAGCAGCAGGACGGCGAGCACGAGCAGGCCGGTGAGGACGAAGCTCAGGCGCTCGCCCCCGCCCAGGCCCGGCAGCAGCAGCGCCACCGCGGTCATGGCGGCGAGCTGGGCGAGGCCGACGCCGTACAGGACGGCCCGGGTGCGGGTCGGCCGGAAGGTCACCGGCAGGCCGGGCAGCTCGGGCGGCTCGGGCAGGGGCTCGGGAGCGGACACGTCTGGTCTTCCGTGATCTTCCGTTGTCGTCCGTGGTCTTCCGTCGTGCGCGGCGCTCAGAGGCGGCAGGCGTGGATGCCGGTGGTCAGGATCGCGCGGGCACCGAGTTCGTACAGTTCGTCCATGATGCGCTGGGCGTCCTTGGAGGGGACCATGGAGCGGACCGCGACCCAGCCCTCGTGGTGCAGCGGGGAGACGGTCGGGGACTCCAGGCCCGGGGTGAGCGCGACGGCCTTCTCGACGTGCTCCACGCGGATGTCGTAGTCCATCATCACGTAGCGGCGGGCCACCAGGACGCCCTGCATACGGCGCAGGAACTGGCGCACCTTCGGGTCGTCGTCCGGTGCGCCGGTGCGGCGGATGACCACCGCCTCCGACTTCAGGATCGGCTCGCCGATGATCTCCAGGCCCGCGTTGCGCAGCGTCGTACCGGTCTCCACGACATCCGCGATGATCTCGGCGACGCCGAGCTGGATGGCGGTCTCCACGGCCCCGTCGAGGTGGACGACCGAGGCGTCCACGCCGTGCTCGGCGAGGTGCCGGGTGACCAGCCCGGAGAAGGAGGTGGCCACGGTCATGCCGCCGAACTCGGTGACGTCCTTGGCCGTGCCCGGGCGGGTGGCGTAGCGGAAGGTGGAGCCGGCGAAGCCGAGCTGCATGATCTCCTCGGCCTGCGAGCCGGAGTCCAGCAGCAGGTCGCGGCCGGTGATGCCGATGTCCAGCCTGCCGGAGCCGACGTAGACCGCGATGTCGCGCGGGCGCAGGAAGAAGAACTCGACCTCGTTGTCCGCGTCGACCAGGACCAGTTCCCTGCGGTCCTTGCGCTGTCGGTAGCCGGCCTCATGGAGCATCGCCGACGCAGGCTCGGACAGTGAACCCTTGTTCGGGACGGCGATGCGCAGCATGAGGGCGACTTCCTTCGTACGGAGGGGTGTTGAGGTGGTGGTGGGGGAGGTACCCGGGGTACCGGTGGACCGCGGGCCCGGGCTCAGGCGGGCCCGGGCTCAGGCGGGCCCGGGCTCAGGCGGGCCCGGGTCTACAGATGGGCGTAGACGTCGTCCAGGGAGATCCCCTTGGCGACCATCATCACCTGAAGGTGGTACAGGAGCTGGGAGATCTCCTCGGCGGTGGCCGCGTCGGACTCGTACTCCGCGGCCATCCAGACCTCGGCGGCCTCCTCGACGACCTTCTTGCCGATCGCATGGACGCCGGAGGCAACCAGCTCTGCGGTACGGGAGGTGGCGGGGTCGCCGGTGGCGGCCTTCTGCTGGAGCTCGGCGAAGAGCTCCTCGAACGTCTTCTTGGACATGGTGCTGCCTACCCTACGCGGTACGGCGGGAGCGACGTGCGGCGCCTCCGCCCACCGGCGCGTACGCCCGCAGACGCGCCGGCGCACACCCCGGCAGGCACATGGGCGCGTACGCCGGCGGGCGCCTGCGCCGGTCTCACCGCCAGGGCTCGGAGACCGAGCGCAGGGTCGCGGCGGTGGACACGGCCGCGGTGACCGCTTCGTGCCCCTTGTCCTCCCTGGAGCCCACGAGCCCGGCGCGGTCGATCGCCTGCTCCTCGTCGTCGCAGGTCAGCACCCCGAAGCCGATCGGCACACCGGTGTCCACCGAGACCTGGGTCAGGCCCTGGGTGACGCCCTGGCAGACGTATTCGAAGTGCGGGGTGCCGCCGCGGATGACGACGCCGAGGGCCACGATGGCGTCGTAGCCGCGGCCGGCCAGGACCTTGGCGACGACCGGCAGCTCGAAGCTGCCGGGCACGCGCAGCAGCGTCGGCTCGTCGATGCCCAGCTCGGACAGGGCGCGCAGGGCGCCGTCGACCAGGCCGTCCATGATCTTCTCGTGCCACTGGGCCGCGACGACCGCCACGCGCAGGTCGCCACAGTTCTTCACGGACAGTTCGGGTGCGCCCTTGCCGCTCACGGTTCTCCTAGTGCTGTGTTGGTGCGGTGTACTCGCTCATGTACGGGTGACTGAAGGTGCCTGGTGGTGACTGGTGTGACTGAAAAGGTAATTAAAGTGACAAAAGGTGACTAAGGAGTGGCTGGACCGACCGGACAGGCCGACCCGGCTACTGGTTGCCGCAGGCCGAGGCGCGGTCCGCGTCCAGCCAGGGCAGGTCGTGCCCCATGCGGTCCCGCTTGGTGCGCAGATACCGCAGGTTGTGCTCGCCCGCCTGTACGGGCATCGGTTCGCGGCCCAGGACGTCGAGCCCGTACCGGGTCAGCGCGGCGATCTTCTCGGGGTTGTTGGTCATCAGGCGCAGCGAGCGCACGCCGAGGTCGGCCAGGACCTGCGCGCCGGCGCCGTAGTCCCGGGCGTCGGCGGGCAGCCCGAGTTCGAGGTTGGCGTCCAGGGTGTCCCGGCCGCGCTCCTGGAGCTCGTACGCGCGCAGCTTGGACAGCAGGCCGATGCCGCGCCCTTCGTGGCCGCGCAGATAGATGACCACGCCGCGGCCGGCCTCGCTGATCCGCTTGAGCGACGCCTCCAACTGGGGGCCGCAGTCGCAGCGCAGCGAGTGGAAGATGTCACCGGTCAGGCACTCGGAGTGGACCCGGACCAGGACGTCCCGGCCGTCCCCGAGGTCGCCCGCGACCAGGGCGATGTGCTCCACGCCGTCGACGGTGGAGCGGTATCCGTACGCGGTGAACTCGCCGTACGCGGTGGGCAGCCGGGTCTCGGCCTCCCGCCGTACCGTGGGCTCGGCGCTCCGGCGGTAGGCGATCAGGTCCTCGATGGAGATGATCGACAGGCCGTGCTTACGGGCGAAGGGGACCAGCTCGGGCAGCCGCAGCATCGTGCCGTCCTCACCGGCGATCTCGACGATGGCGGCGGCGGGCCGCAGACCGGCGAGCTTGGCGAGGTCCACACCCGCCTCGGTGTGGCCGGCCCGGACCAGTACGCCGCCGGGGCGGGCACGCAGCGGGAAGATGTGTCCCGGGCGGACGAAGTCGCCGGCTTCGGCGCTGCCGGAGGCCAGCAGCCGCAAGGTGGTGGCGCGGTCGGCGGCGGAGATGCCCGTGGAGATGCCGTGCGCGGCGCTCGCGTCGACGGAGACGGTGAAGGCGGTCCGCATCGACTCGGTGTTGTGCTCGACCATCTGCGGCAGGTCCAGGCGGTCGAGTTCGGCGCCTTCCATGGGGGCGCAGATCAGGCCGCGGCACTCGCTCATCATGAAGGCGAGGATCTCGGGAGTGGCCATCTCGGCGGCGACGACGAGGTCGCCCTCGTTCTCCCGGCTCTCGTCGTCGACGACCACGACGGGGCGGCCGGCGGCGATGTCGGCGACGGCCCGCTCGACGGGATCCAGGGCCAGGGCCGCGTGCCCGCCGAAGTCTTCGGGGACGGGGGTGTCGTACCAGTTCGGCAGTGCGGTCATGCCGCCGCTCCTTCCAGGACGGGCTGCTGCGCGGTCGTACGGGAACGCGACCACCAGTCGCGCATGCCCCACAGGACGAGGGCGAGGTAGACGACGTAGACCAGGCCGGAGAAGGCCAGGCCGCTGCTGAAGGCGAGGGGGACGCCCACCAGGTCCACCAGCAGCCAGGCGAACCAGAACTCGACCAGGCCGCGGGCCTGGGCGACCATCGCCGCCAGGGTGCCGACGAAGATGTACGCGTCGGGCCACGGGTTCCAGGAGAGCTGCGGGACCAGGGTGAACAGGGAGCCGACGGCCGCGGTGCCCAGGGCCGTACCGCCCAGCAGCAGTCCGCGTTCGCGCCAGGTGGCGAAGCGGACGGCGATGGTGCCGTCCTGTGCCTGGCGCCGGCCGCGCTGCCACTGCCGCCAGCCCCACAAGGCCACCGCGATGACCAGGAGTTGCTTGCCGACGCCGCCGCTGAGGTGGGCGAAGGCGTACGCGCTGACGAGGATGACGCCGGAGAGGAACTGGGCGGGCCAGGTCCATATCGAGCGGCGCCAGCCGAGCGCCAGGGCGGCCAGGCCGATGGTGTTGCCGACCATGTCGGACCAGATGACGTGCTGCCCGAAGGCCGTGAAGACCTCGCCGTTCAGCCAGTTCAGCGTGCTCATTCCGCGGCCTCCTGAAGGCCCTGAAGGCTCTGAGGGGCCCGCGGATCGCGGGCCGTGCTGCCGAGGAGGCGCTCGACGTACTTCGCGAGCACGTCGACCTCCAGGTTGACCGGGTCACCGGTCTTCTTGATCCCCAGGGTGGTCATCGCCAGGGTGGTGGGGATGAGGCTGATGGTGAAGTAGTCCTCGGCGGCCTCCACGACCGTGAGGCTGACGCCGTCCACGGTGACGGAGCCTTTCTCCACGACATAACGGGCCAGTTCCCGGGGCAGGGAGACCTTGACGACCTCCCAGTTCTCGCCGGGGACGCGTTCGAGGACGGTGCCGGTGCCGTCGACGTGGCCCTGGACGAGGTGGCCGCCGAGGCGTCCGCCCAGCGCCACGGGCCGTTCGAGGTTGACGCGTGATCCGGGGACCAGGGCGCCCAGGCTGGAGCGGTCCAGGGTCTCGGCCATCACATCGGCGGTGAACTCGCCGTCCGCGCTCTCCACGACGGTCAGGCACACACCGTTGACGGCGATCGAGTCGCCGTGCCTGGCGCCCTCGGTGACCAGGGGCCCGCGCAGCCGGAAGCGGGCGTGACGGCCGGCGGCGGGCCCGTCGGCCGGCGGCCCGTCGCCGAGGATCTCCACGGCGACGACCTCACCCAGTTCTTCGACGATTCCGGTGAACACTTCAGATCTCCTCGTGGAGCGCGTGGAGGGCAGGGGTCGCGGTGATGCGCAGGTCGGGCCCGAGCCGCGCGATGTCGGTGACGTCCAGGCGCAACGCCTGGTCGAGAGTGGTGATTCCGGCGTCGCCGAGGGCGGCGGGGCCGGCGCCGAGCAGGACGGGCGCCAGGTAGCCGACGACCTTGTCGACGGCGCCCGCGGCGAGGAAGGCCCCGGCCAGGGTCGGGCCGCCTTCGAGGAGGACGGAGCGTACGTCCCGTTCGTACAGGGCCTTGAGCAGGGCGGGGATGTGCAGTCCGGTGCCGTCCGCGGCGCGTGGCAGCCGCAGGATCGGCGCGAGTCCTTGCAGGTGGGTGGCGTCGGCGTGCTCGTCGACCGCGATCAGGGTGGGGGCGGTGCCGTCCAGGACGCGGGCGCCGGGCTTGACGGCGGTGGCCCGGGTGTCGATGACCACCCGCAGCGGCTGGGTGACCTCGGCGTCGGTCACTCCGGCGACCCTGGCCCCGAGCTGCGGGTCGTCGGTACGGGCCGTGCCGGAGCCGACGATCACCGCGTCGGCGCGGGCCCGCAGCCGGTGGACGTCCGCGCGGGACTCCCGGGAGGTGATCCAGCGGCTGGTGCCGTCGGCGGCGGCGATCCGGCCGTCGAGGGTGGCGGCGTACTTCCACAGCACGAAGGGGCGGCGGCGCAGTACGGCGGTCAGCCACGCCTCGTTCCCGGCGGCGGCCTCGTCGGCGAGCAGGCCGCCCTCTACGTCGACGCCGGCGGCGGCCAGGGTCGCGGCGCCGCCCGTGGCGGTGGGGTCGGGGTCGGCGACGGCGTAGCGGACGCGGGCGATCCCGGCGTCGATCAGGGCCTGGGCACAGGGGCCGGTGCGCCCGGTGTGGTTGCAGGGCTCCAATGTGACCAGTGCGGTGCCGCCGCGGGCCCGCTCGCCTGCCGCGCGCAGGGCGTGGACCTCGGCGTGCGGGCCGCCGGCGCGCTGGTGCCAGCCCTCGCCGACGGTACGGCCGGCGGCGTCCAGGACGACACAGCCGACGACGGGGTTGGGGCTGGTGTGCCCGAGACCGCGCGCGGCGAGTTCAATGGCTCGGCGCATCGCCGCGGTCTCGGCGGGGGCTGCGGTGGCCACCGGGTCCTCCTGCCTCTTCGGGCACGGACTCCGGGGCTGTCGGAACGACAGATGAAGCGGGTAGGAGACACCGGATACACCGGGGCCGGGAATACGGGCCGCCCGTTGACGAACGGAGCGACCGCCGACGGCGGTGTACCGGGAACTCACCCGCCGCGCACTGCCTCCCATCCGGACTTTCACCGTCGGTGCAGGAATTCCACCTGCTCAACCGGCCGCTGGCTGCGGACGGGTCGCGGACTGTAACCGCCGGTTCGGACTTTCACCGACCCCGGAGTGCGCTGCGTATCGTCAGTACGGCTCCATACTGCCACGTCTGATCGCCGCCCACGCGGACCGCACCCTGTGTGCTGACTCACAGCCGCCGCCAACTCCCGGCCCGGCGGCGGCTGTCCGGGGAGCGGGACAATGAAGCTCTCTTGACGAGGGGGTTGCATCGCGATGGCGACGGTTCTTGTGACAGGCGGCACCGGAACGCTGGGGCGAGCGGTGACCGCACGGCTGGCGGCCACGGGACACGAGGTGCGCTCACTGAGCCGCCGGGCGCCGGTGAGCGCGCCGGAGGCGGGTTCACGCTCCGTCTCGTCCGGCTCGCACCCCGGCGCGCGTCCGCGCTCGTACGCCGTCGATCTGCGGGACGGCGTGGGGCTGGACGAGGCGGTCCGGGGCGCCGACGCGATCGTGCACTGCGCCACCATGACCGCGGGCGGTGACGTACAGGCGGCCGGACAGCTCATCGAGGCGGCCCGGCGGGCCCGCGTACCGCACCTCCTCTACATCTCCATCGTCGGCATCGACCGCGTTCCGCTCCGCTACTACCGCGACAAGCTCCAGGTCGAACGGCTGCTGGCGGAGTCCGGGGCGGGCTGGACGGTGCTGCGTACGACCCAGTTCCACGACCTGGTGCTGCGGCTGGTCAAGGCGGGCGCCCGCGCCCCGGTGATCCCGGTGCCGGCCGGCATCCGGGTGCAGCCCATCGACGTACGGGACGTCGCCGGGCGGCTGGCAAGGCTGGCGACGGCGCCGCCCGCGGGCCGGGTCGCGGACATGGGCGGCCCGGAGGTCCGTGACCTGGGCGAACTGGTACGCCTCACCCTGTTGGTCGGGGGCCGGCGGCGCCTGCTGGTGCCCCTGTGGTTCCCGGGCGCGGTGGCCGCGGCCTTCCGCTCGGGCCACCACCTCGCCCCGGAGCACGCCACCGGCACGGTCACGTACGAGGAGTTCCTCGCGAAGCGGTCCGGGGGACGGGCGGAGGACGGGCTGGTCATGGGGGTACGTCCCCGCAGGGGCTCAAGACGGTGGGGGTGATCCGGGTGAGCATGTGTGAGCCCGGGGGCCTGGGAGCCCGGGATCACCCGGGCGCCGCTGCCGGCTTCCGGTCCGCCGGGACGAACAGGTCCCGCTGGGCGGCGTCCGTCGCGGCGAGCACCGCGCCGCACAGCACGGCCCGGCCGCCGACCGTCCCGGCACGGACCTCCGTACGCAGCGGGGAGATCCGCGCGAGGTGCCCGGCGACCCGCGTCGCCAGCACGTCACCGCCCGCGCGGCCGGTCTCGCCGCCCAGTACGACACAGCCGGGATCCAGCACGGCGCTGACGGCCGCCACACCGACGGCGATACGGGCGGCGAGCTCGTCGAGGAAGCCCGCGGCGGCGGGGCCCGCGGCCAGCGCGGCCCGGACGGCCGCCTCGGCGGGATGCGCGGGCGCCGCGTCTCCCCCTTCGCCCCCGGCGCCGTACTCCTCCGCGGCACCGGGACCTGCCACGGCATCAGGATCTGCCGCGATGCCGTGTTCCGCCGCGAGGCCGAGGATCGCGGCGGAGCCCGCGAGGGAGTGGAAGCCGCCGTCGCAGCTACTCGCCGTGGGCAGCGCGCCGGTGCCGGGCACGGGCAGGAAGCCGATCTCACCGGTGCCGCCGGAGGCCCCGCGGCGCAGCCTGCCGTCCAGGACGACGGCGGCGCCGGTGCCGTGCCCGAGCCAGAGCAGGACGAAGGTGTCGCGGTCACGGGCGGCTCCGGCCCGCTGTTCGGCGAGCGCGGCGAGGTTGACCTCGTTCTCCACCAGCACGGAGGTGTCACGGAACCCGCCGACCGCGCCGATCAGCGCGGTGTGCCAGGCCGGGACCCAGTCGGTGCCGCCGAGCCGTCCGGTGGCGGGGTCGATGAGACCGGGCGCGCCCACGGCGACGGTGTGCGGCCGGTCGGCGTCCGCCCGGACCAGGCACTTCTCCAACGCGGCGAGTCCGGCCTCGGCCGCCTGCGCCGGTTCGGTGCCCGGCGGGACGGGAACGGTCTGCTCGGCGAGCACCCGGCCCAGGAGGTCGGCGACCGCCACGGTGGCGCTGTGGGGCCGCAGGTCCAGGGCGGCCGTATGGGCCCGGTTGGCGACGATGCCGTACAGCCGGGCGTTGGGCCCGCGCCGCTGCGCGCCGCTCTCGCCGACCACTGCGAGCAGACCCGCCTCCTGGAGGCGTTCGACGAGGTCGGCGACGGTCGGCCGGGAGAGTCCCGTCAGAGCCTTGAGCTGCCCGGCCGTCAGGGGTCCCTCGGATACCAACAGGCGTAGAGCGAGGCGGTCGTTGATGGCCCGCGCGGTGCTCGGCGAGGCGGTACGGCCGACGGCGGGCCCACGCGTGCGATTCATGAGCGAATCCTTTCAGAGCGCTTGACCGGGCTGCTCGGCCTCCGGATCGCCGGCGGCGGGCCGGCGCTCCCTCGTCCCGGCCTCCCGCTTCACCGGCCATATCGGCGATCTTATTATCAGGCAGGTTCCCTGATAATTTACGTACCATGACCGACTCCGGTACCGCGAACGCCGCCCCGCTCCCCCGGAACCGCCTGCGCCGCGCACGCCGGGCCGTCGCCCTGGTCTTCCTCGTCCACGGTTCGGTCACCGGCAACTTCGCCACCCGCATCCCCTGGATCCAGGACCACAGCGGCATCAGCGCAGGTCAGCTCGGCCTCGCCCTGGCCTTCCCCGCAATCGGCGCGTCGCTGGCCATGCCGCTCGCGGGCCGGATCAGCCACCGCCTCGGGGCCCGTACGGCGCTGCGCGTCCTGCTCGCCCTGTGGACGCTGTCCCTGGTGCTGCCCGCCCTCTCCCCCGATCTGTACGTCCTGTGCGCCGCGCTGCTCGTGTACGGCGCGTCCTCGGGCATGGCGGACGTGACGATGAACGCGCTGGGCGTGGAGACCGAGGACCGCCTCGGGAAACCGATCATGTCGGGGCTGCACGGGATGTGGAGCCTGGGCGCGCTGCTCGGCTCGGCGGCCGGTACGGTCGCGGCGCACGCCGGCACCGACGCCCGGCTGCACCTGGCCGCCGCCGCGGCCGTACTGACCCTGCTCGGCGCGCTGGTCTGCCACGGCACGCTGGACCTGCGCAGCACGCCCGAGGAGCACCCGCCGCCCCGCTTCGCGCTGCCGCCCAGGTCCGCGCTGGTCATCGGCGCGGTCGGCTTCTGCGCGGTCTTCGCCGAGGGCGCGAGCCTGGACTGGTCGGCGGTTTACCTACGGGACGAGCTGAGCACCGACGCCGGCCTGGCGGCGGCCTCGACCACCGCCCTGTCCTGCACCATGACACTCGCCCGGCTGGCGGGCGACCGGGTGGTGGCCCGCTTCGGGCCGGTCCGTACCGTACGGGCGGGCGGGGTGCTGGCCACGGCGGGCGGTGCGCTGATCGTCCTCGCCCGCCACCCGGCGCCGGCCATGGCCGGCTTCGCCCTGATCGGGCTGGGTATCGCGGTCGTGGTCCCGCTCGCCTTCGCCGCCGCCGGACGCCGCGGCCCGGCACCGAGCCAGGCCATAGCGGGGGTCGCCACGATCACCTACACCTCCGGGCTGATCGCGCCGTCCGCGGTCGGCTCGATCGCCCAGGCCGCCTCGCTCACCGCGTCCTTCGCCCTGATCACCGCGCTGGCCTTCGGTCTCGTCCTCGGCGCGGGCGTACTGCGGCCCCGCGGGCGCGGCGTCACCGGCGCGTCCACGGCCCCGGCCGATGATCCGGCGCCGGCCGATGACCCGGCGCCGGCGCCCGGCCGGAAGCACTCCTGACCGGGCCCCTTGAGGGAAACCCTGACGGCTCGCAAGCTCTCAGGTCACTCCCCGGTCACGCCGCCTCGGCTGCCTCGGCGATCGTCTGCGGACCGAGCAGTTCGTTCGCTATCGCGCGGGCGCGCTCGGACCATGGGGTGGGGCGCAGCGTCCGCGCGTCGATCCGGACCAGGACGCGGTGCCCGTGGGCGTGGGTCGCCGTACCGTCGGCGGAGCAGACGCGGAACCCGTAGGTCAGGCTCGTACGGCCGATCTTGTGGACCCACAGGTGCACGGCGTACGCGCCGGGCCGGGCGATCGGCATCTCGTAGCTGACCCGCATCTCCTTGATGACGTTGCTCAGGTCGCCGGCCTTCTCCCAGTCGCCTTCGAAGCCGAAGCCGCGCTCCTGCCAGTACGCGGCCCAGGCGCGCTCGACCAGCAGGGGGTAGCGCGAGTTGTGCAGCATGCCGAGCGCGTCGAGGTCGTCGAAGTGCACGGTGACCGGAACCAGTTGCCCGTACGGAACGGCTCCGGTGGGGACCTGGGGGGCTTCGACAGTCACGACGGGTTCTCCTGATGCTTCTGTTACTGCTGAGACTTCTGGGACAAGCCTCGCCATACTAAGCGCCCGCTTAAGCCGCTCCGCCGCCGGGCCCGTTCGTCGGCGGAACCACCGCCACGGGCGCACATCGCGGGCATCCGCGATGACGGCCTTACCGGGCGGCCCGTCCTTATCGGGCGGTCCGTCCTTATCGGGCAGTCCGTGCGGGCGTCAGCGAGATTCGTCGGCGGACTGGTCGTATTCGCTGGTGCCGCCGTCCAGGAGTGGTTGTTCGCGGCGTTTCGCGGCGGCGGAAAGCCAGCGCAGTGCGTGGTAGCCGGTCAGGACGATCAAGGTGCCGAGCGCGATGCCGCTCAGCTCGAAGTTGCCACCGATCTTCAGGCTGACGCCGCCGATGCCAATGATGACGCCCGCGGCGACCGGTACCAGGTTCAGCGGCTGGGCGAAGTCCACCTTGTTCCGTACCCAGATCTGCGCGCCGAGCAGGCCGATCATGCCGTACAGGATGACGGTGATGCCGCCCAGCACGCCGCCGGGGATCGCGGCGACGACCGCGCCGAACTTCGGGCACAGGCCGAAGAGCAGCGCGAAACCGGCCGCCGCCCAGTAGGCCGCGGTGGAGTAGATACGGGTTGCCGCCATGACGCCGATGTTTTCCGCGTAAGTGGTGGTGGCCGGCCCGCCCACCGCGGTGGACAGCATGGTCGCGGTTCCGTCCGCGACGATGGCCGTACCCAGCTTGTCGTCCAGGGAGTCGCCGGTCATCTCCCCGACGGCCTTCACGTGCCCCGCGTTCTCCGCGACCAGGGCCACCAGGACCGGCAGCGCGACGAGGATCGCCGAAGCCGAGAAATTGGGGGCGTGCAGGCTGGGCAGGCCGAGCCAGTCCGCCTTGGCGACGCCCGAGAAGTCGATGCGCCAGTGATCGACGACCTGACCGGCCCCGTTCGCCGAATGGATCTTTCCCGTCGTCCGGTCCAGGACCCAGGACAGCGCATAGCCGAAGACCAGCCCGAGGAAGATCGCGATGCGCGACCAGAAGCCCCGCAGCACCACCAGCGCCAATCCGGTGAACAGCATGGTGGCCAGTGCGCTCCACTGGTCCTGCGGCCAGTACGTCCCGCTGCCACCGGGGCGAGGTTGAAGCCGATGAGCATGACCACGGCGCCGGTCACCACCGGTGGAAGCACCGCGTGGATCACCCGGGCCCCGAGGATGTGGATGATGACGCCGCAGACGGCCAGTGCGGCGCCGACGACGAGGAGGGCGCCTGTCAGCGTGCCGGCATCCCCGCCCTGGCCGGCGATGACCGCGGAAACTCCCACGAAGGAGAGGGACGATCCGAGATAGCTCGGAATCCGCCTCTGGTCATCAGAAGGAACAAAACGGTCGCCACGCCGGATGCCATGAGGGCGAGGTTCGGATCCAGGCCCATGAGTACCGGGGCCACGAAGCACGCGCCGATCATCGAGACGACGTGCTGTGCCCCGAGACCGATCGTGCGCCCCCAGTTCAGCCGTTCGTCCGGCTTGACCACCTCGCCAGGCTCCAGGCGCTTGCCGTCCCCGTGTAGCGTCCACCCGAAGCCAGGCATGATCACTCTCCAGATGTTCCATGCCCCGCACGTCACGGGGCCGAAGTGATGAGTAGTCCAACACTTCGGCGGGGGCAAATCGAACGAGCCCGGCCGTGGCTGCCCTGAGCGAGTGAACCGGTCGTTCGCAGGGCGGTGGAGGACGGCGAGAGGCGCTCGGGGCGGTGGAGAGCGCTGGGGGCGCTGGGGCGCGAGCGAGCCGGGGTACGGGGTGGGGCCCGCGCCCCGGCTCACGCTCGGCGTGTGGCGTACGGCGCGCGCCGGGCGTACAGCGGACCCTGTGCGCCCGGCGGACGGCCGCGGCTCAGCCGAGGTTCTTGACCGCCTGGTAGTAGGTCCAGGCCAGAGTGTCGCAGGAGACCTTCTTGGCACCGCTGTACGCCGAGCAGACCCGCTTGAGGTCCTCGTACAGGGCGTTGTCCAGGCGCGGCTTGTTGGCCGGGAAGGTGCCGGCCTTCTTGTAGTTGCGGTAGCCGAAGTCGTGGCGGGCGCAGGAGGTCTCGAAGGGGAAGCCCAGCGGGTTGTCGGGCGACTTGGAGCAGTAGTCGGTGGACCAGTCGAACCCGTACGCGGCCCACTTCGCCTGGTTGTTACGAGCCGCCAGCCACGCGTTGTAGCTGCTCGCGCTCGTCTGCGTCCAGGAGGAGAGCACCTGGGCCTTGTCGGCCGGCGCGGCCTGGGCGGGCGCGGTCGCCGCGACCAGGGCGGTGACGGTCATGGCCGAGGCGGACAGCGCGGTGGCGAGTCTTCGGGACATTGCGGCAACCTCCGTCGGGGGGCGCCCCGTTGGGGCCGGGGCGCTGTGTCGGAGGCAGAAACTAGCGATCACACAGAAGTGGCCACAGTGGTTTAAGGCGTGACTTAAAAACGCACGGGCAACAAGCAGGCACGCCGGGGGTTACCTCGTTCCGGTCATACGCTCGCGCATCACGCATGTGCTGCGTATCACCGGTGTCACGCTGAGCGGATGACGACGACTCGGCGGCCCGGTACGGCTGCGCCCGGCGGGCGGTACGGGCAGGGCGACGCGGTGGGCCCGGTCACGGCCGGCCCGGTCCTGGCGGTTCCCGACGCGGCGGACCCGGCCGGGGCCCCGTACCCCGCTCCACGGGCGGCGACGGCCGTGGAGGAGGTGCTGGCGCGGATGCGGACGCTGCGCGCCGCACTGCCGCCCACGGACGGTGTGGCCGTCTTCAACCAGGTCTACCTGACGGTCACCGAAGAGGTGGCGCTGCGGATCGGTGCGGGCGCCTTCCAGGACCCGGTGGCGGCCGGCGAGCTGGACGCGCTGTTCGCACGGCGCTTCTTCGGCGCGGTGGACGCCGCGTCCGCGGGTCTGCGGCCACCGGCCTGCTGGCGTCCGCTGTTCCAGATGCGGCGCCACCCGGGCGTGTCACCGCTGCAGTTCGCGCTGGCCGGGATCAACGCCCACATCGGGCACGACCTGGCGCTGGCCGTCGTGGACGCCTGCCGCGTCCTGGGGTGCGGTCCGGCGGCCCTGGAGGGCGACTTCGACCGGATCGGCGGGGTCCTGGCCGGTATGGAGGAGCGGATCAGGGAGAGCCTGATGCCCGGCCCGGACGTACTGGACATCGCCGACCCGCTCACCCACCTCGCCGGCTGCTGGAGCCTGGACCGGGCCCGGGACGGCGCCTGGGCCGCCGCCCGCGTCCTGTGGGGCCTGCGCGGACTCCCCGAGGTCGCCGAGGAGTTCGCCGAGCGGCTGGATGCGGGCGTGGGGCTGGTCGGACGGTGTCTGCTCACCCCGCTCGCATGAGCGTGCGGGGTGAGGGGGAAGGGGTGAGCGGGCGGTGCCCGGCGTTCGCTCCTTGAACGGCCCTCGGATTCAGTCCTCGGGGAGTTCGACCGGCGCGATGGCGTCGTACAGGTCCCCGGGACCCGGGTTGGTCGGGTCGGTGGCGCCGCCGAAGTGGGTCATCACGCCCCACACCGCGTTCAGCGCGGTCTGTACGGCGCCTTCGGCCCAGCCCGCCGTCCAGGAGATGTCGTCCCCCGCGAGGAAGATGCCGCGCTTGTCCTCGGGGAGGCGGTCCTGCATGAAGTGGGTGAACAGCCGCCGCTGGTAGCGGTAGTGGCCGGGCAGGTTGGCCTTGAAGGCGCCCATGAAGTACGGCTCGTTCTCCCACGAGACGGTCACCGGGTTTCCGATGATGTGCTTGCGGATGTCGACGTCCGGGTAGATCTCCGAGAGCGACTTGAGCATGACCTCCATGCGCTCGTTGGCGTTCAGCGGCAGCCACTTGAGGCTGTCGTCGCACCAGGTGTACGAGAGGCAGATGACGGCCGGCCGGTCCGGGCCGTCGTCCAGCAGGTAGGTGCCACGGGTCATCCGGTCGGTGAGCGTCATGCTCATCACGTCCCGGCCGGTCTCGTTGCCCTGGCCGTCCACCGCCTTGTCCAGCCAGAACGGGCGGTCCACCGGCACGAACAGCTTCGAGGACTCCATGTAGTGGGTGCGCTCCATCGCCGTCCAGTGGTCGATGGGGAAGAGGGACTCATCGCAGTCGATCTTGGAGAGCAGCATCCAGGACTGCGCGGTGAAGACGGCCGCCTCGTACGTACGGATGTCCCCGCTCGCGTCCGTGACGGTGACGCGGTTGCCCGCGGTACGGTGCAGCCGGGTCACCGCCGGGCGCGGGGAGCCGCCGTGCAGCGACGCCAGCGACGTGCCCGGCGCCCAGTGCAGGATCTTCCCCGGCTCGCGCTCCCACAGGCGCAGCGGGAGCTGCTGGCTGCCGCCGACGATGCCGCGGTGGTGGTCGTCGGCCTCGGTGTAGACCACCCGCAGGATCTCCAGGATGGAGTTGGGGAAGTCGGTGTCCCAGCCGCCGGTGCCGAAGCCGACCTGGCCGAAGATCTCCCGGTGCCGGAAGGACTTGAAGGCGGTGGAGTCGCAGAGGTAGCCGTAGAACGTCTGGTTGTCCAGTTTCTCCACCAGCCGCGCCCAGATCTCCCGGATGCGCGGCACGTCGCGCTCGCGGATCGCGCGGTTCATCGCGGAGAAGTCCGCGCCCTCCTCCAGGCAGGCGTTCCAGGCGTCCATGACCTGGCGGTAGACCTCGGGGAGGTCCTCGATCGTACGGGCGTAGTGCGTCTCGCCCTTGAGGTCGATGACGGTGGA
Source organism: Streptomyces sp. MST-110588 (assembly GCF_022695595.1). Classification (NCBI taxonomy): domain Bacteria; kingdom Bacillati; phylum Actinomycetota; class Actinomycetes; order Kitasatosporales; family Streptomycetaceae; genus Streptomyces; species Streptomyces sp. MST-110588. The sequence continues at coordinate 912,852 of NZ_CP074380.1, forward strand.
GGGGTGCCGGGGGCCAGCGGGTTGGGGAACGGCCTGGTCTCAAGGCCCACCAGGTCGATGTAGTGCTGGAGCGCGGTGGAGCTGGGCGGGAAGCGCATCGCACCCATCTCGGCGGTGAGCGAGGGGTCGCACCCCTCGAAGCCGACGGTACGCAGCCGGCCGCCGATCCGGTCCGCCTCGTAGACGACGGGCTTGAGGCCCATCTTCATCAGCTCGTAGGCGGTGATGATGCCGGAGAGGCCGCCGCCGATGACCGCGACCTCCTTGCCGTGCTCGGTCGCCGGTATCTGGCCCAGGCCCGCCGGGTGCGCGAGGAAGTCGTCGTACGCGTAGGGGAAGTCCGGCCCGAACATGGTGATGGGCGGCTGGTCATCCGCGTGGTGGGCGGCTGTGGGCACCGTGGACGTCATCGGTACGGACTCCTTGCGGACGTGCGGCGCGCGCGACGGGCGCGATGCGCGGGCGGTTCCAGGGGCGCGCGGTGGCTTGGAGGGACGCGCGGTGGGGGGTGTGCGGAGGTATGTGCGGGATGGGACAGGGTGGGATGAGGCGGGGTGGGGCAAGGCGGGGCGGGATGAGGCGGGGCAAGAGCGGTGATCTGGTATCGGGTCACTGCTCTTGTTTCAGATCAGTGCTCTCGTTCTGCATCGGTGCTCTGGTCTGAGGTCAGTGATCTGTAGTCGGGTCAGTGATCCGGACTCAGATCAGTGATTCCGTTCCAGAGCGGTGATCTGGAACGAGATCGGCGATCTGATACGAGATCAGTGATCCGGTGTCAGAGCGGTGATCTGCGGCCGGACCAGTGATCCGTACAGGCCGGGGAGCCGGTCGTGCAGGTACGGGTTGTCCGCGCGTGAGCGTTTGAGGAACTCGGCGTCCGCCTCGGCGTACACGAGCTGCTCGCCACGGCCCGCGCGGGCACGTACGACACCGTCCGGGCCCGCCAGACAGCTCAGTCCGACGAACTCCAACTCGCCCTCCTGGCCGACCCTGTTGACGTACGCGATGTACATCTGGCTCTCGAAGGCCCGGACCGGGACGAGGGACTCGGCGACGAACTGGAAGGGGTGCATCTGCGCGGTGGGCACGAGCAGCAGGTCGGTGCCGGCCAGCGCGTGCGCCCGGACGAGTTCCGGGAACTCCACCTCGTAACAGATCATGACGCCGATCCGCAGCCCGCCCAGCTCGGCCTGGGTGACCGGGACCTCGCCGGGTGTGAACCACTCGTGCTCGAAGCAGCCGAACAGATGCGTCTTGCGGTGGTTCGCCGGCCGGGTGCCGTCCGGGCCGATGAGCTGCGCCGAGTTGTGGACCAGCGCGCCGGCGCGCTCCGGGTAGCCGTACAGGATCGCGATGCCGTACTCGGCGGCGATCCGGGCCACCTCGCGCGCGCTGTCGCCGTCGGCGGGCTCGGCGAGCCGGTGGAGGTCACCGCCGATCGCGTAGCCCGTCAGGAACAGTTCGGGGCAGACCAGCAGCCCGGCCCCGGCCGAGGCCGCCTCGCGCGCGGTGTCCCGCAGCGTACACAGGTTGGCCGCGACGTCGCCGGGTCGTCCCGAACTCTGGAGCAGGGCGGTACGCAGCGACGACATGGGACCCCTCGGCATGGACGAACGGGCGATCGGACGGACGTGCGATCGGTCGGGACGCATAGACGGTACGGTCCGCCGATCGGCCCGTACAAGGCGCCTCCGTTGCGTGCGAGGGGATGATCCGTTGCGCGTTGGGCGGATTTCGCGGCGATTCGTTGCGCGGTGGCGGGTGCCGGGCCCGGCGAGGGGCCGGCGAGGCGGGTCGCGGGCTGCGCCGACGGCTGCGCCGACGCGGGTGCGGGCAGGTGGTGCGGGTGCCACCGGGACCATCGCCGTACGGGCGGCGCGTCCCCTCCGCCGTGCGGGGGACGGCGGGTTACCGCCGCGGTGTGACGCGCCGCGGTGATGCGGACGGCACCGTATGAGACGTCCGGAACCGCCGGTCGAACGATCTCCTACCAGCCCCGGAAAGGGCCTGTCGTGAGCCGTTTCTGCACGTCCCGTACGCACCACCGCCCGCCCCGGACCCGCCTTGCCGCCGTGGCGGCGGCGATGCTGATCACCGCCGCCGCCACCGGCTCGGCGGTCGCTTCCGGGACCGTCCCCAAGCCCGTCACCGAAGACCCGCGGTTGACCGGCTCCGCCAAGCTCCACCGGTCGGACGGCGATGACGTCCGCTTCGCTTTCGACGCCCGGTTCCGCAAGGACCAGCGGCCCGACCAGGCACGGGGCACCTTCAGCGTCCGGCATGTCTCCTCCGCTGGCAGCGGCGCCTTCACGGGCCGGATCGACTGCCTGGTCACGGGTGGCAAGGTGGCGGTGGCCAGCGGCATCGTCACCGAGACCGACGTTCCGAGGCTCAAGGGCAAGCGGGTCGGGTTCACCGTCCACGACCAGGGCGGACACGACCGGGTCGGTTACAGCTGGGCCGCCACGAACGACCCCGCTGCCACCAAGGACCTTCCGAAGTGCGTGAGTTCGGCCCCGTTCGAGACCGTGGAGCGCGGCGACTTCACGGTCGTTCCGTGGGAGCCGGATCACTGACGGAGGCCGATGCACCGGTCTCCTGTGCACCGGAGGCCGGTGCGGCGGCGCGGGCGGCAACGGAAGCGGGAGCGGCCGAATCAGGTCCGACCGTCTCGGCCACCACCCGGCGGACGAATCCGCGCAGCCACACATGGCCGGCGTCCGCATCGTGCCGCGGATGCCAGGCCATGCCCACCGGCATGGCGGGCAGGTCCAGCGGGATGGGAAACGTACGTACTCCCAGCCGGGCAAGGACCGCGGCCCCCGTGCGCTCGGGTGCCACCCCCACCGCGTCGGTCTGGAGGACCATCGTCATCATCGCCACGAACGTGGGCACCACGGTCATCACCCTGCGGCGCAGCCCGAGTTCGGCCAGGGCGGTGTCGATGGGACCGGTCAGCCGGCCGCGGCGCGAGTAGTTGATGTGCGGCGCCCCGGCGAAGCGCCGGGCGGTCACCGTGCCCTGCGTCAGCGGGTGTCCGGCGCGTACGCCCGCCGTGCCGCGGTCGGTGTAGAGCTCCTCGATGCGGATCTCCGGTTCCGTGCTGTCGATGACGCCGAGTTCCAGGTCGGCGGCGCCTTCCCGCAGGATGGGCAGGTCCACGTGGGTCTCGCCGAGGAAGCGCAGCACCACCCGCGGCGCCTCCCGGGCCGCGCCCGCGACCAGGGCGGGTCCGAAGGCCGTCACGAACAGGTCGTTGGCGTTGATGGTGAACGTACGCGTCAGCTCAGCCGGGTCGGCGGGGTGGCCGGCGCGAGGATGCCGCGGGCCGCCCCCAGCACCGCGCGGACCTCGGCGCGGATTTCCAGGGCGCGCGGGGTGGGCACCATCCGCCGCCCGGCGCGTACGAGGACGGGGTCGCCTGTCGTGCGGCGGATGCGGCCCAGGGCGCGGCTCATCGCCGGGCCGGACAGCCCCAGCCGGTCGGCCGCCGCGGTGACGCTCTCCTCCTCCAGCAGTGCGTCCAGGGCCGTCAGCAGGTTCAGATCGATGTTTGCGTTTCGCGCAATCATGGAGTGCACACCTTGCATTTGAAGTCAATTCGCAGTGACTTTAACGTCCGGGGCATGACTTCGACCGTCTCCTTCTCTCCTTCCGCCCCGCCTTCCGCGCCGGGCACGCGGGGCGCACCCCGGCGGCGTTCCGTCACGGCGGCGATGTGCGTGTGCGTACTGGTCGCCCAGTCGCTCGTTGCCGCGATGAACCTGGCGATACCCAAGATCGCCGCCAGTGGGATGCACCCGTCCCCGGCCCAGTTGCTGTGGATCGTGGACACTTATGTGATCGTCTTCGCCGGGCTGCTGATCCCGGCCGGCGCGCTGGGAGACCGTTTCGGCCGCAAGGGTGTCCTGATGAGCGGTCTGGGCATCTTCGCTGCGGGCGCCCTGTTGAGCGCCCTGGCGCCCACCATCCCGCTTCTCCTCGCGGGCCGGGCCCTGTCCGGCGCCGGGGCGGCCCTGCTCGTACCGGCCACCATGTCGGTGCTGCTGTACGCCACGCCGCCGGAGCGCAAGTCCGGGGCGGTCGCCGCCTGGAGCGCCGCGATGGGCGTGGGCGGCATGGTGGGCAACGCCGGCGGTGCGCTGATCCTTCAGTTCCTGCCCTGGCAGGGCCTGTTCTGGGCGTACGTACCGCTGGGTCTGGCGCTGCTGGTATGGGTGGCCCGCTCCGCGCCGCGGGTGCCGCGGCAGACCGCGGCGCTGGACCTGCCCGGCTCGGCGCTGCTGATCGCCGGTGCCGCGGCGCTGCTGTTCGGGATCATCGAGGGGCCGGGGCTGGGCTGGGGCTCGGCCCAGGTGCTGGGTTCCTTCGCGCTGGCGCTGGTGATCTTCGCGGTGTTCGTCCGCCACGGGCTGCGCAGCCCGCATCCGGTGCTGGACCCGCGGCTGTTCCGGGTGCCGCGGCTGCGGGCGGGCACGGTCGGCATCGCGGTGGCCTTCTTCGGGATGTTCGCGCTGTTCTTCGTCAACGCGCAGTTCCTCCAGTACGTCAAGGGCTACTCGCCGCTCCAGACGGGTCTGGCGATCGTGCCGCTGGCCCTGGGGATGACGGCGGTGACGAAGTACGGGGTGCGCTGGGCCCAGCGGGCCGGCGAGGCCGGTACGACCGGCTGCGGCCTGGCGCTGATCGCGGCCGGACTGCTGCTGCTGTCCACCGCCGGCGCCGGCACCCCGTACCTGCTGTACCTGATCCCGCTGCTGCTCATGTCGACGGGCGCGGGCCTGGCGATGCCGCCCCTCTCGCACGCGATCGTCACGTCCGTGCCCGCGGACCGCTCCGGCATGGGCTCCGGACTCCAGGGCGCCGCGCGGGAGCTGGGGGCCGCGCTGGGCATCGCGGTGGTCGGCACGGTCCTGTCCGTACGGCTGTCCGCGGACGGCGGCCCGGCGGCCGGAACCCCGGGCACGTCCCTGCCCGATCCCACGGCCTTCGCCGACGCCGCCGCCTTCGGCTACCGCATCGCCGCCGCCGTCCTGCTGCTGGTCGGCACGGTGGTCGTCGCGGGGCTGCGCAAGCGACGCGCGAAGTCCTAGGCGCAGGCGCCAGGGAGCCGTATCCCGTTCGGTTCAGCCCGGCGAGCCCGAGCTGAAGCGGCGCAGCAGCGGGGAGAGCACCAGCACCGATTTCGTACGCTCCACGAACGGCTCCCCCGCGATGCGCTCCAGCACCCGCTCGAAGTGACGCATGTCGGAGGCGAAGACCTGGACGATGGCATCCGCCTCGCCGGTGACGGTGGAGGCGGACGCCACTTCCGGGTAGCGGGACAGGCCGCGGTGGATGGACTCGGGCGAGGTGTTGCGGCAGCAGAAGATCTCGATGTACCCCTCGGTCTCCCAGCCGAGGGCCGCCGGATCGACCCGTACGGTGAACCCGGTGATGGCGCCCTCGGCGCGCAGCCGGTCCACCCGCCGCTTGACGGCCGGCGCGGACAGACCGACCTCCTGGCCGATGTCGGCGTAGCTGCGCCGGGCGTCCTCGGCCAGCGCGTGGACGATGCGCTCGTCCAGATCGCTCAGTCTGTTCACGACCCACCCTGTCCGCGGGCCGCCGGGCACTGCCGGTTGAGATCGTTCACTGTCATCCACACTAGCTCTGGTTCCGGTAAATCGGGCGAAATCCCGCTGAGCAGGGGCTATCCCCTCACTCCTCCCGTCGGACAGCAGCGTAACCGCCGGAAACACCGGTCCCGCTGGTGTGCGGCGCGCGAGACAGGAGGCAGTACGCGGAATGCGCGTCGCCTCCTCCCCGGTGTCCGCCCCGGTCCGCCCAGGGCCGGGCCGACGCGTACGGACGGACGCGAAGGACTGACGCGTCAGTCCTTCCGGCCGGCGTCGGCCAGCCGGGAGCGCCGCATGCCGTAGCCGAAGTAGACGGCCAGGCCCACGGCCATCCACCCGCCGAAGACGACCCAGGTGACCGCGCCGAGCCGGAGCATCATGCCGACGCACAGCAGGAAGCCGATCACGGGGAAGAGCGGGGACAGCGGCGTACGGAAGCTGCGCGGCATGTCGGGGCGGGTGCGGCGCAGGACGACCACCGCGACGTTGACCAGGGCGAAGGCGAAGAGCGTGCCGATGCTGGTGGCGTCGGCCAGTTCGTTGAGCGGGACGGCGGCGGCCAGCAGACCGCAGAACAGGGAGACGATCACCGTGTTGGCGCGCGGCACGCCCGTCCTGCCGTGGACCTTGGCGAACACCTTCGGCACGAGCCCGTCGCGGGACATCGCGAACAGGATGCGGGTCTGCCCGTACAGCACGGTCAGTACGACACTGGCGATGGCGATGACCGCGCCCGCCGCCAGCAGCACGGCCCAGAAGTCCTGGCCCGTCACGTCCTTCATGATCCCGGCGAGCGCGGCCTCGGAGCCCTCGAACTTCGTCCAGGGCATGGCGCCCACGGCCACCGCGGCGACCAGGCAGTACAGCGCGGTGACGATCAGCAGCGACAGCATGATCGCGCGGGGCAGGTCGCGCTGCGGGTTCCGGGCCTCCTCGCCCGCCGTGGAGGCGGCGTCGAAGCCGATGTAGGAGAAGAAGAGGGTCGCGCCGGCCGCGCTGACGCCCGCGGTGCCCAGCGGCATGAAGTCGCGGTAGTTGCCGGACTTGATGCCCTGGAAGGCGACCGCGCAGAACAGGAGCAGTGCCACGATCTTCACCGTGACCATGACCGTGTTGACCCGGGCGCTCTCCTTGGCGCCGCCCAGCAGGAAGACCATCGCGAGCAGCACCACGAGCAGGGCCGGCAGGTTGAAGACGCCGCCGTCACCGGGCGGGGCGGAGATCGCCTCCGGGAGGGTCACCCCGATGGTTCCGGACAGCAGCTCGTTGAGGTACTGGCCCCAGCCGACGGCGACCGCCGCGACCGAGACCCCGTACTCCAGGATCAGACACCAGCCGCAGACCCAGGCCACCAGCTCACCCAGGGTCGCGTAGGCGTAGGAGTACGACGAGCCGGAGACCGGGATCGAGCCGGCCAGTTCAGCGTAGGACAGCGCGGAGAACAGGGCGGTCAGGCCGGCCAGGACGAAGGCGATGATGACGGCGGGGCCCGCCTTGGGCACGGCCTGGCCCAGGACGACGAAGATGCCGGTGCCCAGCGTCGCACCGATGCTGATCATGGTCAGTTGCCACATGCCCAGCGAGCGGCGGAGCGAGCCGCCCTCGCCCCGGCCGCCCTCGGCGACCAGCCGTTCGACCGGTTTGCGCCGCATGAGCCGGGTGCCGAGGCCACCGGTGGAAGGGGGGCGGGGGACACTGCCCGCCGGAAGCTGGCCTACGCCGTGCTCCGTCACTGGGGGCTCCTTATCTGCCGGTCGGATGACGGCGCAACCGGCAGCGGTTCGCACGCGGGCACGACGAAAAGCCTCGCAGCAGGGACCGCCGAGCTGACGGTCGCCGCCACTCCACGTACAGCGCATGACCTTACGGCCCGTGCCTGACCTGCCGTAATGCAGGATCCTTGCGCAATGGCGACCGATCGTTGCGCGAGCGCGCGGCACGCGGACGTTCGTTGCGCGTTTCATCCGGCCGGACGAGCACGCGGGGGTGGTGCCCGGTGGGGGCGGGGGTGGTGCCCGGTGCCGGAAGCGGCGGTGTCCGGTACGGGACAGGACGGTGCCCGGTACGGAGAGAGGCCATGCCGGGTACCCGAGCGTGCGGGGTGCGGGGATCGCAGGTGACGCGGGTGCGCCCCGGGGTAAGAGATCCCGTGAGCCACGGTCGGAGCGTGCGGGACGGACACGGCCGGGCGGATCGGAGGGGCATGTGAGTACGGGAGGGAGCCGTGGCCCGGCCGGCGCCGTGTCGCCGGAGCCGCCCACCCCGGACTGGCTGGCCCCCGGACCGTTCCTGCGCGGGGTCGCCTGGCACGACCGGGCGAAGGACCGGCTCGTACGGGCCGACCCGGCCGACGGCGACCGGCTGCCGTGGGAGACCTGGAGCCGGGCGACCGTACCCGTCGGCGTACGCCTGGAGGGTCTGGCGCCCGGCGCCGACACCCTGCACATCCGCTACCGGGCCTTCCCTCCGCGCCCCGCCGACGAGCTGCTCTCGGCCGGGGCCGTCTTCGAGCTGTGGCAGGACGGCGAGCCCGTGTGCGAGGCGCCCGCCCGCCCCGGCGAGGACCGCACCGTCCGGCTCCGGCTGCCCGCCTCCGACGGGCCCTTCACCGTCCATCTGCCCGTACCGCTGCGCCCGCGCGTCCTGGGGCTGCGCGCCACCGGCCCCGCCCGGTCGGCCGCCGCGCCGGCCCCGGCCGAGCCGCTGCCCCGCTGGGCGGTCTACGGCGACTCCATCTGCGAGGGGTGGATCGCCTCCCGTCCCTCGCGGGCCTGGCCCGCCGTGGCGGGCCGCGCGCTGGGGCTGGACCCGGTCAACCTCGGCTACGCCGGCTCCGGCCGCGGTGAGATCGCCTCGGCGCAGCAGCTCGCCGCGCTCCCCTGCGACCTGATCACCCTTGCCTTCGGCACCAACTGCTGGTCCGGCAGCCCGTATTCGGCGCCGCTGCTGCGGGAGACGACCAGCGCGTTCATGGCGCTCGTGCGCCGGGGCCACCCGGACACGCCCCTGCTGGTCCTCAGCCCGCTGCTGCGCCCGGACGCGGAGGACACCCCCAACGCGCTCGGCGCGACCCTGTCCGAGCTGCGCCGGGCCCAGGAGGCGGCGGTCGCCGACCGGATCGCGGCGGGCGACCGGGGGCTGGCGCTGTTGTCCGGGGCGCCGCTGCTGGAGGCCGCCGATCTCGCGGACGGTCTGCATCCCGGTGACGGCGGCCACGCCCGGCTGGCCGGGGCCGTCGCCGCCGCGCTGCGTGCAGCGGGCTTCGTCCCGCTTCCGTGAGCCGACGACGACACACGATGCGCGCGGAAAAGGGGAACGGGCCGGACGCGTCACCGCGCCGGCCCGTCCGCCCTGCTCAGCCTTCGGTCAGCCCCCGGTCAGCCGTCGGCCGAGTACCGTGCTCGGCCGAACAGCGAGCCATCAGCTCCAACTGTGGTGCAGCGGCTTGCCCTCCGCGTAACCGGCCGCGCTCTGCACACCGATCACGGCCTTGTCCGCGAACTCCTCCAGGGTGGCCGCGCCCGCGTACGTGCAGGAGCTGCGCACACCCGCGATGATCGAGTCGATCAGGTCCTCGACGCCGGGCCGGGCCGGGTCGATGAACATCTTCGAGGTGGAGATGCCCTCCTCGAAGACGGCCTTGCGCGCCCGGTCGTACGCCGACTCCTCGCTCGTACGGTTGCGGACCGCACGCGCGGAGGCCATGCCGAAGCTCTCCTTGTACGGCCGGCCGTCGGCGGTGTGCTGGAGGTCGCCGGGGGACTCGTACGTACCGGCGAACCAGGAGCCGATCATGACGTTGGACGCGCCGGCGGCCAGCGCCATGGCGACATCGCGCGGGTGCCGCACGCCGCCGTCGGCCCACACGTGCTTGCCGTACTTCTTGGCCTCGGCCGCGCACTCCAGCACCGCGGAGAACTGCGGCCGGCCGACGCCGGTCATCATGCGGGTGGTGCACATCGCGCCGGGGCCCACGCCGACCTTGATGATGTCCGCGCCGGCCTCGATCAGGTCGCGCACGCCCTCGGCGGCGACGATGTTGCCCGCCACGACCGGCACCTGCGGGTCCAGGGCCCGTACGGCCTTGACCGCGCTGATCATCGACTCCTGGTGGCCGTGCGCGGTGTCCACGACGAGCGTGTCCACCCCGGCCTCCAGCAGCGCCTTGGCCTTGCCGGCCACATCGCCGTTGATGCCGACGGCGGCGGCGATGCGCAGCCTGCCCTCGGCGTCGGTGGCGGGGGTGTAGAGGGTGGCGCGCAGCGCGCCCTTGCGGGTCAGGATGCCGGCCAGCATGCCGTTCCTGTCCACCGCGGGGGCGAGCTTGCGGTTGGCGGCGTCGAGCTGGTTGAACGCCTCGCGCGGGTCCATGTCGGCGTCCAGGACCACCAGGTCCTTGGACATGACCTCGGAGAGCTGGGTGAAGCGGTCCACGCCCGTCAGGTCGTGCTCGGTGACGATGCCGACCGGGCGGCCGTCCTCGACGACGATCCCGGCGCCGTGCGCCCGCTTGGGCAGCAGCGACAGGGCGTCGCCGACGGTGGCGGTCGGGGAGAGCACGATCGGGGTGTCCAGCACCAGGTGACGGCTCTTGACCCAGCTCACGACGTCGGCGACGACGTCGATCGGGATGTCCTGCGGGATGACGACCAGGCCGCCGCGGCGGGCGACGGTCTCGGCCATCCGGCGTCCGGCGATCGCGGTCATGTTCGCCACGACGAGCGGAATGGTGGTGCCGGTCCCGTCCGGAGCCGTGAGGTCCACACCCTGACGCGAACCCACCGCCGAGCGGCTGGGCACCATGAACACGTCGTCGTACGTCAGGTCGTACGGCGGCTTCGTATCGTTCAGAAATTTCATGCTGGCTCTCTCACCTGCGGTTTTACTACTCGGGCGGGTGGGGAGTCAGCACCGGACCGACGCCGGTCAGGCAGCGGCTCCTAGGACATCATCCCTGATGACCGCCGTTTCGGGCGAACCGGTGTTCCGAGGGTCACGCTTCAGGGTGAACTTGGATCGCAGCGCCGGCCCCGTTGCACCCCTTCCCGTAGCCCTTGCCACGGCCGGGCGGACGGGGGCGCAGGGCGGCCATGCGGAGCCCGTCCCGTGGCTACGTACAGTAACTATCGAGCGGGCGTACGCATCCCTGCGTGCCACGGTCGCCATCCGCCGCCTCCCGTTCGACCACGGTCATACGATCAGATGTTCTTGCTGGACAGCCTTTGGGTAGACCGTTGACAGGCCGTCCAACACGCCGAGCCCCGAAAGGGGCGTGCGCCGGTGAGGGCCTCGGCGAACACACCGACGCCGCACACGCACAGTCACCGCCGCCCGGAGGTGTCCTGTCATCCCTTCTTCCCTGGGGAGCAGACCCCGTCCGCCCGTGCGGGAAAGGGGAGGGTCATGTCCGAGAAGGGTACGAGCGGGTGGCTGCTGCTCACGGCCGCGGTGGGAACCGCGATAGCGACGCTGGACCTGGCGCTGGGCGTGGCGACCAACCTGTCCGGTCTGCTGCTCGTCTGTCCCTTGCTGGCCGCCACCCGGCTGGACGGCCCGCGCACGGCGGCCGTGTCCGCCTTCAGCATCGCGCTCGCGGTGGCCGTGTCGGTCTGCGAGCACATCCTGGGCCTGCCCGACCAGCTCCTGCGGCTGGGCGTGCTGGCGGCGGCCTCGGTGTACGCCACGTGGGCGGCCGAGCACCACACCGCCCACCACCACCAACTGGCCGATGTCGCCTCGACCGCCCAGCGGGCGATCCTGCGCCCCACGTCCTTCCGCATCGACGGCCTGTACGTCTGCGCCCGCTACCGCTCCGCGACCCCGCAGGCGGAGATCGGCGGCGACCTGTACGCCTTCGCCGACACCCCAGCGGCCTGCGGATGCTCCTGGGCGACGTGCGCGGCAAGGGCCTGGAGGCCGTACGGCTGTCCGCCGCCGCCATCGGGCACTTCCGGGACTGCGCCTACACCCACGCCTCCCTCGCCGAGGCGGTCAGCGAGACGGACCGGCGGCTGGCCGGTGACCTGGGCGAGGAGGACTTCATCACGGCGGTGACGGCCGAGTTCGCACCCGGCCGGGTGCGACTGGTCAACTGCGGCCATCACCCGCCGCTCCTGCTGCCCGCCGAGGGCCCGCCGACCTTGGTGCAGCCGGCCGAGGCGGCCACCACACCCCTCGGCCTGTGCCCCGTCCCCCGCGTCCAGCAGGTGCGGCTGTCGCCCGGGGACCGGATGCTCTTCTACACCGACGGGCTCGCCGAGGCCCGCGACCCGTCCGGGACCATGCTCGACCTGGCCGGGCTCGTCTCCGCGTGTACCCTGCCCGACCTCAACGACGCGATCGACACGGTCCTGACGAGAATGACCCGGCACACCCACGGGGCGCGCGATGACGACGTCGCCCTGGTCATGGTCGAGCTCGGCGTGCCCGTGCCCCGCCGGGCCCCGAGGCGCTTCAGGTCCGCACCCCGTACGGAGCAGGTCACCGAGGCGCTCCGCACCGGACCGAACCGGACGGGGCCGAGCCGGTCCTCGGGGGCGTTCAGGTCCGGATGAGGCAGAACGGGTGCCCCGCGGGATCGGCGTAGACCCTGAAGTCCCGCTTCCCGCCCTCGTCGTCGAGGTCCAGCGGTCGCGCCCCCAGCGCCAGCACCTGCTCCTGGCCCTTTTCCATGTCCGGCACGTCCAGGTCGAGGTGGATCTGCTGCGAGTGGTCCGCGCGCGGCCACTGCGGCGGTACGAACCCGGGGGCGCGCTGGAAGGAGAGCCGCAGTGAACCGTCCACGAACAGGTCGACCCAGTTCTCCTCGGGGTCCGATCCGTTCTTGATCCGACCGCCCAGCACCTGTGCGTAGAAGCCGGCGAGCGCGTGGGGGTCGGGGCAGTCCAGAACGGTGGTACGGAGCTTGGCGATCGGCACGTCTGCCTCCTTGTGCGACGGTTTCCTGTGGACGTGTCCTGTGCGACAGATCTTCTGCGGCAGGTCACGACGAGTGCCCGCCGACGGCGGACCGAATCATGCTTTTCGGGCCGCGCGTCAGTACTTCCGGCGCGTCAGTACTTCCGGCGCGTCAGTGTCTGCGGCACGTCAGTGCTTCGGAGCATCCGTGCCTCCGGCGCGTCAGTCCTCCGCGCCCTCGACGAGCACCCGGACCGTGGACAGCGAGGGGTCGGCGGTGTCCGGGACGTTCATCCCCGCCTCGACCCCCGTACGCAGGTACTCCAGCACCGGTTCGGTCAGGCGCTCACCGGGCAGCGCGGCGGGAATCCCGGGCGGGTACGGGGTCATCATCTCGGCGGCGATCCGGCCCGCCGCCCGTTCCAGGGGCACGTCCTCGACGGACCCGAAGTAGGCGTCACGCGGCAGGTGCACCTGCTCCATGCGCAGGTCCTCCGGCGAGGGGACGGCCACTTGGGAGCCGTCGGTCAGTTCCTCGGCGTGTTCGGCCAGGGAGTGCAGCGCGGTCAGCAGGTGCTCGGTGGTCTCGCGGGAGTCGGCGTGGGTGAGCTGGGCGCTGATCCGCCGGTGGTCGCACAGGTGCAGGTCGATGTGGTGCCGCTCGCGCAGCCAGTCGCCCGCGCGAAAGCCGGTGGGCCCCAGTTCGGTGATGTCGATGACGATCGGCAGCGGATCCAGGTCCGCGGCCAGCCCCGGGGCGACGAAGTCCGCACGGTCGTTGACGTGCATGCCCGGGATCTTCTCGATCTCCGCCCGCACCTGGTCCGCCAGGTGCAGCGCGTCGTCCAGGAGGTCGTGGCCGTGCAGGGCCATCTGCCGCCGCCAGCCGTCGAGTCCGGCGTAGATCAGGACCGAGGGGCTGGTCGTGCCCAGCAGGTCGGCCCGTGACTTCAGGACGGCCGGGTCGATCAGGTCGCCGCGCAGGTGGAACACCGAGCCCTGTTCGAGGCCGCTGCCCATCTTGTGGATGCTGGTCACGCAGACGTCGGCGCCGGCGTCCATCGCCCAGGACGGCAGCCGGGGGTGGAACGGCAGATGGGCGCCCCAGGCCTCGTCGACGATCAGCGGGCGCGACCTGGCGTGGCAGACCTCGGCGATGTCCCCGAGCGCCGCGCAGGTTCCGTACGGGGTGGGGCTGGTGACCAGCGCGCCGCGCGCGTCCGGATGCCGCTCGAACGCCTCCTCGAACGCACGGGCGCCCGGCGGGTGGGCCAGCCGCCGCTCGCGGTCCCAGTTCGGCTCGACCCAGATCGGCTCGATGCCGGAGAGGATCAGGCCGGAGACCACCGATTTGTGCGCGTCCCGGCCGATCAGCAGCTTCTCGTGCGGGCCCGCCACGGACAGCATCGCGGCCTTGACCGACAGGGAGCTGCCGCAGGTGGAGAAGAAGGTGTGCTCGGCGTGCACGGCGTCGGCCAGCAGTTCCTCGGCACGCTGGAGCACCTTGCCCGTACTGCGCCGGTCGTCCAGCCCGCCGGACGCCAGCACGTCCGAGAGGAACACCGCGTCACCCAGCACTTCCCGTACGCGGGGTCGGCACCGCGCGCCTGTTTGTGGCCGGGCGGGCTGAAGCCCAGCTCACCGCGGCGGTGGTAGTGCTCCAGTGCTTCCAGAACGGGGGCTTGTGTGTGGTCCGTGTCCATGAACCCATGAGTGCCTCGTGGGGCGGCCTTCCATTCCCCCTTCCGCCAGTACGGCCGGTGGGGCGACGTACCGCGGGAAGACCGGCGTCCGTACCGGCCGGAAGGCTCCCACCAGCGTCTTCCGCCCGTTGTCGGGGCTTTTCGTACGGGCCGCTCGTACGGCACCCGTACGGGGCGGGGGTACGGAACCCGTCCGGGAGACGCCGGGGGCGCATCGGGAGACCACACCGGCGCGCGCTGTGCCGTGCGCCCCAGCCAGCCGCCGGCGCACGGCTCTTCCCCCTGCCTCCCCACGCCTCCCCGTGCCTTCCCATGCCCTACCGCACGCGGGCGCGGACCGCCACCCGGCCCCCGCCCGGCGCATTCACCGGTTTGCGACCCGCCTTCCGTGGAGACCCGGATGCTCATGCGGATTCCCCTACGTTCCTGGCGGCGCTGGCGACAGCGGCCGACCCTGCATACCTCCATGAGTGCCGAGGACGTCGAGAGTGCCAGCAGGCGCTTCCTGCTCTACGGAGTGCTCCCCCTGTGGTTCGTGCCCAGCGTCGCGGACTGGGTGATGCACCGCAAAACCCGTATCCAGGACACCAGCGGCACCAAAGAATCGGCGATCCACGCGCTGATGATGACCGAGGCCGGCATTCCCGTGGTGGCCGGGCTCCTGGCGCGCATCAACCCGCTGGTCCTGTCCCTGATGGGCGGCGCGGCACTGGCGCACGGCGCGACCGCCCTGTGGGACGTCAAGGTCGCCACCGAGGAGCGCGAGGTGCGCCCGGTCGAGCAGCACATCCACAGCTTCCTGGAGGTGCTGCCGCTCTCGGCCGCCGCCTTCACCGCCGTACTGCACTGGGACAAGGTCCGCGCCACCGTGCGCGGCGGCGGCAGTCCCGACGACTGGAAGCTGCTGCCCAAGGAGCGCCCGCTGCCCGCCTCCTACCTGGCCGGCATCGCCGCCGCCGTGGCAGCGTTCGTCGCGCTGCCGTACGGCGAGGAGATGATCCGGTGCATCCGCGCGGAGCGGGCGCGGGCCACCGCCGAGCGCGAGCGCCTGCCGTTCACGGTCCTGGACGGGGCGAGGACGACCCCCGGGCGCAGGATTACGGCGACGGCCTGGCCGGGCGGAGGTGAGGGCGCAGGAGCGCCGCGGCGGGCTGTGGCGGCGGGTGACGGCGGCGGTGCCCGCACCCCGCCGCCCCGGGCCGCGCACTGCTGCCCCCGCCGCGCCCCGGCCGGTCTTCCACACCGCGCCACGGCCCGCCCTGCGGCCGGTCGTATGGCAGCCACCACCCCGCCCGCCACGGGCGAAAGACCAGGTCAGCCGGGTTCCGCTGCCACCACTGACCCTGTACCCGCTCGGCGGGCGAGGGCCCGAGCACGTGACGCTGGACGCGGCGGGCCGGGTGCTGACCGGCGTGGCCGACGGCCGCATCCTGCGCCTGGACCCCGACAGCGGCCGGGTGGAGACGGTGGTGCGGACCGGCGGCCGGCCGCTGGGACTCCAGCCGCTGCCGGACGGCCGGCTGCTGGTCTGCGACGCGGACCGCGGGCTGCTGCGGGCCGACCCCGCCGACGGCAGCGTCGAAACGGTGCTGCGGACGGCGGCCGGCGCACCGCTGCGGCTGTGCAGCAACGCCGTCACCGCCTCCGACGGCACCGTCTACGTCAGCGACTCCAGCGGGCGCTTCGGCCTGCGCGACTGGAAGGGCGACCTGCTGGAACACTCCGGTACGGGACGGCTGATCCGGTACGAGCCCGGTGGCGGCGCCGAAGTGGTCCTGAAGGGCCTGCAGTTCGCCAACGGCGTCGCGCTCGCGCCGGACGAGTCCTGCGTGATCGTCGCGGAGTCGGGCGCCTACCGGCTGACCCGGCTGTGGCTCACCGGCAGCAGGGCCGGGCACAGTGACGTACTCGCCGGTGACCTGCCCGGCTTCCCCGACAACCTCTCCACCGGCCCGGACGGGCTGGTGTGGGTGGCGCTGGCCGGTGCCAGGGACCCGCTGGTGGACGCCCTGCACCGCAGCGCGCCGCCGCTGCGCCGGGCCGCGTGGTCGCTGGCGATGCCGCTGCTGCCCCAGCGGCTGACCGACCCGCGCCGTACCGCGTGGGTCGTCGCGGTGGACGGCTCCGGGCGCGTGGTGCACGACCTGCAACGCCGTACCAAGGACTACCGCATGGTCACCAGCGTCTGCACGGACGGCCGCACGCTCTATCTGGGAAGCCTGACCGAAGGCGCGGTGGCGCGGGCGGAACTGCCCGCGGCGCCCACCGCACGCGCCGGTCCGTAGCACCGGCCGCACGCCCCCTCCCCGCTCCCGCGCCGGCCGCCGCGCGGGCGCCTGCCGTTTCCGGGCGCCCTGGGCCGTACCCGTTCGAGTTGTCCACCGGTCCGTACCCGTACCGGCCGCCGTCCCGTCCTCCCCGCTCGGCTCCCCTGTCCACTCCCGTCACCGGCCCCCACGGAACCCGCCACCATGAAACGCCTGTCCGTCCTGCCCCTGCTCCTCCTGGCCGCCGCCGCGTCGGCAGCGGCGGCACTGCTGGTCTCGCCGTGGTGGTGGGTGCCCGCCGCGGCCCTGCTGCCGCCGGCCGCGATGGCGGTGTGGGACGTGACGCAGCGCCGCCATTCGGTGCTGCGCAACTACCCGCTGCTCGGCCACATGCGGTACCTCCTGGAGGCCGTACGCCCGGAGATCCAGCAGTACTTCGTCGAGCGCAACTACGACGGCCGCCCTACGACCGCGACGTCCGCAGCATCGTCTACCAACGGGCCAAGGGCACCGAGGCCGAGGAGCCCTTCGGCACCGAACGGGACGTCTACGCCGAGGGGTATGAGTTCCTGGTGCCGTCCATGGCCCCGCGGCCCGTGCCCGAGGAACCGCCCACCGTACGGATCGGCGGCCCGCACTGCGCCAAGCCGTACGACATGGCCCTGCTGAACGTCTCGGCGATGAGTTTCGGCTCACTGTCGGCCAACGCGATCGAGGCGCTGAACCGCGGCGCGGCGCTGGGCGGTTTCGCCCACGACACCGGGGAGGGCGGGCTGTCGGAGTACCACCTGCGGCACGGCGGCGACCTGGTGTGGGAGATCGGCACCGGCTACTTCGGCTGCCGGACCCGCGACGGCGGCTTCGACCCGCGCGAGTTCGCCGACAAAGCCGCCCACGACCAGGTCAAATGCGTGTCGCTGAAGCTGTCCCAGGGCGCGAAGCCGGGCATCGGCGGAGTGCTGCCGGGCGGCAAGGTCAACGCGGAGATCGCCCGGGTCCGCGAGGTCCCCGAAGGACGTACGGTCATCTCCCCGCCGTACCACCGCGCGTTCTCCACCCCGCGCGAACTGATCCGCTTCCTGGCCCGGATGCGGGAGCTGGCCGGCGGCAAACCCGTGGGGTTCAAGCTCTGTGTCGGCTCCCGCCGCCAGTTCCTGGCGGTGTGCAAGGCGATGCTGGCGGAGGGCACCGGCCCCGACTTCGTCATCGTGGACGGCGCGGAGGGCGGCACCGGGGCCGCCCCGCTGGAATTCGCCGACCACCTCGGGGCCCCGCTGACCGAAGGACTGATCACGGTGCACAACGCGCTGGTGGGCGCCGGACTGCGGGAACACGTACGGATCGGCGCCAGCGGAAAGGTGGCCACCGGCACCGACATCGTCAAGCGCCTCCTCCAGGGCGCGGACTACACCAACGCGGCACGCACGATGATGTTCGCCGTGGGCTGCATCCAGGCGCAGCGCTGCCACACCAACACCTGCCCGGTCGGGGTGACCACCCAGGACCCACGGCGCGCGCGGGCCCTGCACGTCGGCGACAAGTCCCGGCGCGTCCACCGCTACCAGGAGGCCACGGTCCACAGCGCCCTGCAGATCATGGCCGCCATGGGCGTACAGCACCCGCGCGAGCTGCGTCCGCACATGCTGCACCGGCGGCTGGACCCGCGCACGGTCGCCTCGTACGGGGAGCTGTACGAGTGGCTGGAGCCGGGGCAGCTCCTGGACGGGCCGCCGGCCACATGGGCGGCGGACTGGGCCGCCGCGGACCCGGACCGCTTCGCCGTGTGACGGCTGTGCGGGGGTCCGGTGGCCGTTCAGGGCCTGTGTCCCGTGTCATGCGGAGACCGGCCGGGATGCAGGCGGACGGTTGGGGAGTGACAGTGGGGAACACGTTCGACATGACTTCACCCGACCCCGCTTGATCCCACCGGCCCGACCGGCCCGGCCCCCCTTGATCCCAACGACCCGACCCGTCCGGACCCACCCGAACCGGGGAGGCAGCACCGTGGACCCCGTGGCGGCGCTGGACCGGATCGCCTTCCTGCTGGAGCGGTCCGGGGCGCAGACCTACCGCGTACAGGCGTTCCGTAACGCCGCCGCCGTCGTGGCGGACCTGCCGGCCGGCGAAGCGGAGCGCCGGGCCGCCTCGGGGACGCTCGCGGCTCTGAAGGGGCTGGGTCCCAAGACCGCGGCGGTGGTGGCCCAGGCGCTGGCCGGAGGCGTACCCGGCTACCTGGCCCACCTGGAGGAGGAGGCTGCCCGGCCGCTGGCCGAAGGCGGCGAGCGGCTGCGCGCGGCGCTGCGCGGGGACTGCCATCTGCACTCCGACTGGTCCGACGGCGGCAGCCCGATCGAGGCGATGGCCCGGGGCGCGCGGGCGGTGGGGCACGAGTGGGCGGTGCTGACCGACCACTCCCCCGGCTGAAGATCGCCCGCGGGCTCTCCGCCGACCGGCTGCGCGAGCAGTTGGAGGTCGTCGAGCGGGTCAACGACCTGCTCGGGGACGGTTTCCGGCTGCTGACCGGCATCGAGTGCGACATCCTGGACGACGGGACGCTGGACCAGGAACCGGAGCTGCTGGACCGGCTCGACGTGGTGGTGGCCTCGGTCCACTCCAAGCTGCGGATGGACGGGGAGGCGATGACCCGCCGCATGGTGGTGGCCGCCGCCGATCCGCTCGTGGACGTCCTGGGGCACTGCACGGGCCGGCTCGTCACCGGGCGGGGCCGCCCGGAGTCCTCCTTCGATGCGGACATGGTCTTCGCGGCCTGTGCGCGCTTCGGTACGGCCGTGGAGATCAACAGCCGGCCCGACCGGCTGGACCCGCCCCGGCGGCTGATCCGGCGGGCCCTGGACGCCGGGACCCTGTTCGCCATCGATTCCGACGCCCACGCTCCGGGACAACTGGACTGGCAGATCTTCGGCTGTGCCCGCGCGGAGGAGTGCGGTGTACCGGCCGGGAGGATCATCAACACCTTCACGGCGGAGCAGCTCGCCACCTGGACGCGTACCCGGGAGACACCGGAGGCGACGCCGGGTGCGACAGCGAAGGGCGGACCGGACGGGACGCCGGGTGCGACAGCGAAGGGCGGACCGGACGGGACGCCGGGCGCGGCACCCGGCGCACCGGCCCGCCGGGCACCTCGTACGCGTCGTACGCGTACGGCATCCGGCACGCGCGAGGAAGCCGGTCCGCGTGAGGAAGCCGGCCGGCGCAAGGCGGCGGACGGGGACTGAGACCGGCCGCGGGCCGGAGGTTTTCACCGCGCCACCGTCGGTTACCCGCGCCAGGACACCCGTCCGAGGAGGTCCCCATGACCGAATACGGCTATTTCCTGTCCAGCGAGGAGCACCGCCCCGCCGATCTGGTCGAGCAGGCGCGGATGGCGGAACAGGCGGGATTCACCTCGCTGTGGATCTCCGACCACTTCCATCCGTGGAACGCCGCCCAGGGGCAGGCCCCCTTCGTCTGGTCGGTGATCGGAGCGCTGGCGGAGGCCACCTCACTGCCCGTCCAGACCGCCGTGACCTGCCCGATCATGCGTATGCACCCGGTCGTCACCGCGCAGGCCGCGGCCACCAGCGCGGTCCTGCTTGAGGGCCGCTTCCGGCTCGGCGTGGGCTCCGGCGAGGCGCTCAACGAGCACATCCTCGGCGATCACTGGCCGCAGGCGCCGGTGCGTCTGGAGATGCTGGAGGAGGCGATCCAGCTCATGCGGCTGCTCTTCGAGGGCGGCGAGGTCAGCCACCGCGGCAAGCACTACACGGTGGAGAACGCCCGGCTCTACACCGTCCCCGACCGGCCGATCCCCATCGACGTGTCGGCCTTCGGTCCGGCGGCCACCGAGCTGGCCGGGCGGCTCGGCGACGGGTTCGTCACCAACACCCCGGACGCGGACGGGGTCGAACGGTTCCGGCGCAGCGGCGGCGGCACCAAGCCCGCGTTCGGCGGGGTGAAGGTCTGCTGGGGCCCGGACCGCGAGGAGGCCGTACGGACCGCGCACCGGCTGTGGGCCGTCGAACAGCTCCCCGGCGAGCTCGCGCAGGTCCTGCCCACCCCGGCCCATTTCGAGCAGGCATGCGAACTGGTGCCGCCCGAGCGGGTCGCCGCGAACGTCACCTGCGGTAACGATGTCGAGGCCCATGTGAAGACGCTGGACGCCTACGCCAAGGCCGGCTTCGACACCGTACACGTCAGTCAGATCGGCCCTGACCAGCGCGGATTCTTCGACTTCTACCGTACGAAGGTGCTGCCGCAACTGGCCGGCTGAGGGGCCCGCGGGGGCTCCGGCGCGGCAGGCGGGAGGCGACCGGAGGTCGGCCGGGAAGGGTCCGGAAGCGGTCGGGAAGGGGTCCGAAAGCGGTCGGAACGCAGCCGCGAGGCCATTGCGAGGCAATCGGAGGAATCGCTTCCGTGTGGGCCCTGGTCCGCCGGGTACCCGGTGGGCGACCAACCGCCGCGGGCCGGCGCCATGGACGGACCCATGGGGCAGCGCCACGGATTCTGGAGGGAGTTATGCAACTCGGATTCCTCACGCCGGTGTTTCACCGCCCCGGCCCTTGGGCCAGCGTGTATTTCGGTACGGCTCAGCACACCGAGTCCACACCGGAGATGCGGGCGGTCGAAGCACGTAACGTGAGCCGCTATCTGGCCGCCCAGGGAGCCGAACAGGCCACCTGCGAGGCGGTCCACGACAAGCTCACATCTCTGGAACACTCCTCGGACCCCGCCGGGCGGGCCTTGTTCGCCTCGGGCGGCGAGGTCGTCCTGGACACCCCGCTGAGCGCTTCCCCGCCGCGCGGCGTCCAGGTCTCCTGGTCGACGCTGCCGCACGTCAGCCCGCTGGTCGAGCTGACCGGTGACGACCCGGTCTGTCTGATCGCCCGCATCGACCGGATGGGCGCGAACTTCTCGCTGCGCGGTGGGCGGGGCACCCGTTCGCTGGGGCAGGTGGACGGCCAGGACTGGCCCGTACACCGTACGTCGACCGCCGACTGGTCCGAGCGGCACTTCCAGACCGCGGTGGAGAACACCTGGGAGCACAACGCCGAGGAGATCGCCGGGGCACTGGCCGAATGCCAGCGGGACTCCGGGGCCGATCTGGTCATCCTGCTCGGCGATCCACGCGAGCGGCGTGCGGTGCACGACCGGCTGCCGCAGCATCTGCGGGCCGTGACGGTCGAGTCCGACCGCGGCGGCCGGGCCGCCGGGGCGCAGAGCGCCGCCCTGGAGGAGGAGCTGGAAGGTATCCGCACCGCGTTCGCGCGGCGGCACACCGAGGAGGAACTGCAGCGGTTCCAGGCCGCCCGCGGCCCCGCCGAGGGCCGGGTGGACGCCGTGGAGGGCGTACCGGCGCTGGTGGAGGCCGCACGCGAGCACCGCATCGCCGAGCTGATCCTCCAGCCCGACGGCGCCGATGTGCACCGTGAGGTGTGGGTGGGCCCCGAGCCGGACCAACTGGCGCTGCGCCGCTCCGAGAGCCAGTACCTGGGCGCGCCGGATCCGGTGTCCGCCCGCGCCGACGACGCGCTGCTGCGGTCGGCCGTGATGGCCGACTCGGAGGTGCTGGCCGTCCCCCGGGAGCCGGACACCCCAAGTCGCCGGGTCCGCCGGTCGGCGGTCTGGGCGCGCTGCTGCGCTGGCCCCAGCAGGAAGACGTGGCGGACGGGGCACATCTGGCGTGAGGGAGCGTGGGGAGGCGCGGAGGCGCGGAGGGCGTTGAAAGAGAGGGGCCGGAGGGCTTGCGGGTCTCTCCGGTCTCCGGCTGTCGGGCCCAGCCTTCCGGCTTCCGGCTTCGTACGGGACCGTACGGCCGTACGCCTAAACCTGCCCCCCGCCCTGCCCTCGCCCCCGCGTCATCAGGACCGTCAGCCCGGTGTCCGTGTCGCGCCAGTACGCCACCGCGTCGGCGACGACGCCCTCCGCGACGCCCCACTCGTCGGGCTCCGCCGCGGCGTACCCCTGCCAGTCGCTCATCACCAGCAGCCTGCCACGGGCCGCCGGGCACCAGGACAGATCGGTCAGACAGTCGGCGAGCGCGTCCCAGTTCCGGCCGAACCAGGCCGGCAGCCGCAGCGACCGGGCGCAGCGGTCCATGAACTCCGCCTTGTCCGCGACTCCTTCGAGGTCGAGTACGGCGGTGCTCCAGCCCGCCGTCCGCGCGGCGGACAGCGCCTGCTCCAGGGGCCGGTCGGCGGGCCAGGACAGCACCCCCGCGGGCGTACTGCCGTCGAGTACCGAGGCCAGCGACCGGGGCAGGGAGGGCGTCATCGCAGCACCGCCTTGAACGTCCGGTAGTGGTCCTCGGAGTAGAACGTCTCCCGGCCGTCGCCGGTGACCAGGCGCCGGGCGCCGCGGTCCTTGGAGCCCGGGGTGGGCACCGTGTACTCGTGGTAGTAGCCGCGCCGGTGCGCGGGCAGCCGGCGTTCGCGGTTGCCGAACACCACGCCGTCCTTCGGGTACGGGAACGGGCCGCCGGCATCGATGAGGCGCAGGGTCTCGCGCGCCTGCGCGGGGAGCCGGCCGGCCGGGACGGTCGGCATGCCGCGCGTCCAGTCGGGCGCCCCGGCCGCCTGCTTCCCGGACGTGCCCCCGGTCCGCGTCCCGCCGGTGCCGCCTCCGCTGTGGGAACAGCCGGTGAGCAGGACGAGAAGGCAGCTCAGCAGTGCGGCCAGGACACCGGGGAGCACCCGCCGGGCGGGAGGGATCGTCATGCGCCGATGCTGTCACAGCGCCGCGCCCGCCGCCCGCCCACGGGCCGCGGGTGCCCGGCGGGTGCCCGGCGGGTCCTGTACGGGTTCCCGGTGAGCGCCCGGGCCGTGCCGTTACGCCCCGCCCGGATTCGTACGCGCCGTGCCCTTACGCGCCGTCCCAGTCCGTACAGGCCCGTGCCCTTACGCCCCGTCCGGGTCCGTACGAGCCCTGCGCCTACGCCCCGTCCGGGTCCGTACGGTCCAGCGCGGGCCGCGGCCCCGGACCTGTCTCCAGCAGCAGGTGGTCGGCGGCGGCCGTGTCCGTCACCAGGCTCGTCACCAGCCCCGAGCGCAGCACCGCGCCGATCGCCGCGGCCTTGCGCCGGCCGCCCGCGATGGCGATGACCTCGGGGATCCGGCGCAGCCGGTCCGCCTCGACCGTGATGCAGCGCTCGCCCAGGTCGCGTCCGATACGGCGGCCCTCGGCGTCGAAGAGGTGGGCCGACATCTCGGCGGCGGCGCCGAGCGAGGCGTAGTGCTCGCGCTCTTCCTCCGAGAGCATGTCGTAGACCGTCGAGATGCCCGGCGCCCAGGAGCCGATGGACACGCAGGCGACGGTGACCTTGTCGAAGTATTCGAACGCGCGGGCGATGCCGGTCTGGCCGCGCAGTGCGGCGGCGGTCGCCGAGTCGGGCAGCAGCATCGGCGCGTAGATCGGGTGCGCCTCGCCGCCGGAGACGTCGGCCGCACGGCGCACCGCCTCCACCGAGCCGCGGTCGGCGGTGCCCGCGTCGTACACGCCCGTCAACTGCACGACCGTGCAGGGAGGGAGCCGGTTCAGGGCGGCTGCCATGTGGATGGTGGAGCGGCCCCAGGCCAGGCCGAGCACATCGCCCTCGGTGACCAGTTCCCCGAGGAGGTCGGCCGCCACCTCGCCGAGGTTCTCCGGGTCGGAGGAGTCGTCACCCGGCGCTCCGGCACCGGCGACACCCTGACCGCCGTGGGCCGCGTGGAGGCCGGCGGTACCGGCCGTCCCACCGCTCGCGCCGCTCGCGGGGACACCGGCGGTGGCGGCGTCGGCAGGCGACTCGACGACGACGGCGTGCCGCAGGCCGTACCGGGCCCGCAGGGCGTCCGAACGTTCGGCGTCCAGCTCCGCCGGGACACGGATCTCGATCCGTACGAGATCACGTTCCAGCGCCGTCTCCAGCACCCGTGCCACCTTGAAGCGGCTGACGCCGAACTCCTCGGCGATCTGGATCTTGGATTTGCCTTCCAGATAGAAGCGGCGGGCCATGGCCGCGGCCTGCACCAGCTCGGCGGGGCCCATTCCGGACAGCGGGCGGCTGGCAACCACGAGATTCTCCCCTTGTGCGCACCTGATCGAGTCTTTGCTCATCCTTGCAGAAACCCGAGGTGGTCGGGGACCACGTCGGCCCCCGGCCTTCGTGAACGCTCGGTTGCGGCCCGGACAACCGGACGTACGAGTGACCGCCGCGACCCATGAGCCTGGAGTTGCGGACGAACCGCCGCCCGGCCGGCCGACCACCCGGCCGCCTGGCTGCCCGACTCCCCGCCTCTCCGGCTCCCCGGCGTCAGTGCGCGCAGCCCCAGCCCGCCGCCGCCGTGGCGCTCTCGGCCTTGAGCCTCAAATCACGTACGGCCTTGGCCGGGTCGTCCGCGCCGTACACCGCCGAACCGGCCACGAACACATCTGCCCCCGCCTCCGCACAGCGCTCGATCGTGGATTCCGAGACCCCGCCGTCCACCTGGAGCCACAGCTCCAGACCGTGCTTGGAGATCAGCTCACGGGTGCGGCGGATCTTGGGAAGCATGATGTCCAGGAACGCCTGACCGCCGAACCCGGGCTCCACGGTCATGATCAGCAGCATGTCCAGCTCGGGCAGCAGATCCTCGTACGGCTCGATCGGCGTGGCCGGCTTGAGTGCCATCGAAGCCCGCGCGCCCTTGGCCCGGATCTCCCGCGCCAGCCGTACGGGCGCCGCCGCGGCCTCCACGTGGAAGGTCACCGAACCGGCTCCGGCCTCCACGTACTGCGGCGCCCAGCGGTCCGGGTCCTCGATCATCAGATGCAGGTCGAGGGGGGTGTCCGTCGCCTTGCGCAGCGACTCCACGACCGGGACGCCGAGCGTGAGGTTCGGGACGAAGTGGTTGTCCATGACGTCCACGTGGAGCCAGTCGGCGCCTTCGACGGCCTTCGCCTCCTCGGCGAGGCGGGCGAAGTCTGCGGACAGGATGCTGGGGTTGATCAAGGCCATACCTCCAGTATGTCCTGCCGCCTGTGGGAGGCCGAAGCGGGTGGGCGGGGGCTTGGGGTGCGGCACTTACGGCAGGGCGCCGGGCGACAGCGCGTACGGCGGTGGTTCAGCTCGCGGCCAGCCGGCGGGCCGCCGCGAGCAGGCGGTCCCGCTGCTCCCTGCTCACACGAACGGGATCGCCCTCCCGGTCCCACAGCTCCCGCAGGACCTCCCCGAAGCGGGCCAGCTCCTCGGGATGCCCCAGTTCGCACGCGGCCTCTTCCCAGATCAGGCGGGCACCGTCCACCGCGTCCAGGTCCCCGCGGACCATCCGGCCGGCCCACCACCGCGCCATCTCCCAGCGGGCCGCCGCCAGGTTCTCCGGGGTCGGCGGGACCAGCCCCAGCTCCACCAGCACGGCGTCGAACAGCTCGGCGACGTCATCGAGTTCGTTGCGCCCGAGCCCGGCCAGGTGCGCGAGGGACGGCGATACGCCGCCCGCGAGAAGGGCGTCCAGCGCCGCCTGGACGATCGCGGCCCGGTCGGCTCCGTACCAGCCGCCGAAGGAGCTGTCGCGGCAACGCCGGTCGGCCGCCAGACACCGGAGCGCGCTCAGGGCGACACCCACCGTCATCCGCGGCTCGCCGTCCGCGCACGCTCCCACGGCCGGGTCCGCTCCGCCCGTCCCCATCCGGTCGCCCGCTCCCCTCCGGTCCCCGTCCCCCATCGGGTCGCCCGTCCCCACCCGGCCCCGTCCTCGTCCGCTTAAGCCGTCCGTCGCAGCAGCGCCAGGTACATGGCGTCCGTACCGTGCAGGTGCGGCCAGAGCTGGATGTCCGGGCCGTCGCCCAGGGCCGGAACGCCCGGCAGCAGCGGGCGGGCGTCGATCCATTCGGTTTCCACGGCCGCCGCGCCGCCCCGACCCTTGAGGACGTCCTCGACCACGGCGCGCGTCTCGGCCAGGTGCGGCGAGCAGGTCGCGTAGCCGACGACGCCGCCGACACGGACGGAGGCGAGCGCCTGGCGGAGCAGTTCGCGCTGGAGCGGCGCGAAGCCGTCCAGGTCCTCGGGGCGGCGGCGCCAGCGTGCCTCGGGGCGGCGGCGCAGGGCGCCCAGGCCCGTACAGGGGACGTCCACCAGGACCCGGTCGAAGGAGCCGGGCCGCCACGCCGGGCGGGTGCCGTCGGCCGCGATGACCTCGTACGGACCGGGGTTGCCCGTCAGCGCACGGGCCACCAGGCGGGCCCGGTGCGGCTGCTTCTCGGAGGCCAGGAGGCGGGCGCCGCGCTGTGCCGCCAGGGCGGCCAGCAGCGCGGCCTTGCCGCCGGGGCCCGCACAGCCGTCCAGCCACAGGCCGTCGCTGCCTTCTACGGGTGCGTTGGCCAGCGCGAGTGCGACGAGCTGGCTGCCCTCGTCCTGTACGCCCGCGCGGCCTTCACGCACCGCGTCCAGCGCGCCGGGCTCTCCGCCTTCGGCGAGCCGTACCGCGTACGGGGACCAGCGCCCCGGCAGGGCGCCGCCCTCGCCCACGGCCCGCGTCAGCTCCTCGGCGGTGGACCGTCCGGGGCGTGCCACGAGCGTCACCTCGGGCCGCTCGTTGTCGGCCTCCAGCAGGTCCTCGATGCCGGCCCGGCCGCCGCCCAGCGCGTCCCACAGCGCGGAGACGACCCAGCGCGGGTGGGCGTGGACGATGCCCAGGTGCTCTTCGGGGTCCTCGTCGTAGTCCGGCGCGACCTGCTCCAGCCAGGCGTCCAGGTCATGGGCGGCGATCTTGCGCAGCACCGCGTTGACGAACTTCGCCCGGCCGTCGCCCAGGACGACCCGGGCCAGTTCCACGCTCGCGCTCACGGCGGCGTGCGTGGGGATGCGGGTGCCGAGCAACTGGTGCGCGCCCAGGCTCAGCACGTCCAGGACCGGCGGGTCGACCTCGCGCAGCGGCCGGTCCACGCAGCGCGCGATGATCGCGTCGTACGTGCCCTGCCGGCGCAGCGTCCCGTAGACCAGCTCGGTCGCCAGCGCCGCGTCCCGGCCGTCGAAGCCGCCGCTCTCGCGGGCCTTGCGCAGCAGCGGCGGCAGGACGAGGTTGGCGTAGGCGTCGCGCTCGTCGACGGCCCGCAGCGCCTCGAACGCGAGGATGCGTACCGGGTCCTTCTTCGGCCTGCGATAGGGCTTGCTGGGACGACGCGACTGACCGCTCACGAGAAATGTGCTCCGGGTGGGTGAGGAAATTCCACCCCAGCCTACGTCGGCCGGTCCGCGGGCACTCACCGGCGGGGTCGCCCGGGGCTCCGCGGCTCTTCCCCAGGGTTTCCCCGGAGATCCCCGGAGATTCCCCGGATTCCGGACCTCGGGGCTTCCCGGCTTCCGGGCTTTCCGGCCGTCCTCCGGTGCTACCCGTCCAGCCGCTCCCCCGCCGCGATCCGTACGCCGCGCGCCCAGTCGGCGCCCCGCATCGGCTTCTTGCCCTGCGGCTGCACCCACAGCAGCTCCACCGCGTGGCTGCCGGTGCCCACGTACACCGCCTTCTTGGTGACGGCGAGTTCGCCGGGCGCCAGGTCCGTACGGTCGGCGACCAGACCCACCGACATCAGCTTGAGCCGCTCACCGCGGAAGACCGTCCACGCGCCGGGCGCGGGGGCGCAGCCGCGTACCACCCGGTCCACGCGCAGCGCGGGCGCCGTCCAGTCCACCTTGGCGTCCTCGACCTCGATCTTCGGCGCGAGCGTGATGCCCTCGGAGGGCTGCGGCACGGCCTTGAGCGTGCCGTCCTCGATGCCGTCCATGGTGGCCGTCAGCAGCCCCGCCCCGGCCAGCGCCAGCCGCGTCAGCAGGTCGCCGCTGGTGTCGGTGGGCCGTACCTCCTCGGTCAGTACGCCGAACACCGGGCCGGAGTCGAGCCCTTCCTCGATGAGGAAGGTCGAGGCGCCGGTCACCTCGTCGCCGGCCAGCACCGCGTGCTGGACGGGGGCCGCGCCGCGCCACGCGGGCAGCAGCGAGAAGTGCAGATTGACCCAGCCCTTGGCGGGGATCTCCAGGGCCTTCTTCGGCAGCAGCGCGCCGTAGGCGACCACCGGGCAGCAGTCGGGGGCGATCTCCCGCAGCCGGGCGAGGAAGTCCTCATCCCGGGGCCTGGCGGGCTTGAGCACCTCGATTCCCGCCTCCTCGGCGCGCTCGGCCACCGGGCTGGCCACCAGCCTGCGTCCACGGCCGGCGGGGGCGTCGGGCCTGGTCACGACGGCGACGACATCATGCCGGTCCGAGGCGATCAGGGCATCCAGGGCGGGTACGGCGACCTCGGGGGTACCGGCGAAGACGAGCCTCATGGGTGGCGCACTACCTCTCACACGCTGCGGAAGGACGCACCAGTGTAGGGCGCCGGTCCACAGGGGGGCGTACGAATAGACGCGCGCCCCGTGGAGAAGCTCGTGCGCCCCCATACCGTGACCACAGCCGCTGCTGCCGCGTTGGTCAAACAGTATTGACCGTCGGGCCGCTCTGACGGCCCGCTCGTTTTCAGCTTTTTGTCATCTTCCTTTTCACCTCAACGCCGGTTCGAGAGGCTTGTTCATGGCCGACCACGCAACCCACGACGCCCAGGCGCGCGCCAGCCTGCATCTACTGGTCCGGGACATCGAGCGGGTCCGCCGGCAGGTGGACGCGCTGCGCACCCTGACCGCTCAGCTCGGCAACGTCTACCGCCCGCGACGCACCGGCCCGTCCGCGGGCTTCGTCGTCTACGGGCGCGCGCCGGCGCCGACCGTACGTCTCGCCCAGGAACTGCGGGACAGCGTCGAGACGCTCGTGACGGCGGCGGTGGACTTCGACCGCTCGCTGGGCTTCTCGTGGGACGCCGTGGGTTCGGCGCTCGGGGTCACCAAACAGGCGGTGCACCGGCGTTACGGTGCGCGCCGGGCCTCGGCCCAGCCCACCGCCGAGGGCGTGGAGGGGGTCCGTACGGCCGAGGTGCCGGCGGCCCGCGCCATGTCGGTGAGCCAGGGGCTGCCGGCCGCACCGTCCGTACCCGCCGCGCGCACCTTGCCGGGACATCCGGGCGTCCCCAGGGAGGAGGCCCGCCCCGGAGCCTTCCCCGGCCCCCGCAACGGCTGACGCACCGCCCGGCCGACACACCACCCGGCCGACGGTCGGCATACGGCCGGCATACGGCTGACGCCGCCCTCGCCGACGGCTGACGCGACGGCCGTGTCCACCCCCAGCCCCCCGGGGACTTCCTCACCGCTCCCTACAGTCCCCGGGGTACCCCCTCCCCCAAGCACGCCCGCACGATCGGCTACGGCTGCACGATGCGCTCGACCGCGGCCGTGACGAGCCGTTCGCGCTCCTCCTCCGAGAGCACCTCCGGCAGGGTGAGCTGTTCGACGATGAGCCAGTTGAACGCCAGATAGAGCAGTTTGACGGCAGTCGCGTCGCCGGGCAGGCCGGACTCCTCGTGATAGGCCATGTTGGCCTCGATGTCGGCGCGGACGCGCTCGGTCAGCACCGCGCGCAGCTTCGGGCGCCGGGTCGCCTCCAGACGCAGTTCGAGCAGCGCCAGATAGCCGGTTCGGAACGCGCTGACCCGGCCGACCACTTCACGCATCAGCACCGCGTAGGTCTCGCGGTCCGGGGTGCTCGCCCGTTGCCGCGCGATCGTCTCCTCGTCGGGCTGGAGCCGCTCGTAGACCCGGGCGCCGGCCTGGGTGAGCAGGTCGTCGCGGTTGGCGAAGTAGTTCGAGGCCGTACCCGGGGGCACCGCCGCCTCGATGTCCACGGCCCGGAAGGTCAGGCCCCGGGCACCCTCCTTGGCCAGGACCTCGATGGCCGCGTCGACGAGAGCCGCCCTCCGCTCCGGATTCCTGCGCACCATTGACACCACTCCATGTGTAGTACTACGTTTCAGACCACTACACGGATAGTACTGCACTAGGAGTTGTTTGCATGCGCAAGCTCGTCTACTACATAGGAACCTCTCTCGACGGCCGCATCGCGGGCCCGCGCGGCGAAGTGGATTTCTTCCCCACGGGTGACGAGGAACAGACCCGCGCGTACGCCACATGGATCAACGCGCGCCACCCCGAGACCGTCCCCACCGCCCTGCGCGCCCGGGTGGGCCTCGCCGACGCGCCCAACCTCCGCTTCGACACGGTCCTGATGGGCCACGGCACCTACCGCGCGGCACTCGACCACGGCACGCCGAGCCCGTACGCGCATCTACGCCAGTACGTGGTCTCCCGCACCCTGGGCACGGCGCCCGACCCGGCCGTGACCGTGGTCGACGGCGATCCGCTCGCGCTGGTCCGCGGCCTCAAGCGTGAGGAGGGCCGGGACATCTGGCTGTGCGGCGGCGGCCGGCTCGCGGGCGCACTGCTGCCAGGGATCGATGAACTGATCATCAAGAGCTACCCCGTGGTCGCGGGCTCCGGAACCCCGGTGTTCGACGGGGAGTTCGACCCCGCCCGCTTCGCCGTGACCGACCGCCACACCTTTCCCAACGACGTCACGGTCACCTGGTTCACGGCCCGACGGTGATCAGCGGTGCCCGGCAGCGCCGGGCACACGACAAGGCCACCCCGATCCCCGTAACGGAACAGGCCGGACCGGCCCCACCACACCGCACCACACCCCAGATGGCCCCTATCACCCCTCACCCCACATCAGGCGGATCGATCCGCACCCGAACCGGCTCCCCCTCCCTCTTGACCAGCCGGGCCGCACGCGCCGCCTTGAGCGCCGCGGCCAGGGCCGCGCCCTGCCCCGGCCGTACCCGCACCAACGCGCGCTCCCATGTCTCACCGGGCGGCGGATCACCCGGACGCCGCGGCCGGCCCGGGTCCACGGGCGGCATCGGTACAGGCCCCAGCACCTGGGCGCCCTCAGGAAGCTCCGCCGCCGCTATCAGCTCCCCGACGTCCTGCGCCCGGCCGCTCACCGATGCCATCCGCGACACCGGCGGGAACCCCAGCTCGGCCCGCTCCGCCAGTTCCCGTACGGCGTGCCCGACCGGATCCCAGCGGACCAGCGCCTGCACCGGCCGTACGGTCGCCTCCGCGATCACCGCGACCGTGCCGCCGTCCGCCTGCCCGCGCACCAGCGCTGCGGCGCCCAGCCAGCGCCGCAGCGCCTCTTCCCCCGCCCGCAGGTCCGGCCGCCCGAGCAGCGCCCAGCCGTCCAGCAGCAGTGCCGCCGCGTAACCGCCCTCCGCCACCGGCTCCGCGCCCGGCGTGCTCACCACCAGCGCGGGAGTACCCGGCACCGACTCCAGCACATGGTCACGTCCGGACGTCCGCACCGGCACCGCCGGGAACGCCCGCCCCAGCTCCTCCGCCGTACGCCGCGCGCCCACGATCTGCGCCCGCAGCCGCCGGCCCCCGCACTCCGTACAGTGCCAGGCGCTCTCCTCCCGGCCGCACCAGCCGCAGACCAGTTCGCCCGCGCCCCGTGCCTCCAGCGGGCCGGCGCAGGCCCGGCAGCGGGCGGGCTCGCGGCAGCGCTCGCACGCCAGCCTCGGTACGTACCCCCGGCGCGGCACCTGCACCAGCACCGGCCCGCTCTTGAGCCCCTCCCGCACGACCTGCCACGCCAGAGTCGGCAGCCGGGCGGCCCGCGCCGCCGCGTCCCGCGCCTCGTCGTCGTCCCCGACCGTACGGATCAGCGGCGCCGCGGCCCGTACCCGTTCACGGTCGGCGGCCAGCGGGCGCGCCCATCCGGTCTCGACCAGTTGCGCCGCCTCGACCGTGCAGCTCAGCCCGCCCAGCAGGAAGCCCGCCCGCTCGGTCACCGACCGCTGGAGCAGCACCTCGCGGGCGTGCGGCTGCGGGGCGTGCGGATCGCTGTGGCTGGAGTCGCCGTCGTCCCAGATCGCCACCAGCCCCAGGTCCCGTACGGGCGCGAACATCGCCGCCCGCGTCCCTATGACGGCCCGCACCGAGCCCCGGCTGACCGCCAGCCAGCGCCGGTACCGCTCCTCGGGGCCGGCGTCGGCGGTCAGCAGCACATGCCGGCCGGTGCCGATCAGCCGCGTCAGCTCCGCATCCACCCGCGCCGCCGCCCGCCCGTCCGGTACGACCAGCAGAGCGCCACGGCCGGACGCCAGCGCCGCGGCCATCGCCCGCGCCAGCTCGGCAGGCCAGTGCGGCCCCGGCAACGCCGTCCACACAGCCCGCGGCGTCCCCCCACGCGCCAGCGCCTCCAAGAACCCGGGGCCCGCCGCATACCGCCCCCAACTCCCTTCCTCCGGCGGGGCGTTCGGCGGCAACGGCGCGGGCGACTCCTTCGCCTCCACCCGCGCCCGGCGCGGCGGCACGGCGAGCTGGACGACATCGGCGAGCGTGCCGGCGTACCGGTCCGCGACGGCCCGGCACAGCGCGAGCAGCTCCGGCGTGAGCACCCGCTCGGGCGAGAGCACCTGCGCCACCGGGGCCAGCACCCCGCGGAAGTCGCTCTCGGCGACCCGCTCGACGATGAACCCGCTGACGAGCTTGCCCCCCTCGCGCCGCCCGCCCTTCTCTCCGGCCCCGAACCGCACCCGCACCCGCACCCCGGGCTGGGCCTGCTCATCCATGGCGGCCGGCACCGCGTAATCAAACAACCGGTCGAGATGCACCAGCCCCTTGTCCACCAGCACCCGCGCCACCGGCAGCTCCGCCGCCAGCTCCGCCCCCCGCCACGTACGCGGCCGGGCCCGCGAAGCCTTCACCTCCCGCACCGTCTCCCGAATCAGCGCAAGCTGCTCCCCCGGCCGCCCTCCGACCCCCTGCCCCTCATCCGCGCTGCTCACAGCACCAGTCCTACCAGAGCCCACTGACAGCGCCCGTCACCAGCCACGATGACCGGATGACCTCCGGCACGGCAAAGCACCGACGAAAGGGGCAGAAAAACTGCGGAAACACCATCTACGGTCCCGCCCCGGGCGCCTGAGACCGACTGTGCGACATCCCGTGAGTTCCTCTGAGCTCTGCTGACTCCCTGGGCCCCTGGCCAGGGGGTTCTTCCTCCTTCGTGTGCTTTGGTGGCCTGTGACGTAACTTCGGGATTCTTGAAGCGTTCTCATCTCGTCCGACCGATTCGCAGTCGGGTTGAAGATGAGGAGGCTCGGGTTGGCGGCGCTGGCAGTCGTACGGGACCTGCGTGAGCACTGGGCGCCCGCGTCGGCTGAGGAGCTGGAGCGGTTCGAGACCGATGTGCTGTCCGGGTTCGTCCTCGCGCGGGCCTCGGCAGGTCTGGCGGACGGCACGATCCGGGGGGACGTCGGGCACCTGGAGCAGATCAGGACCTGGTTCGGCCGGCCCTTGTGGGACATGGAGCCCGCCGATGCGGACGTGTACTTCGGGAAGGTGCTGCGGCACTCGCCCAGCGGTACTCGGCTGGGCCGGTCGCAGGCGCTGAGCACGTACTTCATGTTCTTGGAGCTGCGGCACAAGGTCGAGATCCACCGGATGACCGGCCGGGTGGTCGAGTGCCCGATCGACGAGATGAACCGGCCGCGCGGGGCCAAGGACGCCCAGCTGCGGATCCCGCCGAGTGAGCCGGAGATCGGGACGTTGTTCACCGGCTGGGGCGGCGAGCTGGCCACCTGCCGGAAGTTCGCCCCCACCGCCCGGAACTACACCGCCTCGAAGCTGATGTCCCAGCTCGGCCTGCGGGTGAGCGAGGCATGCGGGCTCGACCTGGACGACATCAAGTGGGACCTGGGCCGCTTCGGCAAACTCCACGTCCGCCACGGCAAGGGGGCCCGTGGCTCGGGGCCGCGCGAGCGGATGGTGCCGCTGATCAACGGTGCCGACCGGACACTGCGGTGGTTCATCGAAGACGTGTGGGGCCAGTTCGACGACGATCACACTCGCCCTGGTGCCCCGCTGTTCCCCTCCGAGCGCAAGAACACCGACGGCTCCGCCCGCCGGGTCGGCGACGACGCCCTGCGCAACGGGCTCGACAACGCGGTCCAGGCTCATCTGGCGAGTTGAACGGACAGGTTGACACCGCACGTCCTGCGGCATTTCTGCGCGTCCCAACTCTACCGAAACGGGCTGGACTTGCTCGCGATCCAGGAGGTCTTAGGACATTCCTGGATCGCTACGACCATGCGGTATATCCACGTGCAGCAGACCCGGGTCGAGGACGCCTGGGTCGCCGGGATGGAACGGGCCGCGAAGCGGCTGGAAGGACTGGCCCGATGAGGTGGAACCTGCGGCTGACCGCCGCGAACAAGGGTATCTGGAAGGCGTCCGAACTCCAGAGGAGCCTGGCCGAGCACGGCCTGGTGATCTCGGCCGGCAAGATGTCCGGGCTGTGGTCCGGGCAGCCGGTCTCGCTCAAGCTGGAGGACCTGGACGTCATCTGCGTGGTCCTCGGCTGCGAGATCGGAGACCTGCTGATCCCCGAACCGGAGAAGGTCCGCCGCCCTGGCCAGGCAGAGGAGACCGAACGGGCCGCGGTCGGTGCGGGAACCGCCGCACCGAAGGTGATCCCCAAGCGCCGGGACGGCCGGTCGCTGCCGCCGGAGTGAGCCGATGGCACGGTTCCCGAAGGGCTACGTCAAGCCCACCGACTCCTGCGACAATTGCCTGGCCTGGGGAAACTTCAGCGGCCGCCTCTGCCCCACCTGCTACATGTTCGGCCGCAGCCACAATGTGGCCGCATGCACCGGCTGCCGCCGCGTCCAGCCGCTGAAGTGGAACTACTGCCGCCTGTGCTGGTGCCAGGCCCGCCTCGGTGCGAAGGCCGTCGGCGGCCGGCCCACGGACGAGACGGACGTGCGGGACCGGCTCGCCGCCGTCCGGCATCACCAACTGTTCTTCGTCGGGATGCACTACCGCAGGAAACCGACCCCCGCGGCTCGGACGCGAGGAGGACGGCGGGGAGCCCCGCGCAAGCCGCCTCCTGCACCGGCCTGGCGCCCGGATCCCGGCTGGCGGCAGCTACCGCTGTTCGCCCAGATTCCCCGTGACTACAGCCGGCTCGCCCTGGCCGACGTTGACCTGGCCAGCCCGTGGCTGGCCTGGGCGAAGTACTTCGCCCACCGGCTCGCCGAGGCCCGCGGCTGGGGACGCAACATCCGCTTCGCGGTCAACCGCGGCCTGGCCCTCGTCCTCACCGGCCACGTCGAGGGCGACGTCATCCGGCACACGGAGATCTTCGCCCCGCTGCGGGCCCTGGACCTGCCGGTCGGCCACACCGTCACGGTCCTGGACGGGATGGGGATCTTCGAGGACGACAGCGAACCCTCCTTCGAGCGCTGGCTCGCCCAGAGGCTGGAGGATCTCGCGCCCGGTATCCGCTCGGAGGCCGAGCGCTGGACCCGCGTCCTGCGCGACGGCGGCCCCCGCAGCCTCCCGCGACGGGAAGGCACGGTCTGGCTCTACCTCAGCCGGGTCCGCCCGGCCCTGCTGGAATGGTCAAGCCCCTACGACCACCTGCGCGAAGTGACCCGCGACGACGTCCTCACCTACATCAAGACCCTGCACGGCCACCAGCGCCACGACCAACTCGTCGCCCTGCGCTCGCTGTTCACGTGGGCCAAGCGGAGCGGACTGATCTTCCGCGACCCCACCAGCCGGATCAGGGTCGGGCAATACGAGTACGCCGTGCTGCAACCGCTCGTCCCCGAGCAGGTCGACCGCTCCGTCGCGGCGGCCACCACCCCGGCGACGCGGCTCATCCTCGCCCTCGCAGCGGTCCACGCCGCCCGGGGCGCCCAGATCGCCACCCTCATGCTCGACGACGTCGACCTCGGCAACCGTCGGCTGACCATCGCCGGACGTGTCCGCCCGCTGGACGACCTCACCATGCAGCTGCTGCTGGACTGGCTGGAGCACCGGCACCGACGATGGCCGAACACCGCGAACCTCCACCTACTGATCAACAACCAGACCGCCAACACCACCAGCCGGGCCAGCAACCACTGGATCAGCGCTGCGATGCGCGGGCAGGACGCGACCCTGGAGAGACTCCGCGTCGACCGGCAGCTCGAAGAAGCCCTGGTCAAAGGCCCCGACCCACTCCACCTCGCGGAAGTCTTCGGACTCGACGAGAAGACCGCGATGCGCTACGCGGAATCCGCACGTGCCCTGCTGGAGCAGGCCGCCGAGCAGCAATCGCCGTGAAACCCGCTCGACCTGGTCACCTCCTTGAAGAGATCTTTGGGCATGGAGTTTTTCTGCTACCACCGCGACCGGCCCGCCTCCCTGCCACTGCGCTACGAGCTGGGGGAAGAGCATTGGTCCTACATGGACCAGTACGCGAAGGAGATGATCGCCAGGGGCCCGACTCTCGCCGACGACGGCGACACACCCACCGGCAGCGTGCACATCCTCGACCTGCCCGATCCCGCTGCTGCCCGCACATTCGCGTTCGACGAGCCGAACTACCAGGCCGGCGTCTACCGGGACGTGCTGCTACGACGGTGGAGCAACATGCTGGGGCGCACGATGTGGGACTTCCCCGGCGGCCGGACCGGTGGCAACCGGTATCTGGTGATCGGCCTCGGCACGGGACAGGCCGCCGACCTCGAAGTGCCGCCCGACCGGAATGAACTGATCGCCTACGGACCGCTGCTGTCCGACAACGGCGCCACCTGGCTGGGCACCGCGGCGGTGGTCCGAGCGCCGGACCCGGACACGGCACGCGCCATCCTGACCCCGGACCGGTACGCCGACATCGAGGTGCACAACTGGCAGTTCGGCGGGCGACCGTCATAGCCGAGGACCTCCGGCCGACGCCATCGCCGAAACCCTTCGGATCGCCCAGCAACCTCGTGTTTCCCCGAACCCACGGATGCACCGGCCTGACGCACACCGGTGAACCCGTGGGTTCGCGCTGAAGAACCTTCAGTTTCCGCGAACTCGCGGGACTCAGCGGGTGTGAGTAGCTGCGGTACAGAAAGTACCGTCGAGATTGACCATGGTTGGCCAGCACACGGGATGATCTGCACCGCCCGCTACATCGGCCGGTTCCGCGAGGGCCGGTGCGAGGGCGTGGCCGATGCCCTCGGTGGCACCGGTGATCAAGGCGCGGATCGCTTCTCCGCCTTCGGGGCGGTGTCGGGGGCCCAGAGGAAGGAGAAGCGCTCCATGACGTTGCTGCGCTCCGTGTTGTGGAAGGCTGCGATCCGCCAGGTGTCGTCGGTGTCGCGGACCAGGGTGAAGGTCGTCACCTTCGCGAGTTCGTCCGCGCCGGGCTTGTCACCGGTGTAGTCGGCGCCGCGGCTGGTGGGGACGGCGACGTCCTTGGTCAGGAAGCGCATGTCGAGGTACCTGGCGGCGAGCTTGCTGTCCTTGAGGAAGCCCTTGAAGAGCGCGCGGTGGCTAGCGGTGATGTCGGCGCGGCCCTCGTAGTGGCTGCCGATGTAGGTGGTGTACGTGCCGTTCTCGGTGAACTGGCGGCCGTACGCCTCCACGTCACCGCGCTCCCAGGCGCCGGCGAGGGCGTCGAGGGTGGCGCAGACGGCCTTGCCGTCGCGGCGGTCGGCGTCGGCCGGGATCACCTCGCCGCAGGTTTCGGCACCGGTGCGCTGCACGTCGGAGGTGGCGTCGAGATAGACATAGGTGCCGGCCCCGCCGAGGGCCAGGACGAGAGTGGAGACGAGAGCGATACATCCAGTTCCGTCAGCGCCTGCCCTATGCCGGCAGCAGGAGCTCGCAGTGGCTCTTCCCTGGCCGTCAGCCCGGACAGCCCATGAATCCGGTCAGCCTCCAGGTTCATCTGCCAGCTCGTCCTCCGGGCCCCAGCTCCCGTCAGCGCGAAGGCGCTCGGTTACCACGACAAGACAGCCACTCGCTTGGTCACCGAAGCCGGAGGACATGGAGCCGATACGCCCCAGGCGTCCACCAGCGATGAAGCGCGGTACTCATGCTGGGTCCGCTGAGCCTCGTTTGTCCTCAACATGGACGACGTGAAGTTCGGTGCCGTCCCGATGGCGCTTGGAACGCCCCAACAGTCCGACAGCGATCTGTGACTGATCCTGAGGCTCATCGGGGCCGACATAGGTAAGGACGTCATTGTGATGCCCGGTGACGACCCATCCCTCGACGTCCTTGAGGTCGATCATCCCAAAGTCTCCTGCCGAGGATCCGGCATGCGCCGGGCCGAACTTCCTCAGGAGGTCGGTGGCCTGTTCAGCAAGCTCCCCTTCCGGAGCCGTCAGCACGACACAAGTGCCATGCTCGAACAGCACCCACGACTTGCGAGGGTCGGTGAGAAGCCGCTGCCAGACGTCTACCAGTATCTCGGTGTTCACGCTGGCATCATGCCGCAGAGCACCGACACAGGGTGACGATCGGCCGACGGCTACGACGAATACGCGACTCTTGAACATGCGGGCCTACCAGGCTCACACCCGGAAGCCGCCGTCGGCCCGCCGCACGAGGTGGGTGGTGGTTCCGGTGGCCTCCCGGATTCCGGGCGGGGAGGTGCCGGCCGCGGGAGTCCTGGTCGGCCGCCGTCGCCGACAGCGGCAGGCGGCCTGATGCTGCGGGAAGTCGTACGGGTCGTACGGGAGCAGCCGCCAGGCGCGGTCGGCGCGCAGACGGTGGCCCTGGCCGCCCCGCGCCGGGTGGGGAGTTCGCCGGGCTTCGGGGAGCGGCTCGCCGGGGCTTGTTCGCGCGAGTTTTGGAAAAGTCGGACGGTGATGTCGAGATCCTGTGAGCGGCTCCGTCCCTGGGGAGAACGCGGCCACAATGGGCCGCACCCGTACCGAGGAGAGACACGATGGCCAAGTACCTGCTGCTCAAGCACTACCGCGGCGCGCCGGCTCCGGTCAACGACGTGCCGATGGAGAGGTGGACGCCGGAGGAGATCTCGGCGCACATGCAGTACATGCAGGATTTCGCGGACCGGCTGGAGAAGACCGGCGAGTTCGTCGACGGGCAGGCGCTCGCCCCCGAGGGGGCGTGGGTCCGCTACGACGGTGAGGGGCGCCCGCCGGTCACCGACGGTCCGTTCGCCGAGACCAAGGACCTCATCGCCGGCTGGATGGTGATCGACGTCGACAGTTACGAGCGCGCCGTCGAACTGGCCGGGGAGCTGTCGGCCGCCCCGGGGGCGGGCGGCAAGCCGATTCACGAGTGGCTGGAGGTGCGCCCGTTCCTGGCCGCGCCGCCCACCATCACGGAATGATCCCGTCCATGGACGAGGCCCTGCTCAGGAGCCTCACCCCGAGTGTGCTCGCCGTCCTCGTCCGCCGCGGAGCCGACTTCGCGGCGGCCGAGGACGCCGTGCAGGACGCGCTCATCGAGGCGCTCCGCGTCTGGCCGGCCGGCTCTCCGCGGGATGCGAAGGGCTGGCTGGTCACGGTGGCGTGGCGCAAGTTCCTCGACGCGATGCGGGCGGACACCGCCCGCCGGCGACGGGAAGAGCTTTTCGACGAGGAGCCGCCGCCGGGGCCCGCGCCGACGGTGGACGACACCCTCCAGCTCTACCTCCTGTGCGCCCACCCGTCGCTGACCCCGGCGTCCGCCGTCGCGCTCACCCTGCGCGCCGTCGGCGGGCTGACCACCCGCCAGATCGCCCAGGCTTATCTGGTGCCCGAGGCGACCATGGCGCAGAGGATCAGCCGGGCCAAGCGCACCGTCGCCGGTGTGCGGTTCGACCGGCCCGGCGACGTCGCCACCGTGCTGCGCGTGCTGTACCTGGTCTTCAACGAGGGCTATTCCGGCGCTGTCGATCTCGCCGCCGAGGCCATCCGGCTCACCCGGCAGCTCGCGGCGGCGATCGACCACCCCGAGGTGGCCGGGCTGCTCGCCCTCATGCTGCTCCACCACGCCCGGCGCGCCGCCCGGACCGCGCCCGACGGCAGCCTGGTGCCGCTCGCCGAGCAGGACCGCGGCCGGTGGGACACCGGCTTGATCGCCGAGGGTGTCGGAATCCTGCAGGGGGCGCTCGCGCGTGACCGGCTGGGCGAGTTCCAGGCCCAGGCCGCCGTCGCCGCCCTGCACGCCGACGCGCCCACCGCCGAGGAGACCGACTGGGTGCAGATCGTCGAGTGGTACGACGAGCTCACGCGTCTGACCGACAGCCCGGTCGTCCGGCTCAACCGCGCGGTCGCCGTCGGTGAGGCCGACGGACCGCGGGCCGGCCTGGCGGCGCTCGCGGCGCTGGACGCCGCACTGCCCCGTTATGCCGCGGTGGCGGCGTACCTCCACGAGCGCGACGGCGACCTGGCGACGGCGGCACGGCTGTACGCCGAGGCCGCCCACAAGGCACCCGACCTCGCCGAGCGCGACCACCTGACCCGTCAGGCCGCCCGTCTCAACGCCCGGTGATGCCGCTGAGAGGCCCGGTTGGTGTGCCTGTGGGTGCGTGGCGCCGACGCTGAACGGTACGGCGCTGCCGCCGGAGCGGTGACGGGGCGCCTTCGGGGTGGCCCGTTCGACGAGAAGCGGCGCTGCGCGGGTGCGCCTGGGCGGCCGGGTACGGGACGGGACGTACAGCCCGGGACGTACGGCCCGGAACGTCACCTGGTGATACTCGCCACCTGACCGTGGCCGTACAAGAACGGGGCCTATGCCGGCGGCCCCGGCCGTCCGGTGGGACGGGCGGGGCCGCTCGGGGTGGTGCGCGTGCGCGGGAAGGGGTTTACAGGCCGGCGGCCTTGCGGAGGGCGTCGACGCGGTCGGTGCGCTCCCAGGTGAAGTCCTCCAGCTCGCGGCCGAAGTGGCCGTACGCCGCCGTCTGGGCGTAGATCGGGCGGAGCAGGTCCAGGTCGCGGATGATGGCGGCCGGGCGGAGGTCGAAGACCTCGGTGATGGCGTTCTCGATCTTCTCGGCGTCGATCGTGGCGGTGCCGAAGGTCTCGACGAAGAGGCCGACGGGCTCGGCCTTGCCGATGGCGTAGGCGACCTGGACCTCGCAGCGGGAGGCCAGCCCGGCCGCCACGACGTTCTTGGCGACCCAGCGCATCGCGTACGCGGCCGAGCGGTCGACCTTGGAGGGGTCCTTGCCGGAGAAGGCGCCGCCGCCGTGGCGGGCCATGCCGCCGTACGTGTCGATGATGATCTTGCGGCCGGTCAGACCGGCGTCGCCCATGGGGCCGCCGATCTCGAAGCGGCCGGTGGGGTTGACCAGCAGGCGGTAGCCGTCGGTGTCCAGCTTGATGCCGTCCTCGACGAGCTGCGCGAGGACGTGCTCGACGACGAACTCGCGGATGTCGGGCGCGAGGAGGGAGTCGAGGTCGATGTCGCTGGCGTGCTGCGAGGAGACCACGACCGTGTCGAGGCGGACGGCCTTGTTGCCGTCGTACTCGATGGTGACCTGGGTCTTGCCGTCGGGGCGCAGGTAGGGGATGGTGCCGTTCTTGCGGACCTCGGACAGGCGGCGGGAGAGCCGGTGCGCGAGGTGGATCGGGAGCGGCATCAGCTCCGGGGTCTCGTCGCAGGCGTAGCCGAACATCAGGCCCTGGTCGCCGGCGCCCTGCTTGTCCAGCTCGTCCCCTTCTTCACCGGAGGCGGCACCCTCGACCCGCTTCTCGTACGCGGTGTCGACACCCTGCGCGATGTCCGGCGACTGGGCGCCGATGGAGACCGACACACCGCAGGAAGCGCCGTCGAAGCCCTTCTTGGACGAGTCGTAGCCGATCTCCAGGACCTTGTTGCGCACGAGGGTGGGGATGTCGGCGTAGGCCTTCGTCGTCACCTCGCCGGCCACATGCACCAGGCCGGTGGTGATCAACGTCTCCACGGCGACCCGGGAGGCCGGGTCCTCCTTCAGGAGCGCGTCGAGGATCGTGTCGCTGATCTGGTCAGCGATCTTGTCGGGGTGGCCCTCGGTGACGGATTCCGAGGTGAACAGGCGGCGGGACACATCGCTCCCTGGGGTTGCAGCGGCTGCTGGCTGATCATGGGCGGAAAGGCTTGAGAGCTGCGCTCAGCGCGATCCACGGCCAGTTTATCGGTCGCGCGTGGCGTTCGGGTACAGAGTCTCGTTTTATGGCAAGGCCGTGACCTGGGACACCGTGGTCGCAAGGGGCGGAAATGGCCTCAGGAAGGGTCGGGAAGGCCGGCCGAGACCAGGTCCCAGACCCGGTCGGCCAGCGTTTCCTTGGGGCCGTACGGGACGGGGGTCTCGGTGCCGTCGGCGGCCAGGATCACCGCTTCGTTCTCCGCCGAGCCGAAGGTCTTGTGCTCGCCGACCTCGTTGACGACCAGCAGGTCACAGCCCTTGCGGGCGAGCTTGGCGCGGCCGTTGGCCAGGACGTCGTCGGTCTCCGCGGCGAAGCCGACGATCAGTTGTCCGGGGCGGGCGCGGTCGGCCGAGAGCTCGGCCAGGATGTCCGGATTACGCACCAGAGCGACTGGTTCCGGGTCCTGTCCGTCCTTCTTCTTGATCTTCCCGGTGGCGTAGGTGGCGGGCCGGAAGTCGGCGACGGCGGCGGCCATGACCACCGCGTCGGCGTCCGCCGCGGCCTTCCGTACGGCCTCCCGGAGCTGTACGGCGGTGCCGACGCGCACGACGTCCGCCCCGGCCGGGTCGGACAGCTCGGTGTGGCCGGCGACCAGGGTGACGCGGGCGCCGCGGGCCACGGCCGTACGGGCGAGCGCGTAGCCCTGCTTGCCGGAGGACCGGTTGCCCAGGTAGCGCACCGGGTCCAGCGGCTCGCGGGTGCCGCCGGCGCTGATGACGACATGGCGGCCCGCCAGGTCGGTGGTGTGCCCTTGCGGGCCGCGGGCCAGGACGCGGCGGCAGATCTCGTAGATCTCCACGGGGTCGGGGAAGCGCCCCTTGCCGGTGTCCACGCCGGTCAGCCGTCCGACCGCGGGTTCGATGACCACGGCGCCGCGGCGGCGGAGGGTGGCGACGTTCTCCTGGGTGGCGGGGTGCTCCCACATCTCGGTGTGCATCGCGGGCGCGAAGACCACCGGGCAGCGGGCGGTCAGCAGGGTGTTGGTCAGCAGGTCGTCGGCGAGGCCGTGAGCGGCCTTGGCGAGCAGGTCGGTGCTGGCGGGGGCGACGACGACGAGGTCGGCACTCTGGCCGATGCGTACGTGCGGGACCTCGTGGACGGTCTCCCAGACCTCGGTGGCGGCGGGATGGCCGGAAAGCGCCGCCCAGGTGGCCTCCCCGACGAAGTGCAGCGCCGCCGCGGTCGGCACGACCCGTACGTCGTGCCCGGACTCCGTCAGCCGGCGCAGCAGCTCGCACGCCTTGTAGGCGGCGATCCCGCCGCTGACCCCCAGGACGACCCTGGGCCGCCGCGGCCCGTCCAGCTTGTCCATCGCTTCGCTTCTCCCCACGCCGTGCCGTGTACGCGTGTGTGCTGCGTACGCGGGTGTGCTGCGTACGGTTGCGTTCGCGTACGCCCGATGCGTACGCCTGCGTACGTACCCATGACACACCAAGGGCCCGGCGGGCACTCCCCCGGCTCCACGCCGCAGGTGCCTCGGTCCGGGCCCTCGGTGAACGAAAACGCCGATTACGACAGAACGCCGCTTACTGAGCCGGGCCCTCGACGGCCTCGGAGGTCAGCAGACCCGCGTTGATCTCGCGCAGCGCGATTGACAGGGGCTTCTCGTGGACGTGGGTGTCCACGAGCGGGCCGACGTACTCCAGCAGGCCCTCGCCGAGCTGCGAGTAGTACGCGTTGATCTGGCGCGCGCGCTTGGCGGCGTAGATCACGAGGCTGTACTTCGAGTCGGTGGCCTCGAGAAGCTCATCAATCGGCGGGTTGATGATGCCCTCGGGCGCGGTGATGGAAGAGGACACTCGCTGCCTTCCGAAGGGGGGTGAAATCTGGTGTGAAGATCAATTCGGGGGTCTGGGGGTCATCCCTCAGATTGCCGCATCATCAAGGCTAGCAGTTCACGGCTGACGTCCTCGACGGAGGTGTTGACCAGCGTCACGTCGAACTCGGTCTCGGCGGCCAGCTCGACCTTCGCCGCCGCCAGCCTGCGCTCGATGACCTCCGGCGGTTCGGTGCCCCGCCCGGTGAGCCGGCGGACCAGCTCCTCCCAGCTCGGCGGGGCCAGGAAGACGAGCCGGGACTCCGGCAGGGACTCCCGGACCTGCCGGGCGCCCTGGAGGTCGATCTCCAGGAGGACGGGTTCCCCCGCCGCCAGGCGGTCCAGGACCGCCTGGCGCGGGGTGCCGTAGCGGTTGCCCGCGAACTCCGCCCACTCCAGCAGATCGCCGTTGGCGACGAGCTTGTCGAACTCCTCGTCGTCGACGAAGAAGTACTGGACGCCGTGCTGTTCCCCGGGCCGTGGTGTACGGGTGGTGGCCGAAACCGAGAGCCACACCTCGGGGTGAGCCTTGCGCAGG
This sequence comes from Streptomyces sp. MST-110588, assembly GCF_022695595.1. Classification (NCBI taxonomy): domain Bacteria; kingdom Bacillati; phylum Actinomycetota; class Actinomycetes; order Kitasatosporales; family Streptomycetaceae; genus Streptomyces; species Streptomyces sp. MST-110588. Next base: position 957,532 of record NZ_CP074380.1, read on the forward strand.
TGGGCGACGACCGTGCTCTTGCCGACCCCGGAGGGGCCGGAGAGCACGGTCAGCCGCGGACGGTCGTCCGGGGGCACCGGGGTTCCCCCCAGTGAAGCGAGGGGGAGGGTCGTCCCCCGGGGTGTTGCAGCCATGCGGTGATTATTCCAGCTTCCCGGGAGTGCCCGGAAATCTAGGACCCGTTGCTGCCGAACTCGCGCTCCAACGCAGCGATCTGGTTGGTGCCGAGCCCTCGTACGCGGCGGCTCTCGGAAATGCCGAGCCGCTCCATGATCTGCTTGGCGCGGACCTTGCCCACGCCGGGCAGGGACTCAAGGAGAGCGGAAACCTTCATCTTGCCGATGACGTCGTTTTCCTGGCCCTGCTTGATGACCTCGTGGAGGGAGGCGCCGGAATGCTTGAGCCGATTCTTGACCTCGGCGCGCTCCCGGCGAGCCGCGGCGGCCTTCTCGAGCGCGGCTGCGCGCTGTTCAGGGGTAAGGGGCGGAAGAGCCACGCCTACGTCACCTCGGATGTCGAACTGTCGGATACGGACCGGTGTGGAACCTAGTCGCCCCGCACCTGCGGAGCAACGAACAACGCGCTTACGTGCGGTGCTCTCGACGGAGACTAGCGGCCGAGGGCGCCGGAGTCAGCGAGAACAGACGAAAAGTCCTGGTCAGACTCTGCTGACCAGGACATTTCAGGACTATTCTCCCCGCTTCTGGGCCGCCGTCCTCACTTCGTCGGCGAATCGGGCCGCCGCCTCGCGCAGCGCGGTGACGTCCGGACCGTGCTTGAGGACCCCCCGGCTGACGTTCGGGACGACGTCGCGCACCGCGGCACCGAAGACCCGCGGCAGGTCCGCGGGGGTCGCGCCCTGCGCGCCGATGCCGGGTGCCAGCAGCGGCCCGCCGATCGCCAGGTCGTAGGAGGGCAGCTCGCCCAGCGTCGCGCCGACGACCGCTCCGAACGAGCCGAGGGGCAGTCCCCGGGAGATCTCCCCGGCGTTCTCGTCCTTGAGGTGGCCCAGTACGGTGGCGGCCACCGTACGGCCGTCGGCCCGTACCGCGTGCTGGACCTCCTGGCCCTCCGGGTTGGAGGTCAGCGCCAGGACGAACAGCCCGCAGCCGCTCTCACGGGCCAGGTCCACCGCCGGGCGCAGCGAGCCGAAGCCCAGGTAGGGGCTGACCGTGACCGCGTCGCTGAACAGCGGCGAGGCGGGGTCGAGGTAGGTGGCGGCGTAGGCGGCCATCGTGGAGCCGATGTCCCCGCGCTTGGCGTCCATCAGGACCAGGGCGCCGGCGGAGCGGGCCTCGGCGACCGCCTTCTCCAGGACGGCGGTGCCGCGCGAGCCGAAGCGCTCGAAGAAGGCGGACTGCGGCTTGAGGACGGCGACGCGGTCGGCCAGCGCCTCGACGGTGGTGCGGGCGAAGCGCTCCAGGCCCGCGATGTCCTCGCCCAGGCCCCAGTCGGCCAGCAGCGAGGCGTGCGGGTCGATGCCGACGCACAGCGGGCCGCGCTCGTCCATGGCACGCCGCAGACGGGCCCCGAAAGGAGTCACGGAGGGCTGCGGTGCCCCGGAGGGCTGCTGGGAGGTCATGCGGTCGCCTTCTTCTCGTCGGCCCGGGGGCCGGATCGGGAGCCGGAGCGGTGGTCGGCGCCCACGGCTTCGGCCAGGGTCGTGTACGGGCTGTTGCGCAGCCGGGCCGCCAGGCCCTTGTGGAGGGCGCGGCACCAGAAGGGGCCCTGGTAGATGAAGGCGCTGTAGCCCTGGACGAGCGTGGCGCCGGCCAGGATGCGCTCCCAGGCGTCCTCGGCGTTCTCGATGCCGCCGACGCCGATGAGGGTGACGCGGTCGCCGACGCGGGCGTACAGGCGGCGCAGGACCTCCAGGGAGCGCGCCTTGAGCGGGGCACCGGAAAGTCCGCCGGTCTCGGCCACCAGGGACGCGGGAGCGGTCAGCCCCAGGCCCTCGCGGGCGATGGTGGTGTTGGTGGCGATGATGCCGTCCAGGCCCAGTTCCACGGCGAGGTCGGCGACGGCGTCCACGTCCTCGTCGGCCAGGTCGGGGGCGATCTTGACCAGCAGCGGGACGCGGCGGCCGGGGACCGTGCGGTCGGCCGCCTCGCGCACCGCGGTCAGCAGCGGGCGCAGGTGGTCCACGGCCTGGAGGTCGCGCAGTCCCGGGGTGTTCGGGGAGGAGACGTTGACGACGAGGTAGTCGGCGTGCGCGGCCAGCCGTTCGGTGGAGGTGACGTAGTCGGCCACGGCCTCGTCCTCGGGGACGACCTTGGTCTTGCCGATGTTGACGCCGACCGTGGTCCTGAAGACCGGGTTACGGGCCGCCAGGCGGGCCGCCACGGCCGCCGAGCCGTCGTTGTTGAACCCCATGCGGTTGATGAGCGCGCGGTCCGCCACGAGGCGGAACAGGCGCTTCTGGGGGTTGCCGGGCTGCGGCTGCGCGGTGACGGTGCCGATCTCGACGTGGTCGAAGCCGAGCATCGTCATGCCGTCGATGGCCACGGCGTTCTTGTCGAAGCCGGCGGCAAGACCGAAGGGGCCGTGCATCCGGCGGCCCAGGGCCTCGGTGCGCAGCTCCTTGTAGCGGGGCGCGAGGGCGGCGGCGAGGAAGGTGCGCAGCACCGGGACGCGGGCGGCCAGCCTGATCCAGGCGAAGGCGAGGTGGTGGGCCTTCTCGGGGTCCAGCCGCTTGAAGAAGAGCTTGAAGAAGAGGTCGTACATGGCGTGCCTTCCACGCGGGAGGTCAGGTCGGGGCGAGGCCCTTGAACGGGCCCCAGGGGCTCATGAAGAGGGGGACACCGCTTCGGTGTCCCCCTCCTGGGCCCTACTCCTCGCGGGCGGCGGTCAGATGCGCCGCGTGCTCCTGGAGCGACCGGACCCCGACGTCGCCCCGGGAGACGGCCTCGATGCCCTGGACGGCGGCGGCGAGCGCCTGGACGGTGGTCAGGCACGGCACGGACCGGGCGACCGCGGCCGTACGGATCTCGTAGCCGTCCAGCCGGCCGCCGGTGCCGTAGGGGGTGTTGACGATCAGGTCGACCTCGCCGTCGTGGATGAGCTGGACGACGGTCTTCTCGCCGTTGGGGCCCTCGCCCTCGCTGAGCTTGCGTACGACGGTGGCGTTGATGCCGTTGCGGCGCAGCACCTCGGCCGTGCCGGAGGTGGCCAGCAGCTCGAAGCCGTGGGCGACCAGCTCCCGGGCCGGGAAGATCATCGAGCGCTTGTCGCGGTTGGCGACGGAGACGAACGCGCGGCCCTTGGTGGGCAGCGCCCCGTACGCGCCGGCCTGCGACTTGGCGTAGGCGGTGCCGAAGACGCCGTCGATGCCCATGACCTCGCCGGTGGAGCGCATCTCGGGGCCGAGGATGGTGTCCACGCCGCGGCCGGAGGCGTCGCGGAAGCGCGACCAGGGCATGACGGCTTCCTTGACGGAGATCGGCGCGTCCAGCGGCAGGGTGCCGCCGTCACCGTTCTTGGGCAGCATGCCTTCGGCGCGCAGTTCGGCGATGGTGGCGCCGAGCGAGATGCGGGCGGCGGCCTTGGCCAGCGGTACCGCGGTGGCCTTGGAGGTGAAGGGCACCGTACGGGAGGCGCGCGGGTTGGCCTCCAGGACGTAGAGGATGTCCCCGGCCATCGCGAACTGGATGTTGATCAGGCCGCGGACGCCGACGCCCTTGGCGATGGCCTCGGTGGAGGCCCGCAGCCGCTTGATGTCGTGGCCGCCCAGGGTGATGGGGGGCAGGGCGCAGGCGGAGTCGCCGGAGTGGATGCCGGCTTCCTCGATGTGCTCCATGACGCCGCCGAGGTAGAGCTCGTGGCCGTCGTAGAGCGCGTCGACGTCGATCTCGATGGCGTCGTCCAGGAAGCGGTCGATGAGGACCGGGTGCTGGTCGATCAGGCCGGCGTGCCGGGTCAGGTACGCGCCCAGCGACGGCTCGTCGTACACGATCTCCATGCCGCGCCCGCCCAGCACGTAGGAGGGGCGGACCATGACCGGGTAGCCGATCTCGGCGGCGATCTCCTTGGCCTGGTCGAAGGAGAAGGCGGTGCCGTACTTGGGGGCGGGCAGGCCGGCCTCGGTGAGCACCCGGCCGAAGGCGCCGCGCTCCTCGGCGAGGTCGATGGCCTCGGGCGAGGTGCCCACGACCGGGACGCCGTTGTCCTTCAGGGCCTGGGCCAGGCCCAGCGGCGTCTGTCCACCGAGCTGGACGACGACGCCGGCCACCGGCCCGGCCTGGGTCTCGGCGTGCACGATCTCCAGGACGTCCTCCAGGGTGAGCGGCTCGAAGTAGAGCCGGTCGGAGGTGTCGTAGTCGGTGGAGACGGTCTCGGGGTTGCAGTTGACCATCACGGTCTCGTAGCCGGCCTCGCTGAGCGCGAAGGAGGCGTGGACGCAGGAGTAGTCGAACTCGATGCCCTGGCCGATGCGGTTGGGGCCGGAGCCCAGGATGATCACGGCGGGCTTCTCGCGCGGCGCGACCTCGCTCTCCTCGTCGTAGGAGGAGTAGAAGTACGGGGTGCGGGCGGCGAACTCGGCGGCGCAGGTGTCGACCGTCTTGTAGACGGGGCGTACGCCCAGGGCCTGGCGGACCTCGCGGACGACCTCTTCGCTCACGCCGCGCAGGTCCGCGATCTGGGCGTCGGAGAAGCCGTGCCGCTTTGCTTCCGTGAGCACTTCGGGGTCGAGGTTCTCGGCGGCTGCGACCTCGTCCGCGATCTCCTTGACCAGGAAGAGCTGGTCGACGAACCACGGGTCGATCTTCGTTGCGTCGAAGACCTCCTGCTGTGTGGCGCCGGCCCGGATGGCCCGCATGACGGTGTTGATCCGGCCGTCCGTGGGGACCTTGGCCTGCTCCAGCAGTTCGGTCTTGTCGCCGGGGTCGCCGGTGAAGCGGAACTGGCTGCCCTTCTTCTCCAGCGAGCGCAGGGCCTTGTTCAGCGCCTCGGGGAAGTTGCGGCCGATGGCCATGGCCTCGCCGACCGACTTCATGGTGGTGGTCAAGGTGGCGTCGGCGGCCGGGAACTTCTCGAACGCGAAGCGCGGAACCTTCACCACGACGTAGTCGAGGGTGGGCTCGAAGGAGGCCGGGGTCTGCTCGGTGATGTCGTTGGGGATCTCGTCCAGCGTGTACCCGACGGCGAGCCGGGCGGCGATCTTGGCGATGGGGAAGCCGGTCGCCTTGGAGGCCAGCGCGGAGGAGCGGGAGACCCGGGGGTTCATCTCGATGACGATGACCCGGCCGTCCTCGGGGTTGACGGCGAACTGGATGTTGCAGCCGCCGGTGTCCACCCCGACCTCGCGGATGATCGCGATGCCGACGTCCCGCAGGATCTGGTACTCGCGGTCGGTCAGGGTCATGGCGGGGGCGACGGTGATCGAGTCGCCGGTGTGCACGCCCATGGGGTCGAAGTTCTCGATGGAGCAGACGACCACGACGTTGTCGTTCTTGTCGCGCATCAGCTCCAGCTCGTACTCCTTCCAGCCCAGGATGGACTCCTCCAGGAGCACCTCGGTGGTCGGGGAGAGCGTCAGGCCCTGGCCCGCGATGCGGCGCAGTTCCTCCTCGTCGTGGGCGAAGCCGGAGCCGGCGCCGCCCATGGTGAAGGAGGGGCGCACCACGACCGGGTAGCCGCCGAGCTCCTCCACCCCGGCGAGCACCTCGTCCATGGAGTGGCAGATCACCGAGCGGGCGGACTCGCCGTGCCCGATCTTGGCGCGGACGGCCTCGACGACCTCCTTGAACCGGTCGCGGTCCTCGCCCTTGTGGATCGCCTCGACGTTGGCGCCGATCAGCTCGACGCCGTACTCCTCCAGCGTGCCGGACTCGTGCAGCGAGATGGCGGTGTTCAGCGCGGTCTGGCCGCCGAGGGTGGGCAGCAGCGCGTCGGGGCGCTCCTTGGCGATGATCTTCTCGACGAACTCCGGGGTGATCGGCTCGACGTACGTGGCGTCGGCGATCTCCGGGTCGGTCATGATCGTGGCCGGGTTGGAGTTGACCAGGATGACGCGCAGGCCCTCGGACTTCAGGACCCGGCACGCCTGGGTGCCGGAGTAGTCGAACTCGGCGGCCTGGCCGATGACGATCGGGCCGGAGCCGATGACCAGGACGGACTGGATATCGGTGCGCTTAGGCACGCTGGGCTCCCTGTTCTGCCATGAGCTTGACGAAGCGGTCGAAGAGGTAGGCGGCATCGTGCGGGCCGGCCGCCGCTTCGGGGTGGTACTGGACGCTGAAGGCCGGCCGGTCCAGGAGGTTCAGGCCCTCCACCACGTTGTCGTTCAGGCAGACGTGGGAGACCTCGGCGCGGCCGAAGGGGGTCTGGGAGATCTCATCGAGCGGGGCGTCGACGGCGAAGCCGTGGTTGTGCGCGGTGACCTCGACCTTGCCGGTCGAGCGGTCCTGCACCGGCTGGTTGATGCCGCGGTGGCCGTACTTGAGCTTGTACGTGCCAAAGCCCAGCGCCCGGCCCAGGATCTGGTTGCCGAAGCAGATGCCGAACAGCGGGGTGCCGCGCTCCAGGACGCCGCGCATGACGGAGACCGGGTGGTCGGCGGTGGCCGGGTCGCCCGGCCCGTTGGAGAAGAACACGCCGTCCGGCTCGACCGCGTACACGTCCTCGACCGTAGCGGTGGCGGGCAGTACGTGCACCTCGATGCCGCGCTCGGCCATGCGGTGCGGGGTCATGCCCTTGATGCCCAGGTCGATCGCGGCGACGGTGAACTTCTTGGTGCCGATGGCGGGGACGACGTACGGCTCCTTGGTCGCCACCTCCGCGGAGAGGTCGGCGCCCTTCATCTGGGGGGCGGCCTGCACCTTGGCGAGCAGGGCGGCCTCGTCGGCCAGGCTGTCGCCGGAGAAGATGCCCACCCGCATGGCGCCGCGCTCGCGCAGGTGGCGGGTCAGGGCGCGGGTGTCGATGCCGCTGATGCCGACGACGCCCTGGGCGGTCAGCTCCTCGTCCAAGGTGCGCACCGAGCGCCAGTTGGAGGGCACGCGGGCGGGGTCGCGGACGACGTACCCGGCGACCCAGATGCGCCGGGACTCGGGGTCCTCGTCGTTGACGCCGGTGTTGCCGATGTGCGGGGCGGTCATGACGACGACCTGGCGGTGGTAGGAGGGGTCGGTGAGGGTCTCCTGGTAACCGGTCATGCCGGTGGAGAAGACCGCCTCGCCGAAGGTCTCCCCCACGGCCCCGTAGGCACGGCCGCGGAAGCTGCGGCCGTCCTCCAGGACGAGTACGGCGGGAGCCGTCTGCCTCCTCTTCGAGGCGTTCCCCTGGGTGGAGGTCGTCATCATGCGCCTTCCGTTGCGGTGGTGGTGCTGTTCTTGCCGGTCTCGCCGCTGCCGGTGCTGTTCCCGGTGCTGCTGCCGGTATTGCTGCCGGTATTGCTGTCGGTAGTGCTGTTGTTCTTGGCGGCCAGGTCGTTCAGGGCGCTCACCCAGGCGGAGTGCTCCTCGGCCCGGTCGGAGCGGAAACCGGAGTCGATCTCCTTGCCGCCGTGTGCCCAGGTGAGCACCAGCAGTCCGCCCTCGGGCAGGACCTTGCCGGCGATGCCCTTGTCCGGGCGGGCGCCGCGCAGTGCGGCGGCCGGTACGAAGAAGTCCTGTGCCCCGGGCCGTACGACTTCCACGCCCTGGTCCGTCAGGGTCAGCTCGGCCCGGCTGCGGGTGCCCAGGCCGCGGGCGACGATGCGGTCCAGCCACTGTCCGGCGGTGGTGGAGCCGTGGTAGCGCCCGGTCATGGTCAGCCGCGGCTCGCCGGGCTCCTCGGGGGCGGCCGGCAGTTCGGGCAGGTCGTTCTGGAGGGTGCCGCGCCACTTCCAGCCCTGGCGCATCAGCCAGTAGACGAAGACCACGAAGACCAGGAGTCCCACGACCCAGCCGACCCGCGCGGCCCAGTCGGTGACCTCCGCGGATTTGCGTTCGCCGGCCAGTTGCGTCAGTTGCATCAGTGAAGGTGTTACGCGTGTCACGCCAGAGTCCCGTCGATAACCGTTGCCCGGCCCCGCAGGAAGGTGTGGGTGACGCGCCCCGGCAGTTCGCGGCCCTGGTAGGGGGTGTTGCGGCTGCGGGAGGCGAAGCCCGCGGGGTCCACCGGTCCACGGTATGCCGGGTCGACCAGGGTCAGGTTGGCGGGCTCACCTGCCGAGACGGGGCGGCCGTGGCCCTGGAGGCGGCCGATGGCGGCGGGGCGGAAGGACATCCGGTCGGCGACCCCGGCCCAGTCCAGCAGGCCGCTGTCGACCATCGTCTCCTGCACGACCGACAGCGCGGTCTCCAGGCCCACCATGCCCATGGCCGCCGCGCCCCACTCGCAGTCCTTGTCCTCGTGCGGGTGCGGGGCGTGGTCGGTGGCCACGCAGTCGATCGTGCCGTCGGCGAGCGCCTCGCGCAGCGCGAGCACGTCGGCCTCGGTGCGCAGCGGCGGGTTCACCTTGTAGACGGGGTTGTAGGACCGTACGAGCTCGTCCGTCAGCAGGAGGTGGTGCGGGGTGACCTCCGCCGTGACGTTCCAGCCCTTGGACTTGGCCCAGCGGACGATCTCCACGGATCCAGCGGTGGACAGATGGCAGATGTGCACCCGCGAACCGACGTGTGCGGCGAGCAGCACGTCCCGGGCGATGATCGACTCCTCGGCGACGGCCGGCCAGCCGCCCAGGCCCAGTTCGGCGGAGACCACGCCCTCGTTCATCTGGGCGCCCTCGGTCAGCCGCGGCTCCTGCGCGTGCTGGGCGACCACGCCGTCGAACGCCTTCACGTACTCCAGGGCGCGGCGCATGATCACGGCGTCGTCCACGCACTTGCCGTCGTCGGAGAAGACCCGGACGCCCGCCGCGGACTCGTGCATGGCGCCCAGCTCGGCGAGCTTCTTGCCCTCCAGGCCGACGGTCACGGCACCCACCGGCTGTACGTCGCAGTAGCCGGACTCGCGGCCCAGCCGCCACACCTGCTCCACGACGCCGGCGGTGTCGGCGACCGGGAAGGTGTTGGCCATGGCATGGACGGCGGTGAAGCCGCCCTTGGCGGCCGCCTTGGTGCCCGTCAGGACCGTCTCGGAGTCCTCGCGGCCCGGCTCGCGCAGGTGGGTGTGCAGGTCGACCAGGCCGGGCAGCAGGATCCTGCCGTCCGCCTCGACGACGGTGGCGCCCTCGGCGCTCAGCCCGCTGCCGACCTCGGTGATGGTCTCGCCCGTGATCAGGACGTCCTGCGGCTCGCCACCGAGGATCTTCGCCCCGCGGATCAGGGTCTGGCTCATGGTTACTTGCTCTCCTCGGTGCGGGGGGCGGTGCTGGTGGCGGCGGTGGTGACGGCGGGCTCGTTCCCGCCGAGCAGCAGGTACAGGACCGCCATACGGATGCTGACACCGTTGGCGACCTGTTCGACGGCGGTGCAGCGCGGCGAGTCGGCGACCTCGGCGGTGATCTCCATGCCGCGGTTCATCGGCCCGGGGTGCATCACGATCGCGTGCCCGGGCATACGGGCCATGCGGTCGCCGTCCAGTCCGTACCGCCGGGCGTATTCCCGCTCGGTGGGGAAGAAGGCGGCGTTCATCCGCTCGCGCTGGACGCGCAGCATCATGACCGCGTCGGACTTGGCGAGGACGGCGTCGAGGTCGTAGCTGATCTCGCAGGGCCAGTTGGCGGCGCCGATGGGCACCAGCGTCGGCGGTGCGACGAGGGTGACCTCGGCGCCGAGCGTGGTCAGCAGGTGGACGTTGGAGCGGGCGACCCGGCTGTGCAGGATGTCGCCGACGACCGTGATGCGGCGGCCGGTCAGGTCGCCGGTGCCCGACGCCAGGTGACGGCGCATGGTGAAGGCGTCCAGGAGGGCCTGGGTGGGGTGTTCGTGGGTGCCGTCGCCGGCGTTGACCACCGAGCCGCCGATCCAGCCGGAGGTCGCCAGCCGGTGCGGAGCGCCGGAGTCGCCGTGCCGGATGACCACGGCGTCGGCGCCCATCGCCTCCAGCGTCAGGGCGGTGTCCTTGAGCGACTCGCCCTTGGAGACCGAGGAGCCCTTGGCGGAGAAGTTGATGACGTCCGCCGAGAGGCGCTTGGCGGCGGCCTCGAAGGAGATGCGGGTGCGGGTGGAGTCCTCGAAGAAGAGGTTGACGACGGTGCGTCCGCGCAGGGTGGGGAGTTTCTTGATCGGCCGGTCCGCGACCCGGGCCATCTCCTCGGCGGTGTCGAGGATCAGGACGGCGTCGTCGCGCGTGAGGTCGGCGGCCGAGATGAGGTGGCGCTTCATCCGGTTTCTCCGTGTGTGAGGGAGGTATACGGGTATGTCCGGCGTGCAGGCATGGGTACGCGCCCGGCGTCACCGGGTTCGTACGGGTTGCGCTACTGCTCGCCGGCCGGGGCGGTCCGCTTCGCGCCGAGCAGCACGGCGTCGCGGCCGTCCTCCTCGGTGAGCTGGACCTTGACCGTCTCCCGCAGCGACGTGGGGAGGTTCTTGCCTACGTAGTCGGCACGGATCGGGAGTTCGCGGTGGCCGCGGTCGACCAGGACCGCCAGTTGTACGGCGCGGGGCCGGCCGATGTCGTTGAGCGCGTCGAGGGCGGCGCGGATCGTGCGCCCCGAGAACAGGACGTCGTCGACGAGGAGGACCACCCGGCCCTCGATGCCGTCGGCGGGGATGTCGGTGCGGGCCAGCGCGCGGGCCGGGCCCAGCCGCAGGTCGTCGCGGTACATCGTGATGTCGAGCGAGCCGACCGGAACCGCGCGGCCGGTGATCTCTTCGAGCTTGGCGGCCAGCCGGCGGGCGAGGAAGACCCCGCGGGTGGGGATGCCGAGGAGCACCACGTCCTCGGCGCCCTTGGCGCGCTCGACGATTTCGTGGGCGATACGGGTCAGCATCCGCGCGATGTCCGGGCCTTCGAGCACCGGACGCGACGGCAGGCTGGAGCTGGGTGTGTCCATGGGAAACGGACCTCCTTCTCCGCCTCACGGGACGGACTTTAAAGGACGTCGGAATTGCGGAGTCCACGTTACCAGGGTCCCGGGCGCTGCCCGTGAGCGGCCCCGCGTGCCCACCGAGTGACTCATTCGGCTTGACGAAGCCAAATTACGCTGCGTAACCTCACAGTGAGTTACCAGCCGCGCGGCACAGCCGCACGTCTACGACAGTGTCCGGGGAGCTTTATGTCCAGCGAATACGCCAAACAGCTCGGGGCCAAGCTCCGCGCCATCCGTACCCAGCAGGGCCTTTCTCTCCATGGCGTCGAGGAGAAGTCCCAGGGCCGCTGGAAGGCGGTCGTGGTGGGCTCGTACGAGCGCGGCGACCGTGCCGTGACCGTCCAGCGCCTCGCCGAGCTGGCCGACTTCTACGGCGTGCCGGTGCAGGAGCTGCTGCCGGGTACGACTCCGGGTGGCGCCGCCGAGCCGCCGCCGAAGCTGGTGCTGGACCTGGAGCGGCTGGCCCATGTGCCCGCCGAGAAGGCCGGGCCGCTCCAGCGCTACGCCGCCACGATCCAAAGTCAGCGTGGCGACTACAACGGCAAGGTTCTCTCGATCCGTCAGGACGACCTGCGCACGCTCGCGGTGATCTACGACCAGTCGCCCTCGGTCCTGACCGAGCAGCTCATCAGCTGGGGCGTGCTGGACTCCGACGCGCGCCGCGCCGTGCAGCACGAGGACATCTGACGACCTTGCCGTCAACCTGCAGAAACGTACCGCCGCTCCGGGTTCCGCCCGGGGCGGCGGTTCTTTGTGCCCCAGGAAGTCCCCAGAGGGCGCCCACGGCGCCCGGGACGGGGCGAATGAGGTGCCCTCCCATGAGGCATGCGGGACGGCCGTGACGGCACTCACAGGGCTTTCCCGCGGGTGAACGCGCGAGGGGCCCGGAGCGATGCGGACATGGCGTCCGATGCGCTCCGGGCCCCTGCGCCAGGTCCCTGTCCTACTGCGCGTCGCGCCGCAGGCTCGGCTTGAGCTCCTTGAGCCGGCCGAGCAGACCGTTGACGAAGGCCGGGGAGTCGTCCGTGGAGAACTCCTTGGCCAGTTGTACCGCCTCGTCGATCGCCACCGCGTCCGGGGTGGCGTCCACCCAGATCAGCTCGTACGCGCCGAGCCGCAGGATGTTGCGGTCCACGACCGGCATCCGGTCCAGCGTCCAGCCGACGGAGTAGGTGGAGATCAGTTCGTCGATGCGCTCGATGTGGTCCGCGTACCCCTCGACCAGCTCCAGGGTGTACTCGTTGACCGGCGGCTGCCGGGAGTCGGTCCGGGCGTGCCGCATCCAGTCCGCGAGCACGGACTGCACGTCGGCGCCGCGCTGATCGGCCTCGAAGAGGATCTGGAAGGCGCGCTTGCGGGCCTTGTTGCGGGCGGCCACGGTTAGCTGTTCACCCGGCCGAGGTACTCACCGGAACGGGTGTCGACCTTGATCTTCTCGCCGGTCGTGATGAAGAGCGGTACCTGGATCTCGTAGCCGGTCTCCAGGGTCGCGGGCTTGGTGCCACCGGTGGAGCGGTCGCCCTGGACGCCGGGCTCGGTCTCCTGGATGGTCAGCTCGACCGCGGCCGGCAGCTCGACGTAGAGCACCTGGCCCTCGTTCTGGGCCACGACCGCCTCGAAGCCCTCGAGCAGGAAGTTGGCGGCGTCACCGACGGTCTTGCGGTCGATGTGGAGCTGGTCGTAGGTGTCCATGTCCATGAAGACGAAGTACTCGCCGTCCATGTACGAGAACTGCATGCCGCGCTTGTCGACGTTGGCCGTCTCGACCTTCACACCGGCGTTGAAGGTCTTGTCCACCACCTTGCCGGACAGCACGTTCTTGAGCTTGGTGCGGACGAAGGCCGGGCCCTTGCCGGGCTTGACGTGCTGGAACTCGACTACGGACCAGAGCTGGCCGCCTTCGAGCTTGAGCACCATGCCGTTCTTGAGGTCGTTCGTGGATGCCACGGTTGCGGTATCTCCTGGACTGCAGTCAGGTGGGGACCGGGGAAAGGCACGCGCAGAGCCGGTCGGCTCACAGCGCGAGCAGCTCCTTGGTCGTGATCGTGAGTAGCTCGGGCCCGCCGTCCGCCTCGGGGCGGACGACGAGTGTGTCGTCGATCCGGACGCCGCCGCGGCCCGGGAGGTGTACCCCCGGTTCGACGGTGACCGGCACGCAAGCGTCCAGTTTACCCATGGCCGCAGGTGACAGCCGAGGGTCCTCATCGATTTCGAGCCCCACACCGTGACCGGTCCACGGCTTGAGCCCCTCCCCGCGGCCCGCTGCCCGGAGCACCTGGCGGGCCGCCCGGTCCACCTCACGGCACTCCACACCGGGCGCCAGCGCCTCCCGGCCGGCCCTCTGGGCTGCGAAGACCAGATCGTACAGCTCGATCTGCCAGTCCGCGGGCGTGGTGCCGATCACGAACGTACGGCCGATCTGGCAGCGGTAGCCGCGGTAATTGGCGCCCAGGCCCACCGTCAGGAAATCCCCCTCCTCCACCCGGCGGTCGGTCGGAAGATGCCCGGAACGAGCGGCGTTGGGGCCGGTTCCCACGGAGGTGGGAAAGGCGGCGCCGTCCGCGCCGTGATCCACCAGCCGGCGCTCCAGTTCCAGCGCGAGATGGCGTTCGGTCCGGCCGACGAGGATCGACTCCAGGAGTTCGCCCAGGGCCTGGTCGGTGATCTCCCCGGCGATCCGCAGACAGGCGATCTCGTCCTCGTCCTTGATCAGGCGCTGCTGCTCCACGGCACAGGCCAGGTCCGCCAGGCGCAGCCGGGGGCGACCTGGGCGAGCGCCCGGTGCCGGGCGACGGTCAGGTGGTGCTCCTCCACGGCGAGCGAATCCGCGCCGGCCCGCGCGGCGAGGTCGGCCCCGGCCACGACCGGGTCCCCGCCCGGCGTCGGCAGTACGCACACCCGCAGGTCCTCGGCGGGCCGCCCCTGCGCGGGGTCCCCGGACAGCGCCTGTGCACACAGCAGCAGATCCTCGGCGGGGCCGAGAAGGACCGTGCCGCCCGGCGGCGCGCACCCGGTGAGGTAGCGCACATTGGCGGGCCGGGTGACCAGCGCGGCAGCGCTGCCGGCCGCGGCGCAGCGGTCACGCAGCCGCGCACGTCGGGCGGCGTACAGCTCGGACATGCCCCGAGCGTACGGTCACCACCCCGACCCGGCCGGTCGGGCGGGGCCGCCCGGGGGACCCGTACCGGCACCCACGGCCCGGCACGGGCCCTCCGGGTCACGGGCGGCGGCCGGGTGCCGGTGGCTCTCCGGGAATCAACCCGCAGGTGCGGGGGCCACTTGTCAACGGCGACCTTGAAGGGCTCGATCGGGGGCCAACCCCGCACGCGCGGGGACCACGATGCCGCCACCTTCGCCGTCTCCGCCGCGGCGGGGCCACCCCCGCACGCGCGGGGACCACAGGAGTTGACTTGGGGTTTTACTCGGTGGGGGTGCTGTTTTTGCTTGCTTGCTGAGAATCGGACATTTCATTCATGGTCGGTGGCGGCCGGGTACGGGGCGCCCGGTAGCCGACCCGCTACCAGTTGGGCGGGCTGGCGATGCTGCGGGCGACCACGTCGTCCAGCATCCGCGCCGTGGTGGCCACGTCGTGCGAGGAGTTGTCGATGATCGGCAGGCCGGAGCCGTACCAGCCGGCCATCCGGCCGTGGATACGGGCGACCTCCTCGTCCGACAGCCGCCGGTTGCCGGAGCGCCGGGCGTTGCGCTCCAGCACGATCTCCAGGCCCGGCAGCAGGACGACGGGCAGCAGGCCGGGGCCGACGTGGCGTTTCCAGCCGCCGAGGCCGACGACCGGGCGGTCGGGGAAGACCGCGTCGTCCAGGATGCAGGATATGCCGTTGGCCAGGAAGTTGCGGGCGGCGAAGCCGCAGGTGCGGCGGGCCAGCCGGTACTGGGCCTCGGAGTGGTCGTTCCAGCCGCTCTGCGGGTCGGCGAAGCCGGATCTGACCCACTCGCGGACGTCATCGAGGCTGATGTGCGCGGTGGGGACGCGCCGGGTGTCGGCCCAGTGCCGGGCGACGCTGGTCTTGCCCGCGCCGGCCGGGCCGATGAGCAGGACGGCCACGGCGGCGTGCGCGGCGTCCGGCGCGGCGGTGCCGGGCGGCGGGCTGGGCAGGGTGACGGGGGCGCCGGGCGGGAGCTGGACGTGCCCGGTGGGCTCGGGGGCGGGCGGCTGGTGCGGCGGGTGGCCGTTCCAGCCGGGCGCGGGGGCACCGCCCTGCGGAGGGACACCGCCCTGCGGAGGAACGCCGGGCGCGGGCGGCACCGGGGCCGCGGGCGGACCTGTGCCGGGGGCGCGGGCGGGCCCGCGGGCACGGGCGGCCGGCCCGGCGGTATGGGGTGGCCGGGGCCCGGGGTCCAGTTCATGGCGGCTCCCGGTACGGACACCGGTCCGTGCGGCGGCGGCAGCGGAGCCCCCACTGCGTACTGCATCCGGTGGCTCTCCGTCTCGTGCGGTGGGCTGGGCGCTGGGTCGGTGGTACGCGTTTCCGGTGCGGGTGGCGGTACGCGTGTCCGGTACTGCGGTGGTGCGGTGGTACGTGCGATCGGCCTGTGGGGCCGGCCGTCTGGACGCGTGGGCGTGCCGGGCGGCGAGAGTACGGTACTCCGGCGCGCGCAGCCCCGCCGCCCCGACTACCGCCGGGACGTGCTCCCGCCCCAGCTCAGCAGGGGTGCTGCCGCCGCCGGCCCCGGCCGTCGAAGGTTCAACGGCCGGGGCCGGACGGAAGTGCCCGGCGCCCCGGAGGCACTTGAAGGCGGCCGGCACGTCAGGAGGTGAGCTGGTCCGCCAGGGCCCGCAGGGCGAGCTTGTAGGAATCGATGCCGAAGCCGGCGATCGTGCCACTGGCCACGGCCGCGATGACCGAGGTGTGGCGGAACTCCTCGCGCGCGTACGGGTTGGAGATGTGCACCTCGATCAGCGGCGCGGTGCGCTGCGCCGCCGCGTCCCGCATCCCGTACGAATAGTGGGTGAAGGCGCCCGGGTTGACGACGACCGGAATCGAGCCGTCCGCTGCTTCGTGGAGCCAGCGGATCATCTCGCCCTCGTCGTTGGTCTCCCGGACCTCCGCCTCCAGGCCCAGTTCCTTGCCGAGCGCGGCGCACTGTTCGACCAGCCCGGCGTAGGAGGTGGCGCCGTACACGTCCGGCTCGCGGGAGCCCAGCCGGCCCAGGTTGGGGCCGTTGAGCACGAACACCCGGCGCGGCTCGGGGCCCTGCGCCCCGCTCATGCGGCGATCTCCGCGTGCGCGGCCAACAGCATGGCCGGGTCCGGGCTCTCCAGGACGGTCGGCTTGGCCAGGCCGTCCAGGACGATGAAGCGCAGCCGGTCGCCGCGGGACTTCTTGTCCACCTTCATCGTCTCCAGCAGCTTGGGCCACTGGTCGCCGCGGTAGGTCAGCGGCAGGCCGACGGATCCCAGGACGGCGCGGTGCCGGTCGGCGGTGGCGTCGTCCAGCCGCCCGGCGATCCGGCCGAGTTCGGCGGCGAAGACCATGCCGACGGAGACGGCGGCGCCGTGCCGCCAGTTGTAGCGCTCGTTCTTCTCGATGGCGTGCGCGAGGGTGTGCCCGTAGTTCAGGATCTCGCGCAGGCCGGATTCCTTGAGGTCCTGGGAGACGACCTCGGCCTTGACCCGGATGGCCCGCTCGATCAGCTCGGCGGTGTGCGGCCCGTCGGGGCGCTTGGCGGCCTCGGGGTCGGCCTCGATGAGGTCCAGGATCGCGGGGTCGGCGATGAAGCCGGCCTTGATGACCTCGGCCAGGCCCGAGACGTAGTCGTGGACCGGGAGGGAGTCCAGTGCGGCCAGGTCGCACAGCACACCGGCCGGCGGGTGGAAGGCACCCACCAGGTTCTTGCCCTCGGCGGTGTTGATGCCGGTCTTGCCGCCGACCGCCGCGTCCACCATGCCCAGCACGGTGGTCGGTACGGCGATCCAGCGCACCCCGCGCAGCCAGGTCGCGGCGACGAAGCCCGCCAGGTCGGTGGTGGCGCCGCCGCCCACACCCACGATCACGTCGGTGCGGGTGAAGCCGGTCTGCCCCAGCGCCTTCCAGCAGTACGCGGCGACCTCGGCGGTCTTGGATTCCTCGGCGTTGGGTAGCTGAACGGCGATGGCCTCGTACCCCTGCGCGGCCAGGTCCTCGCGCAGCGCCTCGCCGGTGGCGGCCAGCGCCTCCGGGTGGAGCACGGCGACCCGCTTGGCGTCGGTGCCGATCAGGCCGGGGAGTTCGCCCAGGAGCTGCCGGCCGACGAGGACCTCGTACGGGTCGCTGCCCGCCGTACCGCCGACCTGGATACGGGTGGCGTGCTGCGTCACGGGTGTTCCTCCCTGCTGGGGGTCCGGGGGCGCTCCCCCGGGGTCTGAAGGGGCTTGAGGGCGTCCAGGACGGCCTCGGCGACGTCCTGCGGGCTGCGGCCACCGGTGGTGACCACCGCGCGGGCGACCTCGGTGTACAGCGGGCGGCGCTGTTCCATCAGCTCGCGCCAGCGGCGGCGCGGGTTGACGGCGAGCAGCGGGCGCGGGGCGTCCAGGCCCACCCGCTGTACGGCGTCGGCGAGTTCGACGTCCAGGAAGACCACGGGCAGCCCGGTCAGCAGCGCCCGGGTGCCGTCGTCCATGACCGCGCCGCCGCCGAGCGCCAGCACGCCCCGGTGCTCCTGGACCGCGGCCCTTACGGCCTGCCGCTCCAGCTCGCGGAAGTGCCCCTCGCCGTCGTCCACGAAGATGTCGGGGATGGGCTTGCCGGCCCGTGCCTCGATGTCGGCGTCGGTGTCGCGGTAGGAGGTGCCCAGCTTTTCGGCCAGCAGCGCTCCCACGGTGGACTTGCCCGCGCCGGGCGGGCCCACCAGCACGACGGCCGGCGCCGTCCGGTCCTCGGTCACCTGATCGCCAGATTGTCGAGGTAGGAGCGGACGTTGCGGCGGGTCTCGGGCACGCTGTCACCGCCGAACTTCTCGGTCACCGCGTCGGCCAGGACCAGGGCGACCATCGCCTCGGCCACGATGCCGGCGGCCGGCACCGCGCAGACGTCCGAGCGCTGGTGGTGGGCCCGGGTCGGTTCGCCGGTGGTGACGTCGACGGTGGCCAGCGCGCGCGGAACGGTGGCGATGGGCTTCATCGCGGCCCGTACGCGCAGCAGTTCGCCGGTGGTCAGTCCGCCCTCGGTGCCGCCGGAGCGGCCGGTGGACCGGCGCAGTCCGTCCTGGGTCGGGACGATCTCGTCGTGGGCCTTGGAGCCCGGTACGCGCGCCAGGTCGAAGCCGTCGCCGACCTCGACGCCCTTGATGGCCTGGATGCCCATGAGGGCGCCGGCCAGCCGGGCGTCCAGCCGCCGGTCCCAGTGGACGTGCGAGCCCAGGCCGACGGGCACGCCGTACGCGAGGACCTCGACGACGCCGCCCAGGGTGTCGCCGTCCTTGTGGGCCTGGTCGATCTCGGCGACCATCGCCTTGCTCGCGTCGGCGTCCAGGCAGCGGACCGGGTCGGCGTCCAGCTTCTCGACGTCCGAGGGCTTGGGGTAGACGCCGTACGGGGCCTTGGCCGCGGCCAGCTCCACCACGTGCGAGACGATCTCGATGCCCGCGGTCTCCTTGAGGAAGGAGCGGGCGACCGCGCCCAGTGCCACGCGGGCGGCGGTCTCGCGCGCGGAGGCACGCTCCAGGATCGGGCGGGCGTCCGGCACACCGTACTTCTGCATACCGGCGAGGTCCGCGTGGCCGGGGCGGGGCCGGGTCAGCGGCGCGTTACGGGCCAGTTCGGCCAGCTCCGCCGGGTCGACCGGGTCGGCCGCCATGACCTTCTCCCACTTGGGCCACTCGGTGTTGCCCACCATGACCGCGACCGGTGAGCCCAGGGTGATCCCGTGCCGTACACCGCCGAGGAAGGTGACCTCGTCACGCTCGAACTTCATCCGGGCACCCCGGCCGTAGCCGAGCCGGCGGCGGGCCAGGGCGTCCGCCACCATGTCCGTGGTGATCGGGACGCCGGCCGGGAGGCCCTCCAGCGTCGCCACGAGTGCGGGGCCGTGCGACTCCCCCGCCGTCAGCCAGCGCAACCTGCTCAACGATGCTCCTCAGGGCCGTACGGGATTCTCCCGCAGATCCTCCCATGGGCGCACACCCGCGCGACCCCGAGGTCCACGGTACGGACGCCTCACATACCTGTGCCGAGGTGACCGCGACCGGCTAGGGCGTTTCTGATGGATCTCCGTGGAAGACGGAGCGGTGTTCGGTGCGTGCGCTCGGCGTGCGGTGTGAAGGGTCATGTGGCGGAGCCACCTGTCCCTTTGCGCCGTGCGGCGAGGGTGCGTGCCGGGCGTCGCGAGGCCGCGGAGATCCGTCAGAAGCGCCCTACACCCGACGCCCGGCCAGCGCCGCCTGCCCCGCCGCGCGCATCGCCTCCAGCGGGGCGCGGTCGCAGCCCGTCATCTGTTCGACCTGGAACACGGCCTGGTGGACGAGCAGGTCCAGGCCGCCGATCACCTTGCCGCCGCGCGCGGACCAGGCCGCGGCGAGCGGGGTCGGCCACGGCTCGTACAGCACGTCGAAGAGCACGCCCGGGGCCTGAGGAACGGCGCCGGCCAGGTCGTCGGTGGCCCCGGCGGGGGTGGTGGCGACCACCAGGGGCGCGTGGAGCGCGGCGGCGGCGTCGGCCCAGTCGGCCGTACGGACCGCGACGCCCAGCCGCTCGCCCCAGTTCCGCATCTCCTGCGCGCGGGCCCGGCTGCGTACGTAGACCGTCACCTCGCCCGTACACAGGGGGGCCAAGGCGGCGAGTGCGGAGGAGGCGGTGGCGCCGGCGCCGAGGACCGCGGCGTGCTCGACGCCCGTCATACCGCGCTCGTGCAACGCCGCCCGTATGCCGGGGATGTCGGTGTTGTCGCCCAGGCGCCGCCCGTCCTCGGTGAAGACGACGGTGTTGACGGCCTCGACCGAGGCGGCGGTGTCGCTGACCTCGTCCAGGAGCGGGATGACCGCACGCTTCAGGGGCATGGTCAGCGACAGCCCCGCCCACCCGGGGCCGGTGCGTTCCATGAAGCCGGGCAGCGCGGCCTCGTCGACCTCGTACCGCCCGTACTCCCGGTCGCTGAGCCCCAGTGCGGCGTACGCGGCCCGGTGCAGGGCCGGGGAGAGGGAATGGGCGATGGGCGACCCCAGGACCGCCGCCTTCGTTCTCCGCGTCATCGTCGGCACTGCCCGCCCTCAGCCCTTCTTCCGGCGCTCGTTGAATTCCTCGACGAGTTTCTGGTGCTCTTTGTAGGTCTTGGTGAACTTCGTGGTCTTGCTGTCCAGCGAGATGAAGTAGTACCAGCCGTCGGTGGTCGGGTTCAGCGACGCCTTGACCGCGTCCACGCTCGGATTGCCGATCGGACCGGGCGGCAGGCCCTTGTAGAAGTACGTGTTGTACGGGTGGTCCAGCTTGCGGATCTGGGAGAGCGGAATGTCGATCTTGCTCTGGTTCTTGGCGTAGTTGTAGGTGGAATCGAACTGGAGCTTGCCGTAGGTCTCCGCGTTGCCCGGCTTGAGCCGGTTGTAGACGACCTCGGCCATCTTCCGGAAATCGTCGTGGGTCATGCCCTCGGCGGTCACCAGGCTGGCCACCGTGATCACCTCGCGCGGCGACTTCAGCCCCAGCTTCCTGGCGCCGGCGGCCAGGTCGAGCTTGTCGTACTCCTGGACGGCCCGCTGCACCATCTGCCGCAGGACGTCCTTCGGCGCCGCCTTCTCGGTCACCTCGTACGTCGAGGGATACAAGAAGCCCTCCAGCGGGTCCTTGACCTTGTCGTCCGCCTGCTGCGCCCAGTCCGGCAGCCCCAGGTTCGCGGCCTGCTCCTTGGCCACCTTCTGGGTCGTGCCCTCACTGAGGTTCAGCTTCTTGTCGATCAGCCGGTAGACGGCGACGTCCCGCAGCCCCTCGGGGACGGTCAGGCCGCTGCGGCTCTTGGGGTCCAGCATCAGTTGGACGGCGGCGGCGGCCGACATCTCCTTGCGCAGCGAGTACACACCCGCCTGGAGGCTGTTGGCCTTGCTGCTCTCGCCCGCCGCCTGCGAGAAGGCGTCGGCGCTCTTGACGACGCCCTTCTCCTTGAGGATCAGGCCCATCTGCATCACGGTGGCGCCCCGCGGGATCTCGACCTGGACCGGCGCGCCACCGTTGCCCGTGAAGTCGGGGCCGGGCCGAAGCGGCTCTTCCAGAAGTCGTAGCCGAAGTACGCGGCGGCGCCGCCCCCGCCGACGAGGACGACGGCGACGATCAGGCAGGCCAGGCCGCTGCGGCGCCTGGGCTTCTTCTTGCCGCCGGGCTTGCTGCCGTCGGCCTTCTTGCCGCGGCGCTCGCGGGCGGACCGGCGGTCCTCCTCCGGTTCCTCCTCGTCGTCCTCGTCCCGGTCCCGGGCGTCGTCCGAACGATTGTCGTTCCGGCCGCGGTCGCCTTGACGGCCGCCGTCGCGGCGGTCGTCCCGGTCCTCCCGGTGGTCGTCCTGGTCGGCGAAGAAGTCGTTCTCCGCGAAGAAGGGGTGCTCCGGCTCCCGCTCCCGCTGCTGCTCCCGCTCCTGCTGCTCGTGATCGGGCCCGCGCTGGGGGCCGAGGCCGCCCTCGCGGTGGGGCCGCTCGTACTCCGGCCGCCGGTCGTACCCCGTGCCCTGCCCGTCGTACTCCCGCCCCTGCTCGTACGCCTGCGGTTCGGGCGCGGCCCGCCAGTCGTCGCCCGGCGCGCCGCGCCGCTGCTGTTCGTGCAGGGGGGCCTGCTGCCGCAGGTGCCGGGGCTGCGGCGGCGGGAAGGCGTCCGGGGTGCCGTAGTAGTCGGGGCTGCCGCCGCTGTACGGGTCGACGGGCCGCTGCTGCCCGTACGGGTCGTGCGGGTCGTGGGGCACGCCGCTCCGGGCGGGGTCCCAGCCGCCGTTGTACTGCTGGTGCTGCTGATGCTGCCCGTGCTGCTGCTGGTGGGGGTGGTGAGGGTCGTGGGACTGCTGGGGGTAGTGACCGCCGGCCTGCCGTTCGTCCCAGTGCTGTCCCGACGGGTCCGCGTACCCCTGGTGGTGCGAGGGGTTGCCGTATCCGCCCTGCTGCTGACCGGTCTGGTAGGGATCGTGTCCCGGCTGGTGCGGCCCGGCTCCGTAGGAGGGGCCGCCGTGCTGCGACGGGTGTGGCTGCTGAGGCTGCTGCGACTGGGGGTCACCTCCGTACGGACCCGGTCTCCGTAGAGCGGGTCCTCCGGATGCCACGGTTCGGAGCCGTAGCCCCGGCCATACTCAGTCATCGATCCCCTAGAGCCGCGAGGCGGTGCGCTCCATGGTGGCAGCGCTTCTGTCGTACCGGTCCGCCTCTTCTTGCACGCGCGGCTGTTCGAACCGCCGCCGCGTCGCGCGGAACGTTACCGTACCGCGATCAGATGACCACTTCGACGCTCTCGCCCGGCGGTCGCCCGGACACCCGTTCGGTCTCCAGCGCGCTCTGCAGGATGACCACCGCTGCCGCCTGGTCCACGACCGAGCGGCCCTTCTTGCTCCTGACCCCCGAGGCCCGCAACCCCTGTGTCGCTGTGACGGTTGTCATGCGCTCATCGACCAGCCGGACGGCCACGGGAGCGATCCCCTTGGCCATCTCCTGGGCGAAGGCCCGGACCTTGGCCGCGGCCGGCCCCTCTCCCCCGTTGAGGGAGCGGGGCAGACCGACGACGACCTCGATGGGCTCGTACTCCTCGACAATCGCCTTGAGCCGCCGGTGCGCTGAGGGAACGTCACGTCCGGGGACGGTCTCCACCGGAGTGGCGAGCACCCCGTCGGGGTCGCACGAGGCGACCCCGATCCGGGCGTCCCCGACGTCGATGGCCAGGCGCCTGCCGCGCCGCATGGAGGTCACGGCGCTCAGGCCGCCTCGGCCACGAGCCGCTCGACGGCCTCGATGGCCTCGGGCACGGCGGCGGCGTTCTGACCGCCGCCCTGGGCGACGTCCGGCTTGCCGCCGCCGCCTCCGCCGAGCGTCTTGGCGGCCGTACGGACCAGGTCACCGGCCTTGACGCCGCGCTCGCGGGCGGCCTCGTTGGTGGCGATGACCGTCAGCGGGCGGCCATTGGCCACCGTGAACAGCGCGACGACGGCCGGCCGGTCGCCCGGGATGCGGCCCCGTACGTCCAGCACCAGCTTGCGCAGGTCGTCGGCCGAGGTGCCCTCGGGCACCTGGGCGGCGACCAGGGCCAGCCCGCGGACGTCCTTGGCGCCCGCGGCCAGCCCGGCGGCGGCCTGGAGCACCTTCTCGGCGCGGAACCGCTCGATCTCCTTCTCGGCCTCCTTGAGCTTGGCCAGGACGCCGGAGATCTTCTCGGGCAGCTCGTCCGGGCGGCCCTTGACCAGCTCGGTGAGCTGCGAGACGACCGTGTGCTCGCGGGCGAGGAACTTGTAGGCGTCCACGCCGACCAGGGCCTCCACGCGGCGTACGCCGGAGCCGATGGAGGACTCGCCGAGCAGCTTGACCAGGCCGAGCTGGGCGGTGTTGTGGACGTGGGTGCCGCCGCACAGCTCCTTGGAGAAGTCGCCGATGGTCACCACGCGGACCCGGTCGCCGTACTTCTCGCCGAACTCGGCGATGGCGCCCTGCTTCTTGGCCTCCTCCATGCTCAT
This sequence comes from Streptomyces sp. MST-110588, assembly GCF_022695595.1. Lineage (NCBI taxonomy): Bacteria > Bacillati > Actinomycetota > Actinomycetes > Kitasatosporales > Streptomycetaceae > Streptomyces > Streptomyces sp. MST-110588. The sequence continues at coordinate 981,109 of NZ_CP074380.1, forward strand.
GACCTCGGCGTGTACGTCGAGTTCACGGGAGAGCACCTCGTTGATCTTCTGCTCGACGTCGGTGAGGACCGTGCCGGGTACGGCGGTCGGCGAGCCGAAGTCGAAGCGGAAGCGGCCCGGGGAGTTCTCCGAGCCGGCCTGTGCGGCCGTGGGGCCCAGGGCGTCACGCAGCGCCTGGTGGGTGAGGTGGGTGGCGCTGTGGGCGCGGGCGATGGCGCGGCGGCGCCTGACGTCGATGGCGGCGTACGCGGCTGCGCCGAGGACGACCTCGCCGACCTGGACGGTGCCCTTGTGCACGATGACGCCGGGAACCGGCTGCTGGACGTCGCGGACCTCGATCACGGCGCCGTTGTCGAGCTTGATGCGGCCGGTGTCGGCGAGCTGGCCGCCGCCCTCGGCGTAGAAGGGGGTGCGGTCCAGGACGACCTCGATGTCGTCGCCCTCGTGGGCGGCCGGGGCGGAGAGGCCGTTGACGACCAGTCCGACGACGACGGACTCGCCCTCGGTGTCGGTGTAGCCGGTGAAGACCGTGGAGCCGGCGGAGTCGGCCACCTCGCGGTAGGCGGACATGTCGGCGTGGCCGTGCTTCTTGGCCAGGGCGTCGGCCTTGGCGCGCTCCCGCTGCTCCTTCATCAGGCGGCGGAAGCCCTCCTCGTCCACCGAAAGGCCCTGTTCGGCGGCCATTTCGAGGGTGAGGTCGATGGGGAAGCCCCAGGTGTCGTGGAGCAGGAACGCCTTGTCGCCGGAGAGCACCTTGCCGCCGGAGGACTTGGTCTCGCTGACGGCGGTGTCCAGGATGTTGGTGCCGGCCTTGAGCGTCTTGAGGAAGGCGGCCTCCTCGGCGAGGGCGACCGTCTCGATGCGCTTGCGGTCCTCCAGCAGCTCCGGGTACTGCTGCCCCATCGTCTTGATGACGACGTCGAGCAGGTCGGCGACGACCGGGCCGGTGGCGCCGAGCAGCCGCATGTTGCGGATGGCGCGGCGCATGATGCGGCGCAGGACGTAGCCACGGCCTTCGTTGCCGGGGGTGACGCCGTCACCGATGAGCATCGTGGAGGTACGCATGTGGTCGGCGACCACGCGCAGCGACACGTCGGTGTCCCGGCCCGTGCCGTAGGCGACACCGGTGAGGTCGGTGGCCTTGTCGATGACCACGCGCAGGGTGTCGGTCTCGTACATGTTCTGGACGCCCTGGAGGATCATCGCCAGGCGTTCCAGGCCGAGGCCGGTGTCGATGTTCTTGCTGGGCAGCTCGCCGAGGATCTCGAAGTCCTCCTTGCCCAGGCCCGCACCGCGCTCGTACTGCATGAAGACCAGGTTCCAGATCTCCACGTAGCGCTCGTCGTTGACGGCCGGGCCGCCCTCGGCGCCGAACTCCGGGCCGCGGTCGTAGTTGATCTCCGAGCACGGGCCGCAGGGGCCCGGGACGCCCATGGACCAGTAGTTCTCCTTCTTGCCCAGGCGCTGGATGCGCTCCTTGGGCACGCCGACGACCTCGTGCCAGATGCGCTCGGCCTCGTCGTCGTCGAGGTAGACCGTGATCCACAGCCGCTCGGGGTCCAGGCCGTAGCCGCCGTCCGCCACGGAGCTGGTCAGCAGCTCCCAGGCGTACTTGATGGCGCCTTCCTTGAAGTAGTCGCCGAAGGAGAAGTTGCCGCACATCTGGAAGAACGTGCCGTGCCGGGTGGTCTTGCCGACCTCTTCGATGTCGGGGGTGCGCACGCACTTCTGGACGCTGGTGGCGCGCTGGAAGGGCGGCTTGACCTCGCCGAGGAAGTACGGCTTGAAGGGCACCATGCCCGCGGGAACCAGCAGCAGCGTCGGGTCGTCCGCGATGAGCGACGCGGACGGCACGACGGTGTGCCCGCGCTCCTCGAAGAAGCGCAGCCAGCGGCGGCGGATTTCAGCCGACTCCATCAGTGGTCCTCTTTTCCGGTCGGTCCGGTCGGGCCGGTCGTTCTCGTCGTGGAAGGGTGCGTGGGAAGCGCCGCGCGGGGGCGCGGCGCGGGCAGCTCCTGTGGCGCGCCGCGGTCGGTCAGACCCAGCGCCTCCTGGAGCTGCTCTTCACGGTCCGCCATTCCGCTGCGTACGTCCAATGCAAATTGACGCAGCCGGTGTCCGGTCTCGACGGCTTTGTCCGCGGCCTGGGCGGCGAGGCTGTCGGGATGGAGCTTGCGCAGCTTGCGGTTGACCTTGGTGGTGGCCCACACTCCGGCGGCTGCGCCGGTGGTGAACCAAAATGCGCGGCGGAACATCGCTGTGATCAGTCCTTGGAGCGGCGGTTGCGGCGCCCGCCACGGCGGGCGGGGGGCAGGGTACGGCTGACGACGACCGTGCGCTCGGGCTCGGGGGCGCCCTTCTTGCCGATCGCGCGGCGCACGCCGTAGCCGAACGCCGCGACCTTGACCAGCGGGCCGCCGAAGGCGGAGGAGACGGTCGAGGAGAGTGCGGAGGCGTTGGCGGTGACTTCCTGGACGTCGGCGGCGATGGCGTCGACGCGGGCGAGCTGGGTGTGCGCGGAGCGGACGGTCGCGGACGCGTCGGCGAGCAGCGGTACGGCCTGTTCGGACACCTCGGCCACCATCTTGGTGGTCGCCTTGAGCGTCTGCGCGAGCCTCACCAGCACCAGGGCGAGGAAGGACACGAGGATCGCCCAGAAGACGGCCACGAGGATCCCGGCCACCTCTCCACCGGACACGTTGGCACCACTCTCCGACTGCTCTCGTCTGGATCTTCGCTCGACCTGCTCGATCGGCGGACTCCGACCTTATCGCGCCGCGCCACCGCGTCCGTACCGCATTCCCCGTCCGGCGCCGGTGTCCCTCATGAGGCACCGGCTCCCGCCCTGCCGGGGTGGGGGCGGGAACGACGAACCCGCCGCCTCCCGCGCCGCGAACGGCGGGGAGACGGCGGGCCGGGTGCGGATGACCGCGGTGACTACGTCCGGATCAGCGGGCGTAGTACTCGACGACGAGCTGCTCGTCGCAGATCACCGGGATCTCCTTGCGCTGCGGCTCGCGGTCCAGGCGGAAGGCCAGGGCCTTGAGGTTGACCTGGAGGTAGCGCGGGGTCTCGCCCTCGGGGGCGTAGCCGCCCTCACGCGCGACCTGGAAGGGGTGCTTCTCGCGGCTGCGCTCGCGGACCATCACGACGTCGTCGGGACGGACGCGGAAGGACGGCTTGTCGACCTTGCGGTCGTTCACCGAGATGTGGCCGTGCACGACCATCTGACGGGCCTGGTAGATCGTCCGGGCCAGGCCCGAACGCAGGACGAGCGCGTCCAGACGGCGCTCAAGCTCGATGATCAGCGCTTCGCCGGTCTTGCCTTCGACCTTCCGAGCGCGGTCGTAGGCACGCGCCATCTGGCGCTCGCTGATGTCGTACTGGGCGCGCAGGCGCTGCTTCTCCAGCAGACGGACCTTGTAGTCGCTGGACTGCTTACGGCCACGGCCGTGCTCGCCCGGCGGGTAGGGACGGGCCTCGAAGTACTTGACGGCCTTCGGCGTCAGGGCGATGCCGAGCGCGCGGGACTTCTTGACCTTGGGACGCGACTGGTTCACGTGGAACGGACCTCCGTGTAAGTTAGGTGAGGCTTACCTTACTGCGAGGAGAACGCATGTTTCGACCTGGGATCCCCCTGCCCAGTGCTGGTCAGAGCGCTGAAGAGGGTCAGCCGCGTCCCGTGGAAGACGCCCGGCAACCGACCGCTGCCGAGCGCGTGCGAACTCTCGCCGAGTCCAATGGTATGGCGTCGCTGAGCATTCCCGGAGTCGAGGTCCCCGACGAGAGCGCGCTGGCGGCTCCCGTCTGCCGGACCGTGACACCCGAAGGAGACGTGCTGTTGCTGGTTCCTGGGGACTGTGCGGCGGCCCGGGCGGCCGTCCACGCCCAGGACGACGACCTCGCGGCCGTGATGGAGATCACGGACGTGGCACCGGTTTCGGTACCGCATCGTGTCCGTGGACGGGCCTGGATCGCCGGCTGGCTCACTCCCGTACGCAACGAGGAGCGGGCCCGCGCCGCCATGCTGCTCGCCGAGCGGCACCCGGTGGGCGAGCTGCTGGGCATCGGTGAGGCACTGCAGCCGGATCCGGCGCCGGGGATGTACGGGCGGGCCGCCTGGGTGATGCTGCGCCTGGAGGTCGGCGAAGCGAGCGTGGACGACCTGTGGGGCGTGCAGTCCGTCGAGCCGGAGGAATTCGCCGACGCCCTGCCCGACCCGCTGGTGGCCCACGAGGCGGAGCTGCTCCAGCACCTGGACGCGGCGCACGGCGCGCAGGTACGCGGGCTGTGCTCGCTGCTGGGCGACCGCTCGCGGCGGCTGTGCGGCGCGCGGGAGGGCCTGGACGCCGTCACGGTCACGCCGGTGGCGCTGGACCGCTTCGGCCTGCGGGTGCGCTTCACGGACGCCGCACGCAACTCCTTCGACGCCCGCTTCGAGTTCCCCGAGCCCGTACGCGACGTGGCGGAGCTGCGCCGCGCGATGCACACCCTCTTCGAGGCCGCGCAGTAGACCGGGCCGGACCGGGCCTTGCCGGCGCCCGGCCGCGACCGGGGGTTTCCCGTGCGGTGCGGCTCCCGGCTGCGTACGGCGTCGCAAGGGTTTCCGTACGGCGTCGGGAGGCTTTCTGTACGGCCTCGCGAGGTTTTCCGTACGGTCCGTACGGCGGCCCGTCAGCCGGCGGAACCCGAGGCGCTCCCCGTCCCCTCGCCGGACCGGTCGTCGGCCCGCGCCGCATCCGGGGCGGGAGAGGGAGCGGGACCGGTGGCCGGCTCGGCCGGGCGGGGCGGCGCCTCGCCGCGCAGCCGGGCGCGCACCCGGTCGGTGACCTCCGCGTACCGGGCCTCGGCTCCGTAGCGGGTCGGGGTGTAGTACCGCTTGCCGTGCACCGCGTCCGGGGCGTACTGCTGGGCCGCGATGCCGCCCGGCAGGTCGTGCGGGTACTGATAGCCCTTGCCGTGGCCGAGCTTCTCGGCGCCCTTGTAATGACTGTCGCGCAGATGCGGCGGCACCGGCCCGGCCAGCCCCGCCCGTACGTCCGCCAGGGCGGCGTCGATCGCCAGGTAGGCGGCATTGGACTTGGGCGCGAGCGCCAGCGCGATGGTGGCCTGGCTCAGCGTGATCCGGGCCTCGGGAAGCCGATCATCGCCACGGCCTGGGCGGCGGCGACCGCGGTCTGCAGCGCCGTCGGGTCGGCCAGGCCGATGTCCTCGCTCGCGGAGATCATCAGCCGCCGGGCGATGAACCGCGGGTCCTCGCCCGCCTCGATCATCCGGGCCAGGTAGTGCAGCGCCGCGTCCACGTCGGAGCCGCGGATGGACTTGATCAGGGCGCTGGCGACGTCGTAGTGCTGGTCGCCGTCCCGGTCGTACTTCACCGCGGCCCGGTTGACGGACTCCTCCAGCGTCGTGAGCGTGATCTCCTTCTCGCCCTTGGAGATCGCGGCCCCGGCCCCGGCCTCCAGGGCCGTCAGGGCCCGCCGGGCGTCTCCCCCTGCGATCCGCAGCAGATGCGCCTCGGTGTCCTCAGGGAGCGTGACCGCCCCGGCCAGTCCGCGCGCGTCGGTCAGCGCGCGCCGCAGCAGTGCGCGCAGGTCCTCGTCGGTGAGCGGTTCCAGGGTCAGCAGGAGGGAGCGGGAGAGCAGCGGGGAGATCACGGAGAAGTACGGGTTCTCCGTGGTCGCCGCGATGAGCGTGACCCAGCGGTTCTCGACGGCGGGCAGCAGGGAGTCCTGCTGGGCCTTGCTGAAGCGGTGGATCTCGTCCAGGAAGAGGACCGTCTCCTTGCCGTAGCCGCCCGAGGCCCGGCGGGCGCCGTCGATGACGGCCCGGACCTCCTTGACGCCCGCCGTGATCGCCGACAGCTCCACGAAGCGCTTGTTGGTGGCCTGGCTGACGACATAGGCCAGCGTCGTCTTGCCGATACCGGGCGGCCCCCACAGGAAGACCGAGGACGGGCCCGCGGGTCCGCCGTTCCCCTCCCCCACCAGACGGCGCAGCGGCGAGCCGGGCTTGAGCAGGTGCTGCTGTCCGACCACCTCGTCCAGGGTGCGCGGACGCATCCGTACGGCGAGGGGAGACCCCGCGGGGTCTTTCTCCTGGCGGTCTTCGGCAGCGGCGGTGAACAGGTCGGGCTCCACGTCCCCGAGCCTATGTCACCCCACTGACAACGCCGGTGGAACGGCCGTGGCCCGGCACCCGGCCGTTCCGGGTACCGGGGCCACGGGCCGCGCGGGGGCCGGTCGGGCCTTCCGGCCGCTCAGAGCAGCGAGCTCCAGTACGTCCACCAGTTGGTGAGGATCAGCAGCGCGATCACGCCGTACCACAGCACCGGGACGACCCAGTGGAACTCCAGCACGGCACCGCGCACTCCCTGGGGCACCCGGATGATCCCGTGCTTGATGTTGTGCACGGTGGTGTACCAGAACATGGTGAGCGTCGTGAGCCAGGCCAGGGTGCACCACAGGCACAGCGCGTTGATGTCGTACAGCGCCTGGCTCATCAGCCACATGCAGAAGGCGGTGCCCAGGAAGGTGCCGATGTTCAGGCCCACCCAGAACCAGCGGCGGTAGCGCGCGCCGGCCACCACGCCCATGCCGATGGCGACGACCGCGCCGTACAGCACCAGGCCGGCAACCGGGTTCGGGAAGCCGAAGACGTCCGCCTGCCAGCTCTTCATCACGTCCGTGCAGGAGACGATCGGGCTGACGGTGCACGCCGGCGTGAAGTTCGGGTCCTTCAGCAGCTCGATCTTGTCGGTCGTGATGACGAACGAGGCGAGCACGCCGAGGGCACCGGTGATCGCCAGCAGCCAGCCGAGCCCGCGCCCCGCGCCGATGGAACCCCCACCGCCGCCGCGGTCGTCTTCGGTGGACACGTCGTCAAGCGCTGTCGTCGTCATATCGCCGTTCCGTCGATGCCGTGGAGGTCCCGGTGGCGCGGTGACATCGCGCCCGGGAGGTGCTTTTGGGGCCTCATTGTGCCCCAACTCCGCGCCATATCACCGTTCGATGGACATAAAGGCACCTCACCGTGCACCGTCCGGCCCGGGCCGGACGGACCCCAAGGGAGCGTGGCGGGAGCGCAGAGGGGCACGGACCGGGACACGGAGCGGCCCGGCCGGCAGCCTTGCGCCACCGGCCAGGCCGCTTCACACGATCACCCGGTCAGCATGCCGGATCAGCCCAGCCTGCGCCGGACCTCCTCGGTGACCGCGTCCAGCGCGACCGCGGTCTGCTCACCGCTCTCCAGGTCCTTGACCTGCACCACGCCTTCGGCCAGGTCCCGTTCGCCCGCGACGACCGCCAGGCGGGCGCCGGAGCGGTTGGCGGACTTCATGGCGTTCTTCAGACCTTTGCCGCCGAAGGCGAAGTCCGCGGCGATCTTGGCCCGGCGCAGCTCGGTGACCACGGCGAACAGGGTCCGGCGGGCCTCCTCGCCGAGCGGCACCGCGAAGACGGCCGTGGCGGCGGGCAGTTCGAGCTCGATGCCCTCGGCTTCCAGCGCCAGCACCGTACGGTCCACGCCCAGCGCCCAGCCGACCGACGGCAGCGCGGGGCCGCCGATCATCTCGGACAGGCCGTCGTAGCGCCCGCCGCCGCCGACCGCGGACTGCGCGCCCAGGCCGTCGTGGACGAACTCGAAGGTCGTACGGGTGTAGTAGTCCAGCCCGCGCACCAGCTTCGGGTCGTCCTCGTACGCCACGCCCGCCGCGCCCAGCAGCTCGCGCACCTGCTCGTGGTACGCCTTGCACGCCTCGCACAGGTGGTCGCGCAGCAGCGGCGCGCCCGCCAGTTGCTCCTGGACCTGCGCACGCTTGTCGTCCAGGACCCGCAGCGGGTTGATGTCGATCCGGCGCCGGGTGTCCTCGTCCAGGTCCAGACCGCGCAGGAAGTCCTGGAGGGCGGCCCGGTAGACGGGGCGGCACTCCTTGTCGCCGAGCGAGTTCAGCAGCAGGCGGAAGTTCTTCAGCCCGAGGGACTTGTACGCGTCGACGGCGAGGATGATCAGCTCGGCGTCCAGCGCCGGGTCCTCGGCGCCGATCGCCTCCGCGCCGACCTGCGAGAAGTGGCGGTAGCGGCCCTTTTGCGGGCGCTCGTAGCGGTAGTAGGAGCCGGAGTACCAGAGCTTGACGGGCAGGTTGCCGGACTTGTGGAGGTTGGCCTCCAGCGCCGCGCGCAGGACGGAGGCGGTGCCCTCGGGGCGCAGGGCCAGCTTGTCGCCGCCCTTGGTCTCGAAGGCGTACATCTCCTTGGTGACGATGTCGGTGGACTCGCCGACGCCGCGCGCGAACAGTTCGACGTTCTCGAAGCCGGGGGTCTCGATGTAGCCGTAGCCGGAGCGCTTGAGCGGCGCGGAGATCGCCTCGCGCACCGCGAGGTAGGTCGCGGACTGCGGCGGGATCAGGTCGTAGGTGCCCTTGGGGGCCTTGAAGGTGCTCACGGAAGTCTTGTCACATTCCTCGTCGCGGAGCCGCGGTGGGTGCCTGGGCTCCGAGGCCGGCGGCCACCTCCCGCAGGTACGGGTTGGTGGCGCGCTCGCGGCCGATGGTGGTCTGGGGACCGTGTCCGGACAGCACCACGGTCGAGTCGTCCTGGGGCAGGCACACGCGTGCCAGCGACCGCAGGATCTCGGCGTGGTCACCGCCGGGCAGATCTGTGCGTCCGATGGAGCCGGCGAACAGCAGGTCGCCCGAGAAGAAGACCGGCGGAATGTCGGCCTGCTCGGGCATCCGGAAGGTCACCGACCCCTTGGTATGGCCCGGGGCGTGCGCGACGGTGAATTCCAGACCCGCCAGTTCCAGCTTCCCGCCGTCGGCCAGTTCCTTGACGTCGTCCGGTTCCCCGACGGTCAGCTCGCCCATGAGCGGCTGCCCGATGGAACGGCCCAGCGCCTTTTCCGGGTCGCTCATCATGTAGCGGTCCGCGGGGTGGATCCAGGCCGGGACGTCGTGCGCCCCGCACACCGGGACGACCGAGGCGACGTGGTCGATGTGGCCGTGGGTGAGGACGACGGCGACGGGCTTGAGCCGATGCTTCTTCAGCGTTTCCTCGACGCCCTCGGTGGCCAGATGGCCGGGGTCGATGATCACGCACTCCTCACCTGCGGCCGGGGCGACCAGGTAACAGTTGGTCCCCCAGGCCCCGGCGGGGAACCCGGCAATCAGCACGTTCGTCCTTAAAATTCGGTCCGGCAGACAGATCCCAGAGGGTTCAGCAGTTCCAGAGCCTACCGGCGGGACTCCCGCGGGGGCGAACCCGTATACGGTACGGGCCACGGCAGATCACGAGCGCACACAAGGAGACGACCGGTGGTCAGCAGCGATCAGCGGCGGCGGCAGCTCGCCCGGGAGAAGTTCGAGCGCCAGCAGCAGCGGCGGGCCGCGGCCCGGGCCAAGGCCAAGCGGCGCAACGCGGTCATCGCCGCCGTCCTGGCGGTGGCGCTGGCGGGCGGCGCAGCCTCGTGTGCCGCCCTGACCGCGAACGGCGACAAGGGCAAGGACGAGAAGTCCACCGACGCGGCGGCCCGGCCGACGACCCCGGCCAAGGCTCCCGACCCGTGCGGCAAGCCCGCCCCGGGCAAGCCGTCCACGCAGCACTGGGAGAAGGAACCGGCCATGTCGGTCGACACCTCGGCCGCGTACACGATGAAGCTGAAGACGACCTGCGGTGACATCGGCCTGAAGCTGGACGCCGCCAAGGCCCCGCACACCGTGAACGCCTTCGCCTTCCTCGCGGACAAGAAGTACTTCGACCACAGCAAGTGCCACCGGCTGACCGACCAGGGGATCTTCGTCCTCCAGTGCGGCGACCCGACCGGTACGGGCAAGGGCGGCCCCGGCTTCACCCTCCCGGACGAGAACCTCAAGGACCCCCGGCTCAAGGGCGGCGTCTACCCGGCGGGCACGGTGGCGATGGCCAACCGTTACGACGGCCGCGACGAGAAGACCCGCAACACCGGCGGCAGCCAGTTCTTCCTCGTCTACCAGGACAGCCGGCTCCCGGCGAACTACACCCCCTTCGGGACGGTCACCGAGGGCATGGACGTCCTGAAGAAGATCGCCAAGGCGGGCACCACGCTCGATCCGGCCACGCAGAACACGGCGCCCAACGCCACGGTGGTCATCGACCGGGCGACCGTCACCACGTCCTGAAACCGCCTGTTCCCCGGACCGCCGAGACCTGGGATCACCGGGTCCCAAGAGGTCCCCGGCCGCCGGACGGCGCCGCCGGGGGACCTCCACGGGCCCCCGCGCGGCACCCCGCGGGTGACCTCCACGGGCCCGTAAGGGACTCGTAAGGGGTGCGCACCACGGAATTTCGGTCGTGCTGGATGCGGACAGCCGGGCCGCCGGTCGCCTAGATTGGCGTTGTGCAGGGTGCTTGCTCTGGGGTCCCGTGGCCGATGGCCCAGGGAGGCTGTCCCCCGCACCCGCAAGACAGCCCGTCGGACCGGCCAGGGCGCGGCCCTGCCGGACAGAAAATGTGGACGATGCCGGGGGGCGAACGCCCTCGTCGGCATCATGTGGAGGAGGCGCTGTGAGCAGCGACCCATGGGGCCGCGTCGATGAGACGGGGACCGTGTACGTGCGTACCGCCGACGGCGAGCAGGTCGTCGGATCGTGGCAGGCGGGATCTCCCGAGGAGGCCCTCGCCTACTTCGAGCGCAAGTATGAGGGCCTGGTCGTCGAGATCGGCCTCCTCGAGCGCCGGGTCAAAACCACCGACCTGTCGGCGAAGGACGCGACGGCCGCGATCGAGCACCTGCGTCAGCAGGTGGACGAGCACCACGCCGTGGGCGACCTGGACGCCCTGAAGAAGCGGCTGGACAAGCTCGTGGGCGACGTCGAGGCCCGCCGGGAGGAGCGCAAGGCCGAGAAGGCCCGGCAGAGCGACGAGGCGCGCCAGGCCAAGGAGAAGCTGGTCGCCGAGGCCGAGGAACTGGCGGCCAGCGAGCAGTGGCGGGCGGCGGGCGAGCGGCTGCGCGCGCTGGTCGACACCTGGAAGGGCCTGCCGCGCCTGGACCGCAAGGCGGACGACGAACTGTGGCACCGCTTCTCGCACGCCCGTTCGGCGTTCTCCAAGCGGCGCAAGGCGCACTTCGCCTCGCTGGACGCCCAGCGCGAGGAGGCCCGTAAGACCAAGGAGAAGCTGGTCGCCGAGGCGGAGGCGCTGTCCGGCTCGACGGACTGGGGCCCCACCGCGGCCCGCTACCGCGAGCTGATGGCCGAGTGGAAGGCCGCGGGGCGCGCCCAGCGGGAGCACGAGGACGACCTGTGGAACCGCTTCCGCGGCGCCCAGGACATCTTCTTCCAGGCGCGCGGCGAGGTCTTCGCGGAGCGGGACGCCGAGCAGCGGGAGAACCTCACCCGCAAGGAGGAACTGGTCGCCGAGGCGGAGAAGCTGCTGCCGGTCTCGGACCTGAAGGCCGCGCGGGCGGCCTTCCGCTCGATCAACGAGCGCTGGGAGGCGATCGGTCACGTCCCGCGGGACGCCCGCCCGAAGATCGAGGGCCGGATGCACGCGGTCGAGCGCGCCATCCAGGAGGCCGAGGAGGCCGACTGGCGGCGTACGAACCCCGAGGCGCGGGCCCGGGCGGAGGGCCTGACCGGCCAGCTCCAGGACGCCGTGGACAAGCTCCAGCGGCAGATCGACGCGGCCCGGGCGGCCGGGAACGACGCCAAGGCCGACAAGCTCGCGCGGGAGCTGGAGGGCCGGCAGGCGCTGCTGGACCAGGCGCTGAAGGGCCTGGAGGAGTTCGGCGGCTGAGGGCGCGCGCCCTTCGCGGCTGACAGCGGCCACCACCCCGAGGGCCCTGTACGGATCTCCGTACAGGGCCCTCGGACGTGCGGTGCCGGGTCCTACGGCCGCCTGTGGCCCTGCTTACGGCCGGCGGGCCGAGGTCACACGGTAGACGTCGTACACGCCCTCCACGCCCCGTACGGCCTTGAGGACGTGCCCCAGGTGCTTGGGGTCGCCCATCTCGAAGGTGAAGCGCGAGGTGGCGACCCGGTCGCGGGAGGTCTGGACGGCCGCGGACAGGATGTTGACGTGCTGGTCGGACAGGACACGGGTGACGTCCGACAGCAGCCGGGAGCGGTCCAGGGCCTCGACCTGGATGGCGACCAGGAAGACCGAGGACTGGGTGGGGGCCCACTCGACGTCCAGGATGCGCTCCGGCTGCCGGGACAGGGAGTCGACGTTGAGGCAGTCGGCGCGGTGCACCGACACACCGCTGCCGCGGGTGACGAAGCCGATGATGGGGTCGCCCGGGACCGGCGTACAGCACCGGGCCAGCTTGACCCACACGTCCTCGACGCCCTTGACCACCACGCCCGGGTCGGCGCTGGAGCGCCGCTTGGAGCGCGGCCGGATCGGGGTGGACTCGGCGATGTCCTCGGTCGCCTCGTCCTGTCCGCCGAGCGCCTGCACCAGCTTCTGTACGACGCTCTGCGCGGTGACATGCCCCTCGCCGATGGCGGCGTAGAGGGAGGAGATGTCCGGATAGCGCATCTCGTGGGCGAGGGTGACCAGCGAGTCGCCCGTCAGGATGCGCTGGATCGGCAGGTTCTGCTTGCGCATGGCCCGCGCGATGGCGTCCTTGCCGTGCTCGATGGCCTCGTCCCGGCGCTCCTTGGAGAACCAGCCGCGGATCTTGTTGCGGGCGCGCGGGGACTTCACGAAGCCCAGCCAGTCGCGGGAGGGCCCCGCGCCGGGCGCCTTGGAGGTGAAGACCTCGACGAGATCCCCGTTGTCCAGGGTCGACTCCAGCGGCACCAGGCGGCCGTTGACCCGCGCCCCTATGGTGCGGTGACCGACCTCGGTGTGGACGGCGTACGCGAAGTCCACCGGGGTGGCGCCGGCCGGCAGCGCTATGACATCGCCCTTGGGCGTGAAGACGAAGACCTCGTTGCGGGAGAGGTCGAAGCGCAGCGACTCCAGGAACTCGCCGGGGTCCTCGGTCTCCTTCTGCCAGTCCAGCAACTGCCGAAGCCAGGCCATGTCGTTGACGGTGTCCTGGCCGACGCCCTTGCCGGCGTTCTTGGGCACGTCGGTACGCACCTTGGAGGCGCCGGCGACCGCTTCCTGCTTGTACTTCCAGTGCGCGGCGATGCCGTACTCGGCCCTGCGGTGCATGTCGAACGTACGGATCTGGAGCTCGACGGGCTTGCCGCTGGGCCCGATGACCGTCGTGTGCAGCGACTGGTACATGTTGAACTTGGGCATCGCGATGTAGTCCTTGAACCGGCCGGGGACCGGATTCCATCGCGCGTGCACGGTTCCCAGGGCCGCGTAGCAGTCCCGGACGGTGTCGACCAGGACGCGGATGCCCACCAGGTCGTAGATCTCGGCGAAGTCCCGGCCCCGCACGATCATCTTCTGGTAGACGCTGTAGTAGTGCTTGGGGCGGCCGGTGACGGTGGCCTTGATGCGGGCGGCCCGCAGGTCGGCCTGGACCTCGTCGGTCACTATGGCCAGGTACTCGTCACGCTTGGGGGCGCGTTCGGCGACCAGCCGTACGATCTCGTCGTACATCTTGGGGTAGAGGATGGCGAAGGCCAGGTCCTCCAGCTCCCACTTGATGGTGTTCATGCCCAGCCGGTGGGCCAGCGGCGCGTAGATCTCCAGGGTCTCGCGCGCCTTCTTCTCCTGCTTCTCCCGCTTGAGGTAGCGCATGGTGCGCATGTTGTGCAGGCGGTCGGCGAGCTTGATGACCAGGACGCGCGGGTCCTTGGCCATCGCCACGACCATCTTGCGTACGGTCTCCGCCTGCGCGGCCTCGCCGAACTTGACCTTGTCCAGCTTGGTCACGCCGTCCACGAGCAGCGCCACCTGGTCACCGAAGTCGCGGCGCAGCGTGTCCAGGCCGTACTCGGTGTCCTCGACGGTGTCGTGCAGCAGGCCCGCCATGAGGGTCGCCGGGTCCATGCCCAGCTCGGCCAGGATCGTGGTCACCGCGAGCGGGTGGGTGATGTACGGGTCGCCGCTCTTGCGCTTCTGGCCGCGGTGCCAGCGCTCGGCGACCTGGTAGGCACGCTCGACCTGGCGCAGCGTGGCCGTCTCGATCTTCGGGTCGTTGCCGCGCACGATCCGCAGCAGCGGTTCCAGGACCGGGTTGTACGGGCTCTGGCGCTGCACGCCCAGGCGCGCGAGCCGGGCCCGTACGCGGTTGGGCGAGCCGGAGCGGCCGGTGGTGGCGGGCGGCGGGGACTTGGGCACGGTCGCCGGGGTCTTGTGCACCGGGACGGGGGGCGGCGCGGCGGGCCGGACGGCCGGCTGCCGGGACCGCCGCGCGGCGCCGCCGCTCCCGGTCCTGTCCGGCGCGTCCGAGTGCGCCGCGGCGTCCGGCGTCAGCCGGTCCGTACGGGCGGACGCGGATCCCCCGGACGGGCTTCGGGGGAGAGCGGCTGGGCCTCGTCTGGCAAGAGCTACTCCTCGGTGGGGGCCTCCGGTCGCCGCGGGCGGGCGAGGAGGGAGGGTCCGGACCACCAGACCGGGAACTGGTCGGGGTGCCATGGTATCGAGCCGGGCGCCCGGCCTCTTCCGCGGCCCGAAGGTCCGTACAGGACAGCGAAAAGGCATCCGGGTTTGTTCCGGATGCCTTTTCGCAAACGATGTGCGGTTCGTGCGCGGTACGCGGTGCCGTCGCGAGGTGCGGCGGCACCGCTGCTCCGCGTACGGCGGTAACCGGTCAGACGGTGATCAGCGCCTCCAGCGGGGCACCCGCCAGATCGGGCTCCAGGCGTGCGCGGCCGTCCAGGAAGCCCAGCTCCATCAGGACCGCGACGCCCGCCACCTCGGCGCCCGCGCGGCGGATCAACTGGAGCGAGGCGTCGGCGGTGCCGCCGGTGGCCAGCACGTCGTCTATCACCAGGACACGGTCGCCGGGCGCCAGCGCGTCGGCGTGCAGCTCGATCTCGGCGGTGCCGTACTCCAGCTCGTACGCCTGGCGCAGGGTCGCTCCGGGGAGCTTTCCGGCCTTGCGTACGGGAACGAATCCCACGCCCGCGCGGACCGCCACGGGGGCGGCGAGGATGAATCCCCGCGCCTCCAGGCCCACGACCTTGTCCACCCGGTAGCGCACGCACATGTCGGCGAACGCATCGGTCAGCGCGCCGAAGGCCGTGGCATCGGCGAGCAGCGGGGTGATGTCCTTGAACACCACTCCGGGCTTGGGGTAGTCCGGCACGTCCGCGATACGGCTGAGCAGCAGCTCGCGCAGCCCGGCGGGGGCGCTCATCGGCGCCCGCCCGACGGACGGCCCCGGCCGCGGCTGCCGCGGGAGTCGGCCTGCCGGCGCGGGCCGGCGACACCGGTGCCGGCCGCGGCGGCGTTCCCGGCGGCCTCGGCACCCTCCTGTTCGTACGCTGCGTCCTCGGCGTCACCGGCGCGGCGCGGCTCCTCCCGGGAGTCGCCCTTGGCCGCGGCGGCGGCACGCTTGGCGTGCACCCGCTTGGCCAGCGCCTTCATCGTCGGCTCGCGCTCCTTGAAGTCGGCGACCAGCGGGGTCGCGATGAAGATCGAGGAGTACGCGCCGGCCGCGAGGCCGACGAACAGCGCGAGCGAGATGTCGTTGAGCATGCCGGCGCCCAGGAAGCCGCCGCCGACGAAGAGCAGACCGGCGACCGGCAGCAGCGCCACGACCGTGGTGTTGATCGAACGCACCAGGGTCGAGTTGATGCTGCGGTTGGCCATCTCACCGAAGGTGAAGCGGGTCTGCTTGGTGATGTCCTTGGACATCTCCTTGAGGCTGTCGAAGACCACGACGGTGTCGTAGAGCGAGTAACCCAGGATCGTCAGCAGACCGATGACGGTGCCCGGGGTGACCTCGAAGCCGACCAGGGCGTACACACCGACCGTGATCGTCAGGTCGTGGACCAGCGCGATCAGGGCCGCCAGCGCCATCCGCCACTCGAAGGCGATGGCCAGGTAGATCACCACGAGGACCATGAAGATCCCCAGGCCCAGCCAGGCCTTGTCGGCGATCTGCTCACCCCAGCTCGGCCCGACGAGCTGGGTGTTGATGTCCTTGGCCGGGACGTTGAGGTCCTTGGCCAGGGCCTCTTGCACCGGCAGCGACTGCTCGGTGTCCAGCTCGCTGATCTGGATGCGCAGGCCACCGCTGCCGAGCTTTTGCACCACGGCCTGGTGGCCGTCGGCGGCGGCCTCGGCCCGGCGCTCCGCCTCCGCGGCGGACACGCTGGTCTTGGGCGTGGTGAAGACCGCGCCGCCGGAGAACTCGATGCCCATGTTCAGGCCGCGCACCGCCAGGCCCACGATGGCCGTGATGGTGATCAGGATCGAGATGCCGTACCAGATCTTCCGCTTGCCGATGAAGTCGTAGCCGACCTCACCGCGGTAGAGCCGGGCGCCGAGGTTTCCGAGCTTGGACATCTCACGCCTCCTTCGTCTCGATGGGGGCGGCGGCACGACGGCGACCGCGCAGCGGCGGCTTGGCGCCCAGGCGCTTGGGGTCCAGCCCGGACCAGGGGTGACCGCCGGCGAAGAACTTCCGGCGGGCCAGCAGCGTCACCAGCGGCTTGGTGAAGAAGAAGACCACGACGACGTCCAGGACCGTGGTGAGCCCGAGGGTGAACGCGAAGCCCTTCACCTTGCCGACGGTGACGATGAAGAGCACCGCCGCGGCCAGGAACGACACGAAGTCCGAGACCAGGATCGTACGGCGGGCGCGCGGCCAGCCGCGCTCCACCGAGGGACGCAGCGAGCGGCCCTCGCGGATCTCGTCCCGGATGCGCTCGAAGTAGACGATGAAGGAGTCGGCCGTGATACCGATGGCGACGATCGCGCCGCAGACGGCCGGCAGGTTCAGCGCGAAGCCTATGGCCGGGCCGAGCAGCGTCATGATCGCGTACGTGAGGACCGCGGAGACCGCGAGGCTGGCGAGGGCGACCAGGGCCAGACCGCGGTAGTAGGCGACCAGGTAGACCACGACCAGGAAGAGGCCGATGGCGCCGGCGATCAGACCCGCCTGGAGCTGCTCACCGCCGAGCGCCGCGGTGACCGTGGTCTCGTCGTCGATCTTGAAGGAGAGCGGCAGGGCACCGTAGGACAGCATGTTCGCCAGGTCCCCGGCGCTCTGCTGGGTGAAGCCGCCGGAGATCGTGGCCTGCCCGCCGGGAATGGCCTTGCTGACCGACGGAGCCGAGATGACCTCGCCGTCGAGCACGATGGCGAACTGGTTCTGCGGCTGCATCTTGGCGGCGAGCTTGCCGGTGATGTCGGCGAACTTCTTGCCGCCCTCGGAGGTGAAGTCCATCTGGACGATCCACCCCTGGCCCTGCTGGCTCTCGAAGACCGCGGAGGCGTCCTTGACGTCGGTGCCCTCGACGGCCACCGGGCCCAGGGCGTACTTCTGAGCGCCGTCGTCACCACAGGCCACGACCTGGTCGCCGGGCTTGGCGCCGGCGGCCTGCTGGTTGGCCTCGGCGCGGGAGCGCTTGGTGGAGCAGTCCAGGGCCGCCAGCTTCTTCTGGAGGTCGGCCGGGACCTCGGTGGGACCGGCCGGCGGCTGCTGGGGCGGGGTGCTGGGCTTGGCGGAGGCGGAGCCGGAGGGGGAGGTCGCCTTGGGCGGGGTGGACGGGTCCTTCTTCAGACCGCTGGTCACGGCGCGGCCCTGGGGGGAGGCGCTGGCGGACGGGGACGGCGAGGACGCTTCGTCCTTCTTGCCGTCCTTGGCGTCCTTGCCGTCCTTGCCGTCGTCCTTCTTGGCGTCCTTGCCGTCCTTCTTGTCGGCTCCCTTGCCGTCCTTGCCGCCCTTGGAGGGGCTGGGGGTGGGCGCCGGGGTCTTGGCGCCCGCGGCGGCGGTCAGCACCGGCCGGAACGCGAGCTGGGCGGTGGTACCGACCTGCTTCCGGGCCTGCTTGGCGTCCGTCCCCTTGGGGATGTTCACGACGATGTGGTCGGAGCCCTGCGTCTGGACCTCGGCCTCGGACACGCCCAGACCGTTGACACGCCGCTCCATGATGTCCGCGGCGGTGTTCATGTTGGTCTCGTTGATCGCATTGGGCTTGCCCGGCTGGTTCTGGGCCGCGAGCGTGAAGCTCGTGCCGCCCGCCAGGTCGATGCCCAGTCGCGGCGTCAGCGTGCCGGAGTAGAACATGCCCCCGACCAGCGCGATCATGGCGATCAGGATCAGGACCAGGGTGCGCCCCGGCCTTCCCTGGCCTCCAGGGGACCTGCGGCCCTTGTTCGGTGCTGCCACCTTCTCGTATCTCCCTGTCCAACCGCCCGGCTTCGGGTGTCTGCCGAGCGGCCACGAAGTGTTGTGGGGACGTGCCCCCGCCGGAGCCTAGACCGTCCCGGAACCGCGGCGCACCGTATGGCGGGCGCTCGCGGTTCCGTAGGGGCGGGGCTTACTTCGCGTCGGCGCCGCCGTCCTTCTTCTCGGCCTTCGGCGCGTCCTTCGTGTCCTTCGCGTCCTCGGCGGTCTTCGCCTCGGCCGGCTCGGCCGGCTCGTCGGCGCCGGTCTTGCCCAGGTCGATCTTGTCCGACTTCTGGAGCTTGGCGGACCCGGCGGCCGGCTCGTCGGCGTCGGCGGTGTCCCCGGTCAGCGAGGAGGCGTCGTCGGGCACGACCGGCTCGTCGGTGTGGACCGGGTCGGCACCGTCGAGGATGCGGTTGTACTCGTCGTCCGGCAGCACAGCGCCGATGGCGTTCTTGGCGTAGATGGCGTGCACGCCCGGGGCGACCTCAAGGAGGACCGTGTCGTCGTGGATCTCCTTGACGGTGGCGTACATGCCTCCGATCGTGCGGACGCCGGTGCCGGGCTGCATCTGGTTACGCATTTCCACAGCCTGCTGCTGCTTCTTCTTGGCAGACCGCGTCATCAGGAACATGGCCCCGATGAGGACGATGAACGGGAGGAGGGTCACGATACTCACGGGACGGAAATCCTTCGCACGACCGCTGGAGGCGCGGTCTGATATACGGGGGTGGGTATGCCGGACCATACGGACGGCATCGGCGGAGTCTAAGCGAGTCCGCACCGGTGGAACAACGCCCAGCATGGCACCGCAGTTCCTGACCCGGCGACTGACCGCGCCGTCACGCTCCGAAGAGCCCCTGCTGTCCGCCGCCGCCCGCCTGCTGCTGCGGAGGTACGAGTCCCAGGTGGGCCCAGGCGGCGGGGGTGGCGATCCGGCCACGGGGCGTACGGGCGAGCAGGCCCTCGCGTACCAGGAACGGCTCGGCGACCTCCTCGACCGTCTCGCGCTCCTCCCCCACCGCCACCGCGAGGGTGGACAGGCCCACCGGACCGCCGCCGAACAGCTTGAGCAGGGCCGTCAGCACGGCGCGGTCCAGCCGGTCCAGGCCGCGGCCGTCGACCTCGTACACACCCAGCGCCTGGGAGGCGATCTCGCGGGTGATCACGCCGTCGGCCTTGACCTGGGCGTAGTCGCGGACCCGGCGCAGCAGACGGTTGGCGATGCGCGGGGTGCCGCGGGAGCGGCCGGCGATCTCGGCGGCGCCCTCGGGCTCCATGTCGACATCCAGCAGGCCCGCGGAGCGGTGGATGACCCGCTGGAGTTCGGCGGGTGTGTAGAACTCCATGTGGCCGGTGAAGCCGAACCGGTCGCGCAGCGGCGGCGGCAGCAGGCCGGCCCGGGTGGTGGCGCCGACCAGGGTGAAGGGCGGCAGTTCCAGGGGGATGGCGGTGGCGCCGGGGCCCTTGCCGACGATGACGTCGACCCGGAAGTCCTCCATCGCCATGTAGAGCATCTCCTCGGCGGGCCGGGACATCCGGTGGATCTCGTCGAGGAAGAGCACCTCACCTTCCTGGAGGGAGGAGAGGATCGCGGCCAGGTCTCCGGCGTGCTGGATGGCGGGCCCGGAGGTGATGCGGATCGGGGCGCCCATCTCGGCGGCGATGATCATCGACAGGGTGGTCTTGCCGAGCCCGGGGGCACCGGAGAGCAGGACGTGGTCGGCTGTGGCGCCGCGGGCGCGGGCCGCCCGCAGGACCAGGTCGAGCTGCTCGCGCACCCGCTCCTGGCCCACGAACTCCTCCAGGTCCTTGGGGCGCAGCGCGGCCTCCACCGCGGTGTCCTCCCCATCGGCGTCCGGTCCCACCAGGCGGTCGGCCGCTCCGGCCGGGCCGTCCGCGAGCCCGCCCGGCCACCCGCCGTCCGCGGCGTCGGTGCGCTGGTCCCAGTTCACTTCCGTCCTGCCTCACATCTCGTCTCGGCCGCCCCGGCCGCGGGGTGCGCCGAAGGGTCTTTCCTGGCGGGGTGGCGCCGGGCCGCTCGGCCGGGGCGCCGTGGGACGCGCGGCTCAGCGCGCCCGGTTCAAGGTCTGCAGAGCGGCCTTCAGGAGCTGCGGCACCTGCGGCCGGCCGCCCTCGGCCACGGCCGCCTCGGCCTGCGGCGCCACCGCGGCCAGCGCCTCCTCGGCCTCGCGGGTGGCATAGCCCAGGCCGATGAGCGCGGCGTGCAACTGGTCGCGCCAGCCGGCGGTCACGGCGCTGCCGACGCCCGCCGTGGCGTTGCCCACCGGGGCGCCGAGCCGGTCCTTCAGTTCCAGGAGGAGCTTTTGGGCGCCCTTCTTGCCGATGCCGGGTACGGCCATGAGCGTCTTGTCGTCCCCGTTGGCGACGGCGAGCCGCAGGGTGTCCGGGGAGTGCACGGCGAGCATCGCCTGGGCCAGCCGCGGGCCCACGCCGGAAGCGGTCTGCAGGAGTTCAAAGGTCTGCCGCTCGTCCTGGTCCGCGAAGCCGTACAGGGTCAGTGAGTCCTCCCGTACGACGAGGGAGGTGGCGAGCTTGGCCGGCTCCCCGACGCGCAGCTTGGAGAGGGTGCCGGGAGTGCACTGGACGGCCATGCCGATGCCGCCGACCTCGACGACGGCGGTGTCCGGGGCGAGGGCGGCGACCGGGCCGGAGACGAAGGCGATCATCGGGTGTCCTTCTGGGGGTGCTGAGTGTTCTGGGGGTTCTGGGCGTTCCGGGGGTTCTGCGTCGTCCGGGCGGCTTCGGACCCTGGGCCGGAACCGGAACCGGAACCGGAGCCGGGGGCACGTACGGGCTCAGGCGCGCGGCCCGGACCGGGTGTGCGGGCGGGAGCAGGCGCTCGTACGGGGGCGGGTGTGCGGGCGGGAGCGGACGCGCGTACGGAAAGGGGGGCGCGGCGGGCCGTCGTCCGGGACCGCTGGAGACGGTTGGCGGCGGCCTGCGCCTGCTGGAGGCGGCCGATGGCGGGCGCGCGCCAGATGTGGCAGATGGCCAGCGCCAGCGCGTCGGCCGCGTCGGCCGGCTTGGGCGGGGCGTCCAGCCGCAGCAGGCGGGTGACCATCGCGCCGACCTGGGCCTTGTCGGCCCGGCCCGAGCCGGTGACGGCGGCCTTGACCTCGCTGGGGGTGTGCAGCGCCACGGGCAGCCCCCGGCGCGCGGCGCAGACCATGGCGATCGCGCTGGCCTGGGCCGTTCCCATGACCGTACGGACGTTGTGCTGGCTGAAGACGCGCTCCACCGCGACGCAGTCGGGACGGTGTTCCTCCAGCCACTGTTCGATGCCGCGCTCTATGAGGACCAGCCGCTCGGCGATCTCCCCGTCGGCCGGGGTCCGCACGACCCCGACTGCGGCCATCGTCAGCGGGCGGCCCGCGACGCCCTCGACCACGCCGACCCCGCAGCGGGTCAGCCCGGGGTCCACCCCCAGCACCTTCATCGGGCCTCTTCCCTCCCCCTCGTGCCTCGGCCGCGTCCTTCGTTGCCTGTTCGTGCAGGTTATCGGCCGCCACTGACAACGCGACGGGCCGACGGGGTGTGTCCCGCCGGCCCGTACTGCTGCACAACCGTCACGTGAGGCGCCCCGGCGGCCGGTCCCCGCCCCGGGGGACGGTCCGGCCGCGGAGCGGAATCAGGCGTCGACCTTGGCCATGACGTCGTCGGAGACGTCGAAGTTGGCGAAGACGTTCTGCACGTCGTCGCTGTCCTCCAGCGCGTCGATCAGCTTGAAGATCTTGCGCGCGCCCTCCTCGTCCAGCTCCACCTGCATGGTGGGGACGAAGTTGGCGTCGGCCGAGTCGTAGTCGATGCCGGCTTCCTGGAGCGCGGTGCGGACCGCGACCAGGTCGGTGGCCTCGCTGAGGACCTCGAAGGTCTCGCCGAGGTCGTTGACCTCCTCGGCGCCCGCGTCCAGGACCGCGCCGAGCACGTCGTCCTCGGACAGTTCGCCCTTGGGGACGATGACGACGCCCTTGCGGTTGAACAGGTAGGACACCGAACCCGGGTCGGCCATCGAACCGCCGTTGCGGGTCATGGCGACGCGGACGTCGGAGGCGGCACGGTTGCGGTTGTCGGTGAGGCACTCGATGAGCACCGCGACGCCGTTCGGGCCGTAACCCTCGTACATGATCGTCTCGTAGTCGGCGCCACCGGCCTCCAGGCCGGCACCGCGCTTGACCGCGGAGTCGATGTTCTTGTTCGGCACCGACTGCTTCTTCGCCTTCTGGATGGCGTCGAAGAGCGTCGGGTTGCCATCGGGGTCGGCGCCGCCGGTACGGGCCGCCACCTCGATGTTCTTGATCAGCTTCGCGAAGAGCTTGCCGCGCTTGGCATCGATCACGGCCTTCTTGTGCTTCGTCGTAGCCCATTTAGAGTGGCCGGACATCCGCCTGTCTCCTTCGCGTAACCCATTTCGAAACGAACGCCTGAGATCCTACCGGGACGTGCGGGCCCGTTTTCCGGCCACCACCCCGGCGGTACGCCTACGCATCCGCCCGGCGCCGCGCGGCGCGCACCATGTCCACGAAAAGCGCGTGGACCCGGTGGTCGCCGGTCAGCTCCGGATGGAAGGACGTAGCCAGGACGTTACCCTGCCGGACGGCCACGGTGTGCCCGTCGTACGCCGCCAGGATCTCCACCTGCGCGCCCGTCGACTCGACCCAGGGGGCGCGGATGAAGACGCCCTCGACCGGTGCGCCGTCGATCCCCGCCATCCGGACGGCCGCCTCGAAGGACTCGTTCTGCCGCCCGAAGGCGTTGCGCCGCACGATCATGTCGATGCCGCCCAGCGTCTCCTGGTCCGCGCGGCCGTCCAGGAGCTTGTCCGCCAGCATGATCATGCCCGCGCAGGTGCCGTAGACGGGCCTGCCGGAGCGTACGAACGCGCGCAGCGGCTCCAGCATGCCGAAGACGACGGCCAGCTTGGACATGGTGGTGGACTCACCGCCCGGGATCACCAGGCCGTCGACCGCGGCCAGTTCCTCCGGGCGGCGCACCGGCCGGGCCGGTGCGCCGGCGGCGGCGAGCGCCGTCAGGTGCTCGCGCACATCGCCCTGGAGAGCCAGTACGCCGATGGCGGGCCCGCTCCCGTCCGTACCCATGGCCGTGCTCCCGTCCGTGCTCGTGGCCGTGCTCATGCCCCCGCTCACCAGCCGCGGTTGGCGTACCGCTCCGACTCGGGGAGGGTGTCGCAGTTGATGCCGACCATGGCCTCGCCGAGGTTGCGGGAGACGTCCGCGATGACCTTGGGGTCGTCGTAGAAGGTGGTGGCCTTCACGATCGCGGCGGCGCGCTTGGCCGGGTCGCCGGACTTGAAGATGCCCGAGCCCACGAACACGCCCTCGGCGCCGAGCTGGCGCATCAGCGCGGCGTCCGCCGGGGTGGCCACGCCGCCCGCGGAGAACAGCACGACCGGCAGCTTGCCCAGCTCGGCGACCTCCTTGACCAGCTCGAAGGGGGCACGCAGCTCCTTGGCGGCGGCGTACAGCTCGTTGTTGTCGCAGCCGCGCAGCTTGGCGATCTCACCCTTGATCTGGCGCAGGTGGCGGACGGCCTCGACCACGTTGCCGGTGCCGGCCTCACCCTTGGAACGGATCATGGCCGCGCCCTCGGCGATCCGGCGCAGCGCCTCGCCCAGGTTGGTGGCGCCACACACGAACGGGGTGGTGAAGGCCCACTTGTCCGAGTGGTTGACCTCGTCGGCCGGGGTGAGGACCTCGGACTCGTCGATGTAGTCGACGCCGAGGGACTGGAGCACCTGGGCCTCGACGAAGTGACCGATGCGGGACTTGGCCATGACCGGGATGGAGACGGCGTCGATGATGCCGTCGATCATGTCGGGGTCGGACATACGGGCCACGCCGCCGTCCTTGCGGATGTCCGCGGGGACGCGCTCCAGGGCCATGACCGCCACGGCGCCGGCGTCCTCGGCGATCTTCGCCTCCTCCGGCGTGACGACGTCCATGATCACGCCGCCCTTGAGCTGCTCGGCCATGCCGCGCTTGACGCGGGCGGTTCCGGTCTCGGGGTTCGGCTGCGTGCTGGTGGGCGTGCTCGACACGGTGTGACCTCACTAAGTGGGGGCGGTTGCGCTTCGCGGCCCACACAACCGTTTGTGAGCGTCAGGTGAAAAGAGCCAATTGCAGGACGGTGGCTCGTCGGCGGATCACCGGGCGTCCTGGGGCGTACGCTCTCAGCTCCCGGTCGGGACGTACGCTCTCGGCCCCCGATCGGGACGTACGCTCTCGGCCGCCCGGTGACGTCAGCGGTCGGCCGCGCGGTCGTCCAGGACCGCCGGCGGCTCGTCGTCCATCTCGAAGGCCATCGGGAACGGCGCGTGCCCGGCCAGCCGGAACCACCGCACCACCCGGTGACGGCGCACCGCGCGGGCCGCCCGTACGGCATCGTTGTGGAACCGCCGGGCCATCGGGACCCGGCGTACGGCCGCGGTCAGCTCGGTGACCGTCTGCTCACCGCCGGGCGCCTCCCGTACGGCGTCGACCTGCCGCTCGTCGTCGAAGACCGCCCGCAGGGCCTGGCTGAGCGCGCTCTCGGCGACCTCCCGCTGCTCCTCCTCGGCCTGCCGGGCCTCGTGCGCCGCCTCGTACAGCACGATCGAGGCCGCCGGGTCCAGGATCCCGGATGTCCCCAGCTCCTGCGCCACCGACGCCCGGCGCAGCAGTTGCGCGTCCAGCGCCGCCCGGGCCGCGTCGATGCGGGCGTGCAGCCGGTCCAGCCGCCCCGCGGTCCAGCTCAGGTAGATGCCGATGAGGACGACGGCGGCGGCGATCCAGATCAAAGTGGTCACGCCGGGTCACAGTACCGGCCGCCGCGATCGGCGCGTGGGCGGATACCGGGGTGGAGGCGGAGGTGGACGCGGGGGTGGAGGCCGGGGGTGGAGGCCGGGCCGCCGGAACCCACCCTGGCTCCGATCCGCCCGGCCGGCCCCGTACCTAACGTTTTTGGTACGGGCCAGGTGGCCGTACGCCGCCCGGCCCGGCGAGGACCCCGGCTCCCGGCGGGAGCACAGCCCCGGTGAGAACCGGTCTTCGGTCTTCGGCGGACATATCCGGTGCGCGTCATTCAGGAGGCCGCCCCATGGCACAGCCCGCACAGGCCGCGCAGGCCGCACAGCCCGCACAGGCCGCCGGCCGCGGCCCCTGGGGCCCGCTCGCCCGCACCCTGGCCGTGAACCTCTTCGCGCCGCTCGTCCTTTTCGCCCTCCTGCGGGCCCACGGCGCCGCGCAGTGGTCGGCGCTGCTGATCAGCAGCGCGGTCCCGGCACTGCGCATCATCTGGACGCTGGCCGTCCACCGCCGGGCGGACGGGTTCGACCTGTTCGTCCTCGGCATGCTCCTCGTGTCCGCCGGTACGTCGCTGATCAGCGGGAGTCCGCGGGTGCTGCTGCTCAAGGACGTGGGACTGTCGGCGGCGCTGGGTCTGTGGATCGTGGGCTCGCTGCGCGCACGGCGCCCGTTCGCGTACGAGTTCGGCGTCCGGCTGCGCGGCGGGGCCACGGCAGCGGACCGCGACCGGCTGTGGCGGGAGTCCCCGGCCCTGCGGCACGGACTGCGTACCCTGACCGCCATCTGGGGCGCCGGTCAGTTGCTGGACGCGGGCGTGGGTGTCCTGACGTCCCTGACGCTCCCCGTCGACGTCGTTCCGTTCGTCGGACGGATCCAGACGCTGGTGGTGTTCGGCGCCACGGTGCTGGTCACCCTGCGCTACGCCCGGCGCTTCCGCGCCCGGTACGGCATCTCCCTGCTCGGGACGCGCGCCACTGCCGCACCCGGCCGCCCCGCTCCGGCTCGCCCGCCCGGCTCCGGGACGCCGTCCTCGGCCGCCGTCGCCGTATCCCCCGCTCCCCGCGTCACGGCCGGGAAGGGCGCCGGAAAGGGACCGCGCCCGGCACCGTGACGGCAGCCGCGTCCGCGGCCGGCCCGCTCCCGGGCGACGGGCCGCGCCGCTCCTGGACAGGGGGCCGCGCCGCTCCCGGGCGGCGGGCCGCGCCGGCCGCCTCAGTCGCGGGCCAGCCCCCACCGCCCGCGCAGACCCGTCCGCTCGTCGGTGGCCACCGACCGCGCCCCGTCGGTCACCGTCTCGTACACGGCCAGGATGTCCGCGCCGACCGTGGACCAGTCGAAGCGGCGTACGTGCCGGCTGCCCCGCTCGCGGAGTTCCGCGAGCCGGCCGGGGTCGCCCAGGAGCCGGACGGCCGCGGCGGCGAGCGCGTCCGCGTCCTCGTTGGCGAAGAGTTCGCCCGCCGCGCCCTGGTCCAGGACCTGGGCGAACGCGTCCAGGTCGCTGGCCAGGACCGGCGCGCCGGCCGACATCGCCTCGACGAGGATGATGCCGAAGGACTCGCCGCCGGTGTTGGGGGCGACGTAGAGATCGACGCTGCGCAGCAGGCGGGCCTTGTCCTCGTCGCTGACCATGCCCAGGAACTCCACCCGCGAGCGCAGCTCGGCGGGCAGGCCGGCGACGGCTTCTTCCTCGTCGCCGCGGCCGGCGACCAGCAGCCGGGCGTCGGGGACCGCCGCCAGGATGGCGGGCAGGGCCCGCATCAGGACGGGCAGGCCCTTGCGGGGTTCGTCGATGCGGCCTATGAAACCGATCGTGGCCCCCTGCCACTGCGGCTTCGGCTCGGCGTTCGCGAAGAACTCGACGTCCACGCCGTTGGGGATGACGACCGCGTCGCCGCCCAGGTGCTCGACCAGGGTGCGCCGGGCGTACTCGCTGACCGCGATCCGCGCGCTGATCTTCTCCAGGGCGGGCTGGAGGATCGGGTAGGCGGCGATCATGACGCGGGAGCGCGGGTTGGAGGTGTGGAAGGTGGCGACGATGGGGCCCTGCGCCGCCCAGCAGGCGAGCAGTCCGACCGAAGGGGTGCCCGGTTCGTGGATGTGCAGCACGTCGAAGTCGCCGTCGTGCAGCCAGCGGCGGACCCGGGCGGCGGAGAGCAGACCGAAGTTGAGCCGGGCCACCGAACCGTTGTAGGGCACCGGTACGGCACGTCCGGCGGAGACCACGTACGGCGGAAGCGGTGTCCCCTCATCCGCCGGGGCGAGTACGGAGACTTCGTGGCCGCGCCGGATCAGATGCTCGGCGAGGTCCCGTACGTGGAACTGGACGCCTCCGGGGACGTCCCAGGAGTACGGGCAGACGATCCCGATCCTCAAGGCTTCTCCGTTCGCGAAGCGGCGTCCTCACGCGGCTCCAGGTCGGCCAGCCACAGGCGCTGGAGCATGTGCCAGTCCTGCGGGTGCTCGGCGATGCCGGAGGCGAAGGCGTCGGCCATCTCCTGCGTCATCACGGCGGCCTTTTCCGCGGGGGTGCCGGTCTGGGGTACTTCGATCTCCGGGTGCACCCGCCCCCGCATGACGGGTGTTCCGTCGTACCACAGGGTGACCGGCAGCAGCAGGGCGCCGGTCCGTACGGCGAGCATGGCGGGCCCGGCCGGCATCTTGGCGGCCTCGCCGAAGAACTTCACCTCGATGCCGGAGCTGGACAGGTCGCGGTCGGCGACCAGGCAGACCAGGCCGCCGGCCCGCAGCCGCCTGGCCAGGGTGCCGAAGGCGGAGCCTCCGGTGTGCGGCAGGACCTCCATGCCCAGGCCCTTGCGGTAGGCGACGAAGCGGTCGTAGAGGCTCTCGGGTTTGAGGCGTTCGGCGACGGTGGTGAAGGGGACGCCGAGCTTGGTGGTGACCCAGACGCCCGCGAGGTCGTAGTTGCCCATGTGGGGCAGGGCGAGGATGACGCCCCGGCCGCTTTTCAGCCCCTCTTCCAGGTAGTGCACGTCCTGGGGCGTGAAGCCGGTCTTGATGCGCTCCTTGCTCCAGGCGGGCAGGCGGAAGGACTCCATCCAGTAGCGCAGGTAGGAGCGCATCCCGGCCCGGGAGAGCTGGGCGAGCCGCTGCGGCGAGGCGTCGGGGACGACCCGGGCGAGGTTGGACTCCAGGCGTCGTATGCCTTTGCCGCGGCGTTTCCAGGCCGCGTCGGCGATGGTGCGGCCGAGCCGTACGGCGACGGGCTCGGGCAGTTTCTTCACCGTGCTCCAGCCCAGGGCGTAGGCCCCGTCGGAGAGCTTGTCCGTGTCGATCTTCACGCGCTTCACGCGCCGTTCCCCCCTTGTGCGACGGCGTCGGCCTCGGCCGACTCGCGGCGTACGGTCACCACCCGCTGGGCGAGGGTGACGGCGCTGCCCAGGGCCACCACCCACAGGGCGACCGGCAGCAGGACATCGATGCGCGGCACGCCGAACTTGTGCAGTCCGGACAGGCCGCAGGCGACCAGGGAGATGACCAGCCGCTCGGCCCGCTCCACCAGTCCGTTGACGTTCACCGGCAGTCCGATGCTCTCGCCCCTGGCCTTGGTGTACGAGACCACCTGGCCGCTGGCGAGGCAGAAGATGGACACCGCGCACAGCCACAGGCTGTCCCCGCGCCCGGCGTACCACAGCGCCAGCCCGCCGAAGATCGCCGAGTCGGCCACCCGGTCGAGGGTGGAGTCCAAGAAGGCGCCCCAGCGGCTGGAGCGGCCCAGTTGGCGTGCCATGTTGCCGTCGACCAGGTCCGAGAAGACGAACAGGGTGATGACGATGGTGCCCCAGAAGAACTCGCCCCGGGGGTAGAAGACCAGGGCACCGGCCACCACGCCTCCGGTACCGACGAGGGTGACCGCGTCCGGGCTGACGCCGAGACGGATGAGCAGGGCGGCGAACGGCGTGAGAACACGCGTGAAGAATGCACGCGCGTACTTGTTCAGCATGGCCTTCCCGGAGGGTCGATACGGGCCGCGCGGTCAAGGGGCCACCGGCTGGCCCATCGTAGCCACGAGCTGCGGGCCCGCCGCGAACGCATCGCGGCGCAGCGTCG
Organism: Streptomyces sp. MST-110588; assembly: GCF_022695595.1. NCBI lineage: Bacteria > Bacillati > Actinomycetota > Actinomycetes > Kitasatosporales > Streptomycetaceae > Streptomyces > Streptomyces sp. MST-110588. Next base: position 1,010,223 of record NZ_CP074380.1, read on the forward strand.
CGGCCCCTTCTCCCGCCGGTGTCCGCCGCTCCCGCCGCCGACGGCGCGTGGGGCCCGGCGGGCCGCCGGGTCCCCATGATCCCTGATCGCCCCTTGTGCGATGTATGGACGCGCCATGACCTCGGTGGAAAGCTCGAATCACCGCAGAGTGTCGACCGGGAGGCGAGACACATGGGCGAGAAGACAGGCACACATCCAGGAGCCGCCGGCAGGGCAGCGGCGGCCGACCGGCCCTCCTCCGTACGGAACGTGGTGCTGGTCGGCCACAGTGGTTCCGGGAAGACGACCCTGGTGGAGGCCCTGGCGCTGGCATCGGGCGCGGTGAACCGGGCGGGGCGGGTGGAGGACGGCGGCGCTCTTTCGGACTACGACGAGATCGAGCACCGCCAGCAGCGCTCCGTACAGCTCTCCTTGGTGCCCGTCCAGTGGGGCGGAATCAAGGTGAACCTGCTGGACACTCCCGGTTACGCCGATTTCGTCGGCGAGCTGAGGGCCGGTCTGCGCGCCGCGGACGCGGCCCTTTTCGTGGTGTCCGCGGCGGACGGCGTGGACGGGGCGACCCGCATGGTGTGGGACGAGTGCGCGGCGGTGGGCATGCCCCGGGCGCTGGTGATCACGCACCTGGAGGCGGCCCGGTCCGACTTCGAGGAGATGACCGAGACCTGCCGGCGCAGCTTCGCGGGCGAGGACCCGGATGCCGTGCTCCCCCTGTACCTGCCGCTGTACGGGACGGCCGGCGCGGACGGCCACGCCCCGGTGCACGGCCTGATCGGCCTGCTCTCGCAGCGGGTCTTCGACTACTCCTCGGGCGTACGGACCGAGCGCGCGCCCGAGCCCGGCGAGCTGCCGCTCATCGAGGAGCACCGCAACCGCCTCATCGAGGGGATCATCGCCGAGAGCGAGGACGAGTCCCTCATGGACCGCTACCTCGGCGGCGAGAACATCGACGTCAAGACGCTCGTGGGGGACCTGGAGACCGCGGTGGCGCGCGGGAGGTTCCACCCCGTGCTGGCCGCGGCGCCCGCCGCCGACGGCGCCAAGCAGGGCCTGGGCACCGTCGAACTGCTGGACCTGATCACCGGGGGCTTCCCGACCCCGGCCGAGCGCCCCGCGCCCGAGGTCACCTCCCCCGACGGCAGGCCCCGCCCGCCGATCACCTGCGACCCCGACGGTCCGCTGGTGGCCGAGGTGGTCAAGACCTCCTCCGACCCCTACGTCGGCCGGCTCTCGCTCGTACGTGTCTTCTCCGGCACCCTGCGGCCGGACGAGACCGTGCACGTCTCGGGCCACGGCCTCCAGGACCGGGGCCATGAGGACCACGACGTCGACGAGCGGGTCGGGGCCCTGTCCTCCCCGTTCGGCAAGGTCCAGCGCTCGCTGTCCAAGGCCATCGCCGGTGACCTGGCGTGTGTGGCGAAGCTGGCACGCGCCGAGACCGGGGACACCCTCTCCTCCAAGGACACCCCGCTGCTGGTGGAGCCGTGGACGATGCCGGACCCGCTGCTGCCGGTGGCCATCCAGGCGCACAGCAAGCCCGACGAGGACAAGCTCTCGCAGGGCCTGGCGCGGCTGGTGGCCGAGGACCCGACGATGCGGCTGGAGCACAATCAGGACACCCATCAGGTGGTGCTGTGGTGTCTGGGCGAGGCGCACGCCGATGTGGCGCTGGAGCGGCTGCGTGCCCGGTACGGAGTCCAGGTCGACACCGTGCCGTACAAGGTGCCGCTGCGGGAGACCTTCGGTGCCAAGTCGGCCGGGCGCGGCCGGCACGTCAAGCAGTCCGGCGGCCACGGGCAGTACGCGATCTGTGAGATCGAGGTGGAGCCGCTGCCGGGCGGCTCGGGTATCGAGTTCGTCGACAAGGTGGTGGGCGGCGCGGTGCCCCGGCAGTTCATCCCGTCGGTGGAGAAGGGCGTACGGGCCCAGGCCACCAAGGGTGTCGCCGCCGGGTATCCCCTGGTGGACGTGCGGGTCACGCTGCTGGACGGCAAGGCGCACTCGGTGGACTCCTCGGACGCCGCCTTCCAGACGGCGGGCGCGCTGGCGCTGCGGGAGGCGGCCACCGACGCCCGCATCCACCTCCTGGAGCCGGTCGCGGAGGTGACGGTGCTGGTTCCGGACGAGTACGTGGGCGCGGTGATGAGCGACCTGTCGGGGCGGCGCGGCCGGGTGGTGGGCACCGAGCAGTCGGGAGCGGGGCGCACGCTCGTACGGGCCGAGGTCCCCGAGATCGAGATCAGCAGGTACGCGGTGGACCTGCGCTCCCTCTCGCACGGCACCGGGCGCTTCCACCGTTCCTATGCCCGGCACGAGCCGATGCCTCCTCAGTTGGTGACGAAGATCCGTGAACAGGAGGAGAACGAGGCCTAGTTCGCACCGTGTGCCGGCGGCCGTCCATCCCCCTCCTGCGGGATGGACGGCGGCTGTACGCTGAGAGCGCAGCTCAGCAGGTGTGCGACGGGCGGTGGCTGGGGAGAGACCGCAGCAGCGGATGTGTGCGGCGATGGGGGCGTAAGTGGCAGCAGACGGCTTCGACTTCAGTCCTGGGGCCCAGGTCCCGTTGTCCGGCGGGGCCGGGCAGACCGCGGCGACGCAGGCTCTGGCCTCGGCGGCGTACCGGGACAGCAAGCTCTCCGACATATCCAAGGCCGACTCCGACACCACCAAATCGGAGATCAAAAAGCCCAGGCTGTCCCTTTTCGAGCCGAATCTGGGCGAGGCGTTCTCGCGGGCCGTGCAGGCGCGGATGCTCGGCGGCGGCCGGGGAGCGCTCATCCAGTCCTTCGGGATCGAGCCGCAGACCGTCGTCGAACACTGCCTGTCCGCCAACCGCATCCGCAAGCTGCGTGACATCAAACTGACCGTCGTCATGCTGGTGTTCGGACTGCTGTTCCTGCCCGGGGTGCTGCTGTGGCTCGGCGCCTTCCAGTTGAAGAAGACCCTGTCCAGGGCGGGGGGCGCCGGGACCTCCCTGCTGGGCGGCGCGGTACTGCTGGTGGTCGCCGGACTCGCGGTGCTCTTCCTGGTCAAGCTGCCGTTCACCGGCTTCTGGTCGATCTACCTGCGGGCCATGATGGTGGCGCCGGTCATAGGCTGGTGGTGGGCCAAGAGGATCTGCGAGTCCACCGCCAGAGAGCTGCGGGACGCCTGGAAGAGCCTGCTGGAAGGCGGCGGCGTGGCGACCAAGATCCCCGAGGCCGTACCCCAGGACCCGGGCGAGACGGCCGCGGAGACGCTGCGTCACAACCTCGCCAAGCTCTCCGCCGAGCAGCAGAGCAACGTCGCCTTCTACGCCGGCCCCAACGGCATATTGGGGATGGGGACGCGCTGGGGGAGCTGGCAGCTCGCCGAGGAGCTGCGGCCCGCCGAGGAGGGCGCGGAGATCCACCCGTTCCGGAGCTGGGACGTCATACGGGCCGTGCACGACCGGCTGCGGCTGCTGGAGCGCAGTCCGCTGCACACCGGCGGCTTCAAGGAGCCGCCCTCGGTCCGGCACTGGATCGTGGTACCGGTCGGCGAGAACGCCAAGTCGGTGTCCCGGCCGGAGGGCACGGACATCGAGGCGTTCCAGGTCCGCAGCCACGAGATAGAACGGATCTGCAACGAGCAGCAGTTCGGCAGCGGCAGCCGGCACTACCTCGGTGTGCAGTTCGTGCTGTGGGACGGCCAGTTGGTGCTGACGCTGCTGATCACGGTCACCGTGCTCCACGAGACCCTGCGCATCGAGGTGACCGGCCACGCCCTGGGGCCGGTGAACTCCCTGTTCACCGCCAAGCCCGCGCCCAAGACCAAGAGCGTCTCCAAGGTTTTCAAGTTCTGGGAGACCAAGACCCACCAACTGCCGCTGGTGGACGCGAGCGAGGTGGTACGGCTCGCCGCGCGGGCCCCGCTGACGTGGTTCCCCGGGTTCCTGGAGTTCCTGGGCGGCAAGCTCGTCCTGCCCGAGCCGTTCGGGCTGCGCCACGCCTGGGCCGACAAGCCGTGGCGGCACCGCTTCATGGCGGACGACGCGCTGCGGGCGGCCACGCCGGTGCTGCGGGTGGTGCACGCCGCCGCCCTGAGTGTGCTCAAGGACAACGGCGTGAACACCACCCGCTTCGACAACCGCTCGCTGGTGCTCAGCGGCATGGTGCAGAGCGCGGAGCCGCGCCGGGCGGACGAGTACCGCGCCTGACCTGCGGATGCGTGCCACGCCGGGCGGTGGGACGCGTGCCGCGTCCCACCGGTGGACGGTGCCACGCCGCACGGGCCGCCGTGCCTGTTCGCCGGGTACGGCGGCCCGTGCGGCGGTCAGCGGAAGATCCCGGTGTGGCCCAGGGAGTAGCGGCCCGGCTGCGGGTAGACGGCCAGGCCGTGCGGCCCCTCCCCCACCGGGATCTTCGCCAGCGTCTTGCCCGTACGGGTGTCCAGCGCGTACACCTCCGAGTTGTAACGTCCGGACAGCCACAGCACATTGCCGTCCGCGGAGACACCGCCCATGTCCGGGCTGCCACCGCCGGGAATGTGCCACTTGTCCACGAGAGCGCCGCTCTTGAAGTCCAGCAGTGACACCGAGCCCTCGCCGCGGTTGGAGATGTACATCTTCTTGGAGTCCCGGCTGACATAAAGGCCGTGCGCGCCCTTGCCGGTGGGCAGCAGCCGCGGCGTGGTGAACCGGTCCCCGTCCAGCACCCACACCCCGTCGGCCATCATGTCCGCGATGTACCAGGTCTTCCCGTCCGGCGAGACCTTCACGTCCTGCGGCATCGCACCCCGGAAGGGCAGCTTCTGCTGGCCGATCACCTGCATCTTCTCGGTGTCGACCTTCAGCAGCTCGGCCGAGAACTCGCAGGAGACGACGAAGTAGCGCCCGTCCGCGGAGAAGTCGGCGTGGTTGACCCCCGCGCAGGTGACCGGGACCGTCTTGCGCACCGCCATGGTGTGGGGGTCCCGGAAGACCAGCTCCTTGTCCATGGAGGCCATCACCACGGCGTACTTCCCGTTGGGCGTGAAGTAGAGGTTGTACGGGTCGTGGACGTCGACGGGCTTGCCGGCCCGGCCGGTCGCGGGGTCGATCGGCGTGAGGTCGTGGCCCCGGTTGTTGTTCACCCACAGCGTCTTCAGGTCCCACGACGGCACGACGTGCTGCGGCTGCACCCCGACCGGGATCGTCTCGATGACCTTGTACGTCCTGGGGTCGATGACGCTGACCGTGTTGGAGTTGGTGTTGGGCACGTACACCCGCGACGGGAAGTTCCGCACCCGCGGCACCAGCATGTCGGGGCGGTCCGCCGCGTACACGTCGTTCTCCTCCAGCGGCGGCGGCATGCCGGGCAGGCCGGGCCGGGCGGTCTTCTTCGGCGCGGGCCGCTCGGCCGTGGGGCTGGGGCGGGGGTCTTGTCGGCGGCCTCCAGGTCGGTGCCGCCGCCGCAGCCGGCCGCCGCCACCAGCGCGCAGGCCGTGGCGAACAGCGCCGTCCGGCGGCCGGCCCGGCGGCCCTCGTACGTGCCGCCCGTCACCCGGCGGGCACGCGTCACCGTGTGAGGGGCAGGGTCGTCCTGTCGGCCGGGGCCGCTTCGACGAGCGCGGCTGTCCCGTCGAGCACGACTGTCTTGATGATCAGGGTCGTCTTGATGAGCACGGCTGTCTTGATGCGCACGGTCGTCACGGTCTTCGATACGGGTCCGGTCAGCCATCAGGTCACTAGCTCCGTTGTCGTCACCGCGCGCAGTCCGCGCCGGTGCAGGCCGTCGAGGATCGGGGGCAGCGCGGCGAGCGTACCGGCATGCCCGAAGTGCAGGCTCACCACCGAGCCCGGGCGGATACGGTCCAGTACGGTACGCCGGACGGCCGCCGGTCCGGGATCCTCGGCGTCCAGGGAGTCCACGTCGTAGGACAGGACGTGCGGATAACCGGCCTCCCGGGCAAGGCGGGTCACCAGTCCGGTGGCGTGCTGCGTCCGTGAGGGGCGGAACCAGCTTCCGATCGACCCGGTGAGGGCGCGCAGCCGGTCGGCGCACCGGCTGATCTCCGCGTACGCCTCGCGGGCGGGCAGCGCGCCGATGTCCAGGTGCCGCATGGTGTGGTTGCCCAGTTCGTGGCCACCGTCCAGGATCCGGCGGGCGATGGCCGGCTGCTCCTCCAGCCAGGTGCCGACGGCCAGGACGGTGACCTTGGCGCCGGCCTCTTCGGCCCGCGTCAGCAGCGCGGTGGCCAGGGCCGGGTCGCCCTGGCCGTGGAAGGTGAGCGCGACCTGCCGTCCGGTGCGCGATCCGTGGCCGATCTCCACGGGCAGTCCGGGAACGCGAGTGGGGGGCCGCGCGCGGAGCGGGGCGGCCCCCGGTGGGGCGGCACCCGGCGAGGCGGGGTGCGCGGAGCCGGGTCCGCCACCGCCGGCACCGCCCGGGTGCGGCGTACCGGAGGCCGGGGCGCCCGCGGTGTCCGTACGGCCTTGGGCGCAGCCCGGCGCGAGGGCGCCGACGGCCGCGGTGGAGAGAGCCACGCGCAGCACGGAGCGCCGTTGTAGGGAGGTCACCACACCATTAGAGGGGCAATCATCCCAAAACCGGTAGATTTATCGGATTTTTGCGTTGCGTGTCTCTTTTGCCCGGCGTGTCGCCCGCGTCCACCCCTGCGTTTGCGTACGCTGGCGGGTCCGGAAGCGTACGGGCGGCCGGAACCGGATCTACGCGGACGGCCAGGCGTCCGCGAGCAGCGCGCGGGTGTCGGCCAGGAGCTGCGGCAGCACCTTGGTGTGCCCGACCACCGGCATGAAGTTCGTGTCCCCGCCCCACCGCGGCACGACGTGCTGGTGCAGATGGGCGGCGATCCCGGCGCCGGCGACCCCGCCCTGGTTCATGCCGATGTTGAAGCCGTGCGCCCCCGACGCGGTGCGCAGCGCACCCATCGCCCGCTTGGTGAACTCCGCCAGTTCCAGGGTCTCCGCCTCGTCCAGCTCCGTGTAGTCGGCGACGTGCCGGAAGGGGACGACCATGAGGTGGCCACCGGTGTACGGGTAGAGGTTGAGCACCGCGTAGACCCGCTCACCGCGGGCGGTCACGAGCCCGTCCTCGTCGGACTTGGCCGGGATCGTACAGAACGGGCAGCCGTCCTCGGCCCCCGGACCGGTCGGCTTGTTCTCCCCCTGGATGTAGGCCATCCGGTGGGGCGTCCACAGGCGCTGGAAGGCGTCCGGGGTCCCGACTCCGATCTGCTGTTCCGGCTCAGTCGTCATGGTGTGCAGCATATTCGCCCGCGGCGGGCGAAACGCAGAGAGGGGGCGGTCCCGGCGGGACCGCCCCCTGAAACTCCGCGTGCACGGCAACCACGGCACCTTGTACCTGTGCGCGCTCCGGATCCTGGGATCACCCCCGCGTCGGCGGGGGCATTCCTCACACCTGGACGCGGCGCTCCACCACGTCGACGAGCTTCGCGATCGCTTCGTTGCGGGCGATCCCGTTCTCCTGCGACCCGTCCCGGTACCGGAACGACACCGAGCCCGCGTTCATGTCGTCGTCACCGACGATGACCATGAACGGCACCTTGCTCCGCTGAGCGTTCCTGATCTTCTTCTGCATCCGGTCCGACGAGGCGTCCACCTCGACCCGCAGCCCGTGCTTCCTCGCCTCCTGCGCGAACTCCTGGAGGTAGGGCACGTGCGCGTCACCGACCGGGATGCCGACCGCCTGCACCGGAGCGAGCCAGGCCGGGAAGGCACCCGCGTAGTGCTCCAGCAGCACGCCGAAGAACCGCTCGATCGAACCGAACAGCGCGCGGTGCAGCATGACGGGCTGCTGCTTGGAGCCGTCCGCCGCGGTGTACTCCAGACCGAACCGCTTGGGCTGGTTGAAGTCGACCTGGAGGGTGGACATCTGCCAGGAGCGGCCGATGGCGTCCCGCGCCTGCACGGAGATCTTCGGGCCGTAGTACGCGGCGCCGCCCGGGTCCGGGACCAGCGGCAGGCCCTGCTTCTCGGCGGCCTGGCGCAGCGCCTCGGTGGCCTCCTCCCAGTCCTCGTCCGAGCCGATGAACTTGTCCGACTCCGGATCGCGGGTGGACAGCTCCAGCTCGAAGTCGCTCAGGCCGTAGTCGCGCAGCAGGTCGAGCACGAAGGTCAGGAGCGTGTCCAGCTCCTGGGGCATCTGCTCCTTGGTGCAGTAGATGTGCGAGTCGTCCTGCGTGAAGCCGCGCGAGCGGGTCAGGCCGTGCACGACGCCCGACTTCTCGTACCGGTACACGGTCCCGAACTCGAACAGCCGCAGCGGCAGTTCGCGGTAGGACCGGCCGCGCGACTTGAAGATCAGGTTGTGCATCGGGCAGTTCATGGCCTTGAGCCGGTAGTTCTGCCCGTCGAACTCGATGGGCGGGAACATGCCGTCCGCGTAGTGCGGCAGGTGCCCCGAGGTCTCGAAGAGGTGTTCCTTGGAGATGTGCGGGGTGTTGACGAACTCGTAGCCCGAGTCCTCGTGCCGCTTGCGGGAGTAGTCCTCCATCACCTTGCGGACCACGCCGCCCTTGGGGTGGAAGACCGCGAGGCCGGGGCCCAGCTCCTCAGGGAAGGAGAACAGGTCCAGCTCCGCGCCCAGCTTGCGGTGGTCGCGCTTCTCCGCCTCGGCCAGGAACTCCAGGTACGCCTTCAGCTCGTCCTTGGACGGCCAGGCGGTGCCGTAGATGCGCTGGAGCTGCGGGTTGCGCTCGCTGCCCCGCCAGTACGCGGCGGCCGAGCGCATCAGCTTGAAGGCGGGGATGACGCGGGTGGTCGGCAGGTGCGGACCTCGGCACAGGTCCTTCCAGCACAGCTCGCCGGTCTTGGCGTCGAGGTTGTCGTAGATGGTCAGCTCGCCGGCGCCCACCTCGGCGTCCGCGCCGTCGGCGGCCTGTGCGGCGTTGCCCTTGAGGCCGATCAGTTCGAGCTTGTACGGCTCGCCGGCCAGCTCCACCCGGGCGTCCTCGTCGGTGGTGACCCGGCGCGAGAACTTCTGCCCGCGCTTCTGGATCTCCTGCATCTTCTTCTCGATGCGCTTGAGGTCCTCGGGGGTGAAGGGCTCCTTGACGTCGAAGTCGTAGTAGAAGCCGTCCCGGATGGGCGGGCCGATGCCGAGCTTGGCCTCGGGGAAGAGCTCCTGCACGGCCTGCGCCATCACGTGGGCGGTGGAGTGGCGCAGGATGTTCAGGCCGTCCTCGGAGGAGATCTCGACGGGCTCGACCTCGTCGCCGTCGGCCAGCTCGTACGCGAGGTCCTTCAGCTCCCCGGCCACCCGCGCGGCGACCACGGTGCGCTCGCCCTGGAAGAGGTCGGCGGCCGTAGTTCCCGTCGTCACCACGCGTTCTTCCCGCTCGGAATCGCGTTGGACGGTCACACGGACGTCTGACACCGGTCTCTCCTGACTCATGTCTGTGCACGGCAGCGATCGCTGCGCCATCGAATCGTACCGATTGCGCGGACCGGCTCGCCAAGCGGATGGGGCCGCCGTGGCGCGGGTGCCACGGCCCCCGGCGGCGTCATTCGCCGGCCGGCGGCCCGCCGCACACGTCCCCGAAGAGGTCCATGTTCTCCTGGAGCGACTTCAGCAGCCGGTCCCGTTCGGCCTCGTCGACCTGTACGGGGGTGACGTCGTGGGCCCCGGTGATCCGGCGGAAGCCGCCCCGGCTCTCCAGCCGGCCGTGCACCCGTACCGGCAGCCCGACCAGGTGGGCGTGGCCCGCGACCCGGTAGTCCTCCTCGGCCAGCACCGCCCGTACCTGGAGCACATCGGCCCCGGCGATCACCCGCAGCCGTACCGCGCCGGGCCCCTGTGGCCGCTCCCTGCGCAGCCGTACGACCGTGCCGGTGACCTGGACGGGCAGCGAGGGCTCCTCGCGTACGTAGCGCCGGGCGGCCTGCCGCAGGGCCGGCAGGTCGCCGGGGGAGAACTCCACCGGCTCGGGGCGGGCCGCGCGGCCGGCCGGCGCCCCGGCCGCCGGGGACCACTCCACCGAGATCCGTACCCCCCCCCGCGGACCAGCGTGATCAGCGCCTCGGTCAGCTCGTGGCACACCCCCAGCTCCACGGCCGCGTCGAAGGCGTCCATGCCGCCGGTGGCCCGCTGGTAGTCGGTGGCGTCACGGGCCGCGTGCAGCGCCCGCTGGAGCCCGGCGACCACCGTGCGGCCCGCCGCCACCGGTACGTACGCGGTGAGCCGCCGGCCGGCCGGGGCGGGGCCCACCAGCACCTCGTCCATGAACGCCGCGGCCCGCCGTTTGTGCCGCGCGCCGTAGTAGCCGGCCCGGCCGTACGTGCCCAGCGCCCCGGCGATCAGCATCGAGCGGGCCGCCGTGCGCAACTGCTCCTGGGCCACCCACGGCGTGGTGCCCGACCCGTCCTCCGGGACGTCCCGCTCCCAGCGGACCTCGTCGCTGGGCACCGCCAGGCCCGCCAGCACCTCACGGGCCGAGGGCGCGGCGCTGTGCGCGAGCGCGGCCAGCGCCTCCGCCAGCAGGTCGCCGCTGTCGGGGAAGGAGCGGTCGTGCGGCACCAGCAGGCTGGTGCCGCCGGCTCCGCCGGGCGGGGTCCAGCGCGCGTAGTGCCCCGCGGCGCCTCCCCTGCGCCGCCAGCCGTGGCGGGCCAGCAGCGCGCTGAGCACCGCCGGGTCGGGCTGCACGGGGCCGGTCCCGGAGGCGGGGCCGGGCCGGGGCAGCGGGCCGGGCCGCACGGGCCGCAGCGGCGTGGTGTTCGGTGGCCGGTAGGCGTGCTCGTCGGTCGGCCGGTGCATCAAGGTCTCCCTCCCGCCCCGACCCGCGTCATGATCTCGCAGAGCGCACGGTCGTCGAAGATCCGCGTGGTCGGGATGCGCACAGTGGTCCTGCGCCTGCCGGTCGCCTTGTGGCCGGCCAGGTTGGTCCAGTAGCAGCAGTGCCGCAGTTCGAGGCAGTCGTGGCCGGCCCGCAGCCAGTCCTCCTGGCTGCGCGGAACGAGCATCACGACGAGGATTTTGTGCACCGACACCGGCGTACGGGCCAGCTTGACCAGGTGGTCGTTGTCGAGCGTGAAGGAGAAGCTCGGGCCCGGCGGGTGGGGGGCGACCTGGTAGGTGCACTTGAGCTGCACCTTGATGGTGACCTCGTCGTCCACGGCGTGGCCGGCCGCGCCGTGGCTGACGTGCCAGTCGATGCCGTGGTCGGGGAAGGGCTGGGCCAGCGAGCAGCCCGCGGCGGCGGCGACCGCGTGGAGGTAGCCCACCTGGAGGGTCTCCATGCAGGCGGTGGTGGCCAGTCCGCCGCGCGGCGGTGCCACCCGCTCGGGCGCCAGTCCGCCCGCGCGAAGTCCGGCACGGGCGGGGCCCCCGGGTTCGGGCTGTGCGAGCGTCATCGCTCCAGATGCCTTCCGGCCGGGCCGATCGAGGGTGACGGAGGGCGGGGGTAGGTGCGCCTGACGGCGCCTCAGCAGACGTCCGCACGCTTCCGGCGGACGCCTTCGCCGGACCGCGTGGGGTCGCGGCGGCCCGCCTCCTGTCCTGCCTGTGTTGTCTCCCGTCCAAGTGGTCAACAAACAACGGCGGTTCGACAACCGGAAGCCTCGGGTATCACCAGCTCGGGCGGTTCGCCTGGAACCACCCGCTGCACGAACGCGAGGAGTTGTGAACATGCCGTGCTGGTACGACGGTCCGCTGGCTTCGTTCGACACGGAGACGACCGGGATCGACGTCGAGCGAGATCGCGTGGTGTCCGCCGCCCTGGTCGTCCAGGAGACGCCGCGCTGCGCACCGCGCGTCACCCGATGGCTGGTCAATCCGGGTGTGGAGATACCCGAGGAGGCCACCGCCGTGCACGGCCTGACGGATGAGCACCTGGCGCTGCACGGCCGCTGGCCGGCGCCCGTCATGGATGAGATCGCCCGCGCCCTGGCCGACCAGGCCATGATGCGCCGGCCGCTGGTCGTGATGAACGCGCCGTTCGACCTCACCCTCCTCGACCGCGAGTTGAAGCGCCACCGCGCCACGGCACTGGACCACTATCTGGGCATGAACCCGCTGCACATCCTGGATCCGCGGGTCCTGGACAAGCACTTCGACCGCTACCGCAAGGGCCGGCGCACCCTGGCCGACCTGTGCGCGCACTACGAGGTCGAGCTGACCGGCGCCCATGAGGCCGCCGCGGACGCGCTGGCCGCCCTGGGCGTCGTACGGGCCCTCGGGTGGGCCTTCGCCGACCGGCTGGAGGGGGTGAGCGCGGCCGAGCTGCACCGCCTCCAGGCGACCTGGCACGCCGCGCAGGCCCGCGGCCTGCAGGCGTTCTTCACCCGCAACGGGACGCCGGAGCCGGTGGATCCGCACTGGCCGGTGCGCCCGGAGCTGCCCGCGGCGGCCTGAGCCGGGAGGCGGAAGAAGCGCCCGCCGGGAAACGTCCGGGACCGCGCGCCCGGGCCGAAAGGCCGGGGAACCACACCAAAGCCGAAGGGCCGGGCCGCCTTTCGGCGGTCCGGCCCTTGGGACCCGGTGGGCGATACTGGGTTCGAACCAGTGACCTCTTCGGTGTGAACGAAGCGCTCTCCCACTGAGCTAATCGCCCGGGTTCGTGCTGGTGTTCCCCGGGGTTTCCCCCGCGAACGACCTGAACAATACAGGCCGACGTGCCCTTCCAACAAATTGCCTTTCCGCCGGTCTCCGCGGTCTCCGCCGGCCTGCGCCGGCCGCCCCGTGCCGGGGCCGGACACCCGGACACCCGGTCACCCGGTCACCCGGTCACGCCGGGGTCCGTCGGCCGCCGTCCGGTCCGGTCCGTCCCCGTCCGCTCCTGACCGTTCCTGTCCGTTCCCGTCCGGCGCGGCGCCACTGTCGCGCGGCGCCACTGCCAGCACGGCGTCTCTGTCAGCACGGCGTCTCTGTCAGCCGCGGGCCAGCCAGGCGGCCAGGCCGCGCCGTCCGGCACGCATCATCAGCGCGTGATTGGCGAGGAACAACGGCCGGCCGGGCAGTGCGAGCCACCGCATCAGCGGCCTGCGCACCACCACTTCCTGCTCGAAGAGGACCCGCGCACCGGCGCCGCTCGCGCCGACCGTCCAGCGCGCCCACCCCTCCAGGTCGCCCCGGATCATCATCTCCAGCACGCCGGCGCCCGGGTCGCGCCGCGACGCGCTGCCGGTGATCCTCAGCTCGTACGGGAGCAGCGAGCGGATGCGGGCGGTGCCGTTCCCCTCACCCTGAAGGGTCACCGAGCGGATCTGGGGCCACCACCGCGGGTAGGCCTCGGCCCGTTCCAGGACGGCGTAGACGACGGCGGGCGGTGCGTCCAGCAGCCATACGCTGCGAAAGCGGTAGCGGTGTACTCGGCGCGACCTGTCCGGCATGGCCACAAGTGTGCCGCCCCGGCCGACGACGGAGTCCCGGCGTGCGGGCGTTGTGACGGGCATGGCTCAATAGCGGTCACGGCGCGGCGACAGCGGGCCCAACAACAGCGCGGGCCCAAAGGCTTGAAGCCTTTGGGCCCGCGACCGGGGTGGGCGATACTGGGTTCGAACCAGTGACCTCTTCGGTGTGAACGAAGCGCTCTCCCACTGAGCTAATCGCCCGGCGCACCGCCAACATTACCGCACGTCGGAGGGGTCTTGTGACCACCTGGGCCGACGCGGGGTCACTCGTCGACATTCCACGGCAGCGCGAAGCCGAACTTCCACACGTACACCGCCAGTGCCACCACGACGATCACCAGGGCGACGCTCGTCAGAATGATGTTGCGCCGCCGCACCTTCGGGTCGAGCGCCTTGTGGGCGGCCTCGGTGACCTTGCGCTTGGTCCAGCGCAGCACCAACTGTGCCCAGACGAACTCGGTGGCCCAGATCGCCATGCCGGCGAAGATCACCAGCCAGCCCGGTCCGGGCAGCGGCAGCATGATCACGCCCGCCACCACCACCGCGAGGCCGACCACGAAGACCCCGACCTGCCAGCTCAGGTGCAAGGTGCGGGAGCGTTTGACGAAATGCGGCGCCCGCGACCCGAGGGCCGGATCCGGCGCCTTCGTCTCCGACACCCCGGTTCCCTGCCTCCCGTTACTGTGCGTGTCCATACCGGCAAACCTACCTGAGCCCCACGGTCACCGGAATGGCCGCCGAGGAGGATCCGCGGCTCCGCCGTAAGGGGTACCTGAAGCCACCCAAAACCCTCAGAGGGGTTTACAACGGCACCGTAGGTGGCATGTCGATTTCGCCGACGTGCGAATCCCCGAGCGCACACTGAGCGAAAGGCCCTGGCGCTTATGAACACCACGGTCAGCTGCGAGCTGCACCTGCGCCTCGTTGTGTCGAGCGAGTCCTCACTGCCTGTACCCGCGGGCCTGCGGTATGACACGGCCGATCCTTATGCCGTGCACGCCACCTTCCACACCGGAGCCGAGGAGACGGTCGAGTGGGTCTTCGCCCGCGACCTCCTCGCCGAGGGCCTGCACCGGCCCACGGGCACCGGAGACGTCCGCGTGTGGCCGTCCCGGAGCCACGGACAGGGCGTGGTCTGCATCGCCCTGAGCTCCCCGGAAGGCGAAGCCCTGCTGGAGGCCCCGGCGCGGGCCCTGGAGTCCTTCTTGAAGAGGACCGACGCGGCGGTTCCGCCCGGTACCGAACACCGCCATTTCGATCTCGACACCGAGCTCTCCCACATTCTCGCGGAGAGCTGAGAGGCACCGACGTCATCGACCGCAGCCCATCACCGCCTCACACCGTTCCTCACCTGCGACCGTCCGACTCGGGGCGACGGCCCAGGAGTGAAAATCTCATACGGCACGACCCGGCGCCGTCGCCGCGGACCCACCGCGGAGACGGCGCCGAGGCTTGTTGTTACCGATAGAGTCGACGACCATTCGGCAACGACACCAGGGCGCCACCCGCCCGTTCCCACCCGGCCAGGGAGCCAAACCGTGATGATCACCCATGACACCCGGTGCGCGCTCGACGCGGTCGTCGACCTCTTGAACACCGCCCCCGAGGGTGACTCCCCCGGGGCCCCGGACAGCCTCACCGACCTCGCGGCCCTCCGGGAGTTCGTCGCCCGCAACGACATCAGCGACGTGGGCACGCTCAGTGACCGCGACCTGGCCGCCGTACGGTCCGTACGGACGGCGCTGGCGGAGGTCTTCGCGGCGACCGACGACCGCGCCGCGGCCGAACGCCTCAACGACCTGGTCGCCTCCGCCGGCACCACCCCCCGGCTGACCGACCACGACGGCTACGACTGGCACGTCCACTACTTCGCTCCCGGCGCCTCGGTGGCCGACCACCTCGCCGCCGACGGCGGGATGGCGCTGGCCTTCCTGGTGGTCGCCGGGGAGCGGGAACGGCTGCGGCACTGCGAGGCGCCGGACTGCCGGTTCGCGTTCGTGGACCTCTCACGCAACCGCTCCCGCCGCTACTGTGACAGCCGTACCTGCGGCAACCGTCTGCATGTGGCGGCATACCGGGCGCGGCGGCGTGAGGCGGCGGGCTGAGGACCGGTACGCCCCGTCCGGCCCGTCGTCGGCCCGCCGTGTGCGGTCTCCCCGCACACGGCGTCCATGTACATGACTCCACGCACACGGCGTCCATGCGCACGGTGACGCCGCACGCGCAGCTCCCGCATTCGATGCCGTCTCATAGGTGCCGTCTCATAGGAGATAGAGATCGTGCAGGGCGCCGGCCAGCAGCAGGACGGCGATGACGGTGAGGAAGAGCATCAGCGGCGGCTGGGACAACGCGAAAAGGCAGCCGCGCGTTTCGGGGACCGGGGAGTCGTCCCGCGTCAGGGCCTCGTCCCGGGTCAGGGCGCACTCGTCGTTCATCTCGCGCCGATGATGACGTACGTGATCGCCCGAGGGCGTCCAAAGCGCGCCGCGTCAGCGGGAGTTCATCAAATCCCGTGTTTTTTCAGGATCGCTTCGATGTCCGAGAAGTCATCCTTGGGAGGGGTGGCCTGGGCCTTCGGCGCCGGCGACGCGGCCTTGCGCCCGGAAGAAGCACCCATGGCCGGGCCCGCCGCCGCACCGAGCGAGGGAGCGGAGGCGGTGGGGGCCACCGCTTCGGGCTGCCGGCCGGCCGCGCCCTTGCGCACCCTGCGCTCCTTGCGGCCGGCCCCGCCTATCCGGCCCGTACGCCGCTCCACGATCCGGCTGATCATGAACAGCAGGGCCGACAGGGCCAGCACGCCGAAGCCCGCCCAGACCGTCGGCTTGAAGACCAGGTCCGTCACCCAGTCGATGGCGCCGGTCATGACCAGGCCGATGGGGATCAGGGAGAACGCCGCGACACGCGTGGCGGCCAGGAAGCGCCTGCGGTATGCCGTCAGGGCGGCGATGCCCAGGCCCGCCGCCGACACCGCGGCGCAGACGGTCGAGGTCAGCATCCGGTCCTCCTGCCGATGAGTTTGTCGTGGTGGATCAGCTTCACCTTCCATCCTGCCCCGTCCGGTGCCGTCCGAGCCATGCCTCGGGGCAGGCTCAGGGAGATCTCGGGGTCGGCCTCCTCCGTAAGTCCCACACCGGCCCCCGCGCACGTCGGGGTCGGCCCGCGCACGTCGGGGTCGGGGCCGCCCGTGTCGGGGTCGGGCCTGCGGGTCGGCCCCTTGCAGGTCGGTGCCTCGCGGGTCGGTGCCGGGCCCCTGCGGGTCCCGGTTCCTGCTCCCGGCCGGCGGCTGGAAGACTGGCCCCATGAACGACGCTGCGTCTTCCTCGTCCCCCTCGTCTCCCTCGCCCCTCCCCTCCCCCGTCGTCCTGGACGTCTGGTGCGAGCTGCAGTGCCCGGACTGCCATGCCGCCCAGGAGGACCTGCGCGTGCTGCGCGAGCGCTACGGCGACCGGCTGGACATCCGGCTGCGCCACTTCCCGCTGGCCAAGCACCAGCACGCCTACGCCGCCGCGCAGGCCGCCGAGGAGGCGATGGTCCAGGGACAGGGCCAGGCGTTCATCGAGGCGGTCCTCGCGCGCGTGGCGGAGCTGGACACCCGCGGCGAGCGGCTGCTGCTGGAGGTGGCCGGCGAACTGGGCCTGGACGCCGAGGAGATGGACACCGCGCTCATCGACGGACGGCATCTGCTGATCGTGGACGCGGACCAGGCGGAGGGCAAGGCGATCGGCGTCACCGGCACCCCGACGTACGTGATCGGCGGCGAGCGGCTGGACGGCGGACAGAGCCAGGCCGGGCTGCGCGAGCGCATCGAGGAGATCGCCGACCGGCTGCTGGCCGATCAGGGCTGAGCCGTACCGCCCCGGCCCACACCGCCCCGGCCCACACCGTCCCGTACCGCGCCACCCGGCCCCGGCCCGTACCGCCCGGCACCCGCTGCGGCACCACCCGGCACCGCTACAGCAGCGGTTTCCCGAACACGTACTCCTCGACGGTGTACCCCAGCGACTCGTAGAGCCCGCGGGCCGGCGCGTTGTCCGCGTACACCCTGAGCCCCAGCAGCGGCTGTCCCGCCGCCAGGCACTCCCGCTCCGCGACGAGCATCAGCGTGCGCCCGTGCCCCCGGCCCCGGTGCCCGGGGGCGACCCGTACGTCGAAGACGTACCCGCCGGGCCGCTGCTCCGGTGCGCGCAGCGCGACCCACAGACTGCCGACGTCCGTGCCGTGGTGGGCCAGGACCCGCAGCCGGTGGCCCGGGGTCCCGGGGCCCCGCGGCAGCATCGTGCGGTGTTCGTCCGCCGACTGCCGCTCGGCCGTCTCCCGGGGCACGCCCAGCGCCACCCGCATCCGTACGAACTCGGTGTGCGCCCCCTCCAGCCAGGCCGGGTACTCCTCTTCGCCCAGCGCCCGGTCCCGGCTGCCCTCCGGCAGCTCCGGGGGCGCGCCGAGCCGCTTGAGCATCCGGCGGCTGCGCTCGGTGTAGCCCAGGGCGGCGGCCAGCCGCAGCGCCACCGGGGCGTCGGCGGGGACGGTCAGCGCGATCTGCCGGCAGCCCCAGCCGCGCAGCACCTCCTCGGCGGCCAGCGCGGCGACCGTGCCGCGCCCGCGCCGCCGGTCCGGGCCGTCGATCTCCAGGGTCTCGATCAGGCCCATGACGGGGCCCAGCCGGGGGTCGGTGGACAGCCGTATGCGACCCACGGGCCGGCTGTTGACGCACACGTCGTACGTACGCGCCCGGCCCCCGTCATCGTGCCGTTCTTCCGGACCGTCGGGGCGCAGCGTTGTCGTCACGAGGACTTTTCTACTCGGTCCCGCGCGCCGCCGTCATCACCGGGAGCCGAAGTCGTGACGGTGGGCCGAGGGGACCGCGAGCCGGTGCGGAGGCCGACGTCATCACCGGCAGTCCGGGAGTCAGGGAGTCAGGGAGTCCGGGAATCCGGGAGTCAGGGAGCCCGGGAGCCGACGTCGTCACCGAGGCGGGAAGCCGCCTCCCAGGACCGAAGCCGTCACCGGGGATCGAAGTCGGCGGCGGCCCGCTCCCGGAACACCCGCATGGCCTCGGCGGTCACCGGGCCCGGCGCGTCGCCCAGTCGGCGCCCGTCGAGACGGGTGACGGCCTGCACGTCGCGCAGGCTGGAGGTCAGGAAGACCTCCTCCGCCCGCTCCAGGACGTCCAGCGGCAGATCGGTCTCCTTCGCGCCGGCCCATTCGACGGCCAGGGCGCGGGTGATGCCCGCCAGGCAGCCCGACGCCAGCGGCGGGGTGTGCAGCTCGCCGTTCAGGACGACGAAGACGTTGGAGCCGGTGCCCTCGCACAGGCTGCCGACGGTGTTGCCGAACAGGGCCTCCGAGGCCCCCAGTTCCCTGGCGCGGGCCAGTGCCACGACGTTCTCGGCGTACGAGGTGGTCTTCAGGCCGGTGAGCGCGCCGCGCTCGTTGCGGGTCCAGGGCACGGTGACGGCCGCGGTGGTGTCGGGGTACGGGGTGGTCTCGGCGAGGGCGACGACCAGGGTCGTACCCGCCGCGCCCCGGTCGGAGCCGAGCGGCGAGAGCCCCCCGGTGTAGGTGACGCGCAGCCGGCCGAGCGGCATCGGGTTGGCGGCCAGGACGGCCGAGCAGGCCCGGCGGACCTCGTCGAGGTCGGGGTCGGGCAGGCCCAGCCCGCGGGCGGAGAGGGTGAGCCGCTCCAGGTGACGGGTCAGCGCGAAGGCGCGCCCGTCGACGGCCTTGAGCGTCTCGAAGACGCCGTCGCCGACCGTCAGGCCGTGGTCGAAGACCGAGACCCGGGCGCCCTCGGCGTCCCGCAGTCCCCCGTCGAGCCAGATCTTCATGATCGGTTCCCTTCGCTCGCCCGGTGCGTTCCCGACGCTACCGCCAGCAGCCGCCGGGCCTTGAGTTCGGTCTCCGCCCACTCCCCCTCGGGGTCCGAGCCCCAGGTGATGCCGGCCCCGGTACCGAAGCGCAGTACGGGGCCTGTGGGCGCGGCGCGGTCGATCCAGAAGGTGCGGATGCCGACGGCCAGCTCGCCGGTGCCGCGGTCCGCGTCGACCCAGCCGATGCCGCCGCAGTAGGGGCCGCGGGCGGCGGTCTCCAGTTCGTCGATGATGCGCAGGGCGCTGCTCTTGGGCGCGCCGGTGACCGAGCCGGGCGGGAAGGTGGCGGCCAGCAGCTCGGCCCAGGCGGTCTTCTCGTACGCGTCGGCGATCTCGCCGCGCACGGTGGAGACCAGGTGGACCAGCCCGGGGTGCTCTTCGAGCGCGCACAGCGCCGGGACGGTCACCGAGCCGGAGGCGCAGACCCGCCCCAGGTCGTTGCGGACCAGGTCCACGATCATCACGTTCTCGGCGTGGTCCTTGTCCCGGAGGTCTTCGGCGGTCGGGGCGGTGCCCTTGATGGGGCCGGATTCGACCGTACGGCCCCGGCGGCGCAGGAACAGCTCGGGCGAGGCGGTGGCCACCTCCACACCGTGCGCCGGGAGGCGGACCGTGCCCGCGTACGGGGCCGGGTTCCCGCGGGCCAGCAGCGCGCTCAGCGCGTCCACGTCGGCCCGGTCGGGGTCGGGCAGCGGCGCGGTCAGGACGCGGCAGAGGTTCACCTGGTAGACGTCCCCGGCCGCGATGTACTCGCGGATGCGCCGTACGCCGGCGGTGTACGCGGCGTGGTCCAGGGAGCTGGTCCAGTCCCCGGGGGCCGGGCCGCGCCACCGTCCGGGGTCCGGGACGGGCGCGGGGGCGGGGCGTACGTCGCCGAAGCGGGCGCAGCACAGGCCCCCCTCGGCGTCGGCCACCACGGCCCACCATCCCGTCGACTCCAGGGCCGCCGGGTCGCTGGTGACATCGCGCAGGTCGGTGGCCAGCAGGCCGCCGAAGCGGGCTATGGGAGGGAAGTCGCGCACGTCAGTGAGTCTATGGCGCGGGGCCACCGGCCGCCCCGGGCGAGCGGGCACCGCAGCACGCTGGGCAAACGCGTTTTTGTGCTGGCCCCGGAATCCGCTAGAGTTCAACACGTCGCCGGGACGCGCAAACGCCCCGGGGAACGGAGTGCCTCACCGGACGTAGTCTGGGGGAGACACACTGCGGACGTA
This sequence comes from Streptomyces sp. MST-110588, assembly GCF_022695595.1. Taxonomy (NCBI): domain Bacteria; kingdom Bacillati; phylum Actinomycetota; class Actinomycetes; order Kitasatosporales; family Streptomycetaceae; genus Streptomyces; species Streptomyces sp. MST-110588. The sequence continues at coordinate 1,030,625 of NZ_CP074380.1, forward strand.
GCTCAGTTGGTAGAGCACCACCTTGCCAAGGTGGATGTCGCGAGTTCGAGTCTCGTCGTCCGCTCGAAGTGGGGGATCTTCCCGAACCCCTACACTCCTGGTGGAGTGGCCGAGAGGCGAGGCAACGGCCTGCAAAGCCGTCTACACGGGTTCAAATCCCGTCTCCACCTCCAAGGACGATTAGCTCAGCGGGAGAGCGCTTCCCTGACACGGAAGAGGTCACTGGTTCAATCCCAGTATCGTCCACCGGTCCGCAAGGACCCGCCCCGCCTTCGGGAGGGGAAACCCGCGCGATTAGCTCAGCGGGAGAGCGCTTCCCTGACACGGAAGAGGTCACTGGTTCAATCCCAGTATCGCGCACGCAGTACCGCGGCCCCGGCCGCGGCTCCCAGGACGATTAGCTCAGCGGGAGAGCGCTTCCCTGACACGGAAGAGGTCACTGGTTCAATCCCAGTATCGTCCACACCGCAGGCCGAGGGCCGGAGCTTCTTGCTCCGGCCCTCGGTCGTTCCCGCGTCAGGACCCGGCGCCCCCGGTGATCAAGAGGAGAAGAGCATCCGGCCGAAGCCGCGGTGCCCGTGATGGCCGTGGTGGCCATAGTGACCGTGCTGTGCCTGGTGCGGGGCGCCCCACGCGGGAGCCGCCGGGTACGCCTGCGGGGCGGGCGGGGCGGCGGCGCCTGCTGGGCCCACTGCGCCTCCAGCCGGCTCAGCGACTCCAGCTCCCCGTAGTCCAGGAAGATCCCCCGGCAGCCGGCGCACTGTTCGATCTGCACACCGCTGCGGTTGTACGTGTGCATCGGCGCATGACACTTGGGGCACTGCATCTCGGCTCAACTCCTGTCGTCCGTAGGACACCGCCGGAACGGCCGTACGGCGGCGAGGAATTCACCCTATTCGCCTTCTCCGCCCGCCAACCCGCCCGGAACGGGGGCCATCCGGGCGCAGGCGTCGACGAGCGCCTCCTCGACCTCGTCCAGCGGGCGGGGCGCGGCGGTGGCCTTGGCGACGGCGAGGGCCGCGGTCTGGACCGTCAGGGCCCTGGCCGGTACGTCCAGTTCCGGCCAGGGGTCGCCGTCGGGGCGCACCGCCGGGCCGCCCGCGCGGCGGTAGGCGTCCAGGAAACGGGACCAGACGTCGGGGGCGAGCAGGCCGGTGGCGTACCAGGCGGCGGGGCGGGCCAGGTCCCAGGCCGGGTCGCCCAGCCCGAGGTCGTCGATGTCTATGAGGAGCCAGGGCCCTTCGGGGGCCGGGTGCCTGACGAGCTGTCCGAGGTGGAGGTCGCCGTGGCACAGCGCGTCCGTACGGGGCGACGGCGCCTCGTCACGGGCCCAGGCAGGCAGCAGCGACCAGGCGCGTTCGATGACGGCGCGGGCTTCCGCGAGCGTACGGGTTTCCCCAGGGGTACGGGTTTCCCCAGGGGTACGGGCCTTGGCGGGCGGGCCGGCTTCCGCGAGGGTGCGGGCCCCGGCGACGGGGGCCGCGGTGGTGTCGTACGGGGGGACCGGGGTGGTGCCGTCCGGCCGGGCCCCGGTGGTGCCGTACGAGGAAACCGGAGCCGTGCCGTCCGGCCGGGGAGCAGTGGCGGCGCGCAGGCGGGCCAGGGCGCGGGCGGCCTTGGCCGGGCCGCGCATCGGCGGCACCGGGCCGGGCAGCGTGCCGGGACGGACCGTGTGCAGCCGGGCCAGCAGGCGGGCGGCGTCCTCCCAGGGGGCGGCGGCGGGGTCGTCGGGGGCGACCGGCCGCCCGTACGGCCAGCGGGTCACGGGGCGGCCGTCGTCCAGGAGGGTGAGGAAGCCGTCCGGCGCGGTGAGCGGCAGCGGCGGCAGCACGATGCCGCGCAATCGCGGATGGGCGGCGACCCGCAGGCGCACGGCGAGGTCGGCGGGGTCGCAGTCCGGCGCGTGGGCCTTGGCCACGGCGGGGCCGCTGCGCACGACGGTGACGTCGGGCCGGTCGGCGAGGACCTGCGCCGGCCGGGCCGTGGGGCCGGCCCCTCCCGCCGCCGCGGTGAGGGCCGCCAGATGGCCGGCCGGTGGTGCTGTGGGCATCGCGCTCCCCCGGTTCGTACCGCGCCGCCACGCTCCGGGCGCCCGGCCGGGGCCCGGACACAGGCTCCCGGCGATCCTACGCGGCCCGGCGGGTACGAGGACTGCGGAGCACCGTGATCGCGGAGCCCGGCGGGTACGAGGACCGCGGAGCCCGGCAGCCCCCGGAGCCGGCAGCCGTGAAGCCGGCAGCCGCCCACCACGACGCCCATAACCATGCGGTATGCCAGCCGCGCGGCATACCGGCCGCAGCGCGCGACGGCCGCACAGCGCGATGGCCGGGCATCTCCCCAGATGCCCGGCCACTCGTGCCGTCCGCCGCACACCCCCGTCCCCACGGGGTTGACGGCCGGAATGTCCCCCGTCCCCGGGCCGCTCTCCCGGGGCCGCGGCGCCTCAGCGCCCCAGCATTCCGGCCACGGACGACGCCTGTGTCAGCACGGCGTCCCAGCCGCCGAACACGACGGCGAGGAGAACCGCCAGCGGCAGCACCATGGCCACCGCGACGAGAGGATGGCGGGTGCCGGAGGACTGCCGGCCCCCGAACGCCGCGGCGGCCCTGCGCCCGTGCGTCCGTACGACTGTGCGTCCCGAGCTGTACGCCATCGTTCCTCTCCCGTTCCTGCCCCGTTTTTGGGGCGGCGGGCGTCCTGACCTCGGGGGACGAGTGCTGCGCCCGCCGCTTGGAGACAACATTAGGCAACCGGCGGACGCCCGGCGTCATGCCGTCGTACCTATTGCCGGGCCTCCGCGAGGATGACGGGGCCCCTGGTCACGTACTCCCCTGGGTGGAGACGGGCCGTCAGCTCTGAGGGTCTTCCCAGAGGGGACGCCCGCGCAGCTCCGACTCCTCGGTCCGGGGCACGGGGTGCTCGACCAGCGCCAGCACCCGGTTGGCCATGAAGCGGGCGGTCCGTACCAAAGAACCGTTCCTGGTGACTTCGCTCACTTCGACCACTCCTCTGCGCACCGCCGTCTCCACCCTCCGGCCCGCCCTGCTCGCCACCACCTCGTACACCTTCGTCGTGTCCCCGGCGTCCACGACGATCTCCACCCGGTCACCCTTCACCGCGTCAATCCCCCTTCGGCTGCGGACCCTTGGGGTCCCGCGCGGCAGGCCGCGCCGCACCGCGGCCGGTTCCCGCCCGCTCTTCGAGGATCCCACCCGGCACCGACAATCCACTCGCCGACGCATGCGCGGCCTCTGAGCACACCGAGCCGTCAATCCGTAAGCTGTGCCACGTCAGACGGGACCGGGCAGCGGGGATGGACATGGCGATGATGCGGCTCCGACGCGAGGATCCGCGTGTCGTCGGCTCGTTCCGGCTCCACCGGCGGCTCGGCGCGGGCGGGATGGGCGTGGTCTACCTCGGCTCCGACAAGCGCGGGCAGCGGGTGGCCCTGAAGGTCATCAGGCCCGACCTGGCGGAGGATCAGGAGTTCCGGTCGCGGTTCGCCCGTGAGGTGTCGGCCGCACGCCGGATCCGCGGCGGCTGTACGGCGCGCCTGGTCGCCGCCGACCTGGACGCCGACCGGCCGTGGTTCGCCACCCAGTACGTCCCGGGCCCCTCGCTGCACGACAAGGTGAACGAGGAGGGCCCGCTGTCCCCTGCGCAGGTCGCCTCGATCGGCGCAGCGCTCTCCGAGGGCCTGCTGGCCGTCCACGACGCGGGGGTGGTGCACCGGGACCTCAAGCCGTCCAACATCCTGCTGTCGCCCAAGGGCCCGCGCATCATCGACTTCGGCATCGCCTGGGCCACCGGCGCCAGCACCCTCACCCACGTCGGTACGGCCATCGGGTCGCCCGGCTTCCTCGCGCCTGAGCAGGTGCGCGGCGCGGCGGTGACACCCGCCACGGACATCTTCGCGCTGGGTGCCACCCTCGCGTACGCCTGCACCGCCGACTCGCCCTTCGGGCAGGGCAGTTCGGAGGTCATGCTCTACCGCGTGGTGCACGAGGAGGCCCAGCTCGCCGGGGTGCCCGACGCGCTCGCCCCGCTGATCGCCGCCTGCCTGGACAAGGACCCGGCGGACCGCCCCAGCACGCTGTCGCTGTCGCTGCGTCTGAAGGAGATCGCGGCCCGCGAGGCGCACGGCCTGTCCGGCGGACCGCTGGAGGGGGGCCCGGCGCGTCCCCGGGGAGAGCGCTCCCCCTACGCCCGGCCCACCGGGCAGCGCGCCGAGGAGTACGCGCGCCAGCGCACGGAACGGCGCCCGGCGAACACGCCCGCCCCCACGCCGCGCCCGCAGCCGCCCGCCCGCCCCAGCCACGCCCGGCCACGCCCCGCGCCGCCGCGCCCCGGCCCGCGGCTCCGGGCACGGGCCCCGGCACCGGACCGCGCTCCGGCGCACGCCCGCAATCCCGCGGCCCCGCCGCGCGGGCCACGGGGCGAAACGGTTCGCGTCCCCCCGGCCGTACGGCCCCGGGCGGGCGGCGGCCCACCGGCCCGGACCGCCGGCTGCTGCGACAGCGGATCATCGTCTTCGTGACGGTCACCCTGCTCGTCGCGCTGGGCATCGCGGCGGCACAGGGGTGCCAGGGCCCGTCGGACCGCGGGCTGGGCGGAGAACGCCGTACGCCGGTCTCCACCGTCCACAGTGACGTTTCCGCCGCCCCCGACACCACCCGCGACACGCCCGGCCGCCCCGTACCGCCGGTCACCTCCGCGTCCTCCGCACCGTCCGGTCCGGTCGGCCCGCCCGTCCCCTTCACCGACTGAGGACCGCCCGCCGGCCCGTAGGCTGCCTCCCGGCCACCGGCGAGGGTACATCCGCAGGTCAGAGCCTGCCGCCCGGCTCCGGGCCGATCCTTTGTCGCGGTCACACAGCGCTATATGTCCGTCTGCCGACGCCATACGGGCAGAGCCCCTATACACGGGAACACCCACGGGCGCCCAGTCGTTGAGGGAATGCCGACAGCGCCGCGGGGACTCCCAGCAGCGGCGGCGGCATCCAACCTCGTCCGGACTTGCTTCCCGGTCGGGGTTTTCCCTTTGAGGGGTCCGTCACAAGTTCGGGCCCGCTCCTCAGGGGGAGGAAGCCATGGCCGGACTCGAAAAGAGGAAGACCGCCCGCAGACTGCTCCGGGCCGCCGCCTTCAGTTTCGTCCGAGGTGCGGCGGCTGCTGCGGGCGGATGCACCATCACCGTGTTGGCCTGGTGGGCGGAACATCGATGAGCACCGGCCGTTGTCCGGCGCCACGCCATCCGTGACAGGACGTCACCAGATCGCTGGTTCTGACCGCTGCGCTGGACGACCTCGCGCAACACAGCCACGGCGACACGTCCACCGCCGGCACTAAGCGCCCGCCGTCGAATCGCAGCAGCGGCAGGCCGGCCGGCAGACTGCGTAGCCGCTCGACGTCGATGTCGCCGCGGCGCGGCAGCCCTGCCCCGAGTTCGACTCTTGTTCGAGGCGATGGCACCATGTGCGGCATGACGATCAACCGAAAGGTCCATGCCGCGTAAACGGCCAGGACGTATCCGGGCCGGCCTCCCGCGCCGACGCCGGTCACAGGACAGCACCACGGTCATAAAGGGCTTTTCCTCGCGAGCGCTGGCCGAGATAGGCCGCCTTGAGCGCACCCGGAACCATCTGGAACCGGGAGACGTCGGCCGGGCCGTACGCCTGTGGAAGGACTACGTCCACCGTCCGAAGCGAGAGCTGTGGCACGACTTCGACCGGCTCTGGCACGACGACAAATGGTGCGACCTTCACTGGCACTGCTGTGGAAACCCGCTCGTAGCCCGGCAACTCCTCGACATCACGCTGCGAGCCCTGCCCCACCGCGGAGCCCGAGAACTCCGAAAGGCCATCAGCAGGCTCGACGCCATCTGGACCTTGCCCCCACCCCCACTACCGTCGGTGCCAGACGAGAGATGAAGAACAAGCTCAGCACACAGCCGTCGCGCACGCCCCCGCGCACCCGGTCCGGGCCGGCCTCGAAGGAGGGACCAGGACGGACGAGGACGGACCAGGGCGAACTCAGTCCCCCGGCCGCCCGGTGGCGACCGCGTAGAAGGCGACCGCCGCCGCGGCGCCCACGTTGAGTGAGTCCACGCCGTGAGCCATCGGGATGCGGACCCATTCGTCGGCCGCCCTCAGGGCCCGCGCGGACAGGCCGTCCCCCTCCGCGCCGAGCATCAGCGCGGCCCGGTCCAGGCGGTGCGGGGCGGCCTCGTCGATGGCGGTGGCCCGGGCGTCGGGTGTCAGGGCCAGCAGCCGGAAACCGGCTTCGCGTACGGCCTCCAGGCCCTGGGGCCAGGTTTCCACCCGGGCGTAGGGCACGGAGAAGACCGCCCCCATGGAGACCTTCACCGAGCGGCGGTAGAGCGGGTCGGCGCAGTCCGGGGAGAGCAGCACCGCGTCCATTCCCAGGGCGGCGGCACTCCGGAATATCGCACCGATGTTCGTATGATCGTTGACGGCTTCCATGACGGCGATGCGGCGGGCGCCGCCGAGCAGGTCGGACGCGGCGGGCAGCGGCTTGCGCTGCATGGAGGCCAGCGCCCCGCGGTGCACGTGGTAGCCCGTCACCCGCTCGGCGAGCTCGGGGGCGACCACGTACACGGGCGCCGCGGCCTCGTCGATCACATCGCGCATGACGTCGGCCCACTTGGCCGACAGCAGCATGGACCGCATCCGGTAGCCGGCCTGCCGGGCGCGCCGGACGACCTTCTCGCCCTCGGCGATGAACAGCCCTTCGGCGGGCTCGCGCCGGCGCCGCAGCTCGACGTCCGTCAGACCGGTGTAGTCGCTCAGCCGGGGGTCGTCCGGGTCGTCGACGGTGATGATTTCAGCCACGGGGTGATAGTGCCTTGTCGGTGTCGGGGGTGCGATGCCGGGAACGGCGCCGGCTAGCGGGGGGTGTCCGTCGCGGCGGCGGTGACGCCGACGACGTCTCCGACGACGATCACCGCCGGGGGACGTACGCCTTCGGTCCGTACGGCCTCGCCGAGGGTGGCCAGGGTGGCGTCGACACGGCGCTGCGCCGCGGTGGTGCCCTCCTGGACGACGGCCACCGGCGTGTCGGCGGGACGGCCGTGGGCGATCAGCTCGGTGGCGATCGCGCCGCTGTTCTGTACGCCCATCAGGATGACGAGGGTGCCGCGCAGCCGGGCGAGCGAGGGCCAGTCCACCAGGGACCGCGCGTCGTCGGGGGCGACATGGCCGCTGACGACGGTGAACTCGTGGGCGACGCCCCGGTGGGTGACGGGGATGCCGACCGCGCCGGGCACGCTGATGGAGCTGGAGATCCCGGGTACGACGGTGTACGGGATGCCGGCCTCGGCCAGCGCCTGGGCCTCCTCCATGCCGCGCCCGAAGACGAACGGGTCGCCGCCCTTGAGGCGCACCACCGTCTTCCCGGCCCGGGCGTGTTCGATCAGCGCGTCGTTGATGGCTTCCTGGGCCATGAACCGGCCGTAGGGGATCTTCGCCGCGTCGATGACCTCGACGTGCGGCGGGAGTTCGGCGAGCAGGTCACGGGGGCCGAGCCGGTCGGTGATGACGACGTCCGCCTCGGCCAGCAGCCGACGGCCCCGTACGGTGATCAGGTCCGGGTCGCCGGGGCCGCCGCCGACCAGGGAGACACGGACCGCGGGCCGGTCGCCGGATTCCGGGCCCCGGGGGCGGGCGCGGTGGTGCGGGGCGGCGAGGGTGCCGTCGCGCAGGCCCTCGACGACCGCGTCGCGTACGGCGGCCGAACGGCGCGGGTCCCGGCCGGTCAGGACGGCGACGGTGACGCCTTCGCTGCGGCCGGTGGCCGGCGTCCAGGCGGTGGCCGCCTCCGCGTCGTCGGAGCGTACGCACCACACCCGGTTCTCCTCGGCCTCCCGCGACGCCGCCGCGTTGGCCTCGGGGTCGTCGGTGGAGATCAGCGCGTACCAGGCGTCGGCGAGGTCGCCCGCCCGGTAGCGGCGGCGCTCCCAGCGGATCTCACCGGTGTCCGCCATGGCCTCCACGGACGGGGTGGCCGACGGGGAGACCAGCAGCACGTCGGCGCCGGCCGCGACCAGCGCGGGCAGCCGGCGCTGGGCGACCTGGCCGCCGCCGAGGACGACCACGCGGCGGCCGGACAGGCGCAGTCCGACGGGGTAGGCGGCGTGTTCGACGGCGTGCTCGGCCATGGCGGGAGGGCTCCTTGCGCAAAGGGGGCGGATGGCCGCTGCTGCACTGGAGCGGCTGTTCACGGAGGCGGTACGGGGTACGGCCCCGGCCCACAGCCTAGGGGGCTGCGGGCCGGGGGTCATACGGGGTCAGGGCTGTCGGTCAGCTCTTCTCCGTCACACCGGCGGTGTCGAAGGTGGCGACCTCGTGCATGGCGCGGGCGGCGCTCTGGACGACGGGCAGGGCCAGCAGGGCGCCGGTGCCCTCACCGAGCCGCAGGTCCAGGTCCACCAGCGGGCGCAGCCCCAGCTTGGTCAGCGCCGCGACATGGCCGGGCTCGGCGCTGCGGTGGCCCGCGATGCAGGCGGCCAGCGCCTCCGGGGCGATGGCGCGCGCCACCAGGGCCGCCGCCCCGGCGCTCACACCGTCCAGGATGACGGGCGTACGCAGCGAGGCGCCACCGAGGATCAGACCGGCCAGGGCCGCGTGCTCCAGGCCGCCGACCGCCGCCAGGACGCCGATCGGGTCGGCCGGGTCGGGGCGGTGCAGTTCCAGGGCCCGGCGTACGACATCGATCTTGTGGGCGTGGGTCTCGTCGTTGATGCCCGTGCCACGGCCGGTGACCTCGGCCGGGTCGGTGTCGGTGTAGACGGAGATCAGGGCGGCCGAGACGGTGGTGTTGGCGATGCCCATCTCGCCCGTGAGCAGCGCCTTGTTGCCCGCCGCGACCAGGTCCCGGGCGGTCTCGATGCCGACCTCGACGGCGCGCAGCGCCTCCTCGCGGCTCATGGCCGGGCCGGTGGTGAAGTCGGCGGTGCCGGGGCGGATCCTGCGCGGCAGCAGGCCGGGGGTGGCGGGCAGCTCGGAGGCCACACCGACGTCCACGATGCAGACCTCGGCGCCGACCTGGTTGGCGAAGGCGTTGACGACCGCGCCGCCGCCCAGGAAGTTGGCGACCATCTGGCCGGTCACCTCCTGGGGCCAGGGGGTGACGCCCTGGGCGTGCACGCCGTGGTCGCCCGCGAAGACCGCCACGGCGGCCGGCTCGGGGATCGGCGGCGGGCACTTGCGCGACAGGCCGCAGAGCTGCGCCGAGATGATCTCCAGCATGCCCAGCGCGCCGGCGGGCTTGGTCATCCGCTTCTGCCGCTCCCACGCCTCACCGAGCGCCTTGGCGTCCAGCGGGCGGATGCCCTGGAGGGTCTCCTGGAGGAGGTCGTGCGGGTCCTCGCCGGGCAGCGCGCGGCGTCCGTACGTCTCCTCGTGGACCACCCAGGACAGCGGGCGGCGCTTGGACCAGCCCGCCTGCATCAGCTCGGGCTCGTCCGGGAACTCGTCCACGTACCCGACACACAGGTAGGCGACGACCTCCAGGTGCTCGGGCAGGCCGAGCTCGCGGACCATCTCGCGCTCGTCGAAGAAGCTGACCCAGCCGACGCCCAGGCCCTCGGCGCGGGCGGCCAGCCACAGGTTCTCCACCGCCAGCGCGGAGGAGTACGGGGCCATCTGGGGCTGGGTGTGGCGGCCGAGGGTGTGCCGGCCGCCACGGGTGGAGTCGGCGGTGACGACGATGTTCACCGGCGTCTCAAGGATCGCCTCGATCTTCAGCTCGCGGAACTGCTTGGCGCGGGCCTTGGGCAGCGACTTGGCGTACGCCTCGCGCTGCTCGGTGGCCAGCCGGTGCATCCGCTCGCGGGTCTCCTCGGAGCGGATGACCACGAAGTCCCAGGGCTGGGAGTGGCCGACGCTGGGGGCGGTGTGGGCCGCCTCCAGGACGCGCAGCAGCACCTCGTTGGGGATCGGGTCGCTGCGGAAGCCGTTGCGGATGTCGCGGCGTTCACGCATCACACGGTGGACGGCGGCGCGCTCGGAGTCCTCGTACGGGGCGGCGGCCGGACCGGCGGGCTGCTCCTGGGGCTCGGAGTCGGGCCGGTCCTGCGGGGACTGGTCCTGCGCAGGCTGGTCCTCTATGGGCTGCCCTTCCGAGGGCTGTTCCGCGACGGGCTGTTGTGCCGTGGACGGTTCCGCCAGGGGCTGTGCCGCCGCGGGCCGGCCCTGTGCGGGCTGTCCGGCAACGGGCTGGTCCGTCTGGGGCCGGTCCGTCCCGACGGGGCCGGGAGCGGTCCGGGCGTCGGCGGGGGCGGCTGCGGGGGCGGCGTCCGTCGTGACGGCGGCGGGGATCGCATCCGTGGCGGCGGGGGCCGCCGGGGCGTCCGTGGCCGTCCCGGCCGGCGCGTCGGTGACGGCGCCGGCCACGGCGACTGCGGCACTTGCGGTGTCTGGCATGGGGTCCGCCTCTTGTGCACCGCTGTCCTCGGCCGTGGCCTGGGACGCGGATCGGGGTCCGGCGGGTGCCTGGGCCTCGGTGGTCTGTACGGGGGTGCCGGCGGGACCGGCGGTTGCCGCGGGAGCCTGGGTACCTTCGGGCATGCCGGCGGTGGTCCTGACCCCCTCGACGGCTGGGGTGACCGTTTCCGTGGCCACGGTCTCTTCCCCGGCGGGCGCCGCCGGGGCGGGCTCCACGGGAGCGGAGGTCTCTTGCACGGTGGGGTCCTGTGCCGTGATGTCCTGCTCGGCAGCCGCCTGAGCGGGGGTTTCCTGTGCGGGGATGTCCGGTACGGCAGGCTCTTGTACGGCAGGCACCTGTACGGCCTCCCCGGACACGTCGCCCTCCACCGCGGCGCCACCGGAACCGGGCTGCCCGGTGGGGGCCTCCTCGGTGACGGGCTGCGCGGCAGCAGCGTCCTGCTCGGCCGGTGCGACGGGAGCCGGCGCGCCGGCCTCCTGCGTACCGTCGGCGGGCACGGTCCCCGCCTCCCCCGACGCCGGTCCGGATGCCTGCACTGCCGGGGCCGGGGCCGGCTGCACTGCCTCTGCGGACTCCTGGGGCCCGGCGGCCTCGGTGTCCCCCGCGACCTCTTCGGCCCCGGCAGCTTCGGCGACCTCCACTGTCTCCACGGTCTCCGTGACCTCCAGGGCCTCCGTGACCTCCACGGCCTCCGCGGCCTCGTCGGGCACCTGCGCCGGGAGAGGCTGCGCCTGGTCGGCGGCCTGCGGCCCGTCGGCCGGGGAGCCGGTCTGCTGTGCGGGCACCACCGGCACCGGTACGGTGCCGGGTGCCTGCTCGGGGAGCGGAGGACTCCCGGCGGGCCGGTCGTCCGCCACGCCCTCGCCCGGCGGCTGCGGATGCGCCACGGCCTGAGCTTGGGCCTGGGCTTGGGCCTGGGCTTGGGCCTGGGCTTGGGCCTGGGCCGGGATCATCTGTTGCGGAGCCTGCTGCTCCGGCAGAGACTGAGCCGGCCCGGCGTGCTGGAACTGCTCTTCCGCGACGACGGACGCGGCGTCCGCGCTCTCCGGGGCTCCCCCGTCCCCGGTGGCCTGATCCGCCGCACCCTCAGCAGGCAGTCCGGGCACATCAGGCATCCCGGGCTTTTCGCTGTCGAGGCCGGCCGTTTCCACAGCGGACTCGCCCTGGGCCGATGCCGCGTCCCGGGCGGCCATCTGCGCCGGGATCGCCCCGTGCGGGACGTCGGACACCGCGGCGGATTCCCCGGGGATCGCGGACGGTTCCAACGCCTGCGGAACCCCGGATGTTTCGGACACTTCGGACGCTTCCGGAATCTCGGCAGCCTCCGTGGCACTCTCAGTCTCCGGGGGCGCTACGGCCTCGGCCGCCACAAAGGGCCCGGCCTCAGCGCTCTCCGTGGCTTCAGTGCTCTCCGTGGCCGTACCGGCGGCCTCGGCAGCCGCCTCCGGTGCCCCGTCAGCACCCTCGGCCCCGGCCGCGGGACCGGAAGAACCCGCCCCCTCCGAAGCAGCCCCTGGAGAAGCAGCCGCATCAGCCGAAGCGGCGGTCCCCGGCACAGGAGCATCCGGCATCGGAGCCCCAGGAACAGGAGCCCCAGGAACGGAAGCCCCCGGAACCCCCGCATGCCGCACGGGCACCTGCGGCGGCGCCCCCGCGGGACCGCGGTCGGCCAGCGAACGGACCACGCCACCGGTCGCGTCGGGCACCGGCGGCCCCATGTGCAGCGGCCGGCGCGCACCCGCGGCCTGTGCGGACGCCGCGGCCTGGTTCTGCTGCGGCACCGTGGCGGGCGGCGGGACGCGGACCGTGCCGTACTCCACGGAGCCCGCGTCGCGGCCACCGGACTCGTGGGTGCCCGCCTCGGGCGGCAGCGGTTCGTACGCCACCGCGCCCGGCGCCCCGGAGTCGTACCCGGCCTCCTGGCCCGGCAGCGGCCCCGGCTGCGCGGATGCCCCCGGCTGCCGGAGCTGCGCCTGCCCTTGAGACTGCGTCTGAGGCCGGGCCTGGGGCTGCGGTGTGTGCTGAGGCTGCTGTTCGCTGCCCCACGCGCCCTGCGCGCCCGGCATCAGCAGCAGGTCGTCGTCCTCGGCGCCCGGTTCCACCGGGTCGAGGAAGGTGTACGCACCGGATGCCGGGTCGGCACCCGGCACCTCCGTCACGCCGGCGTCGGCAGGCGGGGGCACGGCCGCCGGCTGCGGCTGCCCGAGCTGTCCGCCTGCGTTCTCCGGCAGTCCCTCGCCCGGGACCTGGCCGGTGTCGGTCATGCGTACCCCTCGCCCATTGGTAGTGCTCCTTCCAACCGCTCGTGCGACGCGCTCGTCCGCGGCGCGCCGAACGCCCCAATAGCTAGAACGAGCGAGCACGCCTCGCGGCACGTCCGCCCTTGAGAGCTTCATTAACGGCCAAAACCACGGCACTTTCCGGATATTGGCGTACGAAGCCGAACGCGGGACGGCGGCGCAACGATCCGCCAGCCTACCTCTCCCGGCGCGCCTCCCCCATCACGGGTGAGAAACGCGATAACCAGTCAGCAAAAAGACGACGGCCCGCTCGCGTTCGACCCAGGCCGAGGTGTCCAGGTCCACCGACTGGAGCAGTACGCACTCGGTTTCGTAGCCGCCGTCGGCCAGCGCCCGGCCCAGCGCCTCGGCCTCGTCCCGGGTCGAGGCGTGGGTGACGATGCGGTCCGGGCGGCGGGCGGCGCAGGCGGCCACGACCGCCGCTCCCCCGCCGCCGACTCGTACCACGTCCGGCTCGGGGAGGTCTTCGAGCACCTGCGGCGCGCGGCCGTGCACGACCTGGAGCTGGACACCGTACCGGCGGCCCACGGCTTCCGTACGGGCGCAGGCGTCCGGGTCCGCGTCGACGGCGATGACCGCCGCCCCGAAGCGCGCGGCTTCCACGGCGGCGGCGCCACCGCCCGCGCCGATGTCCCACAGCAGCTCACCCACCCGCGGCCCCAGCCGGGCCAGTTGGGCGCTGCGCAACTGGACGGACTCCCCCTCGCCCAGCCCCCCGCCGTACGCCTGCGCCGGCAGCCCCCAGCCGCGCGGCGCGCCCAGGTGACCGGCGTCCCGCCCGGCGATCCAGCCGCCGGCGCCCTCCGGCGGCGCACTCCCCCGGCCCTGGGCGCCGCCGGACGTCCCGCCGACGGAGATGACCACGTTCGGGTCGCGCCATACGTGGTCGGCGGCCTTGTCGGAGGTGAGAACGCTCACCTGTTCCCGTTCGGTGCCCAGTGCCTCGCAGATGACGAAGGTGCGGTGCACCTTGCCGAGCAGCAGCGCGAGTTCGGCGGGGCCCGCGCCGGGCGAGGTGAGGACCGCGACCTTCGGGTAGGCCCGGCAGACGTTCACGGCCCGGCGCAGGTCCCGGCCGTGGGCGACGACGATCTGCGCGTCGTCCCAGGGCATCCCGGCCCGTGCGAAGGCGGCGGCGACGGAGGAGACCGCGGGGACGACCTCCACCTCCAGGCCGTGTTCGGGGGCGCGCAGGATGCGCAGGACGCCGAAGAAGCCGGGGTCGCCGTCGGCCAGGACGACGGCGGTGCCGCGGTGCTGGGCGATGCGCCGGGCGGCCAGGGTCAGGCTGCCCAGGCGGATGCGTTCGGCGCCCGGGGGCACCTCGGGCAGCGCGAGGTGGTGGGCGGCGCCGGCCACGAGCGTGGCGGCGCCGAGGGCGGAGCGGGCGGCGGCGGTCAACGGCGAGCCGTCCCACCCGATCACCGTGACCCGGTCGGCCATCGTCGTCAGTCTCCTGGGGCTCGCTCTGGGATGCGGACACACGGTAGACCCGGGCGCCGCGACAGGTCGCGGGGGCGCGCGGGAAGGCCGAGACTACCCCGAGAGGTCCAGACCTGAAGGAGCACGGCGGGCGGGTCGCGCCGGCGGGCGCCCGGCCGGTCCCGTGCCGCGGCCGGTCAGTTCCACTCCGGATAGGCGAAGCCGTTGGCGTCGGCCATCCGGCCCGGGACCCCGTCCAGGTCCTCGGGGAGCAGGCTCCAGACGATCAGGTCGGTACGGATGTCGGTCCAGCCGCCGTCCTCGGTACGGGTACGGGCTATCCAGGCGTTGCGCAGCACCCCCTCACTGATGCAGCCGACCTTCTGGGCCACCTGCTGGGCGGCGGTGTTGTCGGCGGCCGTGCGCATCTCCAGGCGTTCGAACTTCTGGTCCTGGAAGAGCCACTGGGCGACGGCGAGCACGGACTCCGAGGCATAGCCCTCGCCGCGCGCCCAGGGCGCGGTGACGTAGGCGATCTCGGTGCTGAGCACCCGCCAGTCGGTGTGGTCGACCTGGAGGGTGCCGACCAGGCGCTGGGTGAGGAATTCGGTGACGGCGAAGGCGATGCCGCGCCCTTGGGTGCGTACCGCGGCGGCCTTCGCGGTGGTCCAGCCGCGGGCTTCGGCAGCGGTGTACGGGTAGGGCAGCGCGGTCCAGGCGGTGACCTGTTCGTCGTTCATCATCTCGGTGAGCGCGGGCACGTCGGACTCCTCGAACGGGCGCAGCACCAACCGGTCCGTGCTGATCGAGATGTCCGGAAAGGTGGATGTCATGCCGCTGTCCCAACGCCGTTGACCGTAGTGATCCGGGAAGTTCCGGAATAACCCGCGAAGTTCCGGTCTGTCTTGACCGTCTTTGAGTGCACAAGCATGCAGCATCGGCCCGTGGGTGTGCCACGCACATAGGAACCGTGTCCGGGCCCGCTGACATGGCCGGAAGCAGCACGCGGCAGCTCGGGAGCGCGCGCACGGCAGCCCAGGAGCGGGTACGCGGCGGCCCCGGTCACGGGAATTCCGCGACCGGGGCCGGCAGCCGTACGGGCGAAGGGGCGTCAGCCGCGGACGGGGCCGAAGGCCGGGATGACCGATCCGTCCTGGTACTTGTCCGAAATGAACTTCTTGACCTCGTCGGAGTTCAGGAGCTTGGCAAGCTTCTTGATACGCGGGTCGTTCTCCTTGCCCTTCTTGACCGCGAGGAAGTTGGCGTAGGGGTTGTCCTTGGTCTTCTCCAGCGCGATGGCGTCCTGAGAGGGCTTCAGGCGGGCACCCAGCGCGAAGTTGCCGTTGATCACCGCGGCGTCGACCTCGTCGACGTGCGGGGCGATCTGCGGGGCTTCCATCTCGGTGAACTTGATGCCCTTGGCGTCCGCGACGTCGGTCAGCTTGGCGTTCGATCCCACGCCGGGCTTGAGGGTGATGACGTGGTTGTCGGCGAGCAGCTTGAGTGCGCGGCCCTCGTTGGAGGGGTCGTTGGGGATCGCGACGGTGGCGCCGGACTTGAGGCCGGAGAGCTTGTCGATCTTCTTGGAGTACAGACCGAGCGGCTCGATCACGACGTTGACGACCGGCACGATGTGCCCGCCGTTCTTCTTGTTGTACTGGTCCAGAAACGGCTTGTGCTGGAAGAAGTTGGCGTCGACCTGGCCGTCCTCGGTGACCTGGTTGGGCTGGGTGTAGTCGCTGAACGGCCGCACCTCCAGCTTCAGCCCTTCCTTGTCCGCCAGCTTCGCCTTGACGAAGTCCAGGATGGCGGCGTGCGGGGTGGGGCTGGCGGCGATGACGAGCGGGGCGTTCTTGCCGCTCTTCTCACCGCCTGAGGGGACGTCGGAGGGCGCGCTGCAGGCGGCGGCGCCGAACGTCACCGCGGTGACGGCCGCGACGGCCACGGAGATCTTGACGGTGTTACGCACGAAGAGTGCCTCTTTCTGGTGCACGCCGGCGGGCGGCGTGGTGGTACGCCCGGCAAAGGGTCCGGGCTCAGGGGTGTTGCTGTGCGGAGGGACCCGCGGCCTCGCGGCCTACGGCCCTTCCACGGCTTCGGCCACGGCCGGCGTACGGCGCAGCCCGGCGCGCGGGGCGCGGGACGCCTTGCCGCCACGGCGGGCCAGCCTGCGCACGACGAGGTCGCCGAGGAGCTGGACGACGGTGACCAGGACGATGAGCAGCACGACGGTGACGATCATCAGCCGGGTCTCGTACTGCTGGAAGCCGTAGGTGTAGGCCAGGTCGCCCAGGCCCTTGGCACCGATGGCGCCGGCCACCGCGGAGTAGCCGATCAGGGTGATGACGGTCGTGGTGACAGCGGCGACCAGGGCCGGCAGCGCCTGCGGCAGCAGCACCTTGAAGACGACCGTCCAGGTGCCGCCGCCCATGGACTGGACGGCTTCGATCAGCCCGCGGTCGACCTCGCGCAGCGCGGCCTCCACCAGGCGTCCGAAGAAGGGGATGGCGGCGATGGCCAGCGGCACCACGGCGCCGGTGGGTCCGATGGAGACCCCCACGACGAACTTGGTGAAGGGGATCAGCACCACCATCAGGATCAGGAAGGGGAAGGAACGGCCGATGTTGACGACCGCGCCCAGGACCTTGTTCACGACGGTGTTCTGGAGCATGCCGCCGCGGTCGGTGAGGATCAGCAGGACGCCGACCGGGATGCCGGCCAGTACGGCGTAGAACGTCGACCACCACACCATGAAGAGGGTGTCGAGGGTGTTGGTGTACAGCAGCGGCTGCATCTGGTCCCAGGTCACTTGGCACCTTCCTTGAGCGGCTCGGCGGCGGGTTCCGCGGTCGCGGAGCCCTCGGCGGCCACGGGGTCGTTCACCTCGGCCGCGGACACACCGGCCGGCTGCGCACCGGCCACGTCCACCTGGAGCCCGCGCTCGCGCAGGAAGCCGATGGGGACGACGTTGTCCTCGAAGCGGCCGGGCAGCTCGATGCGCATCCGCCCGACCTGCCGGCCGGCGACGGTGTCCATGGCGGCGCCGAGGATGGAGATGTCGATGTTGTACGTACGGGACAGCTCGGAGATCACCGGGCGGGAGGCGGCCTCGCCGTGGAAGGTGACGTCCACGACCGTACGGTCCGGGCCGGAGGGCTCGCCGCCGACCGGGAACAGCTCCCGGGCCAGCTCGGAGCCGGGAGTGGCCAGCAGGCCGGGGACGGTGCCCTGCTCGACCACCCGGCCGCCCTTCATCAGCGCCGCCGAGTCGCAGATCGTCTTGACGACGTCCATCTCGTGGGTGATGAGCAGGACGGTCAGGCCGAGCTGGCGGTTGAGGTCGCGCAGCAGTTGGAGGATGGAGCGGGTCGTCTCCGGGTCCAGGGCGCTGGTCGCCTCGTCCGAAAGCAGCACCTTGGGGTCGCCGGCCAGCGCGCGGGCGATGCCCACCCGCTGCTTCTGGCCGCCGGAGAGCTGCGCCGGGTACGCCTTGGCCTTGTCGGCCAGGCCCACCAGGTCCAGCAGTTCCAGCGCCTTGCGGGAGCGCTCGCGGCGGTCGGCCTTGAGGATCTCCAGCGGCAGCTCGATGTTGTCCTGGACGGTCCGTGAGGACAGCAGGTTGAAGTGCTGGAAGACCATGCCGATGCGGCTGCGGGCGGCGCGCAGCGCGGCGCCCGCGCGCGGTCCGCGGCCGGCCAGCGCGGTCAGGTCCTGGCCGGCGACCGTGACCGTGCCGGAGGTGGGGCGCTCCAGGAGGTTGACGCAGCGGATGAGGGTGGACTTGCCGGCGCCGCTCTGGCCGATGACGCCGTAGACCTCGCCCTCGCGGACGTGCAGGTCCACGCCGTCCAGGGCGGTGACTTCGCGGCCTCCTGAGCGGTAGACCTTGGTCAGGCCCGTTGTGGTGATCACTGGGATGTTCCGTCACTGTCGAGTGCCCGGCGGCTTTCCCGCCGGGCACGGGGCATGCATTGCTGAACGCGGCACAGGGGGGAATCCGGGGACCCGGAAGGGCGCTCGTGGCCGGCTTCGGGGTGTCGGGGAGTTCCGGTGACGCGGGGCGGCCGGCTCCGCGCGTGCGGGGTACGGCGCGGGCGGCGGGTCTCGCTTCGGGGCGCGAGGCTCAGGCGGGGGCCCTCAGCGGTCACACATTCGACGCATGCAACGAGCACCGGGCGTCATGGTCGCCTCGGTCGCAAGGGTGCGGCTGCTCGTCGTGGTCATGCGGGCCAGTAAACCAGACACGCGTACGGACCGATCAAACTTGTCCGTATGGCGGACACGCCCGACCGGTCCGTGGACGACGGTTCAGCCGGTGACCGTGATCTCGACCGAGGCGCCCACCGCCTGCGCGGACACCGCGCTCAGGTCCTTGACGACCACGTCCGCGGACAGCTCGTCGGCCCGGTGGGTTGTGGTCAACGCCACGGTCGTCATCCCCGCCGCCCGGCCCGCCGCGAGGCCGGCCGGCGCGTCCTCGAAGACCACGCAGCGGGCCGGGTCCACGCCCAGCCGCCGGGCCGCGAGCAGGAAGGGCTCCGGGTCCGGCTTGCCGCGGGTGATGTCGTCGGCGGCTATCAGGGTCTTGGGCCGGATGCCCGCCTCGGTGAGCCGGGCCTCGCCCAGGCGCCGCGTGGCGGAGGTGACCACGGCCCAGCGCTCGGCGGGCAGGCCCGCCAGCAGCTCGTGGGTGCCGGGCAGCACCTCCACACCGCCGGGGACGTCCTCGACCTCCAGTTGGTCGATCCGGGCCACCGCCTCGGGTACGCGGTCCGCCGGCAGCAGGTCGGCGATGATCTCGGCGGAGGGCCGGCCGTGCAGCTCGACCCGGGCGAAGTCGGCCTCGGTGAGGCCGTACTCCTTGGCCCAGCGGATCCAGCAGCGGAAGACGGACTCCACGGAGGAGACCAGGGTGCCGTCGTTGTCGAACAGCAGGGCATCAGCAGTGATCTTCATGCCGCGTCAGCGTACGGGAGGCTTCCGCGCCGCTCGGCACGGGTACGCGCGCCCGGCGCAGGCAGGCACGGGCGCGGGACCACGGACCGGGCGCGGGTGCCGCCCCTGGGCCCGGGCGCGGGTGCCGCTCCTGGGCCGTTTACAGTCGTTTCATGCCCCACTACCCCACTGCGCGCAGCAGCGCCGCGCGGAGGTCCCGGTGACCGACGCCCTGACGGTCGCGGTCGGTGTGACCGCCCTCCTGCTGGCCGCCTGGTGCGGCCTGGCCGCGTACCGCGACGAGCCGACGAAGGACTGGCACTTCATCGGCATGGCCGTCGTCTCCCTGCTCGCCCTGGCCCAGCTCGTCGTCGGGATCGTGGCCCTGGCGCGCGGCGACTCGCCCCAGGAGAGCACGGCGGTCTTTCTCGCCTATCTGATCGGCGCGGCGGTGTGCGTACCGGGCACCGGCTTCATGTCGCTCTCGGAGCGGACGCGGTGGGGGTCGCTGACGGTCGTGGCGGGCGCGGTGGTGCTGGCCGTTCTGGAAGTGCGGCTGTACGACATCTGGGGAGGCGGACGTGCCTGAGACGGACCTGCCGGAGACGAACGTGCCCGGGACCGCCACCACCGAGGGCCGGCGCTCGCTGGGCACCGGTCCGGGGCGCCTGCTGGTGACCCTGTACACCATCTTCACCGTCGCCGCCGCCTCCCGCTCGGCCTTCCAGCTCATCGCCCAGTTCGACCGGGCACCGCTGGCGTACGTCCTGTCGGCCGTCTCCGCGCTCGTCTACGGGTTCATCACCGTCTCGCTGGTGCGCGGCGGCGAGGGGGCCCGCAAAGCGGCGCTGGTCTGCTGCGTCCTGGAGCTGGCCGGCGTGCTGGGCATCGGCGCCTGGACGTGCGTGGAGCCCGCCGCCTTCCCCGACGCGACGGTCTGGTCCTATTTCGGCCGGGACTACCTCTTCATCCCGGTCGTGCTGCCCGTCACCGGTCTGCTGTGGCTGCGGCGGTCCCGCCGGGCATGAGGCCGGGTGCCCCGCGGGACCGCCGTACGGATCAGCGCCTCACGCGCCGGCGACGTACGCCCGGGCCTTGGCGCCGCCCTTGACGACCTTCGCTTCCCTCACGCCCTTCGCGTCCGCCGCATCCTCTGCGTCCGCCGCGTCCTTCGCGCTCTTCTCCAGCGTGACCAGGCTGAGTCTGGGGCTGACCTGCTCGGTGCCGACGGGCACATAGCCGTGGCTGCGGTACAGCCGCAGACTGCTCTCGCTGCGATGGCCGGTGGTCAGCCGGTAGCGCGCGGCCGAGCGCTCGCCGCCCAGCCGCTCCTCGACGGCGGTCAGCAGCCGTCCGCCCAGGCCGTGCCGCTGCATCCGCGGGTGGACGACGAGCCTGTCGATATGGGCGGTGCCCTCGGCGTCGACCGTGCCGCGCACGGACCCGACGACCTCCTCGCCGAGCCGGGCCACCACGACGCAGCCGTGGCTCAGCTCGGCGCGCAGGTCGTCCAGGGTCTGGACCAGCGGCGCGATCGTGTAGTCGTCGTACAGCGCCGCCTGCGGCTGGTAGCAGAGGTACTGCAGCTTGAGGATCTGCTCGGCGTCCTCGTCGGTCGCCGCCGAGATGGTCACGCTCATGCCCATGCGCGAATGCCTCCCCTTTTCGGTTCGGTGCGCCCGGGCGGGAAAGGGTGAGGGTACGCCCGGACGGTGCTGCCCTGACTCGGCGGCCCGGTGCGGTGCCCGCGCCGCCACGGCGTGACTACCGCTCGTTTCCCCTGGGCAGGGGAACGGCAACCTCCGCCGTGAGCATTCTGCGCAGGCATCCCAGACAACGGGAACGGACCGGCCCCAAGCTCCCTTGTGACATTCCCAACTCAGATGAGATCTCACGGTAGGTGAGATCCGAACGTGACAACAGGGCACGTATCAGGGCAGGACAGCGGCCCGGCAGCCGTTCCACCGCCTCCAGGAGCATCCGGCGCTCCTCGGCGTCCAAAGCGGTGCGCTCGGCCAGGGAGGCGATCAGCGGCTGCGGCCCGGTGGGGTCGTAGGGGACCTCCCGGCGGGCCAGGCGCCGGGCCCCGCGTGCCTCGGCCCGTACCGCCCGGCGCAGCCAGCGGGCCGGCTCGGGCAGCGGCTCCCCGTTGCTGGTGCGTTCCAACAGGCGCAGGCGGACGCCCTGTTCGAGGTCGGCGGCGTCGATGCCGGTGCCGGCGGCCTCGGCGGCGGCCTCCGCGCTCAGCAGGGCGCCGAGGGAGTTCAGCAGGTCGCTTGCTGTCATGCCCGGCGGGACGCGGCCGGGCCGCGGACGGTTTCCCGCGCGGCCCGGCCTCATCCGTCCGGATGGTTTGTCAGCGCCCCCGGAACTCCTCGGCGGCCAGCAGGGCGGTGTCCGGGTTGTCGGAGAACAGCCCGTCGATGCCGGTCGCCAGGTACCTCCGGTAGGCGCCCAGCGCGTCACCGTAGGCGTCCGGGTCGCTGCCGCGCCGGAAGTCGGCGGGCAGGAAGGTGTTCTCGTTGCGCCCGGTGTACGGGTGCAGGACGAGCCCGGCGGCATGGGCGTCCTTGACGACGGACGTGGGCCCGGTGAGCCTGCCGTCCTTGTCGCGCGGGATGATCACGCCCAGGTCCGGGCCGATGCCGTCGGCGAAGCCGGCGATCCACTCCAGCCCGCTCGGGGTGACGAGGTCGGCGACGGTGCGCGGGTCGCCCGCCTCGGTGAAGTCCCAGGGGCGGTCCTTGAGGCCGCCCAGCAGCAGGACCTTGGGGCAGTCGACGAGCTCGTCCAGCCGCTGGAGGCTGCCGGGCTCGAAGGACTGGAGGAAGTTGGGTGCGCCGCGGCGGTGCCGGCCGTACTTCTTCAGCAGCTTGGCCAGGCGCTCCTCCAGGCCCAGGCCCAGCTTGCGGAAGTAGGTGGGGTGCTTGGTCTCGATGTGCAGCCAGACGCGGCGACCGCGCCGGCGGCCCTGGCGGTCGGCCCATTTCAGGACCTCTTCGAAGGTGGGTACGGCCCAGCGGCCGTCGTAGAGGGTGTTGTGCTGGCGGATGCCGGGAATGCGCTCCTTGGCGCGCAGCGTCTTGAGTTCGGCGAGGGTGAAGTCCTCGGTGAACCAGCCGGTGAGCTCGGTGCCGTCCACCGTTTTGGTGGTCTTGCGGCTCGCGAATTCGGGGTGTGCCCCGACATCGGTGGTGGCGGTGATGTCGTTCTCGTGCCGGCAGACCAGGTGGCCGTCCTTGGTGGGGACCAGATCCTGTTCGATGACGTCGGCGCCCATGTCCAGCGCGAGTTGGTAGGAGCCGAAGGTGTGCTCGGGGCGGTAGCCGCTGGCGCCGCGGTGTCCGACGATCAGTGGTACGGGCAGCTCGCCGTGGCCCCCGTGCCCGCCGTGGCCCCGGTGTCCGTGCGCCGTGGAGCCGGCCGCGCCCGCCTGGCCGGCTCCGCCCAGGACCACCGCTCCCGCGCCCAGGGCCGCGGCCCCCAGCACCGCCCGTCGTCCCGGCTGCTGCCGCTCGTGCATGCGCGCTCCTCGCTCCGTGGCCCCGGATGTCCGGCACCTGTCAATGGGATGGGGCGATCGTAGGCACGTACACCTTTCGAACGGGAGTCATGGCGCGGAACATGCAGCGAACCCGCGTCAACTCTGCGTATCACCTTCGTGAACCCGATGTGCGATCGGCGCCGGCCCGCGAGTATCGTCCTGAGCTGCATTCCCCGCGCGCCGCTCTTCCGCACCCCGCGCGGCGACCACCTACACGTGACCACCCACGACCGGAGGGCCCGTTGTCCCGCATTCTGCTGAAGGCGTTTCTCGGATTCCTTATGCGTGTCCTGTTCCGCCCGAAGGTCGAGGGCATGGAGCGCATTCCGGAGAGCGGCCCGGTGATCCTGGCGGGTAACCATGTGACGTTCATCGACTCGCTGTTCCTGAGCCTGGTGGTCAAGCGCCAGGTCTACTTCATCGGCAAGGACGAGTACGTCACGGGCAAGGGGATCAAAGGCCGCCTGATGGCCTGGTTCTTCACCTGCTCGGGCATGATCCCGGTGGACCGCGACGGCGGCCACGGCGGTGTGGCGGCGCTGATGACCGGCCGCCGGGTGCTGGAGGAGGGCCAGGTCTTCGGCATCTACCCCGAGGGCACCCGCTCCCCCGACGGCCGTCTGTACCGGGGCCGTACGGGCATCGCGCGCCTGGCCCTGATGACCGGCGCGCCCGTCGTCCCGTTCGCGATGATCGGCACGGACAAGGTGCAGCCGAACGGCAAGGGCCGCCCGCACATCGCCCCGGTGACCATCCGCTTCGGCCAGGCGCTGGACTTCTCCCGGTACGAGGGCATGGACCGGGACCGCTACGTGCTGCGCGCCGTCACCGACGAGGTCATGAGCGACGTCATGCGGCTGTCCGGCCAGGAGTACGTGGACATGTACGCCACCAAGGCGCGCACGGCGGCCTGACCCGGCCCCCGGCAACTGAACGCCGACCGCGCACCGGGCCCCATCCGCACAGCCGGGTGGGGCCCGACGCGTTTCCACTCCTCCGTGGAACCGTTCGGTTTCAGCAGGGGATGCGGTACCCTCGGGGGTCGGGCGGGCCGCCGCCCGCAGCGCCGCCTCGGCCCGGGACATCGGGCTGCCGTCGAGGTGCCGCAGGACGGGCGGGTCGGTGATCTGACCGGTCCGCGCGGTGGGCGCGGTGGCGTTCTTGACCGAAACCCGGTTCAGCGGCCCGGGGGCGATTTGCTTACGGGTCTGGAGGAAAGCCACGAAACTCTCGAAATCCCTTGTATGTCTGACCGGTTCGGTGAAGCCGGTGAACGCGTCGTACCCGTCCTTGTTGATCAGGGTGTGTGAGGGCGCCGCCAGGCGGTAGGTGCGCTTGAGGTCCAGCCGGACGCCGTTGATGTACACGTCCGCCGGAGCGACCCGGTCACCGACCGCGCCGGTGGCGTCGAAGCTGTAGCGGACGTTGCCGGAGACCGCCAGCGGCGCGTACTTCAGTGTGGTGCCGACCTTCGTCCACTGCTGCTCCAGGGCGTCGTGGATCTGCTGTCCGGTGACGGTGGCGGTCACGATCGGGGCGCCGTAGCCGACCGCGTGCCACGCCTGTCCGAAGGTGATCGCGCCGTTGGCCGCCGCGTTGTATACGAGATCCCCGGCGAGTATGACCTGCCCGACCCTCGGGGCGAGCGCCACCACGGCCAGTTCGGCGGGCTTGTTGGCGTGGGTGTTGCCGTCGTTCATCGGCCCGATGGGCTGCCGGCCGGCCCAGTACGCCCAGTCCGCCACCAGGTCACCCATGGTGGACTCCCCCGCGGCGTCACGCTTGCGGGTGAAGGAGGCGGTCTGTCTGCCGACCGGCGTACGGGCCTTGCGGGCGGCGTACCCGGCCCAGTAGTCGACGACCTTCTTCATCTCGCGGTCCGGCGCCACGTCCCGGGTGTTGGGGTGGTTGACCGAGGTGGTCAGCGCCCGCACGACCTTGCCGGTCGTGCGGTCCAGCCGCAGGCTGATCTCGTTGATGATCTGGCCGTGGCAGCCGGCCTCGACGAAGGGGCGCGGTACCCCGTTGGGGTCCGGCACCATCATGTTGAAGGCCCAGTGCCAGTGGCCGGTGACGATGGCGTCGATGTCCGGGCTGACGCGCAGCGCCAGGTCGTAGGCCGGCCCCGAGGGGTTCTCGCCGCTGTTGAAGTCGCCGCCGGCGATCGCGCCGTCGTGCATGCTCAGCACGATCGCGTTGACCCCGCGGGCCTTGAGCTCGGCGGCGCAGCGGTTGGCGGTGGCCACCTCGTCCAGTGAGCCCAGGGCGGCCTGGAAGGAGTCGGGGAAGGTCTCGGTTCCCAGGGCGGTCAGGTGGATGAACCCGATCGGCAGCCGGCGGCCCCCTCCGGCGTCCACCCATTCGATGTTGTACGGCGGCAGGATCGTCTGTCCGGTGGTGGACCACACCATGTTGGCGCTGTAGTACGGGAAGTCCGCGCCCTTGAAGCGCACACCGGTGGAGTCGGTGAAGGCGTCGTCCCAGCCGATCTTCGGGTAGGCGACGCCGTCCTCCATGTGCGCGGTCAAGAAGGCGGAGGTCCGGTCGAACTCGTGGTTGCCCGCGGAGGCGAAGTCCATGCCCATCCGGTTGAGCACCTCGATCGTCGGCTCGTCGGCGAGGGACTCGGCGGGGAACTCCCACCCGGAGAAGAGGTCTCCGGGTGCGAAGAAGAAGGAGTTGGTACGGCCGGCCCGCAGCCGTTCCAGGTGCGCGGCCATGTACGCCACGCCCCCGACGGTGTACTTCCGGCCGCCGTTCCCGGTGATCACGGAGTCGCCACCGGGAGCGGCCTGAAGGTACCCGTGCAGGTCGGTGATGCTGAGCAGTTGTACGTCCACGTATTCGTCGGCGGTGGCCGCGTCACGGGCGTGGGTGCCGGCGAAGGCGTGGGTGCCGACCGCGGCGGCGGAGGCCAGGGCCCCGGCCGCGGTGAAGAAGATGCGTCGTCCGATCTCTGCCACTGTCTTCACTCTCCTGAGAGTGACCGAGGGTGGGGGGTGCGCAAGAGAGTGAAACGAGCCATGGGAGCCGGTCGCCCGCCCCTGGGTGAGCCGGGGGTGAACGGGTCCGCAACTCCCGTGACGCGCCCACCCCCTTGTCACACCTGTCTCATGGGTGCCGCGCGGGACCGTCCTCCAGCTTCTGGCCGCGCAGCAGGAACCAGGCCGCCCCCGCCGCGGCCAGCAGCACCGCGGCGCCGGCCACGGCCGCCGTCTCCAGGCCGCCGACGAAGGAGTCCTGGGCGGCTCGCAGCAGCCGCTCCCCGGCGGCGGGGGGCAGGCCGGCGGCGGCCTCCACGGCGCCGCCCAGGGATTCCCGGGCGGCCTCGGCGGCGCGCTCGGGCACGCCGTCCGGGGTGGCGAAGTCCCGGTAGATGCCGGTGACCACCGAGCCGAGCAGCGCGATGCCCAGGGCCGCCCCCAGCTCGTACGCCGTCTCCGAGACCGCCGAGGCCGCGCCCGCCTGCTCCTTGGGCACGCTGGAGAGGATCACGTCGGCGGTGACGGTGAAGGCGAAGCCGGCGCCGACGCCGACCACGAACAGGATCGTGCCGAGGGCGAGGATGCCGGTGCCGGCGTCCAGCGCGGCGCAGGACGCCAGCGCCAGCCCGACCACCGCCAGCCCTCCGGCCACCACGACACGTACGGACAGCCGCCGGGCGACGTACCCGGCGGCCAGCCCGGCCCCGACCGCGCCGATCGCGGCCGGCAGCTCGGTGAGCCCGGCGTTCAGCGGCGAGCGCGACTGCACCATCTGAAGGAACTGCGAGAGGAAGAAGACCAGGCCGGACAGGCCCAGGATGGTCAGCAGATCGGCCAGGACGGCCCCGGAGAAGCCCCGGTTGTGGAAGAGCTTCATGTCCAGCAGCGGCGAGGAGAGGGTGAGCTGCCGCCGTACGAAGAGGGCCAGCGCGAGGACGCCGAGCACGCCGGCCACGGCGATGTCCCAGCGAGCGCCGTGCACCGCCGCCTCCTTGACGGCGTACACGACGCCCACCACGCCGATCAGCGACAGTCCGACGCTGGGCAGGTCCCAGGGGCCGGGGTCGGGGTTGCGGGACTCCGGCAGCACCTTCGCGCCGATGAGGACCAGCAGCGCCATCACGGGGAGGTTGATCAGGAAGACCGAGCCCCACCAGAAGTGCCCGAGCAGGAAGCCGCCGAGCACCGGGCCGACGGCCGCGCCCGCCGAGGCCATCGCCCCCCATATGCCGATGGCCAGACTGCGTTCCCTGGGGTCGTGGAAGAGGTTGCGGATCAGCGCCAGGGTGGAGGGCATCAGCGTCGCACCCGCCACGCCCAGCAGCGCGCGGGCGGTGATCATCATGGCCGGGGTGGTCGAGTAGGCCGCCAGGACCGACATCGCGCCGAAGGCGACGGAACCGCTCAGCAGCAGTTTCTTGCGGCCGACGCGGTCACCGAGGCTGCCCATCGAGACCAGCAGACCGGCGATCACGAAGGAGTAGACGTCACCGATCCACAGCAGTTGGGTGCCGGAGGGGCGCAGGTCCTCGCTGAGGAAGGGGGTGGCCAGGCCCAGGACGGTGGCGTCGACGCCGATGAGCAGGACCGCCAGGACCAGGACCGCGAGCGCCAGCCAGCGCCCGGGACGGGGCTGTTCCGTGGTGCTCGCCCCTGCCGTACCGGGCTTCGTGGTCTGGCTCATTTCTCCATGCTCCGTCGGACGCCGCCGAGCAGCAGCTCGGCGATCGAATGGTTGAGTTCCCTGCGGGCGACGCGGCCCTCGTGGACGGCCCAGGCACCGGCGCCGATCAGTCCGTAGAGCGCTTCGGTGAGCCATACGGGCGTCAGGTCGATCCGGAAGACGCCCTCCTCCTGGCCGCGGCGGAAGAGCGCGTTGATCCGGGCGTCCAGCCGCTCCCAGCCCTCGTTGATCTCCTCGCCCTCGAAGAGCTGGTTCTCGGTGTAGAGGAAGGCCAGGAAGCCGAAGACGGGCTCGGCCTCGGCGAGCAGCCGGCGCAGCGCCCCTACGGCGTCGCCCTCCTCCAGCCGGGCTGCGTCCAGCGCCTGCCCGAACTGCCGGATGCCCAGTTCCTCCAGCGCGCGTATGAGGGTGTCGCGGCCGGCGAAGTGGCGGTGCAGCGTGGCACGGCTGATGCCCGCGGCCCGGGCTATCTCGTCCATGGAGGCGGTGGCCCGGCGCGTGAGCAGGGCGGCGGCCTCTTTGAGTACGTGGTCTCGGTCAACAGCCATGAGACATAGAATAACCGTATGAGACACACTTGTCTCATACGATCGTACGCTGACGCACTCGTACGGCGCCCCCTGGTGTGCCGGACGGCGGGCGGCGCCCGGCGCGGCACCTCCACCTCGCCGGGCGCGCCTCACGCGGGCCGCGTGTGCCGCCGCCCGGCGAGGCGGCCGGTGGCGTCCTGTGAGCCGTCCCGGTGACCAGGACGGTGGTGCCCGGCCCTCAGCGCCCGGCGTCCGCCCACTCCCGCTGCGTCGCCAGGTCCGCCTTGACCTCGGCCAGTTGTACGGCGACGGCCGACGGCGCGGTCCCGCCGCGGCCACCGCGCGAGGCCAGCGCGCCGGGCACGTCCAGGACCGTACGGACCTCCGGCGTCAGGTGCGGGGAGATCGCGGCGAACTGCTCGTCGGTGAGCTGGTCGAGTTCGATGCCGTGGGCCTCGCACACCTTGACGCACTCTCCCGCGACCTCGTGCGCCACCCGGAACGGCACCCCCTGCCGCACCAGCCACTCGGCGACGTCGGTCGCCAGCGAGAAGCCGGCCGGAGCCAGTTCCTCCATGCGCTCGCGGTGGACGGTCAGCGTCGCCATCATGCCGGTGAAGGCTGGGAGGAGCACTTCGAGCTGGTCACAGGAGTCGAACACGGGCTCCTTGTCCTCCTGGAGGTCCCGGTTGTACGCCAGGGGCAGCGCCTTGAGCGTGGCCATCAGCCCCGTCAGGTTGCCGATCAGCCGCCCGGACTTGCCGCGCGCCAGCTCCGCGATGTCCGGGTTCTTCTTCTGCGGCATGATCGAGGACCCGGTCGAGAAGGCGTCGTGCAGGGTGACGAAGGAGAACTCCTTGGTGTTCCACAGGATCACCTCCTCCGCGATCCGGGACAGGTCCACGCCGGTCATGGCGGTGATGAAGGCGAACTCGGCGACGAAGTCCCGGGACGCCGTGCCGTCGATGGAGTTGGCGGCGCTGCCGCGCTCGAAACCGAGGTCCGCGGCCACCGCCTGAGGGTCCAGCCCCAGCGAGGACCCGGCCAGCGCCCCGGAACCGTACGGGGAGACGGCCGTGCGCCGGTCCCACTCCCGCAGCCGCTCCGCGTCCCGGGACAGCGCCTGGACATGGGCCAGGACGTGGTGGGCGAACAGGACCGGCTGGGCGTGCTGGAGGTGGGTGCGTCCGGGCATGGCCACGTCCGGGTGGGCCTCGGCCAGCGCGACCAGCGCTTCCTGGAGGTCGGCGAGCAGGCCGCCGATGATCCGGGCGTGGTCGCGCAGATACATCCGGAAGAGCGTGGCCACCTGGTCGTTGCGGGACCGGCCGGCCCGCAGCTTGCCGCCCAGCTCCGGCCCCAGGCGCTCCAGCAGTCCGCGCTCCAGGGCGGTGTGCACGTCCTCGTCGGCGACCGTGCCCACGAAGGCGCCGGAGGCCACATCGGCCTCCAGGCGGTCCAGGCCGGCCAGCATGCGCTCCAGCTCCTCGGCGGTGAGCAGCCCGGCCTTGTGCAGCACCCGGGCGTGGGCGCGGGAGCCGGCGATGTCGTACGGTGCGAGCCGCCAGTCGAAGTGGACGGACGCCGAGAGCCTGGCCAGCGCCTCGGCGGGGCCGTCGGCGAACCGGCCGCCCCAGAGCCGGAGGTCCTGGCTCTCGCTCTTGCCGTTGCTGCTCACTGCGCGAACTCCTCATGAGGTGGATGTACGGCCCGGTGATCAGGGCGGACGTGCGCCCCGGTGATCAAGGCGGGCGTGCGGCCCGGTGTGGATGTGCGACCGCCTCCCCACCACACGGGAGCAGGGAGGCGGCCTGGGAACGACGCGGGTCAGGCGAGGTCACGCTTGGCGGCGATCCTCGACGAGAGACCGAAGATGTCGATGAATCCCTGAGCCTTGGACTGGTCGAAGGTGTCGCCCGAGTCGTACGTCGCCAGGTTGAAGTCGTACAGGGACTGCTCCGAACACCGCCCGGTGACCACCGCGCGGCCACCGTGCAGCGTCATCCGGATGTCGCCGCTGACGTGCTGGTTGGCCTCCTCGATGAAGCCGTCCAGGGCCCGCTTGAGCGGGGAGAACCACAGGCCGTCGTAGACCAGCTCGCCCCAGCGCTGCTCGACCTGCCGCTTGTAGCGGGCCAGTTCGCGCTCGACGGTGACGTTCTCCAGCTCCTGGTGGGCGGTGATCAGCGCGATGGCGCCCGGCGCCTCGTACACCTCGCGGGACTTGATGCCCACCAGCCGGTCCTCGACCATGTCGATCCGGCCGACGCCCTGGGCGCCCGCCCGCTCGTTGAGCTGCTGGATGGCCTGCAGGACGGTGACGGGCTTGCCGTCGAGGGCGACCGGTACACCTTCCTTGAAGGTGACGATCACCTCGTCGGGCTCGCGGACGGCGGCCGGGTTCTCGGTGTACTCGTACACGTCCTCGATCGGCGCGTTCCAGATGTCCTCCAGGAAGCCGGTCTCCACGGCCCGCCCGAAGACGTTCTGGTCGATGGAGTAGGGCGACTTCTTGGTGGTCGTGATCGGCAGGCTCTTGGCCTCGCAGAACGCGATCGCCTTGTCCCGGGTCATCGCGTAGTCCCGCACGGGCGCGATGCAGTTCAGGCCGGGGGCCAGGGAGGCGATGCCGGCCTCGAACCGGACCTGGTCGTTGCCCTTGCCGGTGCAGCCGTGGGCGACGGTGGTGGCACCGTGCTTCTTGGCCGCGGCGACCAGGTGCTTGACGATGGTCGGCCGCGAGAGGGCGGAGACCAGCGGGTAGCGGTCCATGTAGAGGGCGTTGGCCTTGATCGCCGGGAGGCAGTACTCGTCGGCGAACTCGTCCTTGGCGTCGGCGACCTCGGCCTCCACCGCACCGCAGGCGAGCGCGCGCTTGCGGATGACGTCCAGGTCCTCGCCGCCCTGGCCGACGTCCACGGCGACGGCGATGACCTCGGCGCCCGTCTCCTCGGCGATCCAGCCGATGGCGACGGAGGTGTCCAGGCCGCCCGAGTAGGCGAGTACGACGCGCTCGGTCACGGGTTTCTCCTTACGGTGCGTGCATACGCTGATGGGTATAACTATGCAGAGCTCCGTATGTTCTGTCAACGCAACACGCGCCCTCCGGGTGAACGGCCGGCATCCGGCCCACAAGATCGCGGTGCCCCTCCGGGCGGCACGATCATGGTGATGCGCCCAAGACGCCCCAGCCCCTCCAAGGGAGAGCCGCCGTGCCGTACGCCACCGCTCCTGACACCACCCGCATCGCCTACCAGGTACGGGGCCAGGGCACCCCCCTGGTCCTGCTCTCCGGACAGGCCAACGACCACCACTGGTGGGACACCGTCCGCGACGACTTCCACCCGGCCCGCCGCACCGTCACGCTCGACTACCGCGGCACCGGCATGAGCGACAAGCCGGACCGCCCCTACAGCACCGAAGGCTTCGCCGAGGACGTGATCGCCGTACTGGACGATCTGGGCATCGGCCGCGCGGACGTGTACGGCACCTCCATGGGCGGCCGGGTGGCCCAGTGGGTCGCCGTACGGCACCCCCACCGCGTACGCCGTCTCGTCCTGGGCTGCACCTCCCCCGGCGGTCCGCACGGCGTCGAACGCGACCCGGCGGTCAGCACCGCCCTCTCCGACGCCGACCCGGCAGCGGCCCGCAGGACGCTGCTCGACCTGATGTACACCCCGGCGTGGCAGGCCCGGCAGCCCGGGCTCCTGGGCCGCTCCACCGTCCTCGGCGACCCGGCCATGCCCGCCCACGCCCGGCGGCGGCACCGCCTCGCCAGCGCGCGGCACGACGCCTGGGAGGCGCTAGGGCACGTCACGGCCCCCACCCTGGTGCTCCACGGCACCGACGACCGGTTCAACCCCACCGCCAACGCGCCTCTGCTCGCCGGCCGCATACCCGGCGCCCGGCTGCACCTCATACCGGACGCCCGGCACGCCTACTTCGAGGAGTTCCGCACCGTCGCGAGCCCGCTCGTCCTGGACTTCCTCGGCGCGCCGTAAGGACCTGCGGGGAGCCGGGCCAGGCTCCCCAAACCCCGGGGGAGGTCTTTTACGAACCCTCCCCCAGCACCTCCACCAGGACGGTCACATGACTCAAAGCGGTCTCCTTCGTAGCCGTCAGCAGCGTCAGCGGACCGGCCGCCGCCCGCTCCCGCAGTCCTGCGAGCGCTTCCGCGGCCGGGGAG
The DNA here is from genome assembly GCF_022695595.1 of Streptomyces sp. MST-110588. NCBI lineage: Bacteria > Bacillati > Actinomycetota > Actinomycetes > Kitasatosporales > Streptomycetaceae > Streptomyces > Streptomyces sp. MST-110588. Next base: position 1,062,673 of record NZ_CP074380.1, read on the forward strand.
GCGTCCAGTTCCCGCCGGTAGCGCCCGGCGAATTCCTCGTACCGCTCGGGACGGTGCCCGTACCAGGTACGCAGCTCCTTGGAGGGCGCGACGTCCTTGCACCACTCGTCCAGCCGAGCCGCATCCTTCGCCAGCCCGCGCGGCCACAGCCGGTCCACCAGCACCCGCGCGCCGTCCTCCGCCTCGGGCGGCTCGTACACGCGGCGCTGTCGGATCTCCCCACGGTGACCGGCCATGGCGCCATGGAACCACGCGTCCGCCCGGACCGCGCGGCCCTTCCCCGCCTCCTTACGGCGTGTCCCGGAGACCGTTTCCGGCCGTCCCGGCCCCCCGCCGAGCGGCCCCGCGAGCCGCCGAAAGCACCCCGCTTTGGATTCAGGGGCCCGGACAGGGTATTTTTCTTCTGCACGCCCCGTCCGGGGGAAAACCCGGGCGGAACGAGCATCGGGACGTGGCGCAGCTTGGTAGCGCACTTGACTGGGGGTCAAGGGGTCGCAGGTTCAAATCCTGTCGTCCCGACGGTGCCGGGAAGGCCCCGTCGGCCGGAAGAGATTCCGGTCGGCGGGGCCTTCTCGCTGTTCACGGCCTTCTCGCTGCTGCACGGAGGCCGGTCCTGGTCCCTGTGCCGGGGCTCGGTGGGCTGCCTCAGGCGGGCAGCCCGGTGTCGATGACGAAGCTGATCTCGATGACATTGAGGCGCTCGGCGAGCGCACCCTGCGCTTCAGTGAGCTGCGCGACGGGGTCGAGGGCATCAGCCACAAGATGCTCACCCAGAACCTGCGCATGCTGGAGCGGTACGGCCTGGTCGAGCGGACCGTGCACCCCACCGTGCCGCCGCGGGTCGAGTACGCCCTCACCGAGCCGGGCCGGGCGCGGGCATGCCGCCGGGCGCGGGCGATCAGGCCGGCGCACAGTGCTGACGGGCGCCCCCGTACGTACCCCTGACCCCCGCCACCGCCACCGCCAGTGCAGTGCGCGGGCGGTGGCGCAGGGGCGCGTTCCGTACGGTCCGCGCCGGATCAGCGGGCCTTTTGCGCCAGCCGCAGGAGGTGGTCGGCCAGCGCCTGGCCGCCGGCGGGGTCGCGGCTGATGAGCATCAGCGTGTCGTCGCCCGCGATCGTGCCGAGGACGTCGTGCAGCTCGGCCTGGTCGATGGCCGAGGCCAGGAACTGGGCGGCGCCGGGCGGGGTGCGCAGGACGACGAGGTTGGCGGACGCCTCGGCGGAGATCAGCAGCTCGCCGGAGAGGCGGCGCATCCGCTCCTCCTTGGCGGACTCCCCCAGCGGCGCCCGCGGCGTGCGGTCGCCGCCCTCGCTCGGTACGGCGTAGATCAGCTCACCACCGGTGTTGCGGATCTTGACCGCGCCCAGTTCGTCCAGGTCGCGGGAGAGTGTCGCCTGGGTGACGGACAGGCCGTCGTCGGCGAGCAGCTTGGCGAGCTGGCTCTGGGAGCGGACCGGCTGCCGGTTGAGGATGTCCACGATCCGTCGGTGTCGGGCGGTGCGGGTCTGCGGTACGGCGGGGCCGCCGTGCAGCACTTCGTTGTCCTGCGCCTCGGTCATCGTTGTCGTCAGTCTCCGGATCGTCGTTCCCCGCGTACCCCTAGGCGAGGGCCGCGTCGAGGACGGCGGGGAGCTTCCGGAGGAACGTATCCGCATCCTCGTCGGAGACGATCAGCGGCGGGGCGAGCCGGAGCACGTCCGGCGCGACCGCGTTCACCAGGAGACCCGCGTCCTGAGCCGCTTGCTGCGCCTGCGGCGCGAGGGGCTCGGTCAAGACGATACCCAGGAGGAGACCGGCGCCGCGGACCTGGCCGACCAGCCGGTGTCCCAGGGCCTCGATCCCGCCACGCAGCCGCTCCCCCACCCGCTTGACGTGGTCGAGCAGACCGTCGGCGGCGATGGTGTCCAGGACGGCGAGCGCGCCGGCGCACACGACCGGGTTGCCGCTGAACGTCGAGCCGTGCGCGCCGGGCGTGAGCAGCTCGGCGGCCGGACCGAAGGCGAGGGTGGCCCCGATGGGCAGGCCGCCGCCCAGCCCCTTGGCGAGGGTGACGACGTCCGCGTCCACGCCCTGCGCCTGGGACGCCAGCCAGTGGCCCGTACGGCCGATGCCGGTCTGGATCTCGTCCAGGACCAGCAGGGTCCCGGTGGCGCGGGTGATCTCGCGGGCGGCCCGGAGATAGTCCGGCGGCGGCAGGACGACGCCGTTCTCGCCCTGGACGGGTTCCAGGACGACCAGGGCGGTGTCGGTGGTGACGGCGGCCCGCAGCGCTTCGGCGTCCCCGTACGGGACGTGCTCGACGTCCCCCGGGAGCGGCCGGAAGGGCCCCTGCTTGGCGGGCTGGCCGGTCAGGGCGAGGGCGCCCATGGTACGGCCGTGGAAGCCGCCGGTCGCCGAGACCATGTGCCGGCGGCCCGTCAGCCTGCCGATCTTGAAAGCGGCCTCGTTGGCCTCGGCGCCGGAGTTGGAGAAGTAGACCCGGCCGCTGCGGCCGGTGAGCGCCAGGAGGCGTTCGGCCAGTGCGACGGTCGGCTCGCTGACGAAGAGGTTGGAGACGTGCCCGAGGGTGGCGATCTGGTCGGAGACGGCCCGTACGACGGCGGGGTGGGCGTGGCCGAGGGCGTTGACGGCGATACCGCCGAGGAAGTCGAGGTATTCCCTGCCGTCGGCGTCCCAGACCTTCACGCCCTCGCCCCGCACGAGCGCCAGACGGGGCGTGCCGAAGTTGTCCATCATGGCGCCCTGCCAGCGTCGGGTGAGGCCGCTGTTGGCCGGACCGCCGTGGTGGTGCTGGTGCGGGTGCTCGTGGTCGTTCATGCCGCTCCCTCGGTGGTACGTGGGCCTTGCTGCGTCGTCGTCAGCCGGGCCGGCCGGGGCCGGGGCCGCGCCCCCGGTTCCGGCTTCACGGCCGCGGCCTGCCCCTCGTACGCATCCGGCCCCGGGTCCGCGCCCGTACCCGCACCCGTACCTGCGCCCGCATCCACGTCCACATACGCGCTCACACCCCCGCCCGCATCCGCGGCCCCGTCCCTGTCCTTGTCCCTGTCCTGATCCTTGTCCGCGCCCGCGCCCGCTTCCGCGTCCGGGACGACCATCGTGCCGATGCCCTCGTCCGTGAAGATCTCCAGCAGGATCGCGTGCTGCACCCGCCCGTCGATGACCCGGGCGGTGTGCACCCCGTTGCGGACCGCGAACAGGCAGCCCTCCATCTTGGGCACCATGCCGCTGGCCAGTTCGGGCAGCAGGTCCTCCAGCTCGGAGGCGGTCAGCCGGGAGATCACCTCGTCGCTGTGCGGCCAGTCCTCGTACAGGCCCTCGACGTCGGTGAGGACCATCAGCGTCTCGGCGCCGAGCGCGGCGGCCAGCGCCGCGGCGGCGGTGTCGGCGTTGACGTTGTAGACGCCCGCCGCGTCACCGGGGTCGGCGCTGCGGGCGATCGAGGAGATGACCGGGATCCGCCCGTCGTCCAGGAGCGTCTGTACGGCTCCGGGCTCGATACCGGTGATCTCGCCGACCCGTCCGATGTCCACCCGCTCGCCGTCGACCTCGGCGTAGTGCTTGGTCGCGGTCATCAGGTGGGCGTCCTCGCCGGTCATGCCGACGGCGAGCGGGCCGTGCTCGTTGAGCAGCCCGACCAGCTCACGCTGCACCTGCCCGGCCAGCACCATCCGTACGACGTCCATCGCCTCCGGCGTGGTGACCCGCAGGCCCGCCGTGAACTGCGACTCCAGGCCCAGCCGGTCGAGCTGGGCGCTGATCTGGGGACCGCCGCCGTGGACGACGACGGGCCGCAGCCCCGCGTGCCGCAGGAAGACGACGTCCTGCGCGAAGGCGGCCTTGAGCTCGTCGTCCACCATCGCGTTGCCGCCGAACTTGATGACGACCGTCTTGCCGTGGTGCCGGGTCAGCCAGGGCAGCGCCTCGATGAGGGTGCGGGCCTTGGGGAGCGCGGTGTGCTTGCGCGCACCGGTGTGTTCGCGCGTGCCGGTGTGTTCGCGCGTGCCCGCGTGCCGGTGAGTACCGGTGTCCTTTGGCGTGCTCATGAGGAGTACGCGCTGTTCTCGTGGACGTACTCGGCGGTGAGGTCGTTGGTCCACACGACGGCGGACTCGCCGCCCGCGGAGAGGTCGGCGGTGATCCGTACCTCCCGGTAGCGCATGTCGACCAGGTCGCGGTCCTCGCCCACCGAACCGTTCTTGCAGACCCAGACGTCGTTGATGGCGACGTGCAGCCGGTCGGGGTCGAAGGCGGCGGACGTGGTGCCGATGGCGGACAGCACCCGGCCCCAGTTGGGGTCCTCGCCGTGGATCGCGCACTTCAGCAGGTTGTTCCGGGCGATCGAGCGCCCCACCTCCACCGCGTCGTCCTCGCTCGCCGCGTTGATCACCTCGATCCGGATGTCCTTGCTGGCGCCCTCGGCGTCACCGATGAGCTGGCGTGCCAGGTCCTCGCAGACGGCCCGTACGGCTTCGGCGAAGGCCCCGGCCTCCGGTGCGATGCCCGACGCCCCGGAGGCGAGCAGCAGCACGGTGTCGTTGGTGGACATGCAGCCGTCGGAGTCGACCCGGTCGAAGGTCTGCCGGGTCGCGGCGCGCAGGGCGGTGTCCAGCGCGGGCGCCGGGAGGTCGGCGTCGGTGGTCAGGACGACGAGCATGGTGGCCAGGCCCGGGGCGAGCATGCCGGCGCCCTTGGCCATGCCGCCGACCGTCCAGCCGTCACCGCCGGCGACCGCGGTCTTGTGCAGGGTGTCGGTGGTCTTGATGGCGATGGCGGCCTTCTCGCCGCCGTGCGCGCTCAGTTCGGCGGCGGCCTTGTCCAGCCCCGGCAGCAGCTTGTCCATCGGCAGATGGACGCCGATCAGACCGGTCGAAGCGACAGCGACCTCCCCTGCGCCCACACCGAGAACCTCCGCCGCCCGCTCGGCGGTGGCGTGGGTGTCCTGGAACCCCTTGGGGCCCGTACAGGCGTTGGCGCCGCCGGAGTTCAGGACGACGGCGTCGACCCGGCCGCCCTTGAGGACCTGCTCGGACCACAGGACGGGAGCCGCCTTGACGCGGTTGGAGGTGAAGACGCCGGCGGCGTCCCGTCGCGGCCCGTTGTTCACGACCAGTGCGAGATCCGGTTTGCCGTTCTCCTTGATTCCGGCGGCGATGCCCGCCGCCGTGAACCCCTGTGCTGCCGTGACACTCACGGTGCGACTCCGATCGTGGAAAGCCCCAGCTCCTCGGGGAGGCCGAGGGCGATGTTCATGCTCTGCACCGCGCCACCCGCGGTGCCCTTGGTCAGGTTGTCGATGGCGCTGATCGCGATGATCCGGCCGGCCGCCTCGTCCAGGGTCACCTGGACGTGGGCGGCGTTGGACCCGTACACGGCGGCCGTGGACGGCCACCGCCCCTCGGGCAGGAGGTGGACGAACGCCTCGTCGGCCAGCGCCTTTTCGTACGCGTCCCGTACGTCCTGCCCGGTGACGCCCGGCCGGGCCTTGGCGCTGCACGTGGCGAGGATCCCGCGCGCCATCGGCGCCAGCGTCGGCGTGAAGGAAACCCCCACCGCCTCACCGGCCACACCACTGAGGTTCTGCACCATCTCCGGCGTGTGCCGATGTCCTCCCCCGACCCCGTACGGGCTCATGGCCCCCATCACCTCGCTGCCGAGCAGATGGGCCTTGGGCGCCTTGCCCGCACCCGAGGTCCCCGACGCCGCGACGACCACCGCCTCCGGCTCGGCGAGCCCGGCCCCGTACGCCGGGAAGAGCGCGAGCGTGACGGCCGTGGGATAACACCCCGGAACCGCGACGCGCCGGGCCCCGCGCAGCGCCTCACGGGCCCCGGGCAGTTCGGGGAGCCCGTACGGCCAGGTGCCCGCGTGCGGCGAACCGTAGAACTTCTCCCAGTCGGCACCGTCGCGCAGCCGGAAGTCCGCCCCGCAGTCCACGACGAGGACATCCGGCCCCAGCTCCCGCGCGACCTCGGCCGACCGCCCGTGCGGCAACGCCAGGAACACCACGTCATGCCCGGCCAGCGCCTCAGCGGTGGTCGGCGCCAGCTCCCTTCCGGCCAACGGCAGCAGATGCGGCTGCACCGCCCCCAGCCGCTGACCCGCACTGGCATTCCCGGTCACCGCCCCGACCTCCACCCCGGGGTGCCCCAGCAACAGCCGCAGAACCTCCCCACCCGCATACCCACTGCCCCCGGCCACCGCCGCCCGCACCGTCATGAACCCTCCTCGCCGATGGCATGACTATACGCATCTTGGAAGCTTTATGCAATGGCATGCATGACGGGAGACAGAGGGGACTGTGACTGCGACTTTTAGTTGGCGGATGCGAGTTCTAGTTGGCGGATCTTGGTCTCGTAACGCTGTGTTGTGACCAGTTCCGAAGAACTGCCTTCTTCGTCGACCGAGGAGTGCTGCTGTGTGTGAGTGGCCGAGGTAACGCAGGCGAAGATCCCGTCGGATTCAAGTCATCTGGACCAGCTTGTCACGGTGTACGCCGGGGACGCCGGTCTGCGGCATCGACTGAGGCTCGGGGATGAGTGGGTACGTCGGTGGAGCTCGACGTGGCGGGTCGGTACAGGGGAGGTCTGCTGGCCGATCCGGGATATGGCTCACGTACCGGTGCTGTCGTCCCGTCCGATGCGGGGGTTCACGTGGCGGGCGAAGCAGCGGCATCGCCCTGGGCTTGAGGTGATGGCCTCGACGGGCAGGAAGCATGGTTTCGAGTCGTTGGAGGAGATGCGGCTGCTGGTCGCGTTGGACTTCTTAGGGGCGTCGGAGGTGCTGTCGCAGCCGTTCCGGCTGGATTTCGAGCATGTAGGCGGACAGGCCTGGCACATCCCGGACTACCTGGCCGTGATCGGGGGCGGGATGTGGTTGCTGGACGTGCGCCCGATGGAGCTGATCAAAGAAGAGGACGCGCTGAAGTTCGCGGCGGCCAGGGAAGTGGCGGCGGCCTGCGGCTGGCGGTACTCGGTGGTCGCGGGCTGGCGCCCGCATGTCTGGAGCGTCCTTGATCACATGTCCTCGCGCCGACGGCCGGCGAGGGACCTGCTTGGCATGCACGACCAGTTGCTCTCCGTCATCGGCGGGCAGCAGGGGCGGGCGATGACGTTCTCCGAGCTGGCGGACGCGACCAGCGTGCCGTCCGTTGGCCGGGCGAACATCGTCCGGCTGCTTTGGCAGCGCGAGCTCGGCGTTGACCTGGGCAGTCCCCTGCGCGACAGCTCGCTGATCTGGGCGGCGTGATGGCAGCGAGGGGCTTCTTGCAGATCGCGCCGGGCAGACGGGTCACGCTCAACGGCGTCGAGTGGACGATCGAAGACGTCCACGGTCAGTTCGGTCGGCTCGTCTCGTGGGTGACGACGGCCGCACGGAGACCCGCTCGTTCCGCTGGCTCCTCAACCATCCCGATCTGCGGCTCCTGCCGACGGTCGAAGAGTCGAGTCGCCCGTCGCCGGTCTCCCGGCAGCCGAGGATACTGGCCGACCTGACAAAGGACCAGCTGGAGCGGGCCCGGCTGAGGGCTGCGCACGTGCTGGAAGCCGAGACGGGATTCCGAGAAGGCCACCCGGCTCGGGCCCTGCCGGGTGAGCCCCGGCCCGCCTACGATCCGGACCGCACGACGCTGACCCAGCGCCGCTACGCGAAGGCCGCGGAGATAAAGGCGATGCCCCGCCCGGAAGCGGTCCTGCTCGGTCTGCAGCACCTCAGCTACCGGACACTGGAGCGCCTGTCGGCACTTTCGGGCGACAGTCTTCTGCTGGCCTGCGCGGACGGGCGCTGGACACGGCGACGCAGCGGCCACCGCAGCATCACCGAGGAAGTCCGCGAGGCGATCTTCGCCGTCAAGGCCGAGTGCAGCGAACGCGCCCGTCTGAGTATGTCCGCCAGGCACCGGTTGATGCACCAGTACATGCGCGAGCGGTTCCCCGCGTTTCCGGCCAAGAAGATCCCTTCCCGCTCGACGCTCGATCACGTCTGGGCGGAGTGGTTCAGCCCCGGCGGAGCCCAGCCACGTTACGCGCGGACGGCCGAGGCCGCCGCGGAGGCCGGTGTGTCCGGCCGGATGGTGGTGCACCGGCCGGGCCAGGTTCTGGTGCTGGACTCGACCCCAATGCCGGTGAAACTGCGCGAGACCGTGTTCGGTGACGCGGTCACCGCGACGTTGACCCTCGCGCTCGATCTCTACACGCACGGGCTGCCGGCCTTCCGGCTCACCCTGCAGTCCGACACCTCAGTCGACGTCGCGATGCTGCTGCGGGACGTGATGCTGCCGCTTCCGATGCGGGACGGCTGGGGCGAGGACATGGAATGGCCCTACGCCGGAGTCCCGGCCGAGGTGATCGCCGAGTTCACCGGGCACAAGGTCGCCGCTCTGCCGTTCTTCGCCCCAGAGACGGTCACCACCGACCACGGCGGCCCCTACAAGAACCACGACCTCGTGGAGGCCGAGCGGGAGATCGGCTGCCGGATCCTTCCTGCCCGCGTCCTGCGCCAGACCGACAAATTCGCGGTCGAACGCCAATTTCACACCGTCCAGACCATGCTCTTCGAACACCTACTGGGCTTCACCGGCGGCGACGTCGCAGACCGCGGGGCCGACCCGGAACGCGACGCAAGCCTCACGCTCGACCAGGCCGAGCACATCATCGCGACCTGGATCGTCCAGATCTGGCAAAACCGCAAACTAGGTGAATACGCCCCGAGTTGGGCACCGGGTGAGGACCACAGCCCCAACACCCTGTTCGCCGCGGCGATGGAACAGGGCGGCTTCGACCTGGACTTCCCCGAACCGAGCTTCTACTACAAGGTCCTGCGCAAGCATCACGTGAAGATCCATCCGCGTCGCGGGGTGAAGATCCTCGGGCTTTGGTATCACCACCCGGTCCTCGACGAGCCGCGCTTCCAGCAACCCTCCACCCGAGGCGGCACGCACGCGGATCAGTGGGTAGTCCGCAGTGACCGAAGGGACCGCCGGCAGGTGTTCCTCCAGGACGATGCCAACCATGAGACCTGGCACACCCTGCGCTGGCGAGGGCTGCCGCCCGACGGGGAGATCCCCGCCTTCTCGGACAAGACCGCCGGCGCCCTTCTGGCACAGGTGAAAGCGAACAACATCAGGATCCACTCCGAGAGCGAGCTCTTGGAACATCTGCTGGGGATCCTCGGCTCGGTCACCCCCGTCGACCAGTGGCCCAGCCAGGCCAAGAAGAAGGCCGGGAAGAAGCGCCGCGTCGCCCAGGCCCGCGAGATCACCCGAGCACAGGCCGCGGCGGCCGACCGCCCCGCCGCACCGGCCCCCGCAGACGAGCAGGTCCCGACCGCGATGCCCGCGGCCTGGGCCAAGCACGCTCGCACGATCGACCGCGCGGTCGACGCCGACCGTCGTCGGCGACGCGAAGAAGCTCTCGCCGGAACCAGGCCCGTCGCTCCCGCAACGCTGCACGAGGCCCTGAGCCGACGTCCCATGTTCCGGCTTCCGCCCTCCGACGGCCCGGAAGCTGAGACGGCTGTCCGGGAGGACGACACGTGACCCAATCTCACTCTCGCGATGACCCGGTGGAGGGCCTGCCGTCACGGGCCAGGATCGCCGAGTTGATCCTGGGCAGCCGCCCTCCGCTCGACACCTACATCGGCTGGCAGCATTACCGCACCCACCGCGGCCTGCTCGTCCCTGCCTCCGTGATCCCGCCGCAGCAGTGGTCGATGCTCCCTGAGAGCCGCCAGTACGACTACGACCTCTACCGAGAGCTGACGAACGCGAACCTTCCGCTGCAGGACACCCCCATGCACGACAAGGTCGGCAGGCTGATCCGGCGCCGGTTGAGCGGAAACACGAGGAAGAAGAACGACCCGACCCGCGCCGGCGTCATGGTCAGCGGCTGGGGCAACTACGGCAAGACCGCGTCTGTCTGCTCAGCCGGGGCCGTCTTCGAAGACCAGTGGCTAAGACTGCACGGCGCCCTCAACCCCGGAACTCTGCCGGGCTCTCGGGACCTGCACGCGCCGGTCGTCTATGTCTCGACCCCGGTGACAGCGACCCCGAAGAGCCTCTGCGCATCGATCCTGGGCTTTTTCCGGGCCCCGACCCGCAAGTCGGCCACGCTGCCGGAACTGGTACGGCAGGTCGCCGACTCCCTCCACGACCATGGCGTCAAAGCGCTGGTTCTCGACGACATCAGCCGACTGAGAATGCACAGGGCCGACGACCAGGACGTCCTCGACTTGGTGCGGGCCTTCATGAGCCTGGACGTCACCCTGATCCTGACCGGCGTCAACATCCCCGGCATCGGGCTGCTGCGCGAGGCCACGTGGAACAAGAAGACGCGGCAGTGGGAGATGCCGCCGCTGGAGTCGACCCGCATCCACGGCCTGGAGATCACCCAGACCGAGCACCGCTTCGAGCTCATCGAACTCGACTGCTTCCGCTACGCCACCCCGGAGCAGATCCACGCCTTCGTCAACCACCTGGATGGGATTGAACGGCACTTGCGGCTGTTGAACGCGACGGAGGGCATGCTCACCGCCGGCACCATGCCGGAGTATTTGATGCGCCGCACCGGTGGCGTCGTCGGCCTGCTGGGACGCCTACTTGAGGACGGCGCCCAGGAGGCCATGGAGTCCGGGAAAGAGCTGATCGACGAGAGCCTGCTGGACGAAATCATGCTCCGCCGGGACGAGCCCGAGCATGCGCCGGACGAGCCCGTGATCCCACCGCCAGACCCACCGACCGCCGAGAAGAAGCCTTCGCAGGCGAAACGGCCACGGAACACCACCTTCGATGACCACGGCCCTCAGGCCGATGCGGCAGGGTGACATATGAGACGACCCGCCGACCCGCTGCCCAGGAGCTTCGAACCGGTGTCAGGAGAGTCCCTGGTCAGCTACCTGCTTCGGCTCGGGCACCGTCTCAATCTCTCACCTCTGCACCTGATCCGTGCGGCGGGCTGGACCGAGCGCGCTCACCCACATCACGTCCCCGGCCGTCTGCTGCTGGACCTCCCCAGGCCACAGGCCGACGCCTTCGCCCGGCTGACGAGGCAGACAGTCGGGGAGGTCACGGCACTGACGCTGACACAGTGGCGGAACCGATATCCGCCGATTGCCCGGTCTACTCCCAGCCCAGGACGTCAACTGAGGCCGGACGCATGGCTCTTCGTCGGCTCTCCGCGGTTCTGTCCCTCCTGCCTGGCGGGCGACGGCACTCCGGCCCAACAACTGCACGGCGGCCCCTGGCGCAAGCTCTGGCACCTGCCCGTCGTCTTCGCCTGCGTCGAGCATCAGACCTACCTGCAGGCGGGCTGCCCGCACTGTGGTCAGCCTCGCAACTCATCAGGGCATCTGATTCAGCGGGTCAACGACCACACCCTGCATCCAGCGCGATGCCGGTGGACGATCGACACCCAGACGCAGAAGAGGAAATCCCGAGCTTGCGCCAGCCGACTGGATCAGCTTGTCGCCCGCGCACGCGATGACCTGTCACAACCGACTGCAGACGTCCTCCGCTTCCAAGAATCCCTCCTTGCCCGCCTGGCACCGCCGGCTCCAGCCACGGACGCGTCCCAGTACTTCACCGATCTCCGACTGATCGCCACTTTGATCATCACCTCATGGCCGCAAGGCAAGCACCTGTTCGACGCCGCCTCCGCCGAAGGGATCGACTCCTATGTCCGCGTCCTGAATGCCAGTGCTGGCACGAGGCTCGGGCGCCGGATCATCGACGCGCCACCGCCTCGCGACCCAGTCGCCTGTTCCGTCCTGCTGAAGGTCGCACAGCGTGTCCTTGCCGCGGATGACCTCTCTGTGTTTCTGTCACGGTTCCTCCAGGCCGCCTTCAACGGCAAGCCGAGCCAGACGCCATGGGCCCTCTTGCTGGCCCGGCATGAGAATGACTGTTCCGAGCGGCTACGTGAAGCCGCTGAGCCCGTGACGCGAGCATTCCGAAAGGTCGGCGGTCGCCGAGGCACCCGGGCACCAGTGCGTGATGACTACCGTCCCGAACACATCCCGGCGTTCTTGGAGTCGAACTGGCACCAACGTCACCTTGCCCATCTGTCCGACCAAGCACCCAAGCTCATACGACGAGCTGCCGCGGTCCGGCTCGTTCAATGGGCCATGGGCGGCTCCCAAGGAGACGCCACAACGTTCCTCGGCATCAACCCCGACCGACTACAGTTCAAAACAGCCAGCAGCGCTTGGCTTTGGGGACGAGTGCGATGTGATCCCATTGCTTTCGACGCAGCCCTCCGTGAGCTCGCCTCAGAGCTGCGGAGGCATCCGCGATCGCTCATCGACTACCAGCGCAGACGCAGTGTCCTTCAACACTGGGTGCTGGATCGTGAGACCTGGGATGCCTTGGTCAGCGAACTCCCGCCCGTTACCGGCCCGATCCGTCCCGTGGTCGATAACCGCAAGCGCCAAGATGCCTCCGTGTTCATCTGGACACAGGTCACACAAGGTGAACACCTCTACGCTCCCCGTCCTATCGAAGCCGCGCAGCCTGAGCAAATCCAACAGGCATGGACGTTGCGTCGGAACACCACCTGGTTCCAGCTCACCCGCCCTGATCCGATGGGCCACTACGCTCAACTGCGCAAATCCCTTGCTGAGTACGCTCAGCGACTTGCCCGGGACATCGACTCAGGAGCTGGTCCCACCCAGAGCAGCAGACCCCCGGACACTCACGCCCAGTGAGCATCCACGGTCATGATCCGCCAACTGTCCCTTTCAAGACCCGCCAACAATAATTCTCAAGGCGCCCCTGACCTCCAGGTTTCAAAGCATGATCCGCCAACTAAAAATCGCAGTCACAGGGACCGTGACGACGGCCTGTAGCCCATTGAGTACGCGGACCGATTCGCCCGGAACATCGATGCCGGCGACCCGCTCACACAGTGGTGCGGTGCCAGAGTTATTCGCTCGCGCGACGTGCCGCGCGGTGGTTGACTCCCCCGTCGTGAGCGGACTCAACGACCCTGCATTCTTTGACCGTTACGCCCACGAATACGACGAGCGGGACGCCTACGAACCGACGCAGGCCGTCGACTTCCTGGCCGGGCTGATCCCGGCGGACGGGCGCGCCCTGGAACTCGCGATCGGCACGGGCCGAGTGGCACTTCCCCTGGCCGCACGGGGGATCGCCCTCGAAGGAATCGACGGCTCGCCCGCCATGGTCGAGCAGCTACGCGCGAAGCCCGGCGGCTCGGAGATCCCCGTGACGATCGGCGACATGGCCGACGTGGCGGTGGACGGCCCCTTCCAGATGTCGTACCTGGTCTTCAACACACTGTTCAACCTGCCCAGTCAGGCACGCCAGGTCGATTGCTTCCGCAACGTCGCCAAGGTCCTCGCGCCCGGCGGACTGTTCGTCATCTAGTGTTTCATCCAGGATCTGACCGAGTTCGACCGCCATCAGCGGGTCGCCACCCGCGCCCTGGCCGAAGGTGCGGTGAACATGGAGTTCCTGCTCCACGATCCCGTGGAACAGGCGGTCACCTATCAGCGCGTGGCGTTCGACGCGAAGGGCACCACGCTGCGACCGCTGCGGCTCCGCTACTGCTGGCCGAGCGAGCTGGACCTGATGGCCCAGCTCGCCGGCCTGCGTCTACGCGAGCGCTACACCGACTGGGATCGCAGCCCCTTCACCGCGGCCAGCCGCAGGCACGTGTCGGTCTACGAGAAGCTGTGACAGAGCCCGACGGAACGGCCCGCCCTGCCCGTGGCCCGGCGCGCTTGCCGCCTACCGCGGCAGGTCGGCGGTCAGGGTGGTGTCCGGGACGCAGATGACCCCGTCGAACGCCTCCAGGACGGGGATCTCGATGAACGCGGTGTCCAGCCGGGTTCGGACGGGCTCGGGCAGGGCGTGGTGTCGCGCGTACGCGCGCAGCGCCCGGGCGTCCACCAGGGCCGGTTCCCCGGGCACGCCCGCGAACAGCGCCTCGACGCTGTCCGGCACGGCTTCAGGGGTGGTGGCCCGTGCCCAGCGCATCCCGAGCGGGTGGTCCCGGTCGGGCACGTTCTCCACCGTCTCGCCGCCGTTGCCGGTCAGCGCGAGGGGAACGTAGTCCGTGCCCAGTGCCCGGGAGAGCAGATTGCCCATGGTCACCGCCGCCAGGGGGCCGTCGGCCCGGTTGGCCGCGCGCTGGATGTGGGCGTTGTGCCCGACCAGGACGACCCGGGTGCCGGGCCCGGACCGTTCCAGGAACTCCAGCAGGGTGTCGGCCAGATAGCGCTCCCGGGCGGCGAAGGCCAGGCCGTCCGGGGCGCCCGCGAGCGCTTCGGCCATGGCGCGCTGGGCCTGGTCGGTGGTCACCGCCGCGCGGACGTCCGACAGTGCGGTCTCATAAGCCGTACGGCCGCTGCGCTCGGTGTAGATCTCCCGCAGGTCCGTGAAACGGCCCAGCAACCGGGCGAGCGCGGTGGTGAGGCGGTCCTGCGCCGCCGGGTCCAGGCCGAGCCTGGCGTGGACAGGCACCATGACCGTCCCGCCCGCGATCGGCTCGGAGATCTCCAGCGCGGTGTTCACAAAGCGCAGCGCGCCGGGGTCGGTAGCGGCCAGGTAGGAGGCGACCGGCTCCAGTACGGGCGCGAGCGAGCCGCCCGCCATGGGGATGTCACAGCCGACGAAGCGGACCGGCTGCGGGGCGCCGGCGTTGTGGCGGCGCAGCCACCGCAGGGTGTCCCGGCATTCGGCGGGCTGCCCCAGGCCCCTGACGGGCCTGCCGTGGCTGTCGGCGCTGTCGTCCTGGGCCCGGCCGCACGCGGGGGCCAGGAGGCCGTCGATGTCGCCCGGCCCGCCCTGGACCCAGGCGTCCACGTCACGGCCTTCGGCGGCTCCGTACTCCATGGCGTAAACGGTGAAGCCCAGGTGCTCGATCAGGAAACGCAGGATGCGATGGCGCAGCAGGCCGAACTCGCGGATCTGGTGGGAACTCTCGCCGAGCGCGACGACGCGCGCGCCGCCGACGAGATCGCGCAGCGGCTCCAGGTCATCGAGCGGGCCCTCCATGTCTGTTCCGGGGCCCAGGTCGGCCAGCCGGAAGGCGTGGGAGGCGACCCAGCGCGTCAGTTCGGCCGGGGCGGCCGTCAGGGCCGGCTCGGCCGGGGAGTGGAGTTCACGCAGATCGCGCACGCGCAGTTCGCCGTGAGTGTGGTGGTGGTTCCGGTCGTTCATCAAGGGTGCTCCGCGGTGTGAGTCATCGTCGGAGCCGGGCAGCGTCGAGCACCGCACCGGCGGGAAACCGGAGTGCGGCGAAGCTGTCGGAATGCTGAACGCAGCTTGCCGCTAGGCGGCGCTGCGGGGCTTGATGAACCAGCTCTGGCCGACGCGCAGGAACATGTCCGGGACCGTATCAAGGGCGGTCGCAGCACGCATCGCCTTTGTCCGGTGGGCGCGCGAGCCCCACTCCCCTCA
The DNA here is from genome assembly GCF_022695595.1 of Streptomyces sp. MST-110588. NCBI lineage: Bacteria > Bacillati > Actinomycetota > Actinomycetes > Kitasatosporales > Streptomycetaceae > Streptomyces > Streptomyces sp. MST-110588. Next base: position 1,078,088 of record NZ_CP074380.1, read on the forward strand.
AGCCGCCCGAGGGACGGGCCCGGTCCCCGTCGGTCCCCGTCAGTCCCGGTCCGTCTTGGCTCGTCAGTCCTCGTCCGTCTTGGAGAGAGCTTCGGTGATCATGCGGGTGGCGAAGTCGGGGTCGTCGGTGAGGCGGTTGATGTGCTCCGCGAGGAGGAAGGTGGTGACCTCCAGGGGAGTCATCTCGTCCTTGGTCCAGTATCCGTACTGTTTGCGCCACAGGTTGGGGCTCAGGCCGGTGCCCGCGGCGATGAGCAGGCCGGCCATGGTGGGGATGGTCTCGGGGCGGACGCTCTTGGGCATCATGCGCATCGTGGCCACGAGGTTGGGCACCACGTACTCGATGACGTCCTTGTCGTGGTCCTCATAAGCCATCCGCAGCCACTTCATGAACAGGTAGATCAGCGTGCACGTGCCGTCCAGCACGGCATCGGCCCCCCGGGGGCCCAGGGACGCGGTGAACTGGTCGATCAGCGCCTGTTCTTCGGGGTCGGTCGCGGTCTTGCCGTCGCGGACGCCTTTGAGCCGGGAGTCGATCATCATGATCGCTGCGCCCACATCACCGGCGGCAGCGTACTGAGGATCGCAGGGTGATGTCACAGGATTCCTCCGCGGCGACTTCGGTGTGTAGTGCGCCGTATCCGTACAGTAGACCTCCGGTGGCCTCGGGGTCCGAGAAATCCCCGTGATACGGGGCAGGGTGAGCCACCCCAGCCGGTCCGAGGTGCCGGTTCAACGGGGTCAGGGTCGGGGCCCGTTCGCCGTTCAGCGCGGGCAGGTGGTGTCCTTCCGTGGCAGGGTGCCGTTCAGGAGGTAGTCGTTGACGGCCTTCTTCGCGCAGGGGCTGTGGGCGGAGAGATACACGGTGTGGGCGCGGACGGGTACGGTGACCAGGCGGGAGCCGCGTATCGCACGGTGCATGCCCAACCCCTCCTCATAGGTGGTGTGGGTGTCGCCGGTGGCCTGTATCTGAAGCGCGGGAAGGTCGTTGCTGATCCGCGTCAGCGGTTCGCGGGGCTTCTCCTTCCAGAAGGCGCAGGGGACCGGGCCGTTGTGCATGGGGCCGAAGACCGGCTGGGTGGGCCGGGCCCGTTCGACGGCCTTCCGGTACCACCCGGGGTCGCGCGGCATCGTGACATCGGCGCACAGCACGCCGAGTGTGGCCGCCAGATCCCTGTCCGCGCCGGCGGTCCACGGCCGGAACATGAGGGTCAGCAGCTCGCTCAACTGCTGGGTCGGCTGCACCGGTTTGCCGTCCGCAGCATCCAGCAGTTGGCGCAGCGCGCGGGCGTAGTCCGCGTTGTCGGCCTCGTCCGTCCCGTAGATGTAGAGGACGTACGGCAGCAGGTAGCCGTCGAGCCGGAAGCCCGCGATCGGGATCGGTTCGGCTTCCGCGCGGCGGACCAGCTTCTCGACGGTGGCCCGTACGGCCGCGGGCGTGGCGCCCAGACCGTACCGGCGGTCGCGCGGCGCGGCCCAGGCGGCGAATGCGTCGAGCGCCCGCTCATTGGCCGGGCCCATGTCCTGGAACGACCGCATGCCGTACTTGGCGGGGTCGAGCGCGCTGTCCAGGACCAGCCGGTCGACGCGGTCCGGGAACATCTGGGCGTAGGTGGCGCCCAGAACCGTCCCGTAGGACTCCCCGAACCAGGAGGTCTTCCGCTCGCCCAGCACGCTGCGCACCAGGTCGGCGTCGCGGGCGATGTTGCGGGTCGAGAGGTGCGCAAGGATGCCGGGGTACTTCTTCCAGCAGGCGTCGGCGTCGTCCTTCGCCAGCCGCCAGCTCTTCTCGAAGCCCGCCAGGTCCGTGCCCACCGACCGTAACCAGCTCATCCGCGTCAGCCCGCAGTCCAGCGGACTGCTCGCGCCGACCCCGCGGGTGTCCATGCCGATGATGTCGTAGGCCGCCGCGACCTCGGGTGGCATCGCCGCCCGGAGTTCGGCGGGCGTGCCCAGACCGCGACTTCCCGGGCCCCGGGGTTGGTCTGGAGAATGCCGCGCCGTTTCGCGGGATCGGCGGCCTTGATCCGCGAGATCGCGATGTCCAGGGCAGGGCCCCGGGGATCGCCGTAATCCAGCGGAACCTTGACGGTCGCGCACTCGGTGCCCTTGGGGGGCGGATCGGCTACGCCCTTGCAGGTGGTCCACTTCAGCGCCTGATGGCGGAACCGGTCGAGGCCGTCGGCGGGTACGGCGGCGGACGCCGAGGCGTTCGCCGCCGTACCCGGCGCCGAACCGGTGGCCGTGGCGGCCAGGGGCAGGGTGAACAGGGTGACGGCGGCGATGGCCGTGGCGCGTTTCATGCCTTTCACGCTAAGAGCGGCTTGAGCACATTTCCATGGGGTGAATCCCTGGTTCTGACTGCGGATAACACCAGGGAATTACAAGGGTTAACCCCCGTTACTCACCATGCCAGTTGGTCGTTGAGGGCCCTGCCCTCGCTCCCGAAAAGGGTTCGCCCGGGCCCACACCACCCCACCACCCCACCACCCCGGACGAACCGGGTTGTGAAGCGAATCACAGGGCAGGGCCGTCACGGTTCGCCGGCGCGGGGTGTCTCGATGGGCGTCCGGGAAGAGCGGAGAGGAGCCGGGTGCGATGCCGCAGTGCTGCCGAAGGGTGCGGGGGGTGGGCCGTGGCTGAGGACGCCTTCACCGAGCACCGTCCGCTGCTGTTCACCCTCGCCTACGAGATGCTGGGCAGTGCCGCCGACGCCGAGGACGTGCTCCAGGAGAGCTATCTGCGGTGGAGTGCGGTCGATCCGGCGACGGTCGGGCATCCGCGCGCCTATCTGGTCCGCGTGGTGACCCGGCAGTCCCTCAACCACCTGCGCGCGGCCAGGGCACGGCGTGAGGAGTACGTCGGCGCGTGGCTGCCCGAACCGATCCGTACCGCACCGGAGGTGGACGACGATGTGGTCCTGGCGGAGTCCGTGTCGATGGCCATGCTGCTCGTCCTGGAGACGCTGACCCCGGCCGAGCGTGCGGTGTTCGTGCTGCGCGAGGTGTTCGGTTACTCCCACGGCGAGATCGCCGCCTCGATCGGCAGGAGCGAGGTCACCGTACGGCAGATCGCCCACCGCGCCCGCAGCCACGTCCGGGCCCGGCGCCGGCGCTTCGAGCCCGACTCCGGTGCCGCCGGGGAGATCGTCCGGCGGTTCCTGCGCGCGGCGGCGACCGGGGACGTCCAGGCGCTGATGGACCTGCTGGCGCCGGATGTCGTGGTGATCTCCGACGGCGGCGGGAAGGCGGTCGCCGCCCGCCGCCCGGTCACCGGTCGCAGCGACGTGACCCGGTTCGTCCTCGGCGTGTACCGCACCGGCACCACCGCGACGGCCCGCGTCGAGCACACCGCCTGCAATGGCATGCCGGCCGTACGGTTCCTCACCGGCGGCGCGCTCGACTGGCTGGTCGCCTTCGAGATCCGCGACGGACGGATCACCGGCCTGTACGGCATACGCAATCCGGACAAGCTGCACCGTACCGAGACAGTGCGTCCGCTCGACAGAAAAGGACCCCAGCCGTGGAAACCATGACGGTCGAGTACGTCATCGACGCCCCGGTCGACGAGGTGTTCGCCTGGCTCACCACGACCACCAACTACACCCGCTCGCCTCTGGTGCTGCGCTGCCGCCTGACCCGGCGCGGCCAGGCCGCGCCCTACGGCGTCGGCGCGGTGCGCAGCCACCTCTGGCTGACGGGCTGGTTCGAGGAACGCATCACCCGCTACGACCCGCCGCACGTCACCGAGTACGTCGTGGAGCGCAGCCTGCCGCCGTCCCGGCACGAACTCGGCCGCATGACGTTCACGGAGACCGACGGCGGCACCAGGGTCCGCTGGACGACCCGCGCCGAACTCCGTGTACCGCTGCTCGGCGCGCTGGTGACCCGGCTCGTCGTACGGCCGGTTCTCACCCGTACCTTCCGCAACATCCTCACCGCTGCCGACACCGCGCTGACCGGGCGGCGAGGGCAGCGGAGCCGGAACGGCCGGAGCCGGAGCCGGAGCCGGGCGTGACGGTCTCTCGGGTGCGCTGTGCGTCGGCGCCGGCGCCGGCCGTCATCTCGTCGTCTCGCGCACGGGCCGTAGGGCCGTAGGGCCGTACGGTCCTACGGCCCGATCCGCCACCGGGGCGGCGGCAGCAGGCGGCGTCAGCCGGTCCCGGCCGACGCCAGCAGCGCCCGTGCCAGCTCTCTCGCGGCCAGGTCCGGGTGCGGGGTCCCGTCGCAGGGAAAGCCGGAGGCGACGCGGCGCGGGGAGCGGGCGATGTGCTCGACCACGGGACGGGCCGCCGACGGGAGCAGACGCATCGCCCTCAGGGTGCGCAGGGCGCGCAGATGCGGTTCGCGGAGCGTGCCGCAGTGGGTGCCGTGGCAGGTTCCATGGCGGGTGCCGCGGCCGGTGAACAGGTCCGCGATCACCGGTGCCGTGTCGTGTGTGCGGCCCGTGACACGCCAGATCGCGGCAGCCGCCTCCGCCCGGCTCTCCCGGTCCGGTGCCCGCAGCCGCTGCTCCACCAGAGGAATCAAATCCGCCGCGGACGGGCCGAGTTCTCCCGCCACCCGGACGGCTGCCGTACGGCGCGGCACGGCGTCCGGCAGCGCCCGTACCGCCTCCGTCGCAGGCCCCGCGTCGCCCGTCGTCCGCGCCAGTGCGACGGCCGCGGACAGGTCACCGGATCCGGCATGTACGCGCAGGGCCCGGACCGCCTCGGGGCCCGCCGCCCGCCCAGCGCGGCGAGCACCCCGGCCGAAGCGGGCAGCAGACGGATCAGGTCCTCCACGCGGCCGGCGGCGAGCGCGGGGAAGCGCGCCAGCGCGTCCAGCCACTCGGTACGCGGCCGGGCCGCGACGCGCCGTGCCACCGGCTCGGCCGCCGCGCCGAACACCTCCACCGCCGCGGTCACGACCGTGCCGGGAGCGGTGAAGGGAGTCAGCCGCAAGGCCGCGGTCTCCTCCGGCAGTTCGTCCATCAGGCGTACGACCAGACCGACCGCGTCCGGTACCCGCAGCCGGACCGCGGCATGCGTCGCGGCGATCCGTACGGCAGGCTCCCCGGACCTCAGGTGCGGCTCCAGCCATGGCGCCGGCGCACCGCCCTCCAGCGCGGCGCCCACCCTCGCCACCCGGCACAGGTCCTCCGCGTCCCGCGCCGACGCGGCGAGCCACGGCAGGACATCGCGCTCACGGTCGCGCCAGACCTCGGTGAGCTCCCAGGCGAGCGGCAGCCCGCGGGCCACCGCCCTCAGTGCCGCGTCCGGGTCGTCCATCAGGCGGTCGGCGAGCGGGCGGTAGGAGTCGGGCCAGGGGTGGTCGGTGTCGTCGCCGGGCGCCGCCTCGTACGCGGCGAGCGCCGACTCCACCAGGCCGGCCGGCAGCGGCAGCGGCGCCGTACGCAGCAGGTCCGTCACCGCCGCCCTGCGCACCGGCGGCTCGGACGCGGACAGCAGCGCCCGGTTGCGGGCGTTCCTGGTGTCCGGTGAGACGTCGAGCAGACCAAGCGCCGTGACGAGGTCGGCCCGTACCTCGGCGTCGTCCTCCTCGGCCAGGCGGGCCCGCAGCAACGGGAGCAGCGGCAGGGAAGCCTCCTGGCAGGCGGCGACGGTCCACACCATCGCGCGCCGCACACGCCGGTCCTTATCCGCCGCCAGGCCCAGCAGAGCCGGCAGTGCCCCGGCCACCGCCCGGCGCACCTGCCGGTACGCGGGCCCGGTCCCGTCGGCCGCGCCGTGCAGCAGCTCCAGCAGCGCCCGCCGGTCGCCGGGGCCGTCCAGGGCCAGTCGCGCGAGGAACGGCACGGCCGCGGCGGTCGCCGAGTAGACCGAGCCCTGGTGGCACAGTGAGGAGAACAGCTCCTCCAGCGCCGCTTCGCGTGCCCGCGGGTCCGCCGAGCCGGCCGCCCGCAGCAGGCCGGGCACGTCGTCCGCGGGCCCGTACGCGTGCTCCAGCGCGGCCCAGTCGATGTCGTCGATCCCTTCCAGCATGCGCGCGACCTTACGTCGGTGGGTCCGCCTCTATGACACAGGGCCCGTCTCTACGGCAGAGGGCCCGCCTCTATGGCACAGGGCCCGCCTCCATGGCATATGGCACAGGCCCCACCTCTATGGCAGAGGGTGTCCGCCTCTACGACACAAGGCTTTCCTCTACGAGTTCGCCGCACCGGGCGCCGCACCGGCCCCAGGCGTCTGCGTCGCCGAGCGCTCGCGATGGCGCCACACGCTGTCGAGATCCCAGTAGTACGGCGATGTGCCGTCCACCGCGCCGAGACCGTCCAGCACCTCGTCGGCACGTGGATCGTCGCGCAGGGCCAGCCGTACCGCCGCCTGGACCCGTACGGCCTCGTCCCGGTCGCAAAGACACGCGGCGAGGGCGTCCGAAGCGGCGGTGGAGCCGGCGGGGGCCTGGCCGAGCACCCGGCAGGCGTGCCCGCGCACCTCGGCGGCCGGGTCCCTGGTGCACGCCGCGGCGGCGGCCAGCGCCTCGGGGTGTCCCCGTGAGACCTGCCCGTACAGACCGGAGACCGCCCACCCCCGGACCTCGGCGTCCGCATGCCGGGCGAGCGCGGGCAGCGGCCGTGCGGCCCGGTCGTCGAAGGCGTCGGCCAGGGCGGCGGCCAGGGCCCGCATCACCCGTACGTCCTCCTCTTGTGCCGCCCAGGGCAGGAGGACGTCGACGAGCGGCCGGTCGAAGGTCTCGTCCTCACTGTCGTCGAGGACGATGACCAGGTGGAGCAGGCGCGCGCCGAAGTACCGCGCCAACGGGTCCGGGCGCTCCCGTAGGGCGGCAGCCGCGTCCCATACGGCGGCCTCCGCACGCTTTTGGAGGGTGGACAGGGCCGCCCACCACACCTCACGTTCGACGTCCGGCTCGGCCAGGGCGCGGGAGAGCAACTCCTCGAAGCCGACGGTGATCCCGTACCGGGGTTCCAGCTCGGTCAGGATGGCGGTGTGCCCGGTCCGTACCGTCAGGCCGCCGAGGGACAGCTCCTCGCACGTCGTGTCGGTGTCCGTGCTCAGGATCCGGCGGCCGGCCGGCCCCGGCGCTCCGCTTCTGCGGCGCAGTTCCGCCTCGGCGCCCGTCTCGTGCCAGTGCCGGGCCAGCGCCAGGGCGTCCCGCCCGTCGGCGTCGCGGAACCGCAGTGACGCCCCGCGGCTGATGAGCGCTTGCGCGATGCCGTACGCGCCGAGGCCGACCGCGCGCAGCAAGGGCGTACGGCCGTCCCCGGCGGGGCGGTCGAGCCGGACCCCCCAGGACAGCAGCGGATCGACGACCGACAGGTCGAAGGTGTCCACCGCCAGACACAGCAAGGGGGTGCCGTGCTCGTCGGTGGCCTCGGCGTCGGCGCCCGCCTCCAGCAGTGCCCCGACGGCCGCCGCGTCCCCGCTGCGTACGGCCGCTATCAGCGCCGTCGCCTTCTCGTCCATCTCCCCCGACCCGCCTTCCCGTCGAGATCAAGATCTTAATGCGGGAGGGGGCGGCGACCGGGCGGCCCGGCCGGTACGTACGGGGGTCGGCCGCCCGCCGCCCGCCGTACACCGCCGCCGGGCGGCCCCTGAGGTGGATCGAGCGGCCCCTGAGGTGGATCGAGCGGTCCGCCCCAGGCACATCGGGCGGGGACGGCGGCGCCTCAGACGCGGGTCGGGAAGGCGAAGCGTACGCCGGTCAGCCGTTCCGACACCTCCCACAGCCGGCGGCCGGTCTCCGGATCGGACGCCGAGGCGGCCGGCTCGACACGTGTCGGGCCGCCGCGCAGCTCGGCCGGGCCGTCGGGCCCGATGAACCAACCGCTCTCCACACCCGGGTCGGTGGCCGCGTACAGCTGCGGCAGCGCGCCGTCGGCCGGGGCCTGGGCGAACAGCGGGTTGCCGATGCGGCCGAAGACCACCCGCCACAGGCCGACCGGCGCACTGGTCTGCAAGTTGGTGGCGGTGTAGCCGGGGTGGGCGAGCACGCTGCGCACCGGGCTGCCGCTCTCGGCCAGCCGCCGGTGGAGTTCCTGTCCGAAGACGGCGTTGGCCAGCTTGGACTGGTTGTAGAAGGCCATGGGCGAGTAGCCCCGCTCGCCGGCGAGGTCGTCGAAGCGGATACGCGCCTTCCGGTGGTTGACCGAACTCACCGTGACCACGCGGGGCTCGCGCCCGGCCGTGAGCAGGTCGAGCAGCAGCCCTGTGAGCGCGAAGTGGCCGAGGTGGTTGCAGGCGAACTGCAGCTCGTGGCCCTGCGCGCTCAGTGTGCGGGGCGGCGCCATGACTCCGGCGTTGTTGATGAGCACGTCCAGGCGCTGGTGATCGGCGTGCATCTGTTGGGCGAAGGCCCGTACGGAGTCCAGGTCGGCCAGGTCGAGACGGCGCACCTCAAGGCGGGCGTCCGGCTGCTCGGCGGTGATCCCGGCGACTGCCCGGCGGCCCTTCTCCTCGTCGCGTACCGCGAGGATCACCTGCCCGCCCCGGCGGGCGAGCGCCCGGGTGGTCGCCAGACCGAGGCCGCTGTTGGCCCCCGTGACGACGAACACCCGCTGGGTCTGGTCCGATATCTGCTCGGCGGTCCACCGCTTCTGTCGCGTCATGCGGCACATGCTGTCGCTCGTGGCACTCGGTGTCAATGCATGCCCTCGATGCCGCGACGCGCCTTGGTGTCACTTTCGGCATGGCGTTACGATGGCCCGGTGAATTCCCGCCCCGAAGTCAGCCTGGCCCAGCGCAAACGTCAGCTCGTGTCGGATGAACTGACCGAGGCGGCGTTGCAGCTACTGGCGACAAAGGGGTTCGAGGCGGTCACGATCGACGAGATCGTCACCGCCGCCGGCGTGTCCAAGAGGACGTTCTTCCGGTACTTCGCGTCCAAGGAGGACGTGGTCGTCCAGTTCCTGGCCGGCATGGGCGCGGGGATGCGCGCGGAGCTGGCGGCCCGCCCCGCGGAGGAGCGGCCCTCGGTGGCGCTGCTGCACGCCGTACGGGTCTCCCTCGCCGCCTGCGCCGCCCATATCGACAGCTCCGACGGCTCCGACAGGGCACTGCGAGTGGTCCGGCTGATTCTGCGGACGCCCGCTCTTTACGCGCGCTTCCTGGAGCGTCAGGCGCGGTGGCGCGACGATCTGACGGCGGAGCTGGCACGCCATCTGGGGCTCGACCCCGCCACCGATCTGTACCCGCGGCTGGCCGCCGGGATGGCGCTGACCGCCTTCGACACCGTGCTGCAACGGTGGAGCGGCAGCGACGGCACCGAGGACCCGGCCGCACTCCTGGACCGGGCGTTCGCCGTCATGGCCCCGGCACTGGACGCCGCCGGGCGGCGGTAGCCCGCCGGCTGCCGGACGGCTGCTGCCGGGCGATGCAGGAAGCCGTACGTACGGTACGCACCGTACGTACGGACACCGCCCCCGGTGGAGCGCTTCCCAGGGCCCTTCGGCTTCGCGGGCCCGAGTGGGGCCCGGCGACCGGGCCCCACGTGGGTGGGCGACGTTCTTGACGTTCGTGTCGCCCTGAACGTTCTTCCCGCTAGTTGCGTTCTTCCCGCTCTTCCCGCTCCTCGCTCTTCTTCTTGATGCGCGCCGCTTCCTTGCGGACATCGGCCTGGGTGGCGCGTTCCTTCTGCAGCCACTCGGGAAGGTCCTGCTTCAGCGCGTCGATCTGCTCCGTGGTGAGGGCGTCGGTGATCCCGCCGCGGGCGAGGCCCGAAATGGAGACACCCAGCTTCGCCGCGACGACCGGACGGGGGTGCGGGCCGTTGCGCCGCAGTTCCCGCAGCCACTCGGGCGGGTCGGTCTGGAGCGCGTTCAGTTCGGCGCGCGAGACGACCCCCTCCTGGAATTCCGTGGGGGTGGCGGGGAGGTACACACCCAGCTTCTTCGCCGCGGTCGCGGGCTTCATCGTCTGGGTGTTCTGGTGCGACGTCATGGTGTCAAGGGTATCGAGCATGTGCGCCGCCTCCGACCACGGCCGGTAACCTGGCGGGGTGACAGGCTCGGAAGTTTCCCCTTCGTTCCGGCTCGCGTATGTCCCGGGAGTGACACCCGCCAAATGGGTGCGGATCTGGAACGAGCGGCTGCCCGATGTCCCGCTGACCCTCGTCGCGGTGTCTGCCGCCGAGGCGTGCGGGGTGCTGCGGGACGGCGGTGCCGACGCGGGATTCGTACGGCTGCCGGTCGACCGTACGTACTTCAGCGCGATCCCGCTCTACACCGAGACGACGGTGGTCGTGATCCCCAAGGACCACGTCGTGGCGGCGGTCGACGAGGTGTCCCTGGCGGACCTGGCCGACGACGTCGTCCTGCATCCCCTGGACGACACCCTGGACTGGGAACGGCTGCCGGGGCGACCCGCGATCGAGCGCCCGGCCACGACCGCGGACGCCGTCGAGCTGGTGGCGGCGGGGGTGGGGCTGCTCGTCGTCCCGCAGTCACTGGCCCGTCTGCACCACCGCAAGGACCTGACGTACCGGCCGGTGACGGACGCCCCCGAGTCACGTGTGGCGCTGTCCTGGCCGGAAGAGGCGACCACCGATCTGGTGGAGGACTTCATCGGCATCGTCCGCGGCCGGACCGTCAACAGCTCCCGGGGCCGTCCCCGGGACGCCGCGGAACCCAAGGGCAAGAACTCCTCCGCCGGTACGGACCGGGCGCGGCACAAGCCCGCGTCCGGCAAGCCGGGCGGCGGGACGAGCGGCAGGGCGAGCGGCAGGACGGGCGGGGCAGCGGGTGGGACGGCAGGCGGAAGAACCGGCGGCAGGACGGGCGGGAAGTCGGCCGGCAAGAGTTCCCGGGCCGGTTCCGGCGGCAGCGCGCGGGGTGGCCGGCGCGGCAAACCCCGCCGGTGACACGGAGGTCGCGGGGCGTCCAGGACTCGTACGGGATCGTGGTCGGCTCCCGTATCTCCTGGCGGGTGTGAGCGGGCACCACGGCGTTGTCAGACCCTGCTGGCACGATCGGTGCCATGACGAGCACCGAGCGAACGACGACTGAGCGGCCGACCACCGAACGACCGATGACGGAACGGCCGATGCCGCCCCTGAACGCCGAGGAGCGCACGAGCCTGGAGAGCTGGCTGGACTTCTACCGGGCGACCTTGGCCATGAAGTGCGAGGGGCTTACCGAGGAACAGGTGCGCGACGCTTCCGTGCCTCCCTCGCCGCTGACGCTGCAAGGACTCGTACAGCACATGGCCAAGGTCGAGCGGAACTGGTTCCGCCGCGTGCTGACGGGCGAGGACGTGCCGCCCGTCCATCCCGCGCAGGACGGCGCGGACGGCCCGGACGGTCACGACGGCGGGTTCGACCTCATGGACGGCGTCTCGTTCGCGACGGCGCGGGCCGCCTGGCAGGACGAGATCGCCCGGGCCCGCGCCAACTGTGCCGGCCGATCGCTGGAGGACACCGCCCCGTTCATGGGCGGTGAGGTGAGCTTGCGGTGGATATACACCCATATGATCGCCGAATACGCCCGGCACAACGGACACGCGGACCTCATTCGCGAACGCATAGACGGCAGCACCGGCGTCTGACCCGGCCTGGTGAGAACTGGAGAAGGTGTCTGTGCGTGCGGGGCCGATCAGGGCACCTGAAGTGCTGTGCAGCGGTGCGGTACGCGGACCGGGTGGGCCGCCGCGCCGTCGGCGCGTTCACGGCGGGCCCACGTGGACGTCGTACGGCCGGGCTGTTCAGTGCGCGGTGAGCCCGCCGTCGACCACCAGCTCCGCGCCGGTGACGAACGAGGAGTCGTCGCAGGCCAGGAAGAGGATCGCGGGAGCGACCTCATCGGCACGGCCGGCTCGGCGCATGGGGGTGCGCTGGATGTCCGGCTGCTGGTCGCCCTGGTCGTCCAGGAGGTCCTGGATCATCGGCGTGGCTATCACGCCGGGATGCACCGAGTTGATCCGTACTCCCTGTCGGGCGTACTCGACCGCGGCGGTCTTGCTCAACAGGCGCACGGCCCCCTTGGACGCCTGGTAGGCCGCGGCTGCCCCGCTTCCCACCAGGCCGAGTACGGACGACGTATTGATCACCGACGCGTTGCCGCTCGCACGCAGGAGCGGCATCGCCGCCTTCATGCCGAGCCATGTGCCTTTCTGGTTCACGTCGATGACCCGGTTCCACTCCTCTTCCCGCGTGTCCTCGATACCTGGCCAGTCCAGGATGCCGGCGAGGTTCACCAGCACGTCCAGCCGTGCGAACCGGTCGCGTACGAGGGTGATCACTTCGTCCCACTCCCGCGCGGAGGAGACATCGAGGCGGGCGGCGACGACCTCCGCACCGCGTGCCTCGATCCTGTGCGACAGCTCCCGCAGGGGACCTTCGGCGACATCGGTGATCACCAGCCGGGCGCCTTCGCCGGCGAAGAGCTCGGCGGTCGCTGCGCCGAGGCCGCCGACCGCGCCGGTGATCAACGCGACCCTGCCGTCAAGCCGTTGTCCTGTCATGGATGTGGTCCTTGATCCTCGTTGCTGTTGACTGACTGCTGCGCCGGGATTTCCTGGCCCGCCGACGGCGGAGTCACCTCCCGGTGCCGGTCACGGGGCCCGGCCTTCACCACGACTGCTTCTGCTCCCCGTTCCACCGAGTCTGGGCAGGTCACCGGCCATCAACCAGGACGCGTGCTGACTGGGCACGGCACACCCAGGCAGCACCCCGGGCCCTCACCTAGCCTGACGACATGGACGACAACCACCTGGGAGATTTCCTGCGCGCACGCCGCGCCGGCCTACGGCCGGAGGCCGTCGGCATGGCGAGTCACGGACCCCGCAGAGTCGCCGGACTGCGCCGCGAGGAGGTCGCCGTCCTGGCCGGGGTCAACGCCGACTACTACGCCCGCCTGGAACAGGGCCGCGAGCGCAACCCCTCACCCCAGGTGATTGACGCACTCAGCCGCGCACTGCACCTCGACACGGAGGACCGCGTGCACTTGTACCGGCTGGCCGGGGCCACGCCGAACGACCGGCCCTCCGCCCGTGCCACCGAGCAGGTGAGCCCGGCGCTGCGACAACTGATGGACGGCTACCCGAACACTCCGGCGTTCGTCATGAACCGGACTTTGGACCTGCTCGCCACGAACGCCTTGGCCGATGCCCTCTACGCCCCGTTCGATCCGGCGGACAACTTGGCCCGTATGACCTTCCTCGACTCCGCAGGTCGCATCTTCTACACGGACTGGGACCGGGCAGCACGGGCCGCCGTCGCCAACCTCCGCGAGGCAACCGGATTCGACCCGGACAACCCACGGCTGCGCGCACTCGTCCGCACCCTCACCGAGCACAACTCGGACTTCAACCGTCTCTGGAACGCCCACACCGTGCGCGGCAAGACCCGGGACGCCAAACACTTCCGCCACCCGGACGTCGGCCCCCTGACTCTCACCTACCAGGCTTTCGACGTACGCGACGCCCCCGGCCAGCAACTCGTCATCTACCACGCCGAACCAGGCAGCCCCAGCGCCCAGTCCCTCGATCTGCTCGGCTCCATCCACGCCACCCACCGCCGCCCCGCCTCCCGGGCCCACCGCTGATCATCCGACGGAGCGGTGCACGGCGTGGTCGAACTGGTCGGCGGCGCCCACCTGGTCACCGCACACGGCGTCCTGGCCGCGAACGGTGTGCTGGTCGCCGCGGGTCATATATCCGGCGACGGCGAGCGGTTCCCCTACGGAGCCCTCTTCGGCAACGGCCATCGCCACAACCGGCAGATCACCACCTTCTACCTGCTGGACGATTCCGTAGGCCTGAGCGCCGACCTCACCTGGCTCTCCGCCCTCACCGCCCGCGGCGAGCTGGACCCACAAGTCGCCCTGCGCACCGACTGGACGCAGGTGGCGCGGGCAGCCGCCGAGCCGGCAGGCCGCCGCGTGCCGGGCAAGGCCGTCATCGACGTCCGCCGAGCGGACAGGACGACGTCCGCTGCCGATCCCGTGACGGTCCCGGTGACCAGGAAGGCCCTCAGAGACCCGGGGCAGGAGTGGGCTGCGTGACATCCGCCCGGAAACGCAGGATCACCTCAGCGACACGGCCGGTTGCCGCGGATACGTGCCTCCGCCGCCGCACCCGGCTATCGGGTGCGGCGGCGCACCGTTGGGGAGCCGCAGGGTCTCCGACGGGTCGCGCTCGCCGATGGTGAACTCGCCGGGCCACGCCGGCAGGTCGACGTGCTCGGCGTCCTGCGCCAACCGCCGCGGGAGATCACTTGATCCGGTCATGTACGGAACGTAACAGGGGCCACTGACAGTGGGGGCTCCCCGGCGGTCGGCCGTGGCCGAGCCCGCCTGGCTCAACGTTCCGATCGCGGTGTGACCAGCCCCGTTTCCCATGCCCAGGCCGCGATGCCGACGCGGTTGCGGACCTTCAGTTTCGCCTGGATGTTGGCGAGATGGGTCTTGGCGGTGCCCGGCGTGATGAAGAGTTCGGCGCCGATCTCGGCGTTGGTACGGCCACGGGCAACGAGGCGGACGATGTCCTGTTCGCGGTCGGTGAGCGGGGCCGGGCCGGCGGCCGGCCCCGGTGGCTCCGACAGCCGCCCCAGCATCCGCACGGTGATCTGTGGGCTGATCAGCGCGTCACCGGCCATGGCCGCCCTGACACCCTCGATCAGCAGGGCCGGGCCGGAACGTTTCAGCAGGAAGCCGCAGGCACCGTTGCGCAGCGCCGTGTGGACGTACTCGTCCAGGTCGAAGGTGGTGACGACGACGACCCTGGTGGGCTGTGCGGCCTGCGGGCCCGCCAGGAGCCGGGTCAGTTCCAGGCCGTCCAGCCGCGGCATGCGGATGTCCGCCAGGACGACGTCCAGACGCAGGGTCCGGGCCAGGTCCAAAGCGGTGGCGCCGTCGGCCGCTTCGCCGACGACACTCATGTCCGGCTGCGAGTCGAGGATGAGCCGGAAGCCGCTGCGGACGTCGTCCTGGTCGTCGGCCAGCAGTATGCGTATGGTCACCCTCTCATGATCCCTTGCGCGTGGGAGTCCGCGCGGACGATCTCGGAAGCACGGCCCCTGGCCCGGGGAGTACACCCTCCGGCCCGGGGAGCACGGCCACGACCTGCCAGCCTCCCTCGTACGGACCGGCGGTCAGGTCGCCGCCGACCACCCGCACCCGTTCGCGCAGCCCCCGCAGGCCGCGCCCTCCGTGGCCGTCCCGCTTGCGGCGCGCGGACGCCAGGAGGCCGGTGCCCGCCGGTGCTCCGGCCGCCGTTCCCGCGTCGTTGCGTATGCGGACCTCAACCGCCGCGGTCCCCTCGGGCGTACGAATCCTGCTGAGCACGACGTCCACACGGGCCGCGCCCGGCGCATGCCGTCGTACGTTGGTCAGGGCTTCGATGACCACCCGGTAGGCGGTGGAACCCGCGTCGCGGGAGAGGGCGTCCACCACGTCCGGGGCCATGTCGAGCCGGGCCCCGGTGGCCCCGGCATCCGAGAAGCGCTCGATCAGGCCGGGGAGTTGCCCGATCCCGGGCAACGGCTCGACCTTGGCCGCCGCCGTGCTTCCGCCGACGGCCCCGGGCGTGCCCGCCGCGCCGCCGTTCGTGTGTGCTCCGGTGGCGGCACCGGCGGCTGCGTACGTATCCGTACGCTCGGCGTCGCCGCTCAGGCCGGCCTCGCCCGCGTCATCGGCAACGTTCGCGTCGTCCGCGTCGTGGAGCGTCCGTACCATGCGGTCCATGGAGGCCAGCGCGTTCAGTCCGGCCTTTTCGATGCGCTGAAGAGCCGGAACGGCCTGCTGGGGGTCGGAGGCGGCCAGGAAGTGGGCAGCCTGCGCCTGGACGACGATCCCGCTGATGTCGTGGGCGACGAAGTCGTGGAGGTCCCGGGCCAGGTCCAGCCGCTGCGTCCGGCGGGCCTCGGTGACCAGTTGGCGCCCGCGGTACTCCATGTAGCGGGGATATCCACCGAGGAGGGCCGCGCCGAGTACGGGCAGGGCCCAGAACGCGCCGGCGCCGGCCAGTTCCAGGGCGGACCTCGGCTTCATCAGCGGCAGCGACCACAAGCTGACGGCGGCGCCGACCGCCAGCACCGCCGTCACCGCCTGCCGGACCGGCGCGTGGCGGACCACGGCGACGAGCAGGACGAGCAGCATGCCCGCCTCGGCGAGTTTCCAGTGCGCGCCGACGGTCGCCGCGAGGGCAGGCGTGCAGAAGGTGGTCACCAGTGAGAGGGCGGCGATCAGCGTGAGCGGCCGGGCGAGACGCTGCCGTGAGCGCGGCCGGGAGCCGACCGCCCATATGGCGAATGCGACGGCTGCCAGGGTCGGGGCTGTGGCGAAGGGGCTCGTTCCGTACGTGACGGCGAGGACGGCCGCCACGGCGGCACCCACGGCGGCAGCCGCGACGGCCAGGGCACCGTCACGGCGCGTCATGCCGCTCGTCACGCTCATACCGCCGGTAGCACCCGTAGCGTCTGTGGCGCTCATACTGCCGCCGGCACGGGTTCTTTTCAGGAACGCTCTCGGAGTTGTCCGGTTCATGCGCGTCCGCCACCTTTCTCCCATACGGGGTCGCTGCCCGGCCCCGGCAGGGCATGTCGGCGGCCTGCCCGCCTCGTGGATCCACGGACGCAAGATCCTACGGACGGCCGCCGGTCACGGGCTCGATGGCGAACGGTACGGACGCGCCCCACCGGGCCGCCGGCTGACTGCCGCACGGCAGATGGACCAACGGCCGGTTGCGGTACGGCACGGCCGGACCCGGTACGGCCGGACCCGGTACGGCCACCGGACGAGGCCGTGCCGTACCGGGTTCAAGGACCCGGAATCATGCGTTCCGCAGCAGTACTTGCGGGCGTGGGACAAAAACCGGGCCGCACTCCGCCTCGACAGGCGCATACTGACGGCAATGACAAAGTCAGCCGCAGCCCGGCGCCAACTGCCCGCGAGCCCCTTCAAAACGTCACCCGCACCACCGCCCGAGCACTTCGCCGTGGGAGACCGGGTCACCCATGACGAGCACGGCCTCGGCCGGGTCATCGGTGCCGAGGGCGAGATCGCGGTGCTGGTCGACTTCGGCTCCGTACAGGAGCGGATCACCAGCCCGTACACGAAGATGACCAAGCTGTGAGCCCGCCGGGCAGCACTCCCCCCACGTCCCGCCACGGAGATCCCGTGCGGACAGACCTGAAAGCGAAAGACCGAAAGTGAGCCGTCCCATCGACGCCACCCCACTGTTCTCCGCGCCGGAGCCGGCGCGATTCCGCCCTGTTCCAGGGTCCCGCCCACCGGCGACCAACCCATTTCTCTCCCCGGACTTCGGCGAGGTGGCACCGTCGGACCCGACGCCTTCCGGGGACGACGCGCCGGACCCCGACGCCAGGAAGCGCCTGCGCGAGCCGTTCGCACCTTCGGCGTAGCCGACCCCGGCCGTGGCCGGCCGCACATTCGGCCGGCCCTGGGCCCTGGCCCTTCTGGTCCGACGCGATAAGCGCGATAAGCGCGGTACGGCCGTCGGGCGGCAGGGCAGGACGAGCACGCGGCCGACTCCGTATCCTCTCCTTGGACCGGCTCTTCCCCCCGACGACCGATGACGCAGCGCCACCGATGACCAACTGATCGTTCTGATCGTTCAACAAAGGTGGCGGAGGTGTCGGCACCCGCGGCGCGGCACGCGAAGACGGGCGCGGTTTCTGGGCACATGGGTGCTTCCGCAGGGAACCGGAAGGTATGCCCTTGGCATCTAGCACGTCGGCGATGTCCTCTATGGGATTCCCTGGTCAAGGCGGCTCCATAAGGGCATTACGCTCCGAGGTGTCCCACGGCTCCGGGACACCGGTCGTTCGGCAGGACATGTGAGAAGCAAGGAGACGGCACAACGCATGAGCGAGATATCGGTGACGGGTGAGTCCCCCGACCCATCGGAGCGGAGCCGACCCTCAGGAGATCAGACCTGCAAACCGGGCGGGACGACCGCGGCGGAGCCGATGAGCGCGGACGGCAAGGCGGACGGCAAGGGCGACGCTGAGGGCAGCGGTGACGCCACGAGCAGGGCCACCGACGCGGGCACCGGGCGCGGGGCGGACACCGAAGAGAAGGCGACCGCGGAACCTGGCGCTGCTCCCGGGGCGGATGTCGCGCCCGAGGAGGACCCTGAGCCGAAGGCTACCGCCGCTCAGCCGAAGGCCGAGGCCGCTGCTCAAGCGAAGCCGGAGGCCGCCGCAGAGCCGAAGACGGCCGACGGGCCGAAGGCGGCGGAGCCGGAGCCGGCGGAGCCGAAGGCGGCGGACAAGCCCGGGCCGGTGGCCGACCCGGAGCCGACGATGCAGCTCAAGACGACGGCCGTGCCCAAGTGGGCGGCTGAGCGCGAGGGCGGCGAGGGTTCCGGTACGGGCACGGAAGGTGGTCCGGACGCCAAGCACCAGGCCGGGCCCCGGACCGACGGCAAGACGGCCGAGAAGCCGACGCCGAAGACGGCAGAGACCACAGAGAAGCCGGGTGCCGACAAGCCAGGTGCCGACAAGCCGGGTGCCGCAAAGCCGGCGGCCGAGGAGTCGGATTCCGAGCGGACCAGCCGGTTCGTGGCGTTGAAGTCGACGGATGTACGGCCGGCCAAGCCGCCGAAGCCCGTGACACCCACGGCGCCGGCCGCCCGTACCGCTCCCCCGGCCGCCACCCCGCCGGTGACGCCGGCTGCGCCCCCCGCGCCGTCCGGCACGCCCGCGTCCCCCGCACCGGCGAAGACCGCGGGTGCGCCGGCGTCCGCCGCCGCCTCCCCGTCGCCGGAGGCGGCCGGGCTGCCCGAGACCGAGCGTACGCAGCAGCAGCCGTTGCCGCCGCTGGATCTGCTGGCGCAGCTCACCAACACCCCGCCGCCGCCCGAGACGCCCATGCGTACCGTCGTGCGCCGGGTGAAGATCTGGACGCCGATCGTGGCGCTGCTGGCGATCATCTTCGTCGTCGTGCAGATGGTGCGTCCGCTGCCGGACCCGTCGACGGTGCTCACCGCCAAGGCCACCACCGTCTTCGAGGGCGCCAAGCCGTCGCTGCCGTGGCCCTCGGAGGGCCAGGCCGTCGTGGACATCAACGGCCTGGGCCACATGGGCTCGTACGGGGAGATGAAGCCGCTGCCCATCGGCAGCGTGGCCAAGGTGATGACCTCGTACCTGATCCTCAAGAGCCACCCGCTCAAGGGGGACGCCAAGGGCCCGTCCATCGACGTGGACCAGAAGGCCGAGGACGACTACACCAAGGGCGACGCGGAGAAGGAGTCGGTCGTCGAGGTGCACAAGGGGCAGCGGATCACCGAGCGGGAGGCCATCGAGGCCGTCATGCTGCCCTCCGCGAACAACGTCGCGCGGCTGCTGGCCCGCTGGGACGCCGGTTCCGAGGAGGCGTTCATCGCGAAGATGAACGCGACCGCGAAGGAGCTGGGGATGACGAACACCACCTACACCGACGCCAGCGGTCTGCAGGAGAGCACCGTCAGCACGGCCGAGGACCAGGTGAAGCTGGCGAAGAAGGCGATGACGGACCCGGTGTTCCGGGCGATCGCCAAGATGCCGTCCTACACCTCCACCACCACCTCGGGCGGCAACACGGAGGCGACGCGCCGGGTCCAGCGCAACTTCAACAAGCTCATACCGATGTACGGCGTGGTCGGCATCAAGACCGGCTCCACGACCAAGGCGGGCGGCAACCTGCTGTTCGCGGCGGAGAAGACGGTGGGCGGCACCAAGCAGCTCATCATCGGCGCGCTGTTCGGCCAGCACAAGAAGCCGGCCATCGACACCGCCATGTTCGGCAGCCGGGACCTGATCCTCGCCGCCGGCAAGGACCTGACGACGCGGCAGGTCGTGAAGAAGGGCGCGGTCGTGGGCGCCGTGGACGACGGCCTCGGCGGCCGGACGCCGCTGGTGGCCACCAAGGACATGACCGTCATCGGGTGGCCCGGCGCGTCGGTGACGCTCAAGCTCTCCGACGGCGGCAAGCCGGTCCCGCACAGCGCCAAGGCCGGCACCACGGTCGGCGTACTGACCGCGGGCAGCGGAATGGGCGAGGTGAAGATGCCGGTGGCGCTGCAGAAGGACCTGGCCGAGCCGTCGTTCGGCGCCAAGCTCACCCGCCTCGGGTAGCCGGCGCGGACCGGGGTGCGGCGGACACCGTAGGAGAGACGGCGGCGGGCCGGTGGGGAGCACTCCACCGGCCCGCCGCCGTCATGGCGCGAGAAACGCAGCCGTCGGCCCGGCCGTCGACGCAGCCGTCGACGCGGCCGTCACCGTGCGAGGAACGCCTCGACGGTCCGGCTGAAGCGGCCCGGGTCGTCGAGCCAGGGGAAGTGGCCGGCGCCCGGCTGGACGCTCAGTTCGGCCCGGGGGAACAGCTCCGCGACCCCGGCGGCGACCCGGGGCAGCGGTCCGCCGTCCACCGCGCCCGCCAGGACCAGAACCCGCGCTTCCAGCGCGGCGACGGCGGCCCGCGCCGCGGCGGGGTCGAAGGCGCCGGGTGCCGCGAAGCGGTCCGCGGCCTCGTCGTTGGTCTGCTCGCCCTCGGCCGCCGCGTGCGCCTGGGCCGCCGGGTCCCAGCGGCCGTAGAAGAACGGGAGGACGGCGGTCCGGTCCGCGTCGGTCGCCGAGCCGTTCCAGACGGCTTCGTACGCGGCGTACGCGGCCTCGTACCACGGCTCCGCCTTGCGCAGCGCGGCGGCCTCCCGCCGGTGTTCCTCGGTGAAGTCCACGCCGAGGGCGCGAGCGCGGGCGGCGACCAGGACGAGGGTACGGACGCGCCGGGGGTGCCGGGCCGCGTACAGAAGCGCGAGATCACCGGCCGCGGAGTGCGCGAGGACATCGACGCGCTCCAGGCCGAGGTGGGTGCGCAGCGCTTCGACATCGGCGACCTGCCGGTCACAGCGGTACGTCGCCGGATCGGCGGGCACCGCGGAGTCACCGGTACCCCGCAGATCCAGCATGATCAGCCGGCGCTGCCGCGACAGCCCACCGAGGTCGCCGAGGTCGCCGAGGTAGGCCGAGGCCCGCATCGGCCCGCCGGGCAGGCAGAGCAGCGGTTCGCCCTCTCCCCGTACGTGGTAGGCGAGTTCGGTCCCGTCCGGGGCGGTGAGGGCAGGCATGGCGCCATCCTCGTGGCCGTACGGCGATCATGGCAAGGCCGAGGCGCCGCGTTCCGCCGCGGCACGGCACGCGACGGCACGGCACGCGACGGCACGGCACGGCACGCGACGGACGATGCGCTGCCGCAACACGGCCGGACAAGGTGCTGCCGCGACGCGCCGCTTGGCCGTAGCGTCACCTCACCGCCCGAGCGGCAACGGCAACGTCGGCATCAGCGCCGGCGTCGGCGACCACGGCAGTGGGAGGACATGTGACCAGCACGGTCGAGCACAGCTTCGTCGAGGTGAACGGGGTCAGGCTGCACATCGCCGAGCAGGGGCGGGGGCCGCTGGTCCTCCTGCTGCACGGCTTCCCGGAATGCTGGTACTCCTGGCGGCACCAGTTCGGTCCGCTGTCCGCGGCCGGCTACCGGGTGGTGGCTCCCGACCAGCGCGGTTACGCGCGCAGCGAGCAGCCGGCCGACATCGCCGCGTACAGCATGCTGCACCTCACCGGTGATGTCATCGGGCTGATCCGCGCGCTGGGCGAGGAGCAGGCGGTCGTCGTCGGGCACGACTGGGGCGCGCCGGTCGCCTGGACCACCGCCCAGTTCCGTCCGGACGTGGTGCGCGGCGTCGCCGGGCTGAGCGTGCCGCCGAGGCCGCGCGGTCCGGTACCGCCGCTGGCCGCCCTGCGCGAGCAGCTCGGCGAGGGTTTCTACCAGATCTACTTCCAGGAACCGGGCGTCGCCGACGCGGAGCTGGCGCAGGACCCCGCGACGGCCTTCCGCCGCATGCTGGCCGGCGGCTCGGGCGACAGCCCGATGACCGACCCGCCACAGGCGTGGGTCATCCCCGAGGGCGCCAAGCTGCTGGACGCCATGCCGGAACCGGAGCGGCTGCCCGGCTGGCTGACCGAGGACGACATCGCGGTCTACACGCGTGAGTACGCCGGGCACGGCGCCCGCGCCTTCACGGGCGGCCTGAACTGGTACCGCAACATCGACCGCAACTGGGAGCTGACGGCGGCGTTCGAAGGCCGCTCCATCGACGTGCCCGCGCTCTTCATGGCGGGCGAGCGCGACCTGGTCAGGGCCTTTCCCGGCGTCGGCGAGCTTCTGGAGGCGCTGGAGCGGACGATGCCGAACCTGCGCCAGGTCCCCGAGCTGCCCGGCTGCGGTCACTGGACGCAGCAGGAACGCCCCGAGGAGGTCAATGCCGCGCTGCTGGACTTCCTCGCGGAGCTGCCGCCCGTACGGAAGTGACCCGCGCCGGCCGGCCCCTCAGGCGCTACCCCTTCAGGCGCTCGCGCAACTCCTCCTCGTCGGCGAGGAACCAGGTCTGCCGGCCGCGGTTGCACTCGCGGACAAAGTCCCGTAGCGCCGAACTGTCCGCCGTGTGGCGGGAGATGTCCCCGAGGACGACGAGTCCCATATGGTATTGGACGAACTTCTGGACGATCTGACCGGCGACACGGGTACGCAGCCGGAAGAACGACTCGTCGAACCGCCCGGCGGGGACGACGACCCATTGGGCACCCTGGTAGCCGGCGTCACCTATGAGATCCAGGACGTCGCGTTCCTCGCCGATGGTCCCGCCCTCGGAGGCGCACATCAGGACAGGGACGTCATGGATGGTTCGCAGGGTGCTCATGAAAGTCGATGCTAACTCCGCGTACAGATCCGGGCGACGGGTTTTCTCCTCGGCGGGACCGGCGGGACCGGCCCGACGGTGCGGCCCGCCCGGGAGCCGGGCCGCACCTCGCCGAGCGCGGGTGACGTCGGAACGTCGGAACGTCGGAACGTCACAACGCCTCAGGCATCACCCCGACTGGACGTCAGAAGAGGTCCCGGTACTGCTGGAAGCCACTACCGACCTTGACGCGGGGCTTGAACGGCGCGGACGCCTTGCCCGTGCCCTTGTAGAGCCACAGACCGCCCTTGGGGTCGCGGGCGAGCAGGTCGCTGCGGCGGTCGCCGTCGACGTCACCGGTGCCCACCAGCTTGTTGTACTGGTTCCAGCCGCCGCTGACCCGGACGCGCGGGGCCAACGGCTTGCGCCCGTCGCCGGTGCCCTTGTAGAGCCAGAGCACGCCCTTCTTGTCGCGGGCGACGATGTCCGGCTTCTTGTCGCCGGAGAAGTCGCCGACCCCGGTGATCTGGGAGTACTGGTTCCAGCCGGTGCCGACCTTGACGCGCGGCGCCAGCGTGCCGTTCGCCTTGGTCTGGAAGCGCCACAGGACGCCCTGCTTGTCGCGGGCCAGCAGGTCGGGGTGGGCGGCGCGGGCCAGGGTGCCGGGCGAGAGGACGCCGGTGTACTGCTGCCAGCCGGTGGCCACCTTCTTGAGGTGCCCGCCGCGCCACAGGTTGACCACTCCGTTGGACATGACCTGATAGGACCCGTCCTGATACCCGGTCAGATCGGGGTCGACCGACACCGAGTACTTCAGCCCCCGCCAGAGGTAGGCACCCGACCGGGAGTCGAAGCCGCCCTTTCCGTCCGGCATGTACACGTACATCTGGCCCGACGGGAGGATCCCGCTCAGGAAGAAAAACGGCGCGGCGGGCGTCGGTTTGTTCGCGACCCGGGCGGCGCGCGAGGTGGTCTTCTTCGCCGGACCGGACGCCGCGGGGACGGCCGCGACGGCGGTACCGGTGACCGTGGCGGCCAGGGTGACCGCCGTGGCCACGGTGGCCAGACGCGCGAGTCCGCGCCGGCGGTGGGACAGTCGCTTCAAAGGAACTCCGCATGGTCGGGGGAGGAACCGGTCACATGGCACCTCACGCCGCCAGGCGGCAGGCCGGAGCGAGTGTTCCGGCACGAGTCGTGCGGTCCCCCACAGATCTTGACCAAAAGATTAGAAGAGGCGTTCGTACGGGCTTCGGGCGGGGTCGCCGGGGTGGTCCGGGACGACGGCCGTCCGCGCGTCGGAATCCCGTCTGCCCCGCGGGCGGACGACGCTGTTTTGCCGACAGGACCTAGCCGAGCAGGGGGTTGCGGCGGTAGGTGACGGTGTCGTGGCGGACACGGGTGACCCTGACCGTCATGTGGCGCTCCGGGCCACCCATGAAGCGGACCGTGCAGCGTACCGCCGTGTTCCGTACGGGGCGCAGGTCCCCGGCGCAGCGCACCGTGTCGGGCCCCCGGCGGATGAGGGGGAAGGTCAACTGCTGGGTGAGGTTCTCGGCGACCTCCGTGCTCGGGACGACATGCGTGCCGTCCCTGAGGGGGCTGGTCGCGTCGCGGTCCAGCATCCGTACGACGGCGTACGCCACGATCGCCGCGAGGGCGGCGGCGACGGCCAGACTCACCAGGACGACGAGCCCTGGGCGGAGCGCGGGCGGGCCGGGTACAGGCGGAGCGGGGGCGCGTACGGACGGGCCGGGCGCGGAATGTTCGTGCGCGGGCGGGCCGGGTACCGGCGGGCTGGTTGCGGGTACGGGCGGGGCGGGTTCCGCCGGCACCGGGGCAGCCGGGGCCGGTTCCTTGGGTCCGGCTGCCGCCGTCGGGCCGGTCCGGGCCGCAGGGGTCACGGCCGGCGCTCCCGGGCCTCGCGCAGCCGCCGCTGGAAGGCCACGACGCCCCAGCCCACGGCTCCGGCCGCCACGGCCGCGCCGAGCGCCGCGCCACCGGCTCCCGCGCCGGTCTGCGCCGCGGCGTCGGCGACCGACGCGCCGCCCAGGCCGGTTCGTGAGCCGCCGCGTGGCACCACACCGCGGCCGGTGCCCTCGTTCTTGATCCGCAGCGTTCCCAGGAAGGGGCCTTCCGTCCCGCCCTGGGCCTTCTCGCACACGAGGGAGACCGTGTACGAGCCGGGCGCGGCACCCGCGGGTACGGTTCCCGTACCGCCGACCTGGTTCCTGAGCGTGCTGAGCTTGACGGCCGGGACACCGGCGCGGCCGAAGGTGGCCAGCCCGGTCCGGCCGGTGCAGTTGCCGCCGTCGAAGACCGAGAACTCGCCACCCGGAGCGACCGGGTCGGGCTGCACGATCACCGTGCCGGCGGGATCGGAGGTCTCGGCGGAGCGCGCGGCGTTCGCGGCGCCCGCGCCCACGAGCGTGAGGGTCGCCGCCACGGCACCGGCCCCGAGAACCTGGGGGAGGAAATGGCGCATAGGCATGTCCCGAGCAGAACCCACGGGGCGGCCGGACGCATGTCGGCACGGTCGGATGCGGAGGGTGGTCAGTCGTGCTCACAGCGCATACGAGGTTGTTTGTGCAGGTCGGCGGCGTGGACACGGACGAGGCGGAGGTGCGGGGCCGGTAGGCCGGTCGGGTGAGGCCGTAGGCCGGGCGTGCGCCGCGTACGTCCGTATGTATGCGTATGGTCACCGGCCTGTCGGTGCGCGGCGGCCCGCGGCCGGCGGCACCTCGGTGTACGTCCTGGGGTCGCACCTCGCCGGTGGCACGGTGTCCTTCGGCAAAGCGCCCGCGGCCCATGTCTCGTGCGGCCCCTCGTTGTGCAGCAGCGCCTCGCCGGCCGGCACCGGAACCGTCCATGTCACCGTTTCCACGGCGGGCGCGACCGGCGCCACGGGCCCGGCGGACGCGTTCACGTACGCGTCCGCCGGCGACCATCGGCCGGGCACCCAACTGGCCACCAAATAAGCCGAATTGATCGCCCCGACGTCACGTCAGCACCGTTGCACCGGCTGAGGGCTGCTGGTTAGCTCTTGGTGGCCCGGGTCCCGACGTATGAGGGGAACGGGCCACCGAGGGATGGGGGCGGACCGGTGGTGAGCGGGGAGAGGGACCGGACACGGTTACGGGACGCCGTACCCCGCCGGGAGACGGCGCCCCACCACAAGACGGCACCCCGGTGCCCAGCACCGCCCCGCCCGTCCAGGCGCCGGCTCCTGCACGGCGCGGGCTCCTTCGCGCTCGGCGCCGCCGGAGCCTGGGCCCTCGCCGGCTGCACGGCGCCCGCCGCCGGCGGTGTGGGCCCCGACGGCAGGGTGACCGTCGACCTGTGGCACGGCCAGGCCGACACCGGCCGCAAGGCCATCGAGGCGCTGGTACGGGACTTCAACCGCACCCACCCGCGCGTCCGGGTGGACGCCAGCGCCGGCGGGGCGGTCGCCGACGCGATGCTCCAGAAGGTGACGGCGGCGCTGGCCTCCGGCTCGTACCCGGACATCGCCTACATCTACGGCGCGGACCTGGCCCGCGTGGCCCGCAGTCCCCGCGTGGTGGACCTGACCTCGGCGCTCCACGGCGGCGGCGCCGTCCGCTGGGACGACTACTGGGCGCCGGTCCGCGACGCGGTCACCGTCAACGGGAAGCAGCGGGCCGCCCCCGCGCTCCTGGACTCGCTGTGCGTGGTCTACAACAAGAAGCTGTTCGAGCGGGCGCGTGTCCCCTATCCCGAGGCGGGCTGGACCTGGGCCCAGTTCCTGGAGACGGCCCGGCGCCTGACGGACCCGGACCGCGGTGTCTTCGGGACCGGCTGGCCGGGTACGGGGGACGAGGACACCGTGTGGCGGCTGTGGCCGATGATCTGGGACCTGGGCGGGGAGGTCATCGCGCCGGACGGGCACGGCATCGGCTTCAAGGACGTGGGGGTGCGGGCGCTGGAGACGCTGGCCCAACTGGTCAGGGACCGCAGTGTCTACATCGACCCCAAGCCGGGCAGCGAGCAGATGTACCGGGTCTTCATCGGCGGCCGGATGGCCATGGTCGCCACCGGCCCCTGGCAGCTCCCGGACATCATCCAGGGCGGCGTCGACTACGACGTCGTACCGCCGCCGACCTACAGCGGCCGGCCGTGCACGATCTCCGGGCCCGACACCTGGACGGTGTTCGACAACGGTCCCGAGCGGTCCCGGGCCGCCGTCGAGTTCATCACCTGGCTCAACCGCCCCGAGAACGACGTCCGCTGGGACGCCACCGGCGGCAGCCTCCCGCTGAGCCGGCCGGCCTCGCGATCGGCCGGCTGGCGGCGGCACTCCGCCCGGACGACCGGGCTGCGGGTGTTCACCGGCGCGCTGAGCACCGCCCGGGTGCGGCCGGTCCACCCGGCCTATCCGCAGATCTCCCAGGCGGTGGGCGAGGCGGTCGTCGCCGTACTGCTGGGCAGGAGCACGCCGGACCGGGCGCTGCGCGGCTGCGCCGAGAAGGCGGACGCGGCGCTGCTGATCCCCCGATGACGGGCGGCGCCTTGATGACGGGGGGATGGCGATGACGGGGGTATGGGCGATGAGGGGCGGTTCCCCGATGGCGGACGGTCGCCCGATGACGGGCCGGAGCCGGCCGTCCGACGAGCGCCGTGGCCGGCCGCCCCATGAGCACCATGGCCCAGGCCACTCCCCCATGAGATCCCGGACCACCGGACGAGGAGGCAGCGGTGCCGCCATTGCCCCGTGCCGTCACCCTTGACCCGCGCGACGGCCGTCCCCGGCCCCCGGGCCGCCGGGCGGGCCCCGGCCCCGGGCGCCCCTTCCGGCTGCCCGCGCTCTCCCTCCGGCTCCGGGAGTCCGCCACCGCCTGGGGCTTCATCAGCCCTTCGGTGGTCATCATCCTCGGGCTGAGCGTCGTCCCCGTCATCTGGTCGTTCCTGCTGTCGCTGCGCGCCGACGACTTGGTGACGCCGGGCCGGTGGGTCGGCTGGGACAACTACCATGCGCTGACGCGGGACCCCGGCTTCCGTACGGCCGTACGCAACACGCTGGTGTACGCCGGGCTGTACGTACCGCTGAGCCTGGTCGGCGGACTGGCGCTGGCCCTGGCGCTCAACCGCCGCATCCGCCTCATCGGCCTGTACCGTACGCTGATCTTCGTCCCCTTCGTCGTCTCCGCCGCGGCCCAGGGCGTCCTGTTCTCCTTCATCCTCGACCCGGAGTTCGGCGCGGCCAACTCCCTCCTGCACGCGCTGGGCATCTCCCCGCAGGGATTCCTGACCGACCCGGACCAGGCGCTGTTCCTGCTGGTCCTGGTCTCCCTGTGGAGCGGCGTCGGCTTCTGCGTGGTGATCTACCTCGCGGCGCTCCAGGACGTGCCCCCCGAACTGGTGGAGTCCGCGCGGCTGGACGGCGCCGGGAGGCTGCGGATGCTGTGGCACATCACCCTGCCCGCCCTGACCCCGGTGAGCGTCTTCCTGCTGCTGTGGCAGTTCATCACCGCGTTGCAGGTCTTCGACCTGGTCTATGTGACGACCAAGGGCGGTCCGCTGGGGTCGACCACCGTCGTCGTCTACTTCGTCTGGGAGCAGGCGTTCCAGATGTTCACCGCCGGGTACGGTGCCGCCGCGGCGTACGTCCTGGCGGTCGCCCTGCTGCTGGCGGGTGCCGTCCTCCACCTCTACCGGCGGCGCCATGCCCGCGCCACGGGGCAAGGAGCCGTCCGATGACCGCGCCCGTGGCCCTGCGTGACGCCTCCCGCGTGCCCGCCCGTCCGGGCCGGCGTGCGGGCGGGCGGCGCCGGCTGCCGTTCAGCGCCTGGCACCTGCTGCTGGCCCCGCTGTCGCTGGGGTTCGCGCTGCCGCTGGTCTGGCTGGTGCTCAGCTCGGTGATGAGCAACGCGGAGATCAACCGGTTCCCGCCCGCGCTGTGGCCGAAGGAGATCGATCTGGCCGGGTACCGCTACGTGCTCAACAACGCGATGTTCCCTCGCTGGTTCGCCAACTCCTTTCTCGTCGCGGGCACGGCGGTGCTCTCCAACCTGGTGCTGGGATCGCTGGGCGGTTACGCCTTCGCCCGGATGCGGTTCGCCGGGTCCCGGCTGCTGCTCGGGCTGATGCTGGCGACCATGGTCATCCCCTTCCAGCTCACCATGATCCCGACGTTCCTGGTGATGAAGCGGCTGGGGCTGATCGACACCCTGGGCGCGCTGATCGTGCCGTCCCTGGTCACCCCGTTCGCCGTCTTCCTCTTCCGGCAGTTCTTCCTGTCGCTGCCCAGGGAGCTGGAGGAGGCCGCGTGGATCGACGGCTGCTCCCGGCTGCGGGTGCTGTACTCCGTCGTGCTGCCGCTGGCCCGGCCCGCGCTGGCCACCGTCGCGGTCCTGACCTTCCTGACCACCTGGAACGATCTGACCTGGCCGCTCATCGCGATCAACCACGACACCCAGTACACCCTCCAGCTCGGGCTGACGACCTTTCAGGGCCAGCACCACAACGAGTGGTCGGCGATCATGGCGGGCAACGTCATCACCGTGCTCCCGGTCCTGGTGGCCTTCCTGTTCGCCCAGCGGACCTTCATCCAGTCCCTGACGTCCAGCGGGCTCAAGGGGTAGCCGGGCCGCTGTCCGGACACCGTCCGCGGCCCGCCCGACCTGCCCCGCGCCCATCCCGTCCCGTCCCGTCCTGTCCCGTACGTACCCACCGTCCTCCCACCGCCCGCCCGTGGCCCGCCCTGGAGGCGCCCGTGTCCCACCGGTCCCGTGAGACAGACGTACTCGTCATCGGCGACGCCAATCCCGATGTCGTCCTGGGGCCCGTCCCCCATCCCCTGCACTACGGGCAGCGCGAGCAACTGGTCGCCTCGGCGGACCTGACGGTCGGCGGCTCGGCCGCGATCACCGCCTGCGGGGCGGCGCGGCTGGGCCTGCGGGTGGCGTTCGCGGGCCGGGTCGGCGACGACGCCGCGGGCCGCTTCGTCCGTACGGCCCTGGCCGACCGGGGTGTCGACGTCACCGCCCTGGCCACCGACCCGGGCCTGCCCACCCCGCTCACCGCGGTCCTCACCCGTGACGGCGACCGGGCCGTCCTCACCGCGCCCGGCTGCCTGGCCGCCACCGGTCCCGGGGACGTACCGGCCGCGCTGCTGGCCGGCAGCCGGCATGTCCACGCAGCGTCCTACTTCCTGATGCCGCGGCTGGCACAGGGGCTGGCCGGGCTGTTCGAGCGGGCCCGTGAGCACGGCGCGACCACCTCGCTGGACACCAACGACGACCCGTCGCGGCGGTGGGACACCGGGGCGCTGGCGCCGGTGCTGAAGGCCACCGGCATCCTGCTGCCGAACGCCGCCGAGGCGCGGGCCCTGGCGGGTGACGGAACGCGGGACGCGCTACCGGACGGGACAGGGAACACGGCGCGGGACACGGCAGCGGACGAGGCGGGCATACCCTCCCAGGACCTGGTCGCCGCGGCCGGCCGACTGGCCCGGTTCGGCCCGCTGGTCGTCGTCAAGGACGGCGCGAACGGCGCACTGGCGCACGACGGGGCCGCGGCCCTGGCGGTACCGGCGGTGCCCGCGGCGCCGGTGGACACCGTCGGCGCCGGCGACAGCTTCGACGCCGGGTTCCTCGCCGCGGTGCTGGGCGGCATGACCACGTACGAAGCACTGCGTTTCGCCGCGGCCTGCGGCGCCCTGTCCACCCGAGCCCCCGGCGGCACCGCGGCCCAGCCCACCTGGGACGAGGCCCGGGCCGCCGCCGCCCCGACCCCAGGGAGTCCCCGATGACCGACGCGCCCGGCAGCACCCCCGCGGGCACCGTGCCGCCCACACCCCACCGATCCGACGGTCCTGCCGGGACCACCCGCCCGGCCCGCGCGTCCGGCGAGGTGAAGATCGCCTTCGTGGGCGCGGGCAGCGTGGTGTTCACCCAGGGGCTGCTGGCCGACCTGCTGGCCTTCCCCGAACTGGCCCGCGCCCGGATAACCCTGCACGACATCGACCCCGAACGGCTCGCCACCGCCGAGGCCGCCGCCCGGCACATCGCCTCGGTGCGCGGCGCCGCGCCGAAGATCACCGCCCACCTCGACCGGCGCGCCGCCCTGGAGGACGCGGACTTCGTCATCAACACCGTCCAGGTCGGCATGGACGAGGCCACCCGTACCGACTTCGCCGTCCCCGCCCGCTACGGCCTGCGCCAGACCATCGGTGACACCCTCGGCATCGGCGGCATCTTCCGCGCGCTGCGCACCTTCCCGCTGCTGCGCGCGCTGGGCGAGGACATCGCCGAAGTCTGCCCGGACGCCTGGCTGCTGAACTACACCAACCCGATGGCGATGAACGTGATGTACCTGACCCGGGCCACCGGGCTGCGCCGGGTCGTGGGCCTGTGCCACTCGGTGTACTGGACCGTGCACGACCTCTGCGAGCTGCTCGGCGTCCCGTTCGAGGAGGTCTCCTATCTGGCCGCCGGCGTCAATCACCAGGCGTGGCTGCTGCGCTGGGAGCGCGCCGGGCGCAGTCTGTACCCGCTGCTGGACGAGGCGATCGCCAAGGACCCCCAACTGCGCCGCCGGGTCCGGGTGGACATGTACCGCCGGCTGGGCCACTACCCGACCGAGACCAGCGAGCACTCCTCGGAGTACGTCCCCTGGTACCTCCGTCACGACAGCGAGGTGGCGCGGCTGCGGCTGCCGGTCGGCGCGTACCTGGACATCGTCCAGGAGAACACCGCCGCGTACGAGAAGACCCGGGCCGCACTCGCCGCAGGCACCCCGCTGCCGGTGGAGGGCACCACGGAGTACGCGCCGCAGATCATCCACAGCATCGTCACCGGCACCCCGCGGACGGTCTACGGCAATGTGCCCAACCGGGGCCTGGTGGACAATCTGCCCGCCTCCGCGGTGGTCGAGGTGCCGTGCCTGGTGGACTCCCTGGGGGTGCAGCCCACCCGGGTCGGCGCGCTGCCCCCGCAGTGCGCGGCGCTGAACCGTACGTACGTCAGTACGGGCGACCTGGTGGTACGCGCCGCCACCGAGGGCGATCCGCGGCACATCCGGCACGCGGCCATGATCGACCCGGCCACCGCCGCCGCACTGCCGGTGGAACGCATCTGGGACCTGTGCGACGACCTCGTACGGGCGCACGCGGACCTCCTCCCGCCGGAACTGCGCGCCGTACTGGGGCACTGAGCGCACGACGGCACAGCGGCCCGGGGGCACGTCGGCCCGGGGACCGGCCTTACGGTGCGCGGTAGTCGGCTTCGCTGAGGTCGAGGTTCATGAACGCCTCGGGCTGTGGCAGCGGTTCGAAGCCCGCTTTGGCGTACACGCCGTGGGCGTCGCCGGTGATCAGCATGATGCGGCGCAGCCCGTACGGCTCCAGATGGTCGCGGACCCGCGCCGCCAGTGCCGTACCCAGTCCCCTGCCCCGGGCGCGGGGGGCGATGTAGACGTCGCACAGCCAGGCGAAGGTGACGTGATCGGTGACGACCCGGGCGTAGCCGACCTGGTGGCCCGAAGCCCGCTCGTAGACGCCGAAGTTGAGCGATGCGGCGATGGCCCGGTCCTGCCGTTCCCGGGAGCGGCGGGTGGCCCAGTAGGTGTCCGTGGTGAGCCAGTGGTGCACCAGCTCCGCGTCCAGGCGATCGGGGTCGGTGGATATCTCGTGGTCCTCGTCGAGGGCGATGGTGTCGATCATGGCGGCGAGAATCTCAGAACCACCGGCCCGGCGTCATGCCCCGTAAGGAGGATCGGGGCGGTGCCGCTCCCGTGACCGGTGCGGCGCGCGACGTCGGAAGTGCGGTCGAACCGGACGCGCGGGCGGCCTCCCGGTCGTACACTTGCGCCCACGGAACACACTCTCCACCAGGTTGACGAGGAGGCCGTCGCTGATGCATGCGAGTGTGGGAGACCGACTGCTGGTGCACGGCAGGATCGTGGGGCAGCACGACCGGACCGCCGAGATCATCGAGGTCCTGGGGGCGGACGGCACCCCGCCGTACCGGGTCCGTTTCGAGGACGGCCACGAGACCGTGATGTCGCCGGGGCCGGACACGGTCGTACGTCCCTTCCCCGCCGAAGAGGCATAGCGGCCCGGCCCGCCGGGCAGCGACCCTGCCGACAGGTGCCCCCGGCTCCCCGGGGCCGTCCCGGCGTCCGGCCGGCCCCGGTGGAGGCCGGCCTCGGGCCCGGCCGGGATCGCGGCGGGGAGCCGGCCGTAAGCCCGGTGCGGCGCGCCGTCAGCGCGGCGGGCGCGCCGGGTGACGGTAGTGGTCGGCCACGACCCGGGCCATGGCTCCGGCCGGGTCCTCGGCGACCTCCTTCGCCGAGAAGAAGATGTGACCGTGCACCTGCGGGTAGCGCCGGGCGAAGGTGAGGTGGCGGGAGAGTTCCGCGCGGTCCTGCCACTGCGGCGGCTGGCCGGCCGCCCCCGCCTTGTACAGCGCCTCGCCGATGCACAGATGGACGCGGGTGCCGTTGACGACGTCCGCCCACCACGGCACGAGCTTGGCGTAGTCGGCGGCGGCGAAACCGATGTGCCAGTACACCTGGGGCACGATGTAGTCGATCCACTGCTCCCGCACCCACTTGCGGGTGTCGGCGTACAGGTCGTCGTAGGTCTGCACCCCGGCGCGGGTGTCGGAACCGGCCGGATCGGTGGCGCGATTGCGCCATATGGCGAACGGGCTCACCCCGAAGCGGGCCTTGGGGCGCGTCCGGTGCACCCGGTAGGCGGTCTCCCGCACCAGCCGGTCGATGTTGTCCCGGCGCCAGGCCGCGCGGTCGGGGAATCCGCCGCCGTGCGCCCGGTACGCGGCGTCGTCGTCGAAGGTCTGCCCCGCCACGGGGTACGGGTAGAAGTAGTCGTCGAAGTGGACGCCGTCGACGGCGTACCGCTCCACCGCGTCGAGGATCGCGTCCTGGACGAAGTGCCGTACCTCCGGCAGCCCGGGGTTGTAGTAGAGCTTGCCGCCGTACGGCACCACCCACTGGGGGTGCTTGCGCGCGGGGTGGGAGGGGACCAGCTTCGAGGGGTCGGTGTGGTTGGCGATGCGGTAGGGGTTGAACCAGGCGTGCAGTTCCAGCCCCCGCCGGTGGGCCTCGCGCACCGCGAAGCCCAGCGGGTCCCAGCCGGGGTCCTTGCCCTGCGTACCGGTCAGGTACTGCGACCAGGGCTCGTACGGGGAGGGCCACAGCGCGTCCGCGGTGGGCCGCACCTGGAAGACCACCGTGTTGAGCCGGTCCGCGACGGCCTTGTCGAGGAAGGCGATCAGCTCGGAGCGCTGCCGCCCGGACGGCAGCCCGGCCTTGGAGGGCCAGTCCCGGTTGGCCACCGTCGCCAGCCACATCCCCCGGAACTCCTGCCGCCCGTTGTTGGAAGCCCGCTTTGTCCCGCTTTCCCGGGCCATCGCCTCGCCCGCCGGGCCCGCACCCGGCAGCGCGACGGCCGCGCCCAGTGCCGTCACGGCGAACGCTCTGCGGCTCAGTGTGATCCGTCTCATGTCGCGCCCCCTACTTGTCCGATACGTCCCGGGGTGAGAGACCAGAATGCCCGCCCCGGCCCCCGGTGCACAGCGACGCGCGGAGTAACGTCGGGGCCGAGGCGGACGCCGGGGTCTGTTCCCGCCACAAGCGGGGCCCTGTGCCACGCCGCCGGTCCCGAAGATCAGCGAAAGGCACGAGGTGACGGACTCAACTGTGGACATTGCACGCGTCGGGGTGGTGGGCTGCGGCCAGATGGGCGCGGGCATCGCCGAGGTCTGCGCACGCTCCGGCCTGGACGTCATGGTCGCCGAGACCACCGGCGAGGCGCTGGAACTGGGCCGCACCCGCCTGACCAACTCGCTCGGCAAGGCCGCCGAGCGCGGCAAGATCACCGTCGCGGAGCGCGACGCGGCGCTCGGCCGGCTCAACTTCACCACCGACCTCGGCGAGTTCGCCGACCGCGACCTCGTCATCGAGGCGGTCGTGGAGAACGAGCAGGTCAAGACGGAGATCTTCCAGGTTCTCGACCAGGTGGTCAGCCGCCCCGACGCCATCCTGGCGTCGAACACCTCATCGATCCCGCTGGTGAAGCTGGCCGTGGCGACCTCGCGCCCGGACCAGGTCATCGGCATCCACTTCTTCAACCCGGCACCGGTGCAAAAGCTCGTCGAGCTGATCCCCGCGCTGACCACCGGGGAGGAGACCATCAAGCGCGCCGAGATGCTGGTCCAGAATGTCCTGGGCAAGCACGCCATCCGCGCCCAGGACCGCTCCGGCTTCGTCGTCAACGCGCTCCTGATCCCCTACCTGCTCTCCGCCATCCGGATGTTCGAATCGGGCATCGCCAGCCGCGAGGACATCGACAACGGCATGGAAATGGGCTGTGCCCACCCCATGGGCCCGCTCAAGCTCTCCGACCTCATCGGCCTGGACACGGTCGCCTCGGTCGCCGACTCGATGTACCACGAGTACAAGGAAGCCCTGTACGCCGCCCCGCCCCTCCTCCAGCGCATGGTCGACGCCGGCCGTCTCGGCCGCAAGACCGGCTCCGGCTTCTACACGTACTGAGACCTGGCCGGCTCCCGACCCGGCCGTACGCGAGGAGCACCCACCCGCCACCCGGCAACCGGAGGGCCGCCACCATCAGGTGGCGGCCCTCCGCCCGTTCCCGGACGGGGGACGTCCGGCCCGCCGACGGGCTGCGCCACCGGCAGACCGTGCACCGGCACCACGCCGCCCCCTCCTGACGGCCGCGGGCCGCATGGAGATCAGGCAGGTCCGGCAGCCGGACCGGATCAGACCGGATGGTGGTCGGCGACGGCGCCGAGTTCGATGCCGTGCTCAAGCAGGGCCTTCAGTGCGCACAGCACAGTGGTGAAGCCGCCGACGGTGTCGTTGACCCAGCGGACGGCGTCGTCCCCCGACCCCTGGAAACCCGTCTCGGTGACCTCCACGAACGTGGCGTTCGACGCCTGCGGGGTGAACTTCAGTTCGACCAGGGTCGGCTGCTCGTAATTGCCCCACTGGAAGCGGATCAGCCGGCCTTCCTCCACCGCCTCGACCCGGACCTGGACGGACGCGCCGTACGTCTCCCACTCCCAGCGCAGCTCGGCTCCCGGAACCATCCTTCCGCTGCTCCTGCTGTACCAGAACCGCGTCGTGACGGACGGATCGGCGAAGGCTTCGAGCACCTCTTCCGGCGGCTTACGAATGATCATGGAAGCGGAGGCGGCAGGGGCTTGGGTCAGCTCCAGTTTCTGCATGGCCACCATCATGCACTCCCCGGGCCCCCTGCCCGGTGACGCGCGCCGCCGTCCCCGCACAGCGAAGACGACGGAGCCCGCGCTCGTCCGCGAGGAGAGCACGGGCCTTTGACCGACGGCGATCCGGGTCAGCCGTCCGCGGGCGAAGAGGAGCGGCTCCATGAGGAGCCTATGAGGAGGCCCGCGCGGAGGGCTGTCCGTCCGCCGCTCGGGGGAAAGACGGCGGACGGACATCCGGCCGGCGGGCGCCCGTCCGCCGGCGCTTCCCCCGTGGCTTCCGAGTCAACTGCCGCCGCGCCGCGTGCGGGAGCGTGTGAAAGCCGCGGGCACGGGTGCCCGTCTCACACCCCGTGTGCGCGGCGCACACCCCCACCGCCTTTCGCCGCCGCCGCTCACGGTGGGTCACTTCACACGGGGTGTGCGCGGGTGACCCGCATATTCCCTGCGCACACGCTCCCGCCGTACAGCCCAGGGCAGTTAGCTGGGCCGCGTATGGACAACGAAGTCTCTTCCGCAAGAGGAAAGAGGAGCGGACCGTGACCGCCCACCCCAAACCGAACCGGTCGCCATGGAAACGGTGGAGCTCAGGCGCTGCCTCGATGTGCGTACCGCCCGTGTCGACGGACAGCTCGCGCTGCTCGTCCAGCGCTCCGAGCAGAACGAACGTGACGCGGGCGAACTGCACGCCCGCGTCACGCGTCTGGAGCACGGCCGATGGCCGCTGCCCTCCATCGCCGCGCTCACGGGTCTCGCGGCACTGGTGATCGCCGTGTGGCAGGTGGTGGGGCATTGACACTGCTCGCCGGTCCGGTTCCGGCCGGGACAGGCAGTCGGACGGTACGCGGCGGGACCGGTCGGGTCAGCCCGTCAGCCCAGCCGTATGTGGTGCAGGAGCAGCAGTGCAGCCGCCATGTTGGCGGCCGGCACCTCCCCCTTCGCCACCAGGTCCGGCACGAGTTTGAGAGGAACCCACTCCCGTTTGTCGGACTCGAAGTCGTCCTGTGGATGACCTACGTACCGGCCCTCGTCGGACCAGTAGATGTGGTGCCGGGCATCGGTGAGCCCGTTGGACGGCTCCACGGAGAGGAGGTGCCGGAGGGGACCGGGACGCCACCCGGTCTCCTCCTCCATCTCACGGGCTGCCGCGACCGCGATGTCCTCGCCGTCCTCGACCACCCCCGCGGCCAGCTCCCATCCCCAGTTGTCGGTGATGAAGCGGTGCCGCCACAGCAGCAGCACCTCGTTGGCCCGGTTGACCACCGTGGCCACGGCAACGGGCCGCAGCCGGATCAGATAGTGATCCAGATGACGGCCGTCGGGGAGTTCGACATCGGCGAGATTGACCCGGAACCAGCGGTTCTCGTACACGGTCTGCTCCCTGAGATTCTTCCAACGCACGTAGTGCCACCTTCCGCCGTTGAGCCGGCAAAGGTGACACGGGCCTGGTTCACAGCGGAACGCGCAGCGCCTCGTCGATCAGGTCGGCAGCCTCGTCGGTGGCGGAGCTCCCGGTTTCGGCCAGGTGCTCACGCACCGCCCGGAGCCGGTCCCGCAGCCGCTGGGACTCCATCCCCCGTGCCTGCTCCGTCATCTGCGCGGCATTGGCCACGGCCCGGTCCGCGTCCCCTTGGCGCAGCTCGATATGAGTGAGCATGGCCAGCCGGTGGACCCGGCCCCGGTCGTGCGCGGGGTGTCGACGGCGGCGTCGGCGTGCTGCCGTGCGGAGCGCAGATCGCCCAGGCTCAACAGGGCCTCCGCCACTTGTACGTTCACCAGGCCCGGCTGGACGTAGTCCGTTTCGTCGGGCTCCAGACCGGGACGTATCCGCTCCGCCGCCGCCTCCGCGCGCCGGATGCACGACAGCGCGCTCGCGCCGTCGCCCAGGCGTGCGTAGGACTTGGCCTGCATCGCGTAGAGGTCGGCCGCCAGCGCCGCGGTGATCTGCGGTCCGGCGGTGCGCAGGGCTGCCTCCGCGAAGGCGACCGCCTGGCGGTACTCCCGTACGAACAGGCACTGGTTGACCAGCAGCGCGATGACATACGCGCCCAGTCCCCGGTCCCCACTGGCCTTCGCCAGCCGCAGTGCCTGATGGAAGTAACGCTGGGCCAGTCCCAGAGCGTCCGAGTCGTACGCACAGATGCCGGCGACCGCCACCAGCCCCCCGGTCGCCCGGTGGAGCTGCCGGCCCGTCGCGTCGGTGTAACTGCCGCGCAGCAACGGGGCCGCCTCGGTGTTGAGGAATCCGACGACGCGCGTTCTGGTCGCTATACCACCCGCCTTCCGGTACATCTGCTCGTAGTGGGTACGGGCCGCGCGCAGCATCTCGATGTCGGCCATGCTCACGCGCGTCAGGCCGTCCCGCGAGACGTCGGAGTCCTCGGGCGGGTTCTCCCACTCCCATACGGGTATGACCGCCGAAGTGCCGGTGAGCGCCGGGGCGGCCAGCACATGCGGACGCTGCTGCTCGTCGGACCGCCACAGCGCGGTGGCCCGTTCGACGAAGCCCGACAGCGGAGTGTCGGGCGGGCGCCGCACCCCGGGCCGGCTGAGCCCGATGTCATCCAGGCCGACGGCACGGTGCAGCCGCTCACCGAGTACCTCACAGATCAGGTCGGGAACCTGCCCGCGGGGCCGCTGCCCCTTCAGCCAGCGTGCCACGGCGGTGTGTTCATAGCGCAGGTTCAAGCCGCGCTGACGGCCGAGCTGGTTGACGTGTACGGCCAGTCCGGCATGCGAAATGCCCGCTTCGTCGAGGATCGCGTCGAGCAGGCTGTTGGGCTCCATGGCGCCCTCCTGATGAGCCCGCCCGGCGCGACGGGCCGTCGTCTCGTGGAGTCGAGTGGATTTGTCGACTCAAATCCCCCTCGAATCAGCGTAGTCAAGGGGGGTTCACACGGGGTGTGCTTTTCCGTCCGCTTCCGTCCGTGACCCTTTTCCGTCCGTGACGGCGCGCCGATTCGGGGTGGCCGTGCGCCGTGGGGTTACCCCGGCGGCGGTCTTCCCCCCTTCCCCCCGTGCGGGGTGCGGTTTCGCCTTCGGCGGGAGGGGTTGGTGGGGTGGGCGCTTTGCGCTTGCTGGGTGGTGGGTGGCGGGGTCGGGCCTGCGGGGGCGTGTATCAAAGCTGCTTCGCTTTACGCTTTGATACACGCCCCCTCCGGCCCGCCCCCTCCCGTCCGGTAGCGCGCCCACCCCTGGGGGGAGGGTTGGTAGGTGACCCGCCGTGCGGGTCGGTACCCCGAAGGCGGCTCCTGGTGGCAAAAAGCACAGGGCGGGCGTATGGGGAGGTCGTGCCCGGAGGGGTGGCCGTACGGGGAGGTCGTACCCGGCGGGGCGGCCGTACCGGCCGGGTCTTGGGACCGGTTGGAAAGATGTGACCGGCGGCTCGGGGACGGCCGGGCGTGGGCGTATCGGGGACTCCCCGCAGGGCCGTGTGCAAGACGCGGGCTTCCTTTTACGGCGTACCAGCCACGCACACGGCCCGAGGAGTGGCCCCGGTGCGACCGCGCCCCACCCCACCCACCGACCGCACCGGGTCCAAGACCAAACAATCCGCACATGACCGACAAGGTCGCGCCGCAGGCATCGCGCCACACACAGCAACCACCCACAACGAGCCGCCGCCCACAAGCGCCACCACCGCCACAGGCGGAAAAGAGCCCGGCAGCGCATCGCTGCCGGGCTCTCCGCCGACCGGGGCCGCCTCAGATCACGCGCCGCGCAGCACCGCTCCCGTGCGCTCAACGGCCACCGCGACCGCCGCGTCCCGCGCCGCCGAAGCCTCCTCGGCGGTGAGCGTGCGGTCCGGCGCGCGGAACCGCAGCGCGTAGGCCAGGGACTTCTTGCCCTCGCCGACCTGCTCACCGGTGAAGACGTCGAACAGCCGCAGCGACTCCAGGAGCCCGCCCGCGCCCTCACGCAGCGCCGCCTCCACCTGGGCCGCCGGAACCGCGGAGTCCACGATCAGCGCGACGTCCTGCGTGGCGACCGGGAAGGTGGAGATGCGCGGGGCGCGCACCACGCCCTCCCCCGCCTCCTCCAGGCGGTCCAGGTCGATCTCCATCGCGCCGGTGCGCTCCGGCAGACCCAGTGCCTTGGTGACGCGCGGGTGCAGCTCACCGGCGTTGCCGACCAGGACCTCCCGGCCGTCGACGACGGCGAGCAGCGCGGCGCACCGGCCCGGGTGCCACGGCGCGCGCTGGTCCTGGCGGACGATCAGCTCCACACCCGCCTCCCGGGCGACGACGCGGCCCGCCTCGACGGCGTCCGCCCAGCTCGCCGGGCGGCCCTGGCCCCACCAGCCGGCCTGCTCGCGCGCCCCGGAGAGCACCACGGCGACCCGGCGCGGCTGCCGCGGCAGCGCGGCGTTCAGCGCGGCGATCTCCGTGTCGGTCGGGCGGCGGTCCACGGACAGCCGGGCGGCCGGCTTCTCCTGACCGGTCGGCTGGAAGACCAGCCCGGTCTCGAACAGCGCCAGGTCCTGGCTGCCGCGGCCGGCGTTGCGGCGCAGGGCGCCGAGCAGGCCCGGGATCAGCGTCGTACGGAGGAAGGGCTCCTCGTCGGAGAGGGGTTGAGGAGCTTGACGGTCCGGCGGCGCGGGTCGTCCTCCTCGATGCCGAGCTGGTCCAGGGCCGTCTTGCCGATGAACGGGTAGTTCAGCGCCTCGACGTAGCCGGCGCCGACCAGCGCGCGGCCGACCCGGCGGTGCAGCCGCTGCCGCTCGGTCAGGCCCCGCCCGGCGGGCGGCGAGGGCAGCGTGGAGGGGAGGTTCTCGTAGCCCTCCAGCCGGATGACCTCTTCGGCCAGGTCGTTGGGGTCGGTCAGGTCGGGCCGCCAGGACGGCACGGTGACGACCAGCTCGTCCTGCCCGTACACGTCGCAGCCGATCTCCTGGAGGCGGCGTACGACGGTCTCGCGGCCGTAGTCGACCCCCGCGACCCGGTCCGGGTGTGACGCGGAGAGGGTGATCGTGTGCGGCGCGCCGGGCGAGGAGATCTCGGTGACGCCGGCCTCGGCGGTGCCGCCCGCGAGCAGCACCAGCAGGTCCACGGTCCGCTGCGCCGCCGCCGAGGCGGCCTGCGGGTCCACGCCGCGCTCGAAGCGCTTGGACGCCTCGGAGGACAGCTTGTGGCGGCGGGCCGTACGGGCGATGGAGACCGCGTCGAAGTGCGCGGCCTCGATGACCACCTCGGTGGTGCCGGTGGCCTCGCCGGTCTCCGGGTCGGTCGCGGAGTCGGCGATCTCGGTGTTGGCGCCGCCCATGACGCCCGCCAGGCCGATGGGGCCGCGGTTGTCGGTGATGACCAGGTCGCCCGCGTCCAGGACGCGCCGCGTCCCGTCCAGGGTGGTCAGCTTCTCGCCCGGCTCGGCGCGGCGCACGCCGATCGTCCCCTGGATCCGGGAGCGGTCGTAGGCGTGCAGCGGCTGGCCCAGCTCCAGCATCACGTAGTTGGTGACGTCCACGGCCAGCGAGACCGGGCGCATCCCGGCCTTCTGGAGGCGGCGCCGGAGCCAGATCGGGGAGCGCGCCTCGGGGTCCAGGCCGACGACCGTACGGGCGGTGAAGCGGTCGCAGCCCATCGGGTCGGCGATCTTGACCGGGTAGCCGTAGGAGTTGGGCGGCGGCACGTCCAGCAGCGCGGGGTCGCGCAGCGGCAGGCCGTAGGCGGTGGCGGTCTCACGGGCGACGCCGCGCAGGGACAGGCAGTAGCCGCGGTCGGCGGTGACGGCGATGTCCAGGACCTCGTCCACCAGCTCCAGCAGCTCGATGGCGTCGGTGCCGGGCTCGTACTCCGGCGGCAGCACGATGATGCCTCCGCTGCCGTCGTCGCCCATGCCCAGCTCGTCACCGGAGCAGATCATGCCCTCGGACACCCGGCCGTAGGTCTTGCGCGCGGCGATCTTGAAGTCGCCGGGCAGCACGGCGCCGGGCAGTACGACCACGACCTTGTCGCCGACGGCGAAGTTGCGCGCGCCGCAGACGATGTTCTGCGGCTCGCCGGTGCCGTTGGCGGTGCCGACGTCGACCGTGCAGAAGCGGATGGGCTTCTTGAAGCCCTCCAGCTCCTCGATCGTGAGGACCTTGCCGACGACCAGGGGGCCCTTGAGACCGGCGCCCAACTGCTCGACGGTCTCGACCTCCAGCCCTGCGGCGATCAGCTTGGCCTGTACGTCACGGCCGGTCTCACCGGCCGGCAGGTCGACGTACTCCCGCAGCCAGGAAAGCGGGACCCGCATCAGATCTCCATCCCGAACGGCCGGGTGAAGCGCACGTCACCCTCGACCATGTCTCGCATGTCCTCGACGTTGTGGCGGAACATCAGCATCCGTTCGATGCCGAACCCGAAGGCGAATCCGCTGTACTTCTCCGGGTCGACGCCGCAGGCCGTCAGGACCCGCGGGTTGACCATGCCGCAGCCGCCCAGCTCGATCCAGCCCTCGCTGGAGCAGGTGCGGCAGGGGCGGTCCGGGTTGCCGACGGACGCGCCGCGGCAGACGTAACAGACCATGTCCATCTCGGCGGACGGCTCGGTGAAGGGGAAGTAGTTCGGCCGCAGCCGGGTCTGCATCCCCTCGCCGAACAGGGCGCGGACCATGTGGTCCAGGGTGCCCTTGAGGTCCGCCATGGTCAGGCCCTCGTCGACGGCCAGCAGCTCGACCTGGGTGAAGACCGGGGTGTGGGTGGCGTCCAGCTCGTCGGTGCGGTAGACGCGGCCGGGGCAGATCACGTACAGCGGCGGCTCGCGGTCGAGCATCGTACGGATCTGTACGGGCGAGGTGTGGGTGCGCAGCACCACGCCGGTCTGGTCGGTGCCCGCCGCGTCGTTCTCGACGAAGAAGGTGTCGTGGGTGGTGCGGGCCGGGTGGTCCGGCGAGAGGTTGAGCGCGTCGAAGTTCAGCCACTCGGACTCGACCTCGGGGCCCTCGGCGACCTCGTAGCCCATGGCCACGAAGATGTCCTCGATCCGCTCGGACAGGGTCGTCAGCGGGTGCCGGGCGCCGGCCGGGAGGCGGTCGTACGGCAGCGTGACGTCGACCGCCTCCTCGACCAGGACCCGGGCGTCGCGCTCGGCCTCCAGCTCTTCCTGGCGCGCCTTGAGCGCCTGGTTGACCTGGCCGCGGGCCTGGCCGACGCGCTTGCCGGCGTCCGCCTTGGCGTGCGGTGGCAGGGCGCCGATCTCGCGGTTGGCCAGCGCGAGCGGGGAGCGGTCGCCGGTGTGGGCGACCTTCACCTCGCGCAGCGCCTCAAGATCGCCGGCGGCGGCGACGGCGGCGAGCGCCTCGTCCCGCACGCGGGCGATCTCTTCCGGTTTCAGTGCCTCGACCTCGACAGGGTCGTACGACTTATTGGGTGCGGACATCTCTTCCCGTGCTTCCGATGGGCTGCGCTTCGCATCGCCCCGGCTGATTTCCCTGCCGGGCTTGCGAAGCCGAGCTTGGCGCGCGGTCGGGGCGTCTGGTGGACCAGACACCCCCAACCCCCGACCCTGCTGGCAGGTGTCCGAGTGGATCGGACATCCCTAAAGGCCAAAGGTGCCAAAAGGCAAGTCTAAGGGGACGGCCGCCGCGCCCGGATCCGCGCCCCCGGTCCGGGTGAGCCCGTCGGTCCCGGTCAGGCCATGAAGGCCGGGGTCCCGACGGGCAGGCTAAATCGGAACCGGGCGCCGCCGGCGAGGGCCCGGCCGACCGTGATCGTGCCGCCGTGGGCCTCGACGATGCCCTTGACGATGTACAGGCCCAGGCCGGTGCCACCGCGCTTGCTGCCCCGCCAGAAGCGGGTGAAGACGCGGCTCATCGACTCCTCGGGGATGCCGGGGCCTTCGTCGCTCACGGTGACGGTCGTTCCTTCCGGGCCGGTGCCGCTCGGTGACGGTCCGACCTCAATGGTGACGGTTCCCTCGCCATGGCGCACCGCATTTTCCAACAGGTTGCCCAGGACCTGGTCGATCTTGTCCGGATCGGCCCACAGTTCGGGCAGCGGTTCGCGCATCTTGATCAGGAAGCGGTCCGGTTTCTGTCCCGCGGTGGTCTGCGCCTGGACGTGGCGGCGGACGGCCGCGGCCATGTCGATCCGCTGGCGCCGTACCTCCAGCCGGCCCGAGTCGATCCGGGAGATGTCCAGCAGCTCGGCGATCAGCCGGGTGACGCGGTTGGCGTCGGCGTCCACGGTCTCCAGCATCAGCCGCTTCTGGTCGTCGGTGAAGCGCTCCCACTTCTGCAGGAGGGTGGCGGTGAAGCCCTTCACGGACGTCAGCGGCGAGCGCAGCTCGTGGGCGACGGTGGCGATCAGCTCGGCGTGGCTGAGTTCGGTGCGGCGCCGGGCCTCGGTGCCACGTACGGCGATCACCACGCGGCGTACGGGGCCGTTCGGCCGGCTGCGTACGTAGCGCGCCGAGACCAGCACCTCACGGCCGCCGAGCAGCAGGTTCCGCTCCGGTTGGCCGCTGCGGATGGACAGGCCGCCGTAGGGGTCGGTGAGCTGCCACCAGCGGCGGCCCTCGATGTCCTGGAGCGGCAGGGCCCGCTCCAGGGGACGGCCGAGGGCGTCCTGGGGGGCGATGTCCGTGATGCGGGCGGCGGCGGCGTTGAAGCAGATGACGCGGCCGGTCTCGTCGGCGACGACCAGGCCGTCGGGGAGATCGTCGGGGTCCAGACCGAGATC
This sequence comes from Streptomyces sp. MST-110588, assembly GCF_022695595.1. Lineage (NCBI taxonomy): Bacteria > Bacillati > Actinomycetota > Actinomycetes > Kitasatosporales > Streptomycetaceae > Streptomyces > Streptomyces sp. MST-110588. The sequence goes on from NZ_CP074380.1 coordinate 1,122,603, forward strand.
GGCGAAGCAGCCCCGGACGCCCGGGGCCGGTGGGGCGTCCGGGGCCGGTGGGACGCCCGAGTCGCCAGGGCCAGCCGAGTCGCCCGGGCCGCCCGAGTCGCCTGGGGTTTCCGAGGCCACCGAGGCTCCTGGGGCGTGGGATTCGGCGGAGACGCCGGGCGGGCAGGTGTCAGCGGCGACCGTGGTGCCGGAAGTCCTCACATCCATCCCCGCTACCCCTTCCGGGCCCCCGGGCACGCAACCCTACTAGCCGCGGGAGGCGGAGCGGCACCCTCCGGGGGTGCGCTGCGCACGGGCGGAGGCGTACAGGCAGACGGCGGCGGCCGTGGCGAGGTTGAGGCTCTCGGCCCTGCCGTGGATCGGTACGCGCACCACGGCGTCCGCCAGTGCGCGGGTCTCCTCCGGCAGCCCCCACGCCTCGTTGCCGAACACCCAGGCCGTCGGGCCGCTCATGGTGCCCTGGTCCAGCTCCGCGTCCAGGTCACGGTCGCCTGCGCCGTCGGCCGCCAGGATGCGTACGCCGGCGCCCTTCAGCCCGCCGACCACCTGTTCGACCGGTACGCCGACGGCGACCGGGAGGTGGAAGAGCGAACCGACCGAGGCCCGTACGGACTTGGGGTTGTACAGGTCGACGGAGGCGTCGGTCAGCACGACCGCGTCCGCGCCCGCGGCGTCCGCGCAGCGCAGCACCGTCCCGGCGTTCCCGGGGTCGCGGACGTGGGCGAGCACCGCGACCAGCTTGGGCCGGGCGCGCAGGATCTCCTCGAACGGGGAGTCCAGGAACCGGCAGACACCGATCAGCCCCTGGGGCGTGACGGTCTGGGAGATGTCGGCGACGGTCCGGTCGTCGGCGAAGTGGACGGGCACCCCGGCGGCGTGTGCGGCGGAGACGATCTCGGCGTGCCGCTCGGCGGCCTCCACGGTCGCGAACAGCTCGATGAGGGTGGGCGTGCCGCCGGTACGGTGCGCGATCGCCTCCCGTACCGCCTGCGGGCCCTCGGCGATGAACCGGCGCTCCTTGCCGCGGAAGGTGCGGCGGGCCAGCCGCCGGGCGGCGGCGACACGCGAGGAACGCGGGGAGATCAGCTCGGGGGTGCCCATGGGCGGCGGCTCGCTTCTGCGGTGGTCAAGGTGGTGGTCAAGGACGCGGGGCGGAGAAAACAAAAAGCAAAGAGGCGGCAAAGGCCACAGCCCGGCAGGTCCGCCCGGGGGTGCAAACGGCGGCGGACCCGCAGGCCGGAAGCCTGCGGGTCCGCGTCACACAGCCTTCAGGCGCCGGTTCAGGCGGCCTTCGGGGCGTTGACGTCGCTCGGCAGCGCCTTCTGGGCGGCCTCGATGAGCGCGGCGAACGCGTTCGGGTCGTTGACCGCGAGGTCGGCCAGGATCTTGCGGTCCACCTCGATGCTGGCGGCCTTCAGACCCTGGATGAAGCGGTTGTAGGTCATGCCGTTGGCGCGGGCAGCGGCGTTGATGCGCTGGATCCAGAGCTGACGGAAGTCGCCCTTGCGCTTCTTGCGGTCGTTGTAGTTGTAGACGAGGGAGTGGGTGACCTGCTCCTTCGCCTTGCGGTAGAGGCGAGAACGCTGGCCGCGGTAGCCGCTGGCCTGCTCGAGGATCGCCCGGCGCTTCTTGTGGGCGTTGACTGCCCGCTTGACGCGTGCCACTTGTTAACTCCTTGTAGCGGGGCCGCGGTTGTCCGCACGCGGCCCGGTTCGATTGGGTCCCGGTCCAGGTCCTGCTGCGCCCACGCCGTGCGGGGCGCGCGGACTCACTTGCCGAGAAGCTTCTTGATCTTCTTGGCGTCGCCCGGGGCCATCTCGGCGTTGCCGGTGAGGCGACGCGTCAGACGGGACGACTTGTGCTCGAGCAGGTGGCGCTTGCCGGCGCGCTCGCGCATCACCTTGCCGGAGCCAGTGACCTTGAAGCGCTTGCTGGCACCGCTGTGCGTCTTGTTCTTCGGCATGCGCCGTTCTCTCCTCGTCAGTGGCGCCCCCACCGGTGGTGAACCGGCTTGGAGGGGGCGTCAGATATATCCGTCGGTAACCGGGGCGGATGCCCCGGCGTCGATCCGGGGCTCGCGCCCTGGATCACGCCTCGGCGGGTTCCTCGGCGGGCTCCTCGGTGCGCTGCACGTCCGCAGGAGCCGCACCCTGGCGCTCCGCCTTGCGGGCGGCCTGCGCCTCGCGGGCCTCGGCCATCGCCTCGGTCTTCTTCTTGTGCGGACCGAGGACCATGATCATGTTGCGGCCGTCCTGCTTCGGATTGGACTCGATGAAGCCCAGGTCCTGGACGTCGTTCGCAAGCCGCTGCAGCAGTCGGAAGCCCAGCTCGGGGCGGGACTGCTCGCGACCACGGAACATGATCGTGATCTTGACCTTGTCACCCTGCTTGAGGAACCGGACGACGTGACCCTTCTTGGTGTCGTAGTCGTGCGGGTCGATCTTCGGCCGGAGCTTCATCTCCTTGATGACCGTGTGCGCCTGGTTCTTGCGCGCCTCACGGGCCTTCATGGCCGACTCGTACTTGAACTTCCCGTAGTCCATGAGCTTGCAGACCGGCGGGCGGGCGTTGGCCGCCACCTCGACCAGGTCGAGGTCGTACTCCTGCGCAAGCTCCAGGGCCTTGGCAAGCGGCACGATGCCGACCTGCTCGCCGCTGGGACCGACGAGTCGCACCTCAGGGACACGAATCCGGTCGTTGATGCGGGGCTCGGCGCTGATGGATCCTCCTCGGTTGCACCACGCGGCCACCTGGCAGGTGACCACGTTCCTCTTGTGGCGACCACCCGCTCCAGAACGCGAAAAGCGCCCTGACCGGGACATAAGCGGGCTCCTTCACTACCGGAGCACCAGCGAATGAACCGCAGGGCGCGCATAACGGACGCTTCCCCCTCGAAGAGAGGGCGGACCGTTGGACCGGGACCCGTCGGCCTCTCGGCCGATCAGGTGGGAGAAGGAGTCTCCACTTGCGGGCCAGACACAAGGTGAGCCTGGCCAGTCACCAAACAAGCATACCAGTCCCGCGGGGGCCTGCCGCCGGGCGCTCGGTAGGGTGCCCTGGTGACGCTTCCCGACGGCATATACGGCACGGACGGCACGACGGGCGGTGCGGCGGACCGTGCAGACGGCACGACGGGCCGTCCGGATGACACGGCGGACCGTGTGGATCACGCGGCGCACCATGTGGACCACGTGGCGGGCCGTACGGACAGTACTGCGGGGCGAACGGCCGTCCCACAGGACGCGACGGTCATCTGGAGCTGGGCCTCCCCCATGGCCCCCGACGCCGTGGACACCGCCCGTCCCGGTCACGCCGGCCTGCTCGACGAGCAGGAGCGCGCCCGGGCCGCCCGGATGCTGCCCGCCAAGGCCAGGCGCTTCGTCACCAGCCGCGTGGCCCTGCGCTCCATCCTGGCCGGCGTGCTGTCCGTACCCGCCCGCGAGATCACTCTGGGCCGGTACGCCTGTCCGGGTTGCGCGGACCCCGGACACGGACCGCCCCGGGTGGTGTGGCCCCGTACGCCGCTGCGCATCAGCCTCTCCCACACCTGGGATCGCGGTCTGCTCGCCGTGAGCACCGGACCGGTAGGGGTGGACATCGAACGGCACCGGACCGTCGACGCGGACGCCCTGGCCCGGACCGTCCTGTCCCCCGCCGAGCTGGCCTGGCTGGAGCGCACCACCGACGCGGGCACCGAGGCGCGGACCCGGGCCTTCTACCGGTGCTGGACCCGTAAGGAAGCGGTGCTCAAGGGGGTCGGCACCGGCATCGCCGGGGACCTGCGGCGGCTGGACGTCCGGCCGGACCGGGCCCAGGCCCTGCTGCGGGTCCCGGTCGGCGACCGGCTCGAATCCTGGTGGGTACGGAATCTGCCGCTGGGGGACTCCTGGACCGCCGCGCTCAGCCGCCCGGCGGGCACGCCGGCCGCCTTCGAGCTGCGTACGTGGCCCGCGCAGGCCGCGGCCGGGGGTACCCACTGAAGATCCCGTACGTTCACATACGCTGATCCCCGGCCCCCCGGAGCCCCGTTCCCTTACCGCTCCCCTATAGATGTGAGAGTCATGACCGACGCCACCCCTCAGCAGCCGCAGCAGCCCGACGCCTCGTCCCCGTCCCCGGATTTCGACGCCATGACGCGTGACATCGCGGACGTGCCGGCGGTCGAGGTGATCACGACGGTGGCGGTGCACCTGATGAGCGCGGCGGCGGTCAACCTGGGTCTCGCCGAGGAGGGCGACCAGCACAAGGACCTGGACGAGGCCCGCAAGCTGATCCACGCGCTGGCCGGGCTGGTGACGGCGAGCGCCACCGAGATCGGCTCGTACCACGCGGCGCCGCTGCGGGACGGGCTGAAGTCGCTGCAGCTCGCCTTCCGTGAGGCGTCGGTGGTACCGGACGAGCCGGGTCAGGGACCGGGCGAGAAGTTCACGGGGCCCGTGTACGGCTAGTACGGGCGGCTGATACGGCCCCGGTACGGCCGGTACGACGCGTAGATACCGGCCGCCTACGGGATCGCGTGCCCCTCCCCCGACGCCGGGCCTTCCCGGCCCGCCGCTCCCGGGGAGGGCTCGGCGGCGCGTTCGTCCGCGACGACCTTGGGCTCCTGCGGCGGATGGGTGAGCTGGTGCACCACCGCGGCCAGCGCCCCGCCGATCAGCGGCGCCAGGAGGAACAGCCAGAGCTGGGTCAGCGCGGCGCCGCCCGCGAACAGGGCGGGGCCGAAGCTGCGCGCCGGGTTGACCGAGGTGCCGGTGAGCGGGATGCCGATGAGGTGGACGGTGGCCAGCGCCAGACCGATCGGCAGGCCGTCGAAGCCGATCACCGCCACCTTGTGCGTGACGGCGAGCACGACGAAGACCAGCAGGAAGGTCAGGACGACCTCGGCCAGGAAGGCGCCGCCGAGGTTGATGTGGACGGCGGAGCGGTCGCCCCAGCCGTTCGTGCCGAACGCTTCGCTGGTCTTCAGGCCCGGCACCTGCTTGGCCAGCAGGAAGAGCAGCGCGGCGCCGATCACGCCGCCCAGCATCTGGGCGATCCAGTACTCCACGGCCGTACGGACGGTGATGCGGTGGGCCAGCAGCATGCCGAGCGTCACCGCGGGGTTGATGTGGGAACCTGAAACCGGGCCCAGGGCGTAGGCCAGCGCCAGCATGGTGAAACCGAAGGTCAGGGCGATGCCGAAGGTGCCGATGTACTCGCCGGCAAGGACGGCCGAGCCGACGGCGAAGAACACCAGGAGCAGCGTGCCGAGGAATTCGGATACGACCGAGCGGGTCTCCGTGGTCTCCATGGGACTCTCCTCGCGTGGATCTCTTGCTCTCCTCCTTCGCATTGTCTGCCTGTGGGGGGTGTGCCGCCTGTTTTCCGCCGGTTTCCGCCCGTGGCGGCGCGCCGATTTCGCCTGTGGCGGTGGTGGCGCTTGTGGGCGGCGGCTCGCCGGTGGGTGGTTGCTGTGTGTGGCGCGATGCCTGCGGCGCGACCTTGTCGGTCATGTGTGGGGTTGTTTGGTCTTTCGCCCGGTGCGGTCGGTGGGTGGGGTGGGGCGCGGTCGCACCGGGGCCACTCCTCGGGCCGTGTGCGTGTCGGGTACGCCGTGAAAGGAAGCGTGCGTCTTGCACACGGCCCTGCGGGGAGTCCCCGATACGCCCACGCCCGGCCGTCCCCGAGCCGCCGGCCGTGACCACTAACGGTTCTAAGACCCGGCCGGTACGGCCGCTGTTGCGTGCCCCCTCCGGGGCACGACCTCCCCATACGCCCGCCCTGCGCTTTTTGCCACCAGGAGCCGCCTTCGGGGCACCAACCCGCACGCAGGGCCACCTACCAACCCTCCCCCAAGGGGTGGGCGCGCTACGGACGGGAGGGGCGGGCCGGAGGGGGCGTGTATCAAAGCGTAAAGCGAAGCAGCTTTGATACACGCCCCCTCCGGCCCGACCCCGCCACCCACCACCCAGCAAGCGCAAAGCGCCCACCCCACCAAACCCTCCCGCCGAAGGCGAACCGCACCCCGCACGGGGGAAGGGGGGAACACGGCCGCCGGGTAACCCCACGGCGCACGGTCACCCCGAATCGGCGCGCCGTCACGGACGGAAAAGGGCCAGGTCGAGGCCCCGCACAAGCCTGGCGCGCAGGGTCTCGTCGGCGGCCAGGGACTGGGCCAGGCGCTGGAGGACCTCGGGGGCGGAGGCCCCGGGGGTCAGGGCCAGGGCCAGGGTGCCGTCGGCATCGGCGGAGGGCTCCAGGCGGGCGGTCCGTACGCCCGGTTCGCCGGCCACGATCGAGCGCAGGGCCTCGGTGACGAGCGGGTCGGCGAGCGGGTCGCTGTCGGTGCGTCCCTCGGCGAGCGCCCGCAGCGCGGGGCCGGTGAGCTGGTAGGTCACCGGCCCCGCCATGTCGATGACGACCGTGTCGGCCTTCTCGTGGGAGGCGGCGAGCAGTGCCTGCCGCAGGGGTACGGCCACCGGGCGGGCGTCCGGGCGCCAGCGGTGCAGGGTGTCCATGGAGGTGAAGGCGGGCAGGGCCCGGCGGCCGTCCGGGGCCTGGAGCGTGGGTACGGCCATGTCGCTGGTCTTCTCCCGCCGTAGCCCGTCCGGGCCGGTCTCCACCTCGCCGAGCACGGCCACGACGGGGACGAGCAGCCGGGCGTCGGCCAGGGCTGCCAGCAGTCGGGGTTCGGTGGAGCGGTCCTGGGCGTACGCGGCCAGGGCTGCCGCGAGTTCGGGGTCGGCGGAGCCGTCGTCGTCGGAGAATCCGGGGTCCGGAATGTTCTTGAGCGCCACACCCCGACCCTATCCGCCCCGCCTGAGCCGCTTTCGGGGGGCTCAGCGGGTGCGGGCGCCGCGCCACAGGAAGGTGGCGGTGGCCAGGAGGGCCAGACCGGCGGTGGCGGCGGTCCAAGGGAGCCAGCCCGTGCTGTCGGGGGTCTGGTCGGAGGCGGTGGGGCCGGGGCCGAAGTGGCGTTCGGGGTAGGTGGCGGGGGTCGGCTCGGCGGGGGCGGGTTTGAGGTCGCGGCCCGCTTCGATGGCCGCGGCCACATCGACCAGGCCGGCGCCGAGGTCGTCGTTGCGCCCGCCCTCGGGGGTGTCGCGTGCGGTGTCGGTGAGGAGCTGTTTGATCTGCGCGGGGCTCAGGTCCGGGTGGGCGGCGCGGACCAGGGCGACGGCGCCGGAGACGAAGGCGGCGGCGGCGCTGGTGCCCCAGCCCTCGTAGTACGTGCGGTCCGGGTTGGCGATGATGACGTCGACGCCGGGCGCGCAGACGGTGGCGTACCAGTGGCGGGTGGAGAAGTCGGCGCGGGAGCCGTAGCGGTCCACGGCGGTGGCGGCGATCACGCCCGGGTAGGCGGCGGGGTAGGAGACGTGGTCGCCCTCTTTGCCGCCGTTGCCGGCGGAGGCGACGACGGGGACGCCCTTGCCCAGGGCGTACTGGATGGCGGCGTCCTCGCGGGGGTCGGGGTGGGCGGAGGCGCTGTCGTCGCCGAGGGAGAGGTTGATGACGTCCGCGCCGTGGTCGGTGGCCCAGCGGATGCCGTCGGCGAGGGCGCCGGCGCGCTCGGTACGGGCCTTTTTGCGCTGTGGGTCGGAGTCTTCGAGGATCACCCGTACGGGGAGGATCCGGGCCTTGGGCGCGACGCCTATGACGCCGTCGGCGTGGTCGGCCCCGTGGCCGTGGCCTGCGATGATCCCGGACATGGCGGTGCCGTGCTGGGCCCATGTCCGCTCGCCGCGCTCGGCGCCGAAGCCGATCAGGTCGTTGCCGGGCAGCACCTGGCCCTTGAGGTCGGGGTGGCTCGCGTCGACCCCGGTGTCCAGGACGGCGACGGTGATGCCCTCGCCCTTGGTGGTGCGCCATGCCTGCTCGGTGTGCATCGCCGCCAGCGGCCACTCCCCGGCGCGTGTGCCGTCGGCCCGCGCGGGCGGGGCGGGCAGTACGGCCAGGGCGGCGGTGGAGAGCACGGCGGCGAGCGCGAGGGCGGTGCGGGAGCGGCGCGGAGCCACGGTGTGGGTCATCGCGGCGGCTCCGCGGGGGCCTTCGCGGTCTGCTTGCGGACGGTCTGTTCGACCCGGTAGGCGATGTCCTTCGCGTCGTGGCCCAGGCCCGACTCGGCGGCGGGCGTGCCCTGCGCCCTGGTCGCCTCCTCGGCGGACTGCGGGTCGGTGACCGTACGGCCGTCGGCGAAGCCGGAGACCGCGTACAGGACGACCGGCAGGTCCGTCGGGACGCGGATGCTCCAGCTCACACGCTGGGCGGGGCCGAAGTGCGCGGCGGGGGTTCCCTTGGCGGCGTACGGGCGGGGCATCAGGTCCGTACGCCTGGTCAGTTGCTCCTTCGTGAAGCGGGTGCGCAGTGCCTTCATGCCCGCCGGGTCGGCCTTGGTGATCAGCACGCCCGCGGTGATCACGCTGGTACGGGTCGCGTCGACGTACGTGGCGCGCAGCAGCCGGGCGCAGCCGACCGGGGAGAGCGCCTTGGACAGCAGCGGGTCGAACGCGCCGGAGCAGCCGCTGTCGGGGGCCACGGCGATCCGTGTCCAGGATCGGTCCGCGCCGCCGGGCCCTGCGGCCGGACCGCTCAGAGCGGGCGGGAAGAGCGCGTCGACCGGGGCGTTGTGCCACACCTCGCGGCCCCGGGCGAAGGTCACCTCGGCGGCGGGGCGGTCCTCGGGGTCCTCGGCGAGCCAGCTTCCGGCGAGCGCGCCGCCGAGGAGGCCGAGGCCCAGGACAAGGCAGGCCGCGGCGGCGGCGATCCGGCCGACGGGGCGGCGGGGGGTGGAGTGAGGTTCCTGCACGGGTGGTGCCGGGGTCTGTCCGTACGGGGCCGCGGGCAGCGGGGTTACGGCACCGGTGGCGCCGTCGCCGGACGGGGCGCCGGCACTCCAGGCGGCACCGCTGTTGGCCAGGTGGAACGCGGCCGTGTCACGGAAGGCGACCGGGCGGGTGGTGGGCTTCGCCGGGACGGGGGTGGTGGCAGGGGCGGTGGGCGGCGGCGCGGGGTTTTCGGGTGCGTTGGCTGCGGCCGGTCCCGGGGTGGCGGGTGTGTGGGCGGGGCGTGGCGGTACGGCCGGGGCCGGCGGCGGCACGGGCGGTGCGGCGGGGGCCGTCGCGTCGGCGGGCGGCTGCGGCGGCACGGCGGGGCGGTGGGCCGGGGGCGGCGGTACGGGCGGGAGGCGATGCGCGTCGGCGTAATCGGCTTCGGTGCTCACCCGCGCTCCCCCTCGCGACCTCGTGCTCGTCGTGCTTGCTGTGCTCGTTGTGCTCGATGCGGCCGGCCGCGCCCGGCAATCAGGGCAGGGCGGTTGGTATCCGGACATCACACCGCTGACCTGCTGGTCGCGGCGCCCGCCACTCTACGGGCTGCCGCCGCCGGCGCTCCAACCCCACCCGCCCGGCGGACCTGGCCGTCCCTCTACCCAGCGGTAGCGGCTTCTGGCAGGCTGCGCCCATGTCCGAGCACACCTTCGACCCGCAGGGCGACAAGGCCCGTTACGACCGGGCGACCGCTGATCTCGACGCTCCGCTGGCCGTCGTGGATCTGCGCGCCTTCGACGCCAACGCCGACGATCTGGTGCGGCGGGCGCGGGGCAAGCCCGTGCGGGTGGCGAGCAAGTCGGTGCGCTGCCGGGCCCTGTTGGAGCGGGTGCTGCGCCGGGAGGGCTTCGCCGGGGTGCTGAGCTACACCCTCGCCGAGTCGCTGTGGCTGGCCCGGTCGGGGTTCGCGGACGTACTGGTGGCGTACCCGTCGGCGGACCGGGCCGGTTTCGCGGAGCTGGCCGCCGATCCCGCGCTCGCCGCCGCGGTGACGGTGATGGTGGACGACGTCGCCCAGCTCGACCTGATCGACGCGGCGCGGGCGGGCGGACGCGAAGAGATCCGGGTGTGCCTGGAGTGGGACACGGCGCTGCGGCGGCTGGGCGGCCGGGTGCGCTTCGGTGCCCGCCGCTCCCCGGTGAGCGAGCCGGCGCAACTGGCCGAGCTGGCCCGGTCGGTGGTGCGCAGGCCGGGGTTCCGGCTGGTGGGGCTGATGGCGTACGAGAGCCATGTGGCGGGGGTGGGGGACGCGGTGGCGGGCCGCCCGGTCTTCTCCCGGGCCGTACGGGTCATGCAGGCCACGGCGCGCCGGGAACTGGTGGTGCGGCGGGCGCAGGCCGTACGGGCCGTGCGGGGCGTGGCGCCGGATCTGGAGTTCGTCAACGGCGGGGGTACGGGCAGTGTGCAGCACACGGTCGCTGAGAAGGCGGTGACGGAGGTCGCGGCGGGATCGGGGCTGTACGTACCCCGGCTGTTCGACAACTACCGGTCCTTCACGGGGCGTCCGGCGGCGCTGTTCGCGCTGCCGGTGGTGCGCAGGCCGGGCACCGGCGTGGTGACCGTCCTGGGCGGCGGCTATCCGGCCTCGGGCGCGGCGGGCCGGGACCGGCTGCCGGTGCCGCATCTGCCCGTGGGGCTGCGGCTGGATCCGCAGGAGGGGGCGGGCGAGGTGCAGACGCCGTTGCTGGGGCCGGCCGCGGACGAGCTGCTGGTCGGTGACAAGGTGTGGTTCCGGCACGCGAAGGCCGGGGAGCTGTGCGAGCGCTTCGAGGCGCTGCGGCTGATCGACGGGGACCGGGTGGTGGACACGGTGCCGACCTATCGCGGTGAGGGCCACACCTTCTTGTGATCCGCGGGGGCCGCGCCGTGTGAAGGGATTTCAGGGTCAGGCGCGGCCCGTCGTGAGGTCAGGCGTGGATGTGGTCCTTCTGGTCGGGTACGACCGTGCCGTCGGCCCGCCGGACCGGTCCGGGCGCGCCGTCGGTGTTGGTGTAGCCCTTGGTGGCGCAGGGGTAGGTGCCGGACCTGCGCGGCAGCGGTGCGATGAACATGGGGTTGACCACCCAGCGCCGGTCCGCGTCGTCATAGGCGCGGCACATCAGCTCGGCCTTGTTGCGGTTGATCACCAGGTGTGCCCCGGTCGCGTCACCGACGAACGTCACGTCGGTGTCCGCGTCGCCGCCGCCCAGCGCGATGCGGTGTGCCGGGTCCTGCAGCCGCCATGCCTCGGCGCCCTTGATCTTGAAGATCTCCTGGTTGATCAGGCAGCGCTTGCCGTCGATGTACGGCAGCACCTCGCCGTGCCCGTCCCGGACGTCACCGCAACCGCGGATGCCGGTGGTCAGCCTGCCGTTCCGTACCAGGCTGCGTACGCCGATGGTGTGGGCGCGGTCGATGCCCACGCCGCCCGACCAGGCTTCGGCGATCGTCTCCGCCGACGCGGAGACGACGTACACCCGGAAGCCGGCCGCCTTCAGCGTGCGGATCAGGTCTTTCTGCTGGTCGTAGTAGCGGATGTAGCCGGCGACCTTGTGGGTGCCGACGGTCTGCTCGGTGCCGATGGGCGCGGCCAGGTTCTCGGTGCGGGCCCGCTCGGCGTAGGAGGTCAGTTGCGCCGGGGTCAGGCCGGCGAAGAGCTGGGGGATCCAGGCGTACTCGGGCCTGGTGCGCCGGTGGTTCCACTCCCCGGCGAAGGCCGCGGCGCCGCTCATCGTGCGGGCGCTCTCGCGGATCTCCATGATCTCGTCGGCGCAGGCGGTGTTCTTCGAGGTGGGCAGCGGCCGGCCGACGGGGACGGCGGTGCCGCACGCCCGGGTCAGCGCGCGGTGGGCGGCCCGGGTCATCCAGGGGCTGGTGGCCTTCCAGCTCTTGGGCCGCAGGAGCTTGTCGTGCCGCAGGGCCCAGGCGAGGGTGGCGTCGGAGATGTCGTTCTTGACGACGGTGTTGTCCCAGTCGAAGGCGGCGACGGGACGGCCCTGGGGACCGGGCGTGGGGTGCGAGCACGTGCCGCGCTCGTCGATCATCCGCTGGAGCCGGGTGCGGTTCTCGCCGTACCACTTCAGGCTCCTGGAGAGCTGCGGACAGCTCGTACGCTGCGGGGACGCGGCGGCTTCCCGGGCCTTGGCGGGGGTGGCGGCCGTGGCGGGCACGGTGGCCGCGAGGGACGAGACGGCCGCGGCGACGGCGAGTCCCAGGGTGAGGGGGAGTCTGGTGCGCACAGTGTTTCTCCGGGGGACGACGGCAGGGAGAGGGCCGGGACCGGTACGCCGCCGTACCGGTTCCGGCGCGGATCTCGGACCTTACATACGGCCTACTGCGGGGTGACGTACGCCCCCGCGATGCCCCCGTCGACCAGGAATTCGGCGGCGTTGACGAAGGTGGAGTCGTCGCTGGCGAGGAAGGCGACCGCGGCGGCGATCTCCTCCGGCTCGGCGAAGCGGCCCACGGGGACGTGCACCAGGCGGCGGGCCGCCCGCTCCGGGTCCTTGGCGAACAGTTCCTTCAGCAGGGGGGTGTTGACCGGCCCCGGGCACAGCGCGTTGACCCGGATGCCCTCGCGGGCGAACTGCACGCCCAGTTCGCGGGACATCGCCAGCACCCCGCCCTTGGAGGCGGTGTAGCTGATCTGGGAGGTGGCGGCGCCCATCACGGCCACGAAGGACGCGGTGTTGATGATGGAGCCCTTGCCCTGGCGCCGCATGTAGGGCAGCGCGTGCTTGCAGCACAGGTAGACCGAGGTGAGGTTGACTTCCTGTACGCGCTTCCAGGCGTCCAGGCCCGTGGTGAGGATGGAGTCGTCCTCGGGCGGCGAGATGCCCGCGTTGTTGAAGGCGATGTCGACCGATCCGTAGGTGTCGTACGCGGTCTTGAACAGCGCCTCCACCTGGTCGGAGTCGGTCACGTCCGCCCGGACGAAGGTGCCGCCGACCTCGTCGGCCGCGGCCTTGCCCGCCGGCTCGTCGATGTCGGCGCAGACGACGTGCGCGCCCTCGGAGGCCAGCCGGCGGGCGGAGGCCAGGCCGATGCCGCTGCCGGCCCCGGTGATCACGGCGGTACGGCCGACGAGGCGGCGGCACACTGCGGTCTGGTCGGTCACTTGCTCTCCTCGGTGCTGGTCCCGGTGTTGTCGGAGGTGCTCTTTGAGGTGCTCTCGGTGCTGATGAAGACGTTCTTGGTCTCGGTGAAGGCGGTCAGGGCGTCCGGGCCCAGCTCCCGGCCCAGCCCGGACTGCTTGAACCCGCCGAACGGCGTCCAGTAGCGCACGCTGCTGTGGGAGTTGACGGAGAGGTTGCCGGCCGCGACGGCGCGCGAGACCCGTACCGCGCGGCCGATGTCGCGGGTCCACAGGGAGCCGGACAGTCCGTAGTCGGTGGCGTTGGCGATACGGACCGCCTCGGCCTCGTCCCGGAAGGGGATGGCGACGGCCACCGGCCCGAAGATCTCCTCGACGGCGGCCCGGTCGGCGGGGGCGCCTTCCAGGACGGTGGGCGGGTACCAGAAGCCCTTGCCCCGGGGTGCCTCGCCGCGGATGGCCGCCGGGGCGTCCTCGGGGACGTAGGACCGTACGCGTTCCCGCTGCGCGGCCGAGATCAGCGGGCCCATCCGGGTGGCGGGGTCGGCCGGGTCGCCGACGGTGAAGGACTTCACGGCGGGTTCGAGGAGTTCCATGAAGCGGTCGTAGACGGACGCCTGGACCAGGATGCGGCTGCGGGCGCAGCAGTCCTGGCCGGCGTTGTCCAGGAAGGAGCCGGGGGCGGTAGCGGCGGCGGCCTCCAGGTCGGCGTCGGCGAAGACGATGTTGGGGCTCTTGCCGCCGAGTTCGAGGGTCAGCCGCTTGGTCTGTGCGGCGCACCTGGCGGCGATCCGGCGGCCGACGGCGGTGGAGCCGGTGAAGACGACCTTGGCGACGCCGGGGTGGTCGACCAGGGCCTCGCCGGTGACCGCGCCCTCGCCGGGCAGGACCTGGAAGAGGTCCTCGGGGACGCCGGCCTCCAGCGCGTGCCGTGCCAGGCGCAGGGCGGTGAGCGGGGTGGTCTCGGCGGGTTTGAGGAGGACGGCGTTGCCGGCGGCCAGCGCGGGGGCGGTGCCCCAGGCGGCGATGGGCATGGGGAAGTTCCAGGGGGCGATGACGGCGACGACGCCCAGCGGCTCCTGGAAGGTGACGTTCAGGCCGCCGGCCACCGGGATCTGGGTCCCGGTCAGGCGCTCCACTCCCCCGGCGGCGTAGTCCAGCAGGTCACGGACGTTGCCGGCCTCCCACCGGGCGCTGTCCAGGGGGTGGCCGGCTTCCCTCAGCTCCAGGTCCGCCAGCGGTTCGGTGTTCTCCTCGACGACCTGGGCGAACCGGCGCAGGACACGGGCCCGGTCGCCGGGCGGCAGGGCGGCCCACTTCTCCTGCGCGCGGGCGGCCCGCCGGACGGCGGCGTCGACCTCGGCCGGGGTGGTGACGGGGACGGTGGCTACCAGTTCCTCGGTCGCCGGGTTGATGACGCTCAGTTCTCGCAACATGCAGCGGCTTTCCTCACCTGCGCTCGGCGGCTTGTCTTCCACGGGGTCGGCGGCTTGTCTTCCACGGAGTCGGCGGCTTCCCGCACGGGGGCGGCGACGGGCTTCACATGCGTTCGAAGGAGCGGAAGCGCTCCCAGTCCGTGACGGCGGCGTCGTACGCCTCCTGCTCGACGCGCGCCATGTTGAGGTAGTGGCCGACGACCTCGTCGCCGAACGCCTCGCGCGCCATGGGGCTCGCCTCCCACAGGGCGGCGGCCTCGCGCAGCGTGGTGGGGACATGGGCGGCGTCGCCGGTGTAGGCGTTGCCGGTGCACGGCTCGGGGAGTTCCAGTCGGTGGTCGATGCCGTACAGCCCGGCCGCGATCATGGCGGCGAGCGCGAGGTAGGGGTTCACATCGCCGCCGGGCAGCCGGTTCTCCAGGCGGTGGGAGGGGCCGTGGCCGATGACGCGCAGCGCGCAGGTGCGGTTGTCCGGGCCCCAGGCGACGGCGGTGGGGGCGAAGGAGCCGGGCCTGAAGCGCTTGTAGGAGTTGATGTTCGGGGCGTAGAAGAGCGTGAAGTCGCGCAGGGCCGCGAGCTGTCCGGCCAGGAAGTGCCGCATCGTGGCGGACATGCCGTACGGGCCGGACTCGTCCGCCAGCACGGGGCGGCCCGCCTCGTCGCGCAGCGAGAGGTGGATGTGGCAGGAGTTGCCCTCGCGCTCGTCGTACTTGGCCATGAAGGTGAGCGCCATGCCCTCCTGGGCGGCGATCTCCTTGGCGCCGGTCTTGTAGACGGAGTGCTGGTCGCAGGTGGTCAGCGCCTCGTCGTAGACGAACACGATCTCGTGCTGGCCGAGGTTGCACTCGCCCTTGGCGGATTCCACCGCCAGGCCGGCCACGCCCATCTCGTTGCGGATACGGCGCAGCAGCGGCTCGACGCGGCCCGTCCCCAGGACGGAGTAGTCGACGTTGTACTGGTTGACGGGGGTCAGGCCGCGGTAGCCGCGGGACCAGGCGTCCTCGTAGGTGTCCTTGAAGACCATGAACTCCAGCTCGGTACCGGCGTACGCGCTCCAGCCGCGCTCGGCGAGGCGGTCGAGCTGGCGGCGCAGGATCTGCCGGGGCGAGGCCAGGACCGGGGAGCCGTCGTGCCAGGCGAGGTCGGCGGTGATCAGGGCGGTGCCCGGGTTCCAGGGGGTACGGCGCAAGGTGGCGGGGTCGCCGTGCAGGGCGAAGTCGCCGTAACCGCGTTCCCAGGAGGACATGGCGTAGCCGTCGACGGTGTTGAGGTCCACGTCCACGGCGAGCAGGTAGTTGCAGCCCTCGCTGCCGCCTTCCAGGACGGTGTCCAGGAAGTAGCGGGCGGCGAACCGCTTGCCCTGGAGCCTGCCCTGCATGTCGGTGAAGGCCAGGACGACCGTGTCGATCTCGCCGGTGCCGACGAGCCGGGTCAGCTCCTCGACGGGGAGCGGGGGCGTGCGGTCTGCCACGGTGGTGCCTCCTGTCGCCGTGTCCGGAGGTCATAAGGTAGGGCCACGAACCATTGGTTGGGAAGGGGTGGCGATGGACGGTACGGCGGACCGGCTGGCGCCCGTGCTGCGTCCGGTACGGGCGGGGAACGGCTTCGAGGAGGCACTGGAGCAGATACTCCAGATCGTCCGTCTCGGCCTGGTTCCGCAGGGTGAACGACTGCCCGCCGAGCGGGAGTTGGCCGAGCGACTGCAGATCAGCCGGGTGACGCTGCGCGAGGTGCTCAAGGTCCTCCAGGACCAGGGCCTGGTGGAGAGCCGGCGCGGGCGGTACGGCGGGACGTTCGTACGCGTCCGTACGGAGTCCACCGGCGAGGCCGAACTGCGGCGCCGCATCGGCACGGTGGACATCGAGGACGTACTGCGCTTCCGCGAGGTGCTGGAGGTCGGGGCCGCCGGACTGTGTGCCGCGCACGGCCTGGACGACGCGGGGGCGACGCGACTGCGGGGCGCGCTGACCGCCACCCACGACGCGCCGCTTGCCGACTACCGCCGCCGCGACACGCTGCTGCACCTGACGCTCGCCGAGCTGTCCGGCTCTCCCTCGCTCGCCGCCCAGTACGCCGCCGTACGGGCGAGCGTCAACGACCTCCTGGACTGCATCCCGCTGCTGGTACGGAACCTGGAGCACTCCCAGGCGCAGCACACCGCGCTGGTCGAGGCGGTGCTGGAGGGGGACGCGGACGGGGCGCGGGAGGTGATGCGGGAGCACTGCTGCGGGACGGCGGCGCTGCTGCGGGGGTTCCTGACCGGGCCGGCGGGTCCGGGCGGCCCGGGTGGCACGAGCGGCACGGACGCGCCGGCTTCGTAACCGGCCGTTGCCGCAGGGGTCTTGCGCCCGGCCGCCCGGGAACGCAAAGGTATTCCGCTGAACCTTTACCCGACGTCCCCTCGGCGAGGCAGGAGCGGCTCATGGCCGACAGCACGGACGCGCACACCGCACCGCCCACCCGTCCCCCGGGCGGCGAGCGGTCCGCACCGGACACGTACCTGGAGAAGCGCTCCCTGCGGCGCGGCAGCGCGGGCCCCCTCCTGCTCACCGGCCTGGGCGTCGCCTACGTCGTCTCCGGCGACTTCTCCGGCTGGAACAACGGCCTGGCCCACGGCGGCTTCGGCGGCCTGGCCGTGGCCGCCGTCCTGATGGGCGTGATGTACACCTGCCTGGTCTTCGCGCTGGCGGAACTGGCGTCCGTACTGCCCACGGCGGGCGGCGGCTACGGCTTCGCGCGCCGCGCGCTGGGGACCTGGGGCGGCTTTCTGACCGGCACCGCCATCCTCATCGAGTACGTGCTCGCGCCCGCCGCCATCTCACTGTTCATCGGCGACTACGTCGAGTCCCTGGGCCTGTTCGGGCTGACCTCCGGCTGGCCGGTCCAGCTCGCCTGCTTCGTGATCTTCATCGGCATCCACCTGTGGGGCGTGGGCGAGGCGCTGCGCTTCAGCCTCGTGGTGACCGCCGTGGCGGTGGCCGCGCTCGTGGTCTTCGCCATCGCGGCCCTCACCGACTTCCACGTCGGCGCCCTTGACGACATCCCGGTGGACCGGGACGCCCTGGGAGCCAGTTCATGGCTGCCGTTCGGGGTGCTCGGCATATGGGCGGCCTTCCCGTTCGGCATGTGGTTCTTCCTCGGCGTGGAGGGCGTACCGCTGGCGGCCGAGGAGACCAGGAACCCGGCCCGTACGCTGCCCCGGGCGATGGCCGCCGCGATGGGCGTCCTGCTGCTGCTCGCGCTGGTCACCTTCCTCGCCGCGACCGGCGCCCGGGGCTCGGCCGCCATCCGGTCCGTGGGCGACCCGCTGGTCCAGGCGCTCCAGCCCGGCGGCCGGCCGACCACCGTGAGCCGGATCGTCAACTACGCCGGGCTGGCCGGGCTGGTGGCGTCCTTCTTCTCCCTGATCTTCGCCGGTTCGCGCCAGCTCTTCGCGCTGTCCCGGGCCGGCTATCTGCCCCGCTTCCTGTCCCTGACCAGCCGCCGCAAGGCCCCCTACCTCGGTCTGCTGGTGCCCGGGGCGATCGGCTTCACCCTCGCCGTGGCCAGCGGGGACGGCGCCCGCATGCTCAACGCCGCGGTCTTCGGCGCCACGATCTCCTACGCGCTCATGGCGCTCTCCCACATCGTGCTGCGCCGGCGCGAACCGGAGCTGCGGCGCCCGTACCGTACTCCCGGGGGCGTGCTGACGTCCTCCGTCGCCCTGGTCCTGGCCTGCGCGGCGCTGGTGGCGACGTTCCTGGTGGACGTGGCGGCGGCGGTCATCGCCCTGATCGTGTACGGGGTGGCGCTGGCCTACTTCGCCCTGTGGTCCCGGCACCGGCTGGTGGCCTCCGCGCCCGAGGAGGAGTTCGCGGCCCTGGCCGCCGCCGAGGCCGAGCTGGAACGCGGCTGACGTACCGGCTGACGTACGGAAGACGCACCGACCGGCGTACCGGCTGACGTACGGAAGTCATCACAGGCATCACAGACATCACACCGCATCACCCACTGCTCAGGAGATCCCGTTGCCCCCTCCCCCGCCCCGCCCCTCATCGGCATCAGCACCTACCTCGCCGAGGACGCCCGCTGGGGCGTCTGGGCGCAGCCCGCGGCCCTGCTGCCGGCCGCCTACCACCAGCTCGTCCAGCGCTCGGGCGGGCTGGCCGCACTGCTGCCGCCGGGCGACCCGGCGACCGCCGCGCGGACGGTGGCCCGGCTGGACGGCCTGGTCATCGCGGGCGGCCCGGACGTGGAGCCCGTACGGTACGGGGCCGACCCGCACCCCAGGACCGGCCCGCCCGACCGGGCCCGGGACGCCTGGGAGCTGGCGCTGATCGACGCGGCGCTGACCTCCGGCGTACCGTTGCTGGGCATCTGCCGGGGCCTGCAACTGCTCAACGTGGCGCTGGGCGGCACCCTGGTCCAGCACGTGGACGGGCACGCCGGCCCGCCGGGCGTCTTCGCCTCGCACACGGTCGAGCCGGTGCCCGGGACGCTGCTGGAGACGCTGCTGCCCGGGCCGGTGACCGTGCCCGCGTACCACCATCAGGCGGTCGACCGGCTCGGCGCGGGCCTGCGCCCCTCGGCGTACGCGGCGGACGGCACGGTCGAGGCCCTGGAGGCGGCCGGTCCGGGCCCGTCCGGGCGCGGGTTCGCGCTGGCCGTGCAGTGGCATCCGGAGGCCGGGGACGACGCACGGCTGACGGACGCTCTGATCGCCGCGGCACACGACTGGTCCGCGGCCGTGTGAGGTGGTCCACTGGTCTGCGACAGCGGCCCGTGCGCCGGGCCCACGGTCCCGCCCCGGTGAGGAGGCCCCGTTGAGGAGTCCGCGGTCCCCCAGGCGTCTGATGGAGATCGTCACCGGCATGTGGGGCGCCAAGGCGCTGGCCGAGGCGACCCGTCTGGACCTGTTCTCCCAGCTCTCGGCGGCACCCGGCTCGACGGCGACGGAGGTGGCCGCCCGCAACGGCCTGGCCGTACGTCCGGCCGAGCAACTGCTGACGGCCTGCGCCGGGCTCGGACTGCTGCGCCGCCAGGGCCCCGGGTACGCCAACACCCCCGAGGCGGAGACGTATCTGGTGCGGGGCCGCCCCGACTACTTCGGGGACGCGGTGCTCTCCTTGGACCACCGCTACGCGGGCTGGATGCGCCTGGGCGAGGCGCTGCGCTCCAACGCCCCGACCAACTTCGACGCCCAGGCATCGGAGTCGATGTTCGATCCCGAGGACACCGAGCTCCAGCAGCACTTCTGGAAGAGCATGTACGCGCTGTCCGCCACCAGCGCCCGTGCGCTGGCCGCCGCCTACGACTTCGGCCCGGTGCGCCGGCTGCTGGACGTCGGCGGTGGCGGAGCCGCGTACGACATCGAACTGTGCCGGGCCTACGAGGAGCTGCGGGCGACCGTTTTCGACCTCCCCTTCATCTGCGAGCTCAGCCGGGAGCCGGTGAGCCGGGCGGGGCTGACGGACCGGATCTCCTTCGCCCCCGGCGACTTCCTGCGGGAGGCGGCACTGCCCGCCGGGCACGACGCGGTCCTGCTCTCCCAGGTCCTGCACGACTGGGACGAGCGGACGAACCGGCTGATCCTGGCCAAGTGCTTCGCCGCCCTCCCCTCCGGCGGCCGGATCCTGATCAGCGAGCTGCTCGTGGACGACACCAAGGACGGGCCGCTGCTGCCCGCGCTGATGAGTCTGAACATGCTGGTGAGCACGTGGGGCGCAACTACACGGCGGCGGAGTACGGGGCGTGGCTGAAGGACGCCGGGTTCGTCGACGTGGGGACGGTGCGCTTCGAGGGGCCGGGGGCGGACGGGGCGGTGGTCGCGGTCAGGCCGTGAACGGGCGGTCCGCGGCCGGCCGTCGGGAGGCACCCGGCACAGGACCGGCCCGGCACAGGATCAGCCCGGCACCGCACCCGCCGCCTGATCCGGGCCCGCACCCGCCGCCTGATCCGGCACCGGACCCGCCGCCTCGCCCGGTACCGCGCCCGGCACCGGCCCCCTGCCGCGCGTCAGCCCCAGCAGGTGCCGGGCCGGGCCCACCGGCCGCTGCCCCGCGGGCCACACCGCCCGCAGCTCGCGGCGCAGCCGCAGCCCGTGCACGGGGATCTCGACCAGCCGCCGGGCGGACAGCTCCTCACCCACGGCCAGCTCACTGAGCACCGCGGGCGCCGCCTCGCTCACCGCGGCGGCCTTCAGCGCGGTGGTGGAGGCCAGTTCCAGCAGCGGACGGGCCAGGCCGCCGTGCGCGGCCAGGGCCGCGTCCAGCACCTGACGGGTGCCGGAGCCGCGCTCGCGCAGGATGAGCGGGGTCGCGGCCAGCTCGGCCGCGGTCAGCGCCGTACGGCGACGGGCCCAGGGGTGGGCGGGCGCGGCGACGACCACCAGCCGGTCGTGGCCGATGACCGCGCCGTCCAGTCCGGCGGGCACCTCCAGGCCCTCCACGAAGCCGAGGTCGGCCTCGCCGGAGCGCAGCCGGCCGGCGACCGCCGCGGAGTTCCCGGCCAGCAGCGAGACGGCGGTCTCCGGCCGCTCGGCGCGCAGCGCGATGAGCCAGCCGGGCAGCAGGTACTCGGCGATGGTCATGCTGGCGGCCACCCGCAGCCGTGAGTCACGGTGGTCGCGCAGCGCCTGCGCCCCGGCGTCGAACGCCTCGGCGGCCTCCATGATCCGCCGTGCCCAGTCCGTGACGAGCACTCCGGCGTCGGTCAGGCGTGAGCCGCGCGGTGAGCGTTCGACCAGTGCGACCCCTAGCTGCCGTTCCATGGAGCGGACCCGGCTGCTGGCCGCGGGCTGGGTGATGCCCAGGGCGCGGGCGGCCCGGCCCAGGCTGCCGAGCCGGGCCACGGCCAGCAGCAGTTCCAGCGCTCCGAGGTCGGGGACGCGGTGGGAGAGCGGACCGCTCCCGCCCGGCTCCGGAAGGATGTACTCACTCATAAACCAAGCTTATGCCCTCATAGGCGATTGATCTCTACCCGTGTCCAGGAGCTGGGACAATGCTGGGACCATGGCAATTCCGGCACCGTCCCGTCCCCCTTCCCCCACCGGCTCCCCCGGCATCCGGACCGGCTCGTCCGGCCGGCCCGGTGACCGGGAGCCGGCCGGTGGCGGGCGGCCGGATCTGCCGCCCCGGCCGGACCGGCCGGCCCTCTCGGCCCCCTCGGGCCGGTCGGTCCGTCACCTGGGCCCCAACTGGTACGCCTGTGTCATGGGCACCGCCATCGTCGCGAGTGCCGGAGCCGCCCTGCCGCTGCCCTTCCCCTGGCTGCGCGGGGTGTACGAGGCCCTGTGGGCGCTGTCCGCCATGATGCTCGCGGCGCTGCTCGCCGCCCGGGCCGCACACTGGGGCCGCCACCGCGACCAGGCACGACGGCACCTCCTGGACCCGGCGGTCGCGCCCTTCTACGGCTGCCTGCCGATGGCCCTGCTCGCGGTCGGCGGCGGCGCGCTCGCCGTCGGCCCGGGGATCCTCGGGGAGCGGGTCGCGGTCGCCGTGGACGCCGTGCTGTGGAGCGCCGGTACGGTCAGCGGGCTCACGGTCGCCGTGACCGTCCCGTACCTGATGATCACCCGGCACCGGAACGGGCCGGGCAGCGCGGCGCCCGCCTGGCTGCTGCCGCTGGTCCCCCCGCTGGTCTCCGCGGCGCTCGGCCCCGCCCTGGTCCCGCACCTGCCCGCCGGACAGGCGCGCGAGGCGATGCTGCTCGGCTGCTACGCGCTGCTGGGGATGTCCGTTCTCGGCACGCTGATCGTGCTGCCCCTGGTCTTCGCCCGGCTGCTCCGCCACGGCCCGCCGCCGCTGGCGCTGACGCCGACGCTCTTCCTGGTCCTGGGACCGCTCGGGCAGTCCACGACGGCCGTGGGCAACCTCGCGGACGCCGCGCCCGGCGCCGTCGGCGCCCCCTACGCGCGGGCGATGAGCGCCTTCGCGGTCCTGTGCGGCGTGCCGGTGACCGGCTTCGCACTGCTGTGGCTGGCGCTGGCCGCCGCGCTGGTGGTCCGTGCCTTCCGGGCCGGCCTGCGGTTCGCGATGACCTGGTGGAGCTTCACCTTCCCCGTCGGTACGTGCGTCACCGGCGCCGCGAGCCTGGCCCGGCACACGGGGCTGACCGCCTTCACCTGGACGGCGGTGGCCCTGTTCGCCCTCCTGGTCACGGCCTGGCTGGCGGCCTGGATCCACACCGCCCTGGGCCTGGTCCGCGGCACGCTCCTGGTCCCGCCCGCCCGGCCCATGCCGGACAGCGGGACACCCGACGACCGGCCGGCGACCGCTCCCCTGCCGGCCACGGTCTGAGCCCGGCGGGAGGTCGCGCGCCGCGGCCGTGGCGCCCTCGGATCATCCGGCGAAGAGCGGGCGCACCGCCGTACGCCAAAGGCCCGCCGTCCTCAGCGGGCCGCGTCCAGCGCGGCCGACAGGACGGCGGGGGCCCGGGTCAGTGACGGGCCGTACCAGGTCAGATGGCGTCCGCTGACGAGGGCGGCGGGCAGGCCGGGGAACGCCTCGGGGCCGTCGTCCGCCGTGAAGCGGTACGGCTCGTCGGGGAGGACGACCAGGTCCGCGCCGCAGGCGTTCAGCTCCGCCACGGGGACGCGCGGGTAGCGCTCGGCGTGGTCGGCGTACACGTTGCGTACGCCGAGCCGGGCCAGGAGGTCGCCCGCGAAGGTGTCCCGGCCCAGCACCATCCACGGCCGTCGCCAGATGGGCACCACGGCGCGGCGGACGGCCGTGGCGGGCGGCGCGGCCCGCTCCGCCTCGCGCCAGGCGCCCGCCGCCTCCTCCAGCCAGGCGGGCCGGGCCAGCCCGCAGCCCCGTACCAGCACCCGTTCCAGTTCCCGCAGGGCCTGATCCAGGTTCCGTACCTCGGTGACCAGCACCTCCAGACCGGCCGCCCGCAGCGCGGCGAGGTCGCGCGCGCGGTTCTCCTCCTCGTTGGCGATGACCAGGCCGGGCGCGAGGGAGGTGATCAGGGCGAGGTCCGGGTTCTTGGTCCCGCCGACGCGGGCGACGTCCAGGCCGGGCGGGTGGCTGCACCAGTCGGTGACGCCGACCAGCAGGTCCGGTGCTTCGGTGGCCACCGCCTCGGTCAGGGACGGGACCAGCGACACCACGCGCCGCCTGGGTATGTGACCGGTCATCACCCCACCGTACGCGTGCGTGGCGGCCCCCGTCAGGGTCGTCGGCCGGCGTGCCGGTGCATCAGGTACGACGCCCCGCCCGCCAGGATGAGCAGCGCCACGCCGCCCGCGGCCTGGGCGACGCTCACCTCGCCGACGCCGCCGCCGAGCCCGGTCCTGGCGTCCGCGGAGGGGTCCGCGCCGCGCACGGCCAGGGTTTCGGTGAACCGGTCGCCGCCGGGCCCGCACTCGATCGTGACCCGGTAGGTGCCGGTCGCGGCGGAGGTGCCGATCCGGGCCTCCGCGCCCATGTGGTCGCCCCCCGGTGCCAGCGGCACGTCACCGAACAGGTCCGAGGTCGCCTTGGCCTGGTGGCCCGCGCCGCACCGCTTGTCGTCGCTGATGCTGACGCTGCGGCCCGGTATCACCGGATTGGGGTGGGTGGAGGCCGACACGACGGGTGCGGCCAGGCCCAGGGTGGCGACGGCGATCAGGGCGACGGCGGACGTACGCACAGCCTTCATGATCATCTCCAGCCGCCGGTCGCGGTCCCGGTGACCGCGAAAGACAATCCGGCTCACTGGGAGGGAACCATCGAACCCGCTCCGGCGCGACGCGGGCAGGACCGTCCGGAGCCCCGATACGCCGTCAGGGGCAAGTGCCTCCAGGGAACGAGGGGCCACGACGGGTTCATACCCGCCGGCGTGTCCCCGCACGCCGTCGCGCCGTCGGCCCTCATCCCTCCACGCCGTCACGCCCGTGCGCCGTCGGCCCGTACCGCCTCCACGCCGTCACGCCCGTGCGCCCGCGTGCCGTACGCCCGCTCCGTCATCCCCTCAGGCCCCGCGGCCTCACGCCGCCGCCGTCTCCCACGGCCACCGCGCCCGCTCACCGCCCGCCAGCAGCCCGACCATGGTGAACAGCTTGTCGCTGAAGCCGCCGATCTCGTAGCGCAGCGGCCGTGCGGCGTCGATCGACGAGGCGGCGTACCCCGTGGTGTCCACCCCGAACACCGGCACGTCGGCGGGCACCGCGTCGGAGACCGACACCTGGCGGCGGCCCGCGCGGTGCTCGAAAGCCTGCATGTCGGAGATGATCACTACCCGGTCGTGCCCCCGGTAGGCCGCCTGGAGCGCCGCGACCGTCTCCGTGCCGTGCCCCACCTCGCCGATCCGCGCGCAGAACGCGTCGACGTCGCGGAGCACCGAGCCGCCCGGCGTCAGCGGGTGCCGGAAGCGCCCGGTGGCGTAACCGACCAGGTCCACCGCGCTGCCACGGTGCGCGAGGGCCACGCCGAAGAGCGCGCCGACGTCCACGTGCCGGATCCGGGAGCCGCCGGTGACCGGGCCTTCCATGGACGCGGAGGTGTCGACGAGTACGAGGGTGCGGCCGGGCAGGCGCGGGATGTTGGCGCTCGCGGCGGTCAGCGCCGTCTCCAGCGCGTGGCCCCAGCGCAGCGAGGGCGCGGCGCGGTAGGCGGACAGGAAGCGGTAGGGGAACTGCCGGGAGCGGGCGACCTCGGCGGGGTCGGCGAGCCGCCCGGCGACCTGCTCGGCCACCTCGTCGGGCACTCCGGCCTCGTCCAGGTTCCGCAGGTTGCGCAGCAGCGCCATGTATCCCATGGAGGGCAGCAGCGCCGTCCAGACCGCCGCGTCCATCGGGCCCCGGAGCCAGCCGGCCACCGCCTCCCAGGTCATCCCGGCCGCGCGCAGCACCTCGGCGGCGTCCGGCCGCTCCAGTACCGCCCGCCGCTCGCCGGCCGGCAGTTCCGCCAGCGCGGCCCGGGCCCGTACGGTCGCCAGCGTCCGCGGTACGGGGTTGGCGCGGCCGTGCCGGCGGTCCAGGGCGTGCCGGAAGAGGTCGCCCTGCCAGGCCGCCCGGTCCGGGTGGGGCGTGGCGTGCACCAGTTCCAGGACGTCCCCGAAGCGGAAGGCGTGGCTGCCGGTGTCGTACTTCAGCAGGGCGCGTTCGGTGTACAGGCGGCGTACGGCGTCGGCCAGGCCCCGCTTGACGGGCTTGGGCACGGCGCGCCCGTACGTCCCCGTCCAGTACGCCAGCAGCTCCCCCGGCTCGTCGGCACGCAGGCACACCGCGTCCACCAGGCGGCGGTTGCCGCCGTGCAGCCCGGCGTCCAGCCGTGCCTTGACGGCTTCGGCGGCGGCGACCACCGACGCGGAGCGCATGCCTGCCTCACCGCGCAGCCAGGCCAGGAAGCCGGCGGTCCATTCGGCGTCCTGGACGGCCACGGTCCGCACCAGGGACCGGTACCGCTCGTCGCGCTCGCCGGCCTTCTCGTAGAAGGTCTGCTCACCGACCATGTTGACGACGGCCAGCAGGACCAGTTCGTCCTTCGCGGCCCGGGTGTACGCGGCGCCGCCCTCGTGGGTGACGGTGCCCGTGAAGCGCTTGAGGGCGCGGTTGAACTTGCTCATCTCTTCCCCCGGGTGGAGCGGTGTGTGGTGCGGTGGTGCGCGGAGCCGCTGAGGGAAGGCGCGAGGAGCGGACCGGGGCGCCCGAGATCGGAAGTCGGCGGCGGGCTGCGTGGGAAGCGAAGTAACCGCCGCCTGCGCACCGGGCGCTCCGGTGCCGTCGCGCCTCCCGAGATCAAGGCCGACGACGGCAGGTAAACGCCGTACCGCACACGGCGGAACGATTTCAGGAGTCGAACCCGAATCAGCACCGGAAGTAACCGTCGTCTTCGCACCGGGAGGTGCGTTCGTGGAAAGGAGCCTAGAAGGCCCGCCCCGCGTCGTCACCCGAATTAATCAGCCCCCGCCGGCCGCCGGGCCCGTCGCGGCCGTGGCCGTCGCGACACCCGCCCGTCACACCGGGGTTGTACGCTGCCAAGCGCAGTCGGTTCGCCCCGTCCGCCAGGCGGGAGCGTCGTAAGAGGGAATCCGGTGGAAATCCGGAACTGCCCCGCAGCGGTGAGTGGGAACGACCGCCGTCATACGCACTGGACGCGAGTCCGGGAAGCGACGGCCAGTAGGTGCCCGGCCCCAGGAGGCCGGGCGTGCCCGCGAGTCCGAAGACCTGCCACTGCCCGTGCGCCCGCCGGGTGCGCGGTGGACCGTGACCTCGTGGGCGGGTCGGCGGCGGGAGCGTACGGGACGGTCTCCTCTTCCCGTGCCCTTCCGGTGCCCGCACGGCGCTCCGCGGGGTCGCTTCAGGACTCGCGAAGGAGAGTTCCGTGACCCAGGCATCACCGAACGGGCGCCGGGCGCCGGCCCCGGCCGCGCTGGCCACCCTCCACGGCTATCCCCGGCAGGGGCCGGGCCGGGAGCTGAAGAAGGCCGTCGAGGGCTACTGGTCCGGCGGTACCGACGCCGGGCGACTGCTGGAGACCGCGCGGGAGCTGCGGGCCGGCGTACGGGCCGAACTGCGGGCCGCGGGCGTCGAGGAGATTCCCACCGGTGACTTCTCGCTGTACGACCATGTGCTGGACACCGCCTGGATGGTGGGCGCCGTCCCGGCCCGGCACCGCGCCGCGGCCACCGGCGGCCTCGACACCTACTTCGCGATGGCGCGTGGCACCGCCGAGGCCGAACCGCTGGAGATGACCAAGTGGTTCGACACCAACTACCACTACCTGGTGCCGGAGTTGAGCGCGGGCACGGTCTTCACCGCCGACTCCCGCAAGCAGGTGGCGGAGTACACCGAGGCGCGGCGGGAGGGGCTGCGGGCCCGTCCCGTACTGCTGGGCCCCGTCAGTTTCCTGCTGCTGGCCAAGCCCGCGCCGGGCACCGACCCGCACTTCGAGCCGCTGACGCTGCTGGACCGGCTGCTGCCGGTCTACGCGTCCGTACTGGCCGATCTGCGGGCCGCCGGGGCGCGGTGGGCGCAACTGGACGAGCCGGTGCTCGTCCAGGACCAGCCCCGGTCGGTGCTGTCCGCCACCGCCCGCGCCTACCGGTTCCTGGGCGCCGCCGCCGACCGGCCCAAGCTGCTGGTGGCCTCCTACTTCGACGCGCTGGGCGAGGCGCTGCGCCCGCTGGCCGACTCGCCCGTCGAGGGCCTGGCGATGGACTTCACCGGCCCCGCCGCGGCCGACGTGGACGCGCTCGCCGCGATCGGCGGCCTGCCGGGCAAGCGGCTGGTGGCGGGCGTCGTGGACGGCCGCAACGTCTGGGCAGCGGACCTGGAGAAGGCCCTGGGAACGCTCGCCACCCTGCTCGGGCTGGCCGGGCGGGTGGACGTCGCGCCCTCCTGCTCGCTGCTGCACGTCCCGCTGGACGTCACCGCCGAACGCGACCTGGACCCGCAGATCGCCCGCTGGCTGTCCTTCGCCCGGCAGAAGACCGAAGAGGTCGCGCTGCTGGCCCGGGCCCTGAACCAGGGCCGGGACGCCATCGCCCCGCGGCTCGCGGCCAACCGGGCGGCGCTGGCCTCCCGGGCGGGCTCCGCGCTCGTCCGCGACGACGCCGTACGGGAGCGGGCCGCCGCGGTCACCGCCGCCCAGACCCGCCGCCCCCAGGAGTACCGGGAGCGGGCCGCGGCCCAGCGCGCCCGGTTCGGCCTGCCGCCGCTGCCGACCACCACCATCGGCTCCTTCCCGCAGACCGGCCGGCTGCGGCGGGCCCGTGCGGAGCTGCGCTCGGGGCGGATCGACGCCGCCGGGTACCGCTCCCGTATCGCGCAGGAGGTGCGCGAGGTCATCGCCTTCCAGGAGAAGGCGGGGCTGGACGTCCTGGTGCACGGCGAGCCCGAACGGGGTGACATGGTGCAGTACTTCGCCGAGCGGCTGACCGGCTTCCTGGCCACCCGGCACGGCTGGGTCCAGTCCTACGGCACCCGGTACGTGCGTCCGCCGATCCTGGCCGGTGATGTCTGCCGCCCGGCGCCGATGACCCTGGAGTGGACCGGTTTCGCGCAGTCGCTGACCGAGCGCCCCGTCAAGGGCGTGCTCACCGGGCCGGTGACCATGCTCGCCTGGTCCTTCGTCCGCGACGACCAGCCACTGGCCGACACCGCCCGGCAGGTCGCGCTGGCCCTGCGCGAGGAGGTCGCCGACCTGGAGGCGGCGGGGACCGGGATCATCCAGGTGGACGAGCCGGCGCTGCGCGAGCTGCTGCCACTGCGCCGCCCGGCGCACCGGGCCTATCTGGACTGGGCCACCGAGGCGTTCCGGCTGGCGACCTCCGGCGTGCGCGCGGACACCCAGATCCATACGCACATGTGCTACGCCGAGTTCGGTGACGTGCTGGCCGGCATCGAGGAGCTGGACGCCGATGTGATCAGCCTGGAGGCGGCCCGGTCGCGGATGGCGGTGGCCGGCGAGCTGGCGGCGGCCGGGTACCCGCGGGCGGCGGGGCCCGGCGTGTACGACATCCACGCGCCGCGGGTGCCGTCCGTGGCACAGATGACGGAGCTGATCGGGCAGGCGCTGCGCGCGGTGCCCGCCCAGCGGCTGTGGGTCAATCCGGACTGCGGGCTGAAGACCCGCTCGCCGCGGGAGGTGGAACCGGCGCTGGAGCGCATGGTGGCCGCCGCCCACGCGGTACGGGCCACGCTGCCGGCGGGGACCGGGAACCCTCAGGCCCGTCGGACCCCTCCACCGTCGCCCCGGCCCCTCCCCCGGCCCCCGCCACCTCCCCGTCGCCGTCCGCTCCCCAGGACTGAGAG
This sequence comes from Streptomyces sp. MST-110588, assembly GCF_022695595.1. NCBI lineage: Bacteria > Bacillati > Actinomycetota > Actinomycetes > Kitasatosporales > Streptomycetaceae > Streptomyces > Streptomyces sp. MST-110588. Next base: position 1,151,634 of record NZ_CP074380.1, read on the forward strand.
GCACCCTTGAGCACCGATCTCTCCTTCGGCCCGGCCCACAAGGCCCCGGCCGACTCCGCCGTCACCCTCGCGCACATCATGAGCGAGCAGGACACGAATCTTTACGGCACCGTGCACGGCGGCGCGGTGATGCGGCTGGTGGACGACGCCGCGGCAGCGGCGGCCGGCCGGCACGCGGACGGGCCCGCGGTGACCGCCTCCGTCGACGCGATGACCTTCCACGCGCCGGTACGGGCCGGTGACCTGCTGACCGTCAGCGCGGCCGTCGAGCAGGTGGGCCGTACCTCGATGGTCGTGGCGGTACGGGTGACCGCCGAGCGCTGGAACTCCTCGGGCCCCACGGCCCAAGTGGCCACCGCCCGACTGACGTTCGTCGCCGTCGACGCGGACGGGCTGCCCCGGCACGTACCGATGCTGAGGACGCCGTGAGGCCGTGGCGCCGTGGGGCTGTGCGGCCGTGACTTGGTAAGGCCGCGTACGGAAGCGGTACCGGGCCTCACCACCGGCAACGGGGACCGGGTGCCGAAGTGGTCTGCCCGGCCGCTTCGGCGCCCCCGCCTGCTCGTCGCCGGGCCACGGTGCGCGGGCGCCGGGCGGCGTGATCTGATCGGTGAGCTGCTCCACCTGTGAGCCGCTCACCGACCACCCATCAGATCCCGAGGAACTGCGAATGAGCGACCTGTCAGCCCGCACCGGCCACAGCGGTGCCCCCGACCCCCTGCGCAGCGTGTACCTGCGGCTGGTCGCCGAGGAGTCGATACCCGAGGAAGCACGAGGGCAGTTCAGCCACCTGCGGCCACTGGCCACGGACCTCCTCGCGGGCATCGCCCTGGACACCCCTGAGAACGTCCGCGTCCTCAGTGACCGCGACGTGGCCCTCGTCGCGTGGGACACCCTCGTGGCCGCCGCGCGTACCAACCTGCTCAGTGAGCCGGTCAATTACGACACCGTCGATCTCCCCGGTGGCGCGGTCCTCCACATCCTCGGCCATCCGGAGTCGGTGTTCGCGGCCAGCAAGGTGCTCGTCTTCGAAGAGGCGGTGCGGGCCGCCGGCGGCCCCGGGATACCGGACGAGGGTGTGCTGCTGGTCGTCCCGAACCGGCACAACCTCGTGTTCTACCCGCTCACCGACGAGCACGTGGGCGAGGCCGTCAACGCCTTGGCGCAGTTCGGGCAGGGCGCCTACGAGGACGGCCCCGGACGCCTGTCCCCCGGGTGTTCTGGTGGCGCGCCGGCACCCTGACGTCGATCACGCTCGTCGACCAGGAGAGCCGGACGATGCGGATCGCCCCGCCCGACGAACTCATGACGATCATGCGTCGCCTGGCCGGCACCGCCGGCTGACAGGGCCGTGCCCGGCTCCCGCGAGCCGGGCACGGACACGGACATGGGCACGGACGGCTAGGGAAGGTACCTTTCCAGCGCGGCGACGCCCTTTTCCTCGATCAGCCGCACCGCCCGTTCGAGCCGCTCGGGGGTCACGTCGCGGCCCGACACCCGCACCAGGTCCTCGGCGTCGAACGGTCGCTCCCCGCCCGTGTAAAGGCGGGCCGGCCTGGGCGCGGCCTCGGGAGTCGTCCCATCCGATGGCTCCTGCATGTCTTTCACCTCATCGTCGCGAAGCTGCTTACCAGCACCCTCCCTCAAGGCTCACGCGCACGAGATGCCCACATCGTGCGCAGCACGGGAAAATTGCGCCACCCGGGTGAATCCGTCCGGTCCGCGAGCCGCCGGGGCCGGGCGCTACTTCGCCGGCGGGGCGATCTTGTCCACCAGCGACGGGTTCTCCTTCAGCCAGGCCCGTACGCCGTCCTGCTCATGGCCCTCGCCCGCGTCCTTGATCTCGTTCTCCAGGCTGGTGAGCTGCTTCTCGTCCAGGTGGAAGTTCTTCATCCACCGCGCGACCTCGGGTTCGTCGCGGGAGAAGCCCTTGCGGCCCAGGAGGTGCAGGCCGTCACCGGTGCCGAAGGCGCCCTTGGGGTCCTTGAGCTTGGTGAGCCGGTACTTGTCGTACGCCCAGTGCGGCGACCACAGGGTGACGGCGACCGGCTTCTTCGCCGCGTACGCGCGGTCCAGTTCGGCGAGCATGGAGGCGGTGCTGGCCTCGGTGAGCTTGAACTCGTCCGCCAGGCCGTACTGCTTCTGCACCGTGTCCTTGTAGATCTTCATCTCGCCGGCGCCCGGCTCGATGCCGATGACCTTGCCGCCGAACCGGTCCGCCTTGCCCTTGAGGTCCTCCAGGGACGTGACGTCCTTGACGTAGGAGGGGACCGCGATCTCCAGGGAGGTCTTGTCGTACCAGGTGCCGAGATCCTCCAGCTTCTCGCGGTACTTCTCGTAGTACGCGGCGTGGGTCGTCGGCAGCCAGGCGTTGGTCTGGACGTCGATGTCCCCGCGGGCCTGGCCGGTGAAGAGGGCCCCGGCCTCCAGGGGCTGTGCCTTGGGCCGGTAGCCGCGCCGTTCGAGGATCTCCTTCCACAGGTACGTGGTGGCCTTGCCCTCGTCCCAGTTGACGTACCCGATGGTGATGGGGCGGCCGGCGCCGCTGCCCGTACCGCCGTCCTTGCCGAAGACGCCCAGGCCCCCCGCCACCAGCGCCAGCACGATCACGCCGGCCATCGCGACCGGGGTGGCGGGCTTCCAGCGCAGGAAGCCCGCCTTGCCGAGCGCGGCCTGCGCCTTGGCCAGTGCGCGCCGGCCCAGCGGCGAGACCCGCTGGTTGAGGGCGCCGGTCATCCGGTCCAGGTACATGGCCAGGATGACGACCGCCAGGCCCGCCTCGGAGCCCAGGGCCACGTCCACGGAGCTGATCGCGTTGTAGACGGAGGCGCCCAGACCGCCGCCGCCGACCATGCCGGCGATGACGACCATGGACAGGGCGAGCATGATGACCTGGTTGACGCCGGCCATGATCGTGGGCAGCGCGAGCGGAAGCTGGACGCGCAGCAGCGTACGGCGCGGGTGGGTGCCGAACGCCTCGGCCGCCTCGACCAGTTCCCCGTCGACCTGCCGGATGCCCAGCTCGGTCATGCGCACGGCGGGCGGCATGGCGAAGACGATGGTCGCCATGATGCCGGGCACCACGCCGATGCCGAAGAAGAGGATGCCGGGGATGAGGTAGACCATCGCCGGCATGGTCTGCATCAGGTCCAGGGCCGGGCGCAGCACGCCGCTGACGGCCCGGCTGCGGGAGGCCCAGATGCCCAGCGGAACCGCGAGCACGATGGTGATCAGGCAGGCGACGAGCACCAGCGAGAGCGATTCCATGGTGGCGCCCCACTGCTCGACCGAGTCGATCAGCGCGAAGCCGGCGAAGGTCAGCACGGCCGCCGGCAGCCCGCGCAGCCACCACGCGAGCACCGCGAAGATGCCGGCGAGCAGCAGGGGTTCGGGGGCGGCGAGCACCGCGTGGATCGCGTCGTACAGCCCGGTGAAGACGGTGGAGACGGCGTCGAAGAGCCAGGCGAGGTGGTCGCGGAGCCAGTCCACCGCGGAGCTGACCCAGGAGCCGAGAGTGATCCTAGGCACCGGCGGTCACCTTGCCCTCGGACGCGCCGGCTTCCGGCCCGGGAACGCTCGCGGCCCTTGGTACGGCGGCGGTGCCGGCAACGGTCTCGGCCTTCTTCGTCGGTTCGCCCAGGACCGCGAGCAGCCGGCCCGCCGGTACGGCACCGACGAGCCGCCCCGCGGCGTCGGTCACGGCGACCGGGACCGGGCTGGAGGCGCAGGCCGTGAACAGCTCGCTCAGGGGGGTGTCGGGGCGCACCGTGGCGGGCGCCGCGGCCAGGAACTCCTCGGCCGTACGTATCTCCTGGCCCGCGCCGGTCGTGGTGCCCGGCACCGTGTCGGGGTCGGCCATGATCGCCCCGGCGGTCAGCACCCGGGAGCGGTCCACGTCCTGGATGAAGGAGGCGACGTAGTCGTCGGCCGGGGTGAGCAGGATGTCCTCGGCGGTGCCGGTCTGCACGATCCGGCCGTCCCGCATCACGGCGATCCGGTCGCCCAGCCGCATGGCCTCGTTCAGGTCGTGGGTGATGAAGACGATGGTCTTCTTCAGGGTCTTCTGGAGGTCCAGGAGCTGGTCTTGCATGTCGCGGCGGATCAGCGGGTCCAGGGCACTGAAGGACTCGTCCATCAGCAGCAGGTCCGCGTCGGTGGCCAGCGCGCGGGCCAGGCCCACCCGCTGCTGCATACCGCCGGACAGCTCGTCCGGCCAGGATTTCTCCCAGCCCTTGAGGCCGGCCAGTTCCAGGGCCTGGGCGGCGCGCCGTTCCCTTTCGGCCTTCGGCAGGCCGCGTACCTCCAGCCCGTACGCGGCGTTCTCCAGCACGCTGCGGTGCGGGAAGAGCGCGAAGTGCTGGAAGACCATGGAGATCCTGCGGGAGCGGACCTCGCGCAGTTCCCGCTCGCTGAGCGAGGTCAGGTCCTGGCCGTCGAACCGGACGCATCCGGCGGTCGGCTCCAGCAGCCCGTTCAGGGTGCGCAGCAGGGTGGACTTGCCGGATCCGGACAGACCCATGACAACGAAGATCTGGCCCTCCTCCACGGAGAACGACGCGTCGATCACCGCGGCGGTGGTGCCGTCGGCCCGCAGCTCCGCGCGGCTCGCGCCGCCTTCGATCCGTCGTACCGCGTCCTCGGGTCGTCTGCCGAACACTTTGTAGACGTGTTCGGCTTGCAGCCTGGGCACATACACCTCTCGACTTGTACGGGGAACGACCCGGCTCCCCCGTGGGCAGGTCGTGGCGCGGCACGGGTTCCGCCCGTCTTCACCGGTGGGCGGCGAGATCGCCTGTCCACCGGGGCCGTTCCGGCCGCGCGCCTGCCCCCCTTCCCGGAAACCAAACGCAACAGTGGCCCACCTCACAACGGCGGCGCGTGGGGGACGTACGGCATCATTCGGGGTGTGACTCGACGCCTGATGCTCCTGGACACCGCCTCCCTGTACTTCCGCGCGTACTTCGGCGTGCCGGAATCGGTCAGGGCTCCCGACGGCACGCCGGTCAACGCGGTGCGCGGCCTGCTGGACTTCATCGCCCGCCTCGTCCAGGACCACCGGCCCGATGACCTGGTGGCCTGCATGGACGCCGACTGGCGCCCGCAGTGGCGGGTCGATCTGATCCCCTCCTACAAGGCGCACCGGGTGGCCGGGGGCGCGGCCCAGCCGCAGGACGGGGCCGAGCCGGGCACGGCGGACAGCCACGGCACGCCCGAGGAAGAGGTGCCCGACACCCTCTCCCCGCAGATCCCGGTGATCGAGGAGGTGCTCGACGCGATCGGCATCGCCCGGGTCGGGGCGGCGGGCTACGAGGCCGACGACGTCATCGGCACCCTGACCGCCCGGGCGAGGGGCCCGGTGGACATCGTCACCGGCGACCGGGACCTCTTCCAGCTCGTGGACGACGGGCGCGGGGTGCGCGTCCTGTATCCGCTCAAGGGCGTGGGCACGCTCCAGATGACGGACGAGGCGCTGCTGCGCGAGAAGTACGGCGTGGACGGCGCGGGCTACGCGGACCTGGCGCTGCTGCGCGGTGACGCCAGCGACGGCCTGCCGGGGGTGCCCGGGATCGGCGAGAAGACCGCCGCCAAGCTGCTGTCCGTCTACCGGGACCTGGCCGGGATCATGGCCGCGGTCGACGACCCGGCGGCCAGGCTCACCCCTTCGCAGCGCAAGCGGCTGACCGAGGCCCGCCCGTACATCGAGGTGGCGCCGAAGGTCGTGCGGGTCGCGACGGACGTGGGGCTGCCGGAGTTCGGCGCGGCGCTGCCCACCGGGCCGGCCGACCCCGAGCGCCTGGAAGCGCTCGCCGGGCGGTGGGGTTTGGGCGGGTCTTTGCAGAGGCTGCTGGCCGCTCTCGGCGGCTGAGCTGTTAGGTTAGGTATGCCTAACCAATATCGTGCTCATGACCGCATCAGGGGAGATCGCCGTGGCAGAAGAGCGTCCGGCCCGTAAACAGCCCAAGCTCCACCGTGGGCGGGTGACACGCACCGAACAGCTCACCCCGCACATGGTGCGGGTGATGCTCGGCGGCGAGGGCCTGGCGGAGTTCGCCGCGGGCGACTACACCGACCATTACGTCAAGCTGGTCTTCCCGCTGCCCGGGGTGAGCTATCCGCAGCCGTTCGACATGGGGCGGATCCGCGCGGAGATGCCGCGCGACCAGTGGCCCAGGACCCGTACGTACACCGTACGCAACTGGGATGCCGAGGCACGCGAGCTGGCGGTCGACTTCGTGGTGCACGGCGACGAGGGACTGGCGGGCCCGTGGGCCGCGCGGGTGCAGCCCGGCGAGGAGATCTACTTCATGGGCCCGGGCGGCGCCTACGCCCCCTCCCCCGACGCCGACTGGCATCTGCTCGCGGGTGACGAGAGCGCGCTGCCGGCCATCGCCGCCGCGCTCGCCCGCGTCCCGGCGGGTGCGCCCGTCCACGCCTTCATCGAGGTGGCGGGCCCCGAGGAGGAACAGAAGCTGGAGGCTGCGGACAGCGCCGCGATCCACTGGCTGCACCGGGGCGACGCTCCGGTCGGCAGCCGGCTGGTCGAGGCCGTACGGGCCCTGGAGTTCCCGGCCGGCCGGCAGGTGCAGGCGTTCGTCCACGGCGAGGCGGGGTTCGTCAAGGAACTGCGCCGGCTGCTGCGCGTCGAGCGCGACGTACCGCGCGAGGCGCTGTCGATCTCCGGCTACTGGCGCCGCGGCCATGACGAGGACGGCTGGCAGGCTTCCAAGCGGGAGTGGAACCAGCAGATCGAGGCCGAGCAGGAGAAGCCGGCACCGCCGGCCTCCTGACCCCAAGGCGCCCAGGGCGCCCGCGCGGACGGCGCCGCCCGGAGGGGAACGGTCTCCCCTCCGGGCGGCGGCGCGTTCACCTGCGGCCACCGGACCCGGCCCGTACGTTCAGCGGCTCATCCCGCGTCCTCACACCGACCGCTGGTAGGAGCGGAACGTCCGTGTGGAGAGCAGCACCGCGGCGAGCGCGAGGGCCAGCAGGCCGCCGCCCCTGGTGAGCACGTCCCCCCAGGCCGGCTCCTCGGCCATCGCCGAACGCCCGGCGACCAACGCCCAGTTGACGGGGTTGAAGTCGGCGATGTGCCGCATCCAGGACGGCATCAGCGCCGGTGCCATGAAGGCCGAGGACAGGAACGTCAGCGGCAGCAGCAGGAAGGTGTTCAGCGCGATGATCGACTCGCGCTGGCGCACCAGCATGCCGATGGCGTTGGAGAACGCGCCGACCACGGTCCCCAGCAGCACCGAAGCCACGGTCAGGACCGCCAGGCCGGCGATCCCGCCCGGGTAGTCGGCGCCGCCGAGCCCGCCGAGCAGCACGATGATCACCGACTGGACGGCGGTGCTGATGCCCTGCTGGACGACGTTGGCGTTCATCAGGGCGCCGCGGCTGACCGGGGTGGTCAAGAAGCGGTTGAGCGTGCCGCGCTCGATCTCCTCCAGCGTGCCCATGCCGGCCCACATCGCGCCGGACAGCGCGCTCATCACGACCACGCCCGGGACCAGGTAGTCCAGGTAGGAGCCGCCGCCGAAGCCCGGCAGCTCCACCACCTTCCGGAAGAGCGAGCCGAAGAGGAACAGCCAGATCACCGGCTGGATGAAGCTGATCACCAGGAAGGCGGGCTGCCGCACGATCGCGGTCAGTTGACGCCTGGTCAGGTGCCAGGTCTGAGCCGTCGCCGCACTCATCGCGCACCTCCCGCCATGGCGTGTCCGGCAGCAGCCGCGGCGTCGCCCTCGGCGAACCGGCGGCCGGCGTACCGCAGATAGACGTCGTCCAGGGAGGGCCGGGCGACGGTCACCGACGCGACCCGTACGCCCTCGCGCTCCAGTACGGCCAGGACGTGCGGCACCGCGGCGGCTCCGTCATCGGCGCGGGCGCTCAGCCGGCGCCCCTCCAAAAGGGGCTCACGCACCCCGGCGAACTCCCCGAGCGCGGTCATCAGCAGGTGCCAGTCCACCTCCCCCGGTTCCTCGTACAGCTCCACATGGACCGCGTCACCGCGCAGGTCGCCCTTGAGGCCGTGCGGGGTGCCCTCGGCGACGACCCGGCCGCGGTCGACGATCGCGATCCGCTCGGCGAGCCGGTCGGCCTCCTCCAGGTAGTGGGTGGTCAGCACGATGGTCAGCCCCTCGTCGCCGGCGAGCCGCCCGATCTCCTCCCACATGGCCGTACGGGCCTCGGGGTCCAGCCCGGTCGTGGGCTCGTCCAGGAAGAGCACCTCGGGCCGGTGGACGAGTCCCAGCGCCACGTCCAGCCGCCGCTGCATACCGCCCGAGTACGTCTTGACCAGCCGCTTCCCCGCGTCGGTGAGGTCGAAGCGGGCCAGCAGCTCATCGGCCCGGCGGGTCAGGGCCGCGCCCTTGAGCCCGTACAGACGCCCTTGGAGCAGCAGGTTCTCGCGGCCGGTGGCGACCGGGTCGGCGCCGGACTTCTGGGCGACCACGCCGATGGCCCGGCGCACCCGGGCGGGGTGGCGCAGCACGTCGTGCCCGGCGACCAGTGCCGTACCGGAGTCGGGGCGGGCCAGGGTGGTGAGGATCTTGACGGTGGTGGACTTGCCGGCGCCGTTGGGTCCGAGCAGTCCGAAGACCGTGCCGGCGGCGACGCTCAGGCCCATGCCGTCCAGGGCCCTGGTTCCGCCGGGATAGGTCTTGATCAGGTCGTGCGCCTCGACAGCGGGCGCGCGGGTGTTCATGGCTCCAAGCCTCCGTGCATCGGTGGTTCTCGGTGATTTCGGGTACACCGAACCGAGATTTCGGGTGTACCGAACCGATCCACGGCAGGAGCCGGGCTATCGTAGATGTGCCGCATCTTGAACGCCCGGCCTGCCTGACCGCAGGTCCGTTCGGGATTCCGGGCCCCGGCAAAGCTGTTGGCGCAGCCTCGCCGGGGCCCTTCTTCGTGGTGTGGACGCGCTTGTTCCGCCGCTGTGCGCGGGCGCGCCGCCGTCAACGTCCGGTGGTGTCCTCGCCCTCCACATCGCGCCACTCCTCGGGGATCTCCCCCGACACGCTCATCTTCCGCCACTCCTCGGCACCGCTGATCGCGCCGTGCTCCAGCTCCTCGCGGAAGCCGCGGATCCAGTCGATCTCCGCGCGGATCATGTGCATCTGGTACTCGGTCTCCACGACGAACAGCCGGGGCAGACCGTCCGCGAAGTTGGCGAGCGCGCCCTGTACGGAGGCGAGCTGCCCCTCCAGGGTGGCGGCCCGCTCGTCGAGCAGCGCACACGCCTCGTCCATGGGCAGCACCATCAGCAGCGACAGGGCCGTGGCGAAGGCGGGGAACTCCCGCACCGGCACGGCCACCAGGTCCGCCAGCCAGTCGTGCATCTCCTCGTGGCCGGCCGGGGTGAGCCCGTAGAGCGTGCGCTCGGGGCGGCGCCCCTCGCGCTGGGTGCCGACGGGCTCGACATAGCCGTGCTTCTCCAGGTTCTGGACGACGGTGTAGAGGGACCCGTAATTGATCTTGATGCTGTGTTCCTTGCCGCGGACCCTCAGCACCCGGGCGATCTCGTACGGGTGCATCGGCCGCTCGCTCAGCAGCGCCATGACCGCCAGCGCCAGCGGATTGCTCAGCTTCCGCCGTGTGCCCGCCAACGCCGTCACCCACTTCCTCGTCTCCGTATATCCGTGGACGAACATATCGCGAGGGCATGCGTGAGTCAATACGCGATGCATCGTGTCTGCTCGCATGCGTGCCCCGGGCCCTCTCCACCCGCGATCCCCGACGCAAAAGCCGCCCGTCATGACGTCCGGCGCGCGCGGGCCGGGACGTCATGACGGGCGGCTGAAGTGCGGGCCCGCGGCGCTCGGCAGTCGGCGGCCGGCTCCGGCTCACCACACCGGGGAGTACGCCACCGGCTCCCGGCTCATCCCACCGAGGAGTACGCCACCACGCCCCGCAGCACCGCGTCGACGGCCTTGCGGGCGCTGCGGGCCACCCCGCCGCCCGCCGGGGCCGCCGCCGCGATCTGCCCGAGGACGTCGATGAGCTGCTTGCACCAGCGCACGAAGTCACCGGCCGGCATCTCCGCCTCCCGCAGCACCTCGTCCAGGCCGTCGCCCGAGGCCCACCGGTAGGCCGCCCACGTGAAGCCGAGGTCCGGCTCGCGCTGACCGACGCCCTCCGCCTGGTTGATCTTGTGGTCCTCCTCCAGGGCGTCCAGCCGCCCCCAGATGCGGACCATCTCCGTCAGCGCGTCCCGGGCCCGGCCCGAGGGCAGCTTCGGCGCCATCGCGTCGTCCGCCTGGCGCGCCTCGTACACCAGCGCCGAGGCACAGGCCGCCAGCTCGGCGGGGCCCAGGCCCTCCCAGACGCCGTCACGCAGGCACTCGCTCGCCAGCAGGTCCAGCTCGCCGTACAGACGCCCGAGCCGACGGCCCTCGTCCGTGACCGTGTCGCCTTCCAGGTAGCCGAGTTCGGTCAGCAGCGCGCAGATCCGGTCGAAGGTGCGCGCGATGGTGTTCGTACGCCCTTCTATACGGCGCTCCAACTGGCGGGTGTCCCGCAGCAGCCGGTGGTAGCGCTCGGCCCAGCGCGCGTGGTCCTCGCGCTCGGCGCAGCCGTGGCAAGGGTGCGCGCGGATGGCCGTACGCAGCCGGGCGAGTTCCCGGTCGTCCGCCGCCGCCGAACGCTGCCGCCGGTGCCGCTCCGGCACCAGGTGCCCGGCCTTGGTACGCAGCGCGGACGCCAGGTCCCGGCGCGACTGCGGGCTGCGCGCGTTGAAGGACTTGGGGATGCGCATCCGCTCCAGCGGCTGGACCGGCACCGGGAAGTCCATCGAGGCCAGCCGTTTGACCTGCCGCTCCGCGGTCAGCACCAGCGGGCGCGGCCCGTCCTGCGCCTCGAAGCCGCGGTGGCCGTTCGTCCGCCCCGAGGGCATGCCCGGGTCGAGCACCAGCGCCAGCCCGGCGTACTTGCCCGTCGGTACGTGGATGACGTCACCGGGCCGCAGCTTCTCCAGCGCCGCGGCGGCGGCCACCCGGCGCTGCGCCGCGCCCTGTCTGGCCAGCTCCGTCTCGCGGTCCTTCAGCTCCCGCCGCAGCCGGGAGTACTCCTCGAAGTCCCCCAGATGGCAGGTCATCGACTCGCGGTACCCCGCCAGCCCGTCCTCGTTCTTCTGCACCTGCCGCGAGATCCCCACGACCGACTTGTCGGCCTGGAACTGCGCGAAGGACATCTCCAGCAGCTCGCGCGAGCGGTGCCGCCCGAACTGCGAGACGAGGTTGACCGCCATGTTGTAGGACGGCTTGAAGGAGGAGCGCAGCGGGTACGTGCGCGTCCCGGCCAGCCCCGCCAGCGCGCCCGGGTCCATGCCGCGCTGCCACAGCACCACGGCGTGGCCCTCGACGTCGATGCCGCGCCGCCCGGCCCGGCCCGTGAGCTGGGTGTACTCGCCGGGGGTGATGTCGGCGTGCTGCTCGCCGTTCCACTTCACGAGCTTTTCCAGCACCACCGAGCGCGCGGGCATGTTGATGCCCAGGGCCAGGGTCTCGGTCGCGAAGACCGCCTTGACCAGCCCCTGCGCGAACAGCTCCTCCACAACCTCCTTGAAGGTCGGCAGCATGCCGGCGTGGTGGGCGGCGATGCCCCGCTCCAGGCCCTCCAGCCACTCGTAGTAGCCCAGGACGTGCAGATCGTCGTCGGGGATCCCCGCGGTGCGTGCCTCGACGATCCGGCGGACCTTCTCGCGGCCCTCCTGGTCGTTGAGCCGGAGCCCCGAATACAGGCACTGCTGGACCGCCGCCTCGCAGCCGGCCCGGCTGAAGATGAACGTGATCGCGGGCAGCAGGCCCTCGCTGTCCAGCCGGTCGATCACCTCCGCCCGGCTCGGCGTCCAGATGCGGCTGCGCTGGCGCCGTTCGCGCTCGCGGTCCGCCTCGCGCATGTTCCGCCCGCGGCGCTTGTCCCGCCCGAAGGTGGGGCGGCTGTTCTCGATCCGCGCCAGCCGCTCCAGGTCGGGGTTGACCTCGCGCCGGCTGCCACCGCCCGCGGCGCGCTCCTCGAAGAGGTCGTACATCCGGCGGCCCGCCAGGACGTGCTGCCACAGCGGTACGGGGCGGTGCTCGGAGACGATCACCTCGGTGTCCCCGCGGACGGTGTCCAGCCAGTCGCCGAACTCCTCGGCGTTGGAGACGGTCGCCGACAGCGACACCAGCGTCACCGACTCCGGGAGGTGAATGATCACCTCTTCCCATACGGCGCCGCGGAACCGGTCGGAGAGGTAGTGCACCTCGTCCATGACCACATGTCCGAGCCCGACCAGCGACTGCGAGCCCGCGTAGAGCATGTTCCGCAGCACCTCGGTGGTCATCACGACCACCGGCGCCTCGGAGTTCACACTGTTGTCGCCGGTCAGCAGCCCGACCCGGTCCGCGCCGTAGCGCTTGACCAGGTCCTGGAACTTCTGGTTGGACAGCGCCTTGATCGGCGTGGTGTAGAAGCATTTGCGGCCCTGCTCCAGGGCCAGGTGGACGGCGAACTCGCCCACGATCGTCTTGCCGGATCCGGTCGGCGCCGCGACCAGCACGCCCTTTCCGGCCTCCAGGGCCTGGCACGCCTCGATCTGGAAGGGGTCCAGCGGGAAGTCGTACATCTCGCGGAAAGAGGCGAGTGCGGTGGCCTGCTCGGCCGCCCTGAGCCGGGCGGCGGCATAGCGCTCAGCAGGGGACATGTCCTCGGTCATCGTGCTTACGAGCCTACCGGCCCCCTCTGACAACGTACCGATCTTTATGGACGGCCTTTACCGAACGGACTGCCGTACAAGACTCCGTACGGGGCGGCCGGCGCGGCACGGCGAGGGCCCCGCCGGTGATCCGGCGGGGCCCTCGTAGGGCTGGGTGGCGGCACGCGCGGTGGCGTGGCCCGCCGGCCGCGGCGGATCAGGTCGCGTCGTCGTACCCGCCGCGCCGCGAGGCCGGGCTCTCGGCGCCGCCGCCCTGTTCGGGCAGCAGGTGTCCACTGGCCACCGGCTCGACCTCACCGATGCTCTCGGGCGTCAGGTCCAGCTCCGACGCCTCGTCGTCGGCCGGTCCCTCGGCCACCCGACGCTCCCTGCGGTTGTCGTTCATCGTGGCGACCACGACCGCGGCGAAGTACAGCAGACAGATCGGCGCCGCCAGGACGATCATCGTCAGGGGGTCGGTGCTGGGCGTGGCGACGGCGGAGAAGACCGTGATGCCCAGGACCATGCCGCGCCACCAGCCGCGCATGCGCCGGGCGCTGAGCACCCCGCCGAAGTTCAGCATCACCAGCATCAGCGGGAGCTGGAAGGACAGCCCGAAGACGATGATCATACGGGTGACGAGGTCGAGCAGCTTCTCCAGCGTCAGCAGGTTGTCGACACCGATCGGCGTGAACTCGATGAGCACCTTCGCGGTGGTCGGCAGCACCGAATAGGCGAAGTACCCGCCGGCCAGGAAAAGCGGGAATCCGGTGGCGACAAAGCTCAGCGAATACTTCTTCTCGTGACGGTGCAGGCCCGGAGCCAGGAAGGCCCACAACTGGTAGAGCCAGACCGGACAGGCCAGGATGACACCGGCCATCAGCGACACCTTCAGTGCCAGCGCGAACGGCCCGAGCAGGTCCATCATCACGATGCGGGCGCAGGTGGTGCCCTTACGCTGTTTGGCCAGTTCCGTGAACAGCGCGTCACAGCCGACGGTTTTCAGCACCGGCCTGGTGACGAAATTGATGATCTCCTCGTAGAAGAACGCGGCGACGATCGTGGCGACGAGAATCGCCAGCACCGACTTCAGCAGCCGGCTGCGCAGCTCACGCAGGTGTTCCACCAGGGGCATCCGCCCCTCGGGGTCTTTCTCCGCGCGGTTCTTCCGAAGACCAGACTTCAGCACCCCACGTCCTCATCTCGTGCAGAGGCAACGGCCCGTGGCCGTTGCCCGGTCCGGCCCTCGGTCAGCGCTGCGTCGTGCTGTCGGACGGCTGCGCCACCGGCCGGCCGCCGCTCACGTCACCGGGAGCGGCCTTGATCGTCTTGGGGGCCTCCGACGCGTTCGGCGGGTCGGACGGCGCCGTCTGCGTCGTCGATCCCTCCGACTTCATCGCCTTGGCCTCGCTCTTGAGGATGCGGGCGGACTTGCCGAGCGAACGCGCCATGTCGGGAAGCTTCTTCGCACCGAACAGCAGAATGACGACGACAAGGATGAGGAGGATCTCGACTGTGCCGATCTTTCCACCGAACATAACTGGGTACCTTCTCACCGAGGCGGCTGGGGCTGGGGGCTGCCTGACTGACCGGACACATGTCCGTCCGCCGTGCTAGCAGCGATCGTAACGCGCAGGGGTAAACGCTGGACAATCCCTGTGCGTACTCCCGGTTGCGGGCCGCGCCTCACTCTTCGGCCCGCGTTCCGAGCGTACCGGTCACGCGCAGGTGGCAGCAGTGGCCGTCAGCTCTTTGCTTTCCCGGCCCGCGCGGCCAGGGGGGCCGCCGCGCGCTCCAGGTCACCGGCGGCGCGCTGGATGCGCCGGGAGGTCTGGGCGACCTGCCGGGACAGCCGCCGGACTTCGACGAAGACGCGGACGGCGAGGACGCCGAGTACGGCGAGGCCGAGGAAGCCGAGGGCGACAGCGAGCATGGGCCAGAACATAAGGGGAGCCTATCGAGGGGCGGCAGAGGAATCGTCGGGGGAATGTGACATACGGCGCAAGGAGGGACGCATGGGGGCCGGTGCCGTGGTCGCCTCCAGGGGCCCGGGCCCGGGCCGGGGCCCGGTGGACGGGTACGGGCGGGTCAGGCGGAGTGCAGGCGCAGGGCGCGTACCCCGCCGCCGGTGAGGAGTTCCACGATCCGCTCCCCCGCCGGCTTGCGGACCGCCGTACCGCAGTCGGGGCAGGTGAAGGCGTAGAACGTCGTACGCCGGCTGGCGCCGATGGCCAGCCGGAAGGCGTCCGAGGCCAGCTCGAAGCGGCCACGGCAGCTCGGGCAGGCCGCTTTGAAGAGCACCGCGGGGTGCCGCGCGGGGCCCGCGGCGCAAGCCGGGGCAGGGGCAGCCGCTGCCCGCGGTACGGGCGGCGTCCCGGGCGCCGACGGCGTCAAGGTGCGTGCCATCGTCCGGGCCCCTTACTCGCCGTACGCCGCGAGCGCGAGCCGGGACGCCTGCCGGGCGCTGTCCGCCAGGGCCTGCGGGGCCACGATCCGCCCGTCCCGGCCCAGGCGCAGCGCCAGCCGCCGCAGCGAGGCCGGCTCGGGGGTGCGCAGGGTGATCCGCAGCCCGCCGTCGGGCAGTTCCTCGGCGCTGTCGTGCGGGTAGTACTCCGCGACCCAGCGCCCGCCGGGCCCGACCTCGATGATCACCTCGGGGTCCTCGGCGGCGGGCTGCACGAGCCCTTCGGACAGGTCGCGCAGTTCGACGGGCGGCGGGTCGGCGGGGGCGTCCAGCAGCTTGATCTCGGCGACCCGGTCGAGCCGGAAGGTACGGCGTGCCTCGGAGAGCCGGCACCATGCCTCGACGTAGGTGTGGCCGACCGCGAACAGCCGGATCGGGTCCACCTCGCGCTCGGTGAGTTCATCGCGCGCGGGCGAGTAGTAGCGCAGCCACAGCCGGCGGCGCTCGGCGATGGCACGGTCCACGTCGGCGAAGACCCCGCCCTCGGACTCGAAGGTGACCGAGAGCCGGGAGCTGGCGCCGGCCGCCTCGCCGGCCGCGGCCTCCAGCTTGGCGGTGGCGCGCAGCAGCGCCTGCCGGTCGCCCTCGCGCAGCCCGGGCAGGGTGGCCACGGCGCGGGCGGCGACCAGCAGCGCGGTGGCCTCGTCGGCGGCCAGCCGCAGCGGCTCGGCCACGTCATCGGGGTTGTGCCACCAGATCCGGTCGCCGTCGGTGTCGATGTCCAGCAGGTCGCCGCCGCGGAAGCTCGTACCGCACATGGGCAGCACGTCGAGGTCGCCGATCAGCTCGTCCTCGGAGATGCCGAAGGCGCGGGCGACGTCGCCGACGCGGGCGCCGGGGCGCTCGCGCAGATACGTCACCAGGGAGAGCATCCGGCGGGTCTGGTCGATCGCGTTGGTAGCCATGGAGTGTGTGCGTCCCTCTCAGCCCTGCTCAGCCCTTGGCCACGGCGCGCAGCCGGTCCACGACGTCGGCCCGCAGCTCGGCGGGTTCCAGCACCACCACGTCGGGGCCGAACTCCACCAGCCAGGCGTCCAGTCCGTGCCCGTAGGGGATCTCCAGCTCGTCCCAGCCGTCCCCCAGCCCGCGCACGCTCAGCGCGCGGGCGCGCAGCGGGTAGCCGTGGTCGCTGCGGAGCTTGATGCGGGCGGTGCCGGTGGCGGTCTCGCCCGCCCAGCTCTCGACGGTCTCGCGGACGGTGACGTGGTCGGGCACCGGGGCGGTGAAGGCGCCCTGCCGGGAGCGGACCTTCCCGGTGATCCGGGAGAGCCTGAAGACCCGCTCGGCCTGCCGGCCGCGGTCCCAGCCGGCCAGGTACCAGTGGCCGCGCCAGCACTCCAGGATCCACGGTTCGACCTGCCGCTGCTCGGGGCGGGCGGCGTTGGACTTACGGTAGTCGAAGACGACCGGGCGGCGGTCGCGGCAGGCCAGCATCAGCGGCTCGAAGGCCGCCTCGTGGGCGGGGATGCGGGGCTCCAGCGCGCTGTGCGGCTGCCGGTCGTCGTAGGCGTCGTCGTCCTCGGCCAGCGGCATGCCGGCGGCCCGCAGCTTCTGCAGCGCGCCGCTGGCGGCACCGGCGAGCCGGGCCTGCTGCCAGATCTTGGCGGCCAGGCCCAGGGCGGCGGCCTCCTCGGCGTCCAGCGTGATCGGCGGGAGGCGGTTGCTGTCGCGGCGGGCGAGGTAGCCGGTGTCGCCTTCGAGGCTGTCGACCGTCTCGATGACCAGGCCCAGCTCGCGCAGATCGTCCTTGTCGCGCTCGAACATCCGGTTGAAGGCGTCGTCGTTGCCGGACGGGTCGTCGCCCGGGCCAAAGGTTTCGACGTACGCCTCGATGGACGAGCGCAGCTCGCGCTTGGTGAGGGGGCGCCGGGTCCCCAGCAGGCACAGCGCCAGGTTCATCAGCCGCTCGGCCTTGGCAATCGCCATCGACGCCCTTTCTCGTTGACTCCCGACCGATGACCGTACCGCTCCGCGTACGTACGACAAAAGCCGAGGGCCCGCGCCGCTCGGCGCGGGCCCTCGGTGTGCCGGCCGGGTGCTACGGCCTGGTGTCCGCATTCCGGGGCCGGGCACCGGTCTCCGTACGGGAAGCGGAAACCGGCGACCGGACGGCGTCAGACGTGGCCGGTCACGATCCGACAGTGGCCGGACGGCGATCAGACAGCAGTCGGACAGCGGTCGGACAGCGGTCAGGCAACGACCGGACGGCGATCAAGCACTGACCGGGCAGTGTCAGACAGTGATCAGACGGCGATCAGGTCGCAGACGAAGATCAGCGTCTCGCCCGGGGCGATACGGCCGCCACCGGCACCGCGGTCGCCGTAGCCCAGGTGCGGCGGGATGGTCAGCCGGCGACGGCCGCCGACCTTCATGCCCTGCACGCCCTGGTCCCAGCCGGCGATGACCTGGCCGGCGCCGAGCTGGAACTCCAGCGGGTTGCCGCGGTTCCAGCTCGCGTCGAACTCCTCGCCGGTGCTGAAGGAGACGCCGACGTAGTGGACCTTGACGAAGTCCCCCGCCTTGGCGACCGGCCCGTCGCCCTCCCACAGGTCCACGATCTCCAGCTCTGTGGGAGCCGGGCCCTCCGGGAAGTCGATCTCGGGCTTGTCGATGTTCACGAATGTGCTCCTACGAACGAATCTTTACGATTACCGCCACAGTCTTGCAGATACCCGGTCACGTCACGCGACATCGATGATGTCCACGGAGAAGACCAGGGCGGAGTCGATCTGCTTGCTCTGCTCCTTGGTCAGCTTCTCCTTCGGCACGACGATCAGGACCCGGCTGCCCACCTTCTGCCCCTTGAGCGCTTCCTTCCAGCCCGGCAGCATGTCCAGGGACTGGGTCACCGGCGACGGCGCCATCTGGGGGTTCTGCGGGTTCTGCTGCCAGGTGTCGGCGAACAGCTTGCCGTCCTTCCAGAGCACGCCGGTGTAATTGGTGACGATCTGGTTCTTCTCCGTCACCTCCTTGCCGGTGCCCTCGATGACCGGCTTGGCGACGATCTCGGTCGGGGCGTCCTTGCCCTTGGGCACGGTGATCTTGGGGGCCTTGTTGCCGTCGGTGTCGGTCGCCACCTGCGGCAGCGCCGCGTCCTGCTGCGCCTTCTTGCCCTTGGGCCTGATCGAGGTGGTCTTCTCCAGGTCGACCACGAAGACGAGGGTGGAGTTCGCCGGAATGTTCTCCTGGGCCTGGTCCCGGTACCCCTTGTCCGGCGGGATGACCAGTTCGACCCGGCTGCCGACCTTCTTGCCGACCAGGCCCTCGTCCCAGCCCTTGACGACCGCGTTGACCCCGATCTGGAACGCGACGGGCTCGCCCTTCTTCCAGGAGTTGTCGTCGAAGATCTGGCCCTGCCAGGTCTGGCCGACGTACTTCGCCGTAAGGAGGTCGGTCTTTTCCACCACCGGTCCGCTCCCCTCCTTCAGCACCTTGGTCAGGAGCTTCTTCGGCGGGTCGCCCTCGCCCTTGTCGATGACAGGCTTCTTGGCGTTCCCGCCGCTGACGGCCGGGATGCCCCCGGGCGTGGACGACGAGGAGTCCTCGCTGCCGCAGGCCGCGGCGGAGACGAGCAGCAGGGGAACGGCCAGCAGGGCTGCGGTACGGCGCACGAATATCCCTCAAGACGGGCTGTTGTGGACGGGCACGATCGGTCGGGGTCACTCTAACCACGACATGGGAGCGGCGGAGCCCCCGTATCACGGGCCCCGCCGCTCCCGCCGCGCCGCGGCTCTCTGCCGTCTGCCGCCGCCGGTGCGCCTTACATGCCGGCGATCAGTTTCTCGACCCGGTCGTCCACCGACCGGAAGGGGTCCTTGCACAGGACCGTACGCTGCGCCTGGTCGTTGAGCTTGAGATGGACCCAGTCCACCGTGAAGTCCCGCCGCTGCTCCTGCGCCCGGCGGATGAAGTCGCCGCGCAGCCTCGCGCGGGTGGTCTGCGGGGGCACCGACTTGCCCTCGAAGATCTTCAGGTCGTTGCAGATCCGGGTCGCCTGCCCCTTGCGCTCCAGCAGGTAGTACAGCCCCCGGCGGCGGTGGATGTCGTGGTACGCCAGGTCTATCTGCGCCACCCTCGGGTGGGACATCGTGATGTTGTTCTTCGCCCGGTAGCGCTCGATGAGCTGGTACTTCATGACCCAGTCGATCTCGGTGGAGATCAGGTCGAGGTCCTCCTCGCGGACGGCCCGGAGCGTACGGCCCCACAGTTCCAGGACCCGCTCGACGGTGCCCGTACGGATGCCGCGGCGCTCGCAGAAGTCCACGGCCTTCTCGTAGTACTCCTGCTGGACCTCCAGCGCCGACGCCTCGCGCCCGCTGGCCAGCCGGACCTTGCGCTGACCGGTTATGTCGTGGCTGACCTCGCGGATGGCCCGGATCGGGTTCTCCAGGGTCAGGTCCCGCATCACCGTCCCGGCCTCGATCATGCGCAGCACGAGGTCGGTGGCGCCGACCTTCAGCAGCATCGTCGTCTCGGACATGTTGGAGTCGCCGACGATGACGTGCAGCCGGCGGTAGCGCTCGGCGTCGGCGTGCGGCTCGTCACGGGTGTTGATGATGGGACGGGAGCGGGTCGTCGCGGAGGAGACGCCCTCCCAGATGTGCTCGGCGCGCTGGCTGACGCAGTAGACGGCGCCGCGCGGCGTCTGGAGCACCTTTCCCGCCCCGCACAGGAGCTGACGGGTGACCAGGAACGGGATGAGGATGTCCGCGAGCCGGGAGAACTCCCCGTGCCGCGCCACGAGGTAGTTCTCGTGGCAACCGTAGGAGTTGCCCGCCGAATCGGTGTTGTTCTTGAAGAGGTAGACGTCGCCGGCGATTCCTTCCTCGTGCAGTCGGCGCTCGGCGTCGACGAGCAGGCCCTCAAGGATGCGCTCGCCCGCCTTGTCGTGGGTGACCAGTTCGGTCACGTTGTCGCACTCGGGAGTTGCGTATTCCGGGTGCGAACCCACGTCCAAGTACAGCCGGGCGCCGTTCCGCAGGAAGACATTGCTGCTGCGGCCCCATGACACGACACGGCGGAAGAGGTACCGCGCCACTTCGTCAGGAGACAGTCGGCGCTGTCCCCTGAACGTGCACGTGACGCCGTACTCGTTCTCCAGCCCGAAAATGCGGCGGTCCATGACTGAACATTACGCCTGACGGCCTGCTCTGAAACCGGGTTCGACGGCCCCGTTCCGATCATTTTCCGCCGGGCTCCCGTCATCCGTACGTCGCACGGGAGACGCCAGGAAGCGCCGTGCCGACAGCAGTACGAGCACCGCCGCGAGGCCGCCGCCGCCCGCCACCGCGAATCCCGCCCCCGACCCGCCGTGTTCCACCGCCGGTCCCACGACGGTCATGCCCAGCGCGGACCCGACCCCGAAGGACGTCACCAGCCAGGAGAACGCCTCGGTGACCGTGCCCTTGGGGGCGTGCCGGTCCACCACGACGAAGGCACAGGCCAGCGAGGGCGCCAGGAAGAGTCCCGCGACGCCGGTCAGGACGGTCATCGCGGCGGTCCCCGGCGTCAGCGCGAGCGGCAGATAGCCCAGCGCGAGCAGAAGGACCAGCAGGCGCAGCCGGTTCTCCGGGTGCCCCGGCCACTGCCGCGCCCCGTACACCACACCGCCTATGAGCGCGCCGACGCTGAGCGCGGCGAGCAGATAGCTGGAGATCAGGCCGCCGCCGTGCTCGTCGGCGTAGGCGACCGCGGCGACCGCTATCGAACCGAGGGCGAGCCCGATGAAGAGGAAGGAGCCTATGAGGACCAGCATGCCCGCCGAGCGCAGCGCACCCAGCCAGTGCGCCTCGCGCGGTGCGCTGCGCCACTGCCGGGACGGCGGCGAGAGCACCACCGAGAGCGCACCGAGCACGCCTACGGCGTTGATCAGCAGCAGCGCCGCCCGCTCGGACCACAGGGCCACGCCCAGGGCGACCAGCAGCGGCCCCACGGCGAACATCACTTCCTGGGCCACCGCGTCCAGCGCGTACGCGGCGTGCACCTGGTCCTCACGCTTGAGGACCTTGGGCCACAGGGCGCGCAGGCTGCCTTCCAGGGGCGGGGTGAAGAAGCCGGCGACGGCCATGGCGGCGTAGGCGGCCGGCAGCGGGTCGAGCCCGAGGAGTGCGAACGCTACGGCGCCGAAGGCGGAGAGGACCGCCGAGGGCAGCAGCACCCGCGGCTGGCCGTACATGTCCACCGCCCTGCCGAGCAGCGGCTGGCCGACGGCGTTGGCGACGCCGTAGACCGCCGACAGCGCGCCCGCCAGGGCGTAGCCGCCGCCCTCGGCGCGGGCGAGGAGGACCACCGCCAGGGGCCCGGTCGCGTTGGGCAGCCTGCCGATCAGCGTCCCGGCCAGCAGACGCGCCGCATGCCGCGTTCTGAGCAGATCCGCATATCCCGCGGCCATCTCCGCCTCTTTCCGCCCGGCGACCCGGGAAGTGTTACGTATAACGTCCGCCGTCATACGTACCATGGCCCAAGGCCACGGGTCCAGCCCGTGCCGGGTGACGCGAGGAGCGAGGACGAAGGTGACCAGCAGGCCCGGCCCGCCGGCCGGCCGCGAGGGCGGCGACGGCTACGACGGCGACAGCGCCGGGACCGACGTGAGCGATGGGGCCGACGTGACCGGTGGGGGCGCGCACGGGAACGGCGCCGATGACGGCCACGGCGCCGGGACCGGCGGGAAGGAAGGCGGGGGCAACGGCGGGGGGACGGTTCCCGGCACCGGTGGCGGGACGGTTCCCGGAAACGGCGGCGGCGCGGCTCCCAAGAACGGCAGCGCCCCCCGCGTGACCAGCCGCGACGTGGCGCGCGCCGCCGGAGTCTCACAGGCGGCGGTCTCCCTGGTCCTCGGCGACAAATGGCGCGGACGGGTCTCGCCGGGCAAGGCCGAGGCGGTCCGCGCGGCGGCGCGGGACCTGGGCTACCGGCCCAACCTGGCCGCGCGCAGCCTGCGCCTGGGCCGCACCCGTACGGTCCTGCTGGTCGTCCCGGCGCTGACCACCGAGTTCTTCGCCCGGGTCTATACGGGCGCGGCCCAGGTCGCCGCCGACCACGGCTTCGGTGTCGTCCTGTACCCCTCCCCCGAGGGCATCGGGCCGGCCCGCGACCCGTTCGCCTCCGCGCGCGCCTCACTGGACGGCGTCCTGGCCTCCTCCATGGCGGCCGAGGCGCTGGACCTCATCCGGGGCGAGGGCCTGCCGCTGGTGATGCTGGACAACGACCCGGGGGATCCGCAGGCGACGGCGACGGTGAACCTCGACATCGCCGACGGGGTACGGCAGTTGGCGGGCCATCTGCTGTCCCTGGGCCACCGGCGGATCACCCACCTCGCCGCCGACATCGACTCCTGGACCTTCCATCTGCGGGCCCGGACGCTGGCGGAGGTGGTGGGCGAGGTGCCCGGCACCGTGCTGCGGACCGTGCCGGCCGCACTCGCCGTGGAGGCGGGTCTGGAGGCGGCGCAGTCGGCGCTGACCGGGCCGGGGCCGCGGCCCACGGCCCTGCTGTGCGACGACGACCTGCTGTCGGCCGGCGCCTGCAAGGCCGCCCGGCGGCTGGGGCTGCGGGTGCCGCAGGACCTCTCCGTCGGCGGGTTCGACGACCTGGCGCTGGCGACGGCGGTGGAGCCGGAGCTGACGACCGTACGGCTGCCCGCCGAGGATTTCGGCGCGGCGGGGATGCGGGCGCTGATCACCACACTGGACGGCCGGCCGCCCACCGCCACCACGACCCTGCCGGTCACCCTGGTCCCCGCGGCTCGACGGCCCCGGCCCCGCCGGCCGCGCCCGGGGCCCCCGCGGCGTCCGGCACCGCGTCCAACGCGGCGCGCCCCGGCGGGTGTTGAACCCACCGGGGCGCGGAGCGAGCCGTACGTACGGACGTGGACGCCGGGCAAGGGAGCCGGGCCAGGGCGCCGGACGAGGGCGGCCACGGAGGAGCAGGGTGACGGACGTCCGCGACCGGCGGACGGCCTGCCCCCCGGAGCCGGCCCCGTGGCGCCTATTCCTTGGCGTCCGCGGACCCCGAGGATTCCCCGGATCCGGATCCGGATCCGGAGCCGGAGCCCGTACCGGAGCCCTCAGCCGAGCCCGAGGAACCCGAAGACTCCCCGCCGTCCCCGGAGCCGTCCGTCTCCTGCCCGCCCTCGGCGAGCGCCCCGCCGTTGTCCTCCAGCAGCCGGGAGAGCTGGCGGCCCAGGATGCGCTTGAACTTCCGCTGCTGCGGTCGCGTACGGTCCAGCGTGGCGACCTCCAACTGCTCGGCGGTCAGCGTGCGCTCGCCGCCGTTGTTGTCGCGCGAGAGCGAGTCGACCGCGAGCTTGAGCGCCTCGCCCAGCGTCATGCCGTCGCGGTGGTGCTCGCCCAGATAGCTGCTGATCTGGTCGGCGTTGCCACCGACGGCGACCGAGCCGTGCTCGTCCACGATCGAGCCGTCGTGCGGCAGCCGGTAGATCTGGTCGTCCTCGGGGCGGTTGCCCACCTCGGCGACGATCAGCTCGACCTCGTACGGCTTCTCCGCGGCGCTGGAGAAGATCGTGCCGAGCGTCTGGGCGTAGACGTTCGCCAGGCCGCGCGCGGTCACGTCCTCCCGGTGGTAGGTGTAGCCGCGCAGATCGGCGTAGCGCACCCCTCCGATGCGCAGGTTCTCGAACTCGTTGTACTTGCCGACCGCGGCGAAGGCGATGCGGTCGTAGATCTCGCTGACCTTGTGCAGGGCGCGGGAGGGGTTCTCGGCGACGAAGACCACGCCGTCGGTGTACTGCAGTACCACGACGCTGCGCCCGCGCGCGATGCCCTTGCGGGCGTAGTCGGCGCGGTCGGCCATGGCCTGCTGGGGTGAGACATAGAACGGCGTCGACACCGGCTATCCGTCCCTTTCTGTCAGTGGCTCTCTCAGTGACGCATGCATGGGATCATCCGCCCTGTCACAGGAGCGCGGCCCGGGGGCCGTCCGGCTCCTGGAGCCGCCGCTCGTGGACGGACCGGGCGATCTCCGACACCTCGGCCTCGGTCAGCTTCCTGAAGCCGTCCTCGGTGATGACCGTGACGATCGGGTAGATCCGCCGGCCGAGGTCGGGCCCGCCGGTCGCCGAGTCGTCGTCCGCGGCGTCGTACAGCGCCTGGACGACGGACATGGCGGCCTGCTGCTCCGTGAAGTCCTCGCGGTAGAGCTTCTTGAGGGAGCCGCGGGCGAAGACCGAACCGGAGCCGGTGGACGCGAAGCCGTGTTCCTCCGAGCGCCCGCCGGTCACGTCGTAGGAGAAGATACGGCCCTTCTCGCGGTCGACGTCCCAGCCGGCGAACAGCGGCACCACGGCCAGGCCCTGCATGGCCATCCCGAGATTGCCGCGGATCATCGTCGACAGCCGGTTGGCCTTGCCCTCCAGGGAGAGCTGGGCTCCTTCGACCTTCTCGAAGTGCTCCAGCTCCAACTGGAAGAGCTTGACCATCTCCACCGCGAGTCCGGCGGTGCCGGCGATGCCGACCGCGGAGTACTCGTCGGCGGGGAAGACCTTCTCGATGTCGCGCTGCGCGATGACGTTGCCCATCGTGGCCCGCCGGTCACCGGCGAGCACGACGCCTCCGGGGAAGGAGACCGCCACGATCGTCGTGCCATGCGGTGCCTCGACGGCGCCCTGCACGGGCGGCAGCGGGCGGTTGCCGGGCAGCAGCTCCGGCGCGTGGTCACCGAGGAAGTCCATGAACGACGAGGACCCGGGCGTCAGGAAGGCCGCAGGTAGACGCCCGGTGCTACGAGTGTTGGCTTCCACACGTTTCCTTCCAGATATTCGGCCGCCCGCCTGAAGGCGTCCGGCCGATCCTTGAATTGGCCCAGCGCTGCGTTGCTGCTGGCGCACAGTACGTCTGGACCCTACCCGCCTCATGGTCATCATCTACATGCGCGGCGGCCCGCACACAGGCCGTGCGGAGGTCCTGGGGCCCGGCGGGCCGTCCCGTACGCCGGCCGGGCGCCGCGCGCGGCGACGTCACCCTGTCCCACGCGCGACGCATCGGTCCGCAAAAGGTCGGACATGCCCCGATTTTTCTACTGCCCGCCCTTTTGCACGAACGACCGCACGAAGTCCTCGGCGTTCTCCTCCAGTACGTCATCGATCTCGTCGAGCACGGAATCGACGTCGTCCGAGAGCTTCTCCTGGCGCTCCTTGAGGTCGTCCGTGGCCTGCGCGTCCTGCGCCTGCTCCTCGACCTCCTCGGTGGAACGCGATGCCTTCTGCTGTCCGCCGCCGGTGTCCTTGGTCGCCATATCCCTCACCCCGCTCGGTTCGCCCCGCTCGATGTGACTGTCAAGATCAGACCCTACAAGCTGGGTCCGACATCAGCCCTGCTGTTTGTCCAACGTCCGGGAGTCACCTCGATGATTCCCGTCCGGGAGTCTTTTCAGGCGTGCCCCGGCCGCTCCGTGCCCGTACCGGCCGTCCGTGGCGCCCCGGCCGCTCAACTGCCGGAAAGCACCCTGACCAGGTCCTCGGCCGTACGGCACCGGTCCAGGAGTTCCTTGACGTGGTTCCGGGTCCCGCGCAGCGGCTCCAGCGTGGGCACCCGCTGGAGGGAGTCACGGCCCGGCAGGTCGAAGATCACCGAATCCCAGGAGGCCGCCGCCACGTCGTCGGCGTACTGCTCCAGGCAGCGCCCGCGGAAGTAGGCCCGGGTGTCCTCCGGCGGCTTGAGCTGCGACCGGCGCACATCCGGCTCCTCCAGCAGCCGCTTCATCTTGCCGCGGGCCACCAGCCGGTTGTACAGGCCCTTGTCGGGCCGTACGTCGGCGTACTGGAGGTCGACCAGGTGCAGCCGGGCCGCGTCCCAGTCCACGCCGTCGCGGCGGCGGTAGCCCTCCATCAGCTCCCGCTTGGCGACCCAGTCCAGCTCCCCGGAGAGCGTCATCGGGTCGTTCTCCAGCCGCCCCAGCACGTCCTCCCAGCGGGCCAGGACGTCCTTGGTCTGCTCGTCCGCGTCCGATCCGAAGCGGTCCTCGACGTACTTGCGGGCCAGCTCGAAGTACTCCATCTGGAGTTGTACGGCGGTCAGCGTACGGCCGCTGCGGAGCGTGACCAGGTGGCGCAGCGTCGGGTCGTGCGAGACCTGGTGGAGGGTGCGTACGGGCTGGTCGACCGCGAGGTCCACGGCGATGAAGCCGTCCTCGATCATCGACAGGACCAGGGCGGTCGTCCCGAGCTTGAGATAGGTGGAGATCTCCGAGAGGTTCGCGTCACCGATGATCACGTGCAGCCGGCGGTACTTCTCCGCGTCGGCGTGCGGCTCGTCGCGGGTATTGATGATGGGGCGCTTGAGCGTGGTCTCCAGCCCCACCTCGACCTCGAAGTAGTCCGCGCGCTGGCTGAGCTGGAAGCCGTGCTCGTGCCCGTCCTGGCCCAGCCCCACCCGGCCGGCGCCGGTGACGACCTGGCGGGAGACGAAGAAGGGCGTCAGATGGCGCACGATGTCCGAGAAGGGCGTCTCCCGCTTCATCAGGTAGTTCTCGTGCGTCCCGTAGGAGGCGCCCTTGTTGTCGGTGTTGTTCTTGTAGAGGTGGATCGGCTGGGCGCCGGGGACCTGGGCCGCGCGCTCGGCGGCCTCGGCCATGATGCGCTCGCCGGCCTTGTCCCACAGCACCGCGTCCCGTGGGTTGGTGACCTCCGGAGCGCTGTACTCCGGGTGGGCGTGGTCGACGTAGAGCCGTGCCCCGTTGGTGAGGATCACGTTGGCCAGACCGATGTCCTCATCGGTGAGCTGACTGGCGTCGGCGGATTCGCGGGCGAGGTCGAAGCCTCGGGCGTCCCGCAGCGGGTTCTCCTCCTCGAAGTCCCAGCGGGCGCGTCGCGCCCGGTGCATCGCCGCAGCGTAGGCGTTGACGACCTGGGACGAGGTGAGCATGGCATTGGCGTTCGGGTGGCCGGGGACGGAGATCCCGTACTCCGTCTCGATTCCCATTACTCGCCGTACGGTCATGCGGCCCTCCTTGCCCGGCGGCGCCCCCGGATGGGGTCGGCGCTCAAGTACCGCTGCGCTTCCGGTCCGTATGCGGTCCCCGCTCCCGCAGTGCGTGACGCGGCGGTACCGAAGAGCCTAGAACGCCTTTGCGGCGCTGGGGAGATCATTACAGTCATTGCTCCAGTCCGGTTTTCCCCGCTTCATCGCCGGCTTCCCGGGGACCGCCCCTCAGGGCCCCGAAAAGCGTCCGGCTGCGGACGCCCCGTGCAGGACATCCGCAGCCGGAGAGCGCTGTTACAGGTATTGGCCGGTATTCGCCACCGTGTCGATGGAGCGACCGGTGTCCGCGCCCTGCTTGCCGGTGACCAGCGTACGGATGTAGACGATCCGCTCGCCCTTCTTGCCGGAGATACGGGCCCAGTCGTCCGGGTTGGTGGTGTTCGGCAGGTCCTCGTTCTCCTTGAACTCATCCACGCACGCCTGGAGCAGGTGGGAGACCCGCAGGCCCTTCTGGTTGTGCTCCAGGAAGGCTTTGATCGCCATTTTCTTCGCACGCCCGACGATGTTTTCGATCATCGCGCCGGAGTTGAAGTCCTTGAAGTACAGAACTTCTTTGTCGCCGTTGGCGTAGGTGACCTCCAGGAAGCGGTTCTCCTCCGATTCCGCGTACATCTGCTCGACGACCGACTGGATCATTCCGCTGACCGCGGCCTTGCGCGAGTCGCCGTGCTCACTGAGGTCGTCCGCGTGCAGCGGCAGCCGCTCGGTGAGGTACTTGGAGAAGATGTCCTTGGCGGCCTCGGCGTCCGGACGCTCGATCTTGATCTTCACGTCGAGGCGGCCGGGGCGCAGGATCGCCGGGTCGATCATGTCCTCCCGGTTGGAGGCACCGATCACGATGACGTTCTCCAGACCCTCCACGCCGTCGATCTCGGAGAGGAGCTGCGGGACGATGGTGTTCTCCACGTCCGAGCTCACCCCCGAGCCGCGGGTGCGGAAGAGGGAGTCCATCTCGTCGAAGAAGACGATGACGGGTGTGCCCTCGCTCGCCTTCTCCCGGGCCCGCTGGAAGACCAGCCGGATGTGCCGCTCGGTCTCACCGACGTACTTGTTGAGGAGCTCGGGGCCCTTGATGTTGAGGAAGAAGCTCTTCCCCGCGGGCTGCCCGGTCACCTCGGCGACCTTCTTGGCCAGCGAGTTGGCGACCGCCTTGGCGATGAGCGTCTTGCCGCAGCCCGGCGGGCCGTACAGCAACACACCCTTGGGCGGGCGCAGTTCGTGCTCCTTGAACAGGTCGGGATAGAGGTACGGGAGCTCGACCGCGTCACGGATCATCTCGATCTGGCTGCCGAGACCGCCGATCTTCGTGTAGTCGATGTCCGGGACCTCTTCGAGGACCAGTTCCTCGACCTCGCTCTTGGGGATGACCTCGTACACGTAGCCGGAGCGGGGTTCGAGAAGCAGGGCGTCGCCGGGGCGGATGGTGATGTCCAGCAGGGGCTCGGCGAGCCGCACCACCCGCTCCTCGTCGGTGTGCCCGATCACCAGGGCGCGCTCGCCGTCCTCAAGGATCTCCTTGAGGGTGACGATGTCCCCGGCGTTCTCGAACTCCATGGCCTCGACCACGTTGAGTGCTTCGTTGAGCATGACCTCCTGGCCACGCCTGAGCTCATCGAGCTCGACACTGGGGCTGACGTTCACCCGGAGCTTACGGCCTCCGGTGAAGATGTCGGCCGTGCCGTCCTCGTTCGCCTGCAGGAAGACACCGAAGCCGGCCGGCGGCTGCGCGAGCCGGTCGACCTCCTCCTTGAGGGCGACGATCTGGTCGCGCGCCTCACGGAGCGTGTTGGCGAGTCGCTCGTTCTGCGCCGAAACGCCGGCCAGGTTGGTCTGCAGCTCGACGATCCGCTCTTCGAGAATCCTCGTGTGACGCGGAGAGTCGGCGAGCTTGCGTCGCAGGACGGCGATCTCCTGCTCAAGATAGGCGACCTGGCCGGCAGGGTCTTCAGACCCCCGCCCCGGCCGGATGCCGCGGTTGATGTCGTCGTCGTGGGCTGCCACGGTCCTCACCTCCTCCAAGGGGAGCTGGACGCTTCCTGACCCTACCTGGGCCGGTGCAGGTTGAAACCCCTAGATCGAAAAGACTGTCGGGGTGTGTCCGATCTTCACCCTTGCGCACGTCCTCACAGCAGGGGAATACCCACCCAGCAACATCAGAAAGCGACCGGTTGTATCGTCGAGTCGGTCAACACCCGTCAGGGCTGGCCCCATTTGATTCACGTACGCAGGAACGGCAGGCGACATGACCGCGCAGGACGAAGCTCTAGAGGTGTGGATCGACCAGGATCTGTGCACCGGTGACGGCATCTGTGCGCAATACGCCCCAGAAGTCTTCGAACTCGACATCGACGGGCTGGCCTACGTCAAGAGCCCCGAGGACGAACTGCTGCAGGACAAGGGCGCCACAACACCCGTACCGCTGCCGCTGCTCAATGACGTACGGGACTCCGCCAAGGACTGTCCCGGCGACTGCATCCATGTACGTCGTATTTCGGACGGGGTCGAGGTGTACGGCCCCGACGCCGAGTAGACGGCCCGTAGTCGATCACGCACGCTGCGTAGCCACCCCCGGGGTGACCGCGCTGCGCACGAACTCGCCCTCACGCCACCGCCACTTGACGCTGTCGCGCACATCCGGACAGCACTGAGGGACATCGGCCGAGGAGTAGCCCACGAGCGTCGCCCGGATCGCGGCGGCGCCGTCGGCGGGCCGGCCGTCGCCCTCGGGCCTTTCGAGGCCGAACCCCTCGACGCCGCGCTTGTCCGAGGGCGCGAGCAAGGTGGCCACGATGCGGACCGCGGAGCCGCGGGCCGCCGCCCGGGCCAGGACGTAGATGCCGCTGGGCGGCGTCCCGGCCTCCGTGTGGCAGCGTACGACGGCGACCGTCTCGGGACGCCCGTCACCGTCGAGATCACCGGAGGCCCGCCGCACCACGTCGGGCCGGTTCGGGCCGCAGTCGATCGGGTACGTCACCGCCTGCGGACCAGGAGCCGGAGCCGCCTCGCCGGGCGCGGAGCCCCGGGACGTGGCCGTGGCGTCGGCAGGACGGAGGAAGGACGAGCCCGCCACGACCGCCGCGAGGGCCGCGGCGGTGACGAGCCAGTGCACCGCGCGGGTACGGGTGTGCGGGAGGTCCTGGCCGTACGGAAGGTCCTGGCCTGCCGAGAACTGCACGCGCGATAACTCCTGTGAAGAGCTGTGGCGATGGGGGTGCCCAGCATCGTTCCACAGGGCGGGGCCCGGGGGGAACAACCCGGGCCGGGTTTTGCCCGACGAACAGAAAAGCAGGCGAACGGGGCCGGGCGGCGCATATGAGCGGACACGAGGGGCGGGGCGGTAAAGGGGCCGACGATGCGGGCGTGCCACACATCACGACCGCCCCGCTGCCCCGCCGCCCCACCGCCGGAACGGCGAAGCGCCGCCGTGGGCCCCCGTTCGGGGAACTCCACGGCGGCGCCCAGTCCTTCAAGTCCGTACATACGGACAATGGGCCACTGCCGACCGCCGGCGGTCGGCTGCGAGCTGTGGCCCCTCGGCCACCGGCAGGTCAGCCGCGCTCGGCGGAGCCGCTGGTGCTGCCCGGACCCGTGTAGTCCTCGCCGTACGCGCCCTTGGCGGGCCGGCGCCGGCGCAGCGGCGGCTCGACGCCGTCCGCGAGCCGGCGGGCGGTCAGCAGGAAGCCCGTGTGGCCGATCATGCGGTGGTCGGGGCGGACGGCCAGACCCTCTACGTGCCAGGTACGGACCATGGTCTCCCAGGCCGACGGCTCGTTGAAGGTGCCGTGCTCACGGATGGCCTCGACGGTACGGGCCATCTGCGTGGTCGTCGCCACGTACGCACACAGGATGCCGCCCGGGACGAGCGCCTTGGAGACGGCCTCCAGGCACTCCCAGGGGGCGAGCATGTCCAGAATGACCCGGTCGACGTCGGTGTCGGAGAGATTGTCCTGGAGGTCACCGACGGTGAGGGTCCACGCGGGGTGCGGGCCGCCGAAGTAGCGCTCCACGTTCTGCGTGGCGATCTCGGCGAAGTCGGCCCGTCGCTCGTACGAGTGGAGCATGCCCTGATCGCCGATGGCACGCAGCAGGAAACTGCTGAGCGAGCCGGACCCCACCCCCGCCTCGACGACGCGGGCGCCGGGGAAGATGTCGGCCATCGCCAGGATCTGCCCCGCGTCCTTGGGGTAGACCACGGCGGCACCGCGGGGCATGGACAGGACGTAGTCGGGGAGCAGCGGGCGCAGCGCGAGGTAGGCGACGTTCCCGGTGGTACGGACAACACTGCCCTCGGGAGCACCGATCAGCTCGTCGTGGGGGAAGGCTCCCTTATGGGTGTGGAAGCTCTTGCCCTCTTCGAGCGTGAAGGTGTAGTGGCGTCCCTTGGGGTCGGTGAGCTGGACCTGGTCCCCGACCTTGAAGGGCCCGCGACGGCGGGCGGCACCGGTCGGTTCGGACATGTGACCAGCCTACCGGGCGCACGGACCGCTCCGTACCAGGGCGGGAGGCCGGGGCTGTGGGCCGTGCGGGTGGGTGGCCGCGGGGCGGGTGGCCGAGCGGTGGGCAGTCGGGCGGGTTGGTGTGAGGAGGCCGGGCTGTCCGCATACGGAGGCCGACGGTACGCGGCGGGGGGTACGCGGCGGGCGGGCGATCGCCGGGCTGTGCGCCTAGAGGGCAAATCGAACGCGCCTTGTCCCCCGACCGGGGTTACCCGCAGGGGCCGGCCGGGAACCGTCCGATGCGGGGCGCGGCCAAGGCTGAGCGGGCGACCGCCGGGCTGTCGGCAACGGGGCCGGGCGGTCGGGGACTGGACCGGCAGGCACCGGGCTGTCCGCATACGGAGACCGACGGTACGCGGCTGGGCGGGCGACCGCCGGGCTGGACGCGTACGGACGCCGGCGGCGAGGGCTGGGCGGGCTACTGCCCGGCTGAGCGCCTACAGGGCAAATCGAACGCGACTTGTCCCCCGACCGGGGGTTACCCGCAGGGGCCGGCCGGGAACCGTGCGGCGCGGGACGCGACGGGTGCGGCGGGGGCGGGGGCTCAAGGTGGGTGGGGTGGGGCAGGGCTCAGGAGGGGCGGGCCATGGCGGCTACGAAGGCTCGTTCCACGTCCGCCGTGGACAGGACGCCGTAGATCTCGCCGGTCTCCTCCACCACCAGGTATTCCGTCGCGGGGGTCGCGCGCAGGTAGTTCAGGAGGTCCTCACCGGCCAGTTCGGCCGAGACCCGCATGCCCTCCTTGAGGTCCTGGGCGAGGCCGCTCACCGTCACCCACGGCCGGCGGTGCTCGGGGACGCCGACGATCGCCGCCTCACGGACGACGGCGGTCGGGCCGCCCTGGCGGTCCACCACGACGAGCGCGCGGGCGCCGTCCTCCTGGGCCCGGCGCAGTGCCTCGGACAGCGGCGTGTCGGCCTCGACGGGGACGGCGCGCCGGGTGAGCGTACGGGCGCGCAGGTCGGGCAGCCGCTCCCGGAGCCGGGCCATGCGCAGGCTGTTGCCCGCGCCGGTCCAGATGATGGCCGCCAGGATCGCCGCGAGCAGGGCGTCGGTGAGGGAGTCGGCGCCGCCGATCTCGGGGCGGGCGTTGCCCAGCGCCCCGGTGTGGGTGAGCAGCGGCAGGCCGATCAGTACGGTGATGGCCAGCGCACGGCCGACCCACGCCGCCGCGACGGTGCCGGCCATCGGCTTGCCGGTGATCTTCCAGACGACGGCGCGCAGCATCCGGCCGCCGTCCAGCGGCAGGCCGGGCAGCAGGTTGAAGATCGCGACGATGAGGTTGGAGATCATCAGGCCGGCGAGCAGCACGCCGGGGACCGTAGCGGGTTCGACCAGCTTCATCCCGCCATAGAAGGCGCCCGCCAGGACCAGCGAGAGCAGCGGGCCGACGAAGGCCAGCACGAATTCGCGGCCGGGGCTCTCGGACTCCTTCTCGATCTCCGACACCCCGCCGAAGAACTGGAGCTGGATCCGGCGTACGGGGAGCTTGAAGCGCAGCGCGGCGACGGTGTGCGCGAGCTCGTGGACCAGTACGGAGGCGTAGAAGGCGACGGCGAAGAAGAGCGAGACGAGGTAGCGGGCGCCGCCCAGTTCCGGCAGGACGCGTTCGAGCTGGCCGCCGAAGACCCAGGTGATCAGGGCCGCGACCACGAACCAGCTCGGGGCGACGTAGACGGGCACGCCGAAGGGGCGGCCCATGAGGATGCCGCCGCCGGGCTTCTTCCCCTGGCCCGGGTCCTTCGGCGCGCCGGAGGACCCGGAAGGTCCGGTTGCCCCGGAAGCCTCGGGCGGGCCGGGCGGCTGGGGCCGCGCCGACCCCTGGGGCTGCGCGGGCCTTTGAGGCTGCGCGGGCTCCTGGGTCTCCTGCGGCTTCCCGCTGTCGTCCACGGTGTCCCCTCGTCGAATGCGTCTTCACACCTGTCTGGCGCGGTCCCACGATCATGCAGGGCAAAAGGGTCTGGCGTCGATGGTATGCGGAGCGCTTCGCGGTGATCCGCGTCTCGGTTCGTCTCGGTTCGTCTCGGTTCCATGGTGACGCTTCCCGGCCTTGGGGGACGCGGGTGGTGGCCTTGCCGGACGTCGTCCCGTCCTCCGCGGATGCGGGGACTGTCAGTGCGGGGCCGTAGGGTCGTATGCCATGGGAACGAGCACCGAGAAGGCCGGGCAGGCCGACGTGGACGCCGAGGAGGCCGGACCGGCCGGCGGGGAGGGTCCGGACGGCAGGACCGGCACGGGCGGCACGGGCGGCGCGGGCGGCACAGGCAGCGTGGGCGGCCCGGCCGGCGGGAACGGGCCGGGCGGCGGCGCGGCGGCGGGCGGGCCGCGTGACGCGTCGTACGCCGGAAACGAAGGCCCCGCGGCCGGTCCGTCCCTCACGCAGGCCGAAGCCCGGGCCGCCACACCGGAGGGCGTCGCGCCGGAGGGTGTCGCGCCGGAGGGCGTCCGGGCGAGCGCGCCGGTGGCGCTCTCCCCGTCCCGCGCGAGTGACTTCATGCAGTGCCCGTTGCTGTACCGCTTCCGCGTGATCGACAAGCTGCCGGAGAAGCCCAGCGCCGCCGCCACCCGCGGCACGGTCGTGCACGCGGTGCTGGAGCGCCTCTTCGACGTCCCGGCGGCACGGCGTACGGCTCCCGGCGCGCGCGCCATGGTGCCCGGTGAGTGGGAGAAGCTGCTGGCCAAGCGGCCGGAGCTGGCCGAGCTGTTCGAGGACGACCCGGACGGCGAGCGGCTGGCGCGGTGGCTGGCGGAGGCCGAGGCGCTGGTCGAGCGGTGGTTCACGCTGGAGGACCCGACCCGGCTGGAGCCCGCGGACCGCGAGCTGTACGTGGAGACGGTGCTGGAGTCCGGCCTTCAGTTGCGCGGTTTCATCGACCGGGTCGACGTGGCGCCGACCGGCGAGGTGCGCCTGGTCGACTACAAGACGGGCAAGGCCCCCCGTCCGGAGTACGCCGAGGGCGCGCTCTTCCAGATGAAGTTCTACGCCCTGGTCGTGTGGCGGCTGCGCGGCCAGGTGCCCCGCCGGCTCCAGCTCGTGTACCTGGGCAGCGGTGACGTCCTGACGTACGACCCGAGTGAGGCCGACCTGCGGCGGGTGGAGCGCAAACTGCTGGCGCTGTGGGAGGCGATCCGGCGGGCGACGGCCAGCGGCGACTGGCGGCCCCGGCCGACCAAGTTGTGCGGTTGGTGCGACCACCAGGCCCGCTGTCCCGAATTCGGCGGCACTCCCCCGGTGTACCCGCTGCCGGTCCGCCCGGCGGTCGCCGATGGTGATCAGCAGGGCAGAATGGAGCCGGTCTAACTAAGGAGAACCTGTGGCTATCCGCGTCCTGCTGGTCGACGACCAGCCGTTGCTGCGTACCGGTTTCCGGATGATCCTGGAGGCCGAGCAGGACCTCGCGGTCGTCGGTGAGGCGGGCGACGGCCTGCAGGCCCTGGACCAGGTGCGGGCGCTGCAGCCCGACGTGGTGCTGATGGACATCCGGATGCCGCGGATGGACGGGGTCGAGGCCACCCGTCAGATCACCGGGCCGGCGAAGGACGGTCCCGCCAAGGTGCTGGTGCTGACGACCTTCGGCCTGGACGAGTACGTGGTCGAGGCGCTGCGCGCGGGGGCCAGCGGTTTTCTCCTGAAGGACGCGCCGGCCAACGAGCTGGTCCAGGCGATCCGGGTGGTGGCGGCCGGCGAGGCGATGCTCGCGCCGAGCATCACGCGCCGGCTGCTGGACAAGTACGCCGGGCACCTGCCCTCCGGTGAGGAGCCGATGCCCGACACCCTGCATACCCTGACCGAGCGGGAGGTCGAGGTGCTCAAGCTGGTCGCGCGCGGGCTGTCGAACGCGGAGATCGCCGCGGACCTCTTCGTCAGCGAGACGACGGTCAAGACCCATGTCGGGCATGTGCTCACCAAGCTGGGGCTGCGCGACCGGGTGCAGGCGGCGGTGTACGCGTACGAGAGCGGACTGGTGCGCCCCGGGGGCGGGCAGTAGGCGCGGCGGACGCAGGACGCAGCGGGCGGCCGGGCGCCGGAGCAGCAGATGCTGTGGATCTTCGGCCTGGAGCACCGCAGCACCGGAGCACCGATGAGGGCTCACCGGCAGCATGCCGGTGAGCCCTCATCTCATATGCGCTGCGTGCGCTGTGGGAGGTCAGTCCTCGCCCACTCCGCGGCCCAGCTCCCAGATCTGCAGGACCGAGGAGGAGTTGACGGCCCAGGAGATGCCGGTGATGTCGTCACGGGCGGCGACGTACTGCTTGCCCTGCCACAGCGGCAGGATCGGCACGTCGTCGGCGACGATGTCCTGCGCCTGCTTGAAGGCGTCGGAGGCGGCGTTGCGGTCCGCCTGCTGACGGGTGGCCGGGATCAACTGCGATTCGATCTTGTTGTTCCGGTAGGGCGAGTTGAGGAAGTTCGTCTTGCCGAAGAACGGCGCGATGTAGTTGTCCGCGTCGGGGAGGTCGGCGAACCAACCCATGCCGTAGACCGCGTACTTGCCCTCGGACTGCTCCTTGCGGAACTGCTGCCAGTTGTCGATGCCCTTGATTTCGGCGGCGAACAGCCCGCTCTTGTTGAGCTGGTTCTGGAGGGTCTTGAACTCCTTGGCGGTGCTGTCACCGTAGTGGTTCTTGGTGTAGGTGAGGGTCAGCTTCACCGGGGTGTTGATGTGCGCCTGCTGGAGGATCTTGCGGGCGGCGGGGACGTTGGGGTTCCCGTACTTGTTGAAGAAGGAGTTGACGTGGCTGGTGAGGCCGGTCGGCACCAGCGAGTAGAGCGGGTCACCGGTGTAGGAGTAGACGTCGCGCACCAGCTCGGAGCGGTTGACGATCTGCGCCATCGCCTGCCGTACGGCCTTGTCGGAGACCGTGGGGTTCTCGGTGTTGAAGGCGAGGTACCGGATTTCCTGGCCGGGCATCTCCTGGAGGTTGATGCCCTTGTCACGGGCGTCCTGGAGGCCCTTGATCTGGTCGGGCGACACGGTGCGGTTCAGCAGGTCGATGTCGCCCTTGCGCAGCGCCTTCTCCATGGCGGCGGGGTCGGTGAAGAAGCGCATCTCCACCTTGTCGTTCTTCAGCTGCATCCCGCCCTTGTAGGTGGGGTTCTTGGTGAAGACGGCCTTGGAGATGCGCTCGCCGCTGCGCTCGACCTTGAGCGTGTACGGGCCGGAGCCGGCGACCTCGAAGCCCTTGTAGAGGGCCTTCTTGGGGTAGACCTCGCTGTCGACGATCGCGGCGGCCGGCGTCGCCAGCTTCTGCGGGAACGTGGCGTCCGGCTTCTTGAGGTGGAAGACCACCTCGGACTCGCTCGGCGTCTCGACCTTGTCGATGCCGTCCAGCAGGGTCACCGGACCGTTGCTGTACTTGATGTCGAGCATCCGCTGGATGGAGAACTTCACGTCCTTGGACGTCAGCGCGTGCCCGTTGGAGAACTTCAGGCCGCTGCGCAGGGTGCAGCGGTACTGCTCGTTCTGGGTGTCGCGGAATCCACAGGACTCGGCGGCCTCGGGCACCGGCGCGGTGCCGGTGCGCGGCAGCCGCATCAGGGTCTGGAAGGTGCCGCGCAGCACGTTCCACGCGTCGACGTCGTACGCCTGTGCGGGGTCCAGAGGTGCCGGCGCGTCCTTGGTGGCTTCGATCTGGGCGGTGGCTCCGACGACGATCGCGTCGCCCCCTCACCCGCGCCGTCCGAGCTGCCACAGGCAGCGAGTGCGGGGGCGAGCAGACCGGCCAGGGCCGGCAGCACCAAGGTCTTGCGATTCATCGTCGGCAGGTTCCTTATCAGCGCAGAGGTGTTGCTCGCGCTGACATTAGTAGGAACAGCCAGGGGCTCCGGAACACAACGGAGTTGAATCAATATCACGCCCGGATAACGGCCGAGGGATGACCGATATCCGGACGGCGGAACGATTCATACCGTGATCCACCAAACCCGGACACTCAGCCCCGCACAACCCCCCGAAAAGCCCCCACGGAACACCCGATGACCTTGTTGTCGACCGGCCGAGGCGTGATAAACGTCACTCCTTCCCGTACTCCCGGGAGCACCGGAATTCGGCCTTCTTATTCGTAACGGAAAATGAGCGGGCCACTCCCCACAGTTCCCCGGTGCTTTCACCGGTGCACGGTCCGTGTACGGCTCACTGCCTTTCGGTGATGAGCGATCGGAGAAATGGGAGATCTACTTCTTCCAGCGATCCCACGACCGTACGGCCGGCCGCGGCCGGTATCGGCATCACCGACGGCACGGCGACGACCCGGCACCCGGCCGCCTCCCCCGCCGTCACCCCGGTCACCGTGTCCTCCACGACCGCGCAGCGCGCCGGGTCCACGCCCAGCCGCGCCGCCGCCGTCAGATAGGGGTCCGGGTGCGGCTTGGTCCGGGACAGTTCGTCCCCGGCCAGGGTGAGGTGGAAGTTCTCCGGGCCGAGCGAGCGCAGCATCCGGTCGATGACCGTGCGGTGCGAGGCGGAGACCAGCGCGGTCGGCACGCCGTGCGCGGACAGCTCCGTCAGCAGCCTGCGGGCGCCGGGCATCAGCGGCACCCCGCGGGCGATCCGGGCGGCGAACCGCGCGTTGAGCAGCACGGTCAGCTCGGCGAGTGTGATCCGGGCGCCGGTGACCTCGATCAGGTACGAGGCGCTGCGCGACATGGGCCCGCCGACGACGACCTCCCGGTGCGCCTCGTCCAGGACGTGGCCCAGCTCCGCGAAGACCTCGGCCTCCGCCTCCCACCAGAAGCCCTCGGTGTCGACGAGGGTGCCGTCCAGGTCGAGGAAGACCGCCTGGAGCGTGGCGCCGTCGGCCGTACGGGTGTCCGCCGCGGGGATGCTGCTCGTCATCCGTGCACCTCCGTTGATGTGTCCCCGAAGGGACAAAAGGGCCGGTCGCCTCCCCGTACTGGGGAAACGACCGGCCGCTACCGGACCGACCAGTGTACGACGACGCCCGCCGGCGCGCGTGGTCAACTCCCGGCAGACCACTCCACCGCGCTACCGCGCGTCACCGCGCGTTGAAGTACTTGGCCTCCGGGTGGTGGATGATGATGGCGTCGGTGGACTGCTCGGGGTGGAGCTGGAACTCCTCGGAGAGTTCCACGCCGATCCGCTCCGGCCGCAGCAGCTCGGCGATCTTGGCGCGGTCCTCCAGGTCCGGGCAGGCGCCGTACCCCAGCGAGAAACGGGCGCCGCGGTACTTCAGCGCGAACATCTCCTCGACGTCGGCGGGGTCCTCCCCCGCGAAGCCCAGCTCCGCGCGGACCCGGGCGTGCCAGTACTCGGCCAGCGCCTCGGCCAGTTGGACGGACAGTCCGTGCAGCTCCAGGTAGTCGCGGTAGGAGTCGGAGGCGAACAGCTCGGCGGTGGCCGCGCCGATCCTGGACCCCACGGTGACGACCTGGAGGCCCACCACGTCCCGCTCCCCCGACTCCTCGGGGCGGAAGAAGTCGGCCAGGCACAGCCGGCGGCCCCGGCGCTGGCGCGGGAAGGTGAAGCGGGTGCGCTCGGTGCCGTCCTCGTTGAGGAGGATCAAGTCCTCGCCCTTGGAGTAGCAGGGGAAGTAGCCGTGGACGACGGCGGCCTCCAGGAGGTTCTCGGTCTGGAGCTTGTCCAGCCAGCCGCGCAGCCGGGGACGGCCCTCGGTCTCGACCAGTTCCTCGTAGGAGGGGCCTTCACCCGTACGGGCCTGCTTCAGGCCCCACTGGCCCTTGAACAGGGCGCCCTCGTCCAGCCAGGAGGCGTAGTCGGCGAGCTGGATGCCCTTGACGACGCGGGTGCCCCAGAACGGCGGGGTGGGTACGGGGTTGTCGGTGGCCACGTCCGAGCGGACCGCGCCCTCCTCCCGCTCCGGCTCCTGGTCACGCACGTCCCGCTTGGGCACCCGGCGCTGCTTGAGCTCGGGCAGGGTGGCGCCGGGCACGCCGCGCTTGACCGCGATCAGCGCGTCCATCAGGCGCAGGCCCTCGAAGGCGTCCCGGGCGTAGCGGACCTCGCCCTCGTAGATCTCGTGCAGGTCCTGTTCGACGTAGGCGCGGGTGAGGGCCGCGCCGCCGAGGATGACGGGGAAGTCCGCGGCCATCTTGCGCTGGTTCAGCTCCTGGAGGTTCTCCTTCATGATCACGGTGGATTTGACCAGGAGTCCGGACATGCCGATCACGTCGGCGCGGTGTTCCTCGGCGGCCTCCAAGATGGCCGAGACCGGCTGCTTGATGCCCAGGTTGACGACGTTGTAGCCGTTGTTGGACAGGATGATGTCGACGAGGTTCTTGCCGATGTCGTGGACGTCGCCGCGTACGGTCGCCAGGACGATGGTGCCCTTGCCCTGGTCGTCGGACTTCTCCATGTGCGGCTCCAGGTAGGCCACCGCGGTCTTCATGACCTCTGCGGACTGGAGCACGAACGGGAGCTGCATCTGTCCGGAACCGAACAGTTCGCCGACGACCTTCATGCCTTCCAGCAGGGTGTCGTTGACGATGTCCAGGGCCGGGCGCTCAGTCAGCGCCTCGTCCAGGTCGGCTTCCAGGCCGTTCTTCTCGCCGTCGATGATGCGGCGGCGCAGGCGCTCCTCCAGCGGCAGCGCGAGCAGTTCCTCGGCCTTGCCGGCCTTCATGGACTTGGTGTCCACGCCCTCGAAGAGCTCCAGGAACCGCTGCAGCGGGTCGTATCCCTCGGTGCGCCGGTCGTGGATGAGGTCCAGGGCGACCTTGACGTGTTCCTCCTCCAGCCGGGCGATCGGCAGGATCTTGGAGGCGTGCACGATCGCCGAGTCCAGGCCGGCCTTGACGCACTCGTCCAGGAAGACGGAGTTCAAGACGATGCGGGCGGCCGGGTTCAGGCCGAAGGAGATGTTGGAGAGGCCGAGCGTGGTCTGGACGCCGGGGTGGCGGCGCTTGAGTTCGCGGATGGCCTCGATGGTGTGGAGGCCGTCCTTACGGGACTCCTCCTGGCCGGTGCAGATGGTGAAGGTGAGGCAGTCGATGAGGATGTCGCACTCGCGGATGCCCCAGTTGTCCGTGAGGTCCGCGATGAGCCGCTCGGCGATGGCGACCTTGTGCTCGGCGGTACGGGCCTGGCCCTGCTCGTCGATGGTCAGCGCCATCAGGGCCGCGCCGTGCTCGGCGGCCAGCGCGGCGACCTTCGCGAACCGCGAGTCGGGCCCGTCGCCGTCCTCGTAGTTGACGGAGTTGATGACGGCGCGGCCCCCGAGCTTCTCCAGCCCGGCGCGGATGACCTCCACCTCGGTGGAGTCCAGCACCAGGGGCAGCGTCGAGGCGGTGGCGAAGCGGCCGGCCAGCTCCCGCATGTCCGCGACCCCGTCCCGGCCGACGTAGTCCACGCACAGGTCGAGCATGTGCGCGCCCTCGCGGATCTGGTCCCGGGCCATTTCCACGCAGTCGTCCCAGCGGCCTTCGAGCATGGCCGTACGGAACTTCTTGGAGCCGTTGGCGTTGGTGCGCTCACCGATGGCCAGGTAGGAGGTGTCCTGACGGAAGGGCACGGTCTGGTAGAGGGAGGCGGCGCCCGGCTCGGGGCGCGGGTCGCGCGCGGGGGGCGTCAGGCCCCGTACGCGTTCCACGACCTGGCGCAGGTGCTCGGGCGTGGTGCCGCAGCAGCCGCCGACCAGCGACAGCCCGTACTCGGCGACGAACGTCTCCTGGGCGTCGGCCAGCTCCCGGGCGGTCAGCGGGTAGTGGGCGCCGTCCTTGCCCAGGACCGGCAGACCGGCGTTGGGCATGCACGACAGCGGGACGCGGGCGTTGCGCGCCAGGTAGCGCAGGTGCTCGCTCATCTCGGCGGGGCCGGTCGCGCAGTTCAGCCCGATCATGTCGATGCCCAGCGGCTCCAGGGCGGTCAGCGCCGCGCCGATCTCCGAGCCCAGCAGCATGGTGCCGGTCGTCTCCACCGTCACCGAGCAGATCACCGGCAGATCGGTGCCGGTGGCCTTCAGGGCGCGCCGGGCGCCGAGGACGGCGGCCTTGGTCTGGAGCAGGTCCTGGGTGGTCTCCACCAGCAGGGCGTCCGCGCCGCCGGTGATCAGGCCCTCGGCGTTGCGCTGGTAGGCGTCGCGCAGTGTGTCGTACGGGGCGTGACCGAGGGTCGGCAGCTTGGTGCCGGGGCCCATGGAGCCCAGGACCCAGCGCTGCTGCCCGGTGGCGGCGGTGAACTCGTCCGCGGCCTCCCGCGCGATCCGGGCGCCGGCCTCGGACAGCTCCTGGACCCGCTCGGGGATGTCGTACTCCCCCAGCGCCGCGTGGTTGGCGCCGAAGGTGTTGGTCTCCACACAGTCCACGCCGACCTCGAAGTAGGCCCGGTGGACGGAGGCCACGATGTCGGGACGGGTGACGTTGAGGATCTCGTTGCAGCCTTCGAGCTGCTGGAAGTCCTCCATGCTGGGGTCCTGCGCCTGGAGCATCGTGCCCATCGCCCCGTCGGCGACCACCACGCGGGAGGCCAGTGCCTCGCGGAGGGCTGCGACACGGGATGTGCTGGCGGACGATGGCGTGTACGAGGCCATGGAGGTGCTCCCCTGGTTGCGACGGCTGTCGGCTTTGCGTCTTCCGGCGGAAGGCGCACCGGGCCAGGGTAACCGGCGTCACTCGAGGACCGGTCGACGTTC
The DNA here is from genome assembly GCF_022695595.1 of Streptomyces sp. MST-110588. Classification (NCBI taxonomy): domain Bacteria; kingdom Bacillati; phylum Actinomycetota; class Actinomycetes; order Kitasatosporales; family Streptomycetaceae; genus Streptomyces; species Streptomyces sp. MST-110588. Next base: position 1,193,874 of record NZ_CP074380.1, read on the forward strand.
CGGCGTGTGGACAGGCCGGGGCGGCGGGGACCGGCACGGGGCGCGGGTGGTGCGGCGGGAACGCGGGCGCGGGCACGTACGGGTACGAGCACAGGCACGCGCCCGGGTACGAGCACGGGCACGCGCCCGGGTACGAGCACGGGCACGCGTACAAGATCATTGACAGGCCCGGCCCACTCCCCCAGGGTCGGCATCGACCGATATCGTTCAGCATTGTCGAACCGCTCATTACGGAGGTTGCCCGATGGCACGGAACATCCAGTCGCTGGAGCGTGCCGCCGCGATGCTGCGGCTGCTCGCCGGCGGGGAGCGGCGGCTGGGGCTCTCCGACATCGCCTCCTCCCTGGGCCTGGCCAAGGGCACCGCGCACGGCATCCTGCGCACCCTCCAGCAGGAGGGCTTCGTGGAGCAGGACCCGGCGTCCGGCCGCTACCAGCTCGGCGCCGAGCTGCTGCGGCTGGGCAACAGCTATCTGGACGTGCACGAACTGCGGGCCCGCGCGCTGGTGTGGACGGACGACCTGGCCCGCTCCAGCGGGGAGAGCGTCTACCTCGGGGTCCTGCACCAGCAGGGCGTACTGATCGTCCACCACGTCTTCCGGCCCGACGACAGCCGCCAGGTGCTGGAGGTGGGCGCCATGCACCCGCTGCACAGCACGGCGCTGGGCAAGGTGCTGTGCGCGTACGACCCGGTGGCGCACAGCGAGGCGGCCGAGGCCGAGCGCACCGCGTTCACGCCGCGCACGCTGACCGGCATGGAGGACTTCGAGGGCGTGCTGGACCTGACGCGGGCCCGGGGCTGGGCGGCGGACGTGGAGGAGACCTGGGAGGGCGTGGCGTCGGTGGCCGCACCCATCCATGACCGGCGGCGGATGCCGGTGGGCGCGGTGGGCGTGACGGGCGCCGTGGAGCGGGTGTGCCAGGAGGGCGGGCTGCGGCCCGAAATCGTCGCCGCGGTACGGGATTGCGCCCGGGCCGTGTCCCGGGATCTCGGCGCCGGGCGATTCTGACCCCATTTGCACCATATGTTCACTTAGGTTTTCAGTCACAGAACCCTTGACGAGGTCTCGCGTGTAAAGAAAACTGCCGTTCGTCGGTCGGCATTGTCGAACACCAAACGACAATATTCGCTATGGTGGACACTGCCGCGGGCCGACCAACGCCCTCTCGGAGGGCGCGGACCACCGGAGGGACCCGGGGTTCGCCTTCCCCTGGACGAAGGACAAAGGAGTCGCGGGTGTCCAGCTCCGACATCTTCATCAGCGAGACCATCGGTACCGCTGTTCTGATCCTGCTGGGCGGCGGTGTCTGCGCCGCCGTCACACTCAAGCGCTCCAAGGCGCAGAACGCGGGATGGCTCGCCATCACCTTCGGGTGGGGCTTCGCGGTACTGACCGGCGCGTACATCGCCGCCAAGTCCGGCGCCCACCTGAATCCGGCGGTCACCGTCGGCATCGCCATCAAGGGCGGCATCCCCTGGAGCGACGTACCGGTCTACTTCGCCGGTGAGCTGCTGGGCGCGATGATCGGCGCGGTGCTCGTGTGGATCACGTACTACGGCCACTTCCGGGCCCATCTGACCGACCCGGAGATCGTCGGACAGCAGAGCGGCCAGGAAGGCATGGTCGACCAGTCCTCTGCGCCGAAGGCCGGCCCGGTCCTCGGCATCTTCTCCACCGGCCCGGAGATCCGCAACGTCGTACAGAACCTGGCCACCGAGATCATCGCCACCATCGTGCTCGTGCTGGCGATCCTCACCCTGGGCCTGAGCGACAACGGCAAGGGCGTCGGCCCCATAGGCACGCTGCTGGTCGCCCTGGTCGTCGTCGGCATCGGTCTGTCCCTGGGCGGCCCGACCGGATACGCCATCAACCCCGTCCGCGACCTGGGGCCCCGCATCGTCCACGCGCTGCTGCCGCTGCCCAACAAGGGCGGATCGGACTGGGGTTACGCCTGGATCCCGGTGGTCGGCCCGCTGATCGGCGGCGCCCTCGCCGGCGGTCTCTACCAGATCGCGTTCGCCTGACCCCGGTCATGTTCCCGTCCTCGCCCTCACAGACTTCCCAGGAGCACACCATGAGCGACACCCACAACACCTCCTCCCACGGACACGGTGCTTCCTCCCACGGGCACGGCCCGTTCATTGCCGCCATCGACCAGGGCACCACCTCCAGCCGCTGCATCGTCTTCGACAAGGACGGCCGGATCGTCTCGGTCGACCAGAAGGAGCACGAGCAGATCTTCCCCAAGCCCGGCTGGGTCGAGCACGACGCGGCCGAGATCTGGGAGAACGTCCAGCAGGTGGTGGCCGGCGCCGTCGAGAAGGCCGGCATCACCGCCAAGGACGTCAAGGCCATCGGCATCACCAACCAGCGCGAGACCACGCTCCTGTGGGACAAGAACACCGGTGAGCCCGTCCACAACGCCATCGTCTGGCAGGACACCCGTACCGACGCGCTCTGCCGGGAACTGGGCCGCAACGTCGGCCAGGACCGCTTCCGCCGCGAGACCGGCCTGCCGCTGGCCTCGTACTTCGCCGGTCCCAAGATCCGCTGGCTGCTGGACAACGTCGAGGGCCTGCGCGAGCGTGCCGAGGCCGGCGAGATCCTCTTCGGCACCATGGACTCCTGGGTCATCTGGAACCTCACCGGCGGTGTGAACGGCGGTGTGCACGTCACCGACGTCACCAACGCCTCCCGCACGATGCTGATGAACCTGCGCACGCTCCAGTGGGACGAGAAGATCCTGTCCTCCATGGGCGTGCCGGCCGCCGTCCTCCCGGAGATCCGCTCCTCCGCCGAGGTGTACGGCGACGCCAAGGGCGGCGCGCTGGACGGCGTGCCCGTCGCCTCCGCGCTCGGTGACCAGCAGGCGGCCCTGTTCGGCCAGACCTGCTTCTCCCAGGGCGAGGCGAAGTCCACGTACGGCACCGGAACGTTCATGCTGATGAACACCGGCGACGAGCCCGTCAACTCCTACAACGGCCTGCTGACCACGGTCGGCTACCGCATCGGCGACCAGAAGCCGGTCTACGCCCTGGAAGGCTCCATCGCCGTCACCGGCTCGCTGGTGCAGTGGATGCGCGACCAGATGGGCCTGATCAAGTCGGCGGCCGAGATCGAGACGCTGGCCAGCTCGGTGGAGGACAACGGCGGCGCGTACTTCGTCCCGGCCTTCTCCGGCCTGTTCGCCCCCTACTGGCGCTCGGACGCGCGCGGTGTGATCGCCGGCCTGACCCGGTACGTCACCAAGGCGCACATCGCCCGCGCCGTCCTTGAGGCCACCGCCTGGCAGACCCGCGAGATCACCGACGCCATGACCAAGGACTCCGGCGTCGACCTGACCGCTTTGAAGGTCGACGGCGGAATGACCTCCAACAACCTGCTGATGCAGACCATCTCGGACTTCCTGGACGCGCCGGTGGTGCGCCCCATGGTGGCCGAGACGACCTGCCTCGGCGCCGCCTACGCCGCCGGTCTCGCCGTCGGCTTCTGGCCGGACACCGACGCGCTGCGCGCCAACTGGCGCCGGGCCGCCGAGTGGACCCCCCGCATGGACGCGGACACCCGCGACCGCGAGTACAAGAACTGGCTCAAGGCCGTCGAGCGGACCATGGGCTGGATCGAAGACGAGAGCTGACGAGGAGCAAGACCATGAGCACCCTGCAGAGCGTCCCGGCCTCCGGGACGCACCCGGCCGACGGTTCCCGCACTTCGTACGGAGTGGCGAGCCGCGCCGAGACCCGGGAGCGGCTTTCCAAGGCGACGTACGACCTCCTGGTGATCGGCGGCGGCATCCTGGGCATCTCCACCGCCTGGCACGCCGCGCAGTCCGGGCTGCGGGTGGCCCTGGTGGACGCCGGCGACTTCGCCGGCGCCACCTCCTCCGCCTCCTCCAAGCTGCTCCACGGCGGTCTGCGCTACCTGCAGACCGGCGCGGTCAAGCTGGTGGCGGAGAACCACTTCGAGCGGCGCGCGGTCTCCCGCCAGGTGGCCCCCCACCTGTCCAACCCGCTCACCTTTTACCTGCCGGTCTACAAGGGCGGCCCGCACGGCGCCGCCAAACTCGGCGCGGGCGTCTTCGCCTACTCCGCGCTGTCCGCCTTCGGTGACGGCGTGGGCCACGTCATCAGCCCCGCCAAGGCGCAGCGGGACGTCCCCGAGCTGCGTACGGACAACCTCAAGGCCGTGGCCGTGTACGGCGACGACCAGATGAACGACTCCCGCATGGCGCTGATGACGGTCCGCGCGGCGGTCGCCGCGGGCGCCACCGTCCTGAACCACGCCGAGGTCACCGGCCTGCGCTTCACCCAGGGCCGGGTCACCGGCGCGGACCTCAGGGACCGCATGGACGGTACGGAGTTCGGCGTCGACGCCCGGCTGGTGCTCAACGCCACCGGCCCGTGGGTGGACCACCTGCGCAAGATGGAGGACCCGAACGCGGCGCCGTCCATCCGCCTGTCCAAGGGCGCCCACCTGGTCCTCAAGCGCACCTCCCCCTGGAAGGCCGCGCTGGCCACGCCGATCGACAAGTACCGCATCACCTTCGCCCTCCCCTGGGAGGACATGCTGCTGCTGGGCACCACGGACGAGGAGTACGAGGGCGACCCGGCCGACGTCGCCGTCAACGACAAGGACATCACGCAGATCCTGGACGAGGCCGCGTTCTCCATCCGCGACCAGCAGCTCTCCCGCGACCTGATCACGTACTCCTTCGCGGGCCTGCGGGTGCTGCCGGGCGGTCCCGGTGACACCTCCAAGGCCAAGCGTGAGACGGTCGTCACCGAGGGCAGCGGCGGCATGCTGTCGGTCGCCGGCGGCAAGTGGACGACGTTCCGGCACATCGGCCGTACGGTCATGAACAAGCTGGCGGCCCTCCCCGGCCACCCGCTGGGCCAGGACATGGAACCGATCTCCCAGTTGCCCAAGAAGCTCCCGCTGCCGGGCATCGCCAACCCCAACGCGGTCACCCACCGCCTGCTGAGCGACGGCGCCGCGCCGGGCGTGCCGATGGCGCCGGAGACCGCCCGTCACCTCGCCACCCACTACGGCTCGCTGTCCTTCGACATCGCCCGCCTGGCGGGCGAGGACGCGGCGCTGGCCGAGCGCATCCACCCGGACGCGCCGGAGATCTGGGCGCAGGTCGCCTACGCCCGTGACCACGAGTGGGCCCAGACGGTGGACGACGTGCTGCGCCGCCGTACGACGCTGACGATCCGCGGCCTGGACACCGAGGATGTCCGCGCCAAGGTGAAGGACATGCTGGAGAACCGGGGCCGGTAACCACTCCCCGTACCGCGGCCCGGCCCGCGCGCCCCGAGGGGGCGGCACCTGTACGAGCCACCCGAGCCGTACGTGGATGCCGCCCCCTCGGCGCGTGGACGGCGATGTCATGATGCCGGCTTCGGCCAGGACCGACGGGGGCCGACGGGAACGCACACGGTCTCGGCGGCCGTGACGGGCCACCGCAAGTGGATATCCCAGGAGTACTTCGGTCGGACAGCCCGCCGCGTCGACCAGATCGCGCTGATGTCCTACGACACGGCGCTGCCGACGGAGAGCCTGTACGGCGGCTGTCTCGCCCGGCAGACCCGACTGGCCCTGGAGGCGACCGGTCCGGAGACGGACCTGCTGATGGGGCTGCCCTTCTACCACACCGACGACATCGGGCACCATGCCGCGGCCGGGACGGTACGGGCCGCGGTACGCGGCATCCGGCTGGGGCTCTCCCGCGAGGACCGGCGGCGGCAGCGGTTCGGGACGGCCCTGTACATGGACTTCGCGGCCACGGAGGAGGACCGGGCCGCGTACCGGAGCCACTGGTGCGCGCCGGACGCGGAGATTCCGGCCGGGCGGGCGCCTCCACGAAAGGTCATGGAGGAGCATCGGACCTTTGGCGGTCATCCCGTGCACGGCGCCGCGCACGGGCCAACGTACAGGGCGCGTAGGGAAGTTGGACGGACAGGCGTCCCGGACAGATCGGATGAATGGGTACTCGTTCGTGCACAGGGGCTGCGGACGGGTGCCACGGACGCCGTAGGCTTGGCTCGCACGCAACGGAACTGCTGCCGGGGCGGCCCAAGCGGGGCCGTTCCGGTCGGAAGGAGGCGCTGGGTGATCGAGCTCGAGGGGGTTCCCGAGCTGGTCGACCCGGTCATGGTGGCCGCGTTCGAAGGCTGGAACGACGCCGGTGACGCCGCCTCCGCCGCGGTCGCGCACCTGGACCGGGAGTGGAAGGGCGAGGTCTTCGCCGCGCTGGACGCCGAGGACTACTACGACTTCCAGGTGAACCGGCCGACCGTCTGGCTGGACGGCGGGGTACGGAAGATCACCTGGCCCACGACCCGGCTCTCCGTCGTCCGCGTGGGCGGCGAGTCACCCCGTGACCTGGTCCTGGTGCGGGGAATCGAGCCCAGCATGCGCTGGCGGTCGTTCTGCAACGAGATCCTGGGTTTCGCCCACGAGCTGGGCGTGGAGATGCTGGTGATCCTGGGCTCGCTGCTCGGTGACACCCCGCACACCCGGCCGGTGCCGGTCAGCGGCGTCACCTCCGACCCGGACCTCGCCCGCACGATGGACCTGGAGGAGACCCGGTACGAAGGCCCCACCGGCATCGTCGGCATCCTCCAGGAGGCGTGTACCCACGCGGGGGTGCCGGCGGTGAGCCTGTGGGCGGCGGTGCCGCACTACGTCTCCCAGCCGCCCAACCCCAAGGCCACCCTCGCCCTCCTCAACCGCCTGGAGGACCTGCTCAACCTGCGGATTCCGCTGGGTGAGCTGAGCGAGGACGCCCGCGCCTGGCAGTTGGGCGTGGACCAGCTCGCGGCCGAGGACAGCGAGGTCGCCGAGTACGTGCAGTCCCTGGAGGAGGCGCGGGACACCGCGGAGCTTCCGGAGGCGTCCGGCGAGGCGATCGCCCGCGAGTTCGAGCGCTATCTGCGGCGCCGGGACCCGCAGGCCGGGCCGGGCGGCGCGGCCGAGGGGCAGATCGCCGACGGCCGCGACGGCTCGTACCTCCGTGACACCTCCAGCGGCCGTACGCGGCCTTCCAAGGCGACCTCCAAGGACGCGAAGGACGGCAAGGACGGCAAGGACGGCGGCAGGGACGGCAAGGGGCCGCACGACTCCCGGGAGTCCCGCGATGCGCGGGACGTCCCGGAAGCGTCCGCCGACGCCGCTGACGGCGGGCCGGAGGGCACGGCGGAACCACAGGAGCAGGCGGCGGAGCCGAAGGGCACCCGCAAGCCCCGGGGTGCCGCCAGGGAACCGAGGAAGAGCGGCGGCCACCCCCGGGGCAAGGACTCCGGCGGCACCGACGGCTCCGACGGCCCCCGGGACGCCGCCGAGGAGTGACCCGGCCGAATGGTCTGTCTGCCCCGGGAGGCGTGATCCGGGGCCTCGGCGGGGAGCCCGCGGGCCGGCGCCGTCCTGCTACTCGCCGCCCCGCCACTCGCCGCCCCGTCGCCCCGTCTACCCGCCTACGCGTCGCAGTACTGGGGCACCGACACCGCCGTGTACGTCGTCGTGGGCAGCGGCGGGTCCACGTCGAAGCGGGCGTTGGGCAGGTAGAGCCGGTCACCGAAGGCCGCCGCCGTGGTGGGTATCTGAAAGCGTGGGTCGGTGATCCTCGCGACGGCCCGGCCCCGCGTCCCCTGCCGGTCCAGCCGCAGCACGTCCACGGCGTTCTGCCACTGCTGCACCACGTACATCGTCCGGTCCAGCAGGAGCAGCCCGTCGCCGTTGACCAGCGCGGGGCCGGTGTGTGGCACCTTGCGGGCGTGCCCCGTCCGCGGATCGACCCGGAAGAGCGCCCCGGCCACCGTGTTGACCACCAGCAGGGCGCGGCCGTCCGGGGTGCGCTCGATGCCGTTGGCGGTGAAGTCGGGGCCCTGTACCCACTCCCCCGTCAGCGGGAGGGTGACGATCTCCCCGGGGCCGGGCAGGGCGCCGTCCGGGCCGAGCGGCAGCACGTACAGCCGCGGCGCGTAGGAGTCGGTGAAGTACGCCGCGGTGGGCGTCAGGATCACGTCGTTGACCATGGTCCGCGCGTCACCGACCGGGTACGTGGCCAGGATCCGGCCGTGGCGCGTACCGACGACCCGCAGTTCGCGGCTGTCGCCGCCGGCGATGAACAGCCGCCCGTGCCCGTCCGTCTTGAGCCCCACGGACGCCCGGCCGGTGCCCTCGCTGATGATCTCGCCCCGGCCGCTGACCAGGTTCGCGCGGTAGACCGCGCCGTTGGCGAGCGACCCGAAGTAGGCGACCGGGTAGGACGGCTCGATGGTGATGCCCTCGGGCCGGAACCCGTCAGGGAGGTGGATGGTGGTGGGCCAGGAGCGGGCGGTGGAGCGTGAACGGCCCCCGGCGCCGGAACGGGCCGTGGCCCCGGTCCGGGTGGCGGCGCCGGCCGTTTCGGCGCCGAGCGGTCCCAGCGCCGCGCCCGCGCCCAGCGCGGCTCCGGCGGCGAGCAGTCTTCGGCGGTTGACGGTACGGGACGGGGCGCAGCGGTCCGTGTCCATTGCAGGCGTCCTTCCGACGAGCGGTCAGCCGATCCCTTTACCCCAGCACGCCTGCGCCTCTCGCACACCGCACAACGACACGTCTTCACAAGCGAAACGGGGCGCTCCCACACCGTGGAGGGAGCGCCCCGCAGGACGGATGCGCAGCCGCAGGCCGCAGCGGCCGACGTCGCCCGGCCACCGTCACCCGGCTGCGGTCACCTGGCCGAAGCCGTACGTCCACGACCGCGGTCGCCCGGCCGAAGCCGTACGCCTACGGTCACGGTTGGCCGCCGCAGCCGTACGGCCGAAGCTCACAGCGCCACGCCGAGCAGCGCGTCCACCGCCCGGGAGACCAGGCCCGGCGCCCCCTCGTCCGTACCGCCGCCGGCCTGCTGCGCCGCGGCCCAGCGGTCGACCGCGGCGAGCGCGGAGGGCGAGTCCAGGTCGTCGGCCAGCGCCGCGCGGATCTCCTCCAGGAGGGCGTCGGCGGACGGGCCGTCGGGCCGGGAGACCGCGGCCCGCCAGCGGGCGAGCCGCTCGACCGCCTCCTCCAGCACCGCGTCGGTCCACTCCCAGTCGGCGCGGTAGTGGTGGGCGAGCAGGGCCAGGCGGATGGCGGCCGGGTCGGTGCCGTCGTGGCGCACCTTGGAGACGAAGACGAGGTTGCCCTTGGACTTGGACATCTTCTCGCCGTTCAGGGCGACCATCCCGGCGTGCACGTACGCCTTGGCGAAGGGGTGTTCGCCGGTGAGGGCCTGGGCGTGCGAGGCACCCATCTCGTGGTGCGGGAAGGCCAGGTCGGAGCCGCCGCCCTGCACGTCGAAGCCCATGCCCAGGTGTTCCAGGGCGATGGCGACGCACTCGATGTGCCAGCCGGGCCGGCCCCGGCCCAGCGTGCCGCCGTCCCAGCTCGGCTCGCCGTCGCGGGCGGCCATCCACAGCATCGGGTCGAGGGGGTTCTTCTTGCCCGGCCGCTCCGGGTCGCCGCCGCGCTCGGCGGACAGCAGCCGCATCGCCTCCGCGTCCAGGTGCGAGACCTCGCCGAAGTGGGGGTCGGACTCGACGGAGAAGTAGACGTCGCCGTCAAGTTCGTACGCCGCGCCCGCGTCCCGCAGCCGCTCCACCAGCGGCACGATCCCGGGTATGGCTTCGACGGCGCCGACGTACTGGCGCGGCGGGAGCATCCGCAGGGCGGTCATGTCCTCGCGGAAGAGGGCGGTTTCGCGTTCGGCGAGTGCCGTCCAGTCGTCCCCCGTGTCGTTGGCCCGCTTCAGGAGGGGGTCGTCGACGTCGGTGACGTTCTGCACGTAGTGCACCTGGCGCTTCGTGTCGAGCCACACGCGCTGAACCAGGTCGAACGCGTTGTAGGTCGCCGCGTGCCCCATATGGGTCGCGTCGTACGGCGTGATGCCGCAGACGTAGATGCGGGCGACGGGACCGGGGGCGAGGGTCACCCGTCCGCCGGTCGCGGTGTCGTGGATCCTCAGATCGCGGCCCTGGCCAGGCAGGGCGGGGACCTCAGAAGCGGGCCATGCATGCATGCCATGAGCCTAACCGGATGCATGTTCCGTATACGAACCGGATCGGGGATCTTGGCCGAAGAGACGGTCTTGCGCTGCTCGTAGGAGAGGTGTAAACGGCCGTTCCGATGCGGTCAGCCGTCACGGACGGTGGATCACACAGGGGGCCAGGGGATCGGCGGCCAGTCGCCGCCGGGCACCGGGTGGGTGCCGGTCCGTATCAGGCCGGCGACCCGCTCCCGCAGCGCGTCCAGCTCGGCCGCGGTGATCAGCTCGGCCAATCGGGCGGCGAGCGGCGCCCCGGCCGCCAGCTCCCGCGCCAGATGCCCCAGCACCTCCACGGCCTCCGAGGTCAGCGGCTCGCCCGCCCACCCCCACAGGAGCGTCCGCAGCTTGTCCTCGGCGTTGAAGGTGACGCCGTGGTCGATGGCGAAGAGCCGGCCGTCGGCGGTGGGCAGCAGGTGGCCGCCCTTGCGGTCACCGTTGTTGATCACCGCGTCGAGGACCGCCAGCCGCCGCAGCCGGGCGTCGTCGGCGTGCACGAGCAGCGCCGTACGGCCCTGGCCGACCTCGGCGAAACCGACCGCCTTCCAGCCGGGGGCGGGCTCCTCCTCGTCGGTCAGCGCCAGCAGCTCGGCGCCCTCGCCCGGGGGCGCGGCCTCGATCCACTCCTGGACCATGCCCTGCCCGTACGGGCCGTCCCGCAGCACCGTCGTGGGGATCAGCCCCCAGCCGGTGGCCCGGGAGACCTCGTACGCGGCGACCTCCCGCTGGGCCAGGGTGCCGTCGGGGAAGTCCCACAGGGGGCGCTCGCCGGCGACCGGCTTGTAGACGCAAGGGCCCGAGGCGCCCTCATGGGCGACCGTGCAGTACAGCACGGCGTTGGACGCCTCGCGCACCTGGCCGCGCACCGTCAGCTCGCCGTGCGCCAGCAGCTCGGCGGACAGCCCGCCGGCACCGTCGGAAAGGCTGCCGGCCGGCTGCTGCGCGGCCCGCTCCGTGGTCTGATCCGCTGTTTGGCCGGTGGCCTGGTCGGTGGCCTGGTCGGTGGCCTGGTCGGTGGACATCACGCGTCCCGGCGGTATCCGTTCTGGCGCGGACATACGTGTCCCTCCGGGTCGAGCGGCAGGCTGCACAGCGGGCACGGCGGGCGGCCGGCGTTGACGACTTCCAGGGCCCGCTTGGCGAACGCCCTGGCCATGGTGCCGGTGAGGCGGACCCGCAGCATCGGCGGGCCGTTCTCGTCGTCCTGGAGGAGCCGTTCCTCGGCCTCGGCGAGGTCCTCGTCCGTATCGGCGTCCAGTTCGACCAGCGCCTGGGCCTCGACGATCATGCGCTGCTCCTCGCCGTCCCAGGCGAGTGCCATCGTGCCGACCCGGAACTCCTCCTCGACCGGGGACTCCAGCGGCGCGGTGTCGGACAGTTCGGTGGGGGCGACGGCCGGGACGGGCGCGTTGCCGCCGCTGCGGCGCACCACCTCGTCCAGCAGCTCGTCGATGCGCTCGGCGAGCGCCGCGACCTGGGTCTTCTCCAGCGCGACGCTCGTCGTGCGACCGGAGGCGGTGGCCTGAAGGAAGAAGCTGCGACGGCCAGGCAACCCGACCGTACCGGCCACGAAGCGGTCCGGCGCGTCGTAAAAGAACACCTGACGGGACAACGTCCTGCTCCGTTTGCTCGACTGCGGGGTCACTGCGGGGATTGCTGTTGCAAAGACTGCTACTGCCTGCTACTGCGGGAACTGCTGCGGTCGCTGCGGCTCCTGCGAATGGTGCGCGGACCGCAGGGGGCGTGACGGGCAGCGCCGTCGCACCACCCTACTGCGCCCGCTGATCACGGTGCTCCCGCGCCACCGCCGACGGCCGCGTCGCGTGCGTCGGCCGCCGAGCTCCCGTCCTCGCGGGGCGCCAGGCCGGCGAAGTCGCCGGTGTCCCCGAGCCGCAGGAGATAGGGCCGCAGTCTGGTGTAACGGATCGCGGTGAGCGAGCAGGGCTCGACCGAGATCCGCTGGAAGTGGTCCAGGTGCAGCCCCAGGGCGTCGGCGACCAGCGACTTGATGACATCGCCGTGCGAGCAGATCACGTACACCGCCTCGGCGCCGTGCTCCTCCTCGATCCGGGCGTTCCAGTCGCGTACCGCGTCCACGGCCCGGGCCTGCATGCCCCGCATCGACTCGCCCCCGGGGAAGGCCGCCGCGGACGGATGCTGCTGGACGACCTCCATCAGCGGCTCGTCGTTCAGTTCGGTGAGCTTGCGGCCCGACCACAGACCGTAGTCGCACTCGTTGACGCGTTCCTCGATGTGCAGCGGCAGGCCCGGCCGGGAGTCCAGGAGCGGGCGGACCGTCTCCCGGCAGCGCTCCAGCGGGCTGCTGACCACGGCGGCCAGCGGCAGTTCCGCCAGCCGGCCGGGCAGCGCCCCGGCCTGGGTCAGGCCCCGCTCGTCGAGCGCCACATTGGGCATCCGGCCCGCCAGCAGGCCGGAGGTGTTCGCGGTGGAGCGGCCGTGCCGCACCAGGATCAGCGTGGGCATGGCTGCCACCCTACGTGTCCGGTACGCGTTCCCGGCGCCCGGATCCCCCGGCCCCGGCCGCACGCATTCCTGGCACGAGCCGGGGCAGCGGGTGAGAATGCGCAATGTGATCGTGGACTGTGCCATCTACCGCGACGGCCGCCGCACGGAGGGGCCGCACAACTTCTCGGCAGCGCTCCGCGAGGCGCGCGCGGAGGGCCACTCCTTCCTGTGGCTCGGTATGCACGAGCCGACGCGGGAGGAGTTCGACCGGGTCAGCAGCGAGTTCGGGCTGCACCCACTGGCGGTGGAGGACGCCCTGAAGGCCCACCAGCGGCCGAAGCTGGAGGTGTACGACGACTCGCTGTTCATGGTGCTCAAGCCCATCAGTTACGACGACGCGGCGGAGACCGTCACCGCCACCGAGCTGATGCTCTTCCTCGGCGACTCCTTCGTCGTCACGGTCCGGCACGGCGACGCCAGCCCGCTCACCGCCGTACGACAGCGCCTGGAGCACGAGCCGGAGGTGCTGCGGCACGGCCCGACGGCGGTGCTGTACGCGGTCAGCGACGCGGTCGTGGACCACTACATCGAGGTGGCCGCCGAACTCCAGGTGGACCTGGAGGAGTTGGAGACGGACGTGTTCGCCCCGGACCGCACGGACAGCAGGAACACCGCCGCCGAGATCTACGCCTTCAAGCGCGAGGTGCTGGCGTTCAGGCGGGCCACCGGGCCGCTGGTCGAGCCGATGGCGCGGCTGCAGAGCGCGGGGTGCCGTTCGTGCACGACCAGGCCCGGCCGTTCTTCCGGGACGTGGGTGATCACCTGGCGCGGGCGAACGACTCGGTGGAGGGGCTGGACCGGCTGCTCTCGGACATTCTCTCCGCCCACCTGGCGCAGATGGGGGTGCGCCAGAACGACGACATGCGCAAGATCTCCGCGTGGGCGGCGCTGGCGGCCGTACCGACGCTGATCGCCGGGGTCTACGGCATGAACTTCGAGAACATGCCGGAGCTGAAATGGCACTACGGCTATTTCGCGGTGCTGCTGGCGATGGTGGCCATCGAACTGGGGCTGTACCGGCTCTTCAAACGGCGGGGTGGCTGTGAAGGTGCGGCTGTGAAGCCGTAGCTGTGAAGGCTGGCCCGCTCGGGGTACGTGGCGGTTGAGGGCGGGCCATGGGGTACGCGTACGGCCTTCGATGCGCGCCCGACGCCGGCCGGCCTTACCCGCGCACTCCCCCTGCGGCCGTTACGCGAACTCCGCCGCCGATGTGGCCGGTCCGCCCAGCGCGTCCCGCCGTTGGGGCATCCGCAGTGTGACCAGCCGCCGCCAGCCGCCCAGCCGTTCGTAGACGTACATCGCGCGGATGCCGGCGGCGAGCACGGCGGACTTGGCGCGCGACCAGCCCAGGATCCGGCCCATCCGTTCCATCACGGCCAGACTCACGTCCCGGTAGACCTCGATCTCCACGAGCGCGCTCTCGCGCAGCGCGCCGCGTATCAGCGGACCGTGCCCCTGCGCGGACAGCCGCAGCAGTTCCTCGTGGCAGTAGGCGAGGTGGTTCTCCTCGTCCTGGGCGATCATCCGGATCGCCCTTCCCAGCTCGGGGTGGTCGCCGAAGTGGGCCTTGAGCATCCCCATCTGGGCGGCGGCCCGCTGCTCGGTGACCCGGCTGTGGGCGAGGTAGAGGACGATGTCCCGCTCGGTGAGCGGTTCGTCGCGGCGGAGTTTGTCGTGTGCCAGGCCGATGCCCCGGCGCTCCAGGAGCAGGGTGTAGTCGGTCGCTTCGGGGACCTCTGTCTCCTCCAGGCCGCGCTTGCGCAGCAGCGCGCGGAATATGCGGCCGTGCTTGTCCTCGTCGGCGCCGTGCCGTGCCACTTTGGGGGCCAGCGCGCGCTGGGACTCCGGCACCAGCGCGGCGATCCGGCCGTTCTCCCATCCGCCCTGTGCCTCGCCGCTGGCGGCGATGGAGCAGAAGAGCCGGTAGGACTCGTCATGTCCGACGATCTCCTGGAAGAGACCTCTGGCTGAGAGCATCCGCGCCACCTCACTTCCACACCCACACAGCCGCACCGATACAGCCATACGGAGACGGCCGCACCGAACAGCCGCAAAGAAAAAGTAAAGTGCGAGGGGGCGCCGAGGGCAACCGCTGGGTCGGCCAACTCCCTCGAACGGATGACGTACGGGCGTGCGTGGTACGTAACCCCATGGGCGGCCGGGGCGTTGTGCTGGACGACGGCCGTGGCGGGGAGACCCCCGAGCCCCCACCACGGCCGGAGACTTCGCCCGCCCGCGGCCCGTACGGCAGCCTGTATCACGCCAGACCGGCGCGCTCCAGGGCCTCGGTGCCGGCGCGCAGCGAGGCGAGCCGGTCCTCCAGCGTGAGCCCCGCGGGGGCCAGCGTCAGCGTGTTGACGCCGGCCGCCGCGTACGCCTGCATCCGCTCCGCGATCCGCTCGACCGGGCCCAGCAGGGTGGTGGAGTCGATCAGCTCGTGCGGGATCGCGGCAGCCGCGCCCTGCTTGTCGCCGGACAGGTACTTGTCCTGGATCTCGGCGGCTTCCTTCTCGTACCCCATGCGCCGCGCGAGCTGGTTGTAGAAGTTCTGCTTGCGGCTGCCCATACCGCCGACGTACAGGGCCGTGTACGGACGGAACATGTCGGCCAGCGCGCGCACGTCCTCCCCGACGGCCAGCGGCAGCGTCGGACAGACGTCGAAGCCGTCCATGGTCTTCCCGGCCTTCTCCCGGCCCGCCCGGATGTGGCGGACCGCCGTCTCCTCCAGGTGGTCGGCGGAGGGGAAGATCAGCAGCGCGCCGTCCGCGATCTCACCGGTCTGCTCCAGGTTCTTGGGGCCGATCGCGGCAATGTAGAGCGGGATGTGTTCGCGCTGGGGGTGAACAGTGAGCTTCAGCGGCTTGCCGGGACCGTCGGGCAGCGGCAGCGTCCAGTGCTGCCCCTGGTAGGACAGCCGCTCGCGGGTCATCGCCCGGCGGACGATCTCCACGTACTCACGGGTCCTGGCCAGCGGCTTGTCGAACTTCACGCCGTACCAGCCCTCGGACACCTGCGGCCCCGAGACGCCCAGGCCCAGCCGGAAGCGCCCGCCGGAGAGCGAGTCCAGGGTGGCCGCGGTCATCGCGGTCATCGCCGGCGTACGGGCCGGGATCTGGAAGATCGCCGAGCCGACGTCGATCCGCTCGGTGTGCGCGGCGACCCACGAAAGCACGGTCGCGGCGTCGGAGCCGTACGCCTCCGCGGCCCAGCAGACCGCGTAGCCGAGCCGGTCCGCCTCCTTCGCCACCGCGAGGTTGTCCGCGTCCATGCCGGCACCCCAGTAGCCGAGATTGATCCCGAGCCTCATGCCGCTCCCCTTACCGATCAGTAACGTCGCTGTCGCGGGGACTCTAGCGCGCGAGGTCGCGGGGCGTCACCGTCAAGTTGTCCACAGGCACCCTTCGCCCGGTGGCCCGGCCACTAATCTCGGGCGCATGGAGCAAAGGCACCTCGGCCGCACCGGCCTGCGCGTGTCCCGCATCGGCCTGGGCACGCTCACCTGGGCCCGGGACACCGACGAGCGTGACGCCGCCGACCAGCTCAAGACGTTCTGGGAGGCCGGCGGCACCCTCGTGGACACCGCGGACGTGTACGCCGACGGGGGCGCCGAATACCTCCTGGGCCGGCTGACCGAGGGGCTGGTCCCACGTCGCGACCTGGTCATCGCCACCAAGGCCGGCAGCGTCCTGGACGCCCGCCGGCGCTGCGACGGCTCCCGCCGCCATCTGCTCTCGGCCCTGGACGCCTCACTGGAGCGGCTGGGCACGGACTACGTCGACCTGTGGCAGCTCCACACCTTCGATCCGTACACACCGCTGGAAGAGACGCTGCAGGCCGTGGACACCGCCGTCGCCAGCGGGCGGGCCCGCTACGCGGGCGTGGCGGACTTCTCCGGGTGGCAGCTCGCCAAGGCCGCCACGTGGCAGCTCGCCGCTCCCGACATACGGACCCGGCTGGCCGGCACCCAGATGGAGTACTCCCTGCTCCAGCGCGGCATCGAGCGCGAGGTGCTGCCCGCCGCCCTCGACCTGGGCATCGGGGTGCTCCCCTGCTCGCCGCTGGGCCGCGGCGTCCTCACCGGCAAGTACCGCCACGCCACCCCCGCCGACTCCCGGGGCGCCTCCGAGGACCTCGCGCCATTCGTCGCCCCGTACCTGGACGAGGCGGCGAGGCGCATCGTGGACGCGGTGGCCATCGCCGCCGACGGCCTCGCCGTCACCCCGCTCCACGTCGCCCTCGCCTGGGTCCGCGACCGGCCGGGAGTCACCGCCCCGATCGTCGGCGCGCGCACGGCGCAGCAGCTCAGAGCCTCGTTGTCAGTGGAGACCCTTAGTCTTCCTGACGAGATCCGCCGGGCGCTGGACGATGTGTCGGCCCCGGTGCACCACTATCCCGATCACGACTGGAGCACGCTGTGAGTACCGACCGCCTCGCCGGCGAAGCCGCGCCCGACCATGAGGCCGGGGCCGGCGTTCCGCAGGACCGGTCCGCGGGCGAGCCGTCCGGCGCTCCGAACGGCACGGCGTCCGGCGCCGCGTCCGGCAGTCCGTCGTCGGCCGACGCCTCGGAGGTCAGCGGGCAGGGCGCGGCGCCGGACGCTTCGCAGGGAGCGGAAGCGGTTTCGCGGGAGACGGCTTCGGCGGGGACGGATTCGGCGGAGACAGATTCGGCGGGGACGGCTCCGGACGGGGAGACGGCTGACGCGACGGGTTCGGGGGAGGCAGCTTCGGACGTGGCGGCTTCGGGAGAGGGACCTTCGGACGTGGCGGCTTCGGGGGAAGCGCCTGACGCGCAGGCTTCCGAGGGGGCGGCTTCGGACGAGGCGGTTCCGGGCCAAGGTGCTCCGGAGCGGGCGGACGGCCAGAAGCCCGGGGCCGGGGCCGGTGCCGCGGCGACGGCGGCGCTGGTCGCCGCGGTACGGGCCGTGGAGCGCGGCGAGCGGTCGGCGGACTCCTTCTTCAACGACCGTGCACGGCCCGCCGCCCGGCGCCCGCGGGACCCCCAGGCCGCGCACGCCGCGCAGGCTCCGCACGCCGCGCAGACCCCGTACCCCCGACAGGCTGCGGACGCCCCGCAGGCTCCGGGCGGCGCCCCGGCGGGCCCCGCGCCGCACACCGTACGGCCGCGCGCGGAGGGCGGCGCTCCGGAGCAGGACCGCCCCGCGCCTCCCGCAGCCACCGGCGCCGGTGCCGCGGGCGCCACCGCCGCGTACGCGACCGGCCCCATGGGACAGGCCCCCGCGCACCCGGACGGGGCGGGGCCGCTGGCACCGGGCATCGACGGCGTACGGCAGGTCCTCGCGGCGGGCGGCGCGCCGGAGTCGCTGGCCGGGAAGACCGCCGAGGTGCTCGGTGAGCGGGCGGCGCAGGCGCTGCGCGAGGACCCCTGGCAGTTGCTGGCCGTGCCCGGCGTGCGTCCTGAACAGGCCGACGGGTTCGCCCGGGCGCTGCTCGGCCCCGCGTGCGGGCCCGCCGACGAGCGGCGCGCGCAGGCGCTGGTCGGCTGGCTGCTGGAGCAGGCCGCGGTGGCGGGCCACTCCGCCCTGGAGGCCCCCGCGTTGCGTGCCGCGCTCGCCCAGCGCTCCGTACCGGACCCGGACCAGGCCCTTCAGCTCGCCATCGCCGACGGCGCCGTACTGGTCTTCCAGGACGCCATCGAGACGCCCTCGGGAGCCCGGCCGGCGGCGCCGGAGGACACCGACGAGGCGGACGAGCCGCCGGTACGGGTCCTGCTCGGGCTGGACCGGTTCGCGATGGCCGAGGAGAGCGTCGCCGACGGCCTCGCACGGCTGCTGAACACCTTCGACGAGGCGGACGCCGGAGCGGCCCCGGCCACCGGGGCCAAGAGCGACGACGGGAGTGACGGTGGCGGAGCCGGGGACACGGCGGCTGACGGCGTCGATGCCGCGCCCGGCACCGCCTCCGGGCCCGCTCGTCCCGGCGCGGAGGACTGGGAAGCGGCGGCTGCCGCCGCTCCCTCCCCGTCCGCGGCCGAGCTGATCCGTGCGGCGGCCCGCGCCGGTCTCGTGACACACACCGGTGCGCAGGCGGCGCGCGCCGAGCCCGCGGCGCTGGTCGCCGCGGCGCGTGCGATGGGCCTGCGGGCCTACGGTGCCACGCACAGCGCGGACGGCCGCCGCCGGCTCGGCCGCCTGATCGCCGAGGCGGCGGGCCCCGAGGGCACCGGCCACACCGACACCGCCACCGACACCGACACCGACACCACCACTGATACCGACACCGATGCCGACGGGGCGGCCGTCACCCTCGCCGGGCTGCTGGCCGGACGCGAAGGGCCGGGACGGGATGCGGACGGGGCGCTCGCGCTCGACCTGCTGGTCGTGCTGGACGCGCCCCAGTTGGACCTGGAGACCGCGGCGGCCCTGGTGGAGTCGCTCGCGGACGGCACCCGGCTCGTACTCAGCGGCGACCCCGGTGTGCTGTGGTCGGCCGGGCCCGGCAAGCTGTTCGCGGATCTCCTGGCCGCGCGCTTCTGCCCGCACGTCGCCTCCCGTACGCCCGACTTCGGCCCGATCGGCGAGCTGGTGTCCGGCGTGGGGATCGGTGAGCTGAACCAGGTCGAGGCGCCCGGCAAGGAGGTGGTGATCGTCCCGGTGCGCGACGCGGGCGAGGCGGTGCACCGTACCGTCCAGCTCGTCGCCGACTCCGTGCCGCGCGCGATCGGCGTACCGCCGGAGCACACACGGGTCATCACGGTCGGGCACGGCGGCTCGGCGGGCACCCGGGCGCTCAACGCCGCCCTCAAGGAGCGGCTCAACCCCGGACCGGGCCGCTTCGGCGGCTTCGACCCGGGTGACCGGGTCGCGTACTCCCCCGCGCCCGGCCGCACCGTGGAGGCCACGGTCACCGGCGCGGACGCCGCCGGTCTGCACCTGGACTGCGGTGGCTCCGCGCTCGTCGTACCGCGCGAGCGGGTCACCGGCGGCGCGGTACGGCACGGCTGGGCGCTCACCGCCCACCAGGCGGCCGGGATGCGCTGGCCCGCCGTCGTGGCGGTGCTGCCCGGCGACGCCGCCAAGGGCCTGACCCGCGCCTGGGTCTACACCGCCTTCAGCCGTGCCGAGCGCCATCTGTCCGTCGTCCAGGGCGTGGACCAGGCACTGGCGCGCGCGGTCGCCGAGATTCCCGTCAAGGACCGTACGACCCGGCTGCGGACGCTCCTGAGCCTGCACGGCGACCAGCCCGCCGGGAGCCCCATGTCGGCCACCGGCTGAACCGTACGGAGCCGGGCCGCCCCGCGCGGCCCGGCTCCGCCCTTCACCACACCCACGGACACGCGGTCAGGCGGTCACGCGGTTCCCGCGGGCAGGACCACGTGACCACACCGGCGCCACGGCACCGACGCACCACCTGCCTGCTTCCGCGGTCCCGCCCGCGCCCTGCCGCCGGAACCCGGCGCTCTCAGCGCTCCCTGTCGAGGACCTCCAGCGCGTCCTCGTCCTCGACATCCTCCTCCTCGACATCGTCGTCCTCGTCGTCATCGTCCACGCCCAGCTCCTCGTCGAAGACGGAGCTGACGTCGAAGCGGCACACCACGCGCTGCGGATCGGCCTGGTCGAAGGGGGCGGACAGCCACTCCCCCGGCTCCGGGGGCTCGTCGGCCGCCGTCACCCAGAGCGTGGAATCACCCTCCTCCAGCCCGAATTCCTTGTGCCGGGAGGCGATCTCGTCGGGTTCGTACTCCCCGAAGAGCACACCCAGCGCGGCGTGCACGCTGCCACCCACCACTCCCGCCGCGGCCCCGTTGCCGACGCCGGTGTCCGGCGGGGCGCCGACGGCCGAGTCCGGGTCGAGGTCGGCGATGCGCTGCGCCTGCGTCAGCAGCCGCTGCGGTTCGACCACGGCGTAGTCGCGCCGGATCAGCACGCTCAGCGCACTCGGTTCCTCCGGCCCCGCGTACGCGGGCAGCGTGTCGTTCCCCGGGATCTCGAAGGGGGTGACCTCGTCATAGGTGTCGTACAGCAGCTCGTCGTACGCCTCTGCCGCCGCGGCGAGTTCGTCGAACGCGGCATAGACCGCCGGATCGTCCTGCCCTGAACGGCGTTCGACCGCATCGAGGTGACGGTCCAGCGCGGCTTTGACCGCCTCGGCGGCGGCACGTACCTCGGCAGCGGAGGGCTGCGCAGCATCAGACATAGTGCAGACGCTATCCGTACCGGGGCGTGTCCCGCACAATAGATGCGATGCCGGAATACGAATTCTGCGATGTGTACGTGCCTCGGGGGGTCTCCCGCAAGGCCGCCACACGCCTGCTGACCGACCATGCCGAGTACGGACACTGGGAGTTGGACCGACTTCGACTCAATCCCGACGGCAGCCGCAAGGTGCGGCTGCGCCGCCGGATCATCCGACAGATCCGCGCCACATGGTGACGGTGCACCGGCGCGCTCAAATGATCATGCCTGGAATCGGTCAGGGACCGATCAGGGCCGGACGGAGCGGGCCCGCGGTCGCGGGACCCGCTCCGCCTGTACCGAACCGGTCATGACGGCACCGGCTGCCGGATGACGGCACCGGGCGCCGACCCCTTCGACATCTTCAGGGATACGTCCGGTTCCTCAGGAATGCATCCTCGTACGCGCCGTCTCAGACGCCGGGCGTGCGGGCCGTACGAGACGTACGGGCGCGCCGGTAGAGCACCGCGCCGCCGAGCAGCAGGCCCGTGCCCGTCGACAGGGCGAGGCCGAGCTGTCCCGCGCCCGTCTGCGCGAGCTGTCCGATGCCGGTGAGCGGGGTCAGGCCGGAGCTGCCTGCCGCCTCGACATCATCGGCCGACGCATGCCGCCCCGGCCCGCTCCGCGCATCCGGCGAGCCCGGTGCGGCGCGATGCCGCCCCACACCTGCGTCATCGGTTGTGCCCGTGTGGCTCTTTTTGCCCGAGTCCTGAGCGTCCCCGGGCCCGCCCGGATGATCCGAGGCCGGCGGATGATGCGGCCCTGGCCCCTGCGGATGACTCGGACCGTCCGAGTGCCCCGGGCTGCCCGGCCCGTGCGGATGCTGTGGGCCGGACGGCGGTGTCGCCGAGCCGTTGGAGCAGTGGTTGCCGCTCGTGGAGTTGCCGGCCCCGATGACCGTGACGGTGTTCCCGCAGGCGTTGACCGGCGCGTCGACCGTCGCCTGGATGCTGTTGCCCGACAGGATGCCGGGCGAGTTCTGCGTCTGTCCCCCGGCCCGGGTGGAGCCGTGCCCGCCCCTGTCGGTGAACCGCCGCTGCCGCCCCCACTGCCGCCGTGCGACGCGCCGGACCCGTTGCCACACGAATTGCCCGTGGCGGGGTTGAACAGCCCGACGACGTCGACGGTGTTCCCGCAGGCGTTGACCGGTGCCTCGACGGGAATTTGTACCGTGTTTCCGGACAGCACTCCTGGTGAGTGCGCCGTGGCGCTCTGCGCGCCGGATTCTGCGTGCGCGTAGCCGCCTGCTATGGCAAACATACCGCTCGCGGCTGCCACTGTGAGCAGCCCTTTCTTCGCAACCTGTCGCATAGATCGCTCCCCTGCCTTCTACCTTCAGGAATGCGCGCGGGAAATTCTTTGGTCCCCCGCCCGCCAAAATACCCAGCGGCCCCGGAGCGAAAAGAAAAAACGCTCCGGAGCCGACCGGGGTTACACCCTCACGGGTTGAGACGCAACGTCAGTCGTTGACGCAGGTGTTGCCGAAGGCGGGGTTCAGCAGCCCGATGATGTCGATGGTGTTGCCGCACAGGTTGATCGGCACGTGAATCGGCACCTGGAGCATGTTGGCGGTGAGAACACCCGGGGAGTTGACGGCGGCAGCCTGGCCACCGGCGTCGGCCACAGCCAGTCCCGCACCGGCGAGCACAAGGCCCCCCGTGACTGCCGCAGCAGCGACGACCTTCTTGATCATTGTTCCTCCTCGTTGACAATGCGATCCCAGCCGCGAACCGCACTCCCTGCAACGAGAAGGGAGCGTTGAAGCTACGAGAGTATCGCTCCGTTCACTCCATTCAGTTAAATACGCACGCCCGAACGATTATCTCCCGGCATGTCGCTCGACACGTCAGCTCTGGTCGATGAAACGGTCCAACACCCGTGCGCCGAACTTCAGCCCTTCCACCGGAACCCGCTCGTCCACACCGTGGAACATGCCGGCGAAGTCCAGCTCCGGCGGCAGCTTGAGCGGCGCGAATCCGAAGCAGCGGATTCCCAGGTCGTCGAAGGACTTGGCGTCCGTACCACCGGAGAGCATGTACGGCACGGCCCGCGCGATCGGGTCCTCCGCCTGGAGCGCCGACTGCATCGCGTCCACCAGTGCCCCGTCGAAGCTGGTCTCCAGTGCCTTGTCGGCGTGGATGTCCTCCCGCTTGACGCGCGGCCCCAGAACGCGGTCCAGGTCGGCCAGGAACTCCTCCTCGTACCCCGGCAGGAAGCGCCCGTCCACGTGCGCGGTCGCCTGCCCCGGGATGACATTGACCTTGTAGCCCGCGCCCAGTTGCGTCGGCGCGGCGGTGTTCTGCAGCGTAGCCCCGATGATCTTCGCGATGCCGCCCAGCTTGGCGAGCGTCTCCTCCATGTTCTCGGGGTCCAGCTCGGTGCCCAGCGCATCGGACAGCTCGTCCAGGAAGGACCGTACGGTCTTGGTCACCCGCACCGGGAACTTGTGCCGCCCCAGCCGCCCGACCGCCTCGCACAGCTCCGTGATCGCGTTGTCGTCGTTCGTCATCGAGCCGTGGCCGGCGGTGCCGTCGACCGTCAGCCTCATCCAGTGCATGCCCTTCTGGGCCGTCTCCACCAGATAGAGCCGCAGTTTCTCGTTGACGGTGAAGGAGAACCCGCCGACCTCACCGATGGCCTCCGTCACCCCCTCGAAGAGACCGGGATGCTTGTCGACGAGGTGACGGGCGCCATACGTACCCCCCGCCTCCTCGTCGGCCAGGAAGGCCAGCACGATGTCGCGCGGGGGTTTGCGCCCGGAGCGCATGCGGTCACGTACGACCGCCAGCGTCATGGCGTCCATGTCCTTCATGTCGACCGCCCCGCGCCCCCACACGCACCCGTCGGCGATCTCCCCGGAGAACGGGTGGTGCGTCCAGTCCTCGGCGTTCGCCGGTACGACATCGGTGTGCCCGTGGATGAGCAGCGCGGGCCGCGAGGGATCGGCGCCCTCGATACGGGCCACCGTCGACGCCCGTCCTTTGTGGGACTCGAAGATCTGCGGCTCCAGCCCCACCTCGGCGAGCTTCTCCGCCACGTATTCGGCGGCGGCCCGCTCCCCCGGGCCCGAGTGGTCGCCGTAATTGCTGGTGTCGATCCGGATCAGGTCGCGGCACAGATCCACGACCTCGTCCTCGCCACCGACCGTACGGCCCGGCTGGCCCGGCTGTGACTCGCTCACACTGCCTCCTCATGGTTCACGGCCGCGCCGCACCCCCGAAAGGGCACGGTCCACGGCGGGGTCCACCGCCATCCTCCACCCCGCCGCCGCCGCACCCAAGGCCGTAATCCCCCCGACACACGCAGGCCACAGCCCCGCACCCCCTCCCCCGCCGCACCCCGCCGTGATCGACCACCCCCGAACGTTTGCTATTGTTTTCCTCGTCGGAACGGCCCAGGCCGCGAAGACAACACCTGGTCCGGGTGGCGGAATGGCAGACGCGCTAGCTTGAGGTGCTAGTGCCCTTTATCGGGCGTGGGGGTTCAAGTCCCCCCTCGGACACCAGCAGAGACCCCACTTCGTGTGGGGTTTTTCTTTGTCCCGGTCTGTGGCGTGACCGGCCACGTGACCAACAGCCGAGCGATTCTCCTGGTCAGACCAGTAATGCGTGCCGTCGCCGGCGGGCGGAGACCTTCTCCAGGTCCTGGGGGCCGCCTGCCTCGCCCGTACCCGCCCGAACAGCACGAAGCCAGTTCGCGGAGGAGCCACCCGTTCGGAACCGACACGAATGGGCCCGCAGAGGGAGAGCCTGTCCGCAAGAAAGAGGGCTGCCCGCCCGCAAGGACCTCGCACTGCCCGCTCTCAGACAGTGCTGCCGACGTCGATTCCTGAGCAATCGTTCAGCGGCGATCAATTTCGTTGTTTGCGGTGACGAGCGCTATGTGGCGAAGTCGTGCCGCCAGGGGCATTGCTTACCGGAGCACCCGCCGCTTCCTCCAAGACATCCGATGCCTCCCGGGCTTCAGCAGCTTCAGCAACTTCCGATGTGTCAATGCCGTGGCTGGTTTGGGGCGCGGCCACCGCTGGCGCCATCGGTGTCGGCGTGGTGACGGGGTACGGCGTGTTCCGCCGTCGCCGCGACACCGCACGCTGACCGATACCCCCAAGACCTCCGCAGACATCCCTCTCGGGCACCGGTTGGAGCCCTACGGTCTTTCGCGGACCGTAGGGATCTTTTTGGCATGCGGTGATTGCGGCGATGGTGGTGGTCCCGGTGTTCCGTGGCGTGTGCGGGCCGCGTGGTGGAGGCGTTCAGGTGTGGGCGTACAGGCTGTTGCGTACTTCGGATATCAGGGTTCGGCGGTAGAGGCGTTGCCAGGGGGACCAGTGGGGGTGGTCTCCGTGTGAGGTCAGGAAATGGGGTTCTTCGGTTCTGCGTGCGGTGTGGCCGGGGGTGCACAGGGGGTTTCGGCGGGTGGAGGCCGGGAGGATCGGGGTTGGTGGGTGGGGTCGTGGGGGTGGGGAGGGGCAGGGGGTGTGGGGTGGGGGGCTGGGAGGTTCAGGTTGGTGGCGGTCGATCGTTCGTCGTGGTCGATGCGGAGGATCAGATCGTCCGGTCGGAGGGCCGTGGCCGGCTGTTGCCGCGTTGTCAGTTCGGCGAGAGCGAGCGCGCGGGTCTTGATGTGGAGGGCGGAGCCGTTCTCGCGTCCGGCGAGGGCGGCACACAGGAAACCGCGGACGGACAGCACCTCGCAGCCGAGCATGCTCAGCACGTTGTCCCTGCCCTCGCCCGGCGGCTGCTCATCCCCGTGGAGCAGGGAGGCGAAGCGTCCGGGTACGGCGGGGGCGTACGCGCGCAGCGTCTCCTGATCCGCGCCGCAGTCCCGGCAGGGCACGGCCTTGAGAAAGAGGTGCGGGTGGCGGGGGCCGACGGGAGGGGCGGGCAGGAGCTGGGCGGCGGCCTCCCGGCGTGCCAGGCCGCGCAGCGCCGAGTCGACCGGCCCGGCCGACTGGGTGGGCCGATCCGGCCCGGGCGAGGGCAGTGAGTGGTCAGACATAGGATTCCTGCCTCGGTTGGGGGCGTTCGGCGTACTCGGCCCGGTACGGGGTCCGGTTCCGGGCGTACGAGATGCCTTGGTGTACCGCCGCCACGGCGATGTCGGTCAGGTGCCGGACGCCGTCGGCGCCGGGGGTGCCCGGACCGCGCGGCGGCAGGCCGGATCTGACCCAGGTGTCCAGACAGGCCCGGAGCATGGCCGGGGCGGCGGGGTGCGGCGGTACCTCGCCGTACGGCGGGTCGAAGAGGTGGGCCGCATCCGCTCCGAGGAGAAAACCGGCCGCCCAGGTCTCGAAGGCGAATTCGCGGTATGTGGCGTATGCGGCGTGGTTGGTGTGTTGGGCCTGTTCTCCCTGTTCTGTGCGCTTGGTGTGCGGCGGGAGCGTGGCATGCTGCCACGCTTCGGTGATCTCGGACGGGGCGATGCCGAGCAGTTCCAGCCAGTCCTGCCAGTACCAGCCGAACAAGTGGTCAATGGCCTCACCGGTCTCCGGCCGCTCGAACCGGATCAGACAGCCGGCCGGGGCGAGTTCGACCGAGAAATCCACAGGAAATCGCCGGTGCGGGGGCGGGGCATGCCGGTTCGCGGGTATGTCGGTCCGCCACTGTCCGGGCACCGGTTCGCATGTTCCGGCGAACAGGACGGAATTCCTGGCGCCGTGGCTGTCGTTGCCGGCCAGGCTCTGGTCGCCGCCGTGTTCCAGCAGGGTGGGGAGCGGAGCCCATACCTCGATTCCCCGTTCGCGGCAGAAACGCGTCACCAGTTCGTCGTCATCGACGAAGGAGTCCGGGAAGCCGGCGAGGAACGCGGCCAGTTCTTCGGCGTGCCGGGCGGGGAGCACCAGTCCGAGCGTCGGGGTGTACTCCCTGGACGAGAGCCGCACCCAGGAACCGCCCGCCACGATCGCGCGGCGGGCCAGGTAGGAATTGCGCGGACTGTTCCAGTTCACGTACAGGGCGATGGCGCAGTCGGGGCGGCTCGTCACGGCCTCGTGAAGGAGTGCGGCGAATTGCGGGCAGGGCAGTACGTCGTCCTGGAGGACCACGTGGTGGGTGGATCGCGCGTCCACGGCCGCCCAGGCCCTTTTCGCCGTACGCAAGGGGCTGGGCGGCCCGGTCGGGCGGGGGTCGCACACGACGTCGACAGCCAGCGGAGCACATCTCTCCACCAGGCCGGGAATCCGTTCTTTTCTTGACGGGTGGTGCATGACAGCCAGACCGATGCGCAGGGAACTGTCGCGTCCCATGAGCGTCCCCCTTCAATGGATGGTTTCGGGTGCTTCTGCTGATATGGGTGGTCGGCCGAATCAGTCATTCGGCGAACGAGAGGTGAAGAGGGGACCGGTATCTGGAAACGTTACCGATGTGAGCGCCGGGGACGGCGACCGGGCCGGTGTCCATTTCCGTACGGACGGGGCGGACGCCCAGGAAACTCGGGATGCGTGTGACGCCGTAGCCGGCCGGTTCCGCCATGCCCACCATGACGGCTTCCATGCCGGCCTTCACGGCGGCTCGCACGCCGGAGTCGGCGTCCTCGAACACCAGGCACCCTGACGGCGCGACCCCCAGCATGTCCGCCGCCAGGAGAAAGCCTTCCGGGTCGGGTTTGCCCTGGTCGACGTCTTCCGCCGCCACCAGGACCGCGGGGACCGGAAAGCCGGCGGCGGCCAGTCGCCGCTCGACCACGTCGCGTTCCCCGGAGGTGACCAGGCCCCATCTGCCGGGCGGGAGTTCCCTCACCAGTTCCAGGCTGCCGGGGGTGGCCGCGATGCCTTCGACGTCGGTCAGCGAGCGCTCCCGCATCCACGCCAATTCACCCTCGACCGCATCGCGGGACACCCACTCGGCGATGATGTCACTGTCCCGGCGGCCGTGCCAGGAATCCAGCACTTCGTCTTCCGGCAGGCCGTTGCGGACCGCCCATAACCGGGTGTGCCGCTCGATGACTCCCATCGAGTCGACCAGCGTTCCGTCGATGTCGAAGAGAATCGCATCGCCCCGCCAGGACCAACTCACAACAAACACCTTCTTCATGAGGGAATACCAGGAAACACGAAAGAACGGGGAAAATATTGCGACGGTGGGCACGGGCCCGTCCCACGTACCCGGCACCTGTAAAATGTCGTGACGTCACAGATGTCGTCGGGGAGGGTCCGCAGTGCTTGAAGTCGCACCGGATACACCAGATAAGGCGTCACCCGTCACCGGAACACCGCAATTGGCGCGTTCCGTCAATGACCGGGCCGTTTTGAAGCTCTTTCTCGCGCACGGCTCCCTCAACGGGGCCCAGCTCGCGAAGCTGACCGGCCTTTCCAAGCCGACCGTCTACCAGTCGATCGCCCGGCTGTCGGCGGCCGGACTGGTCGAGCAGACCGGTGTCAGGAAGGACCTTCCGGGTCCCAATTCCAAGACGTACTGCATCGTCCCGAACCTCTCGCACGTGGCCGGTTTCCATCTGACGCCGCAGCTCGCGCGGGTGCGGATCGCGGACATCACCGGCACCGTGGTGGCGGACCGTTCGGTTCCGCTGCCCGACCGGTCGGCTGTGGCCCTGCGTACGGCGGCGGGCGACGCGTTCGACGAGGCCCTGCGGGGGCCGGTCTGCACGCCTCGCACATCGACCGCTCGGTCGCCGGGGTTCCCAGCGTGGTCGACCCGCACACCGGCGGGCTCTCGCGCACCCCCGGCCTGCCCGGCTGGGAGGAGCCCGGTGTGCGCACGGCCCTGGCCGAGCGCCTGGGCACGGACATCTGCTTCCTCAACGACGCCAACCTCGCCGCCCACGCGGAGCTGCACCACGGAGCGGCCGTGGGCGTCGACAATTTCGTCCTCCTGTGGGTGGACGAGGGCGTGGGCGCCGCGATCGTCACCCAGGGCGTGGTGCACACGGGAGCCAGTGGCCAGGCGGGTGAGGTGTACGGGATCGCCATGCCCGGATCGCGTGGCGGGAAGCCGCTGCACTTCCATGAAACCGTGGACGCGGAAGCCCTGCTGGCGCTGGCCGCGGCCCATGGCATCACCGCGGATGACGCGGTGGCGGCGATGGGCGTCGCCCGCTCCGGCGCTGCCGGTGCCCCCGGTGTGCGGCTCCTGTCCGAGTACGCCGAGCGCCTGGCCGCCGGGCTGGCCGTCCTCGTCTCCGTACTGGACCCCGAACTGGTCGTGCTGTCCGGTGAGCTGCTCGCCGCCGGCGGCGAGCGGCTGCGGGCGCTGACCGGGGAAGCGCTGCCGCACCTGGTCCCGCGCCGACCGCGGCTGGCACTGTCCCACGTCCCCGATGACCCGGTGGTCGCGGGCGCGCTCTCCGTCGCCCTCCAGGACGTACGGTCCGCGGTCCTCCGGCTGGGGCATCCGGAGCACTGGTGACGTCCTGGATCCGGCGAGTCCGTCCAAGGCGCGGCGGGCGGCCGGATTCCGCACGGCCTTGGACCGTATGACCCGGTGTCGTACGGCTTGGATCCGTACGGCTTGAATCCGTACGAACGGCGTGCGCGCGGCCCGTGCCCGTACGGCTGGTGTCCGTACGGCCCGTGCCGCCACCGTCGCCCCCGTCGTCGTACGTACGGCGGCCGTCACCGGTCCTGTCCCCCGTGCCCCGCGAGCAGTTCAGCCGCCGCCCTGGTGTTCACCGCGCCGGCACCGTAGGCGCGGATGGCCGCGCCGGCGGTGAGCGGTACGTCGTCCGGCATGCCGACCGCCACCACGATCGCGTCGGGCCGGGCCGCGAGCGCCTCGGCCAGCCACTCCCGCTGCCACGGGGTGCGGCAGGCGTCCCGTACGGCCAGGACAAGGGGGCGGCCCGCGGCCTCGGCGAGGATCTGTACCGGTCTGCGCCCGGCGTCCTGAACCCGGACGGCCCGGGCGAGGAGGCCGAGTGCGGCCAGCGGCTCGGTCAGGCTCCAGTGGGCCGCGCCGGCCATCACGCCGGCCGGGGCACGGAGCTCGACGACGGTGGCCGGCGCGGTGAGCCGGACGGGCCCGGTGGCGCGTACCGCGCGGCGCGCCGCCTCCATGCCGACCGCGCGACTCCCTTCCACGGTGGTGGGGCGGGCGGCCCAGGTGCGCAGGGCGTGGACGCGCTCCGCGGCGGCTTCCAGCCCGGCGGTGTCCAGGTCGCCGACGCGGATCGCCTCGGCGACGGCGGCCCGGACCGCCGCGCACCGCGCAGCGCCGTCACCCGGCCCCAGGAGCAGCAGGTCGGCGCCCGCCCGCAGGGTGGCGACCGCGGTGCGTGCCAGGTGACCGGGCCCCGAGCCGGCTTCCATCGCCACCGCCGTACTGATCAGCACGCCGTCGTAGCCGAGTTCGGTGCGCAGCAGGTCGTGCAGCAGACGGCGGCTGAGCGTCGCCGGGCGCCGGGGATCGAGCGCGGGGAACATCACGTGTGCGGCCATGATGCTGCGGGCTCCGGCCTCGATGGCGGCCAGGAACGGAGCCAGTTCGCGGGCGCGGAACGTGGCCTCGTCGCAGTCGACGACCGGCAGCGCATGGTGGGAATCGGTGACCGTGGCCCCGTGCCCGGGGAAATGCTTGGCGGACGCGGCCACGCCGGCGCTCTGTAGCCCCCGGACGAAGGCCGCGCCGTGCCGGCTCACCTTCTCGGGGGTGGCGCCGAAGGACCGTACACCGATGACGGGATTCTCAGGGACGCTGTTGACGTCGACCGAAGGCGCCAGGTTGAGGTTGACGCCGGCGGCGGCCAGCTCGGCGCCGATCGAGCCGGCGAGCGTGGCGGTGAGATCCGGATCATCGATCTCCCCGAGCGCGAGGTTGCCCGGGTAGGCGCTGCCGGTCGCGAGGTCCAGCCGGGTGATGTCGCCGCCTTCCTCGTCCAGCGCCACGAGGGCGTCGGGGCGGGCCGACCGTACGGAGCGGGCGATCTCCGCGATCTTCCCGGCCCCGGACCTGGACCCGGCCCCGGACCCGGCCCCGGACATGAGGTTGTCCGGGAAGATCACCACGCCCGCGAGGTCCTGCTCCAGGGCGTCGAGCACCCATGGAGGTGTCTGTCCACCGGTGAATCCGGGGAGCAGGCACGCGTTCACCAGCCGGTCGAGTTCAGTCATGGTCCGCTGCCTCCTCGGAGAGGGACTCGGGAAGGATGTCGGGAAAGATCTCGGGAAAGATCTCCGGGAACAGCCGCTCGACGGTCTGCGCGACGCCGTCCTCGTCGTTGGCGGGGACGATGTGGTCGACGGCGTCCAGCACCGCCGGGTGGGCGTTGGCGACTCCGTAGGACGTGCCGGCCCAGGCCAGCATCGGCAGGTCGTTGGGCATGTCGCCGAAGGCCGCCACATCGGACTGCCGTACGTCCAGGCGCGCCGCGAGGTCCGCGAGGGCGGAGGCCTTGCTCACTCCGCTCGCGATGGCCTCGACCAGCCGTTCGCCGTTGGAGTGGTAGACGGTGACGAGTCCGTCCATGGCGGGTGCGGCCAGGCGGACGAGTTCGTCGGCCGACAGCCGGGGGTGGCGGCCGATGAGTTTGGGTGCCGGGCGCGACCACAGGCGGTCCTCCGGCAGGCGTTGTACGGTCACGTCCACATCCCAGGCGCCCGGCTCGTACAGTTCGTCCCCGGCCAGGGTGTCGGCGTACTCGATCGCGAGTCCGATGCCGGGGGCCGCTGCACGCAGCCGCCGGGCCGCCTCCGCCAGGGCGGCGGGCTCGATGGCCCGTTCCGCGCCGACGGTCCGGGAGTGCATGTCGAACAGCAGCGCTCCGTTGGAGCAGATCGCGATTCCCTGGCTGCCGAAGGCCGCGGTGATGTCCGCCATCAGCCGTGGCGGTCTGCCGGTGACGAAGACGACGTGCGTCCCGGCCTTTTCGACGCGGGTCAGGGCCGTGACCGTACGGGCGGAGACCGTCTTGTCAGCGCGGACGATCGTGCCGTCCAGGTCGGTGGCGATCAGGGCCGGGGGAAGGACTCTCATACGGGGGTTCTTTCGTGGGCCGGGGTGGGGGGCAGGGCCGGGGGCCGGGCACCGCGGGGCGTGGGAACGGGGCCGGGAGGTGTGGGAACGGAGCCGGGAGGTGTGGGCGCGGCGGCGCCTGGTGTTGTCACCGTGCCGTGGCGTGGGGGCCGTCCTGGATCGCCTCCGAGAGTTCGCGCAGGTGGCGCGC
Source organism: Streptomyces sp. MST-110588 (assembly GCF_022695595.1). Taxonomy (NCBI): domain Bacteria; kingdom Bacillati; phylum Actinomycetota; class Actinomycetes; order Kitasatosporales; family Streptomycetaceae; genus Streptomyces; species Streptomyces sp. MST-110588. The sequence continues at coordinate 1,225,773 of NZ_CP074380.1, forward strand.
GGTCGCGGAGAGCGGGTGGCGCCTGGCGTTGGCGAGGCCGGCCGTACGCAGGTCCTCCAGCGCCGCGGGATCCTTGCGCAGCGTCAGCACACTGTCCACGAGGGTGTCCGGGAGGCCGTCCGCACCGATCCGTGCCGCGGATCCGCCCAGGACCTCGACCAGGCCCGACACCGGCTGGTAGAGCACGGGCAGGCCGCGGGCCTGTGCTTCCACGGCGACCAGTCCGAAGGCCTCGACCCGGTTGGAGGGGACGACGAGGAGATCGTGGTTGCCGAACTCCTCCCAGAGTTCCGGACGGCTCAGCCAGCCCAGGTAGCGCGGGTCCGCGCCGGGCATCCGCCGGGTCAGCGCGGCGAATTCGGCGGGCGGTGCCGCCACCGTGAGCCGTACGCCCTCCGCGCCGGCCAGGGACCGGATCAGTTCGTCCGCGCCCTTCTCCGCGGTGAGCCGGCCCGCGTACAGGACGCGGAACTCCCCGTCGTCGGGGCGGCGTTCCTTGAGCGGGGCGGTCAGCAGCTCGTCGGGGACGCCCCAGGGCAGGCGGATCACCCGGCGCGGGTCGGCGGGGGCCAGCCGGGTCAGCAGGTCGGCCATGGCGCTGGTGGGGACGACGATGGCCTGCGCCGCTCGGACGGCTTGGTGCAGCACGTCGGCCTGGGTGGGGTGGTCGGCGGCGAACAGCAGGTCGGTGCCGTGGACCAGGGCCAGCCGCGGGTGGTCGGGGAAGGCGCGCAGCAGGGCCGGGGTGGCACCGAAGGCGAGGTGCTGGAGGTGGAGGACTGCGTGGTCCGCCGCGCGGAACCGCCGTCGGATCGCGGCGGCCAGGTCGGTGACATAGGACCAGAAGCCGGGGCCGTCGAGCTGTTTTCCCGGTACGGAGAGCAGGGCGGGGCCGTAGGGGGTGGCGGGAGCGCCGGGGGTGGCAGGGCTGTGCGGGCCGGCATCCGGGCCGTCCGGTGGTGCCAGCATGAAGACGCCGCCGGGAAGGTGCGGAGCCGGCCCGAGGTAGAGGTCGTGGAGGAGTTCGACGCTGCCGCCCGGGCTGCCCACCGGCAGGTCGACTCCGGTCAGGGTGTTCACACCAGCTCCTCGTAAAGACGTGAGATGTCGATACCGCCGGTGCTTGTGTATTTCTGGCCCAGGTGCTGGTAGCTGGACTGCGATCCGAAGACGTCGAGGAATACGATCTTTCCGAACGTCATGTACGGGTAGATCCGGACGGTTCGCGCCACCCGGATCTCCAAGGTCCAGCGAATGGCGTGCCCTACATGCCCCAGAGGGGCGGAGACATGCACCCATATTCCGAGTCCGCCCACGGTGTGGTCACCGTTGATCATCTGCGCGTACCGCTCGGAATGTGTACGCTCGTGCGTCACACCCAAATACAGCACACCGGGCCGCAGAACCATCCCTTCGGCCGGGATCACCTTTTCCGTGAAAGGCGTCGGCGCCGCCGCGTCGAGATCGGTGTCGCACACCCGGATGCGGTCGCCGAGCCGCCAGTCGTAGGCGTTGGGCGAGATCCTGCCGGATTCGAAGGGCTCGATGACGATGTCGCCGTCGGCCACCGCCGAGGCGATCTTCTCCCCGGTGAGAATCATACGGCCGCCATCCGGTCCTGCCAGTAACGGGACTGCTGCGGGCCCACCGCCGCCTGGTATTTGCCGCGGTACAGGTCGACTTCGCCGCACGAGACGAAGAACATGATCTGGCCGATCTTCATGCCGGGATAAACGCGCAGGGGCCGCACCGGTGAGAGCATCAGCGTCCACTGGCCGTGAAAGCCTATGTCGCCGATGGGGGCGGTGATTTCGACGAAGAGGCCGAGCCGTCCGACCGACGACCGTCCGAAGAGCAGGGGCACGTAGGTGTCCGAGCCGACGCTCTCCTCGGTATGTCCGAGATAGAGCTCGTTCGGCTGGAGCACATATCCCTCCTCACCGATGACGATCTTCTCGGTCGGATTGGGCTCGTACGCGTCGATGACGTCGCCGGAGTAGACCAGGAGCGTGTCCCCCAGCCGTACGTTGTAGCTGTTGGGGTTGACCTGCCGGGTGTCGAAGTCGGAAATGACGATCCGCCCGTCCTCGACCGACCGGCTGATCTCCGGTCCGGTCAGGATCACCGGGACCCACCCGCCCGCAGCACCCGGAAGTCGAAGTCCACCCGGTCCTCGATCTCCAGTTCCTGCACCAGACGGTGCACGGTGCGGAAGTCGGTCAGCATCAGGTCACCGCCCGGTTGTCTCCGGGTGTCCTCGATGATCTCCGTCACCCGGGGGATGCCGGCGAAACGCAGGATCTGCGGCCAGAGTTCATAGTCCTCGGCTCCGAAAGTGGTCACCGCCGTGGGCAGGTGCTGTATGAAGAACTCCTGCTGCCGCTTGTTCAGACGGGGATAGATCTCTTTCATCAGTTCCGCCAGGATCGGCCCGTGGGCCGCCTCGTCGCGCGCGTGCAGCCTGGCGATGAGAGTGTGCAGGGGCTGGATGGTCCGGTCGTCGCCCAGCAGGTCGAGGAACGCGTTGATGCTGATTTCTCCGACGGCGGTCCACAGCAGGTACAGCAGGTCCTTTTCCCACTGTTCGCTCGCCTGCCCCGCCAGTTCGTAAAGGGCCCGGTTGGTCACCGGCTGTACATAGTCCGGCTCGCTCCCGATGGCGCGTGCCTCGCGGGTGCGCTGCATCGCGATCATGTGCATGTAGGTGTGCCACACCTCGTCCACGTGGGACTGCTGGACCGCTTCCTTGACCTCGTACCGGTCGACGCCGGGGAACACGCCGTGCGCGAGTTTCTCGAAGGTGGGGTTCGCGACGTATTCCTCGGCCGCGATCACCCGTTCGTTGTACGCGATCCACGCCAGGGTGTTCACCTGGCGGCGCTTCTCCTCGCTCGCGGCAAGGAAAGCGGGGTGTTCGGCGAACGGCAGTAAGTGCACCGGATAGTCCAGCAGTTCCGGATCGTACGCCTCGGGAGAGGAGACGCGGTTCATGTCCGTACGGATCGTGGCGCGCCGGGGCCAGGAGGCCGCCAGGCGCTTGAGCACGCCGGGGCCCACGCTCGGCTCCGCCGGCCCGGTCTCTTCCGTGGGACGTTCATCGGCGGCCTTCACCGGTGAGACGGTCATGTGTCTTCCTCCCGAGTCCTTGATGTCTGCTGGGATCTGCCGGAGTTCTCGCCCGTACGGTTCCGGCGCGTCATGGCGGCCCCTGCACGGCACGACGCGCTTGTCGCGACGGCTCTTATGCGGAATGCGGCAACCGGTGGCGGGCCGCGGTCAGTGCGTCGATCCGGACGAACCGGAATTCCCGCTCCAGCAGCCCTTCGATGATCGCGGGCAGTGCGGCGACGGTCTGGGAACGGTCCCCGCCACCGTCGTGCAGCAGGATCACGGAGCCGGGCCGGGCCTGTTCCAAGGTGATGCGCGCGATGGTGTCCGCACCGGGAAGCGCCCAGTCGAACGGCTCGACGTCCCACAGGACGACGGTGGACTGCCGCCGGCTCAGCCAGTCCATCACTTCGGGGGTCCGCGATCCGTACGGCGGTCTGAAGAGGCCGGGAGCCGGCAGACCGGTCGTCGCCGCGATGATCTCGTCGGTGCGTTCGAGCTGTTCCTCCAGCCTGCCCCGGGACAGATCCGGGAGATAGGCGTGGGACCAGGTGTGGTTGCCCAGTTGATGGCCCGCTTCGGCCATCCGCGCGAGGTCCTCCCGGTGGGCCCCGACGTGCAGGCCGACGCAGAAGAACGTCGCGGGGATCCCGTACCGGTCCAGGGTGTCCAGGACCTGGCCCGTGTACGGCGGATTCGGCCCGTCGTCGAAGGTCAGCGCGATCACGCGCTCGGCCGTGTCGACCCGGCCGATACAGCGCCCCGCCCGGCTCAGCTCCTGGACCGCCCGCTCACTGCTGCGGATCCCGGCGTCCAGTTCCTCCAGGCGTCCGGTCAGGGTGCCGGTCCGCACCTCCAGACGGGCCAGGCGTGCGGTGTCACGCCGGGCGCTGTGCGCCAGTTCCACCGCCGGTACGGAGCCGAACCCGGGTGGCGGCGGCAGCACCCAGGGGTCGGCGCGGTACATGTCCAGGCCGGCCACCATCATGCCGCCGTCGAGCATGCCGTTGGTGCTGTCGACGACGGTGACCAGCGGCGCGTCGGGGGAACGGGTCAGACCGGTCAGGTATGCGGTCATGGCGCCCACCTGGCCCGGCCCGAAGGTGACCGGCGCGGATATCAGGCCGCCACCCTCGTCGACCACGGCCACTTCGTAGCCGGCAGCCGTCCAGCCTATTCCCGAGTACAGCATGAGCGTCTTCCCCTCGTGTGCGGCGCGCTATCGGTTCGTCCTGCGGCACGGTGCGTGGCATGGCAATGGGGGTGGTGAAACGGTGGAGCCGTGAAAACGCGGTCGGTATGCGGGTCGTGCGGCCCGGCCGTTTCCCGGACGGTACGCGCGCACGTACGCCGGGGCCGTCAGGCGGGTCGGGTGGGTGATTCCGTACCGGCGGTGGAAAGAGATACCGACGGATACCGGCGAACTCATCGGAATTGCCGGGCCGCTCGTCCGGCCGGGCACCGGCCATGAAAAAACAGTCGGGAAACCGGAGGGTTCAGCAGAAGTGTCTGCCGACGCGGCGCCGTGGGCCGCGCACCCTCACCATTTTTCTTCCGTACGAACCGTATGGACAACAGCGAAGCTCTGTGGGGCCGCCGGGTGATCTCCGCCGGGCGACGCAAACGATTCCGGACGACATCCTCCGGCGTCAAGGGGTTTCAAGTGGAGCGCCATGTTCCGTACGGGCCCGTGGGCGTGTGCGCCGGGCCCGTCACCGCGAGCCGCTCGCGCATCTCCCGGAGCGATTCCAGGTCCACGGGGGATGCCGTCCACGGACGCGTCAAGTGGTCCCCGTCGCGTCGGGGAACGAGATGAACGTGCAGGTGGAACTGGTCCTGCCAGCCGGCTTCCCGGTTCGCCTGGAAGAGCGTCAGGCCGTCCGGCGCGAGCACGTCACGGATGCGCGCCGCCATCCGGTGTACGGTGCGCATCACCGCGGCGGCGTCCTCCTGCGGGATCTCCCAGAGGTCGGCCGCGTGCCGTTTCGGTATGACTAGAGTGTGTCCTCCCATCACCGCTGTGATGTCGAGAAAAGCGACCGTCGAGTCGTCTTCGTAGAGAACCGCCGCGGCAAGGCGCCCGGCGACTATCTTGCAGAAGTCGCATGCTTTTGATGCGCCGTTCAAATCCCCGTTGTCAACACCGCGTAAACCCGTGGGCATCGTCTCGTTCACGTGCCCGACGCTAGTCCTCCGGGCGCCACCGGGCAACGCCTTCCGGGCGCCGGATGCCCGCCGGACCGTTGCGCACATTCCGTATCCGACCGCCGAAAGCCGGGGTTCGCATGGCCTTTTCTCCAACAGCTTCGACGGGTCCGACGGTTCCGGCCGATACGGCCGGTTCTGCCGGTTGTACAGGTTTTACGGCGCCGTCGGTCCCACCGGCCGATCGGCGCCGGTACTTCCGTGCCGCCGTCGCGTCGTTCTTCTGCAGCGGATTGTTACTTTCTTCGTGGATGGCCAGGATTCCGGCCGTAAAAGAGAACACCGGCATACCGGCGGGCCTCTTCGGCACCGTACTCACCGTGTGCGTCGTGGGCACCCTGCTCTCGATGCAGGTCGCGGGGCCGCTCATCGCACGGCTGGGCAGCCGGACCGTCATCCGCTGGGGCGTCCCCCTGATGGCCGCCGGGCTGTGGGGCGTCTCATCGGCCAAGGGCGCGGTCCAACTCGGGGCGACACTGCTCCTCTTCGGGCTCGCCGACGGCCTGGTCACCGTGGGAATCAATGTGCAGGGCGTCACCGTGGAGAAGCTGACCGGGCGCCCGTGCCTGAATTCCTGTCATGCGTCCTGGAGCGTGGGGGCGCTGGTCGGCGCGCTGCTCGGCGGGGGTGCCACCTGGGCCGGCTGGGGAACGGGCGCACACTTCCTGGCGGTCGGCGCGCTGACCACGCTCGCCTCGTACCCGGTTCTGCGCGGCCTGGCGGCGCCCGGCGCCCCGGCCGCCGCTTCCATGCCGGCCTCCGGGCCCGTCTCCGCCCGTCGGGGCGGGTGGAGCGGGCGCGTCCTGGCGCTGGGCGGACTGGGACTGTGCTGCCTGGTCGCCCAAGGAGCGCTACAGGACTGGGGCGCGCTGTTCCTGCGGGAGGAGCGGGGCGCGTCCCCGTTCGCCGCGACACTGGGGTACCTCGCCTTCTGTACGACGCTCACCCTCGGCCGGATGGCCGGTGACCGGCTGCGGGCACGGTTCCGGCCCGCCACCGTGGTCCGCCTGTTCGCCCTCACTGCCGTACTCGGCCTCGCCGTCTCCCTCACCGCTTCGTCGCAGGCGTCCACGATCGGGGGCTTCGCGGTCTTCGGGTGGGGGCTGTCCATTCTCGACCCGGTCATCAACAGTGCCGCCGGTCACGGCGCGGGGGACGGCGGACGGGAGGAGACGACCAGCACGGCCATCGCACATGTGGCCACCCTCGGCCACGTCGGTCTGCTGCTCGGCCCGCCCTTGATCGGCTGGCTGACGGAGCTGGTGGGCATCGGGTGGGCGCTCGTCCTGCCGGGTGTGGCGGTGTGCGCCGTCGGCCTGGCCGCCGCCTACATCGCCCGGGCCTTCGCCCCGTCTGCGGTGGAAGGTTCCGCCTCCCTGGAGGATTCTGCTCGCGCGGATGGCACTCCTCCCGTGGGCGACTCTCCTTCCGTTTGACTCCGCGTGCCGCCCGTAACGGCCCGGGACGCCCGGAACGGTCCGAGCCGATCGCCCCGGACCGGCCGTTTGCCGGAACCGGTCGTTTGCCAGGATCGGCAGAACCGGAACAACACCGTTGCCACGTTCGGCAAACAGAGGCAAGATGCATTCACCGGCGACCGACGGCCCGCTCATGCGGGGCTCGGCGCAAGGGACGTGCCGGTTCACCGGCCACACACGCGCGGTTCCGGTACGTCGGCACCGGTACGTCAGCCGGCACACACGGTACTGCCCGGGACGGTCCGCGCCTTTGGGCCGGACGGCCAACGACAGACGCAGGGAGCGGATCATGAAGGAGTCCGTACCGACCACAGCCGGTGACGCCCCGCTCGACCGGGTGCACTTCATCGGTGCCGGCGGGATCGGCATGAGCGGCATCGCGCGCATCCTGCTCGCCCGTGGTGCCACAGTCTCCGGGAGCGACGCCAAGGAGAACGCCAACATCACCGCGTTACGCGCGCTCGGCGCCCGGGTGCACATCGGCCATGCCGCGGCGAACCTCGGCCAGGCGCGTACGGTCGTGGTTTCCAACGCCATTCCGGAGCACAATCCCGAGCTGCGCGAGGCCCGGCGGCGCGGGCTGGCGGTGGTTCACCGCGCCACGGCGCTGGCGTCCGTCATGGCGGGCCGGCGCGGTGTCGCGGTGGCCGGCACGGTCGGCAAGACCTCGACCACCTCGATGCTGACCGTCCTCGCGCGCGGCTGCGGTACGGATCCCTCGTACGTGATCGGCGGCAACCTCAACGAGTCGGAACCGTCCAACGCCCGCCAGGGCGGCGGGGAGCTGTTCATCGTCGAGGCGGACGAGAGCGACAGCTCGTTCCTGCGGCTCTCCCCGGACGCCGCGGTGGTCACCAACATCGGCGCCGAGGACCATCTCGACCTGCACGGCTCCGCCGAGAACTACGCCCGGGCGTTCGAGCGCTTCGCCGACCGGATCGCGGCCACGGGATTCCTGGTGGCCGGCGCCGACGATGCCGGTGCGAACCGGCTGGTCCGCTACGCCCGCGACAAGGTGCGGGTGCGGACCTTCGGCGAGTCCCCCACCGCCGACCTGCGGCTGTCCGATGTCGCCGTCACTCCCGACGGCACCACGTACAAGGCGTTCCTGGACGGTGTGCCGCTGCCGCCGGTACGGATCGGCGTACCGGGCCGGCACATGGCGCTGAACTCCGCCGCCGCGCTGCTGACCGCCCTCGAACTGGGGCTGCCCGCCGACCGTGCCGTCGAGGGCCTGGCGTCCTACCGCGGAGTGCACCGGCGCTTCGAGTACAAGGGGGAGGCCGGCGGTGTACGGGTCTACGACGACTACGCCAACTTCCCCACCAAGGTGCGCGAACAGCTCCGGGCCGCGCGCGTCGTGGCCGGCCCGGGACGGCTGATCGTGGCGTTCCAGCCCTCCTTGTTCAGCAGCACGCAGCGGTTCGCCGCCGAGTTCGGCGCCGCGCTGGGAGCCGCCGACGAGGTGCTGGTCCTGGACGTCTCCAGGGCCCGGGAGAAGCCGGTCCCCGGGGTGAGCGGTGCGCTGGTGGCCGATGCGGTACCGCTGCCCGCCGGACGGGTGCGCTACGTGCCCGCCACATCCGAAGTGGCGCCCGCGCTCGCGGAACTGGCCTTGCCCGACGACCTCGTACTGACGATGGGCAGCGGCGATGTCACCCTGGTGGGGCCCGAACTGCTCGCCCTGCTCGGCGGGCGCGGGCGCCCATGAGACCGGCCGGGCCGCGAGCGGCGGGCATGCGGTGACGAGCGGGACCAGCCGCGGTGGTACGCGGCCCGCCGACACCGCCGTGCCGGATCCCGGGGCCCCGTTGTGGGAGCGCGAGTTCGCACTCTTCTTCATCGCCCGGAGCGTGGCCAAGTTCGGTGACGGCATGGTGCCTGTCGCCCTGTCGGCCGGGCTGGTGCTGGCGGGGCGCGGGGCCACCTCCGTATCGTTCGCGCTGGGCGCCTGGACCGCCTGCTTCGGCGGCTTCGTGCTCTTCGGCGGGGTGCTGGCCGACCGCTTCTCGCCCCGCCGGATGATGGTCTTCGCCGATCTGATGAGGCTTGCCGCCATCGCGGTGCTCGCGGTGGCGTTCGCCGCCGGCGACCCGGCACTGTGGCTGGTGTACGCGCTGAGCGCGCTCAGCGGCGTCGGTGCCGCGCTGTTCCAGCCCGGTATAGCCAGCACGATCCCGGCGATCGTCGCCGATGTGCAGCGTGCCAATGCCGTCATAAGGGTCTCGGAGTCGCTGATGACCATGGCGGGGCCGGCCGCCGCCGGAGCACTCGTCGGCGTGATCGGTCCGGCCGGCCTGTACGGGGTCAACGCGGCCACCTTCGGGGTGAGCGGGCTGTGCCTGGCGCTGATGCGCCGGGGGCCCGCCGCCCTGGGCAGCCGCACGCAGTCGATGCTGGGCGACCTCGTCGAGGGCTGGCGGGAGTTCCGGTCCCGCGGCTGGCTGTGGGGCGTCATCGCGGTCTGGACGGGGTATTCGCTCCTGGTGCTGGGGCCGATGGTCCCGCTGCAGACCGTACTGATCACCGAGGAGCACGGCGCCACGGCGCTGGGCGTGATGATGGCGGTGTTCGGCGCGGGCAACGCGGCCGGCGCGCTGCTGGCGATGCGGATACGCCCCCGCCGCCCGCTGGCCTCCGGCGCCGTGGCGCTGTCCGGTGTGTCCGTCCATGTCTTCGCGCTGGCGGTGGGCGCGCCGCCGCCGCTGCTCGGCGCGGCGTTCTTCGCCGGGGGTGCGGCGGTGGCGTACTGGGTCGTGATGTGGTCCACCGCGGTCCAGACGCATCTGCCGCCGCGGGTGCTCAACCGGCTGCACGCCTATGACGTCGCCGGGTCCGTGCTCACCCTCGCCGCGGGCCGGACGCTGGCGGGCCCGGCGGCCGATTGGCTGTCCCCGCGCGCCCTCCTGCTGGGCGGTGCGGTGGTCAACGTCCTGGTCATCGCGGTGCTGCTGCTCGCGCCCGCGATCCGCCGGCTGCCGCGCGCGCAGGCGTCCGGAAGGTGAGGACGGCGCACAGAGAGCAGGGCGGGATACAAGGGGAGGGCTCGGCAGACACCGGCGGCAGCCGGCGTGCGGCGGGTGAAGGCGGCGTACGGCCACGCGCCTGAGAACGGCGTCCCGTGGCAGGGCACGGCGAACGAGGTGCTGCCCGAGCGCATCAGCTTGCCGGTCAGAGGGGTCACGGCGGGTCCGCCGCCGTCCGGTCGGTGCACTCGTCCGTCAAGGTTGCCTCTTGTACTCCGGAATATGGGTAACGACATTGCCAGCTCTGGCAACTTCAGGCAACAATGCATGCGAGAAATGGCCGTGCTGGTGCGTCCGTTGCCGCCGCCGAGTCGCCGTCCCTCACCGGAAACCGTTTCGCGGCAGGCCGGCGCGCCATTGCCTGCCCTTGCCACGCGCCTCACGGACCGGGCCGGCGCACCGGGTGATCCCGCGCGGTGCGGCCGGGTCGGCGGCTCGCCGGGGCGGCCCGGCCCCACGCCCGGCCCTCCCGGGCCGCCCAACAACCTACGGAGTCCTGATGTCCCTGATGTCATCGTCGACAGACGCCGGTACGCCGCCCGGCCGGCCGGCCATCGGTGACGGCGGCCCTGACGCGCTGCCGGCGTACGGGCGCGGCACGCCGCTGCCCCGTCCAGAGCCCGCGCCGGTGCACGAACTGGTGGCCCGCTTCGCCCGTACGACACCGGCCCGCACCGCCGTACGCGCCGGGAGCAGCGCGATCACCTACCGGGAACTGGACCTGTGGGCCGGGCGGATCGCGGCCCGGCTCACCGCGGCGGGGGTGTGCCGCGGCGACCGGGTCGGCATCCTGGTCAGGCCCTCGACCACCATGGTCGCCGCGGTGCTGGGCACGTTGCGGGCCCAGGCGGCATACGTACCGGTGGACCTCGCGCACCCGGACCGGCGGATCGCCGACGTCCTCGCCGACGCGCGAGTCACCGTGGCCCTGGCCGACGAGACGGCCCGCCCCCGGCTGCGCGGTGCCGCGGTGCCTCTCGTACGGGCCGAGGAGACCGCGGAAGAGGACGACGACCCCGGCCACCGGGCCGCCGCCGCGCCCGCGGACGGCGCGTCCCCGGCCCCCGTCGGCGCCGCCGACCCCGCCTACCTCATCTACACCTCGGGCAGCACCGGCGAGCCGAAGGGCGTCCTGGTCGAGCACGGGCAACTGACCGCCTCGACCCACGCCCGGCGTCTGGTGTACCCGGGAGTGCCGGTGTTCCTGCTGGTCTCACCGCTCGCCTTCGACTCCTCCGTGGCCGGCCTGTGGGGGACGCTCACCGCCGGGGGCCGGCTGATCGTGGCCTCGCCCGAGGAAGTACGCGACCCGGAGCGGCTGGTGGGGCTCGTGGAGCGGCACCGGGTGACGCGGCTGCTGTGCGTGCCCCCGCTCTACGGCGTGCTGCTCGACGCCGCCGAGCGGCTCGGCATGGAACGGCTGCGCACCCTGGAGTCCGTGACCGTGGCCGGGGAACCGCTGCCGCGGACCCTGATGGAGCGCCATTTCGCGCTGCATCCCCGGCAGGTCGCCCTGGTCAACGAGTACGGGCCCACCGAGGCCACCGTATGGGCCAGTTACCGCCGCTACGACACTCCGGGCCCGGTGTCCATCGGCGGACCCGTCCCCGGCACCCGGCTCCACGTGCTGGACGAGAACCTCCGGCCGGTGCCGCCCGGCACGGAGGGCGAGCTGTTCATCGGCGGTTCCGGGGTCGCACGCGGCTACTTCGGCCGCCCGGAAGCCACGGCCCAAGCCTTCCTGGACGATCCGTACGCGGACGAGGACGGCGCCCGCATGTACCGTACGGGCGACCGCGTGCGCTGGAACGCCGAAGGCACGCTGGACTACCTGGGCCGCCTCGATCACCAGGTCAAGATCCGCGGACACCGGGTGGAACTCGGCGCCGTGGAGGAAGAGCTGCGGGCCCTGGAGGGCGTCCGCGACGCCGTCGTCCTGCCCGACGGCTCCGGGGCCCGGCTGACCGGCTTCGTCCTCGCCCCGGTCGGCACCGACACCGAGTCCCTGCGCCGGCGCCTCGGCGAGAGGCTGCCGGCGGCCATGGTCCCCAGCCGGATCGATGTGCTCGACGGTTTCCCGGTCACCGTCAACGGCAAGGTGGACCGCGCCGGGCTGCGCCGTCGCGCGGACCTTGCGGCGACGGCCCCGGCCGTCCGTACGGACGGCGGCCCCGCCCCGGCGAACGGCGCCCCCGCCACCGACCGGGGGAACATCACCGCGCGGGTGGCCGCCGCCTGGGCGGAAGTCCTGACCACCCGCGACATCCCCCAGGACGTCAACTTCTTCGACCTCGGCGGCCACTCGCTCACCATGTTCCAGCTCCAGGACGCCCTGGAGCGCCACACCGGGTCACGGCCGTCGGTCGTCTCGCTCTTCCGGCACACCACCGTGCTGGCCCAGGCCGCCCTGATCAGCGGCGAGGGCGGTACGCAGGGAGCGCCGCGCGACCGGCGGCAGGCCGCCGCCCGGCAAGCCCAGGCGGTACGCGCCAGGCGCCGCCGTGAGACCCAGGAGCCCGCACAGTGACATCACACCGAACTCCCTCCGGCCAAGCGGCACCGCGGGAAGCGGCTGCGCACGAGATGACACCGCATGACGTCATGCCGCACGATGTCATGCCGCGCCCCGATCCCACGGTCTGGTTCCAGCGCCTCACCGCGCGGCCCGGCGGCCGGCAGCGGCTCATCTGCTTCCCGCACGCCGGCGGATCGGCCCCCTTCTTCCGTGACTGGGGGGAGCGGCTGCCCGGTACCGAGGTGCACAGCGTCCGCTACCCGGGGCGCGGCGAGCGGCTCGCCGAGCCTTCCCCCACCGACCTGGGCGAGCTGGGGCGGGAGATCGCCGAGGCGCTCACCCCTCTGGCGGACCTGCCGCTCGCCCTGTTCGGGCACAGCATGGGCGCGGTGGTGGCCCTGGAAACGGCCCGGGCCCTGGAGGAGCGCGGCATCCGCCCCGCCCACCTGTTCGCCTCCGGTTCGCGCAACGCGCCGCTGCCGGCCCCCGAGGAGCTGGACACGGAGGACGACGCCGACGCCGTGTGCGAACGGCTGGTCGCCCTGGGGGGCACCGACGCCGAAATGGCGGCGGACCCCGCCTTCCGGGAGCTGGTCCTCCCCTACATCCTCAGTGACAGCCGCATGTTCACCTCGTACGCCCATCGGCCCGGACCGGTCCTGCGGTGTCCGGTGACGACGATCGTCGGGGACCGGGACGAGGACGCCGACCGCCGGCCCTGGCCGGAGCTGACCGACGGCGGCTTCTGCGAGCACATCGTCCGGGGCGATCACTTCTACCTGATCCAGGAACCGCCCTTCGCGCTGCTGCGCACGGCCCTGGACGCCACGCCGATCCCGTAGCCCTCACCGGACGACGACACACAGGAGCCCTCACCGGGCGACGACGCACAGGAGAGTCATGACCAGCAGGCCCACCACCGATACGTCCCCTACCGATACGCCCGTCACCGGGAGACCCATGACCGGCGCATACGTGACCGGCGCCGGACGAAGCGACGGGGACGGCGAGAGGAGTGAGGGGGGTGAGGCCGTCCCGGCCGGCCCGCCGCCGCCCTTGGACCGCGAGCTGGCGGAGCCGCTGCGCGCCATCCTCGCCGGCCTGCCGGGACCGCTGACGTTGGAACTCGTGGCAGACCGCCGGGCCCGTACGGCCGCCGGCTCCCTGTCGGACGACGCGATCCGCCGCGGCGGGGCCTTCGAGCTGGAGGAGCGAGTGGTACCGGGGGCCGCCGGCTCCCCCGGGCTCCCGCTGCTCATCTGCCGGCCGACAGCCACGCCCGGCCCGCACCCGGTCATCTACAACACCCACGGCGGCGGCATGGTGGCGGGCGGCCCCCGCACCGCGGAGCTGTCGGGCGAGCTGGACCGGGCGCAGGAGCTGCAACTGGCCGTGGTGGCCGTGGACTACCGGCTCGCCCCCGAACACCCCGACCCGGCACCGGTGGAGGACTGCTACGCCGGTCTGCGCTGGGTGGCGGCGCACGCCGCCGGGCTGGGCCTGGACGGGGAACGGATCGTCATCAGCGGCAACAGCGCGGGCGGCTGCCTGGCCGCCGGCGTCTCGCTGCTCGCCCGGGACCGGGGCGGCCCCCGGCTACTGGGCCAGATGCTCCAGTGCCCCATGCTCGACGACCGGTGCGAGACGCCCTCGATGGCCCAGATGGCGCGGGTCGGGATGTGGGACGGGCTCTCCAACCGGGCGGGCTGGACCGCCCTGCTGGGTGACCGGCGGGGCACCGGCGAGGTGTCCTGCTACACGGCCCCTGGCCGGGCCACCGACCTGGCGGGCCTGCCGCCCGCGTTCATCGACGTCGGTTCCGTCGAGGCCCTGCGGGACGAGGCCATCGCCTTCGCGACCCGTATCTGGCAGGCCGGCGGCGAGGCCGAACTGCACGTCTGGTCAGGCGCCTTCCACAGCTTCGACGAATGGGTGCCGCAGGCCGTGGTCTCGCGCGGCGCGCAGCGCGCGCGGGCCGACTGGCTGCGCCGGCTGCTGCACCGCTGAGCCCGGGCCCCGGGCCCCGTACTTCACGGAGGTCGGCCACGTCCTGCCTGCCGGTCTGCCCGAGGACACCCGCCGTGCGATCGAGGAGCGGGTCACCGCGGCGCAGGCCCGTGAACCCGCCCTGGAGCGTGCCGCGTCGGTCGGCTTCGTCATCGAGTGATCCGTCTCCGATCCCGTACGAGACGTCAGTGATCCCGTACGTGACGTCAGTGATCCGAGTGATTCCAGTGGCTTGAGTGGTCCAAGTGATCAGAGTGACCTCAAGGAGCAGCAGTGAGCGACGACCTGAAGCTGAGCATCGTGATCCCGTACAAGCAGCGTCTGGACAACATCCGGGCCGTCTTCACCTCGCTGGTGGACCAGACGATGGACCGCGCACGGTTCGAAGTCGTGGTCGGCGTGATGGAGTACGCCCCGGAATACGTCGCGCTGTGCCGGGAGTTCACCGACCGGCTGAGCATCGTCTCGGTGCTCACCACCGGGGAGTGGAACACCAGCCGGGCCCGGAACCTGGGCATCCGGCACGCGTCCGGCCAGATCGTCATGGTGCTCGACGCGGATGTCGTGCTCGCCCCCGTGGCGCTGGAGAACCTCTACGAACGGCACTTCCGGCACGGGCAGAACGTCTGCGTCCTCGGGCAGGTCTTCGGGTACGACGAGGTCGTCGGCTCCGACGTGGAGACGGTCCAGGTCCAGCCGTACGACCACTACCGCAAGCTCCTGGCGGACCTGGAGACGGCGGACCGCGCGCGACTGGACCCCCGCTGGTCGGCGGAGTACGCCCCGGCGCTGGCCCGCTTCCCGTGGGCCTTCGCCCGCACCGGACTGATGGCCCTGCCGACGGCGACGGTCCGCGCGCACGGCCTGCTGCTGGACGAGGACTTCCCCGGGTGGGGGCCCGAGGACCAGGAATGGGGCCTGCGGATCTCCCGGACCGGCACGCCGCTGGTGCTGGGTCAGGACGTGTACGGGCTGCACCTGCCGCACCGGCGGGACTTCGCGGCCCAGGACCGGTCGGCGACCCTGAGCAACCGCTACTACCTGGCCAAGTGGCCGCGTCTGGACCTGGAACTGGCCCTGGCCTTCGGCGGCTGGCTGGAGGCGGACCGGCTCTGCCCGGACGCCGAACGCGAACTGGCCCGGGCGTCCGGGGGCCGCTCGCTGGGAGTGGTACGGGCCACCGTCGGCGAGCGGTCCGTCCTGTTCGTCGGGGCGGTTCTCGACGCGTCGGGCGAGGCCGCCGACCCCGAGGTCAGGGCGCTGCTCGGCGGCGGGGCCCGCGCCGAGGTGCTGCCGCTGGCCGGCTTCGCCCTGCCCTTCGCGGACCGCAGCGTGGACGAGTGCCGCGTCCTGGCGCCGGTCGCACGGCTGAGCGAGCGGTACCGGGACGCCGTCCACCGTGAGGCCGAGCGCGTCGCGTGCCGGCTCCTGGTGCCGGCCGGCGCCGCTGACCGCTGACCGCTGACCGGGGTCGGTGCCCGCCCCGACCGGGCCCCGTACTCCCCTGCCCGGGATTCCGCACGCCGTTCCCTCATCACCCGCCTCCGGAGCTGACTGTGACCTCATCTACCTCGATTGCCTCTGCGACCTCCCTTCCCTCTCCGATCTCGACAACCTCGCCGACCTCGCCGACTTCACCTTCCTTCCGGCTCTCCGCCGCTGTGATGTCCCACCCCAGACGGGCCGAGGCGGCCCACGCACTGGCCGGCCGCTTCCCGGAGCTCGACATGCGGGTCGTGCTCGACCCGGAGCCCGACGGCCCGCCGTCCGCACTGCGCAGCGCACGTCTGGCCTGGTCCGCGGTGGCCCCCGGCGCCACCCACCACCTGGTGATCCAGGACGACGCGCTGCCGGTCGAGGACTTCCCCGGCCGGCTCGACGCGCTGGTGGCGGCGCGGCCCGAGGCGGCCCTGAGCCTGTTCACCGAGTGGGGCTCGCGCACCTCCCATACGATCCGGCTCGCGGCGATGCACGGGCACACGCTGGCCCCGGTCGTCGACGACTACATCCCCTGCGTGGCGCTGGTACTGCCGGCGGAGGTGGCACGCGGCTTCGAGGAGTACGCGCGGACCAAGGTGGACCAGGGCGCGCCGGATGACATCGCGCTGCTCAACTACCTGGCCGACCGCGGCGTCCAGACGGTGATCCCGGTGGCCAACCTGGTCGACCACCACAATGAGAGGAGTCTGGTCGGCAACCACGTCATGGGCCACCGCTCGGCGGCCTGCCTCCCGCCGGCCGATGCCGTGCCGCGCGGCCCGCACTCGCTGCTCACCGGGCTGGACACCATCCCGTACTACGACTTCTGGGGGCAGTACGCCGACGCATGTCTGCCGGACGACTCCACGGTGGACGGCTGGGTGCGCACCTCGGCCCGTACCGCGCTGCTCGGCCGGGGCATCACCCAGGACGACCTCGTGAGCGCGTTGCGCGCGGCCCTGGCCAGGCGGCCGGAGAGCGAGTTCCTGCTCGACCGGCTCAGCGAGATCGTGCTCACCGACGTATGGATCGTCTCGTTCCTGCTCGGAGTCGTGGCCGCCGAACTGGACGAGCACCACGGCGAGTCGCTGGATCTGACCGGTCCGGTGGCCCGTGCGGCACTGGCGACGCTGGGGCCGGGCGCGGTGCGCCGGGTCGTGCCGGCCCGCTGGCTGCCGACGGTCGGCGCGCTGCTCACCCCCTGCTCCTGGACGGTGTACGGGCGGGTGTGGCGTCGGTGGCGGCCGGCCGCGGCTGACCCGTTCGCGTACGAGTACGAGGGCGCGGCAGGCCGGAGCGGACCTGCCGCGCCTTGTGTGCGGTGCCGGCGCACGGTGCGCGCGGCCGGCTCACCGGTAGCTGCGCGCCTGGAGGGCGAAGAGGTCCGCGTACAGCCCCTGGCGGGCGACCAGCTCGTCGTGGTCCCCGCTCTCCAGGACGGTGCCGCCGTCCAGGACCACGATCCGGTCGGCCATCCGTACGGTGGAGAAGCGGTGTGAGACGAACAGCGTGACGCCTCCCTGGTCACCCACTTCGCCGGCCGATCCGGCGTACCGCTGGAAGACGGCGTGCTCGGCCGCCGCGTCCAGGGCCGCGGCCGGTTCGTCGAGCACGAGCAGCAGCGGCCGGCGGCGCAGCGCGGTGCGGGCGAGCCCGAGGGACTGCCACTGTCCGCCGGAGAGTTCCGCGCCGTCGGTGTAGCCGCGTCCCAGCGGGCCGTCCAGCCCGCCCGGCACCCGCTCGACGACGGCGTCGGCGCCACCCGCCCGCACCGCCGCCAGCAGCGCTTGATCGTCGTGCATCCGGTCCAGGGCGCCCGCCCCCACGTTCTCCCGGAGGGTGAACTCCAGCCGTGCGAAGTCCTGGAAGAGTGCGCAGACGCGGGCCTTCCACCGCTGTGGCGGGACCTCGCGCAGGTCGACGCCGTCGACCAGGATCCGGCCGTGGGTGGGCTCGTACAGTCCGCACAGCAGCTTGACGAGCGTGCTCTTGCCGGCGCCGTTCTCACCGACCAGTGCGACGGTGCGGCCGGCCGGCAGGTCCAGGGTGACATCGCGCAGTACGGGACGGTCGGTGCCCGGATAGGTGAAACCGACGTTCTCCAGGCGGATGCCGCGCCGCAGCCGGGACGGGACGGCCGCCACCGTACGGCCTTCCCCGCGGGGCGGCCGGGCCGGGCGGGTCGGCCAGGTGCGCAGGGTCTCCAGGCGCTGGACGGTGTAGCTCGCCGCCTGCAGGGCGGACAGCATGCTCAGTGCGGCGGCGACCTGGACGTTGACCTGCACGGCCAGCGTGATGGCCAGGACGACGTCACCGAGCGACACCGTGCCGCGGACCGCCTGCCGGATCACCAGGTAGATCGCGGCGTAGCAGGCGAGGGCGAAGGCGATCTGGCCCAGGGCGCGCAGTGCCGCACCGGTCATCTGGCCGCGCCACAGCCGCCGGGTGGCCCGCTCCCAGCTCTGGTCGTGCAGGCGCAGCAGGGCCGGTTCGGCGCCGGATATCCGCGCTTCCTTGGCCGATGACGGCGTGGTCGCCACGTGCAGCAGGTGGCGGGCCCGCCGGTTGTCCTGTGCCGAGTCCGTACGCGAGCGGTCGATGAAGCGCTGCGCGTAGCGGCCCATGAGGACCGGTGGGAGGGCGGCGACGGGCAGCAACAGCAGCCAGGGCTCCAGCGATCCGAGGATCGCGGTGGTCAGCAGCAACTGTACGGCGAGCGCGCCGAGCTGGAGCAGCGCCTCGATGTGGGCGCGCAGTTTCTGCAGCTCCTCGCGTACGAGTGCGACGGTGTCGGCGAACTCGGAGCTGTCCAGGTGTTCCACGCCGGGGGTCGCGTTGGCGTAGCCGATCAGCTCCGAGTTGATCCGCGACTCCGCCTGCTCGCCCACTTCGAAGTAGTAGAGGTGGGCGAAGTGCCCCATGGACAGCTCGATGACCAGGGCGGCGGCGATGCCGATCCCGATGGTCAGCGTGACCGCCAGGCCGCCGGACAGGAGGTGGTCGGTGAAGGCGCGCAGGGCGAGTGCGACGGCCGGGGTGGCCAGGTAGCCCAGGGCCAGCAGGGCGATTGCTTTGAGCAGTCGGCTGCGGTCGGTGCTCCAGGCGAGGGCGAACAGCCGGCGGGCGGTGTGCGCGAGGTTCTTCATGAGGCGACGTCCGTGGTGGATCGGGGTGCCGGCGGCTGCGCCCGCTCGGCGAACCGTTCGGCCTGGAGGCGGAACAAGGTGGCGTACCGGCCGCCCGCCGCGACGAGTTCGTCGTGGGTGCCGCGCTCGGCGACCCGGCCGTGTTCCAGGACGACGATCTGGTCGGCGCGGCGGACGGTCGAGAAGCGGTGCGAGATGATCACGGTGGTCAGGCCACGGGTGATGTCCAGGAACCGGTCGAAGAACGCGACCTCGGCCCGGACGTCGAGCTGGGCGGTGGGCTCGTCCAGGACCATCACCGAGGCTCCGCAGTGCACCGCGTGCAGGGCGCGGGCCAGCCCGATGCGCTGCCACTGCCCGCCGGACAGGTCCCGTCCGCCCCGGTACTGGCGCGAGAGCACGGTCGCCGGGCCCTGGGGCAGCGAGTGAAGGATGTCCTCGGCGCCGGCGCGCCGGGCGGCGGCGCGCAGGGCCTGGTCCGTGGCCCGGTCCTGTGGGGCTCCCATGGCGATGTTGTCGGCGGCGCTGAGTTCGTAGCGGACGTAGTCCTGGAAGATCACGGCGAGCCGGCGGTGCCAGTCGGGCGCGTCGATGTCGGTGAGGTCGCGGCCGTCGACCGTGATCCGGCCCCCGGTCGGGTCGTAGAGCCGGGTCAGCAGCTTGACCAGGGTGGTCTTGCCGGCGCCGTTGAGCCCGACCACGGCCGTGGAGGTGCCGGCGGGCAGTTCCAGGTCGAGTCCGTCCAGGACCGCCCGGTCCTGGGGCCGGTAGCGGAAGCTCACGTCGTGGAAGCGGATGGCCTGCCGCGGCAGGTCCTCGGCGGGCAGGGAGCGGCCCGGCGCCAGGGCCGGCAGGGTCCGGGCGCCGTCGCGGAAGGCCAGCAGCGACCGGTAGGCGAGGGAGCCGTACTGGGTCTGTACGTCGCACTCGGGGAAGTAGACCCCGAAGCGCATGAGGATCAGTACGGCCTGGAGTGCGATGCCCAGTTGGAGCAGGCTCAGCTCGTCGTGGGTGCCGGCGATCGCCAGCAGGCTCATGACGGTGGCCGCGCCGATGAGCCCGACCGTGGAGACCACGGCGAACGGCCGTCCCAGCAGCCGTCGCCGGCCGCGCCACATGGTGGTCAGGTACCGCATGTCCTCGGCGCGGTGCCGGTCGCGCAGCCAGTCGATCAGCCCGAGGAGGCGGATCTCCTTGGCCGCGTGCGGGCCGGAGGCGAGGTGTTTGACGTAGTTCACCTTTCGCTTCTCACCGGCGAGGCTGTCGTAGAAGTCACCGAACGCCCCCAGTGAGCCGCGCTGGCCGAAGCGGATCACCAGGGCCGTCGTACCGATCACGGCGGCGGCCAGGGGGGAGAGCGCGCAGCCCACCAGGGCGACGGCGCCGGTCAGTTGGCAGTACCGGGCGACCAGGGCCAGGGCTCCGGCCGCGGCGTCGCCGGGCGAGGCGGAGGTACGGTCGAAGGCTTCCCGGGCGGCGTCCAGACGGTCCAGCAGCCGCTGGTCGTCCAGCGCCCGCGCGGGCGCGTCCGTCAGCGCGGCGTGCATCAGCAGGCCCCGGCAGTTCCGGTCGACGTGCCGCATGACCAGCTCACCGGCGGCGGCCTGGAAGGGGACCAGGGCCTGCTGGGCGCCGAAGGCCGCGCCCGCCACGGCCAGTACGGCCAGCAGGGACGTCCAGGCGGCGCCGCCCTGGCCGCCGACCGCGGCGGGCACCCGCTGGAGCAGGACGCTCATGGCGACGACGAAGCCCAGGGGCAGCAGTCCGAGCAGCACGTTGAGCAGCAGGGTCGGCATCAGCGTGCGCGCGGGCACGTGACGCAGCAGTTTCATGATGGTCAGCCAGCGTTGCGAGCGCCGCCGCAGCTCGCGGGTCACGCGGGTCACGCCGGTCACGGCCGGCTCCCGGTACACACGCGCGTACGGCCGTCCACGGTGGACGTAGCGGTTCCGGTCACAGGTGCATCCCTATTCCTTAGACGTCACGGGGGTGTGGTGCCGGCCTGCCGGTGTGCTGGCTGCCCACGGGATACGGGCAGGCCGGCATCAGGCCGCCATCAGGCCGGCTGCCCGGCCAGGACGAGTCGGTACAACGCGCGGATGGTGGAGCGCACTTCGAGCAGGTACTCGGTGGCGGTGAAGCGGCGAGCGAGCGCGGGCGGCACGGACCGCGGCAGGTTCCCGACGGTGTCCACCACGGCTCCGTGCGGCAGGGCCAGCATCCGCAGGGCCGCCACGTGCTGCGCCGGTACGTTGATGGACGCGGTCACCAGCAGCAGCCGGGTGCCCGGACGCAGCCCGGCCAGCCGTTCGGAGAAGAAGGCGTAGGTGTCGGCGGTGTCGGCGCGGCGCTCGGCGGGGGCGCTGGAGGGGGCCGCCACCACGTGAACCGGCGGGATGCCGGCCGCGCGGTAGCGGCGGACGCTCCAGGCGCCGCCGGGCAGCGGCGAGGTCTCCCCCTCGGTGCTCTCGGGCTCGCCCAGGGCGAAGGCCCGGCGGGTGCCGTGGTCCAGGGCAGCGAACTCTTCGGTCAGCCAGGGCACGCCCGCCGCCGCGGCCAGGGCGGACTCGTCGCCCACGAAGGGGCGGTGACCGCCGAGCGCGGTGATGTGCCCGGCCAGCACCCGCCGGGAGCGGATGAGGTGTGCGGCGTGGGCGGGGCGCGCCAGGCAGCCCCTGATCGACCCGCCGAGGATCAGTACGTGGTCGTAGTGGCGCAGCCGCGGCCCGGGATCGTCGCACATGCCCAGGGCCTTGGCCGCCGCGTGGACCAGTGCCCGTTGCGCGGGGGTGAGGTCGAGTTGGCCCGCCTGGTTGCGTTCGCGGCCCTGCCGGGTGTCCCAGCGCTCGGAGAAGCGGTCCAGGCGGGCCAGCCGCTCGGCCGTACTGCCTGCTCCGGCGTCCAGGTCGTTCAGCAGGGCCCGGTCCCGGCCGTCCTCGGCGAACGCCTCGATGAGGGCCCGTACCGGAGGGGAGAGGGTCCAGGCCGCCGCGTCGGCGGCCGGTGTGCCGTGCGTACCGGCCGCGTCTCCGGTGCCGATCAGTGGTATGCGCTGGAAGCCGTGGCTCATCGCGTGGTGTTCTCCTTGCGTGGTTGTCCCGGGCCCGCCGCCGACGCCGCCGCCCCGTTCCGCGCGGTGGTACGGCCGTCTCACGCGTCGGCCGGCACCGGCGTACGGCCCGTCCGTGCCGACTCCGGCCCTGCCGGGTCCTGCCCTGTCGGCTCCGGCCCTGCCGATTCCGGCCCTGTCGGCTCCGTCTGGGCCAACAGCCCTGCGACGATGGCGGTCTGCCGGCCCAGCGTCCGGGCGAGCAGCATGTCACGTACCGGGACCTGGACCCCCGATGCCGTACGGATTCTGCGGGCGAGGTGGGTGATGAGCAGGGAGTCCCCGCCCAGCGCGAAGAAGTCGGCGTCCTCGGTGAGTTCGCCGTGGCCCAGGAGTTCCGCCCACAGGCCCGCCACCAGGGACGGTGCGTCGGGCGGGGGTGCCGGGGCAGCCGTGGGAGCGTCCGCCGCGGGCCGGTCTTCGGCCCCGGCCGAAACGGCGGCGGCTTCGCGGGTGGCGGCGCCGGCCGTCCCGGCCGCCTCCGGCGCCAGCCACCGGGGCCCGGCGAAGGCGTAACCCGGCAGATGCGTCCGCCGCCCCGGGCCGCTGAGTGCCGTCGGCTCGACGGGCTGTCCGTGCGTCCACAACGCCCCCAGCGCGGTCAGCAGTTCACCGGCGGGGTGCGCGGTACGGGACGGGGACAGTGGTACGGCGGTCAGGCCGGCGGCGTCGGCCATCGCCGTCAGCGCCCGGCCCGGCCCGATCTCGACGGCCAGGGCGCCCGGGAAGTGCTCGGCGAGGGCCCGGGCGGCTTCGAGGAAGCGCACCGTGCCGCGGGCCTGCTCGACGAACATCTCCGTGGCCACGGGCGTGCCGGCCGGCACGATCCGGCCCGTGGTGTTCGCCGCGAACGGCAGTACGGGGCGGCTCGTGACCGTCCCGGCCAGGGCCGCGGCCAGAGCCGGCAGGGCGGGTTCGACGAGCGCCGAGTGGAAGGCCCGGTCGCCGCGCATCCGGCGGGTGTGGACCCGGTTGCCGACCCGCTCCCGGAACGCCTCGACGGCGTCGGCCGTCCCGGCCGCCACACAACTGTCCGGGGTGTTGACGGCGGCCAGTTCGAGGCCGGGGCCGAAGGCGGCCAGCAGCTCCCGGGCGTGGTCCTCCGCACAGCCCAGTACGAGCATGGCGCCGGGCGGGCAGTCCTGCATGGCGCGCCCCCGGGCCACGACGAACCGTGCCGCGTCGGGGAGGGCGAGGACCCCCGCGGCACAGGCGGCGGTGATCTCACCGAGGCTGTGCCCCGCCACGGCGGCGGGGGCGACACCCAGCGCGGACAGGGCACCGGCCGCCGCGTACTCCAGGGCGAACAGGGCAGGCTGGGCCAGTTCGGTCGCCGTCAGTTCCGCCTCGGGGAAGGCGGGGTCCAACAGCGCGGCACGCAGCCGTACGGCCATGGCGGGTCCGAAGGCACCGAGGCAGCTTTCCAGGGCGTCGGCGAAACCGGGCAGGGCCTGGGCGAAAGGCAGGCCCATGCCGGGGAACTGCGTGCCCTGGCCGGGGAAGAGGAAGAGGGCGGGCGCCGGTCCCGCGGCGGGCCGGCTCGCGCGTACCACGCCGGACCCGGTCGCGAGACGGTCGGCCACCTCGGCGGTGGTCCGCCCGCTGACGGCCAGACGTTCGGGCAGTTCGGCCCGCCCGGCGGCGAGGGTGAAGGCGACGTCGGCGAGCGGGGCCGGCCGCTGCGCCAGGTGGGCGCTCAGCCGGGCGGCGGCGCGCGTGAGGGCTTCGGGGCCGGCGGCGGACAGCAGGACGGTACGGCCGACGGGCTCCCGGCCGTCGTACGCGGCGTCGTGCCCGCCGGCGTCCGTCCGGGCGCCGGGCCCGGTACCGGCCGGCGGCTGTTCGAGGACCACATGCGCGTTGGTGCCGCCGATGCCGAAGGAGCTGACACCCGCCCGCCGGGGTCCGGGGCCGGTCCACGGCTGCTCGCGGGTGGGGACGTACAGCGGCGAACCGTCCGTCTCCAGCAGCGGGTTGCTGCGGGTGAAGGCGGCCACCGGCGGAATCACCCCGTCCCGCACCACCAGCAGCGTCTTGATCAGGGCCGCCAGTCCCGCGGCATTGTCCAGGTGGCCGACGTTGGCCTTGACCGCTCCCACCGCCACCTGTCCCGGCCGGGCGCCGGTACCGGCCAGCGCGGCCGAGGCCGCGGACCATTCGATGGGGTCCCCGACCCGGGTTCCGGTGCCGTGCGTCTCCAGGTAGCCGATGCTCTCGCCGGTGACGTCCGCGGCCCGCAGCGCCGCCCGGATCACGGCCTCCTGCCCGCCGACGGACGGGGCGTAGTAACCGGCCTTGGCCGCGCCGTCGTTGTTGACCGCGGTGCCCAGGATGACACCGTACGGCTCGGGGCCGTCGGCCAGGGCGTCCTCCAGGCGCCGCAGTACCACGCATGCCGCACCGGACCCGGCGACCACGCCGTCGGCGCGCTCGTCGAACGGGCGGCAGTGGCCCGAGGCGGAGTGCACACCGCCCGGCACGTGGAGGTGCCCCGCCTGGGGGAAGGCCATGCCCGCGGCGACGACGACCGCCTGGTCGCAGTCGCCGTTCAGCAGTGCCTGGACCGCGGTGTGGACGGCGACCAGGGAGGAGGAGCAGGCGGTCTGCACGGCCACGGCGGGCCCGGTCAGCCCGATCTTGTACGACACCAGGCCGGCCATGAAGTCCGGTTCGGCGCCGTGCAGCGCGTCTTCGAGGGTCAGCGGGTCCAGCCCGCCGTTGGCCAGCATGGCGCGCAGATAGCCGCTGCCGCTGGCCGAGGCGTACACACCGGTGACGGGTGCGGGGCCCAGCGGCGGGATTCCGGCGTCCTCCAGGGCGGACCAGGTGACCTCCAGCATCAGCCGGTGCTGCGGGTCCATCATCTCCGCGTCGCGGGGGCTGACCCGGAAGAGGGTGTTGTCGAACCGGTCGGCGTCCGCCAGGTGCCCGTGCACGGGCACGAAATCGGGGTCGTCCAGCAGGCTCGCGGCCACTCCCGCGTCGGCCAGCTCCCGCCGTTCGTACCGTCTGGTCAGCACGCGTCCGGCCTTGAGGGCCGACCACCACGCGCTGAGGTCGCCGGCGCCGGGGAACCGGGCGGCGACGCCGGTGACGGCGACGTCCAGAGATCGATCACGGGTCATGGAACCACCTTTGACTAGAACGCTGTGCCGTCCCGGCTACCGCCCGCGTCGCACAGGGGGCTCGGCCGTATCCGTACCCCGGGCCCCGTCCGGCATGGAACCCCCACAGGTTGTCTGATGGAACCACCGCGTGGCAACCTGTTGCCACGGATTGGCAATTACTTGTCTGTGATACCTCCCGGAGGGACGGCAAGCCGTGCGACCAGAACCGAGTTGGACCGCGCAAGGACCGTGCACGCCGCTCGACGAAGGGCTGCACGAGACGGTCGCACGGACGGCACGGGCCCGCCCCGGTGCCCCCGCCCTCATAGCGGACCGTCAGGTGACGACGTACGCCGAGCTGGACGCCACCGCCGACGCCTGGGCCGCTGACCTCGCCGCGCGCGGAGTGCGCCCCGGCGACTTCGTACCGGTCCTGCTGCCCAGGAGCACCGAGCTGGTCACCGCGCTGCTGGCGGTGCTCAAGACCGGCGCCGCCTACGCCCTGTTGGACCCCGCCTGGCCCGCCCGCCGCCTCCACGAGGTGATCCAGGACCTCGCCCCGCCCCTGCTGGTCACCGGCGCGCCCGCCGCACCTTTCCCGGCATCCGGGGCACAGGGTTCCACGGGTCCGCGACCGCCGGTGTGGACTCCCCCGGCCAAGACGGCCACCGCGCCCCCTCACTTCCGGCCCGTCGGCGTCAGCGGCACCGATCCCGCCTGTGTCTTCTTCACCTCCGGCACCACCGGCCGGCCCAAGGGCGTGGTGAGTCCCCACCGGGCGACAGCACGCCTGTTCCCGCCGGACGGCCCGGACGGCTTCGTGCCGTTCGGCGCCGGCACCGTCATGCCGCTGGCCGCGCCCGTCCCCTGGGACGCCTTCTCGCTGGAACTGTGGGCCGTGCTGCTCCACGGCGGCACCTCACTGATCGTCCAGGAGCCCTACCTGACCCCCCAGTTCCTGCGCGAGGGGGTGCGCCGGTACGGGGCGAACACGGCCTGGCTCACCAGCAGCCTGTTCAACATGACCGTGGACGAGGACGTGGCCGCCTTCGACGGCCTGCGGCACGTCGTCATCGGCGGCGAACGGGTCTCACCCGCCCACGCCGGCCGCTTTCTGCGCCGGCACCCCCGAACCGCGCTCATCAACGGCTACGGTCCGGTCGAGAGCACCGTCTTCGCCACCACCCACCGCATCACCCCCGCCGACTGCGCCCACCCCGACGGCATCCCGCTGGGCCGGCCGGTCGCCCGCACCCAGGTGTACGTCCTGGACGGCGACCGCCCGTGCGCGGTGGACGAGCCCGGGGAGATCTGCGTCGCCGGCGACGGGCTGGCCCTGCGCTATCTGGGGGACGCGGCCCTCACGGACGCGAAGTTCGTCACCGTACGCGTGGACGGCAAGGACCGGCGCGTCTACCGGACCGGCGACCTGGGCCATTGGGGGGCGGACGGTCTGCTGCGTTTCCGGGGCCGCGCCGACCGGCAGGTCAAGATCCGCGGGCACCGGATCGAGCCCGCCGAGGTCGAGCGCCAGGTGGTGCGGCTGCTGCCCGCCGTACGGGACTGCCGGGTGCTGGCCCGTCGTGACGCGGAAGGAACCGCCCAGGAGCTGGTCGCCTTCTGCGTACCGGTCCGGCGGCAGGACCCGCTGCGCGACGCGCTGCCCGCGCTGTGCGACGCCCTGGTCCCCTACCAGCGTCCCGCCGCACTGGTCAGCGTGGACGCCTTCCCCGTCACCGCGCAGGGCAAGCTGGACGAGCGTGCCCTGCTCGCCCTGGCACCGCCCGCCGCGCCCGGCCCGCGTCCCGCCGGGACACCGCCGGTCCAAGGCGCCCGGGAAGAGCTGGGCGGCCTGGACCGGACCACCCGGGCGGTGGCGGAGACCTTCGCCGCGGTGCTCGGCCGTACCGCTGTCCCGCTCGACGCCCCCTTCGACCGGCTCGGCGGCGGCTCGCTCGCGGCGGGCCGGGTCTGTGCCCGGCTCGCCGCCCGGCTCGGCCGGCCCGTACCGGTCTCCCGGCTGTACGCGCACCCGACGGTCACCGCACTCGCCGGCTGGCTGCGGACCACCGGCCGCCCGGCCGCCCGCCGCCCCGCCCCCCTCGCCGACGTACCGCTGACGTCCATGCAACTGGTGTACCTCACCCGGCATCTGCTCGACCCCGCCGACCCGGCCTCGCACTGCCTGCTTACCTGGGTCATCGAGGGCCGGCCGGACCGGGCGGCGCTCCAGGCGGCGATCAGCGCGGTCCACCGCCGGCACGAACCGCTGCGCGCCGCCTACGTCCCCGACCCGCGCCCGGTCGCCTTCACCGTGGACATCGAGCCTCCCCCGTTGGAAGTCCTGGGCGCCCGCCCGACGGTGGAGGCGGCCCTCCAGGCGCTCCGGGCCGAACTGGCCGGCCCCCTGGAGCCGACCGCGGGCGAGGTGTGGCGTACGGCGCTGGTCCCCGTCGGCACCTCGGACGTCACCGTCCTGGGCTGCGTGGTGCACCACATCGCCTTCGACGGCTGGTCGGAGTCCGTTCTAGCCGAGGACCTCGCGGCGGCCTACAACTCCGCCTCGGGCGGGCCGCGCACCACACCGCCGCCGCCTCCCACACTGGCGCAGGCGCATCTGATCCGTACCGAGCACCTGGAACAGGCCGGCCTCGACGGTCATCGCGAGCACCTGCGCGGCGAGCTCACCGGCGTACCCGCCCTGCGCTGGCCGGCGGGGCCGGACCGGCCGGCGCGGCAGCCGGCCGGCGCCACCGACCGGGTCGAGGTGATCCTCACGCCGGCCGCCGTGGCCGCGGCCGACGCGCTGGCCGCCGAAGCGGGGGTGACCCGGTTCACCGTCCTGCTGACCCACTGGGCGCGCAGCCTGGCCGAGGCCACCGGACAACGGGATTTCGCGCTGGGCGTGCCGGTGGCGCAGCGCTTCGGCACCGGCCTGGAGCGGGCCGTGGGCTGCCACATCACCATGGTCTGCGTCCGGTTGCGCGGCCCGGCCCTGGAAGGCGGCGTCCGCGGCGTACGGGAGACCGGCCGCCTGGTCGCCCGGGCCTTCGCCGCCCAGGACGTGCCCTTCGGCGAGGTCCTGGACCTGGCGGACGCGCCGCGCACCCACCGGCCGCCGCTCTTCCAGGCGCTCTTCGCCCTCCAGGACAACGCGCCGCCACGGCTGGCTCTCACCGGGCTGCGGACCACCTTCCTGCGCCGGCCCTATCTCGGTCTGCCGCTGGAGCTGCACGCCGAGCTGTGGCCCGAAGAGGGCGGCGGGCTGCGGCTGGAGGTCGCCTTCAGGACACAGGCCGTCTCCCGTACCACCGCCGAGGAGTGCGCCAAACGCTTCGCGGACCATCTGCACACCACCCTGTCAGGAGTCCCCTCATGACGGCACCCGCCGTGCTGCCCACCCGCCTCACCGATCCCGAACTGCACGCCACCGGTGACCCGCACGCGCTGTGGCGCCGGATGCGCCGGCACGATCCGGTGTCCTGGCAGCCGCCCACCGAACTGCCCGGATTCTGGTCGCTGACCCGCTACGAGGACATCCGTGCCGTCTACCGCGACCCCGGGACGTTCAGCTCCGCGCGCGGGGTGCTGCTGCGCCCGTCCAAGCTCGGCGAGGACCCCGGCGGCGGCCTCACCCTCGCGCTGAGCGACCCGCCGCGCCACAAACAGCTCCGCGCACTGATGGCGGACTGGTTCAGCACCCGTGCCGTCCGCGGCCTGGAGGAGTACATCGGTGCCGCCACGCGTACGGTGCTGCGGCGGGCGGTCGAGCGCGGTGAGTGCGAGGCGGTGCACGACATCGCGGGCCGGCTGTCCATGTACGTCATCGGGCACATCATCGGCCTGCCGCCGCAAGACCACGAACTGCTCTTCCGGTGGACCGACGAGGCGTTCGAGGCCGGTGTCTCGCTGGCCGCCCACCAGGACCTGATGCGGTACTTCATCGACCTGATGGACCGGCGGACGGCACAACCCACGGACGACCTGCTCAGTTCCCTGGTGACCGGCACCGCGGACGGTGAGCCGCTGACCGAGGAGGAGATCCTTTTCAACCTGGAGAACCTGGTCGGCGCCACGGAGAACGGGCGGCTGGCGCTGGCCGGCGGGCTGCTCGCCTTCCTGGAGCACCCCGCCCAGTGGCAGCGGCTGCGCCGGGAGCGGGACCTGATGCCCTCGGCGGTGGAGGAGGTCCTGCGCTGGACGTCCAGCGCCACGCACAGCATGCGGACCGCCACCCGGCCCACGGTCATCCGGGGCCGGCGCATCGAGGCGGGTGACCGGGTGGTGCTGTGGGTGCCCTCGGGCAACCGTGACGAGGACGTCTTCCAGGACCCGTACCGGTTCGACATCGCCCGGCAGCCCAACCGGCACCTGGCGCTCGCCTCCGGTGAGCACTTCTGCATCGGCAGCACGCTGGCCCGCGCCGAGATGCGGATCCTGTTCGGCCAGCTCCTGGACGAGGTGGGCGCCGTCGAGCGCAGCGGCCCCGTCGTACGGCTGCGCTCCATCGCCGTCGGCGGTCCGCACACCCTGCCGATCCGTATCGGGGCGCGCCGGACGCCGGCCACCCGCGGTTAACCGGCAGCCGCCAAAGAGCCATCACGGGTTGCCAAAGTTTGCCAACTCAGGCAAGCTGCTGCCGGACGCTGGGCGCTTCCCGGATGCGGCTACGGAGCACCGGGACCGCACCGTCCGGCCGCACCGTCCGCCTTCCCGGCCGGCCCGCTTCACCGGAGGGCCCCAGGGCGCGGGGCCCCGTCGCTCACCGTCGCCCCTGTTCCTTCCCGCCGTTCCCGCCGCTCCCCTGCATCCGCCGTATCCGCTGCCCGCCTGCTCGTCCCGTTCCCGTTCCGCCCACCACTTGGAAAGGCACGCATCATGGCCCATTCCCTCACGGCCGACGTCAAGGTCACCCGGCTGACCGGCACCATCGGTGCCGAGATCGGCGGTGTGGACGCCGGCGGCCCGCTCGGCGACGAGACCGTCGCCCGCATCCGGCAGGCCCTGAACGAGCACAAGGTGGTGTTCCTGCGCGGCCAGGACCTCGACTATCAGCGTCAGGTCGCCTTCGCCCGGAACTTCGGTGACCTCACGCTCGGACACCCCATCTACGACGCGCCGTCCGACCAGCCGCACCTACGCGAGATGGACTCGCGCCACGGCACCCGCGCGAACCACTGGCACACCGACCTGACGTTCATCCAACGGCCGCCGGCCTACGCGTTCCTGCACGGCAAGGTCATCCCCCCGGTGGGCGGCGACACCATCTGGGCGAACACCGTGACCGCCTACCAGTCCCTGCCCGAGGAGCTGCGGGACCTGGCCGACCGGCTGCGCATCGTGCACAGCAACGACTGCGACTTCACCGACGACACCTATGCGCACCGCGCGGAGAACGGCGACCAGGACGACTACATCTCCACCCCCTACGAGACGGCGCACCCCGCCGTCCGCGTACATCCGCAGACCGGCGAACGGGCGCTGATGCTGGGCGGCTTCGCCCGCCGGGTGGTGGGTTACGGACCGCAGGCCTCCCGCGACCTGATCCGGGTGCTCCAGGAGTACGTGACCCGGCCGGAGCAGACCGTGCGCTGGAAGTGGCGGGCCGGCGACCTGGTGATCTGGGACAACCAGGCGACCCAGCACTACGCGGTCTACGACTACGGGAGCGAGTACCGCCGCGGCGAGCGGGTCACGGTCGCCGGCCCGGTCCCGGTCGGCGTCGACGGCCGCCCGAGCACGGTGCTGCGCGGCGACACCTCGTCGTACAGCACCGGGTCCGCACCGGACAGCGGCGAGGCCGCCTGAGCGGGCCCGGGCCCGGACCGGGTGCGGGCCCATGGGCGCCGCACCGCAGACGGCCGGTGCCGGCCGGAGGGCATCCCCCGTGGCCCCCGCCGGCACCGGCTACCCGCCGGGCACGCCGAGCGCCACGGCGTTGCCCGGACCATCCGCCCAGAAGTGGAAAGGTGTGGATATACCCGTGCAGACCGCTCCCTACGGCACATGGGTCTCCCCGGTCACCGCGGCCGACGTGGCCGCCGGCCAGGCGCTCGTCGAATGGGTGGATTTCGTCGGTGACGAGGTGTGGTGGACCGAGGCCCGGCCCTGGGAGGCCGGACGTGCTGCCCTGGTCCGCCGCCGCTCGGACGGAACGGTCCAGGACGCCCTCGGCGACGGCTGGGACGTACGCTCCAAGGTCATCGAATACGGCGGCCGGCCGTGGCTGCCGCTCGGCGACGGCCCGTCCGCGGGCGTCGTCTTCACCCACTGGGACGACCAGCGGGTGTACCGGGCGGTGCCGGGCGGTGCCGGGCGGCCGGCCACGGCCGCTCAGCCCCGGGCCCGCACGTCCGGGCGGCCTGCGGTACTGCGACTTCGCCCGGGTGGGTGAGGAAGTCTGGTGCGTACGCGAGGAGATGACCGGACCGGCTCCGACGGACCTGCGCCGGGACCTGGTCGCGCTGCCCCTGGACGGCACCGCGGCCCAGGACCCGGCAGCGGTACGGGTGCTCGGCGCCGGCCATCACTTTCTGACCGGCCCCAAGCCGTCGCCGGACGGCAGCCGCGTGGCGTGGATCGGCTGGGACCATCCGGCGATGCCGTGGGACGGCACGGACGTGATGTGCGCGCCGGTCGGCCCCGGCGGGACGCTGGGGCCCGCCCGGCGGGTCGCGGGCGGCCCCGGCATCTCCGTCGGCCAGATCGAGTGGGCCCCCGACAGGCCGGACACCCTGTACGCACTCGCGGACACCAACGGCTGGTGGAACCTTTACGAGTTCGGCCCGGACGGGGCCGGCCGTGCCCTGTGCCCGCGCGCCGAGGAGTTCGGCGACGCACTGTGGCGCATCGGGAGCCGCTGGTTCCTCCCGGCCGGCGACGGACGGCTGTTCGTCGTGCACGGCACGGGCGAGCAGCGGCTGGCCGTCCTGGAGGCGGACGGCTCGCTGCGGGACATCGGCGCCCCGTACACCGAGTACGCCGCGCCGGCCACCGACGGGAAGCGGATCGCCGCGACCGCCGCAGGCCCGCGGCACGGCCGCCGCGTGGTCCTTCTCGACCCCGGGGAAGCACGCCCCCAGGTGCTGCGCGCCGCGGAACTCAAGCACGCGGCGTACCTGCCGCGGGGGCACCGCCGGACCTTCCGGGGCGACGGCGGCGAGGAGGTGCACGCGTACGTGTATCCGCCGTACAACCCCGGTTTCACCGCGCCCGAGGGGGAACTGCCACCCTTTCTGGTTCATGTGCACGGCGGGCCCACCAGCCGTACCCGGCTGATCGCCAATCAGGAGTTCGCCTACTTCACCAGCCGGGGCATCGGGGTCGTCGACGTCCAGCACGGCGGCTCCACCGGATTCGGCCGGCGCTACCGGGAACGGCTGCGGGGGAACTGGGGCGTGGTCGACGTACAGGACTGTGCCACGGTCGTCCGCGGCCTGATCGCCGGCCGTGAGGCCGACCCGGACCGCATCGGCATCCGCGGAGGGAGCGCGGGCGGCTGGACCGCGGCGGTGTCCCTGACCGCGGAGCCGGACCTGTACCGCGTCGCCGGCATCTACTTCCCGCTCCTGGACCCCGAGGAGTGGCGGGTGCGCGGCACTCACGACTTAGAGTCGCACTACCTTCACAGCCTCATCGGGCCGTGGCCGCAGGAGAGGGCCCGGTACGCCGCCCGCTCGCCGCTGCGCCGGGCACACCGCATCCGGGCGTCCTTCGTCCTCATGCAGGGCCTTGAAGACCCGGTCTGCCCGCCCGAGCAGGCGGTCAGGCTGCTGGACCGGCTGCGCGGCGGGGGCGTGCCGCACGCGTATCTGGCCTTCGAGAACGAGCAGCACGGCTTCCGCAGGGCCCAGAGCGTCATCCGCTGTCTGCACGCCGAACTCTCCGTGTACGCGCAGTCCTTCGGGTTCCAGGTCCCAGGCATTCCGCGGACCGTCCTGAGCACGCCGCCGCGCCCGCCGCGGCACCACACGACGCGATAGACGGAAAACAGGGGGGACGCACGGCGGAACACCGACCGCCGACCGTCGTGCTGGGGTTCGGTGGCTCGCGGCGCTCCTGCCCGCCGGAAGGGCCCGGCGGGCCGGGGCGCCGCGCGGCTGTGTACGTCGCCGCGGCGTGGCGGGGGCCCGGGGCGTTGCCGGCTCCGGTCAGCCGGCGTGCCCGGCCCGTGCCTGGTCCGCCGCCAGGTTGAGCACGGCGTCGGCGAGGAACTTGGCCGCCCAGTTGGGGAAGGCCAGCGGTTCGAATCCGCCGGTGAGCGGCCAGGAGCCGGGCAGTGCGCCGACGGCCGCCGGTTCCAGCGGCTGCCGTACCTGGAGTTCCGCCAGCCGGTACACGACCCGTACGCACCGGGCCCGCAGTGCGGGATCCGCGCGGCGGACCGCCACGTCGAGCCAGACCGTCACCATCTGCGCGTCCCCGGTCAGACACGCGTAGTCGGCCCGCGGGGTGAATCCCGCGCCGATCTCCCCCGGCAGAAGGGGGTACAGGGGAGTGCCGAGCCGGGCCAGGCGCAGGGCGCAGGTGGTGGCCGCGTCCGCGCACCGCTCCCCCAGTTCGCCACCGACCAGGTCCGCGCCGCGCAGCAGTCCGCGCAGGGCGTACCCGATGGTGTGGGTCCACGGCTTCCGGCCCGCGTCGAACGCCATCCGCTCGATCCAGCCGTCCGGCCGCACCTGCCCCAGCATCCAGCGCAGCGAACGCTCGGCGCAGGCCAGCAGGGCCGTGTCACCGGTGGCCCGCCAGACTTCCGCGACCGCCCATGTCACGCGCGCGGAGTAGGTGTTGGGGTAGCCGAAGTGCGACAGCCAGGCGCCGGAGGGCTGCTGGGCGGCGACGAGCCAGTGTGCCGCGCGTACGGCGGCGTCCAGGGTGGACTGCTCACGCGTCGCCCGCCACAGCTCCACCAGGCCCAGCACGATCTGTCCGACGTCGAACACCACAGGAGGGCCGTCGGTGCCCGTGCCCCCGGGGAACGCGCCGTCGGACGACTGGAGCCCTTGGAGCCAGTCGCCCACCTCGTGTGCCCGGTCGGCCAGTTGCGGCTGGTGCAGGGCCTGCGCGGCCCGCAGGAGCGTGGGTATCAGGTAGCCGCTGGTCTCCGGGTACGGAGGCTGCCAGCCATGATTGAGGTCGTAACCGGCCGAGATCCCCTTGCGGCCGGTGGCGTCGTGGGCGCTCTCGATCCACCGCATCGCATCTGCGAGCGTCCGCAGGTGCGGTGCCTTCACCGTCACGGTTCCCATGGGTACGGCTTTCATGGGTACGGCCTTCATGGGTACGGCCTTCATGGGTACGGCCTTCGCCTCGCTCCCGTCCGTCATGACGCACCACCCCGGCGGGCGCCACGTGCGGACGCCCTCCCCCAGCCGGACCACTTGTCAGGCAACACGTTGCCACCCTCCTGCACTGCATGTCATTCCTGAGGCAGAATCAGACACATGGAGACACGCCGCAAGCCACGAACGGCACCGCCGGCCTGCCTCGATTCCCCTGTGACCGCGGGGTGTCCGCGCAGGCCGGCGGCGCCGTTCAAGGATTTGTGCGGGAAATTGCCGTCATGTCTCCCGATCAGGGCACATCCGGTATGGCGCGACTGCTCACGGTACGTGCCGACCCGCGGTCTTCCGCAGGTTCACGGATAGTGCTAAGTATGTGAACGGCCGCCCGCCCTGCGGGAAACACCCGCGGCCGGAGATCTTGTCGATCAAGAATGAATGATCAACGATCTCACGTATACGGCCAGTCGATCTCGGGGCCGTCTTTGGCTGTGACCGTAGGATTTCGGGACTGTGGCGCGTCCGCCGCGGCGGGGACGGCCGGATCTTGTATGAGTAATAGGACCGTCAGGGCAAAAGCACCGAGGGTGCTGGCGTATGCGACAACGGTACGCTCGCGCATGGCTTCTCCTGTCGAAGGCTGTACAGAGACGAAGGCACCGTCGGTGCCCCCGTTAAACGATTCCAAAGTAACGAGCCAACACGATTTTTGACAAGGGTTACCTCGAGCATTGACAACGCCTTGCCAAACTTGAGTCACATTCTTACTTCCAAGCCATCGGAGACAACGATCAACTGCGGCGATCCAGGCAACAGGCTTGCCAACCGCCGTGAAGGGGCAGTACATTGAAGGCGCGGAAGCTGTCAGCCCATTTTGCCTGCGCCACCATCCCGCAGACAGGAGTCGTGGATCTCCCCCCAGGCCAGGCGAAAGCGCACCACGGCTGACAGGGGAAGCATCCGAGCACGCGATTTCCGGGATTCCTATGATTGAACAGCCGTTCTTTGGGCGACGTCTCAAAGAGTTGAGGCGGGAGCGTGGTCTCTCGCAGTCTGCTTTGGCGGGAAAGCAGATCTCCACCGGGTATTTGTCGCGTCTTGAGTCGGGCGCCCGACAGCCCACCGACCGGGTCGTCTCGTATCTCGCCGAGCAGCTCCAACTGGACCGTTCGGCGTTCGAGGTACCGCCGAACGGCAGTTCACTGGCCCAGGCGCTGAGCATCGCGACGTCCGCGGACTGCGACGACGCGACCGAGAACCTCATCTCCGTACTCGCCAGGGCCCAGCACGAGGACCCGCTCCTGCGGTGGCAGGCGCTCTGGGTGATCGCCCTCTACCGGCAGCGGCGCGGTGAACTGGCCGAGGAACAGCAGTGCTGGGAGAAGCTCGTCCAGATCGCCGACGAACTCGCCCTGCCCGAGCTGCGGTGCCGGGCGTGGACGCAGTACGCCCGGTGCCTGCGCACGGCGGGCGAGGTCGTACGCGCCGCCGACTTCGCGACCCGCGCCTACGAACTGGCCCGGGACAGCAGTCTCTCCCTGGGCGACACCGGCAACGCGCTGCTCACCCTGGTCTCCGCCGAGGCCGAGGCCGGCCGGCTCCCGGACGCCAGGGCGCACGTCGACACCCTGGTCTCCCTCGTGGAGGACAGGTCCGACGCCCTGCGGGCCGAGGCCCTGTGGTCGGCCGCCACCGTACGCCTGCGCCAGGGCGATCACGAGGCCGCCCAGCAGTTCCTTGAGCATGCCATCGCGGGGCTGGACAGCCGCGTCGACCTGCTCCTGTGGGTACGGCTCCGGCTCGCCGGCGCTTCCTTCTCCCTACAGGTGACCCCGGCCCGGGTGAGCCGGGCCCGCGTCTACCTGGAAGAGGCCCGGACCGCACTGTCGCTCGTCGGCACCCCGGTGCTGCGTCAGGAACTGCTCACCCTCCAGGCGCACCTCGCCTTCCAGGAAGGCAGGTACGAGGACGCCCGTGCCGCGCACGACGAACTCAGCGGCGAGGAACTGCGTCTGACGTACCGGGACCGCATCAGGCTGAGCATCCTGGACAGTCGGCTCCTCATCCTGGAGGGACACCAGGAAGAGGGGATCGACCGGCTCAAGGAGCTGGGGGAGGAAGCCCGCCAGGCCCTGAACATCGACCTGGTGGCGGAGATCTGGCGGGTGCTCGCCGAGACCCTGGCCACCGCGCGGCTTCCAGGCGCCGCGCCCCGCGGCTGACGGACGGCCACCGGCCGGCCGGTGGTGACGTCCGCCCCGCCCGCGACGTCACCGCCGGCCGGCCCGGCACAGGCTCCCGCGCACCGGCCCGGGCTGCCCTTCTCCCGCTGACCGACGTTCCCCGACCGGCCTTTCCCGGTCGACGTCTGCTGTTCGACGCTTGCTGATCGGCCTTCTGTTTCTGATCACCCTGTCCGTGCCCGACGGCGCCGACCCGAGTCGAGGAGACCTCATTGTCCGCTGGTGACTGGTTGGGAAGCGAACTGCGTCCCGAAGATCTGCACATCGATGAAGCGCTCGTACGCCGGCTGATCGCCGCGCAGTTCCCGCAGTGGGCGGACTTACCCGTCAAGTCGGTCGATGCCCAGGGCATGGACAACGCCACGTACCGGCTGGGCGAGAAGATGTCCGTACGGCTTCCCCGTTACCCCCGGTGGGAGGGGCAGGTGGAGCGGGAACAGCGGTGGGTGCCCCGGCTCGCCCCGCACCTTCCCCTGCCTGTCTCCGTCCCGCTGGCCAAGGGCGCTCCCGGAGAGGGCTACCCCTTCGCCTGGTCCGTCTACCGGTGGCTCGACGGCGAGACGGCGGTCCCCGAAGACCTGGCCGACCTCGGGGGACGGCGACCGCCCTCGCGGAGTTCCTGACCGCCCTGCAGGGCATCGATGCCGCCGGCGGTCCGCCGCCCGAGTGGAGCAACGGGTTCCGCGGCGTGCCCTTGACCGACGAGCGTGACTCGCCAGTCGTGGCGGCACGTCTGCGCGCCAGGATCCAGGCCCTGGAAGGTCTGGTCGACACCGAGGCGGTGACCGCGGTGTGGGAATCGGGCCTTGCCGCCCCCGCTTGGGACGGGCCGCCCGTGTGGATCCACGGCGACCCGGCCCCCGGCAACCTGCTGGCCGTCGACGGCAGGCTCAGCGCCGTCATCGACTTCGGCACCCTGGCCGTGGGCGACCCCGCGTGTGACCTGATCGCCGCCTGGACGGTCCTGGACGCCGACTCCCGCAAGGTCTTCCGTGCGGCTTTCCCGGTCGACGACGCGACCTGGGCCCGTGGCCGCGTATGGGGCCTGTCCGGCGTGCTGCCCTCCCCGGACGAACTCACCGGTGACGACCCCGAGCGGGTCGCCTCGGCCCGCCGCCGCCTCGACGAACTCGTGGCCGACCACCGCGAGGAGAACTCCACACCGGCCGGCTGACCCGGCAACGGTTCCGGGCCGGTCGGCCGACCGACCGGCGAGGGCTCCGCGACCATCGGCCGTCGGTCGGCCTCACGACAGTCGCACGACCACCGGCTGCCCCACCGCGGCGGCCACGGACGGCCCCGGCAGCACCCACCGCTGCCGGGGCCGTTCCACGTCTGCGTACACGCCCTGTTCCGCGGCCTTCGTACGCGCCCACGTGAGCGCCCTCGTACGCGCCCGCCTGCCCACGCACCCGGGCCCGCTCCCCTCCTGCGGCTTCGAGTCCCCTCGCCGCGTAGCAGCAGGTCGGCGAAACACTTACTTGCCAGCTTATGTCAAAAGGTTGCCAATCCTGTGCCAGCTCAGGCAGACTGACTCGTCGCCGACTCGACAGCGAAAAGCACGGTCCGGTCGGCCGCCCGCATCATGGCCGGAAACCGCGGCACCGGCTCAGCGCACTCACCTCTCCCCAGGTCCCGTTCGGCCTCCCGCGACCACCGGTTCGTGGCACCCGCGGACGCGGTTTTGCTCCTCAGGGCCGGCGCCGCCGTGACATCCCGGCTCGGCGTACGAGACACGCAATTGCCGAGAACGCAGAACGGAGTCCCCCTCATGACGACATCAGCATCCGCCCTCCGCGAGGACACGACGCGCCTGGACGGCAGCCAGAGCGACCGGTTCGCCCGGCTCGGCTATCTGGTCCTGCCCGGCATCCTTCCCGACGACCTGGTCTCCCGCCTCAAACCCGAGGTCGACAGGTGGGTCGACGACGGCCTGCGGGCGCGATCGATCGCCTCGTGCACCGATCCGGACACCTACGGCACGCCCCCCGTACTGGAACTCGAACTGGCCGCGCACGGCGAGCTGGTCGGCCACCCGCCCCTGATGAACCTGCTCGGCCGGCTGCTGGGCCCGCGCTTCGTCTTCCACCACCTGCACAGCGACCGGCAGGAGCCCTCCCGCCCCGGCAAGCCCTGGCACCACGACTACGAACAGAACCCGCAGACCGACCGCGCGCACAGCATGATCCACACGCTGCACTACCTGGACGGCCTGGACGAGAGCACGGCCGCCCTCGCCGTCCTCCCCGGCTCGCACCGGACGGTCGCCGAGAAGACCGCGCGAGCCCACCTCGGCACGGAGGAGATACCGGGCGAACTCGTCATCGACCGTCTGCCGCGCGGGTCGACGGTCGTTCTGCACTCGGCCCTGTTCCACACCCGCCGCCCCGTCACGGGTGCCGACCGGCCCCGGTACATGATCGACGCGTCGTACTGCCAGGCGGGGGTCCGCTGGCCGCCGGTCAAGCCGTACTGGAGGTACATGCTGCGGCGGGGCCGGGAGCTCGGCCTGGACCACGGCACCTGGCCCGAGCTCTTCGCGGAGCGGCATTTCAGCGAGTACAGCAAGGAATACAGCCGGCCTGCCAACAGGCCCGCCGCACAGTCCGCCTGACGCCAAAACACGCCGGAACGCGCCGGGCACGCGGGACCGCCCGTGCCCGGCGTGCGTACCGCTCCCCCTTCCACCACAGGAGGAACCAGTTGCTGTACTCGGGAATTTCTTGGAGTGCCACCGGCTACGAGATCGACGTGGTCGACGAGGACGGCCGCCGGGCGGCATCCGCGCTGCGTTTCGCCCCGGGCCGCACCGAGGACATGATCGAGCACCTGCGGGACATCGGGCGCACGGGTCCGCTGGTCACGGTCGTGGAGAGCACCAACGGCATCCTCGACGGCCGCATGATGGCCGCGGGGCTGAAGGTCTACCGCGCGGACCCGGATCTGCTGCCCGAGCGCCCGCTGTTCGGGTCGGTGGCGGCCGGCGTCCTGGCGGATCTCGCCCGGCGGGATCTGTCAGCGCTGGCCGAGCTGGAACGGAACAGGGGCACCCAGACCGGCCGGGAGGCCGACCTGGAGTCGGGCATCGCGGCGAGTACGGCGCAGGTGGCGGCACTGACCGGCGCCGGACGCTGCCTGGACCACGGGACACGGGACCGCAAGGAGATCGCCCTCACCTTCGACGACGGCCCGCTCCCGCCCTACACCGGTCAGGTCCTGGACGTACTGGAGCGCTACGGCGTTCCCGCGACCTTCTTCTGCGTCGGCATGAACGCGGGCGCCCACGCCGAGGACCTGGTACGGATGCGGGAGCAGCGGCACTCAATGGGCAACCACACCTGGTCGCACCCCTTCCTTCCCGAACTGTCCCGTGCGCAGTTGCACGAACAGATCGACCGCACCGGGGACGCCATCGCCCGGGCCGGCGGTGGCGCCGCGCCGACGCTGTTCCGGCCGCCGTACGGTTCGCGTACCCCCGAAGTGATGGGCTGGCTGGCCGACCGCGCGTCGACGGTCGTGCTGTGGGACGTCGCGCCGGACGACTGGGCCATGCCCGGCGCGCAGACCATCGCCCGGACGGTGCTGGAGCAGGCCCGGCCGGGCTCCGTCGTCCTGCTGCACGACGGTGGCGGGGACCGCTCGCAGACCGTCGCCGCCCTTCCTCCGATCATCGAGGGCCTGTTGGCGCGCGGATTCCGTTTCGTGCGGGTCGAGGACCTGATGACGGTCGCCGCCTGACCGGCCCGCCCCGGCCCGCCGCCGTATCCGCGCCCGCTCCGCCCTGGCCGGATCTTTTCTCCCGGAACGCGTACGGAACCGGCTCCGCCAAGGGTTCGACAGAGTATCCGTCACCGCCCGGCGACCGGAGCAGACGCAACTCACCATCGACATTTGTGCCAAGACATTGCCACCTGTGACAACCTCGTGCCAGGCTGTCGACGACAGCTTGCTCCATCGATCGGAGTGTTCATGCCGACGACGTGCGTCGCCAACGTGAACTGGGCCAGCAACGTCACCTACGGAGCCACACGGATCCACCGTCCCCGTACGCTCGACCAAGTACGCCGCACCGTCGGAAGGAGCGAGCGGATACGGGCCCTGGGCAGCGGCCACTCCTTCAGCCTCGTCGCCGACACCACCGGTGAACTGATGCGTCTGGACGGCCTGCCGCGCACCGTGCGCATTGACCCGGCCCGCTCGACCGTGACCCTGTCCGCCGGTCTGCGCTACGCCGAGCTCGCCGGCATCCTGCACCGCGCCGGCTACGCGCTGGCCAACCTCGCCTCGCTGCCGCACATCTCGGTCGCCGGATCCTGTGCGACCGGCACCCACGGCTCCGGCGACACCCAGCGCTGCCTCGCCGCCTCGGTCGCCGGTCTGCGCCTGGTCGGCCCGGAAGGGGACCTGACCGAGCTGCGCCGGGACACCGACCCGCACACCTTCGCGGGGTCGGTCGTGGCGCTCGGCGCGCTCGGCATCGTCACCGAACTGACCTTGGACATCGAGCCCGCCTACGAGATGACGCAGCGGGTCCGCGTCGCCGTGCCCCTGGACGAGGTCGCGGACCGGCCGGACGCCGTCTTCGGCGCCGCCTACAGCGTCAGCGTCTTCACCGACTGGCGCAGCGGCACGGCGCAGGTCTGGCTCAAGGCCCGGACCGACGACGGGAGCGGGGCCGGAGCAGTCACCGGGTGGAACGGCGGCCGGGCCGCGGCGCGGCCGGTCCATCCGGTCCCCGGCATGCCCCCGGAATTCAGCACCGAGCAGTTGGGGACCGCCGGCCCCTGGTACGCACGGCTGCCTCACTTCCGGCCCGAGCTCACGCCGGGTGCGGGCGAGGAGCTGCAGTCCGAGTACTTCCTGCCGCGCGACGCGGCTCCGGCCGCCTTCGCCGCGATCCGCGCCCTCGCCGGCCGGGTGGCGCCGGTGCTGCACATCGCCGAGGTCCGTACGGTGCGCGCCGACGACCTGTGGCTGAGCCCCGCGTACGGCCGTGACACCGTCACGTTCCACTTCACCTGGATCAAGGAACTGCCGGCCGTGCTGCCGGTGATCAGCGCGGTCGAGGAGGCGCTGATGCCGCTGGGCGCCCGGCCGCACTGGGCCAAACTGACCACGGTGCCCGCCTCTCGGGTCGTCCCGCTCTACGAACGGTCCCCGGAGTTCGAACAGTTGCTGCGCAAGTACGACCCGGCCGGGAAGTTCCGCAACGCCTTCGTGGACAGCCTCTTCCCCACCGGATGAACCACGGCGACAACCACGGAAGCCCTCACTTCATCCCCGTACCTCCGCCCGCCCCATGACTCGCCACCGTCACCCACCCCTACCGCGCAGTCCTGGCGCTCATCCCTACCACTCACCCCCACCCCCTGCGACAGCTTAGGAAGCCTCAGTGGAAAAGCGAACATTCGACAAAGCGGGACGGCAGGCATCGGTCGTCGGCCTCGGCACCTGGCAGCTAGGAGCGGACTGGGGCACGGTGGACGAGGACGAGGCCCTGGCGATCCTCCGCGCCGCGGTGGAATCCGGCGTGACGTTCCTGGACACGGCGGACGTCTACGGCGACGGCCGCAGCGAGCGGCTGATCGGCCGGTTCCTCCGCGAGTTCCGGGGCGGACTTCAGGACCAATCCCCGGGCGGGTCCAGGATCGGCGACGCCCCCGACATCCTCGTCGCCACCAAGATGGGCCGCCGGGGCGCACAGGATCCGGCCGAGTTCACCTTGGACAACTTCCGCGCCTGGACGGACCGTTCACGGGACCATCTCGGGGTCGACACCCTGGATTTGGTGCAGCTCCACTGTCCGCCGACCCCGGTGTTCGGCTCGGACGCGGTGTACGACGCGCTGGACACCCTGGTCGAGGAGAAACGTATCGCCGCATACGGAGTGAGCGTGGAGACATGTGACGAGGCACTCACCGCGCTGACCCGGCCCCACGTCGTGAGCGTACAGATCATCCTCAACGCGTTCCGCCGCAAGCCACTGGAACGGGTCCTGCCCGCGGCCCGGGCGGCCGGTGTGGGCATCATCGCCCGTGTCCCGCTGGCATCCGGTCTGCTGTCGGGGAAGTACCGGCACGACTCGGCCTTCGGCGCCGACGACCACCGCTCCTACAACCGGCACGGCGAGGCGTTCGACGCCGGTGAGACGTTCTCCGGCGTGGACTACGACAGCGGGGTGCGGGCGGCGCGGGAGTTCGCCCAGCTCGCGCCCCAGGGCATGACACCGGCGCAGGCGGCACTGCGCTGGGTGATCCAGCAGCCCGGTGTGACCACGGTGATTCCGGGCGCGCGTACGGTCGAGCAGGCCCGGGCCAACGCCGCCGCCGCGACACTGCCACCGCTGCCCGGACCCACCTTGGGGGCGATCGAGGCCCTGTACGACCGGGAGATCCGCGCCCAGGTACATC
The DNA here is from genome assembly GCF_022695595.1 of Streptomyces sp. MST-110588. Lineage (NCBI taxonomy): Bacteria > Bacillati > Actinomycetota > Actinomycetes > Kitasatosporales > Streptomycetaceae > Streptomyces > Streptomyces sp. MST-110588. The sequence goes on from NZ_CP074380.1 coordinate 1,268,887, forward strand.
ACCGCTGGTGACACGGCGCGCCTGCGCCGAACAACCCCTGTCAGACAGCCTCTGCCAGACAGCCTCTGCCAGACAGCCCCTGTCAGCCTGAACCAGGCATCTGCCCCTGAATCCCCTGGGTCACTCGCAAAGACCCCACAGTTCTCCGGTCGCCCCGCCACCCCTGAAAGGCCGTGCTGATGCGCATCGCTGGATCCACCGTCCTGCTCACCGGTGTGACGGGCGGCATCGGCCGCGTCCTCGCCCGCCGCCTCGCCGCGGCGGGCGCCGAACTGATCGTGACGGGCCGTCGCGCGGAAGTGCTGCGGCCCTTGGCGGACGAACTCGGTGCCCGCTGCGTCGTCGCGGACCTCGCGGATCCGCAGCAGGTGGCCCGGCTCGCCGAGGAGTGCGCAGGTACCGAGATCCTGGTGGCCAACGCGGCCCTCCCGGCCAGCGGCGACCTTCTCGACTACACCTGCGCGCAGGTTGACCGCGCCCTCGCCGTGAACCTGCACGCCCCTGTCATGCTCGCCCGTCTCCTGGCCCCGGACATGGTCGCGGCCGGACGCGGACACCTCGCCTTCGTCGGGTCGATGTCGGGGAAGGCCGCCACTGCGGCCTCGTCCCTCTACACCGCGACCAAGTTCGGGCTGCGCGGCTTCGCTCTCAGCCTCCGGCAGGACCTGCGGAAGGCCGGCGTCGGCGTCTCCGTCGTCCAGCCCGGCTTCGTCAGCGAGGCCGGCATGTTCGCCGCCACCGGCGCCACCCCGCCGGGCGGGGTGCGCACCGTCACCCCGGCGCAGGTGGCCGACTCCGTCCTCCGTGCCGTCGTACGGGACGAGTGCGAGGTCAACATCGCACCGATGACATTGCGGCTGCGGTGCGCCGTCGCCTCGCAGTTCCCCGCTTTCGCCGAGCGGGCGCGGCGGCGCGCCGACACGGACGACGTGACCCGGCAGATCGTCGAGGCCCAGCGCGCCTCGCGCTGACACGGCCACGGATGGTTCAGCCGTCCGCCGCCGGCCGGTCGGCCGCCGTCAGCCGGTCGACCGTCACGAGTTCGTAATCGTCCTCGATGAGCGCCTCGATGATGCGCGGGAGGGCCGCCACGGTCTGCGACCGGTCCCCGCCACCGTCGTGCATGAGGACGACCGAGCCGTTGGTGATGCCGTCCAGGGCGTTGTCGACGATGGAATCCACGCCCGGCATCGCCCAGTCACACGAATCCCGGTCCCACAGAACCGTGGTCATCCCCTGGTCCGCGAGCCAGGTCAGCGATTCGGGGGTACGGGAACCGTACGGCGGCCGGAGGAATTCCACGGGCGCGCCGGTCACTTTCTCGATCGCCTTGTTCGTCGACTCCAGTTGGAAGAGCACCTCGTCACGCCGCAGATCGGGCAGGAAGGGATGTGACCAGGTGTGGTTTCCTATGCCGTGTCCGGCTTCCGCGATACGCACGATCGAATCCGGGTCGGTGTGGGCGTGCAGACCGACACAGAAGAAGGTGGCCGGTACGCGGTATTCCCGCAGGATGTCCAGGACGCGATGGGTGTAGGGCGGAGTCGGTCCGTCGTCGAATGTCAGGGCCACCTGCCGCCGTACGCCGGGTCCGCGTTCCAGGAATTTCCCGCGGCCGGCGAGTTCCGCGGCCACATCGGCGCTGGCCGCTATCCCGGCCCGGAGTTCGTCCAGGCGGCCCGTGAGCGTACCGGAATCGTCGTTGGTCTCCACCAGGCCATCCCCGCCGGACAGGCCGCGCCGCGCCATCTCCAGCGCCTCGCTGAATCCCTGCGCCGAACGTGGCGGCAGATCCCAGGGGTCCAGGCGGAAGACGCGCAGTCCGGCCGCGCGCAGGGTACCGTCGAGCAGCCCGTTCGTGCTGTCCACCATGACGACGACATCGTCACCGAATTGCTCCGCGATATGGCGCACCATACCGCTCACGTCATCGGCGCGGAACCTTCGCGCCGGTAAGGTACGGCCGTCCTCGTGCGCACCCGCCAATTCGTAACCATCAGCATTCCAGGAAATTCCGGCTGACCACATCACGGCACCTCTCACGATATCGCTGACTCGAAAGGAATGACCGAACAGCACTTCTTCGACGGCGTGCCTTCTCGCCCGGGCGCCCCTCAACACGACGGGCCCGACGACCGGTTGAGCATGGCACACCCAAGAGGGCGCTTCAAGAGTGATCACAAAGTCGACCATCCGCAATGTGTCAATGTTTGCCGAACTCGGCAAAGAGTCACCATGCCGCAAGTGCATTTCTCTGCGAACGGGACCGGGGACGATCACGATCCTTTGTGGCTGAAAGACGTGCGGGGGGCGGCATGAAGAACGAGTTCTCCGCGCCGACAACGAGTTCTCCGCGCTCTGCGGCGACGTAGACAAGGATCAGTCGGCGGGACGGTGGACGCGCCGGTAGACCGACCGCAGAAGCTGGGTCTTGGCCGGTCCGTTCACCTGCCACCGCAGATGCCACTCGTCGGCCGAGCGGACGGTGAAGGTTCCGCCGTACAGGTCCTGGGCGCAGGGATGGCGGGTCGTCCAGTGGCCGGTGCGCAGGTCCAGGTCGTGGAAGGGGCGGCCGTCGGCGAAGGTGACGTCGGCGGTGCCGTCCGGGCGTGGGCACAGGCGCAGCGTACGGCTCGCCCGGGTGACCGTCGCGCCCCAGGTCAGCTCGCCTTCCTCCGCATGCAGCAGGACCGCTCCGGTGCCGAACGGGGCGGTGGGGCCGGCTGGGGCGGCGGGGTCGGGGTCGGCCGGGCCGGCAGGGGCGGTGGGTTGCACGGGGCGGAAGTCGGCGGTGCCGCGGAAACTGCCGCAGGCGCCCGTACGGACGTCGAGGAGGCTGCGTTCGACCGTCCACCGGCCGGCCAGGAACGCGGCGGCGTCGGGGACGGGGTGGAGGCGGGTGGGGTCGGGCTCAGGGTCGGCGTCAGGGTCGGGTAGGGGGCGCGGATCAGGGGTGAGTCCGGGTCCGGGACGCGGGTCGGGGCCGAGCTCTGTGGGCATGTCTCCATTGTCGCTGGTGGAAGGCCGGTGACGGCGGATCGGTGGTCGCTGGAGCGGGGGGAATATGTGGTGTGGGGGCGGGACGTGGTCAGTAGGGTGCGCGGGGCACATCCAGCGTGCCGGCAACGACGACGGTGATCACGACGGTCTCAGTGATGATCACGGCGACGGACGCGGACACGGACGCGCTGATGCGCAACGGAACAGGCGCGGCGGCGGCAAAGGGAGCGGTGTGGTGCGGGCGGAGCAGGTACTGATCTTCGACGCGGATGACACGTTGTGGGAGAACAACGTCATCTTCGAGCGGGTCATCGATGAGTTCCTGGACTGGATGGAGCACCCCGAGCTGGGACGTACCGGCGTGCGGTCCGTGCTGGACGAGATCGAGGCGGCCAACGCCACGGTGCACGGCTATGGAAGCAAGGTCTTCCTGCAGAGCCTGGGCGAGTGCGTCGAGCGGGTGCGGCGGCGGGTGGCGACCGCGGAGGAAATGGCGCGGATCGCCGCGTGGGCGCGGGCCTTCGAAGGCCATGAGGTGGAGCTGATCCCGGGGGTGGCCGAGACACTCACGGAGCTGGCGGGCCGGCATGAGCTCCTCATGCTCACCAAGGGCGACGTGCAGGAGCAGCGACGCAAGGTGGACGCCTCATGTCTCGCGCACCACTTCCGGGACGTCCACATCGTGGCGGAGAAGGACGTCCGTACGTACGAGGAACTGGTACGAGCCTGCGCACTGGCACCGGCGAGCACGTGGATGATCGGCAACTCCCCGAAGTCGGACATCCTGCCCGCCCGAGCGGCGGGGCTGAACGCGGTGTTCATACCCAACGCCCACACCTGGGTACTGGAGCACGACGTACTCGACCCCACGGACGAGCAGGTGCTGCACCTGAAGGCGTTCGCGGAGCTGCTCGATCACTTCTGAGACGACGTGCCGGCACATCGGTCCCTACGATCCGGCCGGGGTGACGAATCGGCGAGCCTCATACGTTCTTCGCGCTGGGCTGGTCCACGCCGGACAAGCTGCCCGCGGACAAGCTGCCCGCGCCGCTGCATACGCAGTGCGCGGTCAGCCTGAGACCGCGGCGGACAGCCTGAGGCCGGTAGCGGTCAGCCTGGCGGTGGGTCGGAGGGGCAGCGAACAGAGGGGGTGTGGTGGCTGGGCCGGGTTCGGGTCACAAGAAGCGGGAGCTGCGGACGGGGCCGGCGGAGGGGCTCTGCTCGCGGGGGCCGGTGAGCCAGTGGTCGCGGACGGTTCGTACGAAGCCGGTCAGGGACTCGTCGGGGTCGGCCGGGGTGTCACCGTCGCCCGGGTCGGGAGTCGGCTCGGCACGCAGGAGTTCGTTGGCGACGCTCTCGGCAGGACGGTCGTCGGCGCGTTGTTCCGGCATGCCGGGCCCGGTCGGGCCGATGCCCTTGTCCCACGGGGCGAGTACGAACTGACCGAGCAGGGTGGTGATGTCGGCGGCCACCTCCAGCGGGCTGGTCCAGCAGGTGGCGTGCTCGTAGAGGACCTGGCCCGGGGCGCGCTCTCGTAGATGCGCGAGCGTCTGCGGCTCGGCGACGCCGAGGGAATAGGAGATGACGACCGTGTCCGGGCGGCCGGGGGCAAAGGGCTCGGCGGGGAGGCCGAGGAACCGGGACGCGGCCAGGCCGAGGATACGACTCGAACGGTCGGGGAGGAGGGAAACCGTGCGCGGGCTGACGCCTGCCGCGTCCAGGACCAGGCGCAGCCGGAACAGCCCGTAAAGAGACTGCTCCGGGGATTCCTTGAGGAGACCGTAACGGCCGGTCATGCCGGAGGTGAAGCCGTACGGGGAGAAGGAGGTCAGGATGCCGCCGGTGAGGGCGAAGTGCCAGCCCCGGAGGTCTTGGGCGCCCAAGGGTGCTAGGGAGGTGCTGGGGGCGGCCGTGGATACGGATGTGGCGCGCCGGAGCATCGAGCGCAGCCGGGTGTGGGCCGGTGCCCAGTCCGCGTCCTCGGGCGCCGGCAGTGTGGCGAGGTGGGTCCGGGCGCGGTCCAGATCGCCGGCCATCAGGCTGTTGTACGTGAGGAGGTAGCGGTCGGGCCAGGGGCGCAGGGCGGCTTGGTGTTCCTCCAGTACGGCTGCCGCCTCGGCGTGACGTTCCTCGCGCTCCAGGGCGAGCGCCAGTTGCATCCAGGCACCACGGGCGTCGGGCACCTGCCGCAGGACCTCTCGGAGCATCGGCACGGCGAGAAAGGAGACACCACGCCCTATGCAGGCAGAGCCGAAGTCGTAGAGGAACTCGGGGCTTTCGGGGGCGGCGGCGAGGGCGGTGGCGGCCTGGACGAGGTCGTCGAAGTCCATGGCGGCGGCGAGTCGTCCCACGATGGCGGCGAGTTCATGGGTGGGCAGACCAGGGCCTGGGCCGGTGGTGTGACCGGCCCCTGAGTCCGGGCCTGTCGCGACGGCGCTTCGCAGGACGCGAAGCGCACCAGAGACATCGCCGGACTCGGCGAGGCGGTGCAGTTCCTGGAGGTCCGGGGGTGTGGTCGACATGGTGTGCTGGTGCTCCTTGTGAGGTGGTTCGGGGTGTATGGGCAGAGGAGGGAAGGAATGGAGCGGTGAGGAAGGCGCGTACGTGTAAGGGACGGGGCGGACAGCGTCGTACGTGGTGTGCCGGTCGGCGCGGGACGGCCTCAGCCGGCGGTCGCCAGGAGTCAGCCTCAGCCGTCAGCCGTCAGCCGCGATCTCTATGTGGTCGGCACGCGGCGGTACCAGCCGGTGGGGGGCGAATACGAGGCGTCGCGGAGGTGAGGGCGCGGTCGTCGGCGTAGGGCGGCGCGTGGGGCGGGAGCCGAGCTTCGGGGGCCGGCGCGTTCCGCAGGGCCGGGTGACGGGAGTGCCGGGAGGTGCTGCGGAAGATGAGCGGCGAGGGCGGAGGGGAGGGACGGGGCGGCGGAGGCCGGATCGTTGTCCGGCGTCCGCGCGATCACCGCGTGGGGCGGTGGCCGCCCTTCCGGTTCGCCGTGCGGGACACGGAGGTCACGTAGATCATGTGCAGGATCATGACCCAGCCGTCCTCGGGCCGGCAACTCCATAAGCCGGCCGTCAGCCATCGGCGGTGTGCCGCCGCCCTCGCCCCTCCCCCGCCGTCACTGCGGGTCGGTGTCCCGCAGCTTCCCGTCCAGGGCCAGCCAGCGTGTGATGCCGATCTCCCGCAGGAAGCGCACGTCGTGGCTGACCACGATCAGGGCTCCCTCGTACGACTCCAGCGCGGTGACCAGTTGTCGGACCGAGGACATGTCGAGGTTGTTGGTCGGCTCGTCGAGCAGGAGGAGTTGCGGCGCGGGTTCGGCGAGCATCAGGGCTGCCAGCGAGGCCCGGAAGCGCTCGCCTCCCGAGAGGGTGCCGGCCTGCTGGTCGGCGCGGGCGCCCTTGAACAGGAAACGTGCGAGGCGGGCCCGGACGCGGTTGTTGGTGGCGTCGGGGGCGAAGCGGGCCACGTTCTCGGCGACGCTCAGGCTGTCGTCCAGGACGTCGAGCCGCTGGGGCAGGAACCGGTACGGCACATGGATCCGTGCCTCCCCCGCCACCGGCTCGATCTCGCCCGCGACCGTACGCAGCAGGGTGGTCTTGCCCGCCCCGTTGCGTCCGGTCAGCGCGACCCGCTCGGGCCCGCGCAGTTCGATGTCGGCGGACGCGCCGTACCGTGCCCGCAGTGCGCGCAGCGTCAGTACGGTGCGGCCCGGCGGGACGGCGGTGTGCGGCAGGTCGACGCGTATCTCGTCGTCGTCGCGGACCGCCTCGACGGCCTCGTCGAGGCGGTCCCTGGCCTCCTTCAGTTTCTCGGTGTGCATGATGCGGTGCTTGCCCGCCGACACCTGCGCCTGCCGCTTGCGCTCATTCATGATGATCTTCGGCTCGCGCTTGTTCGCGGACATCTTGTTCCCGTAGCGGACCCGGCGCGCCAGCTTGACCTGAGCGTCGGCCAGTTCGCGTTTCTGCCGCTGCACATCGGCCTCGGCGACCCGCACCATGCGCTCGGCCGCTTCCTGCTCGACGGCCAGCGCGCGTTCGTACGCGGTGAAGTTGCCGCCGTACCAGTGGACCTCACCGCCGCGCAGATCGGCGATCCGGTCGACGAGGTCGAGCAGTTCACGGTCATGACTGACCACGATCATGGCGCTCGGCCAGTTGGCGACGGCCTCGTAGAGTCTGCCGCGCGCCTGGCGGTCGAGGTTGTTGGTCGGCTCGTCGAGCAGGAGGACGTCCGGCCGGCTCAGCAGCAGCCCGGCCAGGCGCAGCAGGACGGACTCACCGCCGGAGACCTCGCCGATGGTGCGGTCGAGGTCGATGGTGTGCAGTCCGAGCTGGTCGAGGGTGGCGCGGGTGCGCTCCTCGATGTCCCAGTCGTCGCCGACGGCGGTGAAATTCTCCTCGCTGACGTCACCGTTCTCGATGGCGCGTACGGCCGCGCGGGTCCCGGCGACACCGAGCGCGGCGTCGACCCGCAGCTCCGTGTCGAAGGAGACGGTCTGCGGCAGATAGCCGACCTCGCCCGCGACCTTCACGCTGCCCCCGGTCGGGGACAGTTCGCCGGCGATGAGTTTCAACAGGGTCGACTTCCCCGCGCCGTTGAGGCCGATGAGGCCGGTACGTCCCTGGCCCACGACGAACTGGAAGCCCTCCAGCACCGGGGTCCCGTCGGGCCAGGTGAAGTCCAGGCCCGTACAGACCACGGAGGGGGTGGACGCGGAGGCGGAGGAGGAAGAGAAATAGGGGGAGGAAGATGACATATGCAGGTCTCCTGGTGCGCGTGGCGGGCGGGATGAGCGGCGCGGGAGACACCGGGGATCTGCGGAGGGGTTCGGGGCCTCATGCCCGAGAGCCTGGGCCGGAAGCCGAAGCTGGATGCCGGAATCCGGGCCGGGAGGGCACGCCGAGGTCGCAGACCGGGCCACACGGAGGGGCGCACCACGCAGGCATGTGACGACATGGCTGCGTACGGTCGCACCAACGCACCGCGGGCGGTGTCTCAGGACCTCAGACGAGCAACGGCCTTCTCCAATCGGCGAAAACACGGCCCGGAAGCAGGGCCGGGAAGGACGTTACGGGGAGCGCCGCGAAAAAGCAAACGCAATTTATGTTGCGTTTGAGGAGTGAGGGCGAGGGAAGGGGGGAGGCGGAACCTGTACGGCAGGCAGGCGTGCGCGGCTGCGCGCCTCGCCGTGAGCGTCGTACCCGTGCGGATCCCGCACACCCGCGCGGACCCTCGTACCGGTTCCTCGTACCCGCGCGGGACTTACGTGCGCTGCCGCAGCCGCACCCGTGCCGGTCCCTTCGCCTGAAGCGTGATCCCGGCGGCGACCGGGACGTGGGCGTCGACCGCCTCGAACTCGTACGCGCGCAGCAGTACGGCGATCGCCGACAGCGATTCCAGCATCGAGAAGTACTGTCCGATGCAGGCTCGCGGGCCGCCGCCGAAGGGGAACCAGGTGTACCGGTGCCGGGCCGCCTCCTGCTCGGCCGTGAAGCGCTCCGGGTCGAAACGTTCCGGCTCCGGCCACAGCTCCGGGTTCCGCTGGGTCACCCACGGCGAGACGATCACATCCGCGCCGGCCGGAACGCGGAACCCGCCGATCCGGGCGGCCTCGACGGACCTGCGGCTGATCACCGGGGCCGCCGGATACAGCCGCATGGCTTCCTTGAGCACCCTCGTCAGGTACGGAAGGCGGCCGAGGTCGTCGGCGGTCGGTGCCCGGCCGCCCAGCACCCGGTCGACCTCCTCCCGCGCCCGCCGCTGCTCCTGCGGGTGGCGGGAGAGCAGGTGGAGGGTGAAGGCCATGGAGGTGGCGGTGGTCTCGTGCCCCGCCAGCAGGAAGATCAGTACCTGTTCGCGCATCTCGGTCGCGTCCAGGCGGCCGTCCTCCTCGTTGCCGGCCCGGGCGAGGAGCGTCAGCAGGTCCTCGCCCTCCTGTGCCGCCGCGGCCGGCACCCCGTTCGTACGCCGCCGCCGGGCGATGATGCGGTCGCAGACCTCGAACATGCGGGCCGTGGCGTCCGCGGCCCGCCGGTTGCCGGGCGTGGGCCAGTGCCGGGGCGGGCGCAGCGGCGAGAAGCCGCGCCGCACCACGTACGTGTTGATGACCGGGAGGCAGCGGTGCACGACTTCCACGGCCGCCTCCACATCCGTACCGAAGAGGACACGGGAGACCGTGCGCAGCGCGAGGCGGTTCATCTCCGTGACGAGGTCCACGGTGGCCCAGGCGCCGGCAGTACCTCCGGCCGGGGCTTCGGCAGGGGTGGAGGGGGCGAGGGCGGCGCGCCAGCGGTCGGCGACGGCGGCGGCTTCCTCGGCGACGGTTCCGGCGTACCCGTCGACCCGGCGCTTGGTGAACAGCGGTTGCACCAGCCGCCGTTGGCGGAGGTAGTCGGCGTCCTGACTGGTGAGGAGGCCGTTGCCCAAGGACTGCCGGACTTCTTCGTAGAAGGGGTGGTCCTTGCGGAAGACCGTGGACCCGGTGGCCAGGACCTGTTGGGCGCCCGCGGGCGAGAAGACCGCGTAGAAGACGCTACGGAGGCCGGGCGGGCCGGCGACGAGACGGACCACGTCGCCATGTTCGCGCCGCGCGCGTTCGAAGGTGCCGAGGGTGTCGCGCCGCAGGTCGATCATGGACGCCAGTAAGGGGAGGCCTTTGGGGCCCGGTATCGAAGGGGACGTGGGCGCGGGTTCGGAAGCGGGCGCGGGCTCGGAAGCGGGCGCGGGTGTGGATTCGGAGTTGGTCATGAGGGTGATACCTACCCCGACGACGCCCGCTGCTACGGCGGTTGTGGCGACCGGTCCGGGAGCCGTGCGGGCCACGTAGCATGGGGCGAATGATCAGCAAGCGTTCCGGCCGGCCGGCCGTCGAGTCCTCCTGCCGGATCACCGTGTGCCGTGGCTGCTGCTGTGGTGATCCGCGCAAGGTTCCTGGCGTCGATCATGCCGGTCAGATCCCGCGGCTGCGGGCGGCGCTGGCCGGGGTGGCGCAGGTGCGCGCGTCGGACTGTCTGGATGTCTGCGATCAGGCCAATGTGGTGGTGGTCCAGCCGTCACCGGCCGGGCGGGCCGCGGGCGGACGACCCGTGTGGCTGGGGCTGGTCAACGACGACGAGGCGCTGGAGGACATCGCGGCCTGGATACGCGCCGGCGGACCGGGCGTCGCGGAACCGCCCGGGGTGCTGGACCTGTACGCCTTCACCGTGTCGCGGCGGGTGCGCGAGGCGCTGGAGGGCTGAGGGAAAAAGACGGGCGGGGGTGCCGGGCGGTACGGCAGCATGGCGCGCATGGGTGATGAGCATGCGTGAGGAGCGGCGTCCGTCGGCGGAAGTGGTGGCCCGGCTGATGGCGGAAGCCGCCGCGGCCCGGAGCGGGCCGCCCGGTACACGGGACGGCCTCGGCGACCAGGTCGGCAGCGGCACTGGTGACGGTGACGGCACCGGTGGCGACGACACCTATGGCGGCGGTGGCGGCGGTCGGATTGCTGTTCGGCCCATTGAGGAGGGTGGGGATCATTCTTCCTGGTGGGTCGGCTCGGCGTACGTGGCACGTTGTGTACTCGATGAGGACGGGTCCGAACTGCTGCGGCGGGAGATCGCGCTGCGGGACCTGATCCGGGCGGATCTCGGCGTACCCGTACCCCGCAGTGTCGCAAGCGGCGAGTGGGCGCCCGGGTACGCGTACACCCTCGACACCCGTATGACCGGGGTGTCCGGCGAGGAGCGCCCGGTCTCCCCGGCGGGCGAGGCGGATCTCGCCCGGATGCTCCGCGCTCTGGCGGCGGTGCCGGTGGAGGCCGCGCGGGCGGTGGGTGTTCCGGTGGCGGCCACGTACGCGTCCGGCTCGCTCGTGCACAACGACCTCAAGGGCGAGCATCTGCTCGTCACCGAGGACGGCCGGATCGGCGGGGTACTGGACTGGACGGACGCGGTGATCGGTGACCCCGCCCAGGACATCGCGGGGCTGGCGATCTCGATCGGTGCCGCCGCGGCCGTACGGACGGGTCTGGCGGCCGGTTACGGGGCCGGGCTGTGTGCGCGGGGCGTACGGATCGCCCGCCGGGACACCGTGACGCGGCTCTCGGAGCGGCGGCGCGGGCTGGACGACAGTCCGCTGCCCCTGCTGCGGCGGCAGCTCGCCCGCGCCTGGGAGGCCACCGGGACCGTCCGGGAGGCCGGACCCGGGGACGGACCCGGAGCCGGGAGCGAGGCCGGAGCCGGAGCCGGGGCGTCCCGCCCCGACGGGCTTTCCGCCCGTAGCGGACATGCGGGGGAATGCGTACCGGCGGATGATCGTTGAAGAACGTGAACGTGTACGACAAGACCCAAGGATCGATCAGCTCGTGAGCAAGATCCCCAGCATTACCCTCAACAACGGCGTCGCGATGCCCCAGCTCGGCTTCGGTGTCTGGCAGGTCCCGGACGACGAGGCGTTCACCGCCGTCGGCCTGGCCCTGGAGGCCGGTTACCGCAGCATCGACACCGCCGCCATCTACGGCAACGAGGAGGGCACGGGGAAGGCGCTCGCCGCTTCGGGCATCGCGCGTGACGAGCTCTTCGTCACCACGAAGCTCTGGAACAGCGACCAGGGGTACGACTCCACCCTGCGCGCCTTCGACACCTCCTTGGCCAAGCTCGGCCTGGAGTACGTGGACCTCTATCTGATCCACTGGCCGCTGCCCGCCCGCGACACGTACGTGGACACGTACAAGGCGCTGGAGAAGATCTACGCGGACGGCCGTGCCAAGGCGATCGGCGTGTCCAATTTCCAGCCGCCGCACCTGACCCGCCTGCTGGGTGAGACCTCGGTCGTCCCGGCCGTCAACCAGATCGAACTGCACCCCCAGCTCCAGCAGGCCGAGACCCGCGCCGTGCACGCCGAGCACGGCATCGCCACCGAAGCCTGGTCACCGCTGGGCCAGGGCAAGGGCCTCCTGGAGAACGCGACGATCCGCGAGATCGCCGGGAAGCACGGCAGGACCCCCGCGCAGGTGGTGCTGCGCTGGCACCTCCAGGTCGGCAACGTCGTCATCCCGAAGTCCGTGACGCCCTCCCGCATCAAGGAGAACATCGACGTTCTCGGCTTCGAACTGGACACCGAGGACCTCGCCGCGGTCGCGGGCCTGGACGAGGGCAAGCGCCTGGGCCCGGACCCGGCCACCTTCGACGTGGACTGAGCCGGCGGGCGGCCACGGATGTGGGCGCCGCGACGGACGGGCCGCTCGCCGCGCTCCGGGAGGTAACCCCCTCGGGAGCGCGGCGAGCGGCTGCGCCGATACCGACATCAACGGCAGCGGGAGCGTCAGCTCAACGGCAACCCCGGTAACAAACGTCAGCTCAACGGCAACCCCGGCAACAGCGGCGTCCGTCAGCGCGGCAGCATCGCCTCGATGAGGTCGGCGGCCCTGGATGTGCCGCCCTCCGCGAGCGCCTCGGCCTTCAGCCGCGCCGAACGACGGGCGACCTCCGGGTCGCTGGTCAGTTCCGTCAAAGCGGTGCGCAGGGCGTCGGCCGTGGCGTCGGCGGTGTCGATCCGGCGGGCCACGCCCAGTTCCACGAGCCGGTCGGCGTTGGTGAACTGCTCCGCGCCCTGCGGAACGGCGATCATCGGTACGCCGGTGAGCAGCCCCTCGCTGCAGCTCCCCATCCCGGCGTGGGTGACGAAGGCGTCCGCCTGCCGCAGGATCGCCAACTGCGGCACCCACGTGCGCACTTCGACGTTGGAGGGGACCGGGCCGAGCTGCGCCGGGTCGGTGTACTTCCCTATCTGCAGGACGACATGCCATCCCGGCAGCCCGCCGAAGGCGGCCAGGCACTGCCGGTAGAACTCCGGCTGCCGGGTGTAGGCCGAGCCGAGTGACACCAGCAGCACCTTTTCGGCGCCGTCCGGGCGGCTCCAGCTCCCCTGGTCCGTACGGTCCCCCAGGCAGGGCCCGACGAAGGTGACGGCCCCGGTGTCGACCTGGTTCACGTACGGCTGCATGGCACTGGAGATCAGCGCCAGAGCCCGGCGGGGCAGGCCGGAGAAGGCGTCCACGTCCGTGGTGGTGGCTCCACACCTGGCGAGCCAGGACGCGAACTTCTCTTTGTACGCCGAGTAGCCCGGCAGTTGTGCGAACTGCGCCCCGATCTCCTCCTGCATTCCCTTCCAGGCCACGAAGGTGGGCGAGAGCTGTACGGCGGGCCGGCCCTGCGCCTCGGCGAGCACCCGGCCCGGGTAGCCGGCGATGTCGTACAGATAGAGATCGGCGGGGTCCCGCTCATAGGCGGCGCGGAGGACCGGCAGGACGCGGATCGCCTCGTCGAGGAAGAGGCTCGCGGCGGCCACGGGGTCCTCGGGCCAGGTGTTGTCGACGAACGGCAGGCCGGACTCGTACGGGAGGAGCTCCGCACCTGTGGGGGCGATCACCTCGGCCATGGCCGGGTCGTTGGCGTACGTCACCCGGTGCCCGCGCGCCACCAGTTCGCGGATGATGTCGCGGCCGGGCAGGATGTGGCTGACCAAGGGACCGGCCACCATGGCGATATGGGCGGGCCTGCGGGCCGGCAGCCGCCGGGCGGTGGGGGCACGGCGAGAAGACACAACAGACGTGGAGGGCGCGGAAGACGCAGAAGTCGCGGACGACATGAGGAAACACTCGTTTCAGATCTACGGCATACGGGCGGAACGCGTCGCACCCGGCGGCCCTGTGGGCGGCGCGGGTGCGCACGTGAGCTGCGGGGCGGCGGGACCGCCCGCGTCCGCGTCAGCCGTAGATCTGATAGAGGTACATGCCCGGGACGGTAGTCGGCGTCCGGGGCCGGTGTCATCCGATTTCCGCGGTGGCGGTCGTCAGCGCAGCGCGTAGCCGCCGTCGGGGTAGAGGGTGGAGCCGGTGGTGTAGCCGTTGGTGAAGAGGTAGAGCACGCTCTCGGCCACCTCCCCTTCCGTGCCGAGCCGGTCCAGCAGCGTGTCCTTGCGGTACTTGGCCGCGTTCGGCTCACGGACCTCGGCCGGGCGGTTCGCCCAGAGATTGCCGTCGATCATGCCGGGGGCGACGACATTGACGCGTACGGGTGCCAGTTCCACGGCCAGGCCGCGGCCCAGCCCCTCGATCGCCGCGTTGCAGGCGACGTACGCGGGAGCGACGCCCGCCGGCCGTACGCTCGCGGCGCCGGACATCAGGACGATCGAGCCGTCGGCGGCGAGCTTGGGCGCAGCGTACTTCGCCGCGTAGTACTGGCCCCAGAACTTGGAGACGAAGGGGCTTTCGGCGGCGCTGTCGCTCAGCTCCAGCATGGGGCCGGTCTCGTACGACGCGGCGGGCGTAAAGAGGTGGTCCACACGATCCAGGCCGGCGAAGAAAGCGGCGAGGGACTCCTTGTCGGTGTTGTCGACGGTCCGCCAACTCGCCGCGGGGCCGAGCTCGTCCGCGGCTGCGGCGAGTTTGTCGCGGCTCCGGCCGCCGAGTACGACGGCGGCGCCGGCGGCCACCGCTCGACGGGCCACTTCCAGGCCGATGCCGGAACCGCCGCCGATGATGACGACGGTCCGGCCGGCCAAGCGGTGGCCGGCGGGGACGGCGGGGGCGGCGGGGCTGGTGGAGGTGGCGGGAGTGGCGGGCGATTCGGCGGGCATACGGCCTCCTTGGGACGTGGGCGCGGCTGCCGTTGGCGCCCGGCCGGCCGTGTGCGTACGGCGTTCACCGGCGTACGTATGGGTGCTCCCCGGCATCGCCTTCACCGGATGGCGTGGCCGGGCGGGGCGGCAGGTCGGCAACGGTTGATCATGAGCGGCAACCGGCGGCCCGCGCTGATCATTCCCGCGCCGACAGCCGGACACCCGCCATGGCGCCGCCGTGCCCACGCACCTGACCTCAGGCTGCGCGCGCCGTGTGGACCGTCTGCGCCGACAGCAGGAACACATCGGGCCGGCGGGCGATCCCGGCCTCGTCGTCGGGGTCGACGAGCCGGGCGAGGGTGGCCCGGTCCTCCTCGTCCAGGTGCTCGCCGCACAGTCCGGCGAGGTGGCTGAGCTGGGCGATGATGTGCTCGCGCGCGGCGGTGGACAGCGGGGCCGGCAGGTCCAGCAGGAAGCTGCGGGTACGGGGCGTGTGCAGTCCCGCGTCGGTGAGGAAGGAGGGCCAGTCCTCGACGGTCCCGGTGACGCCCGGCAGCGCGGCCCGTATCCGCGTGAACGCGTCCTCGTGGGCGGCGTCGAGACGCGCCTGGAGTCCCGGGCGGCCGATACCGAAGTCGCGGGGCAGTACACGGCGCTCCAGCCCGCCTTCGGCCGCCGCGAGCAGGCCGTGGGGCCGAAGGTGCCGGGCGAGAGCGGCGACGGCGGCCCGCTGGTCACCGACGTGGTGCAGCGCCTTGCTGGACCAGATGAGGTCGGCTTCCCCGATTCCGAGGCCGGTCGCGGTGCGCAGCTCCTGCGCCGTGTGCGGGAGTTCGGCCCGGAGCGTACGGACCCGGTCGGCGAGCCCGAGCCGGGCAGCACGGTCCCGGGCGCGTTCGAGCAGTGCCTCGGTCGGGTCCACCGCCACGATCTCGGCGTCCGGGAACACCTCCGCCAGCAGACAGGTCATGACACCCGGTCCGCTGCCGACGTCGAGAACCCGACGTACACGACGAACCGCGTCCTCGTCCGTTCCCTTGTCCGTTCCCTTGTTCTCGCCCTCGCCCCCGTTCGCGTCCGTGTCCGGGCTCCGGTCCGTCCCGTCCGTGGCGGTGAGCAGCTCGCGCAGCCAGTCCGCCGCCTGCCGCAGGAGCGGGGTCTGTACCTCCGCGCCCTGTTCGAGGACGGGGCCCATGACGGCCCAGTCGATGTGCACGCCGTCGTCGTGGTCGTGGTGGTGGTGTTCCGAAACGGGGCTCATGGCGCGAGGGTCGGGCATCGGCCCGCGGGAGGCAACCCTTGTTGCTGTCTCGGCAACACCGAAAGGAGTGAGAAGGAGTCAGAAGGAGTCGGGAGGCCGAGGAGTGAGGAGGCCGGAGTCGGGGCGGTCAGTAGGCCACCGTGAATCTGGTGCGGTGGTGCTTGGGCCGCTCGGCCTCGTCCAGCAGGGCCACCGCGAGGTCCTCCATGGAGATCGCCGACCGGCCCTCGGCGTCGACCAGGAGTTCGTCGCCGCCCAGCCGGTAGTGGCCGGTGCGCTCGCCCGGTTCCAGGATCGCGGGCGGGCTCAGGTAGGCCCAGTCCGCCCGTGTCCCGGCCTGGCACACGGCGTGCTGGGCAGCGCAGGCCAGCGCGATGTCCCGCCAGGCGGCGGGCAGGAATCCCGGGGTGTCCAGCACGGTCGTGCCGCCGGAGCCGGGCACGGTCAAGGTGGCGGCGCCCCCGACGAGCAGCAGCCGTACGCCGGTCCGGGCGACCCCGTCCAGCAGCGCCTCGGTGGTGGTGACGAGCTGCCGCTCCCCGCCGGGCGCCGGACGGGTCGCGCTGATCACGACGTCCTGTCCGGCGCTCAGCCCGGCGACGTCCTCGGCATCGGCCGCGTCACCGGTCCGTGGCACGGCGGTGGCGGGCAGTTCACGGAAGCGGGCCGGGTCCCGTACGACTGCGGTGACCTCATGCCCCCGGGACAGTGCCTCGGCCACCACGCGGCTGCCCACGTTCCCGGCCGCTCCGAAGACCACGATGCGCATGCTGTCGCTCCTCTTCACTGATGTCGCTGATGTTTGCGCTGATGCCGCTGATGCTGGCGCCGGGGCCGCTGATGCTGGCGCCGGTGCTGCTGATTTCGCTGATGCCGCTGATGTCACTGCCGACTACCGGAACGGGGTGGCTTCAGAGGCCGGTGAGCTGGACGGTTCTGTGGCGGGCGGAGACGTCGCGATGGGCGGCGGGGGAACAGATCCTCCTGCCTCGGCTGCCGCGGTACGGCGCGACGTCCGGACGGTACGGCGCGACGTCTGGGCCGCGACGAGGGAGGCCAGGACGACGAGGCCGCCCAGGGCCTGGACCGGGCCGAGTCCCTGACCGAGCACCAGCCAGCCGAGCGCGGTGGCGACCAGGGGACTGAGCAGCCCGAGGAAGGCGACGTGGGTGGGCGACAGGGCCCGGATCCCCCGGAACCACAGCGTGTAGGCGAGGGCGGAGCCGATGACCGCGAGGTAGGCGTAGCCGGCCAGGTTGGCGGCGGTCGGTGCCGCGGGCGGCAGCCCCTCCACGAGGAGGGCGACCGGGAGCAGCAGCAGTCCGCCGGCGACGAGTTGCCAGCCGGTGGTCGCCAGGAGCGGCGCCGTGGAGGACCACCGCTTGCTCAGGACGACCCCGGTGGCCATGACGGCCGCGCCGCCCGCCGCGGCGGCCACGCCCATTCCGTCCAGGCGGGCGTCGGCACGCAGGACGAGCAGGCTGACCCCGGCCACGCCCGTGACGGCAGCGATGGCGGTGCGCGGGGTCAGCCGCTCGCCGAGGAATCCGGAGGCCAGCACGGCGACCAGCAGGGGCTGGATCGCGCCAACGGTCGCGGCGACCCCGCCCGGGAGCCGGTAGGCGGCGATGAACAGCAGGGCGAAGAACGCCCCGATGTTCAGGGCGCCGAGCACCAGCGCCCGCCACCACCAGATGCCGCGCGGCAGGCACCGGGTGACGAGGACGAGTACGAGGCCCGCCGGGAGGGCGCGTACGACCGCGGCCAGCAGAGGGCGGCCCGGCGGCAGCAGTTCGGTGGTGACGAGGTAGGTGGTTCCCCAGATCGCGGGCGCCAGCGCGGACAGCGCGAGGATCCCTGCGCGGCGGCCCGGCACATGCGAGTTGCCCGGTTCTGAAACGTTTGCACTGCTCCGATTGCTTAGCACTAAGCCAATGTACCTCACTCCTAAGACAATTACCTCACCTCTAAGGCAACTACCTCAGCACTAAGCCGTCGACTAGGCTGAGGCGATGAGCATGACCGATCACGTGGACCGCGTACTGGAGCAGTGGGCCGCTCAGCGCCCCGACCTGGACGTGTCACCGATGGCGGTGTTCGGGCGCCTGAAGCGGGCCTCGCGGCTGGTCGACGCCGAACTGCGCCGCGTCTTCGCCGCCCACGACCTCGACGCCGCGTCCTTCGACGTACTCGCCACCCTGCGCCGCAGCGGCCCCCCGTACCGCCTGACCCCCGCCGCGCTGATGCGGGCCGCGATGGTCACCTCCGGCGCCATCACCCAGCGCCTGGACCGCCTGGAGGCACGCGGCCTGGTGGCCCGCGCCTCCAGCGCGTCGGACGGCCGCAGCGTGCACGTACTGCTCACGGACCAGGGCCGTACGGTCATCGACCAGGCTCTGCCCGACCACGTCGAGAATGAACACCGCCTGCTGGCCGCCCTCTCGGAGACCGAACGCGAGGCGCTGGCCCACTCGCTCCGCCGCCTCCTGGAGTCCCTCGGGGACACGACCGCGCGCTGATGGTGGTGGCGGGATCCGCATGGGGGCGGCGAGCGGGACGACGGACGGGCCGGCGGACGAGCGGGCCGGCGGACGAGCGCGGATTCTCCGCTGCCCCTCCCTCCCTACCGCTCGCCCTCCACGGCGTCCTCCCCGTTCCCGTTCCCGTTCCCGTTCCTCAGCTCCGCCTCGCGCAGCAGAACCGCTTCCCGGTAGGCCGTGATGACCGGCTGGTGGCGCTCTCGGATTTCCCCGCGCGTCCGCTTCCCTTGCTTGATCCAGTACGGGCCGAGGAACAGGCAGCCCGCCACGACGGCGTGCGCCAGCGCGTACGCCATCCAGTCATCCCCCGTGAAGCCGCCCGGGAGTTCGTGGTTGATCCAGGCAGCGCCGACGGCGACCGTGGCGAATGCGCCGACGAGAAAAGCGAAAAACGTGCCCACGACGAGTCGGTCTCTTTTGGCGCGCAATTTCCGTATGCCGCTTTCCGCCGCCTTCAGGGTCGCCTCGTCCAGCGGGTCGAAGCCGTCCTGTTCGCGGTACCAGTCCGCCACCCGGGCCGCCGCGGCGCTCCGCCGCAATTCTTCCGGGTCCGGGCCTCCCCGGACGTCCACGTCCATCACCGATCCAGGCTGGGTGCCCTCCCGGTAGAAAAGCCATGGCCCGCCCGTTCCGTGCGTCTGCCGGGCGAACCCCAGCTCCTGTGCGAGCTGGTCGGCTTCGGCCGTGGTGATGGCGGGGTATTCGCCCGGAGCGACGCGCACATGTCCACGGAGATTCGGTACCCCCGTCCGCAGCGTACGGCTGAACTCTTCCACTTGTTCGGCCCGCGGAATCTTCGCCCGTTGCCGCCGGGTATCCCATACGGTGTAGAGAGCGAATGCGGCGTACAGACCGGCGATGAGCCATACCCACCACGGAAAGCCCCACCCGACGTCAGCGCCTGATGGAGCTGCCACAGTGCACAATACGTCTTCCCCCGGTCGGCAGTGGACGGTCTGCGGTTGATGGACAGGGCTCTGTCCCATCGCCGACCAGGCTTCCCGGCACACCGTCGCCAAACATACACATCGGCTCGTCAGCCTCGTCAACAAGGCATTCCCCCACCCGCCATCGTGCGTACGGCGGTCAGGAATGTGCCTACGAAGGCCGAGGGTGTACGCGATACCCCGATTCCGCCGATGCGACGGGTCCGCCGTATGGTCTGAGCGTGGCAACTCCGGGATGGGTACCGCCGACCGAAACCGAACGGCGGCTGTGTGAAGCGACGGCTCGTGGCGACTGGGAAGGGCAGATCGCGGCGATCGCCGGTGAGGACCTCTACCTGGCGGCACCCCAGCCGGGCCAGGATCCGCTACCCGTGTACGACGACCCCGTCGCGGGCGGCAGGTGCATCCCGGTCCTCACGCGCGGCATGCTGCCGCCCTGGCATCCGCAGCAGTTCTTCGACCGCGTCTCGGTCGAAGAACTGGCGCAGGACTGGCCCAACAACAAGTGGAAGCTGGCGATCAATCCGGGTACGCCCTGTGGCGCGTACCTGCCCGCCTCCGACGCGCACCGCGCCATGTGGCTGCGGGCCCGCGCACAGGGCGGCGTACGGCCCGGCGGGCTGCTGACCACGCACTTCGGCGGTCCGCTGCACGGCCCGCTCGCGCACGGGCTGGCGTGCGGCGCACCGATCGCCGTGCACCACAGCGTGCCGTGGAACGAACTGGGCACCGTTTTCGTCGACCATGCCGCGGACGCCCAACTGCTGTACGAACAGTGGTCGGTCGTGGATCCCGCGTCCTGGCGGCAGCGGCTGGAGCAGTTGCTGAACGGGCAGTACGTACCGGCCGAGACCGAAGCGGCGCTGCGCGCCCGCGCCGCGAACGGCCCGGCGGCGGAGGCCGGGACGGAGGAGGCCGAGGAGTCCGCGGGGGCCGCGGGGGTCGCGGGGGCCGCGGAAACGGCTGGGGCTGAGGAAGGGGGCACGGCGCCGGAGGACGCGGAGAAGGACTCCAGTGGTACCGCGGGTGCCGGTGCTGCCGCGGATGCCATCGCAAGTCCCGCCGACTCCTCCGGCTCTGCTGGTTCCACCGACTCCTCCGGTCGCCCCGGACTTCCCGCGCTCGTCGGCACGTACGAGGACCGCTTCCGTACGGACGGAGTGCTGCCCGCCGAGGGCCGGGTGGTCTCCATCGTCGCGCTCGACCTCGTGCACGCCGTGAACCTCGTCCGCTGGGGCCTGGGCGCCCGTTTCTGCGCTCCCCCGGAGGCCGAAGAAGCGGTGCTGCGCGCGGGGGCGCAGGCCAGGGAGGTCTACTCCTCCTGGGAGGAGTTCTCCGCCGGCTACGTACTGGGGCGCATGCTCGCCTTCGACAACGGCTGGTTCGGTTCGCACTACGCCGAGGCGCTGCACATCCACCGCGTGCTCACCCAGGACCCGTCCTCGCCCTGGAAGGGCCTCCCCTTCAACGCCTGACCGCCTGACCGCCTGACCGCCTGACCGTCTGATCGCCTGACCGCCTGACACGGGCACCCATACCGACGCAGGCACCAACACCAGCACCGGCATGCCGTCCGTCCTCGGCCTCCTCCTGGGTGTAGGGCAGTGCCATGGAGACAACGATCTGCCTGTTCACCTCCGACCTGCGGCTGCGCGATCAGCCGGTGCTGCACGCCGCCGTACGGTCCGGTGCCCGGGTCGTACCGCTGTTCGTCGTGGATTGCGGGATCGCGGACGCCGGGTTCGCGGCCCCCAACCGGGCGGCGTTCCTGGCCGAAGCGCTGGCCGATCTCGATGCCGGACTGCGTGCCCGGGGTGGCCGACTGGTGGTCCGTACGGGTGAGAGCACCGCCGTGACCTGCGAGGTCGCCGCCGAGGCCGGGGCGGCGCGGGTGCACATCGCGGCGGGCGTGAGCGGTTACGCGCTGCGCAGGGAACGCCGACTGCGCCAAGCCCTGGGACGTGCGGGGCGCGAACTGGTGGTGCACGACGCCGTGATCACGGTGGTGCCGCCGGGCGAGGTGGTGCCATCGGGCCGCGGCCGGGACCACTTCGCGGTGTTCACTCCGTACTTCCGGCAGTGGCAGCGCGCCGGACTGCGGACCGTGCTGCCCGCGCCGCGCGCCGTACGGGTACCGGAGGAGATCGCCTCCGAGCCGCTGCCGACGGCGCAGGCGTTCGCCCCTGGCGGGCGGCCGTCCCCGGGCATCCCACGGGGTGGCGAGGGGGCGGGGCGCCGGCGCCTCAGCGCCTGGATGCGCTCCGGGGTGGCCGGGTACGAGGAGCAGCAGGACGACCTGTCGGGCGACGCCACCTCGCGGCTCTCCCCGTACCTGCATTTCGGCTGTCTGTCCCCCGTCGAGGTGGTCCGTCTGGCGGGGGACCGGGAGGACGCGGGGGCCGAGGCGTTCGTACGGCAGCTCGCCTGGCGGGACTTCCACCACCAGGTGCTGGCCGCCCGCCCGGACGCGGCACACACCGACTACCGGACGCGGCACGACCGGTGGCGGCAGGACGCGGCGGAAGCCGCTTCGGAGGCCGCCGCAGAGGGCGATCCGGAGGCCACGGCAGGTGTCGCGCGGGAGATCGCGGCATGGAAGGAGGGCCGGACCGGCTATCCGGTGGTGGACGCGGCGATGCGGCAGCTCCTGTACGAGGGGTGGATGCACAACCGGGCCCGGATGCTGGTGGCGAGTTTCCTGACCAAGACGCTGTACGTGGACTGGCGGGTGGGCGCGCGGCACTTCCTGGACCTGCTGGTGGACGGCGACCTGGCGAACAACCAGCTCAACTGGCAGTGGATGGCGGGCACCGGCACCGACTCCCGCCCCCACCGCGTCCTCAACCCGCTGATCCAGGCCAAACGTTTTGACCCGTACGGAGAGTACGTACGCCGCTGGGTGCCGGAGCTGGCCGGAGCCAGGGAGCTGCTGCCGGGCGCGGCGGTGCACCAGCCGTGGAAACTGCCCGACGCGGCCCGCGCGAGGCTGGACTATCCCGAGCCCGTCGTCGACCTGGCCACGGGACTGGCACGGTTCCGGCATGCCAGGGGGCTGGACCGGGCGTAGGCGGCGGAGGACCGATCCGTACGCCTGCCGTCCGGCCCGCCCGGCGCATCCGTACGCCCGGCGCATCCGTACGGTGGCGGTACGCCCCATACGGTGGCCGGTCGCCCCGTACGACGGGGAGCGGCGTCGGCCGCTGAACGCCAGCCAACGAGCGTATGGCCGCGTCATACGACACATACGACATGAGAACGCCGGTCACCGACGCGCCCCCACCAGCTCCCCACGTCCCGTATCGCCGTCGTTCCAACTCACCACCCGGCCTCATCTCGACCGGGAACGACACACTGAGGACGACACGCGCACGGCACATGGACGCCACGTGGACGGATGACCGGCCGGCTGCTGTTCGTCCGGGTCCGGACAGCACCCGGCAGCAGGGCCGGCCGCGTTCCGGACCTGACGCGAATCCGTTTCCGGCCGGGGTTCCGTGTCACTCGTGACGTAGCACGGTGGAGGCATGGCACCAAAGAGGAACAACCCGGAACGACCAGGAGACAACGACCAGGAGACGAGGAGCTGGACCGTATGACGACCAACGCGGATGTGACCACGGCAGGCGAGCCCCGGGCGACTTCCGGACAGCCCGCTGAAATGTCCACCGGCACGGCCACGGGCGCGAGGACGAGTACGGGCGTGGCCACCGGTGGCACCCCGCGCACGGATGCGGGTACGACGGTCGCGAAGAGTGGGAGGACGACGGTGGACGCCGGCTCGCCGGGCCACGGCACGCCCGCCGCGCTCCGCGGACGGACCACCATCGCCGATGGGGTGGTCGAGAAGATCGCGGGCATGGCGGCCCGCGAGGTACCGGGCGTGTACGCCTTGGGCGGCGGACTGGCCCGTCGGCTGGGGGCGGTACGCGGTCGGGTCCCGGGCGGCGGCCGGTCCGCGGCCGGCCTCGGCGTCAAGGTCGAGGTCGGCGAGCGGCAGACCGCGGTGGATCTGGACATCGTCGTGGAGTACGGCGTGCCCATCACCGAGGTCGCGGGCGACATCCGGGAGAGCGTGATCTCCGCGGTGGAGCGGATGACGGGCCTTGAGGTGGTCGAGGTGAACGTCGCGGTCGTCGATGTACGGCTGCCCGGCGACGAGACGGAGGCCGACGACGAGGGCGACGGCTCCCAGTCCCGCGTCCGGTGACGACCCGGCGGCGGACGCTGACTCGGCACCCGGTGAGGATTCCGGCGGCGGGCGGTGACTTGCCGACGGGTGAGAATTCCGGCGGCCGGCGCTGACTCGCCGACGGGTGAGGATCCGGTGTCCGGGTGACGCCCGTCCGCCGGGTGATCATCCTCCGTATGGTGACCAGCCGACGCGCGGTGACGGCACGACGTAGGGGGATGGTGCGACGTACGGTCTCGGCGCGGCATACGGTGACGGCGCGACGTACGGTGTCGGCTCGGCGCACAGCGACGACCGCCACCCGCCGGAAACGGCCCGCGGGCGGACGAGGGATTGCCGTACCGCCTACGGGGCAAATCGAACGTGACCGCTCCCCCAACTGGGGGTTACCCGAAGGCGCGTAACCGGAACCCTGGCTCAGCACGTAGATCGACGAAGCGGACCGGCCACCACCACGACGCACCGGGCCACCTACTGGGCAAATCGAACGCGCCCATCCCCCAGCCGGGGGTTACCCGAAAGCGGGTGGCCAGAACCCCGGCTCAGAACACGAACGGCCGCCGCGAACGGCCCTCGCGAACGGAGGCCGCTCAGCCACCACTACAAGGCGGCCGACCACACCTACTGGGCAAATCGAACGCGGGTCTCCCCCCAACAAGGGGTTACCCGAAGGGAGGCGGCCAGAACCCTGGTCCGGGACTTGGCCCTTGTCCACGGCGCGGCGCGGTTCGGGTACGCGGCGCGGCGCGGGTGCGGTACTGGGCTTGGCGCTGGGCTCGGCCCAGATTCGAGGCTCGCCCTTGGTGCGAGCTCGGCCCAGGTGGGCGGAGCTGACGCAGCGGGGACGAGGCGCAGGCCCAGGCGCGAGGCACAGGCCCAGCGGGTACGGGTCGGGGGCGGGCCGGCGTGGCTGCGTGGGGTAGCCGCCTACGGGGCAAATCGAACGCGGGTGTTCCCCCAGGTAGGGGTTACCCGGAGGGGGGTGGCCGGAATCCTGGTTCGGGGCGCGGCCTCATGGCGGGGCGGCATGTTCGTGGCGGGGGGCGGCATGTTCGTAGCGGGGGCGGCGTGTTCGTAGCAGGGGGACATGTCCCTAGCGAGGGGGCGGCATCTTCGTGGCAGAGGGGCGGCATGTTCGTGGCGGGGGTGGGCATGTCCGCGGCGGGGCCGGTGATCCGTACTGCGTGGGGACCGGCCCGGCGGTCGCGGAGAGGGCCGAGGGCATGGCCATGGTCCCGGGCCGGGGTCCGGACCAGGCACGATGGTCTCCTGACAGCGGAATGGAAGCACGGAGAGGACGGGACACCAGATGGGCGGGGACGGTGTGCGCCGCGGGCTGGAACGGGTGCCTGGGAGAACGGCGTCGGGAGGAGCGGGGAAGTGGGAACGTACGGGGGTGAGGGCGCATGTACGGTCATTGGCCTCTGCTGTCGTGCCGACGCCGTGTGTCCGGTCCGGGATGGGCCAGGTGGGCCATGAGTGCTGATGCCACCCCTATGGGTCCTATGGGTGCGGCGGCCGGTGCCTCCGCCGTTCCGTCCACCGCACCTTCCGCCGATTCGGACAGCACGCCGGACACCGCGTCGAAGACCGGATCGGGCAGCGCGCCGCAGAGCGTGCCTGAGACCGGCTCGGGCGAGGCGTCGGACGGTGCTTCCGTCTCCACCACTGCGGACGCCGCCCGCCCGTGTGGGCCGAAGTCCCTGCCCAGTCTGGCCGAGTGCCGCCTCGCGGCCCGCCGTACGCCCGTCTCCGTATGGAATGACGACGTGTCGGACTGGGCGGCCAGTCTGACCTACTACTCGGTGCTGGCCCTGCTGCCCTCGGTGATCGTCACCGTCTCGCTGGTCAGCCTGACGGACCCGGCGTCGACCGAGGACCTCATCAACCACCTCAGCTCTCTGGCACCGGCCGGGTCCGGCGCCACGGTCCGCCGCGCCCTGGTGGGCATGGCGCACCAGCGCACCGCCGCCTGGATGCTCGTCGGTGGCGCCACCGTCAGCGCGCTGTGGTCCTCGTGCAGTTACCTGGCGGTGTTCCGGCGGGCCCTGCACGCCATGCACCGGGTCAAGGACGACCGGCCGCCGTGGCACAAGGCGCCTCGTATCCTCGCCACGGCGCTGTTGCTTCTGGCGCTGCTCATCAGCAGCGCGGTGGCCCTGGTGGTCAGCGGCCCGGTCGCGCGCACACTCAGCAGGGTGCTGGACCTCGGCGCGGCGGGCGAGGCGATGTGGGGTCTGTTGAAGTGGCCGCTGCTGTTGCTCCTGGGGACCGTGCTGGCGATGGTGCTGTTCCGTTCGGGACCGCCCTGCTCGCGCGGGGTACGGCGGGCGGCGCCCGGTGGGGTGCTCGCGGTGCTGCTGTGGCTGGTGTCCTCGGCGGGCTTCGCGGTGTACGTCTCCTATGTCGGTACGTTCAACCGGCTGTACGGTTCCCTCGCCGGGCCCGTCGTCTTCCTGGTGTGGCTGTGGTTCTCCCACCTGTCGCTGCTGAGCGGCGCGCAGTTCAACGTCGAGCTGATACGGGCCCGTACGGGCCAGGTGCCGGCTCCTCGCCGAACCTCCTGAATCACCCGTATTTCCTGAACCATCTGCACCGCTGGAACCACCGGTCGGGCTGGTCCGTCAGCGTGCCCCGTGGCCGGCCGAGACGGCTTCGATCCTGCGCGCCAGTTCGAAGTCGCGCTCGGTGATCCTGTCGCCCGCGCTGTGTGTGCTCAGGGACACGGTGAGCGTGTTGTACCCCAGCCGCAGATCGGAGTGGTGGTTCAGCTCCTCCTGCAACTGGGCGACGTGGACGACCATCGCGGCGGCCGGTACGTGCTTGTCGAAGCCGTACGTACGCGTCAGCCGGCCGTCGCCCACCGACCAGCCGGGCAGTTCCGCGAGGCGGTCCTCGATCTCCTTGTCCGTGAGGGGATCCATCTGATCGTTCATCTCGCTCCGCCTGTCTCTCGGTCCCGTCCGGCGCTCGTGCCCGTGGTCTTGCGTTCATCGCGTTCACGTTCGTGGTCTTGATTGCAGCAGCTCCAGCCTGGCACGCCGAGGACGCTTTCGCGCCAATGTACGCACGGTCCCGCCGTGGCCTTCCGTGGTGATTGAGGCACTTCTAAGCTCCTGCGCCTGACGTGGCCGTTACCGACGACGGCGGTAGTAGGCGGTGGAGCAGCGATGGACGCAGCCAGGCGAAACGCGGACGGCGGGGACCGTAGGGGTCCTACGGATGGCGGAGATCCCACGGGTCGCACGGATCGCACGGATCGCGCGGGTGGCACGGGTCGTACCGGGCGTACGGATCGCGCTGGCGGAACGGGCAGTGGCGCGGGCGCCGCCGGGTCGCGCAGGAGCTTTCTCGGTGGCGCGGCGGCGCTCGGCGGTGCCCTTGCCCTCGGTGCCACCGCCCCCGGTACCGCCTCCGCCTCCGCGACCGGTCGCTCCACCGCCGCCGCGGCCGTTCCCGGTCCCGCCGCGCGCCGTACGGCCCGCCGTACCGGGCAGAACGCACGGAACGGACAGACCGTGGCCGTCCTCGGCGGAGGTGTGGCCGGGCTGACCGCCGCGCACGAACTGGCCGAACGCGGCTTCCAGGTCACCGTCTACGAGCGCAAACCCGACGGACTCGGCGGCAAGGCCCGCAGCATGGACGTCCCCGGCAGCGCGCGGGGTGGCCGCAAGCCGCTGCCCGGCGAGCACGGCTTCCGCTTCATCCCGGGCATCTACCACAACCTCCCGGACACCCTGCGCCGCATCCCCTTCCCCGGGAACGCGCACGGCTGCCACGACAACCTGGTCGCCTCGACCGAGGTGATGCTGGCCCGTACCGGAGGCCGGGAGGACATCCGTATCCCCTTCTCCTCGCTCGGCACTCCCCCGCCGGTGCTGACGCCCGACGCGTTCCTGCGCATGCTGACGGGGCTGCTGGAGACCTTCACCAACCTGCCCGCCCATGAGATCGCCTACTTCGCCAACCGCCTCCTGGTCTTCTTCACCAGTTGTGAGCGGCGCCGGCTGGAGGTGTGGGAGCGCACGCCGTGGTGGAGCTTTCTGCGGGCGGCGTCGATGTCCGCCAACTACCAGCGGCTGCTGGCCATCGGGCTGACCCGTAACATCGTCGCCACCAAGGCGGAGATCGCCTCCACCAAAACCGTCGCGACCTGCGCCGAGGCGTTCATCTTCAACGTTCTGGGGCGGGGTGCGGACGGTGAGCCGGACCGCGTACTGAATCTGCCCACCAACGAGGCGTGGATCACCCCGTGGGTGAACCACCTGCGGTCGCTGGGCGTCGAGTTCCGGGTGGGCTGGACCGTACGGGATCTGACGCTCGCGGGCGGACGGATCACCGAGGCCGTCGTCGACGATCCGCGGGGCGCGCGGCGGTCCGTCCAGGCCGACCACTTCGTCCAGGCGATGCCGGTCGAGCACGCCCGGCGTACGTGGAACGCGTCCGTACGGGCCGCCGACCCGCAACTGGCGCGCTGCGACAAACTGGAGACGGACTGGATGACCGGCATCCAGTTCTATCTGACCGAACCGACGCCCATCATCCACGGGCACGTCAACCACATCGACTCGCCCTGGTCGCTGACGGCGGTCGGGCAGGCGCAGTACTGGAAGAACCGTGACTTCCGCGCGGACTACGGGGACGGGGTGGCGGCGGACTGCCTGTCCGTGGACATCTCCGAGTGGGACAGACCGGGCATCCTGTACGGCCGGACGGCCAAGCAGTGCACCCGCGAAGAGGTGGCGCGCGAGGTGTGGGCGCAGATGAAGGCCGGACTGAACGACACGGGGAAGACGGTCCTGCGGGACTCCACGCTCCACTCGTGGTTCCTGGACCCGGCGGTGGACGGCCTGGGGACGCCCCGGCCCACCAACGACGAGCAGTTGCTGATCCACCCGACGGGCACCTGGTTCAACCGGCCCTCCCCCAGGACCGCGATCCCCAATCTCTTCCTCGCCGGGGACTACGTCGCCGTGGACATCGACCTGGCGACGATGGAGGGCGCCAACGCCTCGGCGCGGCAGGCGGTGAACGCGCTGCTGGACGCGGCCGGGTCCGGCGCCGGCCGGTGCGAGGTCAAGCGGCTCTACCGGGCGCCGGAGTTCGAGGCGCTGAAGAAGCACGACGAGACACGTCTGCGGTGGGGGCTGCCGAACGCTTTCGATCTGGGGTGATGAGCCTGTACGTGGCCCCCGTACGTGGCCCTTGTACGTAGTTCCTGTCCGTAGTTCCTGTCCGTAGTTCCTGGGCGTCGCTTCTCTGTGTGCTGGTGTTACGACCGGCATCGGTTACCGTCACCGCATGACAACTGTTGCGGTCTCCCCGCAGATCACGGGCGTGGGCGCGTTGTTGCGCGAGTGGCGGGACCGGCGCCGGATCAGTCAGTTGGAGCTGGCGATCCGCGCCGACTCCTCCGCGCGGCACATCAGCTTCATAGAGACGGGCCGCTCGCGGCCCAGCCAGGAGATGGTGCTGCGGCTCGCCGAGCACCTCGACGTCCCCGTACGGGAGCGCAACGCGCTGCTCGTGGCGGCCGGTTACGCGCCGCGGTTCCCGGAGACGTCGATGGACGCCCCCTCCATGAAGGCGCTGCGCTCGTGCATGGACCGGCTGCTGACGGGGTACGAGCCGTTCCCGGCGCTGGTGCTGGACGGGATGTACAACGTACAGGCGGCCAACCGGGGCATCATGATGCTGATGGAGGGCGTCGACGAGGAGCTGCTGCGCCCGCCGTTGAACGCCATGCGCATCACCCTCCATCCGGGCGGTCTGGCCCCGCGCATCCGTAACTTCCTGGAGTGGCGCCAGGATCTGTTCACGCAGATGAACCGGCAGTTGGCGGTGGTGCGCTCGGCACCGCTGCGCGCGCTGTACGAGGAGGTGAGCGGCTATCCGCTGCCGAAGGGAGGGCGGGAGGTGTCGGCCGTGGCCGGGAACCGCGCGTCGTTCGCACTGCCGATGATCATCGAGCACGGCGGACGGGTGCTGTCCTTCATCTCCACGATCGCCACCTTCAACACCCCTATGGACGTCACGGTCTCCGAGCTGGCGCTGGAGACCTTTCTGCCTGCCGACCCGGAGACCGCCGAGTATCTGAAAACAGCGCTCGGTTGAGTACGGTGCTCGGCCAAGTACCGTGCTCGGCTGAGTACGGCGCTGTCTCAGGCGTCGGGGCCGGGGCGGCAGGCGGCCAGGCGATCTGCTCCCGTGGTGCTCTCAGGCGGCGGGTACGCGGTCCAGGAAGCCGTGGACGGAGGCGATCCGGCCGTCCGCGGCGAGGGTGATGACGTCGGAGCCGGCGACCGGTGCCGAGCCGTCGGCGGGGGAGACCAGCTCCCAGCCGAAGCGGGCGATGTGGTGGTGCCCGTCCACGGCGCCGAGCTGCCGGAAGCGGAACCCGGGGAACTGCTCGTGCACCGCGCCGATGACGGCGGCGAGCTGGTCGTGGCCCGCGACGTCGGCCAGCGGGTCGGTGTAGCTGCCGTCCTCGGTGAAGGCGGCGGCCACGGCCTTGGCCCGGTCGGCCGGGTCGGTGGCGTTCCACGCCTCCAGGTAGCGGGTCACGGCGGCCTCGTACTCCTGCGGCTGGAACTGGGCAGCGGCCTGGGTCTGGGTCTGGGTCTGGGGCTGCGTCATGTCGGGTCTGCTCCATATACGGGTCGGTACGGCGGCGTCGGATGTCGCGCCGATCGATGGGACGGTCCGCGGGCCGGAGTGCGCCGGCCCGTGAACCGATGCCTCTACCCTGCCGGGAGCCGCGGGAGGGGTCGATTACGTCCGGGGTAATGGAGGCGGCGCGGGAGCGGGAACGGTGGGGTGGTGGTACCACCGCCGGGTCCGGGTACGCGCGTGACCATGGCGGACATTTTGGTGGGCACCTGCTCGTGGACCGATCCGGCGCTGGTGGCTTCCGGCTGGTATCCGGCGGACTGCCGGGACCCGGCGGGGCGGCTGCGGTACTACGCCTCCCGGCTGCCGGTCGTCGAGGTGGACTCGACGTACTACGGGCTGCCCAGCACCCGCAACAGCGCGCTGTGGGCGGGGCGCACGCCCGGCGGCTTCGTCTTCGACGTCAAGGCGTTCGCGCCGTTGACCGGCCATATGACGCGGGCCGGGTCGCTGCCCAAGGACCTGCGGCCCGCCGGTCCCCCGCAGCGTCCGGTGCCCGCTTCCGCGCTCCCGCCCGACGTCCTGGACGAACTGTGGTCGCGCTACCTGGGCGCGCTGCGCCCGCTGGCGGACGCGGGGCGGCTGGGGGCGCTGCTGTTCCAGTACCCGCCGTGGTTCGGGCCGGGGCCCGGTGCCGAGGAGCAGCTCGTACGGTGCCGGGAGCGGACGGCCGGGCTGCGCGTCGCGGTGGAGTTCCGGCACCGGGACTGGCTGGCGCCCGGGAACCTGGAGCGGACCACGGGGTTCCTGCGCGAGCGGGACATGGCGCTGGTGGCCGTGGACACCGCGCAGGGGCTGCGGACCTCGATGCCGCCGGTCGCCGTCGCCACCTCGCCCGCGCTGTCGGTCCTGCGGTTCCACGGCCGCAGCCCGGCCTGGTCCTCGGGCGGCAAGGAGGACCGGTACCGGCATCGCTACGCCCCCGGCGAACTCGCCTCCTGGGTACCGCGCGTCCGTACGCTCGCCCGGCACAGCGCGGAGGTCCATGTGCTGTTCAACAACTGCTGCGGTGATGCGGCGGTGCGCGCCGCCGAGATGATGACGGACCTCTTGGAGGAGGCCGGGCTCTCTCCCCGCCCCGGCCTGTCCACCGGGCCGCGGGCGTCGTCCGTCCCGACGCAGCTCAGTCTGCCGGCCGAACAGGGACCGGAGGAGGCGGGGCCGGGTCCGGGCGCCGGGGCCGGTTCGGATCCGGGCGTCGGCTCCGGTACGAGTGCCGGGGCCGGTTCGGGTGCCGGGTACGGGGCGGATGCCCGGTCCGGGCCGGACGCCAGGTCCCGGCCGGATGCTCGGCGGGCGTCCGGTGGGCCTCGCTGACCGGTCGGCCGCAGCCTTTCTGCCCGGCTGTGGCTTTTGTGTGCCGCCACGGCCCTGTGCCCGGCCACGGCATCCGTACGCGGTCCCGGTACGCGTACGGCGGTCCCGGCACGCGTACGCGTACGGCGCGCCGGAACCGCGGTCGCGGGCGTGTTACCGGGCCGAGGCTCCGGCCTGGGCCTCGTCATGAGCGTCTGCCCCGCCACCGGCTCCGGTCCCGGCGTCGGCGTCGGCGTCGGCGTCGGCGTCGGCGTCGGCGTCGGCGATCGTGGCCGGGTCGGATGTCTGGTGCCGGCCGGTGCGCCGGGCCGCCATCCAGGCGTAGACGAGGATGCCCGCGAAGAGGAACAGGACGCCCTGGTAGATCGCGGCGTAACCGGCGCCCGCGACCAGCCAGAAGGTGAAGCCGAAGGCGACCAGGGCGAGCACCAGGTCCCGTACGAACCGGCCCGTACGGACCTTGTCGCGCCGGCCCGTCAGCAGGAAGTAGATCTGCGCGCCCGCCGCGAGCAGAT
The DNA here is from genome assembly GCF_022695595.1 of Streptomyces sp. MST-110588. NCBI lineage: Bacteria > Bacillati > Actinomycetota > Actinomycetes > Kitasatosporales > Streptomycetaceae > Streptomyces > Streptomyces sp. MST-110588. The sequence goes on from NZ_CP074380.1 coordinate 1,300,929, forward strand.
AGGGGACGGTCGCCGAGAAGGTCGTGATCAGCACCAGGATCTCGAAGACACCGGCCGCGCCGATCACGTAGTTGATCACGGTCAGGGCGGTGGCCAGGAGGGCGGCGGCCAGCACGCCGACGGTCGGCACCCCGCGCCGCTTCTTGAGGAAGGCGGAGGGGAACAGCCCGTCCTTGGCCGCGGCGTACGGCGACTGGGCGCTCATCAGCGTCCAGCCGTTGAGCGCGCCGATGATCGAGATCACGGCCGCGGCGGCGATGACCGTACCGCCCCACTGCCCGCCGAACATCGCGTTGACGGCGTCCGAGAACGGGGCCTTGGACTGCACCAGCTTGTCGTGGGCGACGGTTCCGAAGACGGCGACCGTGCCGAGGAGGTAGACGACAGCGGCACCGATCGTGCCCAGCACGGTCGCCCGGCCCACGTTGCGCTCCGGGTCGCGGACCTCGCCCGCGCTCATCGCCGCGGACTCCACGCCCACGTAGCTGTAGAGCAGGATGGCGGCTGCCGCCGACAGGCCGCCGACCGCGGAGCCGCCGCCGGCGTTGAACGAGCCGAGGTTGTCGGGGTCGAAGAAGAACAGTCCGACGACGGCGATGAAGAGCAGCGGCACGAACTTCAGCACCGTCGAGACGAGCTGGACCGCGCCGACGTAGCGGGTGCCGGCGAAGTTGGCCAGCGCCGGCAGCCACAGCGCGGCCAGCGCCACCACCAGGTCCATGCCCTTGGACTCGTGTCCGGGGAACAGGACGTGGATGTAGCCGACGGCGGCGACCGCGAGCGCCGCGTTGCTCACCCAGGTCATGGTCCAGTACGACCAGGCGGACAGGAAGCCCGCGAAGTCGCCGAACGCCTCGCGTGCGTAGACGTACGGGCCTCCGGTGTCCGGGTGGCGCTCGGCCAGCCGTCCGAAGACCAGGGCGAGCGCGATGGCACCGATGGTCAGGACGCCGAAGGCGGCCAGGCTCACGGTTCCGTACGGGGCCACCGAGGCCGGCAGCAGGAAGATGCCGCCGCCGATGATGTTCCCCATCACGAGGCAGGTAGCGGTTCCCAATCCGAAGCGGCGGGTGTGCCGGTCGTGCATGGCGTGGTGGGCCTCTCGTCGTTCTGTGCGGCCCGGAGGCACCGGGCGAGTGCATATGTTCTTCGACCGGCCATCCACCTCCAAATCAGCGGGTTTCGTTCGGTGCGGCGTGGTGGGCGGGCGGACATCTTGCGGGATCGCCCGCCCCCGCCGCAGTTCGTCCGCCACCACACATGGTCACAGAATGTCACAGGGCACTGACAATGCGGTGACACCACGGCTGACGTGCGCAGACATCGGCCGGTCCGGCCGCGTCACGGTCGCGGCGGCAGCCGCACGCACGTACAAGAACTGGCGCACCCTGCCGCCGCAGAATCGGGGCCATGGAAAGCAGCACGAAAACCAGCACGAAAAGCAGCGCGGAAAACAGCGCGGAGATCCGGCCTGTCAATTTGTTCGAGGCCCTGACGACCTTCGACGAGGTCTACAGCCCCCGCATCGCGGCCCGCATGAACGATTACGACGTACGGATCGCGCACACCAAGGGCGACCACATATGGCACGTGCACGAGGACACCGACGAGTTCTTCCTCGTCCTGGACGGACGGTTCGACATCGCCCTGCGCGACGCCGACGGCGCGCAGCGCACGGTCTCGCTGCACCGGGGCGACGTCTTCGTCGTCCCCAAGGGCACCGAGCACAAGCCGTCGTCCCCGGGGGCCTCGATCCTCATGTTCGAGCCGTCGGGGACCTCCTCGACGGGTGACCGTCCCCTGGAGGAGGTCCCGGACCACGTGGACAGCACCACCGGTCACGAACTCGTGTGACGCGGGCGACCGCCTCAGCCGAGGCGGTACTCGAAGGTGTACGGCACGGATGTCATGCCGTGCTCATGGGTGAAGCCGCCGGTGCCGGTCAGACCCGCCAGTTCCCCGGTGCCGGAACCCGGCACGACCTCGAAGGTGCAGACGGTGCCGTTCTCGCCGAAGGTACCCCGCTCCTCCAGGACGAAGCTGCCCTTGCGCCCGTCGAGGCTGCCGGTCAGCATCTCGTGGCCGACAAAGGTGCCGGTGGTCGCGGTGAGGTACGCGATGGTGTACGCGCAGGCGGTGCCGGCGGCTTCCATGGAGCCGGTGAAGGCGTTGGTGACGGTGGCGCGGGCGAGCCGGGGTCCGCCCGCGCCCGCCTGCCCGCGCACCTCGTGCTCCTCCCAGTTCTCGAAGGTGAACGTGCCGGTGGCGCGCGTGGTCCTGCTGTCGGCGGACTGGGTGTCGGTGGATTCGGCGGTCATGGTGCGGGCTCCTCTTTGTCGTCGTCTCGAAGTCGTCCCGGTCGTCGGTCCGACGCCGCTGTGCGGCGCACGGCTCACTCTGGTGCCCGTACCTGACACCTCCTGTCAGGTACGGTTCCGGCCGCGGCGAGAATGGCGCCCATGCGTGCCGACCGCCTCCTGACGCTCCTCCTGCTGCTCCAGAACCGGGGCCGGATGACCGCCCCCGAACTGGCCGCGGAGCTGGAGGTCTCGGTGCGTACGGTCTACCGGGACATCGAGGCCCTCGGCGCGGCGGGCGTACCGGTCCTGGCCGACCGTGGGCCGCTCGGCGGCTACCGGCTGACGGACGGCTACCGCACCCGGCTGACCGGCCTGACCGACGCCGAGGCCGGGTCGCTCTTCCTCGCCGGTGTCCCGGGGCCGGCCGCCGAACTGGGCCTGGGCGCCGAACTGGCCACCGCCCGGCTGAAGATGACGGCGGCCCTCCCGCCCGGTCCGGGCGAGCGGGCGCGGCGCGTCCAGGAGCGCTTCCACCTCGACGCGTCGGGGTGGTTCCGGCAGGCCGACCCGGTGCCGCATCTGGCGCAGGTGGCGGAGGCGGTATGGGAACAGCGGACGCTGCGCGTGCGTTACCGGCGCTGGGGCGGTGAGGTACGGCGGGAGCTGCGCCCGCTGGGCCTCGTACTCAAGAGCGGCATCTGGTACGTGGTGGCGCGGGCACCGGAGGCCGCGGGCACCGACACCGACACCGGCACCGACACCGGCGGCGGTACCGGTACAGACACCGGTACCGGCCCCGGCACCATACGGACCTACCGGGTTTCGCGGTTCCTGGAACTGGAGATCACCCAGGAGACCTTCGAGCGGCCGGCGGGCTTCGACCTGGCCGCCTACTGGTCCCGGTCCGCGCGGCAACTGGAGGACCGGCTGTATCCGTGGGTGGCGCGGATCCGGGCGTCACCCCAGGCCCTGCGGCTGCTGCCGATGCGGTTCGGCGGCCCGGGCGCCCGGGCCGCCGCGGACGCCGGGCCGCCGGACGCCGAGGGCTGGCGGGAGGTCGAACTGCCGGTGGAGACGACGGCCGTGGCCGTCGGCGACCTGCTGAGGATGGGCACGGACGCGGAGGTGCTGGACCCGCCGGAGCTGCGCAAGGCCGTGGCGGCGGCGGTGGCCTCCCTGGCGCGGCGCTACGGGACGGAGACGGACTGCTCGAACGGCTCGGCGTAAGGGCGGGCGCCGGACCCGTACGGGCGGTGCCACGCGTGCCGATGCTTCCTGCCTTCGCCACCCCGCCGCCCCTCCTCCTTGATGTCACCGGTGTCACCGCGCGCCGAGGCGCAGCATCCACCGCGGGTCGTACGCGCCGATGGGCAGCAGCGCGAGGCCGACGCCGGGGAAGCGGCGGCCGATCTCCTCGAACCAGTGGCCCCGTGGCCCAGTGGCCGTACCCCGTGTCCCCCGCGAAGTACACCCGCCGCCCGTCGGGTGCCGTGATGACCCAGCCGCTCCACAGGGAGCGGCAGGTGTCCGTCAGGGTGCGCCGGCTCCAGTGGTGGACCGGTACGAAGTCCAGGCGTACGGGGCCCGCGGGGGCGGGCAGTTCGGCCCCTTCCCACCAGTCGAGGCGGGCAGGAGACGGGCAGGGTCAGTCGTCCGTGAGGGCGGCGAGGGCGGTGGACAGGGCGGACAGTGCTTCGGTGATGTGCGGCAGCGTCAGCGGGTCGTCCGTCGCCGGCACCCGCTGCCGGTGGCCGGCGTCCGGGCCGAGCAGCGCTTCGGTGCTCAGGCGGACCCGTAGCGCGTGCGGGTCGTCACCGAAGCGGTGACCGCCGCGCGCGGCCCAGGGTGCCAACTCCCGCTCCAGGGCCGCGGAGCCGTCGATGCCCCGGGCGGCGAGGGGGCGGCGCAGCGGGTCGAGGTCGGCGTACAGATGGCTGCCGGCGTGCGGGGGGCGGCAGACCGCGCCGGCGGCGGTCAGGACGTGGTGGACGGCGCCGGCGAGCGCGCCGTGGACCCGGGCGGTGGCGGCGGCTCTGGCGCGTACGGGGGCCGGTTCGCCCAGGGCGTGGGCCACGGCGGGCGCGAGCGGGCCGGGCAGCGGGGTGCGCAGGTCCGCCAGGGCGCCGAGCGTGCCGGCGTACAGCGTGGCGGCGCGGCCGGTGTCCGGGAAGCGGGCGAGGGCGGCGGGCCAGCACGCCGGGACGAGCGTGGCGCGCAGGTCGGCGAGGACGACGGCCTCGCCCGGCAGCATCTCGGCGGGGCTCAGGACGACCGTGTCGTGCGGGTCGTGGAGGGTGTCGCGGCGGGTCTCGTCACTGACGATCCACAGCCCCTCCCCCACCGCCACCTCGCACACCTCGTGCACGAGTTCGGGCGGCGGGCAGGTCCCGGTGGGGTCGTCGGCCACGGACAGCACCAGTACGCGGGGGTCCCCGCCCTCGTTCCGGGTCCGGCGTACGGTCTCCAGCAGCGCGAAGGCGTCCGGGACGCCGCCGGACTCGGCCGGTACGGGCACGAGGTGCACCGCCCGCCCCAGCAGCCGGGCCTGCGGCGCGTACCACTCGGCGCAGGGCCGGGGCAGCAGCACCTCGCCGCCGGCCGCGGCCAGCAGGGCGAGCAGGAGGGCGGGAGCTCCGGGCGCGGCCAGGACGCGGTCCGCGAGGGCCGGCAGGCCGCGGCGTTCCCAGTAGCCGCAGGCGGCGGTGCGCAGCGGCAGGGAGCCGCCGGGCGGTTCGGGGTCCGTACGGTCCGCCGCGGCGGACAGACAGGCCGCGAGCTCCGGCAGGACCGGCAGCCCGGCGGACTCGTCCGGTTCCCGGGGCGGCTCTCCGGCCGGCTCCCGGGCAGGCTCGTCCGGCCCCCGGGCCGCCGCGGGTCCCGGGCCCGTGGCCGGCGGTGAACCGGAGCCCGGTTCCGGGCCGGTGGCCGGGCCGGGTCCTGGGGCCGGGTCCGGACCGGGGCCCGGGGCGGGACGCTGCATCCGTACCTCCACACTCCAGCGCGGGGCGGTCGTGGGCCCATCACATGAGTGCGGCCTTGCACCACCTTCGCAGACGGCGGCGGTACGGGCGCGGGACGACACGTCCTCGGGCGGCCACACCGGGCCCTCCGGTGGCCACACCGGAGCCTCCGGGGGCGGCGCCGGGCTCCGTGGCAGCGGTGCCGGGTCCTCCGCCACCGGCGCCGGGGCGGTCGCCGTCGGTGCCGGCCTCGGGACGGCGGCTCGGGTTCAAGGGGTCGTCGCCGTGCCGGGGCGCTGCGTCAGCGGCCCTGCGAAGGGGCCCGGCCGCCGACGGCCGCCGAACGTACGTCGCCCTCCTTCTCCTCGCACAGGGTGCGCAGCTCCGGCTCCAGGCCGTGCCCCCGGGTACGGACGAGGGCGGCGGCCAGGTCGGACAGTTTGCGGTTGGTGCGCTGGGACAGACGGCGCAGCGCGTTGAATGCCGTGTCCGCGTCACACCCCAGCACGTACATGAGGATGCCGCATGCCTGGTCCACCACCGGCCGGGTGCGCAGTGCGGTGTCGAGCTGGTCCACCTCGACGAGCGCCTCACGGTAGCGGCGTTCGCGCGCCAGGGCGGTGGCGGCCAGTTCGCCCAGGACGTCGGTGGCGGTGCAGCCCTTCTCGACCGTCAGGCCGGGCCGGAATCCGTAGACGGTGATCGTCAGCGCGATCCCGTCGCGGTGGTACGGAAGAGTGGCGCTGGACCGTACGCCCGCTTCCAGGGCCCGTGCGCGGTAGGCGGGCCAGCGGTTCTCGTGCAGCAGGTCGTCGGCCGCGGTGGCGCGGCCGGTGTCCAGGGCGGCGGGAATGGGGCCCTCGCCCGATTCCCACTGGACGCTGACCAGAGCGGACAGGTCGGGGTGGGTCACGGCGGTGGGAACGTCGGCCGCTCCCCGGTCGGTGATCACGGTGGCCGCGGCGCCACAGCTCTCGGGGGTGCACCAGGCGGCCTGCTCGGCGAGGTGCGCCAGGCTGCGGGCGGACGAACCCTCCACCAGGTCCGGGTCACCGGTCGTGAATAAGCTGTGGGTGGTCATCACGGCTTCACTTCCTGGTCGGTCCTTCAGGGCCCGTGGACGGTCTTCTGGGCCCTGTACCAGGTCGGATGCCCGGCGCATGGGGGCAAAAACGCCGGTTTCCCGTCTTCTTGCGTGCGCCCCTCTCCCCGCCCCCGCCTCGCGCCTCCCTCCGCCTCTCGCCTCGCGCTTCCCTCCGCTCCGGTCCTCGTCCGGCCTGCGTTCCTTTCCCCGTCCGGCCGGTCCGGGTGCCGCCGGTGGGCGGTTGGTGCGGGCCGCTTCCGGTCCAAGGGGTACGGGGGAGGGACCCAACGGCTACGGTGTGGGCATGGCAGGGGCCGAGCAGATGGAAGCGGATCTCAAGGATTTCCGCAGACGCGTCGAGGAGTTGCGTGCCGCACGCGCTCTGCCCTCCCAAGAGCGGCTGTCCGTCCTGGACGCCGCTCTCTTTGAGCTGCAGCACGTCGTGGACGTGTTCCTGCCGCGCTTCGAGCGGCAGTTCGCGGCCGAGCGCGACAACGGCAGCCGGCGGGACGCCGAGGAGCAGCACCTGCTGCGGGCGCTCTTCCAGCGGATGCCGTTCGCGGTCGCGCTGCTGGGCCCCGACGCAGTGGTACGGCGTCTGAACTTCGCCGGCACCCGGCTGTTCGGCGTCCGCGCGGGGTACGCGGCAGGCCGTCCGCTGACCGCCTCGCTCGCCCCCGAGACCCGGGCCGCCTTCCGCTCACAGGTCGCGGCGGTGGCCCGTAACGAAGGCGACCGCAGCCTGGTGGTGCGGCTGCTGCCCGCGCCGGACGGCTCACGGCAGGAAGGCGAGTCGCTGCGCGTGACGATGACGGCCCTGCGGCCTCCGGGGGAGCCCGGCACGTCCGTGCTCACCGTCTTCCACACCGGAGCCGACGCCCTGACCCCGGGCCGCTCCGACGGCGTACGGCATGCGGCCGTGCCCCGCCCGGGTCTCGCCGAGGTCACCCGCAACGCCGAACTGATGGATCTGCTCGACGACATCACCTCGGCGCTGCTGGAGGCGCCGCGGGAGGCCACGGCGGCGCTGGACCGGGCCGCGCGGGTGCTGTACGGGCGGTTTGCGGACTGGGTGATAGCCGATGTGGTGACCCGGGGCGGGGGGCCGCTGCGCCGGGTGACGGTGCTCGGACCCGACGGCCTCGGGGCAGGGGGCGGATCCGGGACCGTCACCGGAGCGGGAGCCGGCACCGTGACCGGAGCCGGGGCCGGGGCGGGAGCCGGGGCCACCGGCACCGGGTCGGAAGCCGGTGGTGGGACCGGCCCGTCACAAGTCCCCTGCGGACCGGTCCGCGCAGGACTTCCTCCCGAGCGCGCCGGTCACCAGGGCCACGAGGACAGCGGGAAGGACCGGGCGCGCAGTCACCAGGAGCGGGAGCGTGTCAGGGCGCTGGCCGCCGTCCTGGCCGGCCAGGACCCGGCGCACTGCCCGCTGGTCACCGAGGCCGCCCGCTCGGGCAACGCCAATCTCCAGGTGCGCCCCGAGGACCTGGGCGTCTTCGGGTACGACCCGGACGGCGCCCCCATCCTGGCCGGCGCCGCGGTGACATCGCTGCTGTGTGTGCCGCTCCAGTCGAAGGCGGGTCCCGTACGGGGCGTGCTGACGCTCTTCCGTACGGGTGGCCGCCGCGCCTTCAGCATGGCCGAGGCCGGCACCGTGGACCGGATCTCCCGCCACCTCGGCCTGGCCCTGCGCCCTTGACCGCGGGCTCCCTTGGCCGCGGGCCGGCTCCGGCCGCAGTCACGGCATCCGCCTCCGCCTCCGCCTCGGCGGGGACCGTGAGCGCGGCCGGAACCACTTGACGGCAGGGGTCTACGCCGCTTCCTTGCCGCCCGCCTGGTCGCACAGCCGGGTGCAGGTGCGGTTGATGAGCCGGGACACATGCATCTGCGAGATGCCCAGCCGGTCGGCGATCCGGCTCTGCGTCATGTCGCAGAAGAACCTCAGGTACAGGATCTGCCGCTCCCGCTCGGGCAGCGTACGCAGCTTGGGCTTGACGGCCTCCCGGTCGACGATCAGGTCGAAGCCGGGCTCCGGCGCGCCCAGGGTGTCGACCAGGGCGTACCCGTCGTCGGCACCGGGGAGTTCGGCGTCCAGGGAGAGCGTGGAGTAACTCTCCAGGGCCTCCATGCCCAGGAGGACCTCTTCCTGTGTCATCCCGGTGTGCTCGGCGATCTCCTCGGCGGTCGGCCGGCGGTCGTCCGGGCTCTGGCTCAGTTCCTGGGTGGCGGTGCGCACCCGGTTGCGCAGCTCCTGCACCCGGCGCGGCACGTGCAGTCCCCACATGTGGTCGCGGAAGTGCCGCTTGACCTCACCGACGATCGTCGGCACGGCGAAGCTCTCGAAGGCGCACCCGCGGTCCGGGTCGTAGCGGTCGACGGCCTTGACCAGGCCGAGCGCCGCGACCTGCGCCAGGTCCTCGGTGCTCTCGCCCCGGTTGCGGAACTGCCGGGCCAGGCGTTCGGACATCGGGATCCAGGCGCAGACGATGCGCTGCCGGAGCGCGTCCCGCTCCGGGCCCGGCGGCAGTGCGATGAGCCGGCGGAAGTCCTCTCCGGTGTCCGGCGCGTCATCGTGCGGATGTTTGTTCTGCGGGCGGCGAGGACGGTGGATACGCTGCGGGCGCTGCATGAGCGGCGTACGTCCAGAAGGCATGGTCCGGCTCCCTGATCGGTGGGCGGGGAATCCTCGCGGGAGCGCGGCGACCTGCACGCTCGCAGAGCAGACTGCTCCCGCGGGCGTGCCTCCGGTCCGAAGCACATCAGTTCGCGTGCCCTCGCCTCCGGGCCGTAAACACCGATTCCGGAAGGCGGATTGCCGCCGTCCGATTGTGAGCACACTTGATCATCTTTGCCCGGCAGTTGGTAATTCTTCGCTGATTCACGCCTACTCGCCGGTCCCGGAAGGTTTCCGGCAGGTCGCCACGGCTACCCGGAGGTGACAGCCGCTCAGAAACAGGCGCGGACGCCGCGGACGCGTGCTTCACGCCTCCGGTCCGGCACGGCTGTTCCGGCACGACCGACGGCGGCCACGACCGACGGCGGTGCGACCGCCCCTACGAACGCCCCCTACGACCGATCCGTACGACCCGTCCCCGTACGACGGAAACGCCCAAGGCCCCCGGCCCGGCCGTCCTCGCCCCTGGGAGCCCGGCCCGACCCTCTGGAAGGAGCCACCGAGCCCCATGAACGTGGAGCGGCTGGACGTCACGGCCTACACGATCCCCACCGACGCCCCCGAAGCCGACGGAACGCTCGCCTGGGACACCACCACCGTCGTGGTGGTGGAAGCCAGGTCCGCCACCACCACCGGTCTGGGGTGGACCTACGCCGCCGCCGACGCCGGCTCGGTGGTACGCGACCTGCTGGCCCGGCCCGTGCTGGGGCGCAGCGTGCTGGACGTGGCCGGCGCGCACGAGGCGATGAGCCGCGCGGTGCGCAACGCCGGCCGGCCGGGCCTGGTCGCCTGCGCGCTGTCCGCGGTGGACATCGCGCTGTGGGACCTCAAGGCCCGGATGCTGGAACTCCCCCTGATGCGGCTGATCGGCGCGGTCCGGGACACCGTTCCGGTGTACGGTTCCGGCGGCTTCACCACGTACCACAGCACCCACCTGGCGACGCAGTTGAACGGCTGGGTGCACGGGCAGGGGATCGGCCGCGTCAAGATAAAGATCGGCGAGGAGTGGGGCCGGGCGGTCGAACGCGACCTCAAGCGCGTACGCCACGCCCGCAAGGCGATCGGGCCGCGCGCCGAACTGTACGTGGACGCCAACGGCGCCTACGCCCGCAAACAGGCGGTACGGGTCGGGCACGCCCTCGCGGACCTGGGGGTGGGCTGGTTCGAGGAGCCGGTCTCCTCCGACGACCTCACGGGGCTGGGGATCGTGCGCGACCTGGTCGTCAGCGATGTGGCGGCCGGTGAGTACGGCTACGACCTGCCGTACTTCGCGCGGATGGCGCCGGTCGTGGACTGCCTCCAGATCGACGCCACCCGCTGCGGGGGGCTGACGGTGTGGCTGCGCGCCGCGGCCCTGGCCGAGGCCCACGGCCTGGAGGTCTCCGCCCACTGCGCCCCGCACGTCCATGCCCACCCGGCCGCCTGCGTACCGAACCTGCGGCACGTCGAGTGGTTCCACGACCACGTCCGCGTCGAGTCGCTGTACTTCGACGGCGGGCTGGACCCGTCCGGCGGTGTGCTGCGCCCGGCCGCCAAGGGCGCGCCGGGGCACGGCCTGGACTTCCGTCACGAGGACGCGACACCGTACCGGGTTCTGTGAGTGCCGGAGCGGGCCTCGCCCCGGCGGACGGCCTGGAGGGCCGGGAGCCAGAGGCCGGGGGCCGGAAGCCGGAGTGCGCGGTTGCGCAGACGGCGGCAGGGCAGCAGGGCAGCAGCAGATGGCAGCGGACAGCAGCAGGCGGCGCCTGACGGCACCTGATGGCGGCAGATGGCAGAAATCCGGGGGAACTTGTCATTTGCGCCCATGGTGACCGGTGAACGGCCGTCCTAGCCTGTCGCTGCGCGCCTCCCCCCGCCCTCCGGGCCGTCCGCCGCGCGCACCCCATCGGAAGAAAGCACCCCGTTCACCATGTCTGTCAGCGCTGTCAGCGACGGTTCCCGGGACCCGGCCTCATACGCCCACCCGGAGAACCCGAACGTCCGTGGGCGGCTGCGCCCCGCGCCCGCCGTCACCCGTCAGGACACAGGAGCCGGCCGGTGACGAAGTTCCTGCTCTCCGTCCACGTCCTGGCGGCCATCATCGCCATCGGGCCGGTGACCGTGGCGGCCAGTATGTTCCCCGCGGCGGTCCGCCGCGCCCGGGCGGCCGGACCGGAGACCGCCCCACTCGCCGGAGTCCGGCTGCTGCACCGCATCTGCCGGGTCTACGCCGTCATCGGCCTGGCCGTCCCGGTCTTCGGCTTCGCCACCGCCAGCAGCCTCGGCGTGCTCGGTGACGCGTGGCTGATCACCTCGATCGCGCTCACCGCAGCCGCGGCCGGCGTCCTGGCGCTGCTCGTCCTCCCGGGCCAGGAGCGGCTGCTCGGCCGGCTCGACGCCGCGAACGACACCGCGAACGGCGCCGGGGCCACGGCGGGGCCGGATGCCAGCGCCCGGCTGGCCATGTTCACCGGCGTCTTCAACCTGCTGTGGGCCGTGGTGACCGTACTCATGATCATCCGTCCCGGCTCCACCACGGGAGTGTGACCGTGCACCGCACCGGAGCGCCGCTGCGCATCGCCGCCGCCGTCGAACTCGCCTCGCTGATCGTCCTGCTGGGCAACCTCGCCACCGTACATCTGCCCGCCGTCACCACGCTGATGGGCCCGGTCCACGGCTGCGCCTACCTCTTCACCGTCGTCGCCACCGCCCGTGACCCGCGGCGCACCTTCGCGGCCGTCGCCTCGTCCCTGCTGCCGGGCGTCGGCGGGCTGCTCGCCGTACGGCTGCTGAACAGGGCCACGGAGCGCGCCGGCCGGGCTCCCGCCAACTGAAGCGCCCGCACGCGAAGAAGCCGGCGTACTCAAGGAACCCGCAGTATCCGGCCTGGCCATGTACGTACGCGTCCGGGCGCGGGGCCCCACACCCCGCGCCCGGACTCCCATCCCCTTCTTCCTCGCTCCCCCCGGCCTCAGAGCCCCCAGGCCACTCGGCCGAGGCCCGGTGCCCGGGTGCCCGAGCGCCACGGCACCAAACTCCCTTTCCGTCAACGACCGCAGCCGGCACGGGAATACGCGCGGGAATCGGTGCGGGGATCACCGCGTCCGTGTGGCGTGTGGCCCGTCGGGTACCCGGCCGCCACAACCGCCCACCCGTGTCCGCGTACGCAAGGTCCGGAAAAAGGGCCGGGCGCGCGACACACCGAAGGGGTCCGCTCGCACCGGACCCGCAGTCACCGGGCGCACGCGGCCGGCGCGAGCGCCCAGGGAGGAGGCCGTCATGCAGCGTCGGAGCGACCGTATGAGTGCCCGCCGGGACGATGAGATGAAGCACGAGCTCAAGGGTCTGCTGAGGTCCGGGCACTCCACCCGCGTCGAGGAGTGGCACGATCCCGAGCCCGCCGCCGCCGACGACCCGCGGGTGGCGGCGGGCCCGGTCCCCCGCCCCGGGCCGTGGGGCGAGATGGAGCTGCTGCGCTTCGAACTCGCCCGTCACCTGGGGCGCAGCCGCTTCCCCGCCAGGCGGCGGGCACTGGTCCGTGAACTGCTGGAGCGGCGTGCGCCGGACCAACTGGTGGAGGCGGTACGGGCGTTGCCGGCGGAGGGTTCCTATCGCAATGTGCAGGAGGTCGTCTCGGCACTCCTGCGGGACGGCTCCGCATAGGGGACGCCCGTACGGGTACTGCGGCGAGGTCGGCCCCACCCCGGGCCGGCCCGTCGGCTCATCCGTCGGACGCGACCGAGAGAAGGCGAGCAGATTCATGGGACTGTTGGTAAGGGACGTCATGACACCGGCCGTCGCGGCGGTGCCACCGGACGCCTCCCTGGTCGAGGCGGCGCAGTTGATGCGTGCCCAGGACATCGGCGATGTACTCGTGGCCCAGGACGGGCTGCTGCTGGGGGTGGTCACCGACCGGGACATCACCCTGCGGGCGGTGGCGGACGGGGCCGATCCGCTCACCGTCTCGTGCCGGTCGGTGTGCACCCCGGAGCCGGTGTGCGTCGGCCCGGACGAGCAGATCTCGGCGGCGGTCGCCCTGATGCGGACCAACGCGGTGCGCCGGCTGCCGGTGGTCGAGAACGGCACTCCCGTGGGCATGGTCAGCATTGGTGACCTGGCCCGGGAGCAGGACCCCGACTCGGCGCTGGCGGACATCAGCCGGGCCGCTCCGGACACCTGGCCGGGGAACCCCGGGAACGGGATCCCGGGGATCGGCGCGCCGGGGCCGGGGGTGCCCGGAACCGGCATCCCGGGGCTGGCCTGATGAGGGCCGTGACACCGGGAAGCCGGGGTGGCCGGCCGTGACGCCGGGAAGCTGCGGCGTACGGCCGTGACGCCGGGAGGCCGTGGTGTGAGGAAGACGACGCGGGCCGCGCGCCGCCTGCGGCCTGTTCCGCCTTCCATGGGGTACAGGTGGCGCATGCGAAAGCTGTTGAGCACCTGGGACCGGGAGATCTTCGACAAGGTGGCGAGCCGGCACTGGCCGGGCGCGCAGCGTGTGCTGCCCCGGCTGACCCGGTGCGCCGACCACGGACTGCTGTGGATGGGCATCGCGGGCGGCGCGGCCCTCCTGGGCGGCCGGCCCGCACGCCGGGCCGCGCTGCGCGGGGTGGCCTCCCTGGCGGTGGCCTCCGCGACCGTCAACACGCTCGCCAAGCGTTCCGTACGGCGCGAGCGCCCGCTGCTGGACGCGGTGCCGGTGATACGGCAGCTCACCCGGCAGCCCTTCACCACCTCCTTCCCCTCCGGGCACTCGGCCTCGGCGGTGGCCTTCGCGACGGGCGTGGCCTTCGAGAACAAGTGGTGGGGCTGGCGCTGGCACCGGTGGCCGCCTCCGTGGCGTTCTCCCGCGTCTACACGGGCGTCCACTATCCCGGTGACGTGCTGGCGGGTGCCGCGCTCGGCGCGGGCGCCGCCTTCGCGGTGCGGGGCCTGGCGCCGACCAGGGCCCAGTTGGCGCCGCCGGCCCGGCCGCGGGCCGACGCCCCGGCGCTGCCGCGGGGCGAGGGACTGGTCGTGGTGGGCAACCGCGATTCGGGACAGCGGACCGGGCAGCGTACGGACCGGGCGCAGGAGGTACGGGAGGTGCTGCCGCGCGCCGAGGTGGTGCTGTGCGGCGGGCCGGAGGACCCGCCGCTGGAGAAGGCGCTGGAGGAGGCGGCCGAGAAGGTCAAGCGGCAGGGCGGCGCGCTGGGGGTGCTGGGCGGTGACGGCACGATCAACACGGCGGCCACGGTGGCGATGCGGCACGGGCTGCCGCTGGCGGTGATGCCCGGCGGGACCCGTAACCACTTCGCGTACGACCTGGGGATAGAGACCTTCGCCGAGGCGGCGCGGGCGGTGGGGACCGGTGAGGCGGTGGCCGTGGACCTGGCGCGCTTCAGGGCCGGGCCGCACGGGGAAGCGACGCACTTCCTCAACACCTTCTCCATCGGCTCGTATCCGGAGCTGGTGCGGATCCGCGAGGAGTGGGCGGGCCGGATCGGGGCGTGGCCGGCCGGGGTGCTGGCCGCGTGGAAGGTGCTGCGGACGGCCGCGCCGGTGACCGTGGAGGTCAACGGCCGGCGCCGCTCGGTGTGGCTGCTGTTCGTGGGCAACTGCGCCTACCGGGGGCTGGGGCTGGCGCCGGTGCGCCGCCACGACCTGGCGGACGGGGTGCTGGACGTGCGGGTGGTGCACGGCGGGCGGCTGGCCCGTACGCGGCTGCTGGCCGCGGCGGTGACGGGCGCGCTGCGGCACTCCCCCGTGCTGAGCGAGTCGCGGGTGCGGACGCTGCGGCTGAGCGGGCTGGCGCCGGGCGCCACGCTCGCGTACGACGGCGAGGTGGCGAACGCGCCGAAGGAGCTGGTGTTCGAGAAGGAGAACGAGGCCCTGACGGTCTATCGGCTGCTGCCCGATTCCTGAGGGTGCCCATGACTCCCTCTCTCCGTCCATGATGTGAGATCCGGTTCTCACAGTGCGGTCGTCCGGCGTACGGTGTGGTGGCCCTCCCCGGACAGCGAAGGAGCCCGCCGTGCCGCAGGATTGCGCCGTATACACCCATGGCCACCACGAGTCCGTACTGCGCTCCCACACCTGGCGCACCGCCGCCAACTCGGCCGGCTACCTGCTGGACGCGCTCACCGCGGATCTGCGCGCACCGGGCACGGAGATTCTCGACGTCGGCTGCGGGCCCGGGACCATCACCGCGGACCTGGCCGCGCTGGTGCCGCACGGCCGGGTGACCGGGCTGGAGCGTGCGCCGGAGGTACTGGAACAGGCCAGGGCCACCGCCGCCGCGCGCGGGCTGCGCAACGTCCGCTTCGCGGTCGGCGACGTCCACGCGCTGGACCACCCGGACGGCTTCTTCCACGTCACCCACGCCCATCAGGTGCTCCAGCACGTCGGCGATCCCGTCGGGGCGCTGCGCGAGATGCGCCGCGTCACCCGGCCCGGCGGGCTGGTCGCCGCCCGGGACGCCGACTACGCGGCGATGACCTGGTATCCGGCGCTCGACGGACTGACGGACTGGCTGGATCTGTACCGCCGGGTCGCGCGGGCCAACGGCGGTGAGCCGGACGCCGGGCGGCGGCTGCACTCCTGGGCCCGCCGGGCCGGCTTCGCCGCCGGGGACATCACCGCCTCCGCCGGGACCTGGTGCTACGCCACCGCGCAGGAGCGCGCCTGGTGGAGCGCGCTGTGGGCGGACCGTACCGTCCACTCGTCCTACGCCCGCCTGGCGGTGGAGGGCGGACACGCGAGTCGGGCCGAACTGGAGCGGATCGCGGACGCCTGGCGGGAGTGGGGCAGCCGCGAGGACGCGTGGTTCGCCGTGCTGCACGGCGAAATCCTCTGTCGCGTCTGAAGCCCTTTCCCAGAAGCCCCCACGAAGTCCCTTCGCTGATTTTCCGAGGATATGCCCTGCCTATGCCCGTATATGCAAGGCATATGGCACTACGCCCTGTATGAAGGGTTCGTGACACGGTGGGCGACACAGGGGGCGACGGGACTCCTGGCGGAGCTGGTGGCGTGGCTGGTGACGGCGGTCGTGGCGGTGCTCGTGGCGGGGGGCCAGACCGCGCGGCCCACCACCTCGGCCGCCACCGGCCCGGCCGCCACCGCGCCCACCGCCGGCTCCGCGGCGGGCCGCGGGTTCACCCTCCTGGCCACCGGTGACGTCCTGGCGCACACGGAGGTCATCGAGCAGGCCCGCAAGGACGCCCACGGCCGGGAACACGACTTCCGCGCCCTGCTCGCCGGGGCCGCGCCGGCCGTCTCCCGCGCCGACCTGGCGATCTGTCATATGGAGACGGTGTACGGGAAGGAGGGCGGCCCCTTCAGCGGCTACCCGGCCTTCCGGACCCCGCCGCAGATCGCCGCCGCCCTGAAAGCCACCGGCTACGACTCCTGCTCCACCGCCTCCAACCACTCCCTGGACGACGGAGCGGCCGGGATCCGGCGGACGCTGGAGGCCATGGACGCGGCCGGCCTGCGTCACGTGGGTTCGGCCCGTTCCGCCGCCGAGGCGGCCCGGCCGGCGCTCCTGAAGACGGCGGGGGCCACGGTCGCCCAGCTCGCCTACACCTACGGCACCAACGACATCCCGCTGCCCGAAGGCCGCCCCTGGGCCGTACATCTGATCGATCCGGAGGCGATCGTCAGGGACGCGCGGGCCGCCCGCCGGGCGGGCGCCGACGTGGTGGTGGTCAGCCTCCATTGGGGCACGGAATGGCAGCAGGCCCCCGACGAGCAGCAGCGCACCCTCGCGCGTACGCTCACCGCCTCCCGTACCGCCGGCCGCCCCGACATCGACCTGATCCTGGGCACCCACAACCACGTCCCGCAGGCGTACGAGAAGGTCAACGGCACCTGGGTCGTCTACGGGATGGGCGACCAGCTCGCGGGCTTGATGTACAACCCGCGGGGGCGGTGGACGGGCGCGGCAACCAGAGTTCGATGGCCCGGTTCACCTTCGCACCACCGGATGCGGCGGGCCACCGCTGGACGGTCCGTGCCGCGCAGTTCCGGCCCCTGCTCACCGACGTCAAGGGCGGCTTCCGGGTGGTCGACCTGACCTCCGCCCTCGCCCGTCACCCGCGGCGCGCCGACTTCCTCGCCGCCCGCGACCGCATCCGCGAGGCGGTCCTCTCGCGCGGCGCGGCGAAGGACGGCCTGGAGGAGGCCAGGTGACCACGCGCCGCGCCCGTCCCAACTACCCTTGCCCCTATGGACATTCTGGGGACCTCGCTGCGGGTCTGCGTCGATGACCTGGACTCCGCGATCGCCGTGTACGAACGGCTGACGGGCGCGCAGGCGATGCGCTTCCGGCACGGTGGCGTCTCGGTCGCGGCGGTCGGCTGCTTCTTCCTGATGAGCGGCCCCGAGCAGCAGATGGCCGTACTGCGGAGGATCACGGCGACGCTGGCGGTCGAGGACGTGGACGAGGCGGTCGCCGACCTGACCGCCGTCGGTGCCCAGATCGTCGCGGGCCCCCTGCCGTCCCCCATCGGCCGCAATGTCATCGCACGCCACCCTGACGGGTCGGTCTTCGAATACGTGGACCGGAAGGCCGCAAAAGCCCCCGCTTCCCCTCACCTCGGCAACTGAGCCGCCCACCCGTCACGGCACGCGCGTTGCGGTACGTCACCCACATGCCGCGGGAGCGGTTCCGGCCGATGGCGCCTGGCCCGGTTCCTTACTTGCTGTGCGCGATCTGGATCAGGTTGCCGCAGGTGTCGTCCAGGACCGCCAGGGTGACGTCATCCATCTCCAGCGGCTCCTGGGTGAAGTGCACCCCCAGCTCGCGCAGCCGGTTGAACTCCGCCGCCACGTCGTCCACGGCGAAGGAGATGGCCGGGATGCCGTCCTGGACCAGCGCCGTCTTGTACGGCTGCACCGCGGGGTGGTCGGAGGGCTCCAGGAGCAGTTCGGTCCCCTGGGGTTCCTCCGGTGAGACCACGGTCAGCCACCGGGCCTCGCCCATCGGGATGTCGTGCTTCTTCACGAAGCCCAGCACATCGGTGTAGAAACGCAGGGCCTTTTCCTGGTCGTCGACGAAGACGCTGGTCATATTGATCCTCATGGGGTGCCCTCCGGGGCATCGGGCCTGAGCCACCGGGTCACGATGCGCTCAAGAGGTTCGGTGTTCAGATCGTGCAACTTGTAGCGGCCCTGGCGCCGCGAGAGGACCAGACCCGCCGATTCCAGTACGGCCAGGTGCTGGCTGATCGCCTGGCGGGACAGCCCCAGGCCGTGCTTGGTCACCAGCCGGGTGCATATCTCGAACAGGGTCTGGCCGTCCCGTTCCGCCAGCTCGTCAAGGATGCGCCGGCGGGTGGGGTCGGCCAGGGCCTTGAAGACATCCTCCGCCATGACTCCACCATAGGCAAGCGAGAGCTTGCCTATCAAGCAGTGGCGGTGGCGGCCCGTGGAGGGAAGCGGGCCAAAGGCTCAGGAGACCTTCAGGAGACCTCCAGCACGATCTTGCCGCGGGTGCGGCCCTCCTGGCTGCGGCGGAACGCCTGCGCCGTCTCGGCCAGCGGCAGCACCGCGTCGATGTGCACGGTGAGCTGTCCGGCGTCGGCGAGTTCACCGAGCGCGGCCAGGCCGGCGGCGTCCGGGCGGACCCACACCATGTGACCACCCTTGGCCTTCACCTCGCCGTCGGTGATGGACACCACCCGGGAGCGGTCCTTGAGCAGTTCCTGCGAGACCTCGACGACCCCGCCGCCCACGAAGTCCAGGGCCACGTCCACGCCCTCGGGAGCCAGCGACCGCACCCGTTCGGCCAGGCCGTCCCCGTACGTCACGGGCTCGGCGCCCAGCGATCGCAGGAAGTCGTGGTTGCGCTCACTGGCCGTGCCGATGACCCGGGCGCCGCGGGCCACCGCGATCTGCACCGCCAGCGAACCGACGCCGCCCGCGGCGGCATGCACCAGGACCGTGTCGCCCTTGCCGGCCTCGGCCCGGTCCAGGGACTGCTGGGCGGTGAGCCCGGCCAGCGGCAGACCGGCGGCCTGCTGCCAGCTCAGGGCGGCGGGCTTGCGGGCCAGGGTCCGTACGGGAGCGGCAACCAGCTCGGCGAAGGTGCCGTGCTGGACCTCGTCCTTGCGGACGTAACCCATGACCTCGTCGCCGACCTCGAACTCGGTCGCGTCCACGCCGACCGCTTCCACCACCCCGGCCACGTCCCAGCCGGGGATCAGCGGGAAGTGGGCGTGCATTATGGGGTCCAGGTATCCGCCGACGATCTTCCAGTCCACCGGATTGACGCCGGCGGCCTTGACCCGGATCAGCACCGAGTCCGGGGCGACCTTGGGGTCCGGCTGGTCGGTGTAGCGAAGCACATCGGCGTCGCCATAGCTTTCCGCGATGATTGCCTTCATGATCGCTACAACGTGTGACGATCCGGGATGATTCCCGGATCGTCACCGAGTTCCGGACATGCACTCGAACGGCCTACGCGGCGTCAGTTGCCCACCGGACGCGCCCGCGCACGGAGCCGGCCGCCCGCCCGGTGCCCGGCCGCCGTGCCGGACATCCGCCTCACACCGGCCGCATCCGGAACTCGTACCGCCCGGGCAGTGGATGCTCGGCGCGCGCGGTCTCCCGTACGGCGTCGGTGACCGGGCCGTCGCCCGCCACGAGCCGTTCGGCGATCGCGTACCAGGTGTCGCTGATCGTCTCCTCGCTCTCGCGCAGGTCGGCGACTTCGAAGCCGCGGTCGAAGACGGCACGGGCCCCGCGCGCATCGCCCAGCGCGCACATCACCTGCGCCGTCAGCAGTTCGAAGCGGCCGTGCGGAATCCGGTCGGCGGGCGGCAGTTGGGCCAGCGCGTCCGCCGCGTCCCCGGCCCGGCCCGCGGCGAGCAGGACGGGAACCGCCTGGCGTACCAGCGCCCGCAGGACGGCGCCCCACCCCTGGGCCTCCTCCTCCGCCTGCCGCTGCCCGTGCCCGCCCCGTTCGGTCCGCGCGCGCAGGGCGGCGCCGGCCGCCTCCGTCCGGGCCAGGGACGCGCAGCGGCATGCCTGCGTGTACAGCTCGGCGGCCCGTTCCGTCTCGCCCGCCACCCACTCCGCCTCGGCCAGACAGTACAGCGGCCGGCAGTCCGCCCCGCGGGTCAGCGCCCGCTCCCAGCTCCGTACGGCCTGTGCCCGGTCGCCCGCGTGCCACTGCGCGATACCGAGGTGGTAGTCCGTCACCGGGCCGGGGTGGGCGCACTCCAGCAGGTCGCGCCAGGGCCGCGAGACCAGGGGAGCCGCGGGGACGGGGCCGCCGGCCGGGAAGTCGCCGGTGTGCAGCAGTTCCAGCCAGGGCCGCTGCTCCTCACCTAGGGTGTCCTCCTCGAACGGGGTGCCGGGCAGGTCGTAGTCGCCACGGGCCCGTTCGAGCGCTCCCCAGCCGGAACCGGTGGCCAGGCGTTCCTTGGGTTCGGCGTCGGCGTACGGCCGCCAGGCGGCGTAGGCGGCGTCCACCTCGGTACGCGGCAGGGCCGCCGCGAGCCGGGAGCCGGCCTCGGCACGGGCCGCCGCCCAGTCGGCACCGTGCACCGTCGCGGGGTCGGCGGCCAGCGGCCCGTACGCCTCCAGCCAGGACAGCTCCCCGCCGCCTTCCAGGCGCAGGTGTTCCAACTGGGTGCGGGCCAGGCCCGCCTGGATCTCGGCGTAGCCGCCGGCGCCCGGCTCGGTGAGCCACTCCTGCCAGCGGCGCCCGGCCCGGCCCGCGCCCCACAGGAACAGCTTGCGGCCACGGAGTGTGTCGGTGGAGGTGTGGACCAGGCCGTGGCCCTCGCCGTCCAGGGAGGCGATCCAGCGCCGGGCGCCGTCGGGGATCTCGTAGAAGTAGTCCGCGGGGAACTCGCTGTTCAGCGGGTACGTACGGTCGACGCCGTCGCGCACGGGGACGGGCACGCGGCGCAGCGAGCGCTCGTACCCGAAGTGCCATGCCTTCTCGGCCGGGGCCAGGACGCGGGTGGCGGGCCCTTCGGGGACGGCGATGTTGGACCACCAGTACACGGGCGCGGCGTGGAGGTGGGGATTGCGGACGCGGACGCCGACGTAGAGGAAGTCGGAGTCCGCCGGGAGCCAGAGGTCCACCTGGAAGGGCAGGTCACGCAGCCGTTCCCATTCCCACAGCCGCAGCATGGTGCCGCCGTCGGGCGCCGGGACGCGGGCGGCGTGCAGCGGGGCGCAGGTGAGGGCGGAGTGACCGGTCGCGCCGATGTTCCATTCGATGCCGCCGGAGAACCAGGCGCCGTTGAGGGCGAAGTCGGCCGGCTGCAGGACGGGGTTGCGGTGGAGCAGTTCCCGGTCGGTGGGCTTGTGGTGCAGGGAGTACACGCGTCCGCCGAGGCCCGGCAGGACGGTGGCGCGCAACCGGTCGTTCTCGATCACGATCGCGTCGAAGGTGGTCAGCGAGCGCTGCCGCCCGTAGCCGTCCCGGCGGCGTACGGGCAGCAGGGAGCGCAGCGGCTCGTAGGCGATCCCACGGGCCATGTCGGCGGGCAGGGCGGCGTCCGGGTCTGTGCCTACGCCGCCTGCGTCCTCTTTGGCGGCCGGCTCGATCGCTGCCCGGTGGGCGTCGCGCGGGGGCCGCAGGGCGGGCAGCGGGTTGTCCGGGCCGAGGGGAGCCGCGGGGAGGGTCAAGGTGGTGCGTCGCACACGGGTGGCCACGGCTGCCTCGCAAAGTGGACCGGGCCACCTCGGTTACGGCGGCCGTCTGTTGACCATGGAACCTCGTCGGCTCGCCGCTGAACAGGGCCTTTTGCGGCCAGGTGCGGGGGAAAGGGATCAGGCGGCTCGGGAGGGTCAGGCGGAACAGGCTGAGGCTGATCAAGCGGATCAGCGGGCTCGGGGCGGGCCGTGGCGGCGCCGGCCGTCGTTCGTGGGGCGGTGCCAGGAGGGCGGTGATAGGAGGGCGGTGTCAGGAGGGCGCCAGGACGCTCTCCAGGAGGTCGGCCAGGAGCACCGCACCGGCCCCGTCGGGGTCACGGTCCGGGTCGTAGATCGTCAGGTTCAGTCCGACACAGCGCGGCGAGGCGGCCAACGGCGCCAACAGGTCGTGCAGTTCGCCGGTGAGCAGACCGCCGGGGTCGGGGGAGTCGACGGCGGGCATGACGGACGGGTCCAGGACGTCCGCGTCCAGATGGATCCAGAACCCGTCGAGCGGGGAGCGGCCGATCCGGGTGAGTACCTCGCGCGCCACGGCGTCCGGCCCCACGCGCCGGATGTCCCCGACCGTCCGGGCGTCGATGCGCAGCGAGGTCAGTTCCGCGTGGTCCTGGTCGCCGTCGCGGATGCCCAGGACGCTCAGGTCTTCGTCACGTACGTACGGCTGCCGTCCCTCGATGCCGGTGAGGTCGGCCTGTCCGCGCCCGGTGATCTGGGCGACGCCCTCACCGGCCGCGGCGCCGAGGGGCCCGGAGGTATCCGTGTTGCCCGGGTGCCGGAAGTCGCCGTGCCCGTCGAGGTAGGCGACGCCGTACCGTCCCAGGCGGCGCAGAGCCAGCACGGCGCCCAGCAGGATGCTGCAGTCCCCGCCGAGCAGTACGGGGAACCCGCCGGCGCGGACATGGCGTTCGACGCGGTCGGCGAGGCGGCGGGTGTACCCGGCGAGGGCGGCGGCGTTGAAGTCGCCCTCGCCCTCCTTCCAGTCGCCGAAGTCGTAGCGGGGCGGCACCACGACGCCGCCTTCCTGTGCGCCCAGGCGCCGCAGCAGGTCCTGGTCGCGCAGCGCGCCGGCGAGCTTGTAGCAGCCGGGTACGGTGCCGGGCGCGGGCGGGCGCAGGCCGAGGTTGGACGGGGCGTCGATCAGTACGGTGCGGCGCATGCCGCCATCCCACCGGACCGGCAGACGATCTTCAAGCGATCTTCGAGGAAATTGTCCACCGCGAAATGGTCCGCCGCGAAATTACCCGCCGCCATGAACGATCATCAACTACCGTCGACGCTCAAGAACGACCGCGAGGCGGTCATGCGCGGTACGGCACCCACGCGGCTGTGCCGCAGCGGGGCACACAAGGACAGGAACAATGGGAACTCAGCACACATACCGGGTGATCGTGCGCGGCAAATGGGACGGGCTGTCCGAGGCGGCCCGCGCGCGACTGCTGGCCGAGGTCGAGCAGCACGGCCTGGCACAGATGCAGTTCACGCCCGAGGGGTCGCTGTCCTACGACGCCGCGCTGAAGTCCTTCACGTACCGCTACGTCATCGTCTCCGACGCGCAGGACGGCGAGGAGATGGCCGCCGCCCTCGCCGAGGAGAAGGCGGAGAACGCGCTGTCCGCGGCCGGTTACGGCTTCCGGGACCTGCGGTCCTTCCCCACCGACATGGACACCATGAAGGTCAACCGCAAGCGGCGCTGACCTGGCGCCGCTGACCTTGCCCCGCCGGCCTGACGCCGCTGTCCTCGGCCTCGCCCGGGTCCGCGCCCCTCCCTTCGTTTCTCGGGGGGAATCGTTACTTCGGAGGCTCGTTGAAGCGGAGGCGGTTGCCGAAGGGGTCGGTGAGCGTCAGCGACGTACCGATTTCACCGTCCTCCTCCAGCTCGGGCGCCAGGAAGGCGTACTGCTTCGCCGCCAGCTCGGCGTGCAGTGCGCGGACCCCCTCCAGCTCCACGTACACCGCGGAGCCGGGGGTGGCGTCCCCGTGGTGCTCGGACAGGTGGAGGACGAGATCGCCCCGCGATACCTGGGTGTAGAGCGGCATGCCCGGGGCGAAGCGGTGTTCCCAGTCGACGGAGCACCCGAGGTGGTCGAGGTAGAACTCGTGCGCCTTGGCCACGTCGAAGATGCGCAGGATGGGCACCGCACGGCTGATGCGGATCTCCATCGGGTCGCCGTTCGTCATGGATTCGCCGGTCTCCGTGGGGTCGCCGATCCCCGTAGGGTCGCCGGTCTCCGTGGGGTCGCTGTTTTCCATGACGTCACTGTGCCTCATGGGGTGCGGTGGTGTCGCGGCACATTTCGGCGGTCATCGCCCAGCGCTGATGGTCCCGCCAGGCACCGTCGACGAACAGGAAGTCCGGCGAGTACCCCTCCAGCCGGAACCCGGTCCGCTCCACCAAGGCGATCGAACGGTGGTTGTCCGGCTGGATGTTCACCTCCAGCCGGTGCAGCCCCAACTCACCGAACGCGTAAGGGATGACGAGTCCCAGCCCCTCGCTCATCAGGCCGCGCCCGGCCGCGTGCGCGAAGGCGCCGTAGCCGATCGCCCCGCAGCCGAAGGCGCCGTGGACGATGTTGTTGATGGTGAGGTAGCCGGCGATCCGGCCGGTGTCGTGCTCGCAGAACAGGAAACCCTCGCGGGAGGGCTCGCACACGCCGGCGAAGTAGGTGTCGTAGGCGGCGTCGGTGGTCGGCGGGAAGAGCCAGGGACGGTGCAGCGGCACGCTCGCGCGTGCCAGGGCGGTGAACTCCTCCCGGTCCGCGGCCGAGAAGGGACGGATGCCCACACGGGGTCCCCGGGCGAGGTAACGGTCGTCAGCCATCAGGAGATCGTACGGAGTGACAGGGGCGTCCGGCCACGGCGCGCGGAGGGGGTTGACAGTGGCGCACGTATGAACTCACGCATCTGTGGGCCGATGGACGTCGTGGACGTGTGGGCATGTGGGCGTGTGAACGTGTGGGTGTGCGGGCGTGTGACGGACCGGCCCTCAAGCCTGAGGGGAGAACTGGCCCGGCCTATGAAGGGCTGCCCGCCGTACGTACTGCGCAGGCTGCCGCGTACCCCTCGGGCACCGGTACGTCCACCGTCTCCCAGCCCTCCACCGGGGCCGGGTCGGGACCGGTCCCGACCAGCGTCGTCGTCATCAGGTCCCCCGCCAGCCCGGTACCCATCCCCTTCAGGCACGCCTCCTTGCGGGTCCAGCAGCGGGCGAAGGCCGCGGCCCGTCCGGCGGGCGGCAGCGCGGCCAGTTCCGCGCGCTCCTGTGGATGCAGCACGCTCGCCACCTCGTCCACGACCTCGGGTGCGGTCAGCGTCTCTATGTCGACACCGATGGGCGTACGGGCGAAGCCCAGCAGCGCCAGCCCGCGGGTGTGGGACAGCGAGAAGTGCAGCGGCGCGCCGGCCAGCGCGGGACGGCCGTGCGGCGCGTCGCAGCACGGGCAGGGCTCGCGTACGAACCGGAGCGCCGCCGGGTCGCGGTCCAGGTAGGCGCCGAGCAGCCGGCGCAGCGCGGAGTGGGAGGCGATGTAGACATCGCGGTCGACGGGGCGTACGAAGGTGGCGGCGCGCCGGCGCTCGGCCGCGTCGAGTACCTCGGTGTCCCGCACGGCCGCCTCCTCGGGAGCGCTGAGTACGAGCCACAGAGCGACGCGGGGGCCGTTGTCTTCGTTGGCGCCGAGCGGGGACGGCAAGGCGCTCGGGTCGTAGGTGCGGAGGACGGGACGGCCGTTGGTCAAAGAGCTTGTAAGGCTTTTGGGATTTGTGGGGCTTGTGGGTTCCGTGGGTTCCGTCGGGCTCATAGGGCCCGTGGGGCGGATTTCGCCGGTGGTCATCCGTCGCTCTCCTCTTCGGCCGCTCGCAACTGGGGGTGCTGGCTGACCGTACCGGTGCGGCGGGGGCCCGAGCAGCGTGGGCCGCCCGTTCCGGTCTTCGGTTCTTCCGGGGCCGGAAGGGGCGACCGGTCCCGGCGGCGGCATCCACCGGGACCGGAGCTCTCACCGCCGGGACACTTCCTGAGCCCCGGGCCCCGCGAGGCGTTCGACCTCGCCTCCGGCGGTCCGGCGGGCCCGCTCACCGGTGCGGTACATCCGGGAACCCGCCGGCCCGTACGGATCGGCGACGAAGCGGGCGGCGGTACGGGCCGGGCCGCGTACGTACCCGGTGGCGAGCGACGCACCCGCGACGTACAGCTCGCCCGGGACGCCGGGCGGGCAGTGCCGCAGAGCCGCGTCCAGGACGTACAGGCGGGTGTTCCATATGCACTCGCCGACGGCGGTCACCGCTTCGGTGCCGACGGTGCCGGCGATGTCGATCGTGGCGACCGTGGCGGCCGTGGCGGCGGTTCCGGCGCTGCCGGCCGTGGCGGCTTCCTCGGTGAGGACGAGTGTGGCTCCGGCGCGCAGCGTCCGGAGGATGTCGACCAGGTCGTCCGTCATGTCGTCCGTCATGTCGTCCGCTGCCTTGCCCGTCCCGCCGCCCGGCTCCCCGTACGGCACCCGCTCCCCGGCCCGCGGCCCGTACATCTCCTGCGACCAGCGCAGCCGGTTGTCCAGGGCCGAGTGCGCGAGGAGCACTCCTGTGGGGCGGTCGCCGCCTGCCGCGGAGCGGGCACGGGGGTAGCCGACGCAGGCCGGGTGCCGCGGGGTGAGCGCGCGGCCCGGGTCGGTGGGCAGGTACGCGGACAGATCGGTGCCGTCGACGAGGACCACGGAGGTGACCGCGGGGGTGCCGGCTCCGGCGGCGAGCGCGGCCCGTACGGCGGGTGCGGTGGCCGTGTCGGTCAGGAGGCGGACCGGCCCGGCGTCGGCCGTCGCGTACGCCAGGTGGCCGGGCGGACCGTACGGATCGAGCGGCAGACAGGCGCCGCCCGCCTTGAGCACCGCCAGCAGGGCGACGATCCGGCCGACGCAGCGGGGCAGCACCACGGCGGCCACCGTGCCGGGCCGCACGCCCAGGGTCTTCAGATGCCGTGCGAGACGGTTGGCGCGGGCGTTGAGTTCCGCGTACGTCAGGTCGTGGGCGCCGTCCGTCAGTGCGACGGCGGCCGGGGTCCGGCGCACCCGGGCCTCGAAGGGACCGATGAGCGTGGTCGGCGGAAGGTCGCGCCGGGTGGCGTCGAGGGCGTCGCGGAGCGCGGCGCGTTCGTCGGCGGTGGCGGTGTCGTGGCCGGCGAGCGGGGTGTGCGGGTCGGCCCTGGTGAGGCTGGTGAGCAGGTGCAGGAAACGGTCCTGGTGGGCGGCGAGTTGGTCCTCGTCGTAGAGGGCCGGGTTGGCCTCGTGCACCAGACGCAGGCCACCGGCGGCACGCGTCCCCGCACGGCCGTCCGCATCCCTGTCGGCACGCACGTCCGCACGCCCGTCCGCATGGCCGTCCGCATGACTGTCGCCACGCCCGTCCGCGTGACTGTCCGCGTGGACGGTGAGCGCGAGGTCCTCCACCGGCCCCGACGCAAGGGGACGGACCCACGAGGGCGCGCCCGCGAACACCGGCCCGCGACCGCCCGGCAGCACCGTGACCGGCGGTCCGGCCACCGCTCGCGCGTCCGGCAGGCCGAGGTCGCGCCGCAGGTCGGCCGGCCGGTAGCGCTGGTGCCCGCGGGCGGCGCGGATGCCGAGGACGACCTGTCGGGTCAGCTCGGCGAACGTCCGGTCCGGGGTGACCGTCAGGGGCAGCGGCAGAACGTTGCGGGCCAGGCCGGGGACGCGCAGGGCGGCGGGCGCGGTGCGTCCCATCACCGGCAGGCCGAGTACGACGCGCGCCGAGCCGGTGGCCCGCGAGAGGTACAGCGCCTGCGCGGCGATCAGGACGTCGGTCGGCCCGGCGCGTACGCAGGAGGCCAACTCCCGCAGGGCGGTGATGGCTTCGGGGGCGAGGCGGACCTCGCGGCGCAGCGCGGCGCGGGACGCGGGTGCCGTACGGCCGGCCGGTGAGGGAATGTGCGGGTGCTCCGCGAAGACCGCACCCCAGTAGGCGCGGTCCCTGTCGTACGCCTTGGAGGAACGGTACGCCGCGTCCTGCGCGACGAGGTCGGCGAGCCGGCCGAAGGGGCTGGGGCCGGGGGCCCGGCCGTCGGCGAGGGCGGTGTAGACCTCGGCGACCCGGCGGGCCAGCAGCCCGAGCCCGAAGCCGTCCATGACGGCCTGGTGCACGCGCTGGTACCACAGCCAGCGCTCTTCCCCCGTACGGAAGAGCGCCTGGGCGAACAGCGGCCCGGTGTCCAGCCGGAAGGGTTCGCCGAGGTCGGCGCGCATCCACGCCCCAGCCAGGGCGTCGGGGTCGGCCGAGCCCCGGAGGTCGAAGACGCGCAGCGGGAACGGCACCGCCGCCCCGCCGTCACCGGATGCCGACGCGCCGTCCGCCCGGCCCGGGCCCACCGGCTGCCGGTACGCCTGCCCTCGGTCCGCCGGCCCCCGCGCCCCCTGCCACCGGTCCGCCGGCAGGCCGTTCTCCACCACCAGGGGCCGTGGCACCGGGCCGATGAGCAGCGGCACCTGCCGCGGCCCGTCCGGCGTCCCGGCGAACCGCACCCGCAGCGCCTCGGCCTCGCCGGCCACCCGGTGCAGCGCCAGCGCGAACACGGCGGCCTCCAGCGGGCCGTGGATCTCCACGCAGGTGCCGGTGTTCTGCGCCGGGCTGTCCGGGTCGAGGGCGTGGGCGTGCCACAGCTCCGACTGGGCGGCGGTGAGCGCGAGGCCCGGCGCCAGCGCGCCGACGGCCGCATCGAGCAGGGCGGTCACGGCCGGGCGCCCAGCAAGGGTGCCCACTGCTCGATCGCGGGCTTCTCGGCGAGGTCCACGAAGGTCGCCTCGATGCCGTGGTCGGCGCGCCAGCGTTCGACGAGGGTCATGATGCGGATGGAGTCCAGACCGTAGTCGACGAGGTTCTCGTCGTCGGGGATGTCGGCGGGGTCCTCGCCGAGCACATCGGCGACGTCCGCGCGGATCTGTTCGACCGTCAGCGCCATGGCCGGGCTCACTTTCCTTCGAAGACGGAGTCGGTACGGGTGACCACGGCACACTTGGCGGCGGCCCAGCGCAGCGCCATGTGGTGGTCGGCCTCGCTGAAGTCGGCGACGGCGTCGGCGACGACGAATGCCTGGATGTCCCGCATCCAGGCGTCACAGGCGGTCATCAGGACACCGATGTGGGCGTAGACGCCGACGACGACCAGTTGGTCGCGGCCCTGCTCCCGCATCCGCTCGGCGAGGTCGGTCCGTACGAACGCGCTGTACTTCCACTTGGTGAGGACGGTGTCGTCCGGGCCCGGCGCGACGGGCGCCGCGATGGCCTTGGCCCGCTCCTCGTCCGGCAGGCCCGGCCCCCAGAAGTCCTGCTGGAGACCTCGCTCGGCGGGGGTCTGGCCGCCGGGCTGGGCGGAGTAGACGACCGGTACGCCGAGCCGCGCGCAGTCCTTCTTCAGACGGGCGATGTTCTCCAGGAGGGGGGTCAGCGGGGAGGTGTCCTGGGTGAAGGCGTCCAGGAAGTAGTTCTGGAGGTCGTGCACGAGCAGGACGGCCCGGTCCGGATCCACGTCCCAGTCGACCTTGTTGGCGGGCAGGGCGTCCCTGGCGGGCATGGGATACGGGGCGATGGCGGGGAGTGCCATGTCGGGGCCTTTCGAGGAGCGTGGGGGTGGTGACGAGGAGTACAGGCGGGGACGAGGGATACAGGTGAGGGCGAGGGATTCAGGTGGTGATGAGGGGGTTCAGGTGGCCTGCGCGGGCGTACGCGTGACTACGAGGAGGGCGGCAGGGCGCGCAGGTCCTTCTTGCTGACCTTGCCGATGCCGGTCTGCGGGAAGGCGTCGACGAACTCGACGCGGTCGGGGACCTTGTAGGCGGCCAGGCCCCGTTCCCGGACGAACTTCTTGATGGTGACCGGCCGGACCGGACCGGTGTCCGTCCCTCCCCCGCGCCGGCTGCCCCGTTCACGCCGTCCGCCCCGTTCACGCCGTCCGCCCCGTTCGCGCCGGCCCGGTCCCGCTCCGGGCGCAGGATCACGTACGCGCAGGTCCGCTCGCCGAGATAGGGGTCGGGCACAGCGACCACGGAGACGTCGTGGACGGCCGGGTGGGCCAGGATGACGTTCTCGACCTCCTCGGCCGCGATCTTCTCCCCGCCGCGGTTGATCTGGTCCTTGGCTCGTCCTTCGACGACCAGGTGGCCGGTTTCCGTCAGCCGTACGACGTCGCCCGTCCGGTAGAAGCCGTCCTCGGTGAAGGACCTGGCGTTGTGCTCGGGGGCGCGCCAGTAGCCGCGGATGGTGTACGGGCCACGGGTGAGCAGATGCCCCGTTCCGCCCGGCGGGACGTCCCGGTCCTGATCGTCGACGACCCGGATCTCGTCGTCCGGGGAGATCGGCCGGCCCTGGGTGGTGACGATGGTCTCCTCGGGGTCGTCCAGGCGGGTGTAGTTCACCAGCCCCTCCGCCATGCCGAAGACCTGCTGGAGGGTGCAGCCGAGCGCCGGGCGCACCCGCCGGGCGGCCTCCTCGCTGAACTTCGCGCCGCCGACGAGCAGCACCTCCAGGCTGGAGAGGTCGTGTGCCGCGTTCTTCGCCGCCTCGGTCCACACCAGCGCCAGCGGCGGTACGAGCCCGGTGAGGGTGACCCGCTCGCGTTCGATGAGGGGGAAGGCGGTCTCGGGGTCGGGGCGCGGGCACAGGACGACACGGCCGCCGGCGTAGAGGGTGCCGAGCGAACCGGGCGAGCTGAGCGGGAAGTTGTGGGCCGCGGGCAGCACGCACAGGAACACGCTGTGCTCGTCCACCGCGCAGATCTCGTTCGAGCCCCACAGCGAGTAGATGTAGTCGTCGTGGGTGCGCGGGATCAGTTTGGGCACGCCCGTACTGCCGCCGGAGAGCTGGAGGAAGGCCAGGTCACCGGGGGCGGGCCCGTCGGTGACGGCGACCGGTTCGCGTCGCAGGTCGCTCAGCGGGGTGTGCTCGCCGGGCTCGCCGACGACGAGGACGTGCCGCAGGGTGGGGACCTGGGACCGTACCGAGGTGGCCAGTTCGCGGTGGTCGAAGCCGCCCTCGACGTCCGGGATCACATAGGCGACGGCCTCGGTGAACTCGCAGAAGTAACGGATCTCCGTCTCGCGGTGCGCGGGCAGCGCGAAGACCGGCAGCGCGCCGATCCGGAAGAGCGCGAAGATCACTTCGAAGAACTCGGCGACGTTGGGGAGCTGGACGACGACCCGGTCGCCCTTCTTGACGCCCTCGGCCAGGAAGCCGGCGGCCAGGCGGTCCGCCCGGTCGTCCAGTTCGCCGTACGTCCAGTGCCGGCCGGCGCCGCCGGGGTCGGTGATCGCGACGCGGTCGGGATGGTTCAGGGCCCGCTCGCGCAGCATCTGGCCGAAGGTCTCGCCGCGCCAGTACCCGGCGGCCCGGTAGCGCTCGGCGAACTCGGCGGGCCACAAGGGCGCGTCGGCGGGCGCGTACGCGGGCGCGTTCCCGGATGCGTGCGCGGGCGCGTCCACGGGCTGGTGCGCGGGCGCGGGCGCGTCCCCGGTCAGCGGTCCGTCGGCGGTCATCGCTCCGTCCACGGTCATCGGTCGGTCCTCGGTCATCGGTCGGCTCCCACCGCGTGCAGGAAGGTACGGAACTTCGCCTCGGTCTCGTCGGTCTCCGCCTCGGGCGAGGACCCTGCCACGACCCCCGCGCCCGCGTACAGACGCAGCCGCCGCTCCTCGGCCTCGGCACAGCGGATGGTCACCACCCACTCGCCGTCGCCGCTCGCGTCGCCCCAGCCGACCATGCCGGTGTAGAGCCCGCGGTCGAACGGTTCGAGTTCGCCGATGACTTCGCGGGCGAGGGCGGTGGGGGTGCCGCACACGGCCGGGGTCGGGTGCAGGGCGCAGGCCAGTTCCAGCGCCGAGGTGGCGGGGTCGGCCAGTTCGCCGGTCACGGTCGTCGACAGGTGCCACATCGCGGCGGTCCGTACGAGCGTGGGGCGTACGGGCACCTCCAGCGTGCGGCAGTACGGCGCCAGCGCCGCGCGCACCGCGTCCACCACGACCGCGTGCTCGTGCAGGTCCTTGGCCGACTCCAACAGGGCCGCGGCCCTGCGTACGTCCTCGGCGAGGTCCGTGCTGCGCGGTGTGGAGCCGGCGAGCGGGTTGGCCACGACACGGCCGGCGCGGCGGGAGACCAGTAGTTCGGGGCTGGCGCCCAGGAGGGTGCGGCCGGGTCCGCAGGGCAGCGCGAAGGTGTAGCCGCCCGGGTCACGGCGGGCCAGGCGCTGGAGCATGGCGGGCAGGTCCACCTCGCGCGGGGAGGTCAGTTCCAGGGTGCGGGCCAGGACGACCTTGTCGAACTCCCCGGCGCGCATCCGGCGTACGGCCTCGGCGACCGCGCCGGCGTACTCCCGGGGCGCGGGCACCGGCCGCAGCTCCCAGTCGGCCACGGGAGTGTGCGGCGCGGGCAGGGCGATCAGGGGGTCCTCGCGCAGCGCGGTGGCCCGGCGCACGGTCTCGGGGACGACGAGGGCGGCGGGGGCGGTGTGGTCGAAGGGCACGGCGCCGACCACGAGGGGCGCGGGGGCGCCCGCGCGCCGGCGCGCGTCCAGGATGTGGGCCACGCGCTGGGCCAGGGGCCGTTCGTCGTGGGGTACCTCGGCCCGTACGCCGCCGGTGAGCAGGGTACGGGTCGGGGAGGCGAAGAAGCGGTCGGTGCCGGGGCGGTAGGCGTCCAGGAGCGCGGTGGCGGCGCCGACGGTGCCGGCCGGGGACGTGCGGTCGGCCTGGGGCGGGCGCGGGGTCGCGCGACGGATGGCCGCGCGCCGTACGGACACCGTCGCGCCGGGCGCGTCGGACGTGCGGGGCGCATCGGCCGGTATGGAAACGTCGGCCCGTACGGGGGCGTCGGCCCGTACGGGCGCGGCACCAGCCGGCGTCGCGGCATGAACTGCTGTGGGGTCACCGACCGCTCCGGGAACGTCGGCCGGTTCGTGCGGTTCGTGAGTAGCGGCTGTTACAGAAACCACGGCCCGTTCGGGGCCGGGGTCCGCCGGTGCGGCGCCGTCCGCCCGCGGGCCGGGTCCCGGCCGCTCGGCGACATCGTGAGCCGTTATCACCTGGTGCTCCAATTCTCTCGGTGCGCCGGCACCGTGTCTTCTGGTCGGGCCGGTGGTGGCCGGCCGGGTCCGGTCGGGGCCCGGCGCCGGCCCGGCCCGGCCGCCGGTCGGACCGCTCGTCGCCGGTCCGGCGGGATCGGTCCTGGGGTCGGGGGGGTGGGTGGTCACGGATGTACGGCGGGCCGCTGCCGGTCCGCCGGGGCGCGAGGTGCTCTCGGACGTTCGGACGTTCAGGCGCTCGTACAGCGCGCGAGTCACCCGATGCGCCGTCAGGCGGCCCCGTACGCCGCCTGGCGCGCCGCCCGTCGCGCCATCAGGCGCGTAGCGTCGCACCGCCGTCGACGTACAGGTCGTGCATCGTGATGTGCCGGGCCCGGTCGGAGACCAGGAAGGCCACGGCCTCGGCGATGTCGGCCGCCTCGGCGAGCCGGCCGAGCGGGATGCCGACGCGGTAGCCGGCCGGGTCGCCGTCGATGACGCGCAGCGGAGCCTGCGGGTCGGTCCACAACTGCCGCTGCATGGCGGTGTCCGTGGAGCCCGGGGAGACGACGTTGCACCGTACGCCGCTGCGGGCCAGTTCCAGGCCCAGGCACTTGGTGAACATGGTGGCGGCGGCCTTGGACGCGGCGTAGGCGGCCATGCTGGTGCGCGGCACGCCGGCCGCGTTGGAGCCGACGGTCACCACGCAGCCGCCGCGCCGCTCGCCCATCCGGCGGGCGACGGCGCGCGAGGTGTGGAAGACGCCGGTGGTGTTGACGGCGAAGGTGTCGTGCCAGTCCTGGTCGGTCAGCTCCACGACGGGCGAAGTACGCAGGATCCCGGCGACGTTGACCAGGATGTCCAGCGGGCCGATCTCCCGCTCCACGTCGTCCACCACGGCTTCGACGGCCGCGCTGTCGGTGACGTCCAGCGTCCGGGCGGTGATGTGCGGCGCACACTCGCCCTCAAGGGACTTCACACCGTCAGGGCTCCGGTCGGTGGCCACGACCCGTGCGCCGCGGTCGGCGAGGACCCGGGCCACGGCCTCGCCTATGCCCTGTCCGGCACCGGTGACCAAGGCGGTGCGCCCGGCGAGTTCTGGCTGCTGCACGGAATATCTCCTCGACATCCGACCAACGGAATTAAGGTAAGCCTAACCTAACTTTTCAGCCCCCGGCGCCACGAAGGAGGGACTTCCGCACCCCGTCCCGCCCCACACCCACCCCCAGGCATCCCGCATTCCCACATCTCACATCCCGCATCCCGCATCCCGCATCCCGCACACAGGCGCGAATACCATTAGGTTAGCCTTACCTTATGACCCTCCCGCAAGTGGGCCCGCGCACGCCGGACGGCCTGACGGACACCTCCACCCCCGCGCCCCCCGGCGCGCACCCGTCGCCCCAAACGGACGCCCTCGACGCCCCGTTGACCCGTCCGCACGGCTTCCGCAAGCCGCTCCTGATCGCCGCCGCCGTGACGCTGGCCGTCCTGGTCCTCGCGGCGGTCTCACTGTCCGTGGGCGCGGGCGAGGTCGGCCCCGGCAGGGTGCTGGACTACCTGCTCGGCCGGGCCGGCGCGCGCGAGGACTCCCGGCTCATCCTGGTCGTACGGGACCTGCGGCTGCCCCGCACCCTGACCGCGCTGCTGGTCGGCTCGGCGCTGGGCGTGGCCGGCTGCCTCCTCCAGGCCGTCACCCGCAACCCGCTGGCCGAGACCGGCCTGCTCGGCGTCAACGCGGGCGCGTCCCTGGGCGTCGTCACCGGCATCGCCTTCCTCGGCGTGCAGACCAGCTACGGCTATCTGCTGTGGGCCTTCGGGGGCGCGGTGCTCGCCAGCGCGCTGGTGCTGCTCATATCCGGCAGCCGGGGCGGCGGTTCACCGATGCGGCTCGTCCTGGCGGGCGCCGCCCTGGGCGCCACCTTCGGCGGCGTCACCAGCCTGATCGTGGTCAACTCCGCCGCGGCCTACGACGGCTTCCGCCACTGGGTGCTCGGTTCGCTGGCCGGTGTGGAGGGCTTCGGCGCGCTCGGGCCGCTGACCCCCGTACTCCTGGCCGGGTTCCTGGTCGCGCTGCTGGTCTCCCGGCCGCTGTCGGCGCTGGCGCTGGGCGACGACCTCGCCCGCGGCCTGGGCCACCGGCCGGGTCTGATCCGGGTCGTGGTCGCCCTCGCCGTCACCCTCCTCACCGCGTCCGCGGTCGCCCTGGTCGGCCCCATCTCCTTCCTGGGGCTGCTGGCCGGCTTCCTCGCCCGTGCCGTCACCGGGCCGCGGCTGGCCGCGCAGACCGTGCTGGCGGGGCTGATCGGCGCCGGCGTCCTGACGGGCTCGGACGTCCTGGCGCGGGTGGTCTCCCAGCCGTACGAGGCGCCCGTCGCCGTGATCGTCGCCCTCATCGGCGCACCGGTCCTCATCGGCATCGTCCGCTCCAAGCGGCTCGGCGCGATGGGCATGACCGAACCGGCCACCGGGGAACCGGCGCCGCGCGCGGTCCGTTGGAGAGGCAGGCGGGGCGGCCGGGGCCGGAGCGGACAGGAGGGCGCGTACGGGCAGAAGGAGACCTGCGGGCAGGAGCACACGTACGAGCAGGTGAACGCGTACGGACAGGAGCACGCGTACGGACAAGGCGCGGCGAACCCCGCCGGGCGGCCCCGGCGCGAGGCGCTGGTGCTGCGGCGCGGACCCGTCTCCGTACTGCTGGCCTACCGGCCCGCGCTGGCGGCGCTCGCACTGGCCGGACTGCTGCTGGTGGCCGTGGTGTTCGGCGCGTACGCCGGCCAGAGCGACATGGACGTGGCCCGCACCTTCCGCGCGGTCTTCGGAGTCGGTGACCACTTCGACGTCCTGCTGGTCCAGAAGTTCCGCCTGGGCCGGATCGTGGCCGCGCTCACGGCGGGCGCGGCCCTGGGGCTCGCGGGCTGCCTGACCCAGACCCTCGCCCGCAACCGCCTGGCCACGCCCGAACTGCTCGGCGTCAACGACGGCGCGACCGCCGCCGTCCTGGTGTCCGTCACGCTCTCGGCCACCGGCGGCTTCGGCGCCTGGTGGGCCGGCCCGATCGGAGCCCTGGTGGCCGTCCTGGTCGTCACGACCGTCTCCGGCGGCCTCGGACAGCGGGGCCACCGGGTGCTCGTGGTGGGCCTGGCCATGTCGGCGCTGGCCTCGTCCGTCACCCAGGTCGTGCTCTCCCGCCGGTCCCTGAACTCGGCGAGCGCGCTGTACACATGGACCTCGGGCAGCCTGAACGGCCGCGGGTTCGACGTGGCCGGGCCCGTACTCATCGGCCTGGCCGTGCTGGTTCCGGCCGCCCTGGTGGTGGCCCGGCAGCTCAACGTCCTGCGCTTCGACGACTCCACCGCCGCCTCGCTGGGCGTGGCGCCGGCCCGGGTCCGCACCGTCTGCCTGCTGCTGGCCGTCGCGCTCGCGGGGCTGGCGGTCGGCATCTGCGGTCCGGTCGGCTTCGTCGCGCTGGCCTCGCCGGTCATCGCCGGCCGGCTCGCCGGGCCGCTGCGGGTGCCGGTGCTGGGCTCCGTACTGGTCGGTGCGGCGCTGGTCGTCCTGGCCGACACGGTGGGGCGGACCGCCTTCGACGGCACGGAGATCCCGGTCGGCGTGGTCACGACGGTGCTGGGCGGCCCGTTCCTGCTGTGGGTGCTGCTGGGACGGTCCTCCGCCGCCCGCGTGTAGCGATACGTACGCGGACGTGCGGACGCCCGAAGCCGTGTTGCCGTACGCGTCGCGGACGCCTGACGCCCGTCACCCCGCTGCCCATCCACCCACCACCCCACGAACCGAAGAGGAAACCGCCCATGGAAAGCCCGTCGCTGCGCGCGCTCGCCGAGGACGTGCGGGCCGGCCGGCCCGGCGCCGTACGCGAGTTCTGGGAGCGGACCGCCGCGGCGGGGACGCCGCTGGTCGAGCCCGACCCCACCGACCCGGCGTACCGTCTCGTCACCTTCCTGTGGCGGCAGGACCCGGACGCCCCGGCCGATGACGTCCTCGCGCTGCTGCACACCGTCACGGACAAGGACCGGCACGCCCACGACCTGACGCCCCACCTGATGTCCCGCCTCCCGGGCACCGACGTATGGGCGCTCACCCACCGGCTGCGCGCCGACCACCGTGCCTCGTACCAGTTCCATGTGGCGCGCGGCCCCCGTGAGGAGACGCTGCGTACGGACCGGGAGGCGTGGCTGCGCGTCCTGGACGCGGCCGTGCCCGACCCGTTGAACCGCGCGCCCGTACTGGCGGCGCGGGACGGGCGGCACCCCTCGTCCGTGATGGAGCTGCCGGACGCCCCCGCCCAGCCGTGGTGGCGGCCCACGGCGGCGGCTCCGCGCGCGGCGGGCCGGACGGTGGAGCGGGAGGTGTCGGGCCGCCGGGTTCATGTGCACCTGCCCGCCGGGCACCGCCTCCTCGCCGCGGACGGGGACGGGGACGGCGCCCCGTCTGTGGGGCACGTCGGGCCCGCAGGGGACGCCGGCTCCGTGGTCGCGGCCGACGGTCCGTACGCCGTCGCGGTGCTGCTGGACGGGGAGATGTGGGGCCCGGTGCTGCGGTTCGGTGACACGCTGGACGCCCTCATGGACGACGGGTGTCTGCGGCCGACCGTGGCCCTGCTGGTCGACACCATGGGCCGGGAGCGGCGGATGGCCGACCTCAGTTGCAGCGAGGCGTTCGTGGACTGGCTCGCGGACGAGCTGCTGCCGTGGGCGGGCGCCGAGTTCGGCGCCAGTACGGATCCCGCGCACACGGTCGTGGCCGGGCAGAGCGCCGGCGGACTGACCGCCGCCTTCGCCGCCTTCCGCCGCCCGGAACGGTTCGGGAACGCGCTCTCCCAGTCCGGCTCCTTCTGGTGGCCCGACGGGACGGAGTTCGACACGGGCAGCGAGTGGCTGACCCGCCAGTACGCGCGCACGCCCCGGCGGCCGGTCCGCTTCCATCTGGAGGTGGGCCTCCAGGAGTGGATGCTGCTGCCGCAGAACCGCCACCTGCGCGATGTGCTCCAGGCCCGCGGTTACGAGGTGAACTACCGGGAGTTCAACGGCGGTCACGACTACGCCTGCTGGCGCGGCGGCCTCGCCGACGGCCTCGCCGCCCTCCTCCCGCCGGCCGGTACCCCGACCGCCGCCGGCTGACACCCGGCCCGGTGCGGCTATCTGCGCCAGGTGGACCAGGTGCCCGAGACCGTACCGAGGGCGACCACGAGCGTCCCGGCCCAGACGAAGCCCGGGTGGATGCCGGTGCCGAAGAACCTGGCGGGGCTGTCGCGCACGCCCAGCTCCGGGCGGTCCGGGGCGTATGTCACATGGGCCGTGCTCCCCGGCTTCGGCTCCCCACCGTACGGCCGTTGCCTGCCTTCAGCACCTCGGCGGTCCACGCCGCCGCCTGGCCGCCCGGGCCGACCGCCTGGCACAGGGCGGCACCGCTGGTCAGCGCGAGAGCGAAACCCGGCGCGCAGCGCATCGCTTGCGACGCCGGAGCGAGGCCCGGCACGGTCGCGACGTACGCACAGAGCAGCGTGAGCCACCCGGTCAGCCTGGTCATGTCCGCTGCGTAGGCGCGCACCGGGCCGGGGAGCGGCCGGGCTTCGGGCGGCGCTCGTCCTCCTGGCGCTCAGGCTGTCGCGGACCCTGAAGTCCCTGTAGATCCCGTAGACCCTGAAGTCCCCGCAGAACCCGCAGACCCCGCAGACCCCGCCGACTCCGGCTGTGAGCCCGGCGCCTCACCCTCGCCCTCGCCCTTCTCCTCGTCCTCGAAGGGCGGCGGGGGCGGCAGGGCCTTGGGCAGGCACAGGGCGCACAGCGCGCCGAGGGCGACGACGACGGCGGTGGTGAGGATCGCCACCTGGTACGGGAAGGGGTCGGCGGCGCGGGTGCCGGCGGCGCCGAGCGCGCCGGTGACCGCCGCGACCGCGGCGATGCCCAGGGCCCCGCCGAGCGTACGGACGATGGTGAACAGCCCCATCGCCTGCCCCATGCGCGGCGGCGCGATGTCCTGGAATCCGGCGATCTGCACCGTCAGGACGCCGCTGCCGAGTATCAGCCCGACGCAGAACATCACGCCGCGTACGGCCCAGGGGCTGTCCGTCACCGCCCGTACGGCGAGCGCGGCGAAGACGGCGGCGGCGAGCAGCAGGGCTGGTACGGCCAGGGCGCGCGGGCCGGTCCTGGGCAGCAGCCGGTCGGCCACTTGGGAGGCCAGCATCAGGCCGAGGGCCTCAGGAAAGACGCTCAGGCCCGCGTCCAGCGCCGAGCCGCCGAGCACCGCCTGGTACAGCAGCGGGAAGACGAACAGCACGCCCATCAGTCCGGCCGAGGTCAGCGCGGCCAGCAGCGTGGCCGCGCGGAAGACCTTGTCCGCGAGCAGACGCAGTTCCAGCAGGGGGTGGCCGGCGCGGAGCTGGTGGATGACGGCCGCGGTCAGCAGGAGGAGCCCGAGCAGGGCGCCGAGGGCGACGGGAGGCGTGGACCAGCCCTGGGAGGGGCCGAAGCCCAGGGCGTACGTGAGGAGCCCGAGGGCGGGGGTGGCCAGCAGGAATCCGGGGACGTCGAAGCGGGCCGCGACGCCCTCGACCTGCTCGCGCAGGCCCAGGACACCCAGCAGGACGGCGACGGCGCCCAGCGGGACGTTGACGAAGAACAGCCAGTGCCAGGAGAGGTGTTCGG
This sequence comes from Streptomyces sp. MST-110588, assembly GCF_022695595.1. NCBI lineage: Bacteria > Bacillati > Actinomycetota > Actinomycetes > Kitasatosporales > Streptomycetaceae > Streptomyces > Streptomyces sp. MST-110588. The sequence goes on from NZ_CP074380.1 coordinate 1,340,297, forward strand.
TGAGCAGGCCGCCGAGCGGCGGGCCCAGCGCCGGCATCAGGGCGGTGGGCACGATCAGTACCTTCGACAGCTTCGTCCGCTCGTGCGGCGGGAAGGCGCGGAAGAGCAGCGTCATGCCGACGGGTGTCAGCAGCCCGCCCGCCAGTCCTTGTACGGCGCGTGCCAGTACCAGGGCGGTCAGGTCCTGGGAGAGGCCGCAGGCCGCCGAGGCGGCGGTGAACAGGGCGAGCGCGGTGAGGAAGACCCGCTTGGTGCCGAAGCGGTCGCCGAGCCAGCCGGCCACCGGCAGCGTGAGGGCCAGGCTGACCAGGAAGGCCACTTCGACGGTGTTGGCGGACGGGGCCGGTGCGCCGAAGTCCTGGGCGATGGTGAGCAGGGCCGGGTTGACGATGGTCGAGTCGAGCCCGTTCATGCACATCGCCGTCGTGTAGACGAGCACGACGGCGATGCGGGGCGGTATGCGGCTCACCGGGCCGCCGTTGCGGGGGCGGAGGGGCCGGCGCGGTCGGGGGCGGGTGCGGACGCGGGCTCGGGGCCGGGCACGGGTGCGGTCACGGGCGCGGGCGCGTCGGTGTGGCCGGGAGCCGGCTCGGGCGCGGGCGCGGAGTCCGCCTCGCGCTCCGGCGCGCACGCCGGTGCGGGCTGTGCGGCGGGCGGCGCCAGGTCGGTCCAGCGCTCGGTGATCCAGTCCAGGGCGTGCTGCCGCTCGCAGGGCCCCAGTCCGGTCCTCCAGCCTTCCGGTACGGCGGCGAAGGCCGGCCACAGGCTGTACTGGCCCTGGTCGTTGACGAGGGCGAGGAACTCGCCGTCGCCGTCGAAGGGTCCGGCGGGGGCGTCACTCATGGTCGTTCTCCAGGTGGGCGGCGACCACGCGGGCGATGTGCGCGATCGGTCCGGGCAGGGTCATGTCCTTGTGCGAGCAGGCGACGTCGGTGTTGTCGATCCGGCCCGTGACGTACGGCGCCCAGGTGCCGGGCGTCAGTGTCTCGTCGATGGTGTCGACGGTGGCGCGGAAGAACAGCACGTCCCCCTCGAAGGGGCGGTGGTCGAACCCGCGTACCAGATGGTTGGTGTTGAGGTAGATGTCGTTGAGTGCCTCGATCGTCGCGTCGTCCAGGCTGGCCAGCGGGCTGCCCTCGCAGCGCAGCACCTCGGTGACGGTGCCCAGTTCCAGCGGCTTGCCGTCCAGGCTCTCCGGCCCGTACCCGCCCATGGTGAGCAGTGCTTCCAGGGCCTCGGCCTGGTCGGGTACGGGCAGTTCGCGGAAGCCCTCGGCGGGGTAGGCGTCCAGGATGGCCAGCAGCGCCACGTCCTCGCCGAGTTCCTGGAGGCGGGTGGCCATGGCGTGCGCGATGATGCCGCCGGTGGACCAGCCGAGCAGCCGGTACGGCCCGCTGGGCTGCACCTCCCGCAGCCGCTCGACGTAGTGGGCCGCCAGTTCCTCCAGGCTTTGCGGGAGCGGCTGTCCGGCGGTGGCGGGGCCGACTCCCTGTGCCTGGAGGCCGTAGATCGGCACGTCGGCGGGGAGATAGCGGATCAGGCCGGCGTAGCACCAGCTCAGGCCGCCCGCCGGGTGCACGCAGTACAGCGGGGCCCGGTCGCCTTCGGTGGCGGGCCGCAGCGGCAGCAGCACGTCCAGGGCGTCCGCCGCTCTCCCCGGCGCGGTCCAGGGCCTCGTCCAGAGCGGCCGGGGTGGGTGCCTGGAAGAGGGTGCCGATGCCGACGTCGGTGCCGAGCGCGGCCTTGATCCGGCCGGCGAGGCGTACGGCGAGCAGCGAGTGGCCGCCCAGGTCGAAGAAGTTGTCGTGCACGCCGGCCCGGGGCAGGCCCAGCACCTCGGCGAACAGGGCGCACAACTGCTCCTCGCGCGGTCCGCGCGGGGCCCGGCCGCCGCCGGCGTCGGCGGTGAGGTCCGGCGCGGGCAGCGCCTTGCGGTCCAGCTTGCCGTTGGCGGTCAGCGGCAGCCTCTCCATGAGGACCACGGCCGAGGGGACCATGTGGGCGGGGAGGCCGGCGGCGGTGTGCGCCCGCAGTCCGGCGGGCGTGGTGGGGCGTGCGGGGACCGCGTAGCCGACCAGCCGCTTGTCTCCGGGTGTGTCCTCGCGTACGACGACGGCGGCGTCGGCGACGTCCGGGTGCCCGGCGAGCACGGCCTCGATCTCGCCCAGTTCGATGCGGAAGCCGCGGATCTTGACCTGGTGGTCGGCGCGTCCGACGTACTCCAGGGTGCCGTCGCGGCGGCGCCGGGCGAGGTCGCCGGAGCGGTACATCCGGCTGCCGCGCTCGCCGAAGAGGGGGGCGAAGGGGTCGGCGACGAAGCGTTCGGCGGTCAGGGCGGGGCGGCCGAGATAGCCGCGGGCCAGGCCCTCGCCGGCCACGTACATCTCCCCCGTGACGCCCGGCGGTACGGGCTGGAGGTAGCTGTCCAGGACGTAGACGCGCAGGTCGGGGAGGTTGACGCCGATGGCGCTGCCGGGGTCGGCGGCGGCCGTGGCGCGGTCCAGCGCGAGGTAGGACACGTGCACGGTCGTCTCGGTGATGCCGTACATGTTGACGAGCGTGGGGGCGTCCTCGGCGTGCCGGGCGTACCAGTCCTCCAGGCGTGCCGGTTCCAGTGCCTCGCCGCCGAAGATGACGTACCTCAGGGCCAGTTTGGTGCCGGGGTTCTCCCGGTCGGCGGCGCTGAGCTGGTGGAAGGCGGACGGCGTCTGGTTCAGGACGGTGACGCGCTCTTGGCCCAGCAGGGCGAGGAAGGCCGCCGGGTCACGGCTGACCAGGTGCGGGACGACCACGAGCCGGCCGCCGTGCAGCAGGGCGCCCCACAGTTCCCACACCGAGAAGTCGAAGGCGTAGGAGTGGAAGAGCGTCCATACGTCGTGCGGCCCGAACCCGAACCAGTGGTCGCTGGTGGAGAACAGCCGCAGCACGTTGTGGTGGGTGACCTGGACGCCCTTGGGACGGCCGGTGGAACCGGAGGTGTAGATGATGTACGCGGTGTCCTCGGGGTGCAGCGGACGGGTGCGTTCATGCTGCCCCAGGGGCGTGCCGGCGAAGGCGTCCTGTGCGCAGCCGTCGACGAGGATGCGCGGCCGGTCGTGGGCGGGCAGCCGGGGCGCGGTCACGGCGTCGGTCAGGACGGCGGCCGGGGCAGCGTCCTTGAGCATGTAGGCCAGGCGGTCGGCCGGGTAGTCGGGGTCCAGCGGCAGGTAGGCGGCGCCGGAGGTGGCCACGGCCAGCAGGGCGACGACGAGGTCCGCGGAGCGGGGCAGGGCGAGCGCGACCACCGATCCGGGGCCGATGCCGCGGGCGGCCAGCAGGCGGGCCAGGCGGTTGGCGCGGGCGGCCAGTTCGGCGTAGCCGAGGGAGGTGCCCTCATAGGTGACGGCGGTACGGGCGGGGTGTTCGCGGGCGGTGCGGGCGAACAGGTCGGGGAGGGTGGCCGGGGCGCCTTGGGTGCTCGCGGCCTCGGGTGTGGTCGCGGTGTTCCAGGTGACGATCGCGCGCCGCCGTTCGTCCTCGTCCAGGAGCGGCAGCACTCCGATGGGCGTGTCCGGGTCGGCCGCGGCGGCGGTGAGCAGCCGGGCGAGCCGGGTGGACAGGGCTTGGGCGGTGGGGCGGTCGAAGAGGTCCGTACGGAATTCCAGGAAGCCTTCGATGCCGCCTTCGGGCCGCTCCCCCGCGTTCAGGGTGAGGTCGAACTTGGCGGTCCCGGAGGGCACCGCGGTCGTGCGGGCCGTCAGCGGTCCCATGGTGAAGGGCCCGTCGGGTACGGACTGCCAGGCCAGCATGGTCTGGAACAGCGGGTGCCGGGCGGTGGAGCGCACCGGGTTCAGGTCCTCCACCAGCCGGTCGAAGGGCAGGTCGGCGTGCTCGTACGCGGCCAGTACGCAGGTGCGGACGCGGCGCAGGAGGGCGCGGAAGGTCGGTGTGCCGGCCGCGGTCTCCTCGGGGTGCGGGGGGCGGTGTCGGTGCGCAGCACCAGGGTGTTGACGAAGAAGCCCACGAGGTCGCGGGTGGCCTCGTCCTCGCGGCCCGCGACCGGGATGCCGAGCGGGATGTCCGTACCGCAGCCGTGGCGGGTCAGGAGGGTGGCCAGCGCGGCCTGGACGACCATGAAGACGCTGGTGCCGGTGGCCCGTGCGAGTGCCTGTACGACCGTGTGGCCGGCGGCGTCGAGCCGGAAGGGGACGGTGTCGCCCTCGTAGGAGGCGGTGGCCGGGCGTGGGCGGTCGGTGGGGAGTTCGAGGTGGTCGGGCAGGCCGGCCAGGGCGTGGCGCCAGTGCGCGAGCTGGCGCTCGGCAAGGGGTGTGGGGGCGTCGGCGGTGCCCAGGAGGCGTTCCTGCCAGGCCGTGTGGTCGGTGTACCGGACGGGCAGCTCGGGGAAGCGGGGCGCCTTGCCCTGGACCCGGGCGGCGTAGGCGGTGGCGAGGTCGCGGGCGAGAGGGGTGGTGGAGGCTCCGTCGGCCGCGATGTGGTGCAGGAGCAGCAGCAGGAGGTGGCGCTGCCCGCCGTCGGTGAACAGCGTCGCGCGCAGCGGGGGTTCAGCGGCCAGGTCGAAGCAGTGGCGTACGGCGGCACGCAGTTCCCGCTGGTCGGGGCCGGCCGGCAGGGGCTCGACGGACAGCCGCTGACCTGCCTGTTCCGGCGGCAGAACGGTCTGGAACGGCTCGTTGTCAGTGGCCGGGTATACCGTTCGCAAGGACTCGTGACGCTGCGTGAGGTCGTCCAGGGACTGCTGGAGCGCGCCGCGGTCGAGCGGCCCGTCGAGGGTGAGGAGGAGAGGGATGTTGTAGGTGGGGCTGGGCCCTTCGAGGCGGTGCAGGAACCACAGCCGCTTCTGGGCCGGGGAGAGCGGGGACCGCTCCTGACGGGGGGCGGGTTCCAGGGCGGGGCGCGCCTCGGGGGCGGCCAGGTCCTGGAGGACGGTGGCCAGCGCACGGGGGGACGGATGGCGGAAGATGTCGGCGAGACCGAGGCCGTGGGCGGCCGGGAAGGTCTCGCGTATGCGGGCGGCGAGCCGCCCGGCGAGCAGCGAATGGCCGCCGAGGGCGAAGAAGTCGGCGTCGGGGCCCGGGGTGCGCTCCAGGTGGAGCACGTCCGCGAACAGGCCGCGCAGGATCTCCTCGCGGTGGGCCCGGGGGCCCGCGGGCGCGCAGACCGCCGTCGGCGCCCCGCCCGTGTCCGGCGTGGTGTCCGCGCCGGGTTCCGGGTCGGGTTCCGGGTCGGGGAGCGCCCGGTGGTCGAGCTTGTCGTTGGCGGTACGGGGCAGCGCGTCCAGGAGGAGTACGGCACCGGGCACCATGTGGGCGGGCAGCCGCTCGGCGAGGTGGGCGCGCAGGGCCTCCCCGTCAGGAGCGGCGGCGTCCGGGCGGGGTACGGCGTAGCCGAGCAGGCGCTTGCCGTGTGCGGTGTCGCGGGCGATCACCGCGGCCTGGGCCACGCCCGGGTGGGCCGCCAGGGCGGCCTGGATCTCGCCGAGTTCGATGCGGAAGCCGCGGATCTTGACCTGGTCGTCGGCGCGGCCCAGGAATTCCAGGGTGCCGTCGGCCCGGCGCCGTACGAGGTCCCCGGTGCGGTACATCCGCGCGCCGGGCTCGCCGTGCAGGGGGCCGAAGGGGTCGGCGACGAACCGTTCGGCGGTCAGGTCGGGCCGGCCCAGGTAGCCGCGGGCCAGGCAGGCACCGGCGAGGTAGAGCTCGCCGGTGACCCCGGTGGGGGCGGGGCGCAGGGAGCCGTCCAGGACGTAGGCGCGCGAGCCGCGTACGGGCCGGCCGAGCGTGGGGTATCGGACCGCCGCTTCGGTCCGAGCGCTCTGTGGGCCGTTGCCCTGCGCGCCCTTTGTGTCCTGTACGCCGGCCGCACCTGCCGCGCCCTCGCCGCTCTCCGTGCCGTCCGCGCCATCCGTGGCGTCCGTGCCCTCTGCGCCGGAATCGGCGGGCAGCCAGAAGTAGGCGTCGACGGTGGTCTCGGTCGGCCCGTAGAGGTTGACGGGGGTCAGGCCCTCGGTCGTGGCGAGTTGGTGCCACAGCCCCTCGGGGACCGTCTCCCCGCCGACGACGAGCACCGCCGGGCGGTACCGGCCGTCCTCCAAAAGCCCCTCGGCGATCAGGGCCTGGGCGTAGGAAGGGGTGACGTCCAGGTAGTCGATCCGCCGCTCGTGGACGTAGGCGGTCAGCGCGGCCGGGTCGCGGTAGGTCGCGTCGTCCAGCATGTGCAGCTCGTGGCCGTGGACCATCCAGATCAGCGGGTCCCAGGAGGCGTCGAAGGCGAAGGACGCGCTGTGCGCCACCCGCAGCCGGTCCCGGCCGGTGCGGCGCAGGACGGGCGCGAGGAGGTCGGTGCCGTGTCCCGCGTGGAGGTTGGCCAGGGAGGCGTGGGTGACGACGACGCCCTTGGGGCGGCCGGTGGAGCCGGAGGTGTGGATGATGTAGGCGGCCTGCTCCGGGAGCGGCGCGGGCGGCGCCGTCGCCGGGCGCGCGTCGATGCGGGCGCAGGTGGCCGGGTCGTCCAGGAGCACGGGCCGCGCCGGGTGCGGCGGCAGCGCGCGTACGGCCCCGGCGGTACCCACCACGCAGACGGGCCGGGCGTCTTCGAGGACGGCCGTGAGCCGCTGCGCCGGGTGTCCGAGGTCCAGCGACTGACAGACGCCGCCCGCCTTGAGGACGGCGAGCAGGGCGGTCACGGTCCGCGCGCCGCGCGGCATGGCCAGGGCCACGGCGCTGCCCGGTCGCACCCCGGCGGCCAGGAGTTCGTGGGCGAGCCGGTTGGCGGCCGTCTCCAGCTCGGCGAAGGTCAGGGCCGTGGTGCCGTCGCGCAGTGCGATTGCCTCGGGGGTACGAGCGGCCTGGGCGGCGAAGAGTTCGGGCAGGGTGTGCGGCGCGGCGCCTTCGGCGCGCCCCGCCGTGACGTGGCGGATCTCCTGCGGCTCCAGGAGGTCCAGGGTGCCGACGGGCCGCTGCGGGTCGTCCAGGAGGAGCGCGGTGAGCCCTTCGAGGTAGCGGCGCAGACCGGCCTCGTGCCGGGCGAGGGCGGCGGCGTCGTAGCGGGCGGGGTTGGCGTCCAGGCCCAGCCGTACGGTGCCGTCCGGACCGGGGTGAGGGTGACGGCCAGGTCGTCGACGGGCCCGGCGGCCAGGTTGCGTACGACCCCGGGGAGGTCGCCGAACCGCAGGTCGCCCTCGAACGCCTTGATGTTGACCATCGGTCCGAACAGCGCCCGGTCGTCCCCCGAGAGCCCGAGGTCGTGGCGCAGCTCCTCCAGCCGGTAGCGCTGGTGCCTGCGCACGGCCCGCACCTCCAGGACGACGCGGCGCAGCAGTTCGGCGCCGGTGTCCTGGGGCCGTACGGCGATCCGCAGCGGCATGACGTTGACGGCCATCGCCGGGGTGCGCAGCGCGGCGGGGCTGCGGCGGTTCATCAGTGGCAGGCCCAGGACGACGTCCTGGGTCCCGGTGGCGCGGTGGAGGTATCCGGCGACGGCGGCGATCACCAGCTCCGCCCAGGTGGCCTTGGCGGCGCGCGCGGCCCGGTCCAGACGGGCCGCCGGGCCGGCGGGCAGCGCGCGGGTACGGCGCGGGGCGGGCTGCGCGGGGGCCGGCGGCCGGTCCGAGAGCGAGGCGGGCCGGGGCCGGTCGGCGAGGCGGTCGAGCCAGAAGTCCCGGTCGGCGGTGTGCTGTTCGCCGGCGAGGTAGGCGTTCTCCTCCTCCAGCAGTTCCTGGAGGGTGCCGAAGGGACGGGGGGCAGGCTCCTGGCCCGTCACGAGCGCGGTGTAGACCTCGGCGACGCGGCGGCCCAGGAGGACCAGCGCGTAGGCGTCGACGGCGATGTGGTGGACGCGCTGGTACCACCAGTAGCGGTCATCGGCCACGCGTATCAGGGCCTGGGTGGCGGGGCCCTCCTGGGCCAGGTCCGCGACCCGTGCGAGGTCCGCCCGCATCCACGCCTCGGCCGCTTCCTCCGGCCGGTCGGCCGTGCGCAGGTCCAGGCGGTGCAACGGCCAGGCGCGGCCGGTCTCGACGCGCTGGGCGGGGGTGCCGGTGGTGGCGGTGGCGGGGGTGCCGGCAGCCCGGGTTCCCTCGGCGGCGTCGCCGTCGGGGCAGGTACCGTCCGAGACGAGGATGTTCAGCGTGTCGGCCTCGGCGACCGTGCGCCGCAGTGCGCGTTCGAAGGCGTCCTCGTCCAGCGCCCCCGTGATCTCCACGACGTCCCCGGTGTTGTACAGGGGGTTGTCCGGGTCGAGGGACTGACCGTGCCAGATACCGGACTGGGCGGCGAGCAGCGGCAGTTCGACGGCTCGGGAGGTGGCCTCGGAGTGCGGCATGACGTGGGGATCTCCCTGGAAGGAAATGGCAGACCGGCGCACACCGGACCCCCGGAGCGCCACTTAGGTAAGCCTAAGCTATGTTCTGGTCGGGCGGTGCCGCGCCCCGTCCACACGGGCCGGAGCCGAGCCGGGACGAACAGGAGACATGCGATGGCCACCCCTCAGCACACCTCTCAGGACGCGCCGCCGGGTGCGCCGGACATCGCGCGCCCGGCCGGGGCGGACCTCCCGCCGGGCGCGCCCCCAAGCGTCAAGGACGGTATCCGCGACCGCATCACCGGGCAGCGGGAAGCCCTGCTCTCCTTGAGCCGGCGCATCCACGCCCACCCGGAAACCGCGTTCCAGGAGCACCGCGCCGCCGCCTGGTGCGCCGAACTCCTCGCCGAGCACGGCTTCGAGGTCCTGGCCCCGGCGTACGGCCTCGACACGGCCTTCCGCGCCACGATCGGGTCGGGCCCGGTCACCGTGGCCGTCGCCTGCGAGTACGACGCGCTTCCCGGACTCGGGCACGCCTGCGGCCACAACCTCATCGCCGCCGCCGGGGTGGGCGCCGCGCTCGGCCTGGCCCCGTACGCGGACGAACTGGGACTGACCATACGGGTTCTGGGCACCCCGGCCGAGGAACGTGGGGCCGGCAAGGCGCTGCTTCTGGAAGCCGGCGCGTTCGAGGGCGTGGACGCCGCGATGATGGTGCATCCGTGCCCGTTCGACATGGCCGAATTCCGCTCGTTCGCGCTCGGCACCCTGGACGTGGCCTATACGGGAAGGTCCGCGCACCCCAGCCTCAACGCCCACGAGGGCCGTAACGCCGCCGATGCCCTCACCGTCGCCCAGGTCGCCCTCGGCCTGCTGCGCCAGCAGCTCCCGCCGCACTGGAAGGTGCACGGCATCACGACCGCGGCGGGCACCTCCCCCAACGCGATCCCGGACAGCGCCACGGCCTCCTACGAAATACGCACCTCGGCCGCCGAGGACCTGCGCGAACTGCGCGAGCGCGTCGAGGCGTGCTTCCGGGCCGGTGCCCTGGCCACCGGGTGCGAGGTCACGCTCACCCGCCCGGAGCCGGACTATCTCGACTTCCGTACCGACCCCGTGCTGATATCCCTGTGGCGGGCCAACGCCCGCGCGCTGGGCCGGCCCGAGCCGCAGTCGCGGGAGCCCTTCGCCTGTACCGACATGGGCAATGTCTCCCATGCCGTCCCGTCGATCCATCCGGTACTGGACATCAGCGGAGGCGACTGCGGCCCGCACGAAGCCGCCTTCGCCGAGGCGGCGACATCGGCCAGGGGCGAGGCGGCGCTGCTGGACGGCGCCGTCGGCATGGCCTGGACGGCAGCGGACTTCGCCGCGCGCCGCACCACGGCCGGGGCTTCCAGGACCGCCACGACCGCCGGAGCCGCAGGGACTTCCAGGACCGCCGGGGCCGGTGGGGTCGCCGGTGCCGGTGGGACTGCCGAGGCCGCTGGGACCGCCAGGGCCGATGTGACCGCCGAAGCCGGCCGGACTGCCGAGACCTTCGGAATCTCCATACGCTCCGGGACCTGAACGCCCGGCGTCAGGAGCGCCAGGGAATGGTGACCTCGGGGAAGCGGCTGCCGGGATCGTCCAGTTCCGGCGCCGGCCGGCCGCGCAGCCGGTGGTCGAAGAAGGCCCGGACATAAGCCGCGGTCACCTCCTGGGAGCGGCGGCCGTCGATCGTGCCGAAGTACTTGGCGAACTGTTCGGGCGTCCAGACCTGGGCCAGGCCGAGCCCGACGCCCAGGGGCGCCAGGTCGGTGAAGCTGTAGTGGCGGGCGCCGGCCAGGACCATCCGGCGGCCCCAGGCCCGGTGTCCCGCCATGAAGTCGCGCCAGCTCGGCAGCTCCAGCGGCTCGGTGAAGAGCATGAAGGGACGCGTCAGGCCCGTTTGCGCCGCCGCCGTCTGCAACGCGCCGTCCAGGCAGGCGCCGGCGGCGAAGCGGTCGTCGGTACGCATGACTTCGGCCGCCGCCGAACCACCCAGCGAGTGCCCGAAGACCCCGACGCGCTCACGGCTCACGGCGGCCGTCAGACACGGCGCGGGACCGGGCCCCCGGCGTCCGGTGAGCGCGTCGAGCACGAAACTCAGGTCGGCGGCGCGGACGTCGGAGTACTTGCGCAGCAGCGCGGGGTCGCCCGTGGCCGGGTTCTGTTCGATGACCCGCCCGTCCGGGAACTCCACCGGGCCGTCGTAGGTGTGGTTCACGCCGAGGACGACATAGCCGTGGGAGGCGAGGTCCTGGGCGAACGCGGTGCCGGTGGCGGCCGGGTCCTGCCGCCCGGGGCCGAAGAACACCACCGGCGCGTCCCGCAGCGCGGGGTGGACCGGCGCGCCCGGCCGGGCATCGGTTCGTACGCGTTCCAACGAGCCCTGGGGCAGCGTGAAGCGGCGCTCGACCATGGGGACCAGGCCCGCGCTGAGGTACGGTGCCCGCCCCCGCCCGCCCTTGCCGTACCCCGATGCCGCCGATACTGCCGGTACTGCTGATGCCGTAGATACTGCCGATGTCTCCGACGCGGAGGCCGCCGGGCCGATCGTCGGGTACCAGACCTGGACCATCAGTTCGCGCGGTGTGACGGTCGGCGCGAACGGGTCGTTGCGCCGGTCGTCCACCAGGTGCAGGTGGCGCGTCCCGACGGCGTACGGTCCGGTCGGCACCGGCAGCCGTACCGGACCGTCCTCGGCAACCCGCGTCCCCGCGGCTCCCGTAACAGCGCGCGCCCCCGTGTCCGCCACGTCGCCCGTGGCCGCCGGACCGGATGCGGCAGGAGCAGCCGCCCCTGCCGGTCCCGCGCCCGCGCCCTGGGCGGCGACGGCGGCGAGCGTCACCGCTCCCGCCGCCCCCGCCCGCAGCAACGACCTACGGGAGAGCGAAGCCCCCGTATCCACCGGCGTGCCCCCTTGAGTCCGTGGTTCCGGTCACCGGCGCCGTCCTCACTTGTCCAGCGCCTTCTTGAAGTCCTCGATCACCTTGTCCGCCGCGAGCGGGCCGCCACGGGTGGACCACACCGAGCCGTCCACCGTGACCACGTGCCCCTTCTTCACGGCGTTCAGTTCCTTGTACGCGGGCTTGCCCTGCACGTCCTTCAGCGCCTTGGCGCCATCGGCCGTGAGCGTGCTCAGGAAGATCCAGTCGCCGTCGATCTCGTCGATCTTCTCCAGGCTCAGCGTCGGGGTGTGGGCGTTGCCGTCCTTGTTCTGGTTCTTGGGCCGCTTGAGGCCCATGTCCGTGGCGACCAGGCTGGCGAACTGCTTGTTCTCCATCCAGCTCGGCCCGTCCGGGTTCCAGCGGACGATGCTGACCTCGGCGCCCTTGCCCTTGCCCAGTTCCCCGCCGGTCTTCTTGGCCTTGGCCTCGTAGTCGGAGATGACCTTGTTCGCCGTGTCCAGCTTGTTGACGGCGTTGCCGACGCCGCGCAGGGACAGCTTCCAGTCGTCGGTCGGGGCCATGGTGACCAGGGTGGCGGGGGTGATCTCCCGGAGCTGCTTGAGCACCTGCTCGTCCTGCATGTCACCGGCCAGGATGAGGTCGGGCTTGGCCTTGATGACCTTGTCCATCACCGGCTGCAGCAGGTTGCCGACCACGTCGACGTCCTTGACCTTGTCCTTCAGGTAGGCCGGCGGCTCGCCGAGGCCCTGCCCGTTGGTGATGCCGACCGGCTTGACGCCGAGTGCCAGCACCGCGTCCAGGTCCTCCTGCGTGAGCGTCACGACCCGCTTGGGGTGGGCCGGCACCTGGACCGCCCGCCCGGTCGCGTCCTTGACCGTACGCGTACCGCCGCCGTCCGCCGCGGACTTGGCGTCCGCATTACCCTTGCCGTCGGAGTCCGACCCGGACCCGCAGCCGGCCAGCAGCACCGCGGCGGCACCGAAGGCGGCGACGCCCCGGAACGTACGGCGGCGGGTGGAGGAGGAACGGCGACTGGTGGACGTCATGGGAATGCTCCGGTCATCAAGGGACAAGCATCGAAGGGCAGGTCACGAACAGCGGGTCATGAACAGGGCGCAAGGCAGGCGTACGCGGGGGATTTCGAGCCCCCACACCGTACCCGGCAACCATTAGGTTAGCCTTACCTTACGACTTTCCCGCACAGGGGATCGCACAGGGGATCCAGAAAGGCCCGGTATCCGTGGAACTCCAGGTCGACCAGCTCACCGCCGGCTACCCCGGTCACCTCGCCGTCAGCGGCGTGGACCTGACCATCCCCTCCGGCCGGGTCGTCGCGATCGTCGGCCCCAACGGCTGTGGCAAATCCACCCTGTTGCGCACCATCGCCCGGCTCCACCAGCCGCAGTCGGGCACCGTACGGGCCGGCGGCGCGGACATCTGGCAGCTCAAACAGCGCCGGGCCGCACACCGCATCGCGCTCCTCCCCCAGTCCCCGCAGGCCCCCGAAGCGGTCACGGTCGCCGGACTCGTACGGTACGGGCGCCACCCGCACCAGGGCCTGTTCCGCCAGTGGTCGCGCGAGGACGAGGCGGCCGTGCGCGAGGCACTGGCGGTCACCGGCACCACGGAGCTGGCCGAACGCCGTCTGGACCAGCTCTCCGGCGGCCAGCGGCAGCGCTGCTGGCTGGCGATGGTGCTGGCCCAGCAGACCCCGATCGTCCTGCTGGACGAGCCGACCAGCGCCCTCGACCTCGGGCACGCGGTCGAAGTCCTGGAGCTGGTACGGGAAGTGGCGGCGGCGGGCCGTACGGTCGTCATGGTGCTGCACGACCTCGCCGGTGCCGCCCGCTACGCCGATGTCGTCGTGGCGATGCACGGCGGCCGGGTCGTGGCCCAGGGGCCGGCCCGCGAGGTCGTGGACGCGGCGCTGGTCAAGCGGCTGTACGGCATCGAGGCGGACATCCTCGCAGCGCCCGGCGACGGCTCCCCCGTCGTCGTCCCGGCCGCCCGTGTCCCGTCACCCACATCACCCCCGGCGCCGGTCCCAGCGCCGGCCGCCGCCACGGCCTCCGCACCGGCAGCCTGACGCGGCGGACCGCCGCAGGCCCCCGTACATCCTCGTACGGCTCCCCACGCCCGCAACGCCTATGACTCTTCCGGCACCTCCGCGACGGGCAGGACGAGCGCGGAGGGGTGGTGGAGGGAGACCTTCGTGGCCACGAGCCGAGTGGCCGTCGCCATCGGTTCACCCGTACCGGTGTTACGGGCGAACCGCGGATGGGCCCCGCCGCTGATCTGCAGCCGGATCCGGTGACCGGCCGGGAAGCAGTGGGCGGTGGCGCTCATCGGTACGGTGACATCGACCGGGTCCGCCGCAGCGGCCGGATCGCCCCCGGCGGGCCGCAGCCGCCACAACCCGTCGCAGACGTTGACCGAGCGGCCCGACCTGTCGACGTCGCAGAGACGGGCGAAGACATCGGCATGGCCGGTGTCCGTGCTCACCCGCAGCTCCACGCCGACCGGCCCGATGACGCACAGCGGCTCGGCGAGCGGCGCGCCGGTGAAGGTCAGTACGTCGTCCCTGGCCTCCAGGGCGGTGTTGTCCCGGGGCCCGGACTTGTCGGACAGCAGGGGCCCGCCGACCGAAGGGGTGGGGTCGGCCGGGTCGTAACGGAAGGACGGCAGCGCCGCGGCAGCATCTTGAGGGGCCCGGTCGTCCAACGTACCGTCGGCGCCCGGATACCAACGGCGTTCCGTGGTGGCGGCCGAGGGCCAGTCGGGAAGGTCGTGCCAGGTCTGCCGGCCGCCACCCAGGTGTACCCGTACCCTGCTCTCCCGTAGCCCGGAGGGGTCCAGGCACAGATGAGCCCGCAGCCAGGCGAGGCTGTCGGCGAAGACCTCCGGCCAGCCCTGCGCCAGCGCGGAGTTGTGCGTCCAGGGGCCGACCAGCAGGGCCGCCTCGCAGTTGGCCCGGCGCAGCCGGTCGTACTGCTGGAGGGTCTGGTCCAGGCACACGTCGTACCAGCCGGTGATCAAGCTGGTCGGTACGGACGAACGCCCGGCCGCGGCCCCGGCGTCCGCCCCGCGCCAGTGCGGGTCGTCCGCGTCGGGGTGGGCCATCGCCTCCTCCAGGAACGGCACCCGGCCGCCGAGACCGGGCACATACGCCTCACCCAGGGGAAGGGCACGCGCGATCTTCGGGAGGTGGCGCCGCAGCCGCAGGGCGGACCACATCAGACGGGCCGCGCCCCGGTGGGACGAGACCCGGCCCATGGTCATGATCAGGGAGTTCTCCAGGGAGAAGGACCCCGACGGGTAGAAGAAGCCGTGGATGTCGTGCAGACTGACCTGCACCACCATCGCCCGCAGCTCCGGCGGCGGGTCCACGGCCAGCGCCCACTGGACGTAGGCCAGGGCGCTGGGGCCGATCGTTCCCAGGACCCCGGTGAACCAGGGCCGACCGCGCAGCCAGTCTACGGTGGCCAGGCCGTCGGCGGCCTCGTGCTCCCACAGGGCGTACGTACCGCCGGAACCTCCCGTGCCGCGGCAGCTCTGCAGGACGACGTGGAAACCCTGTTCGGCCAGGAGCACCCCGTACATCGGCGCCCAGGGAAGTTTCCGGCCGTACGGCGAGCGGACCAGCACGGTGGGGAAGTCGCCCTCGGCCAGGGGGAAGTAGTGGTCGGTCAGCAGCGGGCTGCCGTCGGCGGCGGGGACGGCGAGGGCGGGCTCGTAGCCGACGTCGTACAGCTTGGGAGGCAGGCCCTTCCAAGAGCGCCTCATGAGACGGGCGGACAGGGGCGGCTTCTTCGCGGTCGGGCGGTGTGCCTTGTCTGCCGGGCGGTGTGTAGCCGTCGTCACGGTGCCTCCTCGATTCCCGGAGCAGCGCACGGCGCCACCCCCGCATTCATTCCCGTACTAAGTACGAGAATAGCGGGTGGTTGGATGGACGGCGAAGACAGGGAGAGGTTGAGGTTGCCGTGACGCGTACAGGCTCATCCGGCCGCAGAGCCGGCGTGGACCCCGAGACACTCTGGTCGCGGGCCGAACGCCCGCGCCGCGGACGGCCACCGGCGCACAGCCGCGCCACGATCACCGCCGAAGCCGTCGCGCTCGCCGACGCCGAAGGGCTCGCCGCGGTCACGATGCGCGCGGTCGCGGCCCGGATCGGGGCCGGGACGATGTCCCTCTACAGCTACGTCCCCAACAAGGAGACGCTGCTGGAGCTGATGATCGACCAGGTCGGAGGCGACCACCGGCTGCCGGCCCGGCCCTCCGGCGACTGGCGCGAGGACCTGCGGCAGCTCGCCCACGAACAGCGGGCGCTCATGCGGCGCCACCCCTGGCTGCCCGGGGCGCTGCTGGTACGGCAGACCTTCGGCCCCAACACCCTGGCCGTCCTGGAGTACGCGCTCGCCGCCCTGGCCCCGGCCGGGCTGGAGGGCCGGGCGGCGCTGGAGACGTTCAGTCTGCTGACCGGCTTCGTGTCCAGCCATGTCTCCTACGAACTCACCCAGGAACAGATGGCCGAGGCGGCGGAGGCGCCCGGCCCCGCCTCCGCCGACCTCGGCGCCGCGCAGGCCCGCTACCTCCGCTCCGTCGCCGCCGCGGGCACCCACCCCCGAGTCGCCCGGGCCCTGCTGGCGCCGAGCGAGGACCCCACCCCCGAAGCCGTCTTCGACCGCCTCCTCACCCGCCTGATCAACGGCCTGACAGCAGGCGCCTGACCCCCGCGCGACCTGCACGGATAGCAACGGGCCGCGTAGGACATGAAGATGCCCCGCCGCCCGGTTGGGGGTGGCGGGGCTCGTGGGCGGGCCGGCCGCGTAGGTCAGATGGCGGCTTGCCGGGCGAACTCGACCAGTCCGGTGAAGGTGGCGGGATGCAGCAACAGGACCGGACCGTTCGGGTCCTTGCTGTCCCGCACGGGGACCACGCCGCGTGAGGCGACGAGGTTGGTGGCGACCTCTATGCAGTCGCCGCCGTTGTTGCTGTATGAAGACTTGACCCAACGGGGGATTCGGTGGTCACAGGGTGCCCTCTCGTAACTGCTTGATCATGGCCACAGATGCCGCCTGCGACAACGCTTCGGCCTGCAACTGATGGTATGCCGTCAGCACGGGCGCCACCGAGGTAGTCTCCCGGTCCAGGTTTCCTTGGGCCTGAGATTCGGCATAACAGATCAGGGATCGGTCCGGCAGCGTCAGGATGTTGACGGGCAGGTCAAACGTACGGCGCTCCCCTAGTTCGTACGGTGCCACCTGCAACAGCGTGTTCGGCAAGTCGGCAAATTCGACCAGCCGAACCAACTGTGCGTCCATGACAGCGGGGCCGCCGACCTGCCGACGGATACAGCTTTCGTCCATGGTCACGAACACCATGGGTGGCTGAAGCCGCTCCAGCGCTTCCTGGCGCTTGGCCAGGAACGCGACTCGTTCATCCGCCTGTTCGGGCGTGATGGCCCCCCGCCGCACGGCGCTGTCCGCCAGCACGCGTGCGTACTCCGGTGTCTGCAACAAGCCGGGGATGATGCCGATGTTGTAGAGACGGATTTCTACTGCCCGACCTTCGTACTTGACGTACTCCGGGAATCCCTCCAGCAGGCTGCCATGTTTGATCTCGCGGAACTCGCGCTCGAACGTCTCCGCGGAGCCGACGAGCCCAAACGCCCTGTCTGCACTACGCGAGAACGGAAGGGTTGGAACCTTGCGACCAGTTTCGACCGCCGAGATATGCACGCTGGAGTACCCCATGCGTCCGGCCAGGTCTTCCTGAGTCCAACCGCGCGCCTCGCGCAAGCTGCGCAGACGCGCCCCGAAGGCCGCCTGCGGGCTACTGTCAGGGTTCAACTTCTTGCGATTCAGGGGGGATCACTGACCTTCCATGCCGATCTGGTGAGTGGTCGTGTTCGTGGGCCCGGTCGGCGGCGGACGCGAATGGACCACCAGCCCCGCGACACTGCACCGGCTGGAACGGATGCGGTGACCACCGACACGGATCAGCCCAACTCGTCCGAATGACACGGGCCTTATCCGTGGCCGGAGTGGGGCTCCAGCGCAAGGAATGGTCAGATGACCCGACGCACCCAAGCCGAGATCAAAAAGGCCCAAGCCGCAGTGATTGCCGACAAGGAGAACGTGACCAGGCAATACCAAAGCGGCAAGAGCGCGACACAGATCGCCGCACAACGTGGCGTGGACCGGTCATGGTTGGCCCTTCAGCTTGACCTGTGGAATGTCCCACGCCGAGGACGCGCCGAAGCAGCAAGAACCCGCAGAGCCCATTGACCCCACCAGCCCCCGTCCGTCTGGCCACCCCCTGGCCGGACGGGCGGGGCGCCTCCATGTCACCGTCCGCACTTCCACCCGCCTTTGCGTAGCTGGAGATTACAGGGCTGTGTCACCTCAACTGCCGTCCACGGCGCCCCACGATCAAGGTGAGCAGACAGGTAACGTGTCGCCCTCAATCAGCGTGCACCACTGGAGTATGGAAAAGGGTGATCCCGCAGCACCCGGCTGGGGAGCTTTCAAGAAGGCTCGGGAAGAGTTCGTAAGCGCTGCAACGGCGCACCTCAAGAGCATTCTTCCGGAAACCTGACCCGCAGGCCCCGCTGACTTTTCCGTATGACCCCGTACACGCCACCCCGCCAGGGCGGGCCACCCCGGCTTGGACGAGGGAGCACCAGACAGCGGGGCTCACACCACGAATCGGGCTCGCGGCAGGACCGGATGCCGAGCTCCACCGCCAACGGCCTAAGCCGCGCAGAACTCATTCCCTTCCGGGTCCCGCATGAGCCACCAATGCCCGGCAGGACCCTTGTTCACCTCGCGGACACGGGTCGCCCCCAAGTCCTCCAGTCGGGCCACCAGCTCATCGAGGCCGCCGGGTCCGCTGTGGATGTCCAGGTGGAGGCGGTTCTTGCCGGTCTTGCCCTCGGGCACCTCCTGGAAGAGCAGCCGTCGGCCGCGGCCGACGCCGCTGGTCCGGTCGAACGGGTCCTCGGGGTGGCGGATCGCGGCGTACCCGCGGAAGATCTTGCGGCCACGGTGCTCGGTGACCGCGCCCTCACCGATGTGGCCGGCGGCCAGCAACTGCCCGATGAGCGCGCTGGGGTCCTCGACCTCGTAGTCCAGGGCCGCTGCCCAGAAGTCCGCGAGGGCGGGCGCGTTCGTGCTGTCGATGACCAGCTTCCAAGTCAGTGCCATGTAACTAGTTATATTGGTTACATGGACTCGCCCGCAAACAAGGCACCGGCCCCGGCCAGGGGGCTGACGCTCTATTCGCACACCGGCGCCGCCTACCGGTTCGACCCCGGAGCGCTGTGCCTGGAGCTGCTGACCACCGGCGGTCCCGGCCCCTATCGGCGGTACGAAATCCTGTACGAGCCCGCCGACCTCGCCGGCTGGGCGGACCGGTCGCGGCTGACGCCGACGCCCGTACTGGAGATCTCCGAGGCGGAGGTGGCGGAGGCTCGCCGACTGCGTGACGCGCTGTTCCGGGTGGTCCTCGCCCATACGCGCGGCGAACCGTACCCGTACGGGGAACTGAAGGCCGTCAACGAGGCAGCCGCCCGCCCGGCCCTGGCTCCCGTCGTCACCCCGGCCGGACAGCGGCAGTGGGCCGGCACGCCCAGTGGCACACAGCTTCTGGCCACCGTCGCGCGGGACGCCGTCGAGTTGCTGACCGGTCCCTTCGCCCACCGCGTCCGGCTCTGTGCTGCCGAGGACTGCCACCTCCTCTACGTCGACACCTCACGCCCCGGCCGGCGCCGCTGGTGCTCCATGGAGCACTGCGGCAACCGGCACAAGGTACGGGCGCTGCGGGCCCGTAGTGCCGGGGAGGAGTGACCGCGAGGGCGAGCGGCCTCACGGGGACGCTGCCCCGTGCGGCGGGTACGGCCGCGGGTGGCGGGTCGGCCGCGGGTGGCGACCTGGCCCCGCACGGTGACTCGGATCCGTTCGGCGGCTCAGACCCGTTCGGCGGCTCAGACTCGTTTGACGGCTCAGACTCGTTTGCGGCTCAGGCCCGTCCGGCGGTGTGGGGCGCGGCGAGTTCCCGCTCCCCCGCGCTCGGGGCGGCCAGGGCCAGCCGGCGGTGCGTACGGCGCAGCATCCGCCGTGCCATCAAGCGGTGCCCCGGTTTGATCGCGGCCATGTAGAGCCGGCCGCCCGCGTGGTGAGTGCGTACGACGGTGCTGAGCGTGACACTCTCCTCCTCCACCAGGATCGAGGCCCGGAAATCGAGGTGGCCGGCGTCCTTGCCGAGCAGGATCTCCCCGTCCGCACGGCCGAGGACGGGGAACGCGCCGCGCAGCACACCCTCCCATGCCCCGGGCTCCCTCGGCATACCGGGCGGCAGCGACATCCGCCAGGCGTCCTGGAAGTCGGTACGGGCGAAGGCGGTACGGGCCAGCCGCGCCCCGGCGGGGATCTCGGCGGCCCGGGCACGTTCCCATTGGAGGCCGTTGAGCAGCCGTACCCACCGCGACCAGCGGACCGGTTCCCGCACCCGGCCGGTGACGACCCGTTCGACGTTGTCCAGGACCTCCTCGACCACGGTGCTGTGCAGCGGGCGCAGCACCGTGATCCACAACAGCGTCCGGGCCGCACCCATGCGCTCCTCCAGCTCGTGCACGACCCGGCAGCGCCCGTCGCCCAGCGGCTCGACCCGGATCTCGTGGTACCCGCCGGTCCCGGAAGCAGGCGCCTCGGAAGCAGGCGCCCCGGAAGCGGACGGCCCGGAAGCGGACGGCCCGTAGGTGCGCGACTTGGAGACACGCGGCCCGCGAGCGCGCGACTGGACCGCGGGCGAGGTGAAGTCGAAGCGGATACGGCGCCCCGGATCGTACGCGCTGACGCGGTAGCGGACGGGGCCGTGGCCGCCGTACGCGCCGACGCCCAGCGGCCGGTCGAAGCGCATCGGGGGCCAGGCTGGCGTCGGGAAGAGCGGGTCGCGCTCGCCGGCCAGCCGCTCCAGCAGCGCTCCGGCGTGCTGTGCCGGAACCTGGAGTGTGCGTACGTGGACGTCGCGGACCGTGCGTATCGGGCACCTCCATACGGTGGCGTATGTTTGACCGTACGGTAGCGTATGGACATGGCGCCACAGCGAGAGACGACGGCCCGCACGGGCGGGGCACGGCAGCGCGGAAGCGGGACCCGGCAGCGGCTGACCGCACAGGACTGGGCCGACGCCGCCCTGGCGGCCATCGGCGAAGGGGGTCTGGCGGCGGTGGCCGTCGAGCCGCTCGCCGCCCGCCTGGGCACCACGAAGGGCAGCTTCTACTGGCACTTCGCCAACCGCGAGGCCCTCATCGAAGCCGCGCTCGCCCGGTGGGAGCAGTCCCGGACCGAAGCGGTCATCACGGCGCTGGAGACGGAACCCGACCCGGAGAGCCGGCTGCGCGTGCTGTTCGCACGGGCCACCCGCACCGCCGCCGAGGACCCGCTGGAGATGGCGTTGCTGGCGACCGCCGCCCACCCGGGCGTCGCCGCGGTACTGCGACGGGTGACCGACCGCCGGATCGGCTATATCGCCGCGCTCTTCGCCGAGTTGGGCTTTCCGCGGGCCGAGGCACGTCGGCGCGGCCTGCTGGCGTACACGTCCTACCTGGGGCACAACCAGTTGGGGCATGCCGTGCCCGGGGCCGTACCGAGCGGTGCGGAACGGGACCACTACCTGGATGCCATGATCGACGCCCTTCTCCACCGCGACGGGGACGACCGCGGTGACGGGGGCGGCCATCGCGGCGGGGACGGCCGCAGTGACGAGGACGACCGCCGCGACGGGGGCGGCTGAAACGCCCGCAGCGATCGGGCGTCCGGAGTGACCCGCACGGACGGACAGTTCAGGACAACCGGGGCACAAAGGGCCTCCCGGGAGGCATGAAGTGCCCGGCAGGCCCTGGCCAGGATCCACCCCGCTTTGGCCGGTCTACGCATAGACGATTCACATGTAGACGGCATGAAGTGGAGATCAGCACCTCTCGCACCACCCTTTTGGCCAACCGCCAAGAAGTGACTTCGGAGGCCCCTCGTGCCGGACATCATGTCCTTCCCCCAGGACCGCACCTGTCCCTACCACCCGCCCGCCGCCTACCAGCCGCTGCGGGACCGGCGTCCGCTCTCCCGCGTCTCGCTCTACAACGGCCGTACGGTATGGCTGGTTTCCGGCCACGCCGAGGCACGTGCGCTGCTGACCGATCCGCGCATCTCCTCCGACCGCCTCAACCCCGCCTTCCCGACCCCCGCACCGCGCCTGGAGCGTGTCCAGAAGATCAGGACCCCCCTTCTGGGCGTCGATGACCCCGAGCACAACAGGCAGCGCCGGATGCTGATATCGAGCTTCAGTCTCAAGCGTGCCGCCGCCATGCGGCCGGGCATCCAGCGCATCGTCGACGAGCTGATCGACAAGATGGTCGAGCAGGGGCCGCCCACGGAGCTGGTGTCGGCGTTCGCGCTGCCGCTCCCGTCCATGGTGATCTGCTCCCTGCTCGGAGTGCCCTACGCCGACCACACGTTCTTCGAGGAGCAGTCGCGGCTGGTGCTGCGGAGCAAGACCGCCGAGGACGCCGAGCGGGCCCGTAGCACCCTGGAGGCGTACTTCATCGACCTGGTCGCCCGCAAGGAGGAGAACCCCGGGGACGGCCTGCTCGACGAGCTGATCGCCGAGCAGCTCAAGACGGGCGCGCTGGGGCGCGAAGAGCTGGTCCGCATGGCGATGCTGCTGCTGGTCGCGGGCCACGAGACCACCGCCAACATGATCTCGCTGGGCACCTTCACCCTGCTCCAGCACCCGGAACAGCTCGCGGCACTGCGCACCCAGGACTCCTTGATTCCCACCGCGGTCGAAGAGCTGCTGCGGTTCCTGTCCATCGCCGACGGCATGGTGCGGCTGGCGACACAGGACATCGAGGTCGCCGGGGAGACCATACGGGCCGGTGACGGCGTGGTGCTCTCGACGTCGCTGATCAACCGGGACGAGTCGGCCTACCCGGAACCGGACACGCTGGACTGGGAGCGGTCCGCCCGCCACCACGTCGCCTTCGGGTTCGGTATCCACCAGTGCCTGGGCCAGAACCTGGCGCGCGCGGAGATGGAGATCGCTTTTCGGACACTCTTCAGCCGGCTGCCGGGCCTGCGGCTCGCCGCGCCCGCGGACGAGATCCCCTTCAATTCCGCGGACACCCTTCAGGGCATGGTCGAACTTCCCCTGACGTGGTAGCACTTGACGGACGAAAGGGAACGGTCATGCGCATCGACATCGACAGGGACGTCTGCATCGGCGCCGGGCAGTGTGTCCTGACAGCGCCGGGGGTCTTCACCCAGGACGACGACGGCTTCAGCGAGCTGCTGCCCGGGCGGGAGGACGGCGGCGGGGATCCGCTGGTACGGGAAGCCGCCCGTGCCTGCCCCGTCCAGGCCATCACGGTCACGGACGGCTGACCGGCAGCCACCGGCCAGGCCCGGCCCGTACAGCCCGGCCCGTACGGCACGGCACGTACGGCACGGCACGGCATCGGCCGGACATGGCACGGCATCGGTACGGCACGGTACGGCACCACATCGGTACGGCATCGGCACGGCCGGTCGATGGCCGCTCCGCCCCGGCCCGCCCCGGTTACTCCAGTGACCCGCCGACGACCGGAAGCTGGAGAACGCCGGTGTCCTCGGGCGCGCTGGTCACCGTCACCGGCTTGATCCCCCGGTTGCCGACGTAGGCCGTGTCACTGGCCGCCACCACCAGCCGTACGCGATGCCCCGGCGCGAAGCGGTGCACGATGCCCGGGAGTTCCACGGTGAACTTCCTGGTGACATCGGGTACCCGCGCCGGGGCGACCAGTCTGTGCACCAGGGACTGCGAGCCGTCCGGAGCCACGTCGTAGAGCTTGACGAACAGCACCAGCTTGTCCGCCGCGTCGCGGGAGAGCTGGGCCTTCTCGGCCTGCGGGGAGATGACCCGCAGTGTCAGTCCGGGGGCGCCGACCACGTCCACCGGGGCGCCCTTGACCCGGCCGGACGTCCAGTCCAGGAACGTGCCCTTGATGTCGTACGGCCGTCGGTCCCGCAGCCCCAGCATTCCGGCCATCGAGCTCTCCGAATGGCTGCTGGCCCGCCGGCGGTTGCGGTACTCGCGGCTGCCCCGCGTCACCTTGCTGCGGCGGGCGACCAGTTGGCCGTCGGCCGAGAGGTAGAGCGTCTGTACGCTGCCCACGGGGAAGGTGTCGGACGTCCCGTACGCCGGCCCGCCGCGTACCCAGTCCCGGTAGTACGCGAAGGCCGGCCCGGTGTCGGTGGTCCGCCGGTCGCGCAGATAGCGGTCGAACCACGCCAGGATCCGCCGTCCCACATAACTGGTGTGCAGGTTCCCGCGGGCGAGGTCCAGTTCGCCCGGGCGTGGGTGGGAGATGCCGCCGCTGTGCCCCCAGGACTGCCAGATCATCTTGGTCTCGGTGCCCTGTGCGGCCAGCGCCCGGTAGGTCGCCGTCGCCTCGTTGAGGTTGAAGAGACTGTCCGCCTGCCCCTGCACCAGCAGGGTCGGCGTGGTGATCGCCTTCAGGTACGACACCGGCGACACGCCGCGGGTGTGGGCGAACATCTTGGCGGTACCGGCGGCCGGGAAGCGCCCGCTGCTCAGCAGCTTCTTGGTCTCGCAGGCCGGCGCGACGAAGTGCAGACAGCCGGCGCCACCGCCCCGGGACGGGTCCAGGCGCGGGTGGATCAGCCCCTGGGCCTCGCCGATGAGGAAGAAGCCGTTGGTCCACTGGTACTTGTACGCGCCGGGCAGCCCCTCGGCCCTTCCGGACTCGCGTTCGGCGTTGTTGGGGGCCAGGGAGTACGCCAGGTCGTGCCAGGTGATCAGCGGCACCAGCGCGTCCACCCGCCGGTCGATGGAGGCGGTGGCCATCTGGATCGCGCCGCCGTACGAGCCGCCGATCATCCCCACCCGGGGGTCGCCGTCGCCGTCCTTGGTGACGAAGTCGATCCGGGTGCCGTCGTCCGCCGCCCGGGTACCGGCCAGGAAGTCCAGCAGTTGGGCGGCTGCCCGGCCGTCCACCCTCGGGTCGTCCAGGGAGATCGGGCATCCGGTCTTGCCGAAGCCCAGTCCCGAGTACGCCAGTACGACATAGCCACGGGAGGCGAACGCCTTGGCGAAGGCGTCGGTGGAGCCGTCCGCCTTGCTGCCGCCGAAGCCGTTGGTGGTCACCACGGCGGGCGCGGGGTGGGCGGCGCCGGCCCCGGCCGGGCGGTAGAGGTCGGCATCCAGGACGCACCGGCGGCCTCCGGCCCGTACGGTCACCTTCACAGCGGTGACCTTGTACGGGCCCTTGCGCGGACCGGAGGCCGTCGCGTCGCCGGGGGCGGCGAAGGCCAGCGGTACGGCGAGGACGGCGCCGGCCGCGAAGGCCAGGGACATCCGCAGGACGGGGCGGGCGGCGGCCCTGGCCATCCGGGACGTCAGGCGGACGGGGGTCGGCTCTGTCGGACGGGGCTCGTGTGACTCAGGGGATCGGGTGGGCACCAGGACCTCCACAACGACGCGTCGTACCGGCAACACGACGTGTCAACGCGCGGGCCCGAGGACAGGTTGTGTCCCCACCCGCCATGCGGCCGTCCCGCGTACCCCTCCCCCGGTTCTGTCCGGCCGGGCGGATCAGGCTCTCAAGGGGCCGGGCACAGCGCCGGTACGTCGTAGGTCAGCGTGCCGGCGTCGGCGTCCAGCACCGCGGGGAGGCCGAGAGGGAGCGTCAGCGAGGAGTCGCCGTGGCCGAAGCCGAACTCCTCGACCACGGGGACCCCGAGCCCGCCCAGCCGGTCCAGCAGCACCGCCCGTACGGCCTCGTACGGGCCGCAGCCGGCCCAGGACCCCAGGACGATCCCGGCGACGCCGTCCAGGTGGCCGCAGCGCAGCAACTGGGTGAGCGAGCGGTCCAGGCGGTACGGCGGCTCGCCCACGTCCTCCAGCAGGAGGATGCCGCCGGCGGCGTCGGGCCGGGCGTGCGGGGTGCCCAGGTCGGAGGCGAGCAGGGTAAGGCAGCCGCCGAGGGTGACGCCGGCCGCCCGCCCCGGTATCAGGGTCCGGGCAGTCGGCGGCGCCAGGGCGCGGACGGATTCGGGGGCGAAGAGCGTACGGCGCAGGTGCTCGCGGGTCGGCTCGTCCTTGAGGAAGACCTCTCCGGCGACGGCCGGGCCGTGCAGGGTGGCCACGCCCGCGCGGACCGCGAGCGCCTCGTGCAGCACCGTGATGTCGCTGAAGCCGACCAACGGCTTGGGGACGGCCCGGCGGATGGCGTCCCAGTCCAGCAGGTCGACCATGCGCTGTGCCCCGTAGCCGCCGCGCGCGGCGAAGACCGCGGCGATCTCCGGGTCGCACCACGCCTCCTGGAAGTCGCGGGCGCGCTCCTGGTCGGTTGCGGCCAGATGCCCGAGTGCGGGGTGTACGCCCCGTACGTGGGGCGCCGGGACGGGGTCGAGGTCCCAGCCGCGCAGCAGGTCCAGTCCGGCGTCCAGCCGCTCCGGCGCGATCGGGCCGCTCGGCGCCAGGACGCTCACCCGGTCGCCGGCCACCAGCCGCCGGGGCCGCAGGGCGTGGGCCCCGGCACGTACGGTCATTTGCTCAGCTCCAGGGTGGGGACGTCCGTCCGGGGGACTCCGAATGTCTGTGCGTACAGGGACAGCTCGGCCTCGACGGCGCGCACGATGGTCTCCGCGCGGCGGAAGCCGTGCCCCTCGCCCTCGAAGGCCAGGTAGGCGTGGGGTATGCCGCGCCCGGCGACCTCCGCGAGGAACCGCTCGCTCTGTGCGGGCGGGCAGACCACGTCCGCAAGGCCCTGGAGGAGCAGGAAGGGCGCGGTGATGCGGTCGGCGTGGTGCAGCGGAGAGCGGTCGCGGTAGCGGTCGGGCACCTCGGCCACCGGGCCGACCAGCGACTCCAGGTACCGCGACTCGAAGTCGTGGGTGCCATCGCTCACCCAGCCGAGCAGGTCCAGGACCGGGTAGCTGATGGTGCCGCAGGCGTACAGGCCGGTGGTGGTCAGGGACGCCGCGGTGGTCCAGCCGCCCGCGCTGCCGCCGCGGATCGCCAGCCGGGTGCGGTCGGCGGTGCCCTCGTCCGCCAGCGCCTCGGCCACCGCCGCGCAGTCCTCGACGTCCACCACGCCCCACTGCTCGCGCAGCCGCTCGCGGTAGTGGCGGCCGTAGCCGGTGGAGCCGCCGTAGTTGACGGCGGCCACGCCGATGCCGCGCGAGGTGAAGTAGGCGATCTCCAGGTCCAGGACGAGCGGCGCGTAACTGGTGGGGCCGCCGTGTGCCCATACCACGTACGGGGGCAGTTCGCCGTCCGGGGCGGCGTGGTCGGGGTTGTGCGGCGGGTAGATGTGGGCGTGGATGTCCCGGCTGTCGGGGCCGGTGAAGGTACGGATCTGCGGCTCGGGGTAGTACGCGGGGTCCAGCGCGTCGATGTGCCGGGCGGCGATCACCCGGGCGCGGCCCGTACAGGTGTCCAGCTCGACGATCTCGAAGGAGCTGCGGGGGCTGGCGGCCACACCGACGACGCGGCTGCCCTGTACGGCCAGGTTGGGCGCCCATTCCGTCCAGGGGCCGGCCGCGTCCACCAGTTCGCCGGTGACCGGGTCGAGGATGCCCAGCGAGGTGGCGCCGCGGCCGTGGATCACCGCGATCGTCCCGTTCTCCAGCGGCAGGAACCAGCGCTGCCCGATCTTCCACAGCGGCCCGCCGAACTCCTCCTCGCGGCCCCGGCACAGGCCCGTGCCCACCGCCGCGCCGTCGCCGGCCGCGCCCGGGGCGATGCGGTGCAGCTCCCACCAGCCGCTGATGTCGGAGACGTACAGCAGCGTCCCGTCGGCGGCCCATTCGATCTGTGCCACGGATTCCTGGTCGCCCCCGACCAGCGGCCGGACGGCGGTGAACGCGCCGTCCGCGGTGATGTCGGCGAGCATCACGACCGTGCCGTCCCACGGCATCCGCGGGTGGTCCCAGGCGATCCAGGCGGCCTGCCGCCCGTCCGGGGAGATACGCGGCCCGGTGACGAAGCGGTGCCCGTCCCCGCTCAGTTCCCGTACGGCGGACCGGTCCCCGGCGGCGGAGCCGTCCAGGGGGACGGCGGCCACCACCCTGCGCAGATCGGTGGGAGCGGGGCCGGTGAACTCCTCCAGGACGCACCACACCTCGCCGCGGTCCAGCCGCAGCACCGGGTCGGCCCAGCGCAGACCGAGGCCCACGGGTGAGAGCGGGGTCAGCGGCCGGGGCGGGGCGCCGGCGTCCGGCTCGTACGCGTACAGCCGCTGGTCGGCGAAGTCGCTGAAGACGATCAGCGGCCGGCCGTCGTCGGTGAGCGCTCCGGCCCAGGGCTGGCCGCCGTACTCGATGACCCGGGTGCGGACGTTCCACGGGGCGGGCAGCACCGATTCCTCGGCGCCGTCGGGCCGGCGCCGGATCAGCGCGCGCCGGCCGCCCTCGGCGGGGCGCGGCTCGGTCCACCACACCTCGTCGCCGACCGCTCCCACGTACTCGGGGCGGCCGTCGTGGACGGCGACCAGCCGGGCGTCTATCGGGGACTGCCAGGCTCCGTAGGGGGCCGTGGTCACCATGTGGTGCTCCTCCTTACGCGTGGGACCGCCCAGCCTTTCGTACGTACTGCGGCTGTTCAACCCGCCCGACACCACCGGCCACCGCCGGCCCGTCCGCGCGGCCCGTCAGGAAGTGGTCCAGCACCCGGACGCCGAAGTGCAGGGCCTCCACCGGAACCCGCTCGTCCACGCCGTGGAACAGCGCCTGGTAGTTGAAGCCTTCGGGGAGCCGCAGCGGTGAGAAGCCGTAGCCGGTGATGCCCAGGCGGGCGAACTGCTTGGCGTCCGTGCCCCCGGACATGCAGTACGGGACCACATGGCCGTCCGGGTCGAAGCGTTCGAGCGCCGCCCGCATCGCCGCGTAGACCGGCCCGTCGACCGGTGCCTGCAGGGCGGATTCGCCGTGGTGGTAGTCCCAGGAGACATCCGGCCCGGTGAGGTGGTCCATGGTCCGGCGGAACTCGGCCTCGCCGCCGGGCACCACCCGCCCGTCCACATAGGCGACGGCGTTCCCCGGGATGACGTTGACCTTGTAACCGGCTTCCAGCATCGTCGGGTTGGCGCTGTTGCGCACCGTCGGCTCGACCAGGGCCGCGGAGGGCCCCAGTTTGCTCAGCAGGACGTCCACGTCGAAGTCCGGCGCGTCCAGGTCCGTCTCGATGGCGTGCAGCGCGGCGAGTTCCCTCAGCGCGGCCCGTACGGTCGGGGTGAGCCGGGCCGGCCAGCGGTACTCCCCGATGCGGGCCACCGCCGCGGCCAGCCGGCTGACCGCGTTGGAACGGTTGACCTTGGAGCCGTGTCCGGCCCTGCCCTGGGCGGTCAGTTTGAGCCAGGCCGTGCCGCGCTCCCCCGCCCCGATCGGGTACAGCCGCATCCCGCCGCCCGCGTGGAAGGTGAAGGCGCCCGATTCGCTGATGCCTTCCGTGCAGCCCTCGAAGAGGCCGGGGTGGTGATCGGCGAGGAAACCGGCGCCGTCGACGGCGCTGGCCTCCTCATCGGCGGTGAAGGCCAGGACGATGTCGCGCCGTGGCCGTACGCCCGAGCGGGCCCACCGCCGCACGACCGCCAGCACCATCGCGTCCATGTTCTTCATGTCGATCGCGCCGCGGCCCCACACCACCCCGTCCCGGACCTCCCCGGAGAAGGGGTGCACGCTCCAGTCGGCGGGCTCGGCGGGCACCACGTCCAGATGCCCGTGGACCAGCAGGGCGGGTGCCCCGGGGTCGGTGCCCTCGATGCGCGCGACGACGTTCGTACGGCCCGGGGTGCGCTCCAGCAGCGTCGGCTCGATGCCCGCGTCGGCAAGTTGCCGTGCGACGTACTCGGCCGCCGGGCGCTCCCGGCACTCCCCTCCCCCGCGGTTGGTGGTGTCGATGCGGATCAGGTCGGACGTCAGGCGCACGACCTCCATCAGGGCCTGCTCGTCGACCCCGTCGGCGTGGTCAGCCATATTGTTCCTCCACCGCCGAGGAGACGACGGTCGTGACGGCCTTGAAACAGCGGATGCCTTCGTACATGTCCGGACTGGTGTACGCCACTTTGCGTTCGCCCGTGCGCTCCACACCCGGCACGCAGGTCGCCGCGCCCACCAGGTGCTCGGCGTCGAACTCCATCTCTATGGTGACCGGGCCGCGCCGTACGGGTTCGTGGCGCACGGCCGACGCCGCCGCTTCGCGCGCCGCTTGCCTGATGTCCGCGGCCGTCCGGGCCGGCGGCCGGCAGACCGCCGCGTACCGCGACACGTAGTCCTTGACGGCGACGGTCCGCGCCCGGGCGGCGTACCCCTTCGCGTCCTCGCACGTCCGGTCGTCACCGGTCACCAGCACCACGGGCACACCATATTCGGCCACCACCAGGGAGTTGAGGTATCCCTCGCTGGCGCGCGTGCCGTCCACCCAGACGCCGGTGAGGGTGTTGGCGAGGTAGGTGTGGGCCAGTACGCCTTCCGTACCGGCGCCGGTGTGATAACCGACGAAGGCGATGCCGTCCACGTCGCCGTGCTGGACGCCTTCGACCATGCTCAGTGACTTGTGCCGCCCGGTGAGCATCCGCGCCCGCTCGTCGAGCTGTTCCAGCAGGAGGTTGCGCATCGACCAGTGCGCCTCGTTGACGAGCACCTCATCGGCCCCGCCGTCGAAGAACCCGGTGATCGCGGCGTTGACGTCCGAGGTGAACATATGCCGGCACCGCTCCCACTGCGGCGTGCCCGGCAGTACGTCGGCGGGCCAGGTCACGCCCGTGGCCCCCTCCATGTCCGCGGAGATGAGGATCTTCACTGGCACCAGTCCCAACACAGCTAGGAGGCATGCGCCCGAAGCCGGCACCGCGGTCACGGCGCCGCCCCGGAAACGCCGGGCACGCTCCCCGCCCCGTTCCCCTGGCGGCGGAGATCTTCATGCCTCGTCACGGTACGCGTCGGCGCAGACCCGTACCAGGGCTGTGGATAACTGCCGGACGGGCTTGCGCCGGCGCCCCGACCGGTTATGGAGCGCTCCCCGAGCCACCGCCCGCGGGCCCCGTGGGACCACCGCCCGCAGCCCGCCGTGCCACCGTCCGCAGCATCACCAGCCGCCGGGCCGGCCGCACCGCCCGGCATCCGCCGTCAGCCGGCCGGCTCCGCCACCAGCCAGTTCGTCGGGATCTCGATCCGCGTGCCGTCCGGCCGGTACTCGGTGGTCATCAGCGGCAGTTGGCCGCCTCCGACCATCCGCAGCCCGTACGCGGCCAGCAGTTCGGGAATCACCGAGTCGGCCATCTCGGCGGGTGCGATGCCGTGCTCGAAGATCGCCTGCAGCTTGGCCGGCGGCCCGCCCGGGCTGTGCGCCAGCGCCATCATGACCTCCTTGGAGGCTTCGGCCGGCTCCACCGCGAAGATCCGGCCACGGCGCCCCAGCAGCCGGGCGATGTTCTCCACCACCCGCGCGCGGTCGGCGGTTTCGCACTGGTGCAGTACGCCCCGCATGTAGATGTTTGCGTCGCCCAGTTCGTCGTGCAGGGCACCGATCGCCTCCGGGTCCGCGGCGTCGAGCCGGCGGAATTCGGCCACGCCCGCGGGGTCGTCCGCCCGCGCGTGGCCGATCGCCGCCGCCGACAGGTCGATGCCGATCGCGCGGCCGTACCGGGATGCCAGGAAGCGCGTCTGCGTCCCGTTGCCGCAGCCCAGGTCCACCACCGGCAGCGCGGAATCGAAATGCGCCTCGAAAAGCGGCAGATGGATCTCGGCGGTCAGTGACGGATCGGAGTCCCAGAAGACCTCGCCCTCGCCTGCCGGCGCGTCGCGCCAGAAATCTTCCCACGCCCGCAGATAGTGGCTCGATGCGCTCATGGCCAATTGCTACTGCTGCCGGGCGGCCCCCCGCAAGAGCGACGACACCTCTTTCACGCGATGTTCGAGCCCCGCGTACGCCCGGTCCGCGGCAGGGCCTGTTCGAACCAGACCGTCTTCCCGGAGGCCGTACGGCTGGTCCCCCATTCGCGGGCCAGCCGGCTGACCACCCGCAGCCCCCGCCCGAACTCGTCCTCGTCGGCCGCGTCCAGCAACTGCGGCAGCGCGTGGTCGTCGTCGGAGACCTCGCACAGCAGCGCCTGGGTCCGCACCAGCCGCAGCACCACATGATGGGTGTGCGCATGCCGCACCGCGTTGGTGACGATCTCGCTGACCAGCAGCTCGGCCGTCTCGGACGCCGCCCGCAGGCCCCAGTGCGCGAGCTGGTCGTGCACCAGCCGCCGGGCCCGGCCCACTTCCCGGGCCTCTATCGCCAGCCGCCATTCGGCGACGTCCTGCGGCGCGATCCCGTTGAGCCGCGCCATCAGCAGCGCCACGTCGTCCTTCCGGCCGCCGCGCACGTTCAGCGCCCGGATGATCGCGTCACAGGCGTCGTCCATGGAGGCCGCCGGATGGGCCGCGGACTCCGCGAGCGCCGCCAGCCCCACCCCGATGTCCTCGCCGCGCACCTCCACCAGGCCGTCCGTGCACAGCACGAGCCGGTCGCCCGCTTCGACCGGCAGGGTGACGGCCTCGAAGGGCACCCCGCCCACCCCGATGGGCGCGCCGGTCGGCAGCTCCAGCAGCTCGCTGCGGCCGTCCGCGGCCCGTACGAGAACCGGCGGGATGTGCCCGGCGTTGGCGATCGTCAGCTCCTGCCCGATCGGGTCGTACACGGCGTACAGACACGTCGCCAGGTAGGTGTCGCCCAGGCGCTGCGCCAGGTCGTCCAGGCTGCGCAGCAGTTGCGCGGGGTTCATGTCGATGGCCGCCATGGTCTGGACGGCCGTACGCAACTGGCCCATCATCGCGGCGGAATTCAGGCCGTGCCCCATCACGTCGCCCACGACCAGCGCGGTCCGGGAGCCCGGCAGCTTGATGGTGTCGAACCAGTCGCCGCCGACCCGCCCCAGGCGGGTGCCCGGCAGATAGCGGGTGGCGGTGTCGCAGCCGGCCATCTGCGGGGCGATGTGCGGCAGCATGCTGTCCTGGAGCGTCTCGGCGACGTTCTCCTGGTAGGTGTACATGCGGGCGTTGTCCAGGACCAGACCGGCCCGGGCGGCCAGTTCCGCGCCCGTGACCCGGTCCATGTCGTTGAATTCCGCACGCTCCGGGTGGCGCAGCAGGATCATGAAGCCCAGGACGACGTTGCGCGCCTTGAGGGGCACGACCAGTAAGGACCGCCCGTTGATGAGCGGGCTGATGTCGCGCTTCTCGAACTGCGCGGCGATCGCGTTGCCCATCTGCTCGCTGATCCGCGGCACCAGCACCGGCTGACCGGTGGTCATGCACTGGAAGAACGGCGTGTGGACGGGGAAGGGCATCGACTCGCCGACCGGCACGACGTCGTCCCACCGCCCCGGCTCGTCGTTGTGCTCCACCGCGACGCGGTGCCACATCGTCGTCGCGTCCGGCGGCCCGTCGGGGAACCCCTCGCCCGCGATGACCTGCTCTCTCAGGTACGTGCCGGCCACGTCCGTGAAGCGCGGTACGACGGCCTCGCTGACCTCCTGGATCGTACGGGAGAGGTCCAGCGAGGAGCCGATCCGCCCGCTGACCTCGTTGAGGAACTCCAGCCGCTCGCGGACGGCGGCGTACTCCAGGTCCGACTCCAGTTCGGCCACGGCCGCGGCGGCGGCCCGCGGGTCGGTGTCCGCCGCGCGGGCGGCCCGCAGCAGCCGCGTACGCCGCTCCACCCGCCGGGGCACGCCCCAGTCCGGCGTGACCGGGAAGCGCTCCTGCTGGCTTATCTCCAGTACGGGATAGCCCAGTTCCAGCACCTGGGAGACGATCCGGGCGCTCTCCTGGGGGCTCATGCTCGGCAGTATCTGCGGGAGCTGACGAGCCAGTTCCGCCGAGCCGGGGAAGTCGGTGTGCAGGGCGAACCCGGGCGCGAACCGCTCGCGGTCCTCCCCGTCCTCCGCGCTCTCGCCGTGCAACTGGTCGGCGTCCGCGGCCAGCACGAGCATCCGCTCGGCACCCGGCCCCACCAGGGGATAGGCCCACCACAGGATGTCGACCGTACCGCGCGCCACATCGGCCATCCGTGCCCGCCCGGCGGTGGGATAGGAGGTCTCCCCGCCCAACGACGCCTCCAGATCGGGGCCGCGGCCCTCGACGGGTCCCTCCGCACGCGTGCCCCAGCCCCACTCCTCCTCGGCCAGCGCACCCGACACGGGCATCAGATCGACGGCCGGCACCCCCACCGCCTCCTCGCGCGAGGGGCCGAAGAGCCGCCGGGCGCCGGTACTCCAGTGGGAGACCAGGCCGTCGGCGTCCACCACCACGACGGCGAGCGGAATCCGTCCGGGCACGGTGTCCCGAGGCGCGGGCACCTGCGGCACCGCGCCCACCCTGTCGTCGCCGTGCGACGGGCCACGCTCCATGGGCGGTTGCTCCTTCGTACACCGATCTTGCACCACCGATACCACGGTACGGCGACGACGGGACGCCGCGTGCGGCATTCGGGGAATAGGTGGTGCGCCCCGCGTGAAGGTGCTCCGCGGGCGGTCCGCCTGTTGCGGCACTCCCACATCACCCGTATGGCGGTGCGGGCGCGCCGACGGTCTCTTGCGGGCACTCGTATGGTGAGGACGTGCCGAGACGGACCGAAGTGCCGCGTCACTCAGGGCGTCCCGCCCTTTCCCGGCGTCCCCGGGGGCGCCCGAAGGGCTCGCCGGCCGAACGGCCTCCGGGCCGGCCGCTGGCCGGACCCGCGAGACCCGTGGGACCGGCGGGGCCGACCGGACCATCGGGGCCGGGTGGACCGGCGGGAGCGGCACGCCGTGCCGCGTAACGGGCGCGGCGCGGGGCCGGCACCGGACGTGTTCGTACCCCGCGGCGGCACCGATGAGGCGGGCAACCTCGCACCGGGGGACGGGGGGAGTGGGAGGGGCGCGAGCGCCAAGAGGTCCGAGAGGGCCGCCGTCGATGGAGTGGACGATCCGGTGCCGCTGCACCGCCTGGACGTTCCCGCGCCGCACGTCCTGTCCTTCGCCGTCGGCTCGTTCGACACGATCGGCCCGCTCTCGCGCGCGAGCTTCCCGCACCGGCACACCTTCTACGAGATCGTGTACGTCACCGGGGGCGAGGGCACCCACGTCATCGATCTCGCCCGCTGGCCCCTGTGCCCGCCGCACCTGTGCGTCATCGTGCCCGGTCAGGTCCACTACTGGGACGGCGTACGCGGTCTGTGCGGCCAGGTGGTCCTGTTCACCGAGGACTTCCTGGTGGCGCACCCGGCGGACCGGCACGCGCTGGCGACGCTCGCGGAGCGCCCGTGGCTGTGCCCGGGCCCGGCGGAGGCGGTACGGCTGTCGGCACTGATGGGCGAGATGGTACGGGAGTTCGCCGAGCGCGCCGAGGGACACGTGTCCGTACTTCAGGCGTATGCGCACATTCTCCTCACGTGTGCGCTGCGGCTGCCCGGCGCCCGCAGACCGCAGGTCCCCACCAGCCGGTCCGCTCTGGTGGCGCGGGAGTTCACCCGGCTGCTCGGGCGTCCGGCCGCGTTCGGCCGTACAGTGGGGTCCTACGCGGACGAACTGGGAGTTTCCCTCAGCTATTTGACCGAGGCCGTCAAGCGCGGCACCGGACGCACACCGGGCCAGATCATCCGGCACGCGCAGACGGTGGAGGCCAAGCGGCTGCTGACCGTCACACGGCTGACCGTGGCCCAGGTGGCGCGCCGGACGGGCTTCGGCGACCCCGCGTACTTCTGCCGCTTCTTCCGCCGTGAGACGGGGCTGAGCCCGGGTGATTTCCGCCGGAGGACCGGCGGAATTCACCACGACCCCGGTGGCGAGTCCATCGAAGACCGTGCGCGGCCCTCCTAACGTCGGGCAGCGCCGGCGCGAGGCAGGACGGTGGCCCCCGCGCCGGCCGCCAGGCAGGACCAGCCTCGCCCCCAAGGAGCACGCGATGGATCGCGAGCACGACCACCGGCCCGGGCACGCGGGAAGAAACCGGCCCCGGGCGGGGTCCGTCCCGAGGAGTACGCAGGGCAACACCCCGGAGCCCACCCAGGACGGCACCCCTGAGAACGCCCCACAGTCCGCCCCACAGCCCGGTCCGCAGCCCGGCTCACGGCCCGGTCCGCAGCCCGGTCCGCAGTCCGGTCCCAAGGCCGGGATCAGCCGCAAGAACCTGCTCAAGGTGGCCGTCGCCGCCGTACCGCTGCCGATGCTGTTCGGCGGTGTCGCGCTGGCCCGTGACACGCGGGCCACCGACCGTCCGCTCGTCCCCACGCCCTACTGCGACGACGGGGACGACCCCACCCCGCCGCAGATCGAGGGCCCGTACTTCAAGCCGGACTCGCCGCTGCGCGCCTCTCTCATAGAGCCCGGTACGCAAGGCGTCCGGCTGACGGTGAGCGGCTATGTGTTCGGGCTGACCTGCCGGCCCATACCCCACGCCCTACTGGACTTCTGGCAGGCGGACGCGGACGGCGCGTACGACAACACGGGGTTCCGTCTGCGCGGACACCAATTCACCGACGCGCGCGGGGCCTTCCGCCTCACCACGATCGTGCCGGGGCTGTACCCGGGCCGTACGCGGCATCTGCACGTCAAGGTGCAGGCGCCGAACGAGCCGGTGCTCACCACTCAGTTGTACTTCCCGGGCGAGCCGCGCAACACCACGGACCCGCTCTTCAACTCCGCGCTGCTGATGAACGTACGGCCGGCCGGCCCCGCCAGGGAAGCCACCTTCGACTTCGTCCTGCGGGTCGATCAGCGGCCCGGCCCCACCCCGACGCCCACCGGCACGCCGACCGGGCCGGGGGACACCTGGGCGGCGGGCACCGATTACCGGCCGGGCGACCGGGTCACCTACGGCGGCGCTCCGTACGCGTGCCTCCAGGCGCACACCGCGCGCGCCGGGTGGGAGCCGCCGGCCGTCCCGGCGCTGTGGCAGCGCCTCTGAGAGGGCGTCCTGTCGCCATGCCCCCATCACCGGGGCGGACCGGCCCGCAAGGCACAGGGCGGATCGGCCCCCGGTACCGCAAGGCCGCCCGGCCCTCTCAGCCCTCTCAGTCTCTCAGTCCTCTCCGTCCTCTCAGTCCTCGTAGCCGAGCTGGAGGTCCCTTTCGGTACGGCCGCCACCGGCGATCTGGAGCACCGTGGCGACCGGCGGATAGCCGGAGGCGATGACGGTGTACTCGCCGGCCGAGAGGTCCACGAAGCGGAAGCGGCCGTCGGCCCCGGTCGTCGCGGTGTCCACGACGTTGCCCGCGGCGTCCAGGAGGGTGACCCGGGCGTCCTCCACCGTACGGCCGCCGGTGGCCCGTACGGTCCCGCGCAGTACCGCGCCGCCCGCCAGCTCGATGTCCTGGCGGGTCTCGCGGGACGCCTGGACCGTCACGGGCAGGGCGGCGGGCCTGAAGGCCGGGGCGCTGGAGGCGAGGGTGTACTCGCCGGCCACCAGCTCCGCGATGACATAGCCGCCCTCGCGCCCACTGCGGGTGGTCGCCACGACCTCGCCGCGGACGTCGGTGAGCGTGACGATCGCATCGCGCACCGGCGTGCCGTCCGCGGTGGTCACCGTCCCCGCCAGCCGGCCCGCGCCGCCCAGCACCACGTCCAGTTCGACCGGGCGCTCGCCGACCGTGACGCTGACCGCCTGCGGCTGGTGTCCGCCCGCGGACGCGATCAGTACGTAGGACCCGGTGCCGGGTGTGCTCAGCGCGTAGCGGCCGTCCTCGCCCGTCGCGCCACGGCCGATCTGCCGTCCGGTGACGTCGATCAGGGTGAGCGCGGCGCGCGGCACGATGGTCCCGTCGTGGTGCTGGACGGTGCCGCACACCGGGACTCCCGGGACGAGCCCGCCGTACGGCGCCCCGGGGGGGGGCACGGGCGGCCCGGCCTCGGGCGTGGTGCGGGCGTAGGGGACGCCGGGGTCCTGTGGAGGGGCGTACGCGGCGCCGGTGTCCGGCCGGCCGGCGTACGAAGGCTGCGGCACCTCGGCGGCCGGGGGGACCTGGTGGGGGGCGTGGGGGGCGTGGGACACCAGTGGTTTCTCTTTCAGGAAGACGGCGAGCACGAAGCCCAGGACGAGCACCGGCGCGAGGTGGAAGAACATGCGGGGCACGGCGTGCGCGTACGCCGCGGCGATGCCGTCCCGCAGGGCGGCGGGCAGCGCCTGGACCAGGCCCGCGGTGAGCGACTCGGGATGCGGCAGGCGGGTGGGGCCCGGCAGTTCACGGGTGAGCTGATCGCCCAGGCGGCGGGCGAAGAGCGTGCCGAAGGCCGCCGCGCAGGCACTGCCGCCGATCTGCCGGAGGTAGAGGTGGGCGCCGGTGACGGTGCCCACGTCGGCAGGGGCCACGGCGTTATGTACGGCCAGGACCAGGACGGGCAGCACACAGCCGATGGCGGCGCCGAGGATGCCCGTCCAGATGCTGAAGACCGGGCGGGGGGTGTCCGCGTCCAGGTGCGAGAGCAGCCACATCGCCACGGACGCCACCGCACAGCCCATGAGCGGGAAGACCGTGTAGCGGCCGGTACGGCTGACGAGCAGGCCGCACAGCAGGGAGGTGAGGGCGACGCCGCCCATCAGGGGCAGCATCAGGACGACGGTCCTGGTGACCGAGGAGCCGTCCACCATCTGGAAGAAGGCCGGCAGACAGGTGGCGGCGCCGAAGAACGCGACGCCGCTGACCGCGCCGAGGAGCGTGGTCACCACGAAGACCGGGTCGCGGAAGAGGCGGAGCGGGATCAGCGGTTCGGCCGCGAAGTACTCGGCGGTGACGAAGAGCATGCCGGTGCCCAGCGCCCCCGCGGCGAGCCCCAGCACGATCCGCGAGTCCCACGCGTACCGCAGCCCGCCCCAGTTGACCATCAGCACCACGAAGGTGGAGAACGCTCCGAGGAGCAGCGCGCCGGTCACGTCCAGGCCCGGACGGCCGGAGGGCCGGGGCCGTGGCGTGGTGAGCGCGAACAGGACGATCAGCAGCGCCGCCAGGCCGACGGGCAGGTTGGCGTAGAAGCACCAGCGCCAGGAGACGTGATCGGTGACCAGGGAGCCCAGCAGCGGCCCGGCCACCGCCATGCTCCCGAAGACCGCGGCGATCAGGCCCATGAAGCGACCGCGGGCGCGCGAGGGCACGAGGTCGGCGACGACGGCGTGGACACCGACCAGCAGGCCGCCGGCCCCGGCGCCCTGGACGGCCCGGAAGACGACCAGCTCGTCCATCGTGCCGGCCCGGCCGGCCAGCGCCGAACCGGTCAGGAAGACCAGGACCGCGAAGAGGAGTACGGGCTTGCGGCCGACGAGGTCGCCCAGTTTCCCGTAGACGGGCAGCAGGACGGTCGAGGCCAGGAGGTGGGCCGTCACCACCCAGGGCGCCCGGTCCGCGCCGCGCAGCTCGCCGACGATGCCGGGCAGCGCGGCGGCCACGGTCGTCTGGTCCAGTACGGCCAGCGCCGTCAGCAGGAGCAGGCCCAGGAAGACGATCCGTACGCGGCCGGGGCCCGGCGGCAGGGGATCGTCGGTGGCCGCCTCATGGGCGGCCGGTTCCACGGCCGGTCCAGGAGGCGGGTACAGGGCCGGATCGGGGGCGGGCGGCACCGCCCACCCGTCCTCCTCGTCCCGCTCCGTCAGGATGGACCCGCCCACGTACCGCTCCCCTCGTCCCGCCTGCGCCACCGCCCATTTCTCGCACCGGGCGACACAGCGATCAAGCGCCGCGAAAGGGGGCGCGCGGGGCGCGAAGGGCCCATAACTGGCGCCTTTACGCCCCCCGTTGGGCCCTCATCAGGGCTTTCTGTGCGGATACGGTACGGAAGGGACGCCGGCGGACGGTCCCGAAGACCACCCGAAACGGTGAGCGCACCTATACGGCCCTTCCCGGCACGGCCGATGCCGGCCGACGCCAGCCGGTTACGCCTTCTCCTGCTTCTCCGTCTCGGCGGCGAGGCGGGCGAGGATCTGGTCGTAGATCCGCCCCAGGCCCTTGGGGGCGAAGGTCCGCTCGAAGAAGCCGCCGACGCCGCCCGCGCCCTGCCAGGTCGTGGTGACGGTGACCAGCGCGCGGCCCTCGCCCGCCGGGGTGACCACCCAGGTGGTCACCATGGAGGAGGTGCGGTCCTTCTCCACGAGCTGCCCGTCGGTCGGCTCGTCGACCTCCATCAGGCAGTCCCGCACCCGCTTGCTCGTGGCCTGGAGCTTCCAGTGCACGAGGGTGCCCTTGCCGTCGCCGCCGGCCCGGACCTCGTACTCGCTGAAGTGCTCGGGAAGCAGCCGCCGGCGGACGCCGCTGTAGTCGGCGAGCGCGTCGAACACGTCCTCCGGATCCGCCGCGATCTCGCGCTGCGTCGTGGCCTCGACCTGCCCCATGCGTCTTCCTCCATCACTCGGCGGCCGGTCCTGTCCGTCCCGCCCGGTCCCGCCCGGCTCCTCGCGGTGCGCGCGGACCGGTGCTGTGGCGCTCAGCCAACCACTCCGGCGCTCGGCGCCCAAAATCCGGCGCGGCACGGAGCGGCTGCACCGGCCCCGGGCACCGGAAGGCGGTGGCCCCATGACATGGCCACCGGCCGCAGCGTGCCCGTCCCCCGGACCGATGACCCCGAAGCGTGGAAGCAACACCGGCCGTGGCGGCGGCCCGTCCCGAGCACGGTTTCGTGTGCCCGGGAGAGGGCCGTCACCGTCCCCCACGGCCCGCCGACGCTCGGCCCCGTACGATCTTCGTGAAACCGCTCAGTTGACGTCGCTGTGAACGGCCCGGCCCGCGCACGGCGCAGATGAGGAGTTGACCATGTCGTCTTCTTCGCTCAGCCATGTGACCGCTCCGGACGGTGTCGCCCCGGGGAACGGCTACAGCCATGTCGTCCACGGCACCGGGCGCTGTGTCGCCGTGTCCGGGCAGATGCCGCTGGACGCGCAGGGCGAACTGGTCGGCGCGGGGGACCCGCTCGCGCAGGCGCGGCAGGTCTTCACCAACATCGGCCGCTGTCTGACAGCCGCCGGGGCCGGCTTCGGGGACGTGGCGAAGCTGACGTATTACGTCACCGACATTGCCGTCATCCCGGCGCTGCGCACCGCCCGCGACGAGGTCATCGACACCGCACGCCCGCCGGCGAGCACCGCGGTCCAGGTGGCGGCGCTCGTCCGCCCGGACATTCTCATGGAGGTAGAGGCGCTCGCGATCGTGCCGGAGGGTGCCTGACCGCCGTACCTGCCATGACCGCCGTACCTGCCGTGACCGCCGTACCGGGTACGTCTGCCGTGTTCGCCGCGTCCGCCGTACGGAGGGCGCGGGCGAGCCGGTTCCTGGCCTCGGTCTGGGCGGCTATGCGTGCGTCGATGACGGCCAGTCGCTCACGGGCGATGCGCAGGCCCTGGGGCGACGGCGGGGCGGAGGTCATGTCGCCGTCCAGGCAGCCCGTGAAGCACGCCACGTCGGCGAGGGTGAGTCCGGACTCCAGGAGGTGGCGTATGTTGCGCACCCGTACGGCCGCGCGCTCGTCGTACAGCCGGTAGCCGTTGTCCGCCCGTTCCGAGCCGATCAGGCCCGCCCTCTCGTAATGCCGCAGGGCCCTGGGGGACGCCCCCGTCACCGCGGCCAGCTCGCCGATCCGCACCGGTCCTCACCTCCGGGACCGTTCTATCAGGCGGCACCGACAACGGCCCCGGCAGCGGTTCCGGTCAGGCGATCACCGCGCCGCCGTCCACGGGAAGGACCACCCCGGTCACGAAGGACGCTTCGGGAGAGGCGAGCTGCGCGACCGCCCAGGCGACTTCTTCGGGGCGGCCCACACGCCCCAGGGGCGTGTGGGCGATCTGCCACTGCCGTAGGGCCGTCAGCCGTTCCTGGTCATACCCGGCGTGCTCGCCGATCGGGGTGTCGACCGCGCCCGGCGCCACAGCCACCACGCGGATGCCGCGCGGCGCCAGTTCCACCGCCCAGCTCCGGGTCAGCAGCTCCAGGGCCGTCTTGGTCGCCGCGTAGAAGGAGTTGCCGGGCCAGGCCCGCTGCCCCACGGAGGTGGTGACGTTGACGATCACCCCGCCGCTGCCCTCCAGGGCGTCCAGGGCCGCCCTGGACAGCAGGACCGGGGCGAGGAGGTTGGTGTCGAGCTGCGGCACCATCCGCTCGCGGCCGAGCGTGGCCAGCGGCTCGCCGCGGGCGATCCCGGCGTTGTTGACCAGCACGTCCAGCCGTCCGTACCGGTGCGCCACGTGGCGGACGATCTCTTCCGGAGCCCCGTCGGCGGTGATGTCGGCGGCGTACGGCTCGATCGTCCCGTACCCGTCGGCGGTCTCGGCCAGCGGCCCGGGACGGCGCCCGACCGCGACCACCCGCGCGCCCTCTTCCGCGAACCGGCGCGCTGTCGCCCGCCCGATGCCCGTGCCCGCGCCGGTCACGATGACGACGCGGTCATGTTCCTGCTGTGGCCCTTGCGGCTGTTGCGTGTTCATGTGGCGCAGTGTGAAACGTTGTCGCCGGTGTCAGGGTCAAACACCTAGTGTCGCGCTCATGGTGGAGCGCTTACGGATACGGAACATGACGCAGGACGACATCGACGCGGTGGCGGACATCCGGGTGCGCGGCTGGCAGGCCGCCTACGTGGGGCTGGTACCGCAGGCGTACCTGGACGGGATGAGTGCCGCCGAGGAGGCCGCCCATCGGCGCGCGTTCTTCGCCGCGCCACCGCCCGGGGTGGTCGCTCTCGTGGCGGAGCGGGACGGCGAACTCGTCGGCTTCGCCGGCTTCGGGCCCGTCCATACCTCCGACGAGGACACGTCAGGGCCGCCGGCGTCCGCAGAAGAGCCGTACGAAGGAGGGTCGTCCGAAGGAGAGCTGTACACCCTCTACCTCCTGCCCGAGTGCATCGGTACGGGGGTCGGGCGCGCCCTGTTGGACGCCTGCCTGGAGGGGGCCGCGCGGAACGGTTTCCGCACACTGCGCCTGTGGGTGCTCAAGGGCAACGCGCATGCCCGGCGTTTCTATGAGAAGGCCGGTTTCCGGGCCGACGGGGCCGAGCAGACGTTCGAGGTGGCGGGCGTTGTCGTACCCGAGGTGCGCTACCGGCGCCCCCTCCCGACAACCGGAAACAGTACGGATGGCCCGGATGACCCGGATGACGCGGACGGCCTCAACGCCCCGTAGACCCCGTACACCCCTGACACCCCTGACACCCCCGACGGCCCCCGGCCCCACTCAGGGCGCCCGCTCCTCCGGCTCCTCCTGAACACCCAGGCGCGCCAGGGATGCTGCCGCCGCGGCGGCCAGGCGGGGGTGGTCGCGGGCCGCCGTGAGGACGGGCACCGCGCGCCGGTCCCCCAGCGCGCCCAGCCCCTCCACACAGGCCAGCGCCACCCGCCAGTAGGGGTTGTGCGGGGTGAGCAGCCGGTCCAGGGTGGCGATCAGGGCCGGTACGGACTCGGGGGCGCGCAGTTCGGCCAGCAGCCGTACGGGGTGCAGCGCGTAGGCCGTACGCAGCGGATTGGTGGCCAGCGCCGCGGCGGCGCGGGCGGTGCGCGGGTCGCCGAGGCGGCCCAGGGCGTGCGCGGCGGTGGCGCAGCGCACCGGGTCGCGGTAGTTCAGGAGCAGGACGAGCGTCTCGAAGGCCCGGCTGTCGCCCGCGCGGCCCAGGACGAATGCGGCGATCTCCCGGGCCCATAAGGGGCGCTCGTGAGCGGTGAGCACCCGGGCCAGTTCCTCGCGGCTGGCGGGGGTGTCCTTGCGGGCGAGCCCGAGCAGCCGCTCGTAGGCGACCAGGTCCTGTGGGGAGCGGAGTTCGGCACGCACCCGGTCGGTCAACTCATGGAACTCGTCTTCCATTTGCCGCTCCCCTCCGGCGGACCGCCACGGCAGTGTGACGTGGCCCGCGCCACAGCCTAATTCCCCGCGCCACCCCTGGCGCTCATGGTTACCGGCGAGTTAATGTGCTGGAACGAGCAGCACCCCAGCTCGGGCGGCCTGGTGACGCAGCCGCCGCGCAGTGAAGTCGGTTCGGCATCGAACACGGCGTTCCCCCGGCCGCCGCCGGGCGGGGCGTCCGGGCACGGCCCCGGGACAGGGCCCGCCACCTCTCACGCTCACCTCCCGCTCCCCGTACGCCTGTTGTGCGCAGGCCGGCGGACGCGGGCACTCCTCAGTCGTCACTTCTCCCCTGCTCCCAGGGGAACACCCTCTGGAGTCTCGCGATGGACCGTAAGTCCACCCCTGATCTCTCGACCTCCCTGTCCCCCGCCTCCCCCTCCGCCGCGTCCTCCCTTTCCCCGCCCGCGCTGTCCACGATCGCCGTCGTGGGCCTGGGCACGATGGGCACCGGTATCGCCGAGGTCCTCACCCGCGCCGGCCGCGAGGTCATCGGCATCGACATCGACGACGCGGCGGCTCTCAAGGCCGTCACCGCGCTGGACGCGGCCACCGCCCGCGCGGTGCGCCGCGGACGCATCAGCGAGCGCGAGCGGCAGGACGCGCTCGCCCGCTTCCGTACCTTCCGCGACCTCCAGGCCGCCGCCGACGCCGATCTCGTCATCGAGGTCGTGCCGGAGGACTACGAGCTCAAGCGCCAGGTGTTCGCCGCCCTGGACGGCATCGTGCGCCCGGGCACCATCTTGGCCACCGGCACCAACGCGCTGTCCGTGACCCGGCTGGCGGCCGACTCCCGCCGCCCCGAACGCGTCCTGGGTCTGCACTTCTTCAACCCGGCGCCCGCGATGAAGCTGGTCGAGGTGGTCTCCTCGGTGCTCACCGCGCCGACCGCCGTGGCGGCCGTCACCGCGCTCGCCCGCGAGCTGGGCAAGGACCCGATCGCGGTCGGCGACCGGCCCGGTTTCGTCGCCGACGGCCTGCTGTTCGGCTATCTCAACCAGGCCGCCGCGATGTACGAGTCGAAGTACGCCACCCGCGAGGACATCGACGCGGCCATGCGGCTCGGCTGCGGCCTGCCGATGGGGCCGCTGGCGCTGCTGGACCTGATCGGCGTGGACACCGCCCGTACGGTCCTGGAGGCGATGTACGCCGCCTCCCACGACCGGCTGCACGCGCCCGCGCCCGTCCTGGGCCAGCTCGCCGAGGCCGGGCTGACCGGCCGCAAGGCGGGCCGCGGCTTCTACACGTACGAGAGTCCCGGCAGCGCCACGGTCGTGCCGGACGACGCGACCCCCGCGGTCACCGGCGAGGTGCCCGCCGGCGCCCGCCCGGTGCGCAGCGTGGGCGTGGCCGGGTCGGGCACGATGGCCGGCGGCATCGCGGAGGTCTTCGCCAAGGCGGGTTTCCAGGTCGTGCTGGCCGCCCGCGGGCTGGAGAAGGCGGAGGCCGCCAAGGCCCGGATCGCCAAGTCCCTGGCCCGGTCGGTGGACAAGGGGCGGCTGACCGCCGAGGCCCGGGACGCGGCGCTGGCGGCCGTCACCCCGGCCGGCTCGCTGGAGTCCTTCGCCGAGGTGGACCTGGCGGTCGAGGCGGTCGCGGAGGACCTGGAGATCAAGCAGCAGCTCTTCGCCGCCCTGGACAAGGTGTGCAAGCCGGGCGCCGTCCTGGCCACGACCACCTCGTCGCTGCCCGTGGTGGCCTGTGCGCGGGCCACCGCGCGCCCCCAGGACGTCATCGGGATGCACTTCTTCAACCCGGCGCCGGCGATGAAGCTGGTGGAGGTCGTCCGTACGGTGCTGACCGCCGACGACGTCCACGCCACC
The DNA here is from genome assembly GCF_022695595.1 of Streptomyces sp. MST-110588. NCBI lineage: Bacteria > Bacillati > Actinomycetota > Actinomycetes > Kitasatosporales > Streptomycetaceae > Streptomyces > Streptomyces sp. MST-110588. The sequence goes on from NZ_CP074380.1 coordinate 1,385,241, forward strand.
GTGCGCGCGGTGTGCGCGAAGATCCGCAAGCACCCGGTCGACTGCGGCGACCGGGCCGGGTTCATCGTCAACGCCCTGCTGTTCCCGTACCTGAACAACGCGATCAAGATGGTGCAGGAGCACTACGCGTCGCTGGACGACATCGACGCCGCGATGAAACTGGGCGGCGGCTATCCCATGGGGCCGTTCGAACTGCTGGACGTCGTCGGGCTGGATGTGTCCCTGGCCATCGAGAAGGTGCTGCACGCCGAGTTCCGCGATCCGGGCCTGGCCCCGGCGCCGCTGCTGGAGCACCTGGTGGCCGCGGGCTGCCTCGGCCGCAAGACCGGCCGCGGCTTCCGTGAGTACGCCCGGCGCTGACGCCTGGGGCGACCCCCGGCCACCGGCCGGATCCGGGTGGGGCGGACTGCTGGAACCTTCCGGCGGCCCGCCCCCGGCCCCGGGAGCTTCCCCGGCCTGCGGGGGTCCCTCGGCACCTCATGCCACGGCCCGCAGGAATATGCAGTACCGTCCCCACATGTCCCAGCCCGCCCGTACGCAGTCCTCCGACGGCCAAGACGCCACCACCCCCGGCACCCGCCGCGCCGCCGCCCAACGGCTCAAGATGCGCCGTGAACTGGCCGCGGCGGCCATGGAGCTGTTCGCGGCCAAGGGCTACGAAGCGACCACGGTCGATGAGATCGCCGCAGCCGCCGGGGTCGCCCGCCGGACGTTCTTCCGGCACTTCCGCTCCAAGGAAGAGGCGATCTTCCCCGACCACGACGACACCCTCGTACGGGCCCAGGCCGTCCTGGAGGCCGCCCCCGCGCACGAGCACCCGCTCGACACGGTCTGCCGCGGCATCAAGGAGGTCATGCGGATGTACGCGGCCTCCCCGGCCGTGTCCGTGGCCCGCTACCGCCTGACCCGGGAGGTCCCCACGCTGCGCGAGGCGGAGATCGCCTCGGTGGCCCGCTACGAGCGGCTGTTCACCCGTTATCTGCTGGGCCACTTCGACGAGGGCGCCCACCGGGAGGGCGATGACGACCCGCTGCTGGCGGAGGTCGCGGCGTCCGCGGTGGTCACCGCGCACAACCACGTGCTGCGGCGCTGGCTGCGGGCGGGCGCCGAGGGGGATGTCGAAGCGCAGCTCGACCACGCCTTCGGGATCGTACGGGAGACCTTCGGCACCGGCATAGGCGCGGGCCGGTCGGTCAACGGCGCGGTGCCCGGCACCGGTGGCTCCGGCGGCGCCAGGAGCGTACGGCAGGGTGAGGTGCTGGTGACGGTGGCCCGTACGGACGCGCCGTTGGACGAAGTGATGCGCACGATCGAGCGGGCGCTGAAGAACGAGCGGAATCCACGCGAGAACCCCTGATACCGCGAGATCATCACGTTTCTGTAGTCATAACCCCACACAACGCGACGGCCGCCCCTCATTTGGGCGGCCGTCGTTGCTCATGCGTGCCACCCGGATGACATCTGAGAGAAATTCTTGGCACTCAGTGTCTTGTCGCCTGGCACGCGGTGTCATACCTTGAAGTCGTCCGGGCGGCCGGCGGGCGGTGCAACCCCACCCGCCGGCTGTCCCCGCAACCCTTTGCGGCTGCGCGCCCGGACGCCTGCGTCACAGGCACCTCACCGCGCTCACCAGCGCTGCCGGAACACCCCTCAGCCGAACCGACGGCACCGCCTCTGCACCACCCCCGACGTCCCCTCAAGCCGTTTCCCTCGACAGGCTTCGCCGGAGGCAACCGTGAACCAGATACTTGACGCGATCCTCGCGCCGGAGAGCACCGGCGAGGACTTCGCCGCTCTGCCCATCCCCGAGTCCTACCGCGCGGTGACCGTGCACAAGGACGAGGCCGACATGTTCGACGGCCTGTCCACCAAAGAGAAGGACCCCCGCAAATCCCTGCACGTGGAGGAGGTGCCGGTGCCCGAACTCGGGCCCGGTGAGGCCCTGGTGGCCGTCATGGCCTCCTCGGTGAACTACAACTCCGTGTGGACCTCCATCTTCGAGCCGATGTCGACCTTCGGCTTCCTGGAGCGCTACGGCAAGCTCTCCCCGCTCACCAAGCGGCACGACCTGCCGTACCACGTCATCGGCTCCGACCTGGCGGGCGTCGTCCTGCGTACGGGACCGGGCGTGAACGCCTGGAAGCCGGGCGACGAGGTCGTGGCGCACTGTCTGTCCGTGGAGCTGGAGAGCGCCGACGGGCACAACGACACGATGCTCGACCCCGAGCAGCGCATCTGGGGTTTCGAGACCAACTTCGGCGGCCTCGCCGAGATCGCGCTGGTGAAGTCCAACCAGCTCATGCCCAAACCCGGGCACCTGAGCTGGGAGGAGGCGGCGGCGCCGGGCCTGGTCAACTCCACCGCGTACCGGCAACTGGTCTCCCGCAACGGCGCCGGCATGAAGCAGGGCGACAACGTCCTGATCTGGGGCGCCAGCGGCGGACTGGGCTCGTACGCCACGCAGTTCGCGCTGGCCGGCGGCGCCAACCCCATCTGTGTGGTCTCCAGCGACCAGAAGGCGGAGATCTGCCGCAAGATGGGCGCCGAGGCGATCATCGACCGCAACGCCGAGGGCTACAGGTTCTGGAAGGACGAGCACCACCAGGACCCGCGCGAATGGAAGCGGTTCGGCAAGCGCATTCGCGAACTGACCGGCGGCGAGGACGTGGACATCGTCTTCGAGCACCCCGGGCGCGAGACGTTCGGCGCGAGCGTGTACGTCACGCGCAAGGGCGGCACGATCGTCACCTGCGCCTCGACCTCCGGCTACACCCACGAGTACGACAACCGCTACCTGTGGATGTCGCTCAAGCGCATCGTGGGCTCGCACTTCGCCAACTACCGCGAGGCGTGGGAGGCCAACCGCCTGATCGCCAAGGGGAAGATCCACCCGACGCTGTCCAAGACGTACACGCTGGAGGAGACCGGGCAGGCGGCGTACGACGTGCACCGCAACCTCCACCAGGGCAAAGTCGGCGTGCTCGCGCTCGCCCCGCACGAGGGCATGGGCGTACGCGACCCGGAGATGCGCGCCAAGCACCTGGACGCCATCAACCGCTTCCGGAACGTGTGAGCCACCGGCATGACCGAGCGTCACAAGGACCGTCCGTGGCTGATGCGGACCTACGCCGGGCACTCCACCGCCGAGGCGTCCAACGAGCTGTACCGGCGCAACCTGGCCAAGGGCCAGACCGGGCTGTCGGTCGCCTTCGACCTGCCGACGCAGACCGGTTACGACCCCGACCACGTCCTCGCCCGCGGTGAGGTCGGCCGGGTCGGGGTCCCGGTCTCCCACCTGGGAGACATGCGCCGGCTGTTCCAGGACATCCCCCTGGAGCAGATGAACACCTCGATGACCATCAACGCCACCGCCATGTGGCTGCTGGCGCTGTACCAGGTGGTGGCCGAGGAGCAGGGCGCGGACATCACCAAGCTGTCGGGCACCACGCAGAACGACATCGTCAAGGAGTACCTCTCCCGCGGCACCCATGTCTTTCCGCCGGGTCCGAGCCTGCGGCTGACCACCGACATGATCACGTACACGGTGGCCCACATCCCCAAGTGGAACCCGATCAACATCTGCAGCTACCACCTCCAGGAGGCGGGCGCCACGCCCGTCCAGGAGATCGCGTACGCCATGAGCACGGCCATCGCCGTCCTGGACGCCGTACGGGAGTCCGGTCAGGTGCCGGCGGAGAAGTTCGGGGACGTCGTCGCCCGGATCTCCTTCTTCGTCAACGCCGGGGTCCGCTTCATCGAGGAGATGTGCAAGATGCGGGCGTTCGGCCGCATCTGGGAGCAGGTCACCCGTGAGCGGTACGGCGTCCAGGACCCCAAGCAGCGCCGCTTCCGCTACGGCGTCCAGGTCAACTCCCTGGGCCTGACCGAGGCCCAGCCGGAGAACAACGTCCAGCGGATCGTGCTGGAGATGCTGGCGGTCACCCTGTCCAAGGACGCGCGCGCCCGCGCCGTACAGCTCCCGGCCTGGAACGAGGCGCTGGGGCTGCCGCGGCCCTGGGACCAGCAGTGGTCGCTGCGCATCCAGCAGGTGCTCGCCCACGAGAGCGACCTGCTGGAGTACGAGGACATCTTCGCCGGCTCGCACGTCATCGAGGCCAAGGTGGAGGCGCTGGTCACCGACTGCCTGGCCGAGATCGAACGGATCCAGGAGATGGGCGGGGCGATGGCCGCCGTCGAGTCCGGCTACCTCAAGGCGCAGCTCGTCGCCTCGCACGCCGAGCGCCGGGCGCGGATCGAGTCCGGCCAGGAGAAGATCGTCGGCGTCAACTGCTACGAGTCCACCGAGCCCAACCCGCTCACCGCGGACCTGGACACGGCCATCATGACCGTCGACCCGGCGAACGAGGCACGGGTCGTACGGTCCCTGCACCGGTGGCGGGACGACCGCGACGAGGGCCGGGCCCAGGAGTCGCTGTCGGCGCTGAAGAAGGCCGCGGCGGGAGACACCAACCTCTTCGCGGCGACCCTGGAATGCGCCCGCGCAGGCGTGACGACCGGCGAGTGGGCCTGGGCCCTGCGGGACGTCTTCGGGGAGTTCCGGGCGCCCACGGGCGTCGCGGGCGCGCCCCTGGCCGTCACCGCCGAGGCGGGCACACCGCTGGCGGCCGTACGGGAGAAGGTCGAGCGGACCGCCGCCGACCTGGGCGGCGGCCGGCTGCGCCTGCTGGTGGGCAAGCCCGGTCTGGACGGGCACAGCAACGGTGCCGAGCAGATCGCCGTACGGGCCAGGGACGCCGGCTTCGAAGTGGTCTACCAGGGCATCCGGCTGACCCCGGAACAGATCGTCTCGGCGGCCGTGGCCGAGGACGTGCACTGTGTGGGCCTGTCGATCCTCTCCGGCTCGCACGCCGAGCTGGTGCCGGACGTACTGGCCCGGCTGCGGCGGTCCGGTGCCGGCGACATTCCCGTCATCGTGGGCGGAATCATTCCCTCCGCCGATGCCGCCGCGCTCCGCGAAGCCGGGGTGGCGGCCGTCTTCACCCCCAAGGACTTCGGTATCACGGAGATCATCGGCCGTATCGTCGACGAGATCCGTACAGCGAACCAGCTCGACCCTCTGGAGGTCCCCGCATGACCGCGACCGCCGCCGGCACCACCACCGGCTCCACCGGCACCGCAGATGCCGCCGCCGGACCCGTCAACCGGCTGCGCCCGCGCCGCTCCTGCCTGGCCGTGCCCGGCAGCAACCCGCGCTTCCTGGAGAAGGCCCAGGGCCTGCCCGCCGACCAGGTCTTCCTGGACCTGGAGGACGCCTGCGCGCCGCTCGCCAAGGAAGGCGCCCGGCACACCATCGTGGACGCCCTGAACAACGGCGACTGGACCGGCAAGACGCGGGTCGTACGGGTCAACGACTGGACCACCCACTGGACCTACCGGGACGTCATCACCGTCGTGGAGGGCGCGGGCCCCAACCTGGACTGCATCATGCTGCCCAAGGTGCAGGACGCCCAGCAGGTCGTGGCCCTGGACCTGCTGCTGACGCAGATCGAGAAGACGATGGGCTTCGAGGTCGGCCGGATCGGCATCGAGGCGCAGATCGAGAACGCCAAGGGCCTGGTGAACGTCGACGCCATCGCCGGCGCCTCGCCGCGCCTGGAGACCATCATCTTCGGCCCGGCCGACTTCATGGCGTCCATCAACATGAAGTCCCTGGTCGTGGGTGAGCAGCCGCCGGGTTACGGGGCGGACGCCTACCACTACATCCTGATGCGCATCCTGATGGCTGCCCGTACCTACGATCTCCAGGCCATCGACGGCCCGTACCTTCAGATCCGTAACGTCGAGGGCTACAAGGAGGTCGCGCGGCGGGCCGCGGCCCTGGGGTTCGACGGCAAGTGGGTGCTGCACCCCGGTCAGGTCGAGGCGGCCAACGAGGTCTTCTCGCCCTCGCAGGAGGACTACGACCACGCCGAGCTGATCCTGGACGCCTATGAGTGGCACACCTCGGAGGCGGGCGGGGCCAAGGGATCGGCGATGCTCGGCGACGAGATGATCGACGAGGCCAGCCGCAAGATGGCGCTGGTCATCGCCGGAAAGGGCCGGGCCGCCGGCATGACCCGTACGTCCAAGTTCCAGGCCCCGGAGGCGTAGCGCGATGCAGTTCGGCCGGATCTACGAAGAGTTCACCGTCGGCGACGTCTACAAGCACTGGCCCGGAAAGACGGTCACGGAATACGACGACCATCTTTTCTGTCTGCTCACGATGAATCACCACCCGCTGCACATGGACAGCAACTACGCGGAACAGACCACGGACTTCAAGAGAAATGTCGTCGTGGGCAACTACGTCTATTCGCTGCTGCTGGGCATGTCGGTCCCGGACGTCTCGGGCAAGGCCATCGCCAATCTGGAGATCGAGTCGCTGCGGCACATCGCACCGACCTTCCACGGCGACACCCTGTACGGCGAGACGACCGTACTGGAGAAGATTCCCTCCAAGTCCCGCAGCGACCGCGGGATCGTCCATGTGGAAACCAAGGGATACAAGCAGGACGGCACCGTGGTGTGTGTCTTCCGGCGCAAGGTGATGGTTCCCACGGCCGCGTACGTCCAGGAGCGCGGCGGCGAACAGCCGGGCCGCCCGGAACCGGTGGCCCCGCCGGCCAAGAAGGAGAAGTGACATGAGCGGCCGTCTCGCGCAGACCGAGGGTCTGACCGACATCCAGCGGGAAATCCTGGCCACGGTCCGTGACTTCGTCGACAAGGAGATCCTGCCGGTCGCCACCGAGCTGGAACACCGCGACGAGTACCCGACGCGGATAGTCGAGGGCCTGAAGGAACTGGGCGTCTTCGGCCTGATGATTCCCGAGGAGTACGGCGGGCTCGGCGAGTCGCTGCTGACGTACGCGCTGACCGTGGAGGAGATCGCCCGCGGCTGGATGAGCGTCTCGGGCATCATCAACACCCATTTCATCGTGGCGTACATGCTCAAGCAGCACGGCACGCAGGAGCAGAAGGACTATTTCCTGCCGAAGATGGCGGCCGGTGAGGTCCGCGGCGCCTTCTCGATGTCCGAGCCGGCTCTGGGTTCGGATGTGTCGGCCATCACCTCCAAGGGCGTGCGGGACGGCGACGAATACGTCCTGACCGGCCAGAAGATGTGGCTGACCAACGGCGGTTCCTCGACGCTGGTCGCGGTGTTGTGCCGTACGGACGAGGGGCATCCGGAAGGAACTGCTCCGCACAAGTCCATGACGACTTTCCTGGTCGAGAAGGAGCCCGGATTCGGGACCGTACGGCCCGGGCTGACCATCCCCGGGAAAATCGACAAGATGGGCTACAAGGGGGTCGACACCACCGAATTGATCATGGATGGGCTGCGGATTCCGGCCGACCGGGTTCTCGGCGGAAAAACCGGGCGTGGTTTCTATCACATGATGGACGGCGTCGAGGTCGGCCGGGTCAATGTCGCCGCGCGCGGCTGCGGTGTGGCCCAGCGCGCCTTCGAGCTGGGCATTTCCTACGCGCAGCAGCGGCAGACGTTCGGAAAGCCGATCGCCCAGCACCAGGCGATCCAGTTCAAACTGGCCGAAATGGCGACAAAGGTCGAAGCGGCCCATGCGATGATGGTCAATGCCGCCCGCAAAAAGGACTCCGGTCAGCGAAACGACCTGGAGGCGGGCATGGCCAAGTACCTGGCTTCCGAGTACTGCAAGGAAGTGGTGGAGGACGCGTTCCGCATCCACGGCGGTTACGGCTTCTCCAAGGAGTACGAGATCGAGCGCCTCTACCGGGAGGCCCCGATGCTGCTGATCGGCGAGGGAACCGCCGAGATCCAGAAAATGATCATTGGCCGACGACTGCTGGAGGAGTACCGGATCCAGGGGTGAACGCACCTTTTGTTCCGATTTCCCCTAGACGAAGATCACACCCCGTCATCGCACTTCGGCCACGGATTGGCGCTGGCTCTTGGCCAGTTGCCGCCCGCAACCGATAGCATCCACGGAAAGCCGCCGTCCCCCATCGCATATGCGGCATCCTCCGCTACGAAGGTCATCCATGCCCCACAGCCAATCCTCTGCACAACGCGGTCGCGTCCGCCTCGCGCGCGGAGCGTCGCCGTGGCTTCTGCCGACCGTCGCGACGGCAGCGGTCAGCCTCGCCCGTTCCCGTCGCTCGGGACGCTGGGCCGCCGTCGCCGTGCCCACCACCGCCCTGGCGGCGGGCATGCTGTGGTTCTTCCGCGACCCCGAGCGAGAGATCGCTCAGGGCCGCGTCATCTCTCCGGCCGACGGCGTGGTGCAGAGCATCATGCCGTGGAAGGACGGGCGCACCCGCGTCGCGATCTTCATGAGCCCGCTGAACGTCCACGTCAACCGCGCGCCGCTGGCCGGCACGGTGACGTCCGTGGAGCACATCCCCGGCGGGTACGTTCCGGCGTTCAACAAGGAGAGCGAGAACAACGAGCGGGTCGTCTGGCACTTCGACACCGAACTCGGCGACATCGAGATGGTGCAGATCGCCGGCGCGGTCGCCCGCCGCATCGTCCCGTACGTGCCCCAGGGCACCAAGGTCGAGCAGGGCGAGCGCATCGGCCTGATCCGCTTCGGCTCACGCGTCGACGTCTACCTCCCGGAAGGCGTCGAGGCCGCGGTCGAGGTCGGGCAGGCCACCACAGCGGGGGTGACTCGCCTTGACCGTGATTGATCCCGAAACACAGGCGGGGTGGGCCCCCGAGGCCGACGACGAGGACGACATGCCGCTGTCCATGCGGCTGTCAATAGCGGACACCCTGACGCTGGGCAACGCGATCTGCGGCTTCATGGCCGTGTACTTCACGACCACCGGCGTCCTGATCCCGCACCTGACGGGCAACGAGGACGGCGGCATGGCCCGGCACAGCGCCGCCATGGCCGTGATCCTGATGCTCCTGGCGTCGGTCTTCGACCTCTTCGACGGACTGGTCGCCCGCAAGCTGCGCAGCTCCGCGATGGGCGCCGAACTGGACAACCTCTCGGACCTGATCAGCTTCGGCCTCGCGCCGGCGTACTTCGTCGTCACCTGGGGCATGGTCGCCCAGGACGCCCACCAGCGGGTCTCGGTGGTCGCGGCGGTGGTGGTGCTGCTGGCGGTGGTGCTGCGGCTGGCCCGGTTCTCCTGCGTCACGCTGCGTGACGGCATCTTCCAGGGCATGCCGAGCCCCTTCGGCGCCCTGACCGTCGTCGCCATCGTGCTGCTGGAGCTGCCGTTCGTGCCCACGCTGCTGGCGATCATCGGGGTGGCCTGGCTGATGGTGAGCCGGGTCGAGTACCCCAAGCCGCGGGGCCGGCTCGCGGTGGCGATGCTGAGCTGGATCGTCCTGAGCATGGGCATGCTGGCGGCCTGGGCGCTGGACGCCCCCGGCGGCCAGCTCCTCCTTCAGACCGGCTGCTCGCTCCAGGTGGTCCTGGGCGCGATGATCCCGCTGTTCGCCACGGCCCGCCGCGTCAACACCTTCCGCGACAACCGCCGCGAGGCCCGCGCCGCACAGCTCCCGTAACCGATAGGGACGGCGGGCGGGTGGCGTAAGGCTTCCGAAGCGGCGGCACAGGCAGACCAGGCACATAACGAGAGCCAACGAGAGCCCCGGACGATTTGATCGTCCGGGGCTCTCGGGTGTTGCGGTGGGCTTTGCTGGGTTTGGATCGGCTCGGTTCCGTTCGGTTTGGTTCTGGGGCGGGCCTGAAGGGAGCTGACGGCCGGGGCGGCGCCTTGGACGACCCAGGAGGCGAGGGCTCGTCGCCGTCGGGCGGGGCCGGTGGTCGGCCCGGGCAGGGGCTCGGACGGCCCGGGCGAGGACAGACGATCCTGACCAGGCTGGGCGGCCCCGGCAGAAAGACGCCGACCGACCGACCCGGCCGCCCTACAGGGCAAATCGAACGCACCTTTCCCCCCGACTGGGGGTTACCCACAGGCGCGGGGCGAGAACCCTGGGCCGGGAGTGAGGCGGGGCGGCGAGCGGGCGCCCCGCGGGCGTCGGGTGGGGGTGGGGTGGAATGGGGACGGAGCGGTGAACCGGCGCCCCGCGCGGTGAGGTGGGCTTCTCGGGGGCGGCGGGAAGAGTCGTGCGCCCGGGCCCCATGTGGCTGGTGGCCGGGAGCCGAGCTCGTACGGACAGTGGCTGGGGGCGGACGGCCGGGCTTGTACGGAGAGTGGCTGGGGCGGGCAGCCCGGCTCGTACGGACAGTGGCTGGGGGCGGGCAGCCGGCGGCTCCGTACGAGCGCGGGTGCCCGCGCCGGGCGTCAGTGGGTCAGGAAGTCGCGGGCCAGGGACTCCGCCGCGCGTTCCAGGAGGGGCCCCGCCTGGGCCATGCAGCGGGCCGGGTCGGGCTCCAGGTCCGTCAGGGCGTAGGCACGCCGGATGCCCGCCCTCTCCAGGGCCTGCGGCGGCAGCGCCAGCCGCCCGCAGACCGCGGCCACCTCCAGCCCGGCGGCGCGGGCGGCGGCGGCCACGCCCGCGGGCGCCTTGCCGTGCAGCGTCTGCTCGTCCAGCGAGCCCTCGCCGGTGACGACGAGCGTGGCCCGCGCCAGGGCCGGCGCGAAGCTCAGGACCTCCAGCATGACCTCGATCCCCGGGCGGAAGGCCGCGTCCAGCCCGACCAGCGCGCCGTACCCGACGCCGCCCGCCGCGCCCGCCCCGGGCGCCATCGCGCACCCGGCGGCCTTCGGGCCGACCGCGGCCTCCATGACCTCGGCGTAGTGTGCCAGGGCGGTGTCCAGCGCCGCGACGTCCGCCGCGCTCGCGCCCTTTTGCGGCCCGTAGACCGCCGCCGCGCCCTTCGGCCCGGTCAGCGGGTTGTCGACGTCGCCGGCCAGTACCACGTCCGTACGGGCCAGGCGCGGATCCAGGCCCGAGAGATCGGCCGTGGCCAGCGCCGCGAGCGGGCCGCCGCCGGGCGCGACCGGCTCGCCGGAAGCGTCCAGGAAGCGGGCCCCCAGCGCGGCGAGCATGCCCGCGCCGCCGTCGGTCGTGGCGCTGCCGCCGACCCCGAGGACGACCGAGGTGGCGCCCGCGTCCAGGGCGGCGCGCAGCAGTTCCCCGGTCCCGTACGTAGTGGCGGTCATCGGCGCGAAGACGCCCTCGGGGAGGTGCCGGAGGCCGGATGCCTCGGCCATCTCCACCACGGCTGTCCCCCGGTCCGACAGCGCGAACGTGGCCGTCACCGGGTCGCCGAGCGGACCGGTGACCTTGGCCCGGTGCCGTACGAAGCCGGCGGCCAGCGCCGCCGCGACCGTACCGTCACCGCCGTCCGCCACCGGAAGCGCCTCCACCGAAAGGCCCGGGACGACGCGGCGCAGACCGGCCGCGACATGCCCGGCGACCTCGGCGGCCGTGAGGGAGCCCTTGAATTTGTCCGCGGCGATCAGCACGTGGACGTTATTAGCGCTATTCGTCCGTGCTGTGTCCGCTGCGTCCGCCATATCTTTTTCCCCTTGCTTTCGAAGTGGCAGTCGCGCCGCTGTGACCTTATCCGGCACGGACCCCGGCGAATAGAGAGCGGTATTCACGAAAAGCGCGACGGTCGGCCGTCAGGGGATGCGAACGGTCATGGCGGGGCCTTGGGCGTGCCGCTTTCCCCTCCGGGCCCGGCCGTACGACCATGGGCCACGCCACGTACATCGCCGTGCTGCCGCGCGTGCTCGCGGGCGCCGGTGTCGTCTTCCGTGGGCCGAGGAGCGCGTCCTGCTGGTCGAGTCCCACTGCCGCGGCTTACCGCGACACCTGGTTCCTGCCGGGCGGAACGGTCGGGTCCGTCACGCGGGCTCCCCGGATGGCGCTCCTGACGTTGTCCGCCTGTTGTCGCGAGGGCCGGCACTTGATGGTCGTCACCGGACGCCGCAGTCATGGATGTTCCGCCCGGCGGTGATCCGAGGGCTGAGCGGCGGGCGTTTCGCGAGCGTATCCGGATGGATGCGGCCGGGATGTTCGCCGCCGGGCAGGTCAACGGCGTGATCACACAGTATCTGCGGGTCAGCTCCTGCTCGGTGCAGCGGTGGTGCCGGGTTCGGGAAGGCGGCTTGTCGTACCGGTTCCGCGTTTCGCCCCCGGGCGATGCTCTTCTTGGATGAACAGCCGGTCCAGGTACCGGTCGACAGAGGTGAGGACCTCTTGAGGGTCGAGCACATTCAGTTCGATCAGGGGGGTGAAGCCGGTCAGGGCGAGAAGCAGGTTGGTCTCGGTCACCGGGTCGCGGTCGGGGCTGATGTGTCCGTCGGCGATGGCCTGGCGGACCAGCCGCTCCACGGCGGCGCGCCCTTGGAGCATCCCGTCGCGCGCCCGTGCGTGAACGCTCTCGTCGTGCAGCGCCTCCAGGACGTAGGCCGCGCTCATCCGGCTGGTCGCACGGGCGTCGGCATGCAAAGGGAGCATTTCGGTGAGCATCAGCCGGAGCACGGCGCGGGGGTGCGGCCGGTCGCCGAGTTCTTGGACGCCCCGGCCGACGCGCAGTGCGGTCTGTTCGGCCGCGAAGTCCATCGCGAAGGTGAGCATCGCCTCGCGGGAGGTGAAGTAGTGCTGCACCGCCCCGTGGGAGAGGCCGGCCTCCTGTGCGACCTCGCGCATCGTCAGGTGCACCGCGCCGCGCCGCTCGACCACTCGCCACAGCGCCCGGGCGATCGTCTCGCGGCGTTCGCGGTGGTCCACCTGCTTCGGCATGGTCGGCCTCTCTGTGGCTGGTCGTCTCGGTGCCCGCGGTCCGCCCGCGTTCCCATACAGTTGACATAATACAGTTGGCCGATAACGCTGGGGCCCTTCGACGTGACGACCTGACGACGTGACGACGTGACGACCGGCCGACCGGAGAGGGGCAGCACCATGTCTGAGCAGCCAAGAGTGCGTACGACGGAGGGCGTACTGGAGGGCCGCCGGCGAGGCGGGCACGTGATCTTCCGCGGCATCCCTTATGCCCAGCCGCCCGTGGGCCGGCTCCGGTTCGCCGCACCGGCCCCGCCCCGGCCTTGGGAGGGGACACGGCAGGCGGCGCAGTTCGGGCCCCTGGGGCCGCAGTCCACGCCGCTGCACGTACCCCCAGCGAAAGGCACCGACTGGCTGACGCTCAACGTCTGTACTCCGGACCCGTCAGCGGCGGGGCTGCCGGTGCTGGTGTGGTTTCCCGGCGGCGGCTACATGACGGCAGACTCCAGCGACCCGATGTACGACCCGACGGCACTGGCCGAAGCCGGACTCGTCGTGATCAGCGTCAACTACCGGGTGGGCGCGGAGGGCTTCGCCCTGCTCGACGGCGCCCCGCCCAACCGCGGCTTCCTCGACCAGATCGCGGCGCTGCACTGGGTACAGCGCAACATCGCCCGCTTCGGAGGAGACCCTGACCTGGTCACCGTTGCCGGACAGTCCGCCGGGGCAGGATCGGTCGCCGCCTTGCTGACGATGAAATCGGCGCGCCCCCTGTTCCGCCGGGCCATCACCCACTCGGTGCCGGGCTTCCACTGCAACCCCGCGCTTGCCCAACAGGTCGCCGCCGCGCTCGCGGACCGGCTCGGCACCGCGCCCACCGCCGCGGCCCTCAGCGACATCGCCCCGCAACGCCTGGCCGACGAGGTCACCTCCCTGGGCGCCGACCTCCCCCGCTACCAGCAGAGCTGGGGGCGGCTCGCCCACGTCGGTATCGCCGTGTGCCCCGTGGTCGACGGCGAAGTCCTGCGCGAAACGCCCTGGACCGCATTGTCCGGTGGCCGTGCGAGCGGCATCGAACTCCTCGCCGGCCATACCCGCGATGAGTTCCGGCTGTTCAGCGTCATGACCGGACGGCTGGGCACGTTCACCGACGAGGACGCCCGCACCGCCTTGGACCTGCTCGCCCCGGCACCGGGCGGCCCGGACGCCTACCGTGCCGCCCACCCGCGCGCCACCCCGGAAGAACTACTGGAAACAGTGTTCTCCGATGCCACCTTCCGGATGCCGTCGCTGCTGCTGGCCGAGGCGAACGCGGCAGCCGGCGGCAGCTCGTACCTGTTCGAGCTGGGTCTCGCCTCCCCGGCACTGGGAGGCAACCTGGGTGCCTGCCACAGCCTCGACGTGCCCCTGGCGTTCGGCACGATGGACAGCCCTACCGGCAAGCAGCTCCTCGGTGACCAGCCGACCCCCGAGGCCGTCGCGGTATCCCAAGAACTCCGGCAGGCGTGGGTCCGGTTCGTCGCCACCGGTGACCCCGGATGGCCCGCTTACCACCCTGACCAGCAGCTCACCCGCATCCTGGCCGCCGAATCGCAAACCGTTCCCTACCCCGAGCACACCTCGCGCCGGATCTGGGCGGGCCATCCCCCGCTCCCTTCGACCTCACCACGGGAAGCTGACCGACGCCAACACGCCTGCCGGTCGGCTACTGACGTTGTCGGTGCGTTGTTTTGTATGAGGCAGTCCGGTTGCAGCGAGGCAACTGTCGATGACGTCGCTGCGGTACTGAAGCTGGCGCAGACCGCGACGAGGGCATGCATGAGGTCGTCGGGGTCGTGTGGGAGGGCCGGGCCGGGTTGGAGGGGCCAACCGGGGCGCCTACGGGGCAAATCGAACGCGCGCTTACCCCCGACTGGGGGTTACCCGGCGGGGCGGGAGGAGAACCCTCGGGCGGCGCAGGGCGGGGCGGGCGGCATAGGGCGGGGTAGGGGGCGAGCGGGGGATGGGGGTGGGCGGGGGCTACCTGGGCACCTACGGGGTAAATCGAACGCACGTGTCCCCCTGGCTGGGGGTTACCCAAAGGGGCAGGGAAAGAACCCTGAGTGGGGCGGAGACGAGCGGCCTGGGGTAGGGCCGAGCGGTCAGGGGCGGAGTTGAGCGGCACGCGGCGCCCGGGGAGGGGAGCTGAGGCGCCCCGGGGGGAGCTGAGTCGCCAGGGGCGCCCCCGGTAGAGCCGAGCGGTCTGGGGTGCGGGCGAGCGGCGCAGGGCGCCCGGGGTGGTACGGAGGCTGGAGTGAAGCGGGGTGTACGGGCGCATGTGGGGTGAGGTGTACGGGCGTATGTGGGGCGGGGTGTACGGGCGTATGTGGGTGGGTGTGCTGGGTGTATGGGGCGTGCCGGGGTGGGCAGGGGGCTGGGGTGTGCGTGTCTTTGGTGGTCACCAGATCGGTTGTTGGGTGCCGGACCGTTCGAAGTCCAGCAGGAGGCGCTTGCGGGCCAGCCCGCCCCCGTACCCCGTGAGGCTGCCCGTCGAGCCGACGACGCGGTGGCAGGGGACGACGATGCCCAGCGGGTTCTTGCCGTTGGCCAGGCCCACCGCGCGGGACGCCGTCGGGCTGCCGATGCGGTCGGCGAGTTGTCCGTAGGAGATGGTCTCGCCGTACGGGATGTCGCGCAGGGCCGTCCAGACGCGCTGCTGGAAGGGCGTGCCGTGGAAGGTCAGCGGGAGGTCGAAGACGGTCAGCTCGCCGTCGAAGTAGGCGCGGAGCTGGCGGATGGCGGCGGCGAAGGGGGCGGCCCGGGGGTCTTCCGGGTGGCCGAAGGTCTCCTGCGGCGGGCGGTGGCGCTGGTCGGTCATGTAGACGCCGCTGAGGGCCTCGCCCCGGGCCACGAGGGTCAGGGCGCCGACCGGGGTGTCGTTCATGAGGGTGTGCACGACAGGCTCGGGGCGGGTCACGGATGTGGGGTGGGTCTCGGGCCTGGGGTGGGCCACGGGCCTGGGCTGGGTGGCGGGCTTCGGGTGAGTTACTGAGGGGATCGAGGGTGGTGTGACAGGTGTCGAGGGTGGCATGGGGGCCTCAGTTCGTGGGGAGGTGGTTGATGGGGTGGTCGTCGGTGGCCCAGAGGTACTGCACGGCGTACGCGCGCCAGGGACTCCAGCGCGCGGAGTGGCGTACGAGCGCCGCGGGCGTGGCGGGCAGTCCCAGACCGGCGGCGGCCCGGCGCAGGCCGAGGTCGGTGGCGGTGAAGGCGTCCGGGTCGCCGAGGGCGCGCATGGCGATGCACTCGACGGTCCAGGGGCCGACGCCGGGCAGTGCGGCGAGCTGTGCGCGGGCCCGCTCGCGGTCGCTGCCGACGCCGAGTTGGAGCTGTCCCCGGCGAGGGCGGCGATCAGTCCGGTGAGCGTGGCGCGACGGGTGCGCGGCATCGCCAGGGTCTGCGGGTCCAGTTCCGCCAGCGCGGCGGGTGGCGGGAAGAGGTGGGTGAGGCCGCCCTCGGGGTCCTCGATCCGCTGTCCGTGGGCGGTGACCAGGCGTCCGGCGTGGGTACGGGCCGCGGCGGTGGAGACCTGCTGTCCCAGTACGGCCCGTACGGCGAACTCCTCCGCGTCGACGGTCCGCGGAACCCGGCGGCCGGGGGCCTTGGCGACGAGCGGGGCCAGCAGCGGGTCGTCCGCGAGCAAGGCGTCGACGGCTTCAGGGTCGGCGTCCAGGTCCAGCAGGGCGCGGCAGCGGGCGATGGCGCCCGCCAGATCGCGCAGGTCGGTCAGGGAGAGCCGGCACAGGACGTGGTCGGGGCGCGGGGCCAGGGCGACGATGCCGGGACCGTAGGGGAGGTCGAGCGTGCGGCGGTAGGCGCCGTCGCGCCACTCCTCCACGCCGGGCACCGCCGTGGCGGCGAGGTGCCCGAAGAGGTTGTCGGGGCACAGCGGCTGCCGGAAGGGCAGCCGGAGGGTGAGAACGCCGGGATGCCCGGCACCGGGCGCGGGGCGGGCGCGTTCGCGCAGTTGGGTGGGGGTGAGGGCGAAGACCTCGCGTACGGTCTCGTTGAAGGCCCGGATGCTGGCGAACCCGGCCGCGAACGCCACCTCCGCCATGGGCAGGCCGCTGGTCTCGATCAGCAGCCGGGCGGTCTGGGCGCGTTGGGCGCGGGCCAGCGCCAGTGGTCCGGCGCCGAGTTCGGCGAGCAACTGGCGTTCGACCTGGCGGGTGCTGTAGCCGAGCCTGGCTGCCAGGCCCGGCACGCCCTCGCGGTCGACGACGCCGTCACCGATCAGCCGCATGGCGCGGGCGACGAGGTCGGCCCGTTCGTTCCACCGGGGCGAGCCGGGCGCCGCGTCGGGCCGGCACCGTTTGCACGCCCGGAAGCCCGCCTGCTGCGCGGCGGCGGCGCTCGGGTAGAAGGACATGTTCTCGGGCTTGGGCGGCACGACCGGGCAGCTCGGGCGGCAGTAGATGCGGGTGGTGAGCACGGCGGTGAAGAACCACCCGTCGAAGCGGGCGTCCTTGGACTGCACGGCACGTATGCAGCGCTCGGTTTCGGTGTGCATGGCTCAAGGATTCAGTACGGGCCCGGGCACTGGCTGGCGAATTTCCGACATCGACGTCGTGCTGCCTGCGCGTCCGCCCTCTCCGTCTCAGGTCGTTCCTGTCCGCCTGCAGGGCCGCGGCCGGCCGTCTCCGTCGTTCGCGCTCGCGCCGCCACAGGCCGGGGACATGGCGGTTTAAGCCCCGTCTTCTCTTCCTTGCCCACCGGTCCCCTGTGGCCACACGATGGTTGGGAGCGCGGCCGGTCCGCGCTCGGCCGTCGGCGGGCGCGCGGGGGCGCTCGACGGCGGGGCACGGCAGGACGGTGGGACCGTACGACAGCAGGACCGTACGACAGCAGGGCAGCACGACAGTACGAACGGCGCGGCGGCAGGAGAGCAACGCGCCGGACCGGGCACGGTGCGCGCCATCGCCACCGGTGCCCGCCCGCGGACTTCGCTCACGCGGGGCCGTGTCCGGCGTCGCGGGGGGCTCTCCTGTACGGCACCGTCGGCACTGCTGGTCGCTGCTGGGCACGCGTGCCGTCGGCCTGCCGGGCCTCCCACAGGGCCGCGCACGCCGTACGGATACGTGCGGCGTGCGCGGTCGGCCCGGGTCTCCCCGTACGGGTCGGGCACCGGGCCGCCCCGGGGGCTTTCGTGCGGGTCACCTCGGAGGCTTTCGTACGGGTTGCCTCGGAGGCTTTCGTACGGGTCGTCTGCGCTGTCGTACGGGGCACCCCGGGCCTGTGAACAGGCCGTCCCGACTCCCGTACGGTCGGCCACAGGCCCCGTACGGCCGTCTCGTGGCGGCGGCCACCGGTGGCCGTACGCGGCGCGGTTCAGCCGGAGTTTCCGCCCGGTACGCACCGCAGCAGGGCCCGGCCCTCGGCCGTGGCGACGTGGAGGGCACGGCCGGCCTGCCGGACGGTCATCAGCAGCCCGGCCTCGCGCAGTACGGCGACGTGCTGGCTGACGGCGGGTGCCGTCACGCCCAGTTGGCGGGCCAGTTCGCTGGTGGAGCAGCCGTGTACGGCGGTTCTGAGGACGGCGGCGCGGGTGTTCCCCAGCAGCGCGCCCAGTGGGTGGGGACGCTCATAGGGCGGCGCGGGGCCACGGGCCATGTCCAGGTCGTGCGGGACGGGATAGACCAGGACGGGCATCAGGTCGGCGTCGGCGAGCGAGACGGGGGCGGGCCAGCAGAAGAAGGACGGCTGTAGGAGGAGGCCCCGCCCCTCAAGGCGCAGGACCTTCTCGACGGGGTAGTCGACCTCCAGCACCGGCGGTTTCCAGCGGAAGTGCGGGCCGAGTCCGGCCAGCAGCCCCTCGACGCCCCCGGTGAGCAGGGAGCGCATGCGCAGCATGCGGTCGGCGTCGATGTGGGCGTGGATGGTGTTCCACAGCGGGGCGATGGCCTGCGCGTGGTACGTACGGATGGCCTCGCCCAGCCGGTTCAGGGTCTCGGTGTCCCCCTCCGCCAGGTCCGAGGTCCACCGGGGCAGCGGGCGGGTGGCGTCCAGACGGGCCAGGTCGGTGCGCAGCCGAGAGCGCGGGGTACTCAGGAGCGTGTCGAGTGCCGTGTCCAGGGACGCGGGGGTGTCCTGGGAGGGGGTGAGGAAGTCCGGCGAGTAGCCGCGCGGCGGCAGCAGGACGGACAGCAGTGGGCGGGTGCCTGTCAGCCGGGCTCTGGCCCAGCCCCGCCAGGTGCCGAACACCGGGGCGCCGTCCCGCCGTTGCAGGGTCTGGACACTGTTCGCGATCTCCCACAGGTAGTCCGGTTCGGGCGCGACGCGCACCCGGGCCAGGTCTTCGGGGGTGAAGTGGATCCGCAGCATGCCTTCCCTCGTCCGCCGCCGTCGCCGTACCGCCGCCTCGCGCCTTACCGGAGAGCTACCCGTTGCCCGGGCCGCCCCTTCGCGCCGTCGCCGTCGTCGTCACCGGGCTGTCGCCCTCACCGCACTGTCGCCGTCATCGTCACCGCGTCGGCGCCGTCACCCCGCTGTCTTTATCACCGCGCTGTTTTCGTCACCGCGCTGTTGCCTTCCGACCTTGCTCGTACGGACGGCCGGTGACCAGCGGACTTCAGGCCCACCTGCACCGCCTTGCGCCGACAGCCACAGTGGCGCACACTGCGCCGCCCGGCACCCGGCACCCGGCACCCGGCACCCGGCACAGTGCCCCGCTCAGCGCGCCCGTGCGGCGGCGAAGGCGGCGTACGCCCGGTCGTCGAAGAGGACGAAGCGCACCTCTTCGACGGCGGTGTCCGTATGGCGGACCGTCTCGACGGCGATGCGGGCGGCGTCTTCCAGGGGCCAGCGGTAGACGCCGGTGGAAATGGCCGGGAACGCGACGGTGCGGGCGCCGAGTTCGTCGGCGACGTGCAGCGAGGCGCGGTAGCAGGAAGCGAGCAGATCGGAGCGGTCCTCCTCCTGGGACCAGACGGGGCCCACGGTGTGGATCACCCAGCGGGCGGGGAGGCGGCCGGCCGTGGTGGCCACGGCCTGGCCGGTGCCCAGACCGCGGCCGTAGTGGGAGGCGCGCAGGTCGCGGCAGGCGGCGAGGATCTCGGGGCCGCCGCGGCGGTGGATGGCGCCGTCGACTCCGCCGCCGCCCAGCAGGGAGGAGTTGGCGGCGTTGACGACGGCGTCCACCGTCTGTTCGGTGATGTCACCGCGTAGGAGGGTCAGGCTGGTCTCAGAGGCGTTGGTGCCGTTCCCGGAGGAGTTCATGGCGGTCCATGGGTGTTCGTGCCGGTCCCTGTGGGTCCCGGGACCGGGGCGGGGTCGTGCCGGATCGTGCCGGATCGTGCCGGATCGTGCCGGGTCATCGCGCGGCGCGCAGGCGGCGCCAGACGAACTTGGCGGCATGGTGGCCGGACATGCCGTGGACGCCGGGGCCGGGCGGGGTGGCCTGGGAGCACAGGAAGACGGCGGGGTGGGCGGTGGTGTACGGGACGCGGGCGAGCTTGGGGCGGATGATCAGCCTGAGCCCGGCGGCGGAGCCGGTGCCGATGTCACCGCCGACGTAGTTGGCGTTGCGCCTGGCCAGTTGGGGCGGGCCGGCCACGGCGCGGGCCAGGACCAGATCGCGGAAGCCGGGGGCGAAGCGCTCCAACTGCCGCTCCATGACGTCGGTGGCGTCGCCCTCCCAGCCGTGGGGGACGTGTCCGTACGCCCAGAACGTGTGCTTGCCCTGGGGCGCGCGGCTCGGGTCGGTCAGGGTGGGCTGAGAAGTGATCAGGAACGGTACGGAGGGGTCGCGGCCGTCCACGGCGGCGCGCAGTGCGGTGTGGATCTCGCCGCTGGTGGGGCCGATGTGGACGGTGCCGGCCCGGCGGGCCTGCGGCGAGGTCCACGGGACCGGCCCGGACAGCGCGTAATCGATCTTGAAGACGCCGGCGCCGTACCGCACGTTCCGGTAGGCGTTGCCGAGCCCCGCGATCCGGGCGAGGTCGGTCGGCGAGGTGTCGAAGACGTACGCGCGGGCCGGCGGGAGGTCGTCCAGCCGCTTGACCTCGAAGTCGGTGTGCACCACGCCGCCGTGGGCGCGCAGCAGTCCGGTCAGCGCGTCGGGAATGGCCTGGGAGCCGCCGCGCGGGACGGGCCAGCCGTTCGCGTGCGCGGCGAGGGCGAACAGCAGGGCCGCGCCGCCCGTACCGAGGCTGGTGGTCGGCGCGATGACGTGCGCGGCGAGCCCGGCGAACAGGCCGCGCGCCTTCTCGTCCCGGAAGCGGCGGTTGAGCAGTGCGACGGGCTGGGCGGCGGTCAGGCCGAAGCGGGCGAAGCCGACCGGGTCGCGGGGCAGGCCGTCCCACTGCGTGCGCAGGAAGTCGGCGGCGATGGCGTTCCACTTGCCGAGGAAGGGCGTCACCAGCCGGCGGTAGGCGCCCGCGTCGCGGGGGCCGAAGGACATCGCGGTCTCGCCGACGGAGCGCGAGAGCACCGCGGCGCTGCCGTCGGGGAAGGGGTGGGCGAGCGGGAGGTCGGGGTGCAGCCACTGGAGGCCGTACCGCTCCAGGGGCATGGCGGCGAAGGCGGGTGAGCCGACGGCGAGCGGGTGCACCGCCGAACAGGGGTCGTGCCGGAAGCCGGGCAGGGTCAGCTCTTCGGTACGGGCGCCGCCGCCGACCGTGCCGTGGGCCTCGAAGACCTCGACGGACAGGCCCCGGCGGGCCAGTTCGACGGCCGCGGTCAGCCCGTTGGGCCCCGCTCCGATCACCACGGCGTCCAGCATCCCGGGCACCTGCGCCACTCCCCTCACGTCCGGTCCTCGTCCCTGATGAGGATCAGTTGGCGGCTGCCAGCAGTCCGAGGATACGCCGCGCGGTGGCGGCATCCCGCGCCGCGGCGAAGGGCAGCGCGTTGCCGCCCGCTATACGGAACGGCTCGCCGGCGACCGTCCCGCCGGCACCGCCCGCTTCCTGTACGAGGAGCAGCCCGGCCGCATGGTCCCAGGCGTTCTCCCAACTGAAGGCGAGCCCGTCGATGGCGCCCTGCGCGACGTGCAGGTACTCCAGTCCCGCCGAGCCGCAGGGGCGGGTGGCGACACCGCCGGCGTCCAGGGCGGCCAGCACCCGCTTCTGCTCGTCGGTGGTGAAGTCGTAGTGGGATATCGCCACCCGCAGGGCCTGGCCGGGCTCCGGGGAGCCGGCTTGCAGCGGGGAGCCGTTGAGCCTGGCGCCACCGCCGCGGCGGGCGACCGCCATCAGGCCCAGCGCCGGGGCGTACGTCCAGGAAGCCAGCAGCTCGCCGTGGAGGGCGAGGGTGACCAGCGTGGCGAAGCCGGGGTCGCCGTGGACGAACTGGCGGGTGCCGTCGACGGGGTCGACGATCCACACCGGGTCCGGGCCGCTGAGCGCGCCCAGCACGGAGGGGTCGGCGTGCACCGCTTCCTCGCCGACGACCATGGAGCCGGGCAGCAGGGACGTCAGGGCGGCGGTGAGGTGTTCCTCGGCGAGCCGGTCGGCGGTGGTGACGAGGTCGTGCGGCCCGTTCTTCTCCGCTATCTCCTCGGCCGCGAGCTGCCGGAAGCGCGGCGTGATCTCGGCCGCCGCCGCGGCCCGGACGGCGGCCTCGACCGCCGCCCCGTCCACCGCCCGCAGCACCTCGGCCGCGGCGCGCTCCGCCGCCGCCGTGCCCGCTGTCGCGTCCGCCGTGTTCGCCGCCGGGTTCGCCGCGTTCGCCCGGTTCGCTGTCGTTCCTGCCGCATCCGTACGCATAGCCTCGATCATGCTTCCATCGAACCACGCCCCACTGACACCGGGCCTGGATTCCGGGTGAACTCCCGGCGCGGAGCGCGCGGCGCCCACCCGGTGCGGCGCTCACCCGGTGCGGCGCTCACCTGGTGGTGTGGGACGGCCCTTTCAGGAAGGGCCTGACGTAACTGTCGAGCATGGGCCCGATGATCGGCGCGCCCAGGATGGTGTCGTTGCCGGGTTGCAGATTGGGCACCAGGTCGGCGCCGCCGCACTGGTTGAGGGCGCTGGCGAACGGCATGGTGGTCAAGTTGTTGCTGCCCGGTCCGTCGTTCAGTACCGCACCTCCATAGGCGTGGCCGTCCGTCGTGGGGTTGGCGCACTCCGTACCGATCGCGGGCGACAGGAAGGACCCGATCCCGCCGGCGGAGGCGGGCGTGGCACAGATGAGCACCGCCGCCAGTCCCGCCGTGCCGACCAGTGGGGTGACCGCTGTGGCGACCGCATGACGAACCGCATTGAGCATGATCATGACTGTTGAACGACGCGTCGGCCCCCAGGTCACCGATGATCACCCGTCCCGCCGTCACCGCGGCGATGGCGTTACGGTGGAGACGGCTGCCGGCCGCCTGGGCCGTGCGCAGGTTCGGGTGAAGGAGAGACCGCCGTGCAGGGCGAGTACCACGGTGAGTACAAGGTGCCGGGCGGCAAGCTCGTCGTCGTCGACCTCGGCGTGAGCGACGGGGTGCTGTGTGACGTACGCGTCGCCGGTGACTTCTTCCTTGAACCGGACGAGGCGCTCGACGCCATCAACCAGGCGCTGGAGGGCGCCCCTGCCGACACCGACGCCCGGGGCCTGGCGGCCCGTATCGAGGCGGCGCTGCCGGCCGGCGCGGTGCTGTTCGGCTTCACCGCGGAGTCGGTGGGCGTCGCGGTGCGCCGGGCGGTCGCCCAGGCCACCGACTGGAACGACTACGACTGGCAGATCATCCACGAGGGTCCCCAGCCGCCCGCCCTGCACATGGCACTGGACGAGGTGCTGACCACCGAGGTCGCGGCCGGGCGGCGGCCCCCGACGCTGCGCGTGTGGGAGTGGGACCGCCCCGCGGTGATCATCGGCAGCTTCCAGTCGCTGCGCAACGAGGTCGATCCCGCGGGCGCCGAGAAGCACGGCGTGACGGTCGTACGGCGCATCAGCGGCGGTGGGGCGATGTTCGCGGAGCCGGGAAACACCATCACGTACTCCCTGTGCGTACCGGCCTCGCTCGTCCAGGGCCTGACCTTCGCCGAGAGCTACGCCTATCTGGACGACTGGGTGCTGGCCGCCCTGGGCGACATGGGCATCAACGCCTGGTACAAGCCGCTCAACGACATCGCGACCGACGCCGGGAAGATCGCGGGCGCCGCCCAGAAGCGCGTGGTCGCCGGGGACGGCGCCGTGCTGCACCACGTGACGATGTCCTACGACATCGATGCGGACAAGATGGTCGAGGTGCTCCGCATCGGCAAGGAGAAGCTCTCCGACAAGGGCACCCGCAGCGCCAAGAAGCGGGTCGACCCGCTGCGCCGCCAGACTGGTCTGCCCCGCGCCGAGGTCATCGACCGCATGATCGCCTCCTTCCGCGCCCGCTACGGCGGCACGGACGGCACGGTCACGGACGAGGAGCTGGCCCGGGCACGGCAACTGGCCGGCGGCAAGTTCAGCTCCCGGGAGTGGCTCACCCGCGTGCCGTAACGGATGACCGATCGATGTATTCGAACTGGCTTCTACGTGGCTAGGTTCTCGATCGTGGTCGGCAGGGCGTTTTCCAGGAGGGTCTTTGCCGCTGTCCGTGCGTGCCGGCCGTAGTTCGACTCGCCCAGCACCATGGCGCGGCTGGCGGCGCCGTCCGCGAGGGTCACGAGTTGCTCGGCGAGGACGGCGGGCTCCCGGCAGCCCAGTTCCGCTACCAGGTCGGTCACCAGCCGCACCATCAGCAGTTTCTGTTCGCGGGCGTAGGAGTGGACCGCGTTCTGGGGGTCGGGGAACTCCGCGGCGGCGTCGATGAACGGGCATCCGCGCACGGGATCCGTGCCGGTCGGGGGCGGGTCGAACAGTGCGAGGATGCGCTCCTTGGCGGGGATGTCCTCGCGTGCCAGCACGCCCTCCAGGGTGCGTCCCGTCGAGGAGAGATCCTTGAGATGGGCGAGGACCAGCTCGTCTTTGGTCCTGAAGTGCGCGTAGAGGGTGCGCTTGGACACCGGAGCCCGCTCCGCGATCTGCTCCATGCCGGTCGCGTTGATCCCCTGGGCCGCGAACAGTCCGGCCGCGGCGGCCAGGATGCGCTCCCGCCCTCCGCGCCCCGGCCGTCGAGACGCCGTCGTCATCGTGGTCATGACGTAAGTATACGTTCCCGTTTACTTCGGAGGGGATGGCTGGCTATAGTGCCACTTCAAGTAAACGGTTACGTTTACTTTGGTGAATCCTGAGGAGAGTTCCATGAGCGGACCGGTCTTCACCCGGACGCGCACGAGCGAGGCGCCCACCGGCCGGACACAGCCGGGCGGGACGCAAATGTCGGAATACGCCGAGCAGTTGATCCGCGGGCGCCGCGCGACCCGCGCATTCCGTCCCGACCCGGTACCCGAGGACACTCTGCGCAAGGTCTTCTCCCTGGCCGGCACCGCGCCGTCCAATTCCAACGCGCAGCCGTGGCGGGTCGAGGTGGTCGGTGGCGCAAGGCGGGACCGTCTGGCCGACGCCCTGCGAACGGCCCACGCCGAGCGACGCGTCACGGCCGACTACCCGTACTCCGAGGACATGTACGCACCCGTCCACCAGGAACGACGGGCCGCCTTCGGTGCCGGTCTGTACGGAGCGCTGGGCATCGGCCCCGACGACCACCCGGCTCGCGCGGCCTACGACGCGGAAAGTCTGGGCTTCTACGGGGCGCCCCATGCCGCGTTCCTGTTCGTCACCGGCGACGGCGGGCCGCGACTGGCCGCCGACGCCGGCGCTTACCTGCAGACGCTGCTGCTGGCCATGGCCGGCTACGGCGTGGCCAGTTGCCCGCAGGGCCTGCTCAGCTTCTACGCCGACACCGTCCGCGATCAACTCGGAGTCGGAGAGGGGAAGCTGCTCGTGGGTATCTCCTTCGGCTACGCCGACGAGAACGCGCCGGTGAACCGGGTCGCGACCGGCCGGGCGGCCCTGGAGGCAACCACCACATTCCACACCTAGAGTCGGTCCCGAAAGCGCTGGTCACAGCCACTCGTTGAGGGCTGCGACCAGCACGGTCGCCTCATATCGGACGGCGAGTTCGGTTGCGTACCTGGTCGGCCTTCTCCGGGATGGTGCATCCGATCCTGTGTCTGCGCAGGTAGAAGCGGTTCGCCCGGGATCCGTAGGCTTTGTCGGCACGGACCCTGTCCGTCAGGTCCCCTCGCGCCGCGCCATGACCGTTACAGTTCAAGATCCACTCTCGCAACAGACCCTAGTTCGGCCCGGGTGTTCTTCTGGTCTTCAACGGCCCGGCGGTCTTTGGCGACGATGGCGCCACGGGGGTTGCGCTTGGGCAGGTTGCATGGGCAGTCAGGCATGGTCGTCCTCTTTCAGCAGTTGGAGGCATGCTTCGCAGTTGACGGCGCGACGCCATTCGGTGGTCTCCTCGTCGGCCTTTCCGGCGCCGCAGTGCGGGCGGAGAGTGCCCCCGGCCAGGAGGGGCTTGTGGGTGGTCAGAAGGTCGTCTCCGACGGTGACGGCCCTCTCCACCTGCTTGGGGGTCACCGCTGTGCCTTGCTCGTCTTGGGTGCGGGGACCGGAGGCTCGTGGTCGGGGTGCCGGCCGATGAGGATTCGGCAGTCCGCGGCCTTGGATTGATCGCCTTCGGCCACGGCGGCTTTCAGGTCGCGGGTCAGCTTCTGGCAGCGTGCGCACGTCATGGGGGTTCCCGGGGTTCGGGTCGGCGGGTTCATTGGGGAAGCGGCCCTTTTATGTGGGCGCTGACTGTCGCCGTCCGTCAGTGGTGTTCTTGGCGGGAACGGTCACGGGCTCCGACCAGCACCGGTCGTACGTGCCGTGCCCGGTCTCGTCTGCGTGCGCGCGCATCCATGCGTTGGGCCGCAAGGGGTTGTCCCACAGGGACGACCGCGCACCGCACACGTTTCCGTCGGTCTCGGTGGTGCACTCCGCGAAGTGCTTCCGGACGCCGTTGATCTCGATCACTCGGCGGTCGCGGGAGGGGGCGGGGGTGGCCATGGGCGTACCTTCGGGTCGGTGGGTGGGGAGGGTTGCGTCACTGTTGGCGTGCGGGTGGGAGGCGATGGTCCGGTTCCGGCCTGCCGTGGTCTCCTGGGGCACTTTCGTTCCTCTCCGTGGCGGTTTCGCTACCGAGGGGGTTCAGCGTGGCCTAGTGTTGAGCCACCCATCAACCTGCCGATTCCGCACGAAAGGGTTGGTGACTGCCCATGAACCGACGCGAGTTGCACCCGGATAGCAGCCCCCAAGCGGCCTACGGGGCACGCGTACGGAGATTGAGGGATGCGCGCGGCTGGACGCAGGATGAGCTGGCCGAACGCATGGGGTACTCAAGCGTCCACATCTCAGCAGTCGAAGTTGGTCGCAAGCCTCCAACTCTCCGCTTCTCGCGTAGTGCTGACGTCGCCTTTGGCCTCGTGGGGACAACCGAGACGTTCGAGCGGGAGTTCCGCGAGATCCGGCAGGGCTCGCTTCTTGAAGGCTTCCCGGAGTTCGTGGAGCACGAAGGGCGCGCGGCAGAGATCAGGCTGTACGAAGTCGGCGTGATCCCAGGACTGCTACAGACGGCGGAGTACGCGTCCGCCCTTGCGGAGAGCGCTGTTAGACGGGGGATGATCACGAAGGAGCAGGCAGACGAACGGGTCGCACTCGTCGCCGAGCGACAGGCGGCGTTACTCCGGACTCCCCCGCCACTGGTGTTGGCGGTGTTGGACGAGAGCTGTCTACGGCGCCCCGTTGGCGAGCCGGGTGTGATGGCTGCTCAGTTGGAGCGGCTGACCGACTTCGCCACACTTCCCACCACCATCCTTCAGGTGGCTCCGTTCACCATGGGAACGGATAGGCCGTTCAGCCTGCCCATCACGATTCTGACGATGGCGAACCGCTTGCTGGTGTCGTACGCGGAGTCTGCTCAAGCCGGGCACCTTGAACGCGAATCCACCTCCGTGGTGCCCCTGCTGACGGCCTACCATCAGTTGCAGGCCGGAGCCCTCTCTCAGTCGGCTTCCGTAGCCATGATCGAACAGCTCAGAAAGGGCACTCCGTGACCACCGAATCCCTGAAATGGTTCAAGTCTTCGTACAGTGAGAACGGCGGCCAGTGCATAGAGGTCCGTGGTGACCTCGCCGTTACCCATGCCGTGGTCCCCATCCGCGACAGCAAGGACCCGGACGGCCACGTCCTGACCATCCCCTCCGGTTCGTTCGCCGACTTCATCTCCGGTGTGAAGGCGGGCGCGTTCTCCGCCTGATCACGGAGCGCTCCCGCCGGCCCAGCGCTGTGTGGGTGGCCGAGCGGCCCCCTTCGTCGTGCGATGAAGAGGGCCGCTCTCGTGCCGTAGGGCCGTGGACGGTCAGAGCGTCAGCGGCTCAGCCGGTCAGTGCCGGGATGACGTGCTGCCCGTAGGCGTCGATCGTGGCTTCCTTCGCGTCGTGCATCGCGTACAGCGCGAACTGGTCCACGCCCAGGTCCCTCAGCGCCCGCAGTTTCTCGATCTGGGCGGCGGGCGGGCCCAGCAGGCAGAAGCGGTCCACGATCTCGTCGGGGACGAAGGCGGTGTCCGGGTTCCCGGTGCGGCCGTGGTGGGCGTAGTCATACCCCTGACGTGCCTTGATGTACGAGGTCAGGGCCTCGGGCACCAGGCCGGAGTGCTCGCCGTACCGGCTCACCAGGTCCGCGACGTGGTTGCCGACCATGCCGCCGAACCACCGGCACTGCTCCCGCGCACGGTCCAGGTCCTCGCCGACGTAGGCGGGCGCGGCGACGCAGATCGTGACCGTGCCGGGGTCGCGGCCCGCCTCGGCCGCCGCCGTCCGTACGGCCTTGATCATCCATTCGGTGAGAAAAGGGTCGGCGAGCTGGAGGATGAACCCGTCCGCCAGCCGGCCGGCCATCGCCAGCGCCCTGGGCCCGTACGCGGCCATCCACACCGGCAGCCGGCCGTCCCGTACCCAGGGGATGCGCAGCCTGCGGCCGTCCACGTCGGCCTCGCGGCCCTCGGCGAGGTCCCGGATGACGCCGATGGCCTCCCCCAGGCGCGCGAGGGTGTCGGGTTTGCGGCCCGCCACGCGCATCGCGGAGTCGCCGCGGCCGATGCCGCAGACCGTCCTGTTGCCGTACATCTCGTTGAGCGTGGCGAAGGTGGAGGCGGTGACTTCGGGGGTACGGGTGGAGGGGTTGGTGACCATCGGGCCGACGATCATGCGTTCGGTGTGTTCCAGGACGCGGCTGTAGATGACGAACGGCTCCTGCCACAGTACGGAGGAGTCGAAGGTCCAGCCGTAGCGGAACCCCTGCCGTTCGGCGCGGCGCATCAGGGCGACGACCGCCGAGCCGGGAGGGTCGGTCTGAAGGACGACTCCGAAGTCCACAGCGACGCTCCTTGAGTTGCTCGGGTTGCTGGGTTGCTGGCCTGTTTCTCTTCCCTGCTCGGGCTCCTCGGGCCTCTCGGCCTCTCGGGCTCTCAGGCTCTCGGCCTCTCGGGCTCTCAGGCGAGGTACTGGCAGGTGCCGCGCGGAACGTACTGGCCGTGCCCCGCGCGCCCGGTGAACCGACGCTCCTCGACGACGGGTTCGCCGCGGGAGAGCACGGTCCGGACGCGTCCGGTGATCTTCTTTCCCTCGTACGCCGAATAGTCGACGTTCATGTGGTGGGTCCCGGCGGAGATGACCTGTTCAACGCCGGGGTCGTACAGGACGATGTCGGCGTCCGAACCCGGGGCGATGGTGCCCTTCTTCGGGTAGAGGCCGAACATCCGCGCAGGGGTGGCGCAGGCGATCTCGATCCAGCGGCGGCGGCTTATGCGTCCCTCGACGACCGCCTGGTGGAGCAGGTCCATGCGGTGCTCGACGCCCGGCAGGCCGTTGGGGATCTTGGAGAAGTCACCGCGTCCCAGCTCCTTCTGCCCGCGGAAGCAGAAGGGGCAGTGGTCGGTGGAGACCACCTGGAGGTCGTTGGTGCGCAGGCCGCGCCACAGGGCCGCCTGGTGTTCACGCGGACGCAGTGGCGTGCTGCACACGTACTTCGCGCCCTCGAAGTCCGGTTCGGCGAGGTTGTCGGTGGACAGGAACAGATACTGGGGGCAGGTCTCGCCGAAGACGTTGTGACCCGCGTCCCGGGCCTGCGCCAGCTCGGCGACGGCCTCCTGGGCGGAGACGTGCACGACGTACAGGGGGGCGCCGGCGACCCGGGCGAGCTGGATCGTACGGTGGGTGGCCTCGGCCTCCAGGAGGGCGTGCCGGACCTCGCCGTGGTGGCGGGGGTCGGTCTTCCCCGCGGCGAGTGCCTGTTCGATCAGTACGTCGATGGCCGGGCCGTTCTCGGCGTGCATCATCACCAGCCCGCCGTTGCCCGCAGCCCGTTGCATGGCGCGCAGGATCTGCCCGTCGTCGCTGTAGAAGACGCCGGGGTAGGCGGTGAACAGTTTGAAGGAGGTCACGCCCTCCTCGACCAGCAGGTCCATCTCCTTGAGCGCGTGCTCGTCGACGTCGGAGAGGATCATGTGGAAGGCGTAGTCGACCGCGCACCGGGCGTCGGACTTGGCGTGCCAGCGGTCCAGGCCCTCGCGCAGCGTCCGGCCGCGCGACTGGACGGCGAAGTCCACGACGGTGGTGGTGCCGCCCCAGGCGGCGGCGCGGGTGCCGGTCTCGAAGGTGTCGCTGGAGGAGGTCCCGCCGAAGGGGAAGTCCATGTGGGTGTGGGCGTCCACGCCGCCCGGGATCACGTACGTGCCGGTGGCGTCGATCGTACGGTCCGCGGCGGCGGGCCAGTCCTCGGCCAGGGAACTGCCGTGCGCGGCCAGGGCGGTGACGCGGCCGTCCTCGACCAGGACGTCGGCGTGGATCTCGTCGGCAGCGGTGATCACCAGTCCGCCGCGGATGACAGTACGGCTCATGCTTCCTGCTCCCTTCCGCACCGGTGACGCTCGGCGGTGTCGGGGAGCGGAAGCGGGTGCGGGCCGTCGCCGGTCCTCACCCCTGTACCTGACGCCGCGTCACGACCGGTCTACACCCGTAGAGCCGGGCCGTGCAGGAGACCGTAGAAGCATGTCACCGGGAGGGGCAAGAGGCCCGACGGCGGGATGCGGCTTCCTTGGCTTCTTCCTCGGCTTTATTAGTTCCTTCCTTGGCTTCTTTCCTGCTTCCTCGCCGCCCTTCAGCCGTTTCCGGTCCTGCCCTCGCCCTTCCCCGTGTCCGGGTCGTCCTCCGTGATCTCCTCGGCGGATTTCTGCCCCTGGTGGCTGGGGGTGTGGGGGTAGCCGGCCTTCCCGTAGCCCTCGCTGGGCCGCCCGGGGTTCGTCACATCGCGTGTCTCGGCTTCCTCCACCTCTTTGAGGACTTCGTCGAGCGCGCTGTCGGTCTTCTTGCGCTGGGGAGTCACGGGGCCCTCCTGCTTCCTGGGTCTGCTCCGGCATCACCGGTATTCATGGCATCTCCGGCATCCCCAGTACCCGTGACGACGCCGCGCAACCCCACGGTCGGTGTCACACGTTCCAGCGAGGGTGAGGGCCGCACGGCCGGTGGGTCAGTTTCCCCGCCGCGTCAGCTCCGCCCGGCGCGTCCGGCGGTGCGCGGTGCCGCCGATGGCGGTGGCCCCGTGGAACTGCGCGAGGGTGAGCGGTGGGACGGCCGGCGGGGTGGGCCGTACGGTTCTGCCGACCGTGCCGCGTCGCCGGGGCGAGAGGTCGCGCAGGTCGCGGCCCTGTCGTACGCAGCGCTGCCCCGGCCCGCGTACGTACGGTTCGGTGCCCAGGTGCGTGGGGCGGCGGCCCGGGCGGCGGTG
Source organism: Streptomyces sp. MST-110588 (assembly GCF_022695595.1). NCBI lineage: Bacteria > Bacillati > Actinomycetota > Actinomycetes > Kitasatosporales > Streptomycetaceae > Streptomyces > Streptomyces sp. MST-110588. The sequence goes on from NZ_CP074380.1 coordinate 1,416,610, forward strand.
CCGGCCTCCGTGCCGTGCGCCGGGTCCGTTGCCGCCGGCTGTACGGCGGGGCCGGAGCATCGCTTCTTCGTACCGGCCCAGAGCGATGAGAAGTGCGAACATCGCCAAGGGCACCAGCGCGGCGAGGGCTGGCATGGGCGTGTCCCTTCGCTGGGGAAACCGCGCACGCTCCGAGGGAGCGCGACGGCTCACTCTTCGGGTCACCCGGCACCGGGACGACAAACCTGCCGGGGCACACGGGTTCCGTTCCGCCCGCCGCGCCCGCCCCGGGACGGCTGTTCACACGGCCGGAGCACGTTTCCGGACGGATTTCCGGGCGGGTTTCCGGCCGTCGGCGGCGGGCACCCGGCTCCTCGCAACCTGGCACCTTCCGGAGGTTCTTTCCCCATGGACAGCCGCGAACAGCGCAATCCCGCCGAACAGTACCCCCGCCCGGAATTCCCGCAGCAGGACCAGCCCCACCCCGGCCGCACCGACGCGATGGAGCCCCGCCCCGACCACGGCGAGGACTCCTATCGCGGCAGCGGACTGCTGCGGGACCGGCGCACCCTGATCACCGGCGGGGACTCGGGCATCGGACGCGCTGTGGCCCTGGCCTTCGCCCGCGAGGGCGCCGACGTGATGTTCACCTATCTGGAGGAGGAGAAGGACGAGGCGCGGGAAACCGCACGGCTCGTGGAGGAGGCGGGCCGCCGCGCGGAGGCCGTCTCCTGCGACATCCGTGAGGAGTCCGAATGCCGGCGGCTGGTGGAGCACGCGGTCCAGGAGTTCGGCCGGATCGATGTGCTGGTGAACAACGCGGCGTATCAGATGGCCCAGTCGGACGGCATCGAGGGCATCACCACCGAGCAGTTCGACCGGGTCCTGCGGACGAATCTGTACGGGATGTTCTGGCTGTGCAAGATGGCGCTCCCGCACATTCCCGAAGGCGGCAGCATCATCAACACCGCCTCCGTGCAGGCGTACAAGCCCTCCCCGCACCTGCTGGACTACGCCACCACCAAGGGCGGCATCGTGACCTTCACCCAAGGTCTGGCGCAGAGCCTCGCCGAGCGCGGCATCCGCGTCAACGCGGTGGCGCCCGGACCGGTGTGGACCCCGCTCATCCCGTCCACGCTGCCCGACACCAGCGAGTTCGGGGCGCAGAGTCCGCTGGGGCGTGCGGCGCAGCCGGCGGAGATGGCGCCTGCCTATGTCTTCCTGGCGTCCCAGCACGCCAGCTACATCACCGCGGAGATCGTCAACGCGACAGGAGGCACGCCGCTGCCGTAGGAGCCGCTGCCCGTACGGGGACGGAGCGCCCGTACCCGTACGGGTACCCGTAGCCGTGCGCAGGGTCCGCAGCCGTACGCATGGCCCGTACCCGCCGTCCGTACCGCCCCGCCGTCCATACCGTCCCGCCGACCGTCCGAGACCAGGGGACCGTTCCATGGCCGATTCCCGTTCCGATGCCCATGCCGGTGCCGGTGCCGCCGGCCCGCCCGCCGACGCCGAGTCCTACTGGATGGCGACCGCCCCCGCCGCCGCCCCCTACCCCGCGCTCACCGCGTCCCTGGACGTGGACGTGGCGGTGGTCGGCGGCGGTGTCGCGGGCCTGAGCACCGCCTGGGAGCTGGCCCGCACCGGCCGCTCGGTGGCGCTGCTCGAAGCCGGCCGGATCGCCGCGCAGGTCACCGGGCACACCACCGCCAAGGTGTCCTCGCTGCACACCCTGGTGTACGACAAGCTGCGCCGTACGCGGGGCCCGGAAGGGGCGCGTCTGTACGCGCGTTCCCAGCAGGAGGCCATCGAGCACGTCGCCGAGGTCGCGGCGGAGCTGGGCGTCGACTGCGAACTGGAACGGCTGCCCGCCTTCACGTACGTCACCGAGCCGGCGTCCTGCGCGGAGCTGCGGGCGGAGGCGGAGGCGGCGCGTGAGGCCGGGCTGCCGGCGTCCTTCGTACGCGAGACCGGGCTGCCGTTCCCGGTGGCGGGCGCGGTCCGGGTGGAGGACCAGGCCCAGTTCCACCCGCGCAAATATCTGCTGGCGCTGGCCGAGGACCTGGTGGCGCGCGGCGGCGCGGTGCACGAGCACACGCGGGTCACGGGCCTGAGCGAGGGCTCGCCGTGCCGGCTGACCACGGAGTCCGGGGCCACCGTGACCGCCCGGGACGTCGTGGTGGCCACCCACTACCCCGTCTTCGACCGGGCGCTGCTCTTTGCGCGCCTGGTGCCGCGCCGGGAGCTGGTGGTGGCCGGGCCGGTCCCCGCCGACCAGGACCCCGGCGGGATGTTCATCACCGAGGAGCAGGGCAAGCGGTCGGTGCGCACCGCTCCGTACGAGGACGGCCGGCGGCTGCTCATCGTCACCGGGGAGAACTTCAAGCCGGGGACGCGGGACAGCGCCGAGGGGTACGCGCGCCTGGACGCCTGGGCCCGCGAGCACTTCCCCGGCGTACGGATGGCCTATCGCTGGGCCGCCCAGGACACCGACCCCACCGACACCGTTCCGCTGGTCGGCCCCTTCCATCAGGCCGCCCGGCACACCTACGTCGCCACCGGCTTCGGCGGCTGGGGGATGAGCGGCGGCGTCATGGCGGGGCGGCTGCTGACCGATCTGATCGCGGGCAAGGAGCCGCCGTGGGCGGGCCTGTACGACCCGCGGCGGCTGCGCAGCGCGCTGCGCGAGGCCCCGGCCTTCCTCAAGCACCAGGCGGAGGTGGCGCAGCACTTCGTGGGCGACCGGCTGTCCGGTACGCATGTCGGCTCCGTACGGGACATCGCCCCGGGCAGCGGTGCGCTGGTCCGGGTCGGCGGCAGGAGCTGCGCGGTCCACCGCGACGAGGACGGTACGCTGCACGGCCTGTCGGCACGCTGTACGCATCTGGGGTGCCTGGTGGCCTTCAACCAGGGCGAGCGGGCGTGGGAGTGCCCGTGCCACGGCTCGCGCTTCGGTACGGACGGCACGGTGCTCCAGGGGCCCGCCAACCGTCCGCTTGAGGAGCGGCAGGTGCCCGACGAGGCGTGAGCCCGGGGTGTGCCGGGGCACCGGCCCGCTCCCCGTACAGGGCACCGGCCCGCTCAGGGAAGGGCGGAGCCGGACTCCCTCCCCAGCACGCCGGAGCGCGGGCGTGGCTCCCCGTCGCGCTCGGGGTGCAGGTCGAGCATGTCGAGGAGCTCGGCGAGGTCCTCGGCGTCACGGGCGTGCTGGGCCAGTGCCAGGCGGGCCCGGCGCCGCTCGTGGTCACGGCCGGCGGTGCCCCGCCCTGCGGCGGGATCGCGTTCGTCGTTCACCCTGGCATTCTGCGGCGCCCCGCGCCGACCTCGCCTGTCCTCCGCCCGGCCAGAGGACCAAACGGGGCCGGCCGGGGCGGGTCGGCGGCATCACCGGGGGCTCACCGGTGAGACCTGGTAAGACGTCACCGGACGGCCTCAGAGAACGTCACCCAAGGCGTCGCCCAGGACGTCACTCATGACATCGCCCAAGACGTCATCGAGAGGCGGCTGCGCAGGGCCCCGGGACACCTCAGCGGGAGCGCAGCAGCAGGTCCAGCTCCTTCTCCTGGTCCCCCGCCGAGGCGCCCTCGGTCTCCACGACGAAGACCTCCCCCAGCGCCCGCGCCAGCCGGTCGACCGCCCGGTTGCCGCCCTGCAACTGCGCCTGCACGGAGCCGCCCAGCGAGGCGGGCACCGGTTCCCCCTGCCCGTCCGAGACGTCGAAGACCGCGTTCCAGACCGTGGGGTGGTCGCCCGGTGCGTCCCTGGGCCGGTCCCCGGCCTCGCGGTCGGAGGCGAACGCGCCGCCCAGCGCGCGGAAGACGGCCTCGGCGTCCTCGTGCGCGCAGTCGCTGAGCTGCACGGTCACATGGGCTTCGGACCGCTGGGAGCTGATGGGCATGACCCTTCTCCTTCATCGTCTTTCGTCGGCCATCGTCGTTCGCCGGCCTCGACCGGCCTTCGCGCCTGCTCATGGGGCCGGTGGATCACACAGGTACCCGGTGCGGGCCGCGGTATCCGCGCGCACGGCTGCCCGCGGCCTGTGGGCCCCTCGGCTCACTCCTTCGGCCCATAGGGACGGTGAGGGCGCCTGGCCTCCTACGGGGTACCCGGGCGTCCGGTACGTACGCGGTACGTACCGGACGCCGGGCATGCGATATCCGCCCGCACGTACGCCCCGGTATGCACCCGTATGCCACGGCGGAAAAGGCGTCCGGTCCCCGGCCGATACCCGGCCGACTTCCGGATGCCGGGCGAATGCGGCGACCTTAATGTGGGCCCAGAACGCGTGGGAAAAGCGCTTCTCCCGTGTCGTGGGCAATGGACGGGCCACGCGCTTCCGTGCACCGTTGGGAGAGCGAAACGCCATGACCAGCAAAGCTGCTCCGAACACCGCCCGCCGCCGGGTCCATTACGACGCCCCGGACACCGCCGAGGCATTCCTGCGGATGGCGAGTCTGCCCGACGGCCCGGAAAAGCAGCGCCTGCGCGAGCAGGTGACCTGCGCCTGGCTCCCGATGGCGCAACGGCTCGCGCTGCGCTTCCGTGACCGCGGGGAATCCCTGGAAGACCTCAAACAGGTGGCGGCGCTCGGCCTGGTCAAAGCCGTCGACCATTTCGACCCCGGGCGCGGTGACGCCTTCGCCAGTTATGCCGTGCCCACCGTCGTCGGTGAGATAAAGCGGCATTTCCGCGACCATACCTGGGGTGTCCATGTTCCGCGCCGGGTACAGGAATTGCGGGCCAAGGTCCGTACGGCCGTACGGGAGCTGTCCGCCACCGCCGACGACCGCTCCCCCTCGGTCGCCGCGATCGCCGCGCACACCCAGCTCTCCGAGGGCGACGTCCTGCTCGGCATGGAGGCGCTGCAGAGCTACAAGTCGCTGTCCCTGGAGGCCGAACGCCCCGGCGCGGACGACGGGTTGAGCCTGCACGGCAGCCTGGGCCTGACCGAGCCCGCCTACGAGCTGGTCACCGACCGGGAGGCGGTCAAGACCTATGTGCGGCGGCTGCCCGAACGTGAGCGGCGCATCCTGTACCTGCGGTTCTTCTGCGACATGACGCAGAGCCGCATAGGTGAGGAACTCGGGCTCTCCCAGATGCATGTGTGCCGGATCATCCGGCGCACCTGCGCGACCCTGCGCGAACAGGTCGAGACGCAGACGCAGGGGGAAACGGTTCTGTCGGGGCCCTGAGCGTACGCGTCCGGGGCCCTGAGCGTACGCACATGCATGCGCTCAGGGCCCCGTGCGCCCTGCCCCGTACCCGTATCACCTGTGGCGGCTCAAGACCGCCGGCCCGTCATGTGGTCCTGCGCCGCGTGCAGGGCCTGCCCGAGGAGTTCCGCGCCCTCCTCCGCCTCGGCGACGGTCAGCGACAGCGGCGGCGCGATACGCAGCGCGACGCCGCCCGTCCCGCCCCTGCCGATCAGCAGGCCGCGCTCGCGGGCCGCCTCCAGGACGAGCCCCGCGGCCTCGGGCGAGGGCTCGTCCGTACCGGGCCGCACCAGTTCGACGCCGATCATCAGGCCGCGGCCCCGCACCTCCCGTACGAGGCCGAGCCCGGCGGTGACGGCCCGCAGGCGCTCGGCGAGCAGCCCGCCCACGCGCCGGGCGTTGCCCTGGAGGTCGTGTTCGAGCAGATGGGTGAGGTTGGCGAGGGCGGCGGTCATGGTGACGGGGCTGCCGCCGAAGGTGGAGACGGAGTGGGCCGTCAGGCAGTTCATCACCTCGGCGCGGGCCACCACGCCGCCGACGGACATGCCGTTGCCGATGCCCTTGGCGAACGTCAGCAGGTCCGGCGGGCCGTTGCCGGCGTGCGCCTGCCAGCCCCAGAAGTGCTCGCCGGTACGGCCCCAGCCGGTCTGCACCTCGTCGCTGATCCACAGGATGCCGTGCCGGTCCAGGACCTCGCGGAACGCCGCGTACAGGCCGTCCGGCGGCATGGTGAAGCCGCCGACGCCCTGCACCGGCTCGGCGATCAGCGCGGCCACGCCGCCCGCCGTCTGCCCGAGCATGTCCTCCAGGTCGGCGACGCAGGCCGCGATGTACTCGGCGTCGCCGAGGTGGGCGTACGGTCCCCGGCCGCGTACGCCGCCGTGTACGTACAGCGTCTGCACGGGCGAGAGGCTGGTCGGCGACCAGGCGCTGTTGCCGGTGATGCCGACCGAGGAGAAGGACCGGCCGTGGTAGCTGTTGCGCATGGCCAGGACCTGGTTGGAACGGCGGTACTGCGTGGCCAGGAGGAGGGCGGTGTCGTTGGCCTCGGTCCCGGAGGTGGTGAAGAAGACCCGGGCGTCCGGGATGCCGGAGAGCCCGGCGATCCGCTCCGCCAGTTCCACCATGGGGCGGGAGAGGTAGAGGGTGGAGGTGTGCAGGATGCGGCCGGCCTGCTCGCCGATCGCCTTGGTCACCTCGGGCAGGGCGTGCGCGGTCATGGTGGTGAGGATGCCGCCGAAGAAGTCCAGGTAGCGGTTGCCCTCGGCGTCCCAGACGTGCCGGCCCTCGCCGTGGGTGAGCTCGATGGGCTGCTCGTAGTACAGGCTCAGCCAGTCGGGCATGACGGCGGCGTGCCGGGTGCGCAGGTTCCGGGTCTGCTGGTTCGCGCTCCGGCGGTTCGCGCCCTGGTCGTTGCCGCTGTGGCCGTTCACGCTCTGCTCGTTGCCGCTGTGGCCGTTCACGCTCTGGTGGTTCGCGCCCTGGTCGTTCGCGCTTTCGGGGGTCATGGCCGGACCAGCCCCTCGTACGCGTCCGGGCGCCGGTCCCGGTAGAAGGCCCATTGCGTACGGACCTCCTCGATGAGGCCGAAGTCCAGGTCCCGTACCACCAGTTCCTCCTTGGTGTCACTGGCGGGGGCCCCGACGAACTGCCCGCGCGGATCGACGAAGTAGCTGGTGCCGTAGAAGTCGTTGTCGCCGTACTCCTCCACCCCGACCCGGTTGATCGCGGCGACGAAGTACTCGTTCGCCACCGCGGCGGCGGGCTGTTCCAGCTTCCACAGATGGGCCGACAGGCCGCGCGAGGTGGCGGAGGGGTTGTAGACGAGCTGGGCGCCGTTCAGGCCCAGTTGGCGCCACCCCTCGGGGAAGTGCCGGTCGTAGCAGATGTAGACGCCGACCCTGCCCACGGCGGTCTCGAAGACCGGCCAGCCCACGTTGCCGGGCCGGAAGTAGTACTTCTCCCAGAAGCCCTTGACCTGCGGGATGTGGTGCTTGCGGTAGGTGCCGAGCACGGTGCCGTCGGCGTCGATGACGGCGGCGGAGTTGTAGTAGAAGCCGGACCGCTCGATCTCGAAGACGGGGACGACGATCACCATGCCGGTCTCCCGGGCGAGCGCCCGCATACGGCGGACGGTCGGCCCGTCGGGGACGGGCTCGGCCCAGCGGTAGTGCTCCGGCTCCTGCACCTGGCAGAAGTACGGCGCGTTGAAGACCTCTTGGAACCCGATCACCTTCGCGCCTTGCGTGGCCGCCGCCCGGGCGTGCTCCTCGTGCTTCGCGATCATCGATTCGGTGTCGCCGGTCCAGGTCGCCTGGACCAGTGCGGCACGGACAACATCGGCCATGAGCTGCTCCTTTGTCGGGGCGTCAGCCGTGTGCCACGCGGTCTACGCGTGTGGAGGTGACCGTAGGCCCCCGACAGGCGCCAGGCAAGACCATCACCGCCGCGGCGGCAGGTGCGGACCACGGCGGGAGCGATCCGCAATTGACAGAAAAACTTGCAAGTTAACCTGTCGACTCTCTACGCTCACCCCATGCCCGACAAGGAACAAGAACGTCTCGCCACCGATCTGAGCGCCACCGTCTCCCTGCTCATGCGGCATCTGAGAGTCGCGTCCCCCGAGGGCGAGCTGACACCCACCCAGCGGGCGGTCCTCGGCCGGATCACCAACGAGGGCCCCACGACCACCGCGGCACTCGCCCGCGCCGAACTGGTCCGCCCGCAGTCGATGCGGATCACCCTCGCCGCCTTGGAGGAACGCGGCCTGGTCGCCCGCAGCCCGCATCCGACCGACGGCCGGCAGGTGGTCTTCGCCCTCACCGAAGAGGGTCACCGGCTGGTGGGCTCCGTACGGCAGGCCAAGCAGAACTGGCTCGCCGTCGCCATCGCCGAGCAACTGGACGAGGCCGAACAGCGCCTCCTGGCCGAGGCGAACGAGCTGATGAAGCGGCTGATGCGGGCATGAGCCCGAAGCGGCCCGGTACGGAGGCTCCGGCACCGGGAAACGGCCTGTCGGCCGGCGGCCCGGCCCCGCACCCGCGCAGGCAACGGCCTCCGTTCGGCGCCTGGCTCATGACGCCGCTCCTCCTGGGCTCCCTCCTCAACCCCTTGAACTCCACGATGATCGCCACCGCGCTGGTGGCCATCGGCCGGGACTTCCACACCGGCGCCGCCGACACCGCCTGGCTGATCTCGGCGATGTATCTCGCCAGCGCCGTCGGCCAGCCCGCCATGGGACGGCTCGCCGACCGCCTCGGCCCGCGCCGGGTGTTCACCGGCGGCCTGGTGACGGTCTGCGCCGCGGGCCTGATCGGTGCCCTGGCCCCCACCTTCACCCTGCTGATCGTCTCCCGCGTCGTCCTGGGCGTGGGCACCTCGGCCGCCTACCCGGCCGCGATGGCGATGCTGCGCGCCGAGTCCCGGCGCACCGGCCGGGCCGCGCCCCGGTCCGTCCTGGGCCGGCTCTCCCTCGCCGCACTGGGCAGCGCGGCCGTGGGTCCCGCACTGGGCGGGCTGCTGGCGGCCACGGTCGGCTGGCGCGCGGTCTTCGCCGTGAACCTGCCGTTCGCGCTGGTCGCACTGGGGTGCGCGGTCGCCTGGCTGCCCGCGGACGGCCGGGGCGGCAGCGGTACGCAGGAGGCCAGGCACTCCCTCGACCCGCTGGGCATCGCCCTGTTCGCCGCCACCCTGGCCATCACCATGTTCTTCCTGCTGGACCTGGCCGACCCGCGCTGGTTGCTGCTGCCGCCCGCCGCCGTGCTCGCGGCCGTACTGGTGTGGTGGCAGTTGCGCCACCCCGAGCCCTTCCTCGACCTGCGGATGCTCGCGCGCAACGGCGCCCTGACGCTCACCTACCTCCGGCACGGTCTGACGTACCTGGTCATCTACTGCGTCCTGTACGGATACAGCCAGTGGCTGGAGGAGGCGCACGGCTACTCCTCCTTCCACTCCGGGCTTCTCCTGCTGCCGATGTCCGCGACCGCCGCCCTCTGTTCCCTCGTGGGCGCCCGGACCAAGGGCATCCGCGCGCCGCTGTCGGTCGCGGCGGTCTGTCTGGCCGCGGGCGGCGCGGTCCTGTTCCTGCTGGACGGGGGTACGCCCATGGCCGCGCTGCTCCTGGCCGGTGCCCTGTTCGGCATTCCCCAGGGCCTGGCCGCCACCGGCAACCAGGCCGCCGTCTACGCGCAGGCCCCGGCCGACGGCGTGGGCGCCGCCGCCGGTCTCCAGCGCACCTCCCAGTACCTCGGGGCGATCACCGCCGCCGGCCTGATCGCGCTGCTGTACGGCCACCGGGCCACGGACGCCGGGCTGCACGAGATCGCCGTGCTCGGCACCGTACTCGGCGTCCTGCTGCTGGCCCTGACCGTCGCGGACCGCACCCTGCGCCGGCCCGCCCCGGCCACCCCGTGAACCACTCCCCCAACGCCCGCGAAACCACCTCCACTTGGAGCCCCGTATGCCTGCCACCGCACTCGACACCACCACCGCACTGGTCCTGATCGACTTCCAGAAGGGCATCACCGCCCTGCCCTGCGTCCACCCCACCGACGAGATCGTCGCGCGCGCCGCCCGTCTGGCCGCCGCCTTCCGGGCCCGCGATCTGCCGGTGGTGCTGGTCAACGTCACCGGCGCGGCCCCGGGCCGTACGCAGATCGCCCGGCCCGCCGGCACACCGCCCGCCGACTGGGCCGAACTGGTCCCGGGACTTGGCCGGCGGCCGGGTGACATCCTCATCAGCAAGCGGCGCTGGGGCGCGTTCCACGGCACCGGCCTGGACGAGGAGCTGCGCCGCCGCGGTGTCACCCAGGTCGTGCTCGGCGGCATCGCGACCAGCATGGGCGTGGAGTCCACGGCGCGGGCCGCGCACGAGCACGGCTACCACGTCACCGTCGCCACGGACGCGGTGACCGACCCGGACGCCGAGGCGCACCACCGCGCCGTCGAGAAGATCTTTCCCCGGCTCGGCGAGACCGGCTCCGTGGACGCGATCATCGCCCTGCTGGAACAGGGCGGAGCGCGCGGGTAGTTCGCGCGGCGGCATGGAGATTCCGTACCGCCCGCCACAACAGCATGAAGCAGGCCGGAACAGGGCGGGCGCCGGGGAAGATCCGGGCGCCCGCCCGTCAGTCCCCCTCCGCCGTCGCCCCCTGGGCGAGGTACAGCAGGGTGTCGACCAGATCCTCGGTCGAGGCGCCGGTGGCCAGGCGGCGCAGTTGCTGCCCCAGGACCAGGGCCACGACGAGGCCGCCCAGCCGGTCCGCCTCCGGCACTCCCAGCGCGGTCAGGGTGCGGGCGGCAAGCCGGTCGTACGCGGCGAAGCACTGATCCGCCGCGGCGCGCAGCCGCTCGTCCCGCCCCGCCTGGACGTACAGTTCGAACGGCGCGATGTGCTCGCTGTCGAACGCGGTACTCCCGGCGACCTGGCCGACCAGCGCCGCGGCCTCGGCCGGCCCGATGCCGTCGGCGTGGCGCGCCTCGGCGAGTTCGGTGAAGCGGCGGGTCTCCTCGCCCACGAACTCCAGCAGCGCCTCGCGCAGCAGGTCATGCTGGGTGGCGAAGTGGTAGGTGACCGAACCGAGGGAAACGCCCGCCTCCTTGGCGATGCGCCGGTTGGTGACCGCGGCCACGCCGTCCCGGCCGATGATGCGCAGGACGGCGCCGACGATGCTCCGGCGGGTCCCCGCCGCACCACCGCCGCCCGTTCCCCCCACCGCACCGCGGCCCGCTCCGGCTGCCGCCCCGTTCCCGACGGCCGCCTCCGCGCCCGTCACCCCCGCACGCCTCCGTCTCGTACCCGCTCCTGCCCCGGCCTGCGCTCCCTGTCCTGCCCCTGCCTGTGTTCCTGCTCCTGCTCCCAGCGGGAGGCGTCCCGTGCCCCGCTGCCCGGCCGCGCCGCGGGGGGCCACCGCTCGTACCACCGCAGGTCGTCCTCCAACTGTGCGGCCAGCGAGATCAGCAGCGGTTCACTGTCCGCGGGCCCCAGGAGCTGGGCACCCAACGGCAGTCCGCCGGAGCTGAATCCGGCCGGGACGCTCACCCCCGGCCAGCCGAGCACGTTCCACGGCCAGGCGTACGGGCAGGCGGCGATCATCGCCTGGTCCGTCCGCCAGCCGCTCAGCTTCGCCAGCGCGCCGACACGCAGCGGCGGGGTGGCGGTGGTCGGTGTCAGCAGGACGTCGTACGCCCCGAACAGCGCCCCGACCCGCTGCCGCTGCCGGGCCTCCGCGGCCCGTGCCCGGCGCAGCGGAGGTCCGCCGAGCAGCCGTCCCAGCTTGGCCGCCTCCCGGGTACGGCGGTCCAGCAGCGCGCGGTCCGGGACCCGGCCGGCCCACTCCCGTACGCCCGCGGTGGCGCGCGGCACGAACGCCAGGCCGATCAGTCCGTAGTCCGGTTCGGCCTCCTCGACCAGGTGGCCGAGGCGGGCGAGCGTACGGGCGAGGCCGGTGACGGCGGCGCGTACGTCCGGGTGCAGGGACTTGGGCGTGCCGGTGAACGCCGGCTTCCACGACAGCGCGATCCGCAGCCGGCCGGGGTCGCGGCCCGCCGCCGCGCGCGCGTCGATGCCGGGCGGGCGGTGCAGATCGCCCCGGTGGCTGCCGCTCGCGGCGTCCAGCAGCAGCGCCGCGTCCGCGACCGTACGGGCCAGCGGGCCGATTCCCGTGATGCCCTGGAAGGACTCGGGGTCGGGCCAGGTCGATATGCGTCCGCGCTGCGGTTTGATGCCGACCAGGTGGGTCCAGGCGGCGGGGATACGGACCGAGCCGGCGCCGTCCGTGCCGAGCGCGGCGGGCACCATCCCGGCCGCCACCGCCGCGGCCGAGCCTCCCGAGGAGCCGCCGGGGGTGTACCTCGCCGAACGCCGGCCCCTCCGTGAACGGCCACTGCCCCAGCTCGCAGGCGTTGGTCTTGCCCACGACGACGGCTCCGGCCGCGCGCAGCCGCCGTACGGCCTCGGAGTCGGCAGCCTTGGGCGGGAACTCCCCGGCACAGCCGAACGCGGTGGGCTCCCCCGCCACGTCCATGTCGTCCTTGACGGCGACCGGCACCCCCAGCAGGGGCAGCCGCTCGCCCGCCGCCAGCCGCCGGTCGGCGTCGGCGGCCTCCTCCAGCGCCGCCTCGCCCCGTACCAGCCGAAAGGCGTTGACGCTCGCCCGGCCGGCCGCAGCGATGCGCCGCAGCGACCGCTCCACCAGCTCGACCGAGGTCACCCGCCCCTCGGCCAGCGCCGTGGCCTGCTCGGCCAGCCCCTCGAAGTCCCGTTCCCGCCGCCCCGGATTCTCGCTCACGCCCACAGCACCCCCCGCGGAACTGTTCGTTCGAACGAACGACCAACTCCCGCAAGCGTAACGGCCACCGGACCCGTCATCAACGCTCCGTCCGGCGGGATCAGGAGCCCTCGGCCGGCGGGGACCACGTGCTTGTGGGCCGTGACCCCGTCACCACGCCACCGGCGCCGAGGACTAACCTCACAACGACACGGACGGACCCACCCCGGCCCACGGCATGGAGGAAGGACAGCGATGACGGTGACGAGGCCGGGAACGGGCGGAGGGAGGGAGACGGAGAAGGAGAAGGAACACCGGACGGCAGCGGTACGAACCGCGCCCGCAGCCACGTACGAGGTTCCGCGCGAGGCCACGCACAAGGTCCCGCACGAGGCCACGCACAAGGTCCCGCACGAGGCCGCGTTCGCCGAACTCGCCGAGCGCCACCGGCACGAACTGCGGGTGCACTGCTACCGGCTGCTCGGCTCCTTCACCGACGCCGAGGACATGGTGCAGGAAACCCTGTTACGGGCCTGGCGCCGGCGGGAGACCTTCGAGGGCCGGGCGACGTTCCGGGCCTGGCTGTACCGGATCGCCACCAACGTCTGCCTGGACGCCCTGGCCGACCCGGCCCGGAAACGGGAGGTCAGGACGGCGACGGACAGCGCGGGCCGCCCGGCCCGCGCCCGTGCGGCGACGGCGGAGGTCACCTGGCTGGAGCCTTACCCCGACCGGCTCCTGGACCTGGCGGCACCGGACGACGCCGGACCGGAGGCCGCGGCGATCACCCGGGAGACCGTCGAGCTGGCGTTCCTGGCCGCCGTCCAGCACCTTCCACCGCGTCAGCGGGCCGTACTGATCCTCCGGGATGTCGTGGGCCAACCGGCCCAGGAGACGGCCGAGGCGCTGGAGATGAGCGTTCCCTCGGTCAAGAGCGCGCTGCAACGGGCCCGCGCGACACTGCGGGAGCAACTGCCCGAGCGGCGTACGGACTGGCGCCGGGCCACCACGGCCGACGAGACCGAACGCGCCCTCCTCCAGCGGTACATCACCGCATCCCGGCAGTCCGACCTGACCGCCCTGGCGGCCCTCCTCAGAGAGGACATCCGCCAGACCATGCCCCCTGCCCACCTGGTGTTCGACGGCCGCCGGGCCGTCCTGGACATGTGGCGGGCGGCCCTGGAGGACCAGCAGACCTGGGGCGACTGGTTCGCCGTACCCCTGGCCGCGAACCGGCAGCCCGCGGTGGCCAACTACGTACGCAGGCCGGGCGAGAGCCACTGCACCGCGATCAACATCGACGTGCTGTGCGTCCAGGGCGGCCTGATCACCGAGATCACCACCTTCGGCCCCGAACTCCTGCCCGCCTTCGGCCTGGAACCGACCGCCGCCCCCGAGACCCTCACCCTGTGACGCAGGTCACCTGTCTGGACCGATTCCTTTCCGCACCCCACCCGGTCCTACGAGCGCTGCACATTCACGTTCCCGCACCAGAAAGGACCGGCCCACCACCATGGCCCAGAACACCCAGGACGCACCCACCACCGAGCCCGACGAGCAGATCAAGGCCCTCCACCAGCGGCTCACCGGCCGCTGGCGGGTGACCGGCGGCACCGAGGGCACGGTGACCTACCGCCCGATGGACGGCGGCTTCTTCCTCATCCAGGACGTCGACCTCGCACAGTACGGCCGACGCGTCACCGGCTTCGAGGTGATCGGCCGCGAAAAGCCCTTCGGCGCACCCCACCCGGGCCCGGACATCGTCTCCCGCTTCTACGACGACCAGGGCCACACCTTCGACTACGTCTACGAACTCGACGGCACCACACTGACCATCTGGGGCGGCGAGAAGAGCTCCCCCGCGTACTTCAAAGGCACCTTCGACACCGACGGCAACACCCTCACCGGCGCATGGGTCTACCCCGGCGGAGGAGGCTACGACTCCACGATGACCCGCATCGGCTGACACCCCCTGAGGGTCCCGAAGGGGCTGAGGGTGTGTCAGCCGTTGGCCGGGTGTACCACCATCGCCGAGCCGCCGCCGCGGCGTACCTTTTCCGCGGCGGCCAGCCAGCGGCCGTCCGGGAGGTGCTGGATGCCGGTGGCCGCGCCGATTTCGGGGTTGGGTTTGAAGACGTGGCCGAGGGCTTCCAGTTGAGGGCGTAGGGGGCTGTTCCACAGGGCGGGTTCGAGTTCGGTGGTGGGGGTGTTGCGCTGGCTGGCGCGGGGGGCGGCGATAGCGTCGACGAGGGGCATGCCTCGGTCGAGGTGGTTCAGGAGGGTCTGGAGGACGGTGGTGATGATGGTCGCGCCGCCCGGGGAGCCCAGGGCGAGGACGGGTTCGCCGTGCCGGAGCAGGATCGTGGGGGCCATGGAGGAGCGGGGGCGCTTGCCGGGGCCGGGGAGGTTCGGATCGGTGCGCGGGTGGGCCGGGTCGGCGGGGACGAAGGAGAAGTCGGTCAGTTCGTTGTTCAGGAGGAAGCCGCGGCCCGGTACGACGATGCCGCTGCCGCCGGTCTGTTCGATGGTGAGGGTGTAGGCGACGACGTTGCCCCATTTGTCGGCGACGGTGAGGTGGGTGGTGTTGTCGCCTTCGTACGTTGCCGGGGCGGCCCGCCCGCCCGTACGGCACGGCTTGGGGTGACGCGGGTCGCCGGGCGGTACGGGGCTGGTGAGCACCGCGTCGTCCCTGATCAGGCAGGCGCGGGTGTCCGCGAAGCGCTGCGAGGTGAGTTCCTTCGTCGGTACGTCCACGAAGGCCGGGTCGCCGACCCAGCGCCCGCGGTCGGCGAAGGCGATCCGGCTCGCCTCTATGAAGCGGTGCAGGTAGCGGGCCTCGTCGAGCCGGGAGAGGTCGCCGCGCTCCAGGATGTTCAGGGCCTCGGCGACGCCGGTGCCGCCGGAGCCGGAGGGCGCCATGCCGTAGACGTCCAGGCCCCGGTAGGAGGTCCGGGTCGGGGCCTGGCCGCGTACCTCGTAGGTCCGCAGGTCCTTGGCGGTCAGCTTGCCGGGCCGTACCTTGCGCGGTGCGCCGGGGCGTACCGGGGGCTTCTGCACGGTCCGTACGACGTCCCGGCCGAGCCGGCCGCGGTAGAGCGCGCCGACGCCCTGGTCCCCCAACTCCCGGTAGGTGCGGGCCAGATCGGGGTTCTTCAGGGTCGAGCCGACCACCGGGAGCTTGCCGCCGGGCAGGAAGAGCGCGGCGGTGTCGGGGAAGTCGCGAAAGCGCGCCTCGTTGGCCTGGGTCTGCTTGCGGAAGGTCTCATCGACCGTGAAGCCGCGGCGGGCCAGCTTCTCCGCCGGGGCCAGGACCTGGCGCAGCGAGCGGCTGCCCCATTTGTCCAGCGCGGTGCGCCAGGTGGCGGGGGTGCCCGGGGTGCCGACGCCCAGTCCGCTGGTGACGGCCTCGTCGAAGGGGATGGGCCGGCCGTTCTCCAGGAAGAGGTCCTCGCCGGCGCGGTGCGGGGCGGTCTCCCGCCCGTCCAGGGTGCGTACGCTGCGGGATCTGGCGTCGTAGGAGACGAAGTAGCCGCCGCCCCCGATGCCGGAGGAGTACGGCTCGGTGACGCCCAGGGCCGCCGCGGTGGCGACCGCGGCGTCCACGGCGTTGCCGCCCTTCTTGAGCACCTCGATGCCGGCCGCGGAGGCGTCCGCGTCGACACTGGCCACGGCGCCGCCGTAGCCGGTGGCCACCGGGGTCTTCGCGGGTGCGGAAGGCTTCTGGCCGGGCGTCTGCTGTACGGGCGCCTGTTGTACGGGCGCCTGTCCTGCGGGTTTCTGCCGTGCGGGGGCCCGCCCGGGATCCGCCTGCGCGACGGAGGGGGCCGCCAGCAGCGAGCCGGCCAGTACGGCCGCCGCTACCGGCACGGAAAGGCGTCGGGCGTTCGTCATGCGGGTGACCTCCCAAGCGAGCGCGGTCGGCAGCGGCCGGAGCCTACCTGCGGGAGCACGGCGTGGACAGGGGAGCGGCGGGTGCCGCGGCCCCGCGCCCGTACGGAGCAGCCGGTACGGACCGGGACAAGCTGCCCGTACGGATCAGGGCAAGCCACCCAGCCGCCCGCCCCGGCATCGGACGGGCAACCGGGCGGTCGGTACGCTCCCCCGCCATGAACGACACCTTGCAGCTCCTGATCGCGGCGGTCGCGGCACTGGCCGTGGGCCTGGCGGCCGGCTGGGCCGTGCACAGCGCGGTCCTCGGCCGCAGACGCCTGCGCGAACAGGGCTTCTTCGGCCTGCCGGACGGCTCGGAGTGCGTCCTGGTCACCCACCGGGACAGCGCCTCCGCCCACTGGAGCATCCCGCGCCACGACGCGCTGGCGCTCCTGGGACTGGCGTCGGTGATCGAGAACTGCGGGGCGCACGCCGAGGTCGCCCCGCACGACACCGGCCTCCAGGGCTTCGGGGCCCGTACGGAGTTCTGCGTCGGCGATCCCACCGCCCATCACCGCCTCGCCTCCCACATGGCCAGCCTGCTGCCCGGCGTCAAGGTCCACCCCGGCGACGCGACCGGCGCGGGCCGGTGCACCTTCACCGTGGACGGTTCCACCTACCGCCTGGAGCCGGGCGCGGTGGAGTACGTGCTGCTGGCCCGGCTCACCGCCGGGGAGGGTGACCGGCCGCTCTTCCTGGCGGCCGGACAGCGCCCGGTCACCCACCGCGCCGCCGTACGCCACCTGGTGCGCAACCGCGCCCGGCTGGCCCGCAGGTACGGGCGGGACGGGCAGTTCTGTCTGCTGCTGAAGGTCGTCAACTCGCGGTCGTACGGGCCGGACGTGGTCGAGCTGGTCGCGGATGTCACCAAGGCCGCCACCGCGCCGCCGGAGATCAGGAGCCACCGGGCCACGAGCGGCAGCAAGTCGGTGTCATGACCCTGGCGATGCGGGCGGTGTGACGACCTGGGCCGGTGTCATGAGCCGAGGCGGACGTCATGACCCGAGCGGGTGTCATGGCCCTGCCCGGTGGCCCGTCCCGGATGGCGTCCCCTCGGCCCGTCGGCCCGCGCCCGTCCGGCGGGCGGCTCGCCACGAGACGCGGCTCAGCGGCACGGCTCACCACGAGACCGGCAAGGTCAGGGGCGACTTGCTCGGTGAGGCGTCGTCCCAGGTCGGCTGCCGGCCCTCGGCGATCCGCAGGCCGGGGAAGCGGTCCAGGAGCGCGCTCAGGCCGACGGAGAGCTCGGCCCGGGCCAGATGGGAGCCGACGCAGTTGTGCACCCCGCGCCCGAAGGCCAGATGGGGGTTGGGCTGCCGGTCCAGGACCAGCCGGTCGGCCTCGGGAAAGACCTCCGGGTCCCGGTTCGCCGCCGCCAGGACGGGCAGCACGGCCTCTCCCGCCCGGATGGTGTGTCCGTGCAGCGTGATGTCCTCGGTCGCCAGCAGCACCACGACCCCGTTCATCACCGGGACGTACCGCAGGAACTCCTCCACGGCCGCGGGCAGCTCCCTGCGGTCCTTCGCCAGCCGCCCGTACGCACCGGGCTCCTCCAGCAGGGCGAGGACCGCGTCGGAGAGGAACATCGTGGTCGTGCGGTAGCCGGCCACCAGCATCGACAGTCCGAAGGCGAGCACGCCCTCCTCGTCGAGGGAGCCTTCGGCCTGACACCGCACCAAGAGGCTGAGGACGTCCTCGGCGGGTGTCCTGCGTTTACGGGCGATCAGGTCGGCCAGGTAGGCATGGAGCGGGCCCACGGCGGCCCGCCCCTCCTCCAAGGTGACCATCGCCCCCAGGGCCGCGTCGGCCAGCGGGAGGTAGTATTCGCGGTCCTCGTACGGGATGCCGGTCAGCTCGCACATCACCAGGAGCGGGAAGGGCTCGGTGAAACCGGCGATCAGGTCGCCGGGCGGTCCGTCCGCGGCGAAGTCCGCCAGCAGCCGTGCGGCGGCCCGGCGGATGTCCGGCAGCCGGCCGCGGACCGAGCGGGCGCTGAAGACGTCGCCCAGGGCCCGGCGCAGGGCCCGGTGGGCGGGGCCCTCCAGCTCCATCATGGTGGTCAGCTTCGGGCCCGGGGCCGGTTCCCTGTCCGGGCCGGGCGGCCACTCGTCGATGGTCGGCCTGATCAGGCGGCCGTCCGCGATCAGTGCCTTGACGTCGGCGTAGCGGGTCACGTACCACCCGGTGCTCTCGGACGGCCCGCCGATCCGGGCCACGGGGCACTCCCGCCGCAGTCGCTCGTACGCGGCGGGCGGGCCCATGCTGCCGGGAGGCGCGAGCGGCAGGCCCTCCAGCGGTTCCGGCCGTGCCTGCGGCTCCGGTGCCGGTGCCGGCTCGGGTGGATGGTCCGCGGCCGGGGCGGGGCACGGCGTGGAGAGCGGGGCACTGGGCATCTGGGTCACCTCCGGGGCGGGGCACGATCACCCGCGTGGACGGGCGGAGCCGGTCGCGCGGCACCGCGGGAGGAGGCGGCCGGGCCGCGCCGTACGGACGGGTCCGGCGCCGGACACGGCTGCTTCCCCTCAGAGCGGTGCTGCGATGAAGCCTCCCTGACCGGCGAGGCGTCGAATCACAATCCGGCGCACACCCACACCAATGGACGGAAGAAGTGCGCCGAAACGTTTACTTTCGCACCGTCTTGTGCACAGTGCAGGCGACCACCCGTGACCGGGGGGCGACGGCGCGCGCCCGCCGGTCCCCGGGCGCCGGGAGCCGTGGGCGCGCCGCCGGTGCCCCGGTGTCCGGCGTACGGGTACCGCGCGCCCGCCGCCGGCCCGGCCGCTCCCCGGGCCGGTGACCGGTACGCGGACGGCGGCACCGACCGCTCCGGCGACCAGGAGAACCAGATGAGCCAGACCCCACAGCCAGCCCTCCCCAGCCCCCACCCTCCGGGCCCTCCGGATCTTCCGCCCCCTCCGGGCCTTCCGCCTCCGCCGCCCCGACGGCCGCCTCCGCCGCACCGGGCACCGCGGCGGCCCCCTCCCCCGGCCCGTCCCCCGCGGATCTGCCCGCCTACCCCTTCAGCTTCCGCGGGGACGTCCTGGCACCGGAGCTGGCGCACTTCGTACGGCACGCACCGGTCACCCGGGTCCGCGCCCTCAGCGGCGACCCCGGCTGGCTGGTCACCGGCCACGCACTGGCCCGGCAGGCCCTCACGGACAGCCGGCTCAGCAGGGGGAAGGCCAGCGACCCCGCCATGCCGAAGGAGGACAAGGAGCCCCCGCCGCCCGCCGTGGTCGCCACCATGGCGATCCTGCGCAGCGCCGGGCTGCGGGACGAGGCGGTCAAGGGGATGAGCCCCCGCCAGCAGGACGTGCCGCCGGCCCGGGTACGGCAGATCGCCGGCGAGCTCCTGACGGACATGGTGCGCAAGGGCGATCAGGGGGACCTCGTCGAGGACTTCGCCCTGCCCTGGGCCGCCCGGGTGACCTGCGAACTCCTGGGCCTGCCGGACGACGCCGCCGCCGAGATCACCAGGTGGTTCCCGCTGTTCTCCATCGGCCCGGAGGCCGATGCCAACCTGCCGGACCTCTGGCCCAGAAGCCTGTTCCGCTTCGGGGACTGGATGGGGCGGCTGAAGCCGACCGGTCTGCTGCCCCGGCTGATCCGTCTGAACGGCCGGTCCGCCCGCCCGCTCTCCGAGCAGATGATGGTGGAGATCGGCCATATGCTGGCCTTCTCCGGCCTGGGCAATCCGGCCGCGTTCCTCGCCACGTGCGGGCTCGTACTGGCCCGTGACCGGCATCTGACGGAGCGGCTGCAGGCGACACCGGGCCTGATGCCGCGTCTGGTCGAGGAGATCTACCGCTGGGCGCCCCTGCTGGGGGACTCCATCACCCGGATCGCCACCGAGGACCTGGACCTGGGCGGCACCCGGATCGCCGCCGGTGAACTGGTGCTGATCTCCACCGACGCGGCCAACCACGATCCCGCCGTCTTCCCCGAGCCCGAGCGGATCGACCCCGACCGCCCCGCCTGTCCTCATGTGCGCTTCGGGCAGGGGCGTCACTACTGCCCGGCGGCGGCCCTGAACAAGCTGCAGACGGAGGCGGCGCTAAGCGCCCTCCTCGATGTGATGCCCGGGCTGCGGCTGGCGACCGGGGCCTCGGCGGTCACCTGGCGCCAGTACCACGCCGTCCTGATGCCGGTCGCCGTGCCGGTGCGGTGGTGAGTGTGCCGGCGCGGCACTGAAGGCCCGTCGCCACGGCGCGCATCCCGCCTCCTCCCCCGCCTTCTCCCTCGCTCTTCGTACCGCCCCCGCCGGTGTACGTGTGGAGTCCGCGCGTGCACCGGCGGGGGCGGCTGCCGTGCGGGCGCCTCCGTACCATGGGAGGGCGCGAACATTCCGTACGCCCGTACGCCCGTACGTCATCCCGCCCTGGGCCACCGGCAGTTGGGAGATGGGGAGAGAGGCACATGACCGAACGCAAGCCGCCCGGCCTGGACTTCGAGACCTGGGTCGACCGGCAGATACGGGAGGCGGCGGAGCGCGGTGCGGCGGATCGTGACGGAGATCAACGAGAGAATCCGCGAGGCGGTCCGGCGTCCGCCCGCCGGTCCGCCGCTGAACCTGAGGCCCTTCGACGTGGAACACGTCGTCCGCGAATGGCGGGAGCGGCAGGGAGCAGCGGCACGGGAAGGCACAGGGCCAGGGCCAGGGGCAAGGGCAGGGGCAGGAACAGGGGCAGGAGCGGGAGCCGCGGGAGGGGTGAGACGTGGTTCGGCGCCCCTCCCCCGGGTGTCACCTCCGCTTTACTTCTACATTGCTGTAGATTTCACCGGGCGGCCCGCCGGGCGCCGGCCGCTCCACCGCGAGCCGACGAACGACAGGAGAGAGACCGAAGATGACCGTGAACCTGGGCAAAGGTCAGCAGGTCAGCCTGAGCAAGTCCGACGGGGGCGCGCTGAGCGTCGTACGGATGGGGCTGGGCTGGCAGGCCGCGCCACGCAAGGGGTTCCTCGCCAAGCTGATGTCCCGCGACATCGACCTGGACGCCTCGGCCGTGCTCTTCGCCGGCCAGGAGCCCGTGGACGTGGTGTTCTTCCAGCAGCTCATCAGCAAGGACGGATCCGTACGGCACAGCGGCGACAACCTCGTCGGGGGCGCCGGCCAGGGCGGCGACGACGAGTCGATCACGGTCGACCTGCGCAAGGTGCCCGCCGACATCGACCAGATCGTCTTCACCGTGAACTCCTTCACCGGCCAGACCTTCGCCGAGGTGCAGAACGCCTTCTGCCGCCTGGTGGACGAATCCACCGGCCAAGAGCTGGCCCGGTACACCCTGACCGGCGGCGGCAACGCCACCGCGCAGGTCATGGCGAAGGTCCAGCGCAGCGGCGGCGGCTGGCAGATGACCGCCATCGGTGAGCCCGCCACCGGCCGTACCTTCCAGGACCTGATCCCGGCCATCGCCTCCCACCTGTAAGAGGCGGCGCGGGCCGCGGAAAGCGGCCCTGCGGAAGGCGGCCTTCCGGGGGCGGCCGGCCTGGCGGTCGGCCGCCCCCGCTCCATAGGGCGTGTGACCCGCATAACCCGCCCAATAATTGGTATCCAAAAATCCAATTAGATACGCTCGGTACGTGCGACTGACCAAGAGCACCGACATCGCCCTGCGCATCGCCATGCGCCTGGCGGTCCTGGACGACACCGGCGAAGCGCCCACCACACGCGAGGTGGCCGGCGCCGTCGACGTGCCGTACACCCACGCCGCGAAGGTCGTCAGCAAGCTGCGGCACCTGGGTGTCGTCGAGGCCCGGCGCGGACGCGGCGGCGGGCTGGCGCTGACCACGGCGGGCCGTACCGGCTCCCTGGGCCAACTGCTGCGGCAATTGGAAGGCGTCGGCGACGTGGTCGGCTGCGAGGACGAGACGCCCTGCCCCCTGCGGGCCGCCTGCCGGCTGCGCGGGGCACTGCGGACGGCGCAGGAGGCGTTCTTCGCGGCGCTGGACCCGCTGTGCATCGACGATCTCGTACGGGCGCCGACCGGCCCCCTGCTGCTGAGCCTGTCCCCCGGCCGGGAGGCTGAGGCCCGCCACCGCCGCCCGCGTCCCCTTGGTCCGCCCCCTGCCCCCTCCCCCGCGGCCCGTCAGCCCTCCCGTGCCCCGGCCCGGGTCGGCACTCGCCGCCCATAAATACGCATCTGAGTTGCGTATTTCACAGCTCCGCGCCACCAGCGGAAGAACATCGAAGAAAACGGAGTCCCGATGCTGTCACCGAAGTCCGCCGAGACGGTACGTGCCACCCTCCCCGCCGTCGGAGCCGCCATCGGCGAGATCACCACGCTCTTCTACGACAAGCTCTTCACCGCTCACCCCGCGCTGCGCCGCGACCTGTTCAACCGCGGCAACCAGGCCGCCGGCACGCAGCCGCAGGCGCTCGCCGGCTCCATCGCCGCCTTCGCCACCCACCTGCTCGAAAACCCGGACGCCCGGCCCGACACGATGCTCGCGCGCATCGCCCACAAGCACGCCTCCCTCGGCGTGACCGAGGCCCAGTACCCGGTCGTGTACGAGCACCTCTTCGCGGCCATCGCCGAGGTGCTCGGCGAGGCCGTCACCGCGGAGGTCGCCGAGGCCTGGACCGAGGTGTACTGGCTGATGGCCAACGCCCTCATCGCCATCGAGCGCCGCCTGTACGCCGAGGCGGGCACCGCGGCCGGCGAGGTGTGGCGCACCTACCGCGTCGAGAGCCGCCACCAGGAGACCGACACCGTCACCACCTTCGTCGTACGGCCCGCGGACGGCGGCGAGGTCCCGGCGTTCCGGCCCGGCCAGTACGTCTCCGTACAGGTGGAACTGGCCGACGGCGCGCGGCAGATCCGGCAGTACAGCCTCAGCGGGCAGCCGGACGGCGCGCTCCAGTTCTCCGTCAAGCGGGTGCTGGGCGAGGAGGCCGGCGGGTCCGCCGGCGCGGCGGTGGACGGCGAGGTCTCCAACCACCTGCACGACCACGTCCAGGCCGGTGACACCCTGACCGTCAGCGCCCCGTTCGGTGACGTGGTCCTCGACGAGGGCGAGGGCCCGCTGCTGCTCGCCTCGGCGGGCATCGGCTGCACCCCGATGATCGGGATGCTCGGGCACCTGGCGGCCACCGGCTCCACGCGCCGCGTCATCTCCGTGCACGCCGACCGCTCCCCGGCCACCCACGCCTTCCGCGCGGAACTCCAGCAGTTCACCGGCAAGCTGGCGAACGCCACCGCCGAGGTCTGGTACGAGCACCCCGGCGCGGACGCCGACTGGCCGGCCGACCGTACCGGCCGCGCCGACCTCAGCGGCCTGGAGATCCCCGCCGGCACCACCGCCTACCTGTGCGGCCCGGTCCCCTTCATGAAGGCGGTCCGCGCCCAGCTCCTGGAGGCCGGGGTCCGGGCGGCGGACATCCACTACGAGGTGTTCGGTCCCGACCTGGGGATCTGATCCCGGGGCCCGGGGGTCAGGGCGGCCCGGGGGCGGGCGCGGGACGCCGGCCCCCGGGCGCAGGGCCTGGCCCTCGGGCCGAGGACACCGGCCCCGGGCGATGGACGGGCGGAGGAGGGCGAACGGGCCGGGCCGCTCCCGTCTCCCCTGCCCCGCACGGACGCGCTCAGCCCCGCTCGGACGCCGTCGGCTGCGCCACGGCCGGGTCCGGCGCCCCCCACGGAGCCACGGCCGGGCCGTCCGCAGCCTGCCCGTCGTACGTGGACCGCGCCGCCGCCTTCTTCAGGGTGTCCAGGATCGCCAGCCCCTGCCCGACGATCCCGGTGGCGATCTCGCCGACGCCCTCCGCGCCGTTGAGCACGGTCAACTGCGCCCCGGACAGGCCCCGGGCGGCGGCTTCGGCCAGTGCGGGCAGGTTCTCCACGATGCGGTTGGCGGCGATCAGTTCCTGGTTGCCGTCCCGCAGCGAGGCCGCCCGTGCCGCGTTGGCGTCGGCCTGTGCCTGGGCGATCGTACGCTGCGCGTAGGCGTCGCCGTCCGCCGCGAATTTCGCCTGGTCACGGTGGGCCTCGGCCAAGGTGCGCTGCCGGTAGGCGTCGGCGTCGGCCGGGCGCCGCACCTCGGCCTCCAGGCGCTGTGCGGTCAGTGCCGCCTCGCGCCGGGCCAGCGCGGTCTGTTCCTCGATGACCTCCTGCGAGGCCCGGGCCAGCGCCAGCGGTCCGGCCTGCGCGGAACGGGCCCTGGCCTGTTCGGTCTCGGCCTCGAACCCGGCCCGTTTGATCGCGGTGTCCCGCTCGTACCTCGCCCGCAGGGCCGCGGCCTCCTGCTCCCGTTCGGCGGCTTCCTGGTCCGCCTTGGCGCGGGCGATGCGCGCCTGTCCGGCGACGGCGGCGACATGTGGCGCCGCGAGGTTGGTGATGTAGTCCGAGGGGTCGACGATCTCCTGGATCTGCAGGGCGTCCACGACGATGCCCAGCTTCTCCATCTCCGTGTGGCTGCCCTCCTTGACCTCCTGGGCGACCCGGTCCCGCTCCCGGATGATCTGTTCGACCGTCAGGCCGCCGATGATCGAGCGCAGATGGCCGGCGAAGATGCGCCCGACCAGCTCCTCCATGCGGTGCTGTTCGGACAGGAAGCGGCGGGCGGCGTTGGCGATGGACACCGGGTCGTCACCGACCTTGAAGACCGTCACCGCGCGTACGGTGAGCCGGATGCCCTGCTTGGTCACGCAGTCCTCGGCGATCTCCGCCTCCCGCAGGGCCAGGGACAGGACGCGGGCCTTCTGCTTGACCGGGAGGACGAAGCAGCCGTGCCCGGTGACGATGCGGAACTGGGTGTCGTGCTCCTGACGTTTGGAACCGGAGACGAGAACCGCCTCGTTGGGTGCGGGAACGTGCCAGAAAAACATGGGCGGACTCCTTGAACTCCTCGAACTCCTCGAATCTCTGAAGGGCTTCCGTCACGGCGGCCGTCACGACTGGGGGAAGGGGGCCACGACGACCGAACGGGCCGACAGGGATTCCACGACGATCACCCGGGCGTGCCGGGGCACCGGCTCCTCACACCAGGCCGCGAACGCCTCGGTTCCGCCGCGCACGGCCACCAGCACCTCGCCCGGCCCGTCGGGCGGGATGGATACGGTCACCCGCCCGATCGCCCCGACCGGGTCGTGTGCCGCGCTGTCCGGTCCGTCCATGCTGCCCGCTCCCCGCGGCGGCGCCCGGTTTCCCCCCGGCGCGCCGACGCCCCCGTATCCGTAGAGCCGCGCCATCGGCGATCGGTTCCATCTTCCGCCCATATCACGGCAGTTGAGCGTACGGAGCAGGGAAATCCCGATGTTACCGAGCCGTAACGCGCCGATGGGTTACCAACGGTAAGTGCAGACCTTTACTCTCCAGTCACTCCGGGCCGTCCGCCCCCTCGCGTCGCCACGGACACCGTGGTGACGCCGGACGGCTCGCTTCGAGATGTGGAGCAGCAGATGACGTCCATCCACCCCTCTGTGCGGGCCGCGGTCGGCGCGGCCTGCGCGGCCGTGCTCGCCGCCGGCTCCCTCAGCAGCGCCCCGGCCGCCACCGCGGCCTCCCCCGCGAAGACCCCGACGGCCCTCACGGCCCCGGCCACCGCGACCGTCGCCGGCGCCCCCGCCCTGCGCTTCGTCGACATCGAGGGCGACGGCGGCACCGTACTGAAAGCCAATGTCTTCACCCCGGCGACGCCGACGGGACCCGGCGCCACCCCTGATCGTGCTCCCCACGAGCTGGGCCATGCCGCAGGTCGAGTACCTGGCGCAGTCCGGGAAGCTCGCCGCCTCCGGATACGTGGTCATCGGCTACAACTCCCGCGGCTTCTGGCAGTCCGGCGGGCAGATCGAGACGGCCGGCCCGAAGGACGTCGCCGACGCCTCCAAGGTCATCGACTGGGCCCTGGCCCACACCCCGGCCGATCCGCGGAAGGTCGGCATGGGCGGGGTCTCCTACGGAGCGGGCATCAGCCTGCTGGCCTCCGCGTCCGACAAGCGGATCAAGGCCGTGGCGGCGCTGAGCGGCTGGGCCGACCTGGTCGGCTCGATCTACAGCGGCCGTACGCAGCACCGCCAGGCCGTCGAGCTGCTCAGTGGCGCCGGGTCCCTCACCGGCCGCCCCGGGCCCGAACTGACCACGGTCCTGAAGGACTTCCTCGGCTCCCGCCTCGACAAGGAACAGGACCTGATCGCGTGGGGACGCAAGCGCTCCCCCGTCACCTATCTGGACCGGATCAACGCCAACGGCCCCGCCGTCCTGCTCGGCAACGCCTGGGGCGACTCCCTCTTCCCGCCGAACCAGTACGCCGACTTCTACGAGAAGCTCACCGGCCCCAAGCGCCTGGAGTTCCGGCCCGGCGACCACGCCACGGCCGAGGTGACCGGCCTGTTCGGCCTGCCCAACGACACCTGGACCAACACCAGACGCTGGTTCGACCACTACCTCAAGGGGGAGCGCAACGGCATCGACCTCGAACCGCCCGTCCAGCTCAAGTCCCGCTCCACCGGCGCGTACGAGGGGTACAAGAGCTGGAAGGACGTACCCTCCGCGCACCGCCGGATCGAGCTGAACGGCAGCCGGCGGATCGGCAGCAACCTCGACTCGGGCGCCAACGGCGGGACGGTTCTCCTGTCCAATTTGCTGGACCAGTTCCTCAGGCTGCCGCCGATGGCCGCGATCCCGCTGCTGCCGCGCTCCCACGCCGCGGTGTGGCAGTCCGAGCGGTACGCCACCGCGCAGCACGTCCGGGGCACCACCAAGCTGCACACCACGCTCACCAGCACCGCCGAGAGCGGCACCTTCGTCGCCTACCTGTACGACGTCGGGCCACTGGGCGTGGGCAAGCTGGTCTCCCACGCGCCGCTGACCTTCCACGGCAAGACCCCGGGCCGCCCGTTCGGCGTGGACCTGGAGCTGTTCTCCACGGCGTACGACGTCCCGGCGGGCCACCGGCTCACGCTGGTCGTGGACACCGTCGACCCGCTCTACATCGAGCACAACCCGGACGGCGCCGAACTGACCTTCTCCTCCCCCGCGGACGACCCCTCGTGGGTGTCGGTTCCCGTACGGGACTGACGGACCGACGGACTGACGGGTTCACACGGCCGGCGGCCGGCGTCAGGGCTGCCGGCCGCCGGGCAGCAGCGTGCCCGGCTCGGCGGCGTGCACCTCGACCGCCTCGGTCTTGGGGTTGCGCCGCTGCCGCTTGGCGACCCAGTTGGCGAACCACGACAGCACGATGCACAGCCCGATGTAGATCGGGGAGATGACCATGACGACCGGGATGAACGGCAGGTCGTAGTCGAGGCTGGAGGCGATCAGCTTGCCCGCGTGCAGGAATTCCTCGTACGTGATCAGGTAGCCGAGCGAGGTGTCCTTCAGGGCGACCACGAGCTGGCTGATGATCGTCGGCAGCATGGCGCGTACCGCCTGCGGAACCAGGACGTGCGTCATGACCTGCGTCTTGCGCATGCCCAGCGCGTACGCCGCCTCCCGCTGCCCGCGCTCGACGGAGTTGACGCCCGTACGGAAGACCTCGGCGAGCACCGAGCCGTTGTAGAGCGTCAGCCCGGCGACCAGCGCGGTCAGCGGCTCGGCCTTGAGCGCCACGTAGATGAAGAAGATCATGACCAGGACGGGCATCGCGCGGAAGAACTCCACCAGCAGCGTGCACACCCAGCGCAGCGGCCGGTGCTCGGAGAGCCGGCCCGCGGCCAGCACCGCGCCCAGGACCAGCGAGAGCACCGCCGCGTACGCGAACGCCTTGAGGGTGTTGCCCAGGCCCTTGAGCAGCATCTCCTGGATGCCCTGGTAGATGAAGGGCGTCCATTTGCGGGCGGTGAACTGGCCGGTGTCGAACAGCAGATGGACGATCCAGGCGGCCAGCGCCAGCAGGACGGCGGTCGCGGCCAGGCCGTACAGGCGGTGCCGCCGCCGGGTCCTGGGCCCTGGCACGTCGTACAGGGCGGTGGAACCGGTCATCGGGTCACTCCCCAGCGCTGTTCCAGCACGTTGAACAGCGCGCTGATGGTCAGGGTCACGATCAGGTAGCCGACGGCGATCCAGATGAAGGACCAGATGATGCTGTAGCCCATCTCGTTGAGCGATTTGTAGGTGCCCAGCAGCTCCACGACGCTGAAGGAGCCGGCGATCGCGGAGTTCTTGGCGAGTGCGATGAGCGTGGAGCCGACGGGCGGGATGACGGAGCGGAACGCCTGCGGCAGCACCACCGAGCCCAGCGTCCGGGAGAAGGTCATGCCCAGGCTGCGGGCCGCCTCGCCCTGGCCGACGGGCACGGTGTTGATGCCCGAGCGCACCGCCTCGCAGATGAAGGCGGAGGTGTAGCAGCCCAGCGCCAGGACCGCGAAGACCTTGAAGGGCAGCACCAGACCGAAGCGCGGCAGGCCCAGCAGCACCGCGAAGAACAGCAGGGTCAGGGGCGTGTTGCGCAGCACCGTCACCCATACGGTGCCGAACAGCCGTAGCGCGCCCACGGGTGCGACGCGGAAGGCGGCCATCAGGATGCCCAGGGCCAGGGCGAGCAGCGAGGCGAAGACGGTCAGTTCGACGGTGCCCAGCAGCCCCCTGCCGTAGAGGGAGAAGTTGTCGAGGAGGACGTTCATCAGGATTGCTGGCTCCTCAGCTCGCCGGGTAGCGGTCGATCGCGGGCGGCTGCGGGGCGGGCACGCCGGAGCGGCCCAGGGTCGCCTCGTACGCGGCCTTCCAGTCGCCGTTCTTCTCGTGGGCGGCGAGCGCGTCGTCCAGCGCCAGACGCAGCGCGCTGTCGCCGCGCGGCACGCCGATGCCGTACGGCTCCTTGGAGAAGGGCTTGCCGACCAACTTCAGCTCGTCGGGCACCTTGGCGGCGTAGCCCATCAAGATGGCGTCGTCGGTGGTGACGGCGTCGACCTGATAGGTGAGCAGGTTGTCCACGCACACCGAGTACGTGTCGTAGGCGACCAGGTTGGCCCTGGGGTAGTCGGCGCTGATCCGCTGGGCGGGGGTGGAGCCGGCCGCCGAGCAGACCCGCTTGCCGTCCAGGTCGCCCGGCCCTTTGATGGCCTTCTCGTCCTTGCGTACGAGCAGCCCCTGGCCGGCCTGGTAGTACGGCCCGGCGAAGCCGACCTGGAGCTTGCGCTTGTCGTTGATGGTGTAGGTGCCCACGTAGTAGTCGATCTGGCCGTTCTGCAGGGCCGTCTCGCGGTTGGCGGAGGCGATGGTGCGAAAGCGCACGGAGCGCGGGTCGAAGCCGAGGGAGGCCGCCGTCATCCGGGCGATCTCGATGTCGAAGCCGGAGTAGTTCCCGGAGGCCGGGTCCTTCTCGCCCATGTAGGGCTGGTCCTCCTTGGCGCCTACGACGAGGTGGCCGCGGCGGTGTGCCGCCTGCCAGGTCCCCGAGCCGGGCAGGCTGACGTCCTTGGCCACCCGGTAGGCGGGCAGCTTGCTGCCCTGGGGGCCCTTGACCGGCGGGCTGCCGGCCCGGCCGCAGCCGCCGCCGGCCAGGGCGAGCACGGTGAGCGCCAGCGCCCCGAGGGCCCGGCGCAGACGCTGGTGGTGAGAGTGCGGCATGACGGCGCCCCCGTTCAGTGCTTGAGGATCTTGGAGAGGAAGTCCTTGGCGCGCTCGCTCTCGGGCGCGGTGAAGAACTCCTCGGGGGTGCGGTCCTCGATGATGCGGCCGTCGGCCATGAACACCACGCGGTTGGCGGCGGAGCGGGCGAAACCCATCTCGTGGGTGACCACCACCATCGTCATGCCCTCCTGCGCCAGCCGCTGCATGACGTCCAGGACCTCGTTGATCATCTCGGGGTCGAGGGCCGAGGTCGGCTCGTCGAACAGCAGCGCCTGGGGATCCATGGCCAGCGCCCGGGCGATGGCGACGCGCTGCTGCTGGCCGCCGGAGAGCTGGGCGGGGTACTTCTCGGCGTGTGCGGCCAGCCCCACCCGGTCCAGGAGTTCCCGGGCCCGGCGCTCGGCGTCCTCCTTCTTGTGCCCGCGGACCTTCACCGGGGCGAGCATCACATTGGCCAGCACGGTCTTGTGCGCGAAGAGGTTGAAGGACTGGAACACCATCCCGACCTCGGCCCGCAGCCGGGCCAGCTCACGGCCTTCTTCGGGGAGCGGGCGCCCGTCGAGCAGGATGGTGCCGGACTCGATGGTCTCCAGGCGGTTGACGGTCCGGCACAGGGTCGACTTGCCCGATCCCGAGGGGCCGATGACCACGACCACCTCCCCGCGGCCGACGGTGAGATCGATGTCCTTCAGGACATGCAATGCTCCGTAGTGCTTGTTGACCCCGCGCAGCTCGATCAGCGCCTCACCGGCCATATGCAGCCCTGCTCACTCTCATCCGTACAGCGGAGAGACCGCAAGCTACCGGTACGAAACCGGCAGTTCACAACTGACACGCACATAAGCCTGGAAGTCGCAGCAGGCCGCCCCATATGGTCGCCGTACGCTTCTCCTCCTCGTCGCTGCCTCGTCGCTGTGCGCCATGCTCATCCCGTCGCCCTAGGTACACAGAGCGTTCCTGCGTACCTAGCCTTTCGGTCATGGGTGACAACAGACCTGTCTTCCAGCGCATCGCCGACGACCTGCGGCGTCAGATCGACGAGGGGGTGCTCGCCGTCGGCGCGCGCATCCCCTCCCGCACCGAGCTCAAACGGGCCTACGAGGCCAGCGACCAGACCGTGGACCGGGCGGTACGGGTCCTCAAGGCCGCCGGGTACGCGGAAGGCCAGTTCGGGCGGGGCGTCTTCGTCACGGACCGGGCACCGATAGGAACGCTGCTGCGCTCCACGGGAGCCGTGGACTCACCCTTCGCCGCCCGGATCGCGCTGGAGGGCTCACCGGACGGCACGCCCCTGACGTGGGAGGCGTCCTCCACGACGGACTCGGCGACGGAACGGGTGGCCCGCCGGCTGTCCATCGTCCCCGGCACGAGCGTGGTGTGCTCGGTCTACGAGTACCTGGCCAACCGTCAGCCCGTGCAGCTCGCCACGAGCTGGGAGCCGCTGGCGATCACGGAGGGCACGGACGTCGTCTACCCCGAATGCGGTCCCTACGCCCGGCGGGGGGTGCGGGGCCGGATGGCCGCCATCGGCATCAGGGTGGTGCGGGCCGAGGAGCGGGTGGGATCGCGGCCCGCGTCCAGCTCCGAGGCGGAGACGCTGGGCTGTTCGCCGGGACAGTGCGTCACGGTCGTCGAGCGGACGCACTTCGACGCGGACGGGCGGGCCGTGGAGACCTCGGACATCGTCGTCCGGGCGGACCGCTGGCGGCTCGCGTACGACATCGCGTTCGTATAGGTCCGCCTGTCGTCCATATGGGCGCGCACAGGGGCGTACGCACAGACGTTCGCGGACGTCTGTGCGCGGGTGCGGGCAGCGGCCCGGTCAGCTCTCGGCCACCTCCGCGTACACGTGGGAGAGCTCGGGCGCGCCGTCGTCGGCCCATTCGTGGCCCGCCCGTACCACGTCGACCTCGCGGCCGGACTCCAGCCGTACGACGGGCAGTCCGTCCGGCCACACCTGCCAGACGGCGCCCCGGACCGTCCGTACGAGCACCGTGCCGAGGTAGAGGCCCGCGTCGTTGCCGAGCCAGGGCAGCACCTCGGGGTCGTCCCGCCAGACCGGCTGGAGCTGGTCCAGCGCCTCCAACGACCGTGGTGTGTCGTCCAGTTCCACTCCGGCCTCCGCCGCCTGGGCGCGCAGCAGCTCGCACTCGGACAGCAGCTCGGTCACGCTTCCGGGGTCCTCGCCGGAGCCGGAACCCGAGCCGGGGCCCGTGCCGGGGCCCGCGCCGGACGCCCCACTGCCCGGCCCGCCCTCCGGCCCGGCGGCCGGGCCGGCGAACGGGAGCGGGTGGTCCGGGTCCGCCCGCCTGCGCCACTTGTCCAGGAAAGACAGGTTCATGGGGCGTAGCGTCCCACCCGCGCCGGGCGTCGGCCACCGGCGTGCGGCACGGCACCGGTCCGATTGTCGTCTTGACGCCCATCTCGTGTCTCCCTACCTTCATGGCGATTCCGCCGGACCTGCCTCATCATTCGTCCCGTTCGCACCATCCGGCCCCTACGATCGACCCGATCGAGCCCGACCCGATTCCGATTCGACCCGATCCGATTCGATTCGACCTGACGCGATCCCACTCGATCAGATTCCACTCGATCAGTTCCGACCTGCTCAGATCCGACCGATCCATCCGGTATGCCGCGTCAGGCCCGTCACGACCGGGCCTGTTCGACCGGCCGGTCCGTACGGCCCGCCGGGACCAGCGGATCGCCGGGACCACCGGATCGCCGCCCGCCCGCCGCCCGTCGGCGCCACTGGAGGGAAGGACCGATGCGCGTACGACTGTGGGGCACGGCCCTCGTGCTCGCGCTGAGCGGGACGGTGTCGCCCGCCGCCGCCGCACCGCCGCGCCCGGACACACCGGCACCCCTGGAAGAACTCTTCGACAACACGGCGATCAGCGAGGACACCGATCCGGGCGACGCCGACTTCGACGGCGCCGGCCGCTCACTGTCCGCCCAGGACCTGCGCGCGGCGGGCTGGACGCCCGGCCGGCTGCTGGCGATCGACTCGGCGCGGCTGACCTGGCCGCGCTCGGAGCCGGGTGAGCCGGACAACGTACGGGCGGACGGACAGGCCGTACGGGTGCGGGGGCAGGGCGGCGCGCTCTCCTTGCTGGTGGCCGCCACGGCGCCCGGGCCCGGCGGGACGGTGACCGGGACGGGCACCGTGCGCTACCGGGACGGCTCGCGCAGCACGTACGAACTGAGCGCGCCGGACTGGCGGACCGGTCCGCTGAGCACCAAGGCCGTGGCGCTGCCGCACCTGAACTCCCCCGAGGGGCAGCAGGCCGGGCCGGCCCGGCTGTACGCGGTGAGCGTGCCGCTGCGGCCCGGCCGCGAGGTGTCCTCGGTCGTGCTGCCCCAGGACCCGGGGCCGGCGGGCGACCTGCACGTGTTCGCGGTGGGGGTGCGCGACGCGGGGCGCGGCTGGACCGCGAGCTGGGCGGCGAGCACCGGCGGCTATCCGGCCGTCGGGCCGTGGACGGACCGCACGCTGCGGCTGGTGGTGCACGCCGGCGCGGGCGGGCCACGGGCCCGGATCCGGCTGGCGAACACCTTCGCCGCGGCGCCGGTGACGATCGGGGCGGCGAGCGTGGCAGTGCAGGGGCAGGGGGCGCAGGCGGCCGGCCGGCCCGTACCGCTGACCTTCCAGGGCCGCAGATCGGCCCGGATTCCGGCCGGGGCCCAGGTGTTCGGCGACCCGGTGGACTTCGCCGTGCCCGCGGGTGCCAACCTGCTGGTGAGCATCCATCTGCCGGGGACGGTGACGGCGGCGCCGGTGCACCAGATGGCGACACAGCGCTCGTACCTGAGCGCGCCCGGCAGCGGGGACCGCACCGGGGACGGGGGCGGGGCGGCGTTCACGGGAACGCTGGAGACCTGGCCGTTCCTGACGGGCGTGGACGTGCGGGGCGGGCCGGGAACCGTCGTCACGCTCGGGGACTCGATCACCGACGGGGCGAGGTCGACGGCCGGCGCGAACCGGCGCTGGCCGGACGTCCTCGCCGAGCGCCTGCGCGCACAGGACACGCTGCCGCGGTACGGGGTCGCCAACCACGGCATCGGCGCCAACCGGGTCGTCACCGACCGCTACCAGGGGGACGGGGTGAGCAAGGAGACCGGCGGGGTGAGCGCCCTGCACCGGCTGGACCGGGACGTGCTGGCCCAGCCCGGGGTCCGTACGGTGATCGTCTTCGAAGGCGTCAACGACCTCCTCGGGCGGGCCGCGGCGCCGGAGGTGACGGCGGGGCTGCGGGCCATCGCGCGGCGCGCCCACGAGCGGGGGCTGCGGGTGCTGGCCGCCACCGTCGCGCCCTGCGAGGGCTTCGTCTCCTGCACCCCGGCGGTGGAGGCGCAGCGGTCGGCCGTCAACACGTTCGTGCGCAACAACGTCCGTACGGGGGACTGCGGGGCGTTCGACGCGGTGCTGGACTTCGATGCGGTGGTGCGCGATCCGCGGCGGCCCCAGCGGATCGCGCCGACGTACGACAGCGGCGACCATCTGCACCCCGGCGACGCGGGCCTGCGGGCGCTGGCCGAGTCGGTCGACCTGCGGCTGCTGGTGCCCTGAGCGCGGGCCGGGGTGGAGCGGCCGGGGGCGGGACTCCTGACGTACGAACCAACCGGGAGCCCGCCCGGCCCGTCCGCACCGCCGCCATCCGGCTCGGCTCGCCCGCACCGCCGCCTCCGGCCCGGCTCGTCCCGGCCCGTCCCGGGCTCAGACGTTCAGGTCCACGACCACCGGCGCGTGGTCCGAGGCGCCCTTGCCCTTGCGCTCCTCCCGGTCGACATAGGCGTCCGAGACCGCCTTGGCGAACGGCTCGTTGCCGTAGACCAGGTCGATGCGCATGCCCTTGTTCTTGGGGAAGCAGAGCTGGCGGTAGTCCCAGTAGGTGTACGGGCGGTCGTACTTCAGGGGGCGCGGCACGATGTCCGACAGACCCGCCGCGCGCAGCTCGGTCAGAGCCGCGCGCTCGGCGGGGTGACATGCGTCGCCCCCTCGAACGCCGAGAGGTCCCATACGTCCTCGTCCGTCGGCGCGATGTTGAAGTCGCCCAGGACCGCGAAGGGGCGCCCGCCCGCCGCGTCCCCGGCGACCGCCGCCTTCAGCGCCTCCAGCCAGTGCAGCTTGTACGCGTAGTGGGCGTGGTCCACCTCGCGGCCGTTGGGCACGTACACCGACCAGACGCGGGCCGCGCCGCAGGTCGCCGCGACGGCGCGGGGCTCCTGCGCGCCGTCGTACTCCGGGCCCGCGGGCAGGCCGGTGACCACGTCCTCCAGCCCCACCCTGGAGAGCACCGCGACGCCGTTCCAGCGGCCGGTGCCGTTGACCGCGGCCTCGTACCCCAGCTCCCGCAGTTGCTCGTAGGGGAACTGCTCGGCCGAGCACTTGAGCTCCTGGAGGCACAGCACGTCCGTGCCGGTGCTCTCCAGCCAGGCCAGCAGCCTCGGAAGACGGGCGGTGATCGAATTGACGTTCCAGGTCGCGATGCGCATGTCCGTAAACCTACAGCGGGGGTACGACAGCGGGCCGCCCACAGGCCCGCGGCCGTACGCTCACGCCCCCGGCCCGGCTTTCACCTCAGCCCGGTGTGCTCGCCGGGTGCGAGGCGGCCGTGGTCGGTGCCGCCCAGCTTGTCGATCATGGAGTCGTACACCGGGCGGGCGTGGTCCTGCAGCAGGCTGTCGTGGATGTCCACGGCCCGGCGCGGCTTGACCTCCCGCAGGTAGTCGATGATCTCGGCGACCTTGTTCCACGGCGCGTGGACGGGCAGCAGAAGAGTGTCCACCGAGCGGCCCTCCGGGACGGTCAGCGCGTCGCCGGGGTGGAAGACGGAGCCGTCCAGGAGGAAGCCGACGTTGGTGATGCGCGGGATGTCCGGGTGGATGACCGCGTGGAACTGGCCGTGCACCTCCACCTCGAAGCCGGCGGCGGTGAAGGTGTCGCCCTCGCCGACGGTGTGCACCCGGCCGGGGAAGGCCGCCGAGATCTGCTCGGCGACGGCGGCCAGGGTCCAGATCTCGGCCGCCGGATTGGCCTCCATGGCCGTGCGCAGCCGGCCCTCGTCGAAGTGGTCCATGTGCTCGTGGGTGACCAGCACGGCGTCCGCGCCGGCCGCCGCGTCCCGCTCGCTGAAGACGCCGGGATCGATGACGAGCACCCGCCCGTCCTTCTCCAGCCGGACGCAGGCGTGGGTCTTCTTCGTGAGTTCCATACCTGCCATCCTGCCGCGTCACGGGCGTCGCGGCAGGCCCTGAACCAGGTGCGCCCGCCACCTGCCTGCGGCACGGCACCCCGGCTCCGGGACGGCCCGCACGGTTCCCGTCACTGACGGGCCGTTACGGCACGGCGGACACCCTGCGGCCTCACGGCAGTGGTCCGAGCCCGTACTGCCGAGCGCGTGCTGCCGGGCACGTCGGCCGGTGCGGTGGCCGGGAGCGGAGGGTCATCAGGGGTCCGTCAAGGGGGACGGGGAAGTCTTGCGGCCCGGGGCGGCACGGCATTCGATGGGATCGTGAACAGCGCCTGGCTTCTGCTCGACCGTCCGCCTCATCAGGCGGTGCCGTGTCGTGCGCCGCGCTGCCCGGAGAGATCCGCCTCCCGCTGATCTCTTTCCCGCACCCGCACGGGGCGCCGTGACCTGATCCGGCGCCCCGTGCGCGTTCTGCCACCCGTACGCCACCGCCCCCCGGGGCCGGCTCGGCGTGCCCACCCACTTTCCCGACCGGAAGGGACCATGTCCGTCTTCGACCTTTCCTCCCGTACTGTCCTGGTGACCGGCGCCACCTCCGGCATCGGCCTGGAGACCGCCCGGCAGCTCGCCGAGCGCGGCGCCACCGTCCTCCTCCACGGCCGCACCCCCCATGACGCCCAGGCCGCCGCCGACAAGCTGATCGCCACGGCGGGCCTCGACGCGGCCCGTCTGCACCCCTACGGTGCGGACTTCGCCCGTCTGGAAGAGGTCGAGGCCCTGGCCCGGCGGGTGGTGGCCGAGCACCCGCACCTCGATGTCCTGGTCAACAACGCCGCCACCGCCGCCCCGAACGGCACACCCTGACCGACGACGGCAACGAGGTCGCCTTCCAGGTCAACTTCCTCGCCCACTACCTGCTGACCTGCCTGCTGGAGCCCGCGCTGACCACCGACCCCGGCGGCCGGGTCGTCAATGTGTCCTCATCGCTGCACCGCACCGCCTCCATCCAGTGGAGCGACCCCCACCGCACCCGCCGTTACTCCCGGCTCGCCGCCTACGCCCAGTCCCAGCTCGCCCTGACCGTCTTCGCCGCGGACCCCCGGGTGACCGCGGTCTCCGTCCACCCCGGCATCTGCACCACCGACCTGCTGCCCCTGTACGCCCTGGACGGCGCCCCGGCAGCCGACGGCGCCGCCCATGTCGTACGGCTCTGCGACCCGGCGGTCGAGATCGTCAACGGCGCCTACTACGACCGTGACCAGCGCGTCGACCCCGCCCCCGCGGCCACCGAGGACCGCACCGTCAGGCGCCTGAGCAAGCTCGCGGACCAGCTCGTCGGCCAGCACCGCTGAACCGCACCACCACCGGGCAGTTCCCTCCTCTTGGGACACCACTGTCCCAGGCACCACACAACGCCTCCCCACAACGAAAGGCCGGCTCCGCCATGTCCAAACGCGCCCGCAAGAAGAAGACCCGCCGCAAGAAGAAGGCCAACCACGGCAGCAAGGCCGGCCAGGGCTGAACGGCCGGGTGGGGCGGTGCCCGCACCGCCCCACCCGGCCCGCCCCACGAACGGCCCGTTCCCCGCACGGCCCGCCCCACGAACGTCACCAGGAGTCATCGTGATCGAGCTCTCCCGCGATCAAGCCGCCGCCGTCTCCCACTGGTTCGCCGCCGGACCGCCCGGCACGGCAGCACTGGCCGAACACGCACTGGCCCAAAAGGGAGCCGGCCGCTGGTGGGCCGACCGTCCCCTCGCCCCCCGAGCCGTCGCCGTGGCCTGCGCGGGCCACGTACTGCTGCGCGGCGAACCCACCGCCCTGGCCCCGCTCGCGCTCGCCCCCTTCGCCGAGCACCACATCCAGGCCCCGGCCCGCTTCCTGCCCCTGCTCGGCCACGCGTTCGACCTCCTCCTGCCGTGGGAACGCATGGTGTACGTCCACCGCGTCCCCGCGCCGCACCCGCACGTGCCCCGCGGGGTGACGGTGCGCCGGCTGACGCCGAAGGACGCGCCCGCGCTCGCCGCACTGGGACCCGAGTCGGCCTGGGTCCACGCCAGTTGGGGCGGCCCGGACCACCTCGCCGCCTCCGGACACGCCTGGGCGGCGTTCGCCAGGGACCGCATCCTCGCCATGGCCTGCACGTACTTCCGCGGCAGCACTCACGAGGACATCACCTGCCTCACCGTCCCCGAACA
This sequence comes from Streptomyces sp. MST-110588, assembly GCF_022695595.1. NCBI lineage: Bacteria > Bacillati > Actinomycetota > Actinomycetes > Kitasatosporales > Streptomycetaceae > Streptomyces > Streptomyces sp. MST-110588. The sequence continues at coordinate 1,454,902 of NZ_CP074380.1, forward strand.
CCGCCGACAGCACCTCGCACTGGCCTGCGTCACCGCCCTGTGCCAGGACATCGCCGCCCGCGGCCACACCCCGAGCTGGACCTGCTCACGCGACAACCGCCCCAGCCGCCTCCTCGCCTGGACCGCCGGCTTCCGTCTGGAGCACGAGTACGTCCACCACCTCACCGGCCGGCCCGCACGCCGCGTCACAGGACTCGCCGCCTGACACCGTCATCGTGTGCTCCGGCGCCCTGCCGCGCCCATGGCGCACCGGCCACCGTTGACAGGACGCCAGCCGCCGGGAGTGTCCTCGGGGGTCAGGGTGCCGCCCATCGCCTCGGTCAGCCCCCGGGAGAGGGCCAGGCCGAGCCCGAGGCCGGTGGTGTTGTCATCGCGCTTTGGAACCGTGCGGTCCGGACGGCTAGAACCGTACGGTCGAGACGACGTAGACGATCGGGTAGCCGGCCTCGTCGAGGTTGACGGTGATCGCCTGCGAGGGCTCCGGCGACGGCTGCTCGTGGACGACGCCTCCCCACTGTCTGTGCCCGCCGAAGTCCCAGCCGACCTTGGCCGCCTGCTCCTGGCTGATCGTGACCCGGCCGCTCTTGAGGTCCTTGCGCTCCAGGCCGTAGTTCTGCAGGAACAGCCGCAGGCCCAGGTCGTTGGTGCGGAACTGCACGAACAGCGAGCTGGTCTTCCAGGAGTTGGTCTCGTAGTAGTAGACCGAACTGATCTGGCCGGGGACCGGGACGTTGTACGTACGCATCTGGACCCGGGAGGGCCAGTCGTTGTAGAGGCCGGTGGACGCCGCCTCCTGCTCCTTGTTCTGGCCGCTGTCACGGCTCTGCTCGGCGGAGATGGCGATGTAGCCGGCCGGGATCGCGATCAGCAGGAAGATGACGAACGCGGTCAGCCAGCGGCGCCCGCGGGTGGGGCGGGGCGCGCCGTCGGGTGACCGGCCGGCCCCGCCGTTTCCGGTGCTTGCGGCGTTCTCGGCGTTTTCAGTGTTTCCCGTGTTTCCGGCGTTCTCAGTGTTTCCGGCGTTACCGGCGTTCTTGAGGTTGTCGGGGTTCTCGGGGCTGTCGAGGTTCTCGGTCATGGCTGGGGTGTCCGGTTCGGTCATCGCCGCCCCGCCCGTGCGTAGCGTTCGTGGCGCTCCACGCGGCGGCGGTTGGCGCGGCGGAAGCGGCGGGCGACCAGGCGGGCGAGGTCGGCGGCGCCGACCATACCGGCCTCCGGGCCGAGCTGGGCCTTGGCGATCCGGGCCTCGGGCCGGTAGCCGCGGCCGGTCAGCGTACGGCGGAAGGCGTCCCTGGCCGGGCCGATGAGCAGGTCGTCGGCGGCGCTGACGCCGCCGCCGATGACGAAGCAGGAGGGGTCCAGGGCGGCGGCCAGGTTGGCGATACCCACGCCGAGCCACTGGCCGATGTCCTGGAGCAGTTCCACGCACATCGCGTCGCCCTCACGGGCCAGCTCGGTGATCAGCGGGCCGGTGATGTCGGCGACGCGCCCGCCGACCCGGTCGATGATGTTGTACGCGACCGGCGAGTCGGCGGCGGCCAGCTCGCGGGCCTCGCGGACCAGGGCGTTTCCGGAGCTGTACTGCTCCCAGCAGCCGCGGTTGCCGCACGGGCAGCGGTGGCCGCCGGGCACGACCTGCATATGGCCGAACTCGCCGGCGACGCCGTACTTGCCGCGCTTGACCTGGCCGTCCTCCAGGATCGCGCCGCCGATGCCGGTACCGAGCGTGATCATGACGAGGTGGTCCTCGCCGCGTCCGGCGCCGAAGCGCCACTCGGCCCAGGCCGCGGTGTTCGCGTCGTTGTCGACCATGACGGGGACCGCCAGACGGCCGGCGAGCCGGTCGCGCAGCGGCTCGTTGCGCCAGTTCAGATGGGGGGCGAACAGGACGCGGCTGCGGTCGGCGTCGACCCAGCCGGCCGCGCCGATGCCCACCGCGTGCACGTCGTGCCGGTCGGAGAGGTCCAGCACCAGTTCGGTGATGACGTCCTCGACGACCTTGGGGCTCTTGGACTTGTCCGGGGTCTCGGTACGGACCTTCTCCAGGATCGTGCCGTCGGCGTCCACCACGCCCGCCATGACCTTGGTGCCGCCGATGTCGATGCCCACGGTGGGCACCCGGGGGGCGGTCAGCAGCGAGCGCCGCTCCCGCGTCCCGACCGTGCGCAGCACCGTCGCCCGCGCCGACCCCCGGTGCACCGTGTCTTTGTACGTGCTCATGCCCGCGCCCCGCAGTCCCCCGGGCCACGCCCGGCGCCGGCTGCGCCCGGGGCGGGCCGTCCGCTGCCCGGTCCGCCGCGCTCGTACGGGGGACCCGCCTCTTCGCCGTTACGGCTTGCGTTACGGTCACGGCGGCTGCGTGCTCGCAAGAGTCGTCTCGCCCCTGTGGGTCTCGGGAGGCCGGGGCCTCGGCGTGCATGGTCCGCTGCGATTGTGCCTTACCGGCGGTCCGCGTCGCATGGCGGAGCGGCGCCGCCCGGGGCCGCCGGGCGGCGCGCGGTCAGTGGGTGGGATGGCCGCCCAGGTGGCTCGGGGCGGGCGCCTGGGCCAGCTCGTGGCTGAGCTGCTCCAGCTCGCTGCCGCCCGCCATCTGGCGGGTCAGCTCCTCCAGCGCGATCTGCGATCTGGTGTGGCTGCCGGCCATCGCACCGCGCTTGAGCAGGACGAAGCGGTTGCCGACGAGGTAGGCGTGGTGCGGGTTGTGGGTGATCAACACCACGCCGAGCCCGGCGTCGCGGGCGGCGGCGACGTACTTCAGGACGACGCCGGACTGCTTGACGCCGAGCGCCGCCGTCGGCTCGTCCAGGACCAGGACCTTGGCCCCGAAGTAGACGGCGCGGGCAATGGCCACGCACTGCCGCTCGCCGCCGGAGAGGGTGCCGATCGGCTGGTCGACGTCCCGCAGGTCGATGCCCATGCGCAGCAGCTCGGCACGGGTGGTCTCGCGCATCAGCTTCACGTCGAGCCGCTTGAAGGGGCCGCTGCCCCTGGTGGGCTCGGAGCCGAGGAAGAAGTTGCGCCAGACCGGCATCAGGGGGACGACGGCCAGGTCCTGGTAGACGGTGGCGATGCCCCGGTCCAGGGCCTCGCGCGGGGAGGACAGCCGGGCGGGCTCGCCCTCGATGGTGAAGGTGCCCGTGTCGTGCTGGTGCAGCCCCGCGATGATCTTGATGAGGGTGGACTTGCCCGCGCCGTTGTCCCCGAGGACGCAGGTGATCTCGCCCGCGTGCACCTCCAGGGACACGTCCGTCAGCGCCCGGATGTTGCCGTAGAACTTGCTGACGCCGTCGAGCCGGACGAGCGCGGGCGTCCGGTCCCCTTCCGTGGACGCCCGGTCCGCTCCCGCGGGCGCCCGGTCCGGGCCGTCCGCCCGCCCGGGGCCCGTGGTGTCCTCGTCCCGGGACGTGGTGCCGCCGGCCGTCATGGTGTCCTCGGGCTGGGGTGTGGTGCCGCCGTCCGTCATGTCCTCGCCTCCGCGCGCTTGCGGACCCATGCGTTCAAGAGCGTGGCGAGCAGCAGCATCGCCCCGAGGAAGAACTTGTACCAGTCCGGGTTCCACTGGGCGTACACGATGCCCTTGCTGGTCATGCCGAAGATGAACGCGCCGACCGCGGCGCCGATCGCCGAGCCGTAGCCGCCGGTCATCAGACAGCCGCCGACCGCGGCGGCGATGATGTAGAGGAACTCGTTGCCCACGCCCTCGCCGGACTGGACGGCGTCGTAGGAGAACAGCAGGTGCTGTCCGGAGATCCAGGCGGCGAAGGCGACCCCCATGTAGAGGCCGATCTTGGTCCTGGTGACCGGGACGCCGACCGCCCGTGCGGCGTCCGCGTTGCCGCCCACCGCGAAGATCCAGTTGCCGACGCGGGTGCGCAGCAGGATCCAGGTGGCCAGGGCCACCAGTGCGAGCCACCACACGATGGTGATCTGGATGTCCACGCCGCCGACGCTCAGGTGGGAGGCGAAGACCGTACGGGCCGAGTCGAAGCCCTCCATGTCGGCGACGGACTTCGTCGAGACGGTGCCGCTGATCAGCTTGGTGAAGCCCAGGTTCAGCCCGGTCAGCATGAAGAACGTACCCAGCGTGATGATGAAGCTGGGGAGTTTGGTACGGGTCAGCAGGAAGCCGTTGAAGAAGCCGATGGCGAGGGTGACCAGCAGCGACACCCCGACGCCGACCCAGGTGTTGGCCGTCATCTGGTAGCTGAACATGGAGGAGACCAGCGCCGAGCTGACGACCATGACGCCGGCCGACAGGTCGAACTCGCCGCCGATCATCAGCAGCGCCACCGGTACGGCCATGATGCCGATCGTGGAGGAGGCGTACAGCACGGTCGAGAGGCTGGAGGCGCGCAGGAAGGTGTCGGCGGCGAAGGAGAAGAAGACGAAGACCGCGGCGGCGCCGACCACCGCGCCGAGTTCGGGGCGGCCCATCAGCCGGCGGGGCAGCGAGCGGTGCACCAGCCGCTCGTCCGGGCCGCCCTGCGGCGCGCGGTCCACGGTGGATGTGTCGGTGGTGCTCATCGGGTCCCCCGCTTGGTGTACTCGCGCAGCGCGGCGGCGTCCTTCTTGGTGATCACCTGGGGTCCGGTGAGCACCGGCCGGCCGCCGCCCAGGGCGTCGGCGTTGTACTTGTAGAGCCACAGCAGGTCCACGGCCTGGTAGCCCTGGAGGTAGGGCTGCTGGTCGACGGCGAAGCCCAGCGAGCCGTTCGCCAGGCCGTCGGCGACCTCGGCGTTGAGGTCGAAGGTGTCGATCTCGGCGTCGCTGCCGGCCTGCTGCTTGGCCTTGACGGCGGTGGGCGCGAAGGGCGCGCCGAGCGTGACCACGGCGTCGACGCCACGGTCCGCCTGAAGCTTGGACTCGATGGTGGACTGTACGTCGGGCATGTTGGTGCCCTCCACGTACAGCTTCTGCATGTCGCCCTTGAAGGTCTTCCGCGCGCCGTCGCAGCGCTGCTCGTGGCCGACGTTGCCCTGCTCGTGCAGGACGCACAGGGCCTTCTTGCGTCCGCGCTTGTTCAGCTCCTCGCCGACGGCCTCGCCGGCCACCGTCTCGTCCTGGCCGATGTGGGACAGGGCGCCGAACTGCTTGGAGACCTCGGAGCCGGAGTTGACGGTGATCACCGGGATGCCGGCCTTCTCCGCCTTGGCGAGGACGTCCTTGAGGGCGTCGGGCTTGGCGAGGGTGACGATCAGCCCGTCGACCTTCTGGTCGATGTAGGTCTGCACGAGCTGGCTCTGCCGCTGGGCTTCCTTGTCGTGCCCGTAGAGGAACTTGATGTTGTCCTTGGCGGCGGCCTGCTTGGCGCCGTTCTGGACGATGTCCCAGAACGTGTCGCCGTCGCCCGAGTGGGTGACCATCGCGAAGGTCCACCGCGGGGTGTCCACGGCGGCCCGGCCGCCGGCGGCCTTGGCGGCACGCTCGTCCTCGGCACGTTTGCCCCCGTGCTGCTGCACCCCGCCAGGGATGCGCCGAGCACTGCTGCCAGCACGGCGCTCACCGCGCGTACCCCTGTCCGAACCCTTGCCACGAGGTCTTGCCCTTCTCGCTGTCGTCACTGTGCGTTACTGTGCGTTGTGGTGCGTACGGGCGCCGACGGATCGGTCCCGGCCGCCCAAGTATCCGTTACGGCTGTTCTGGGTGGGTTCATCGGGTCCCGCGCGTGGGGGCCGGCCGGGTCCTGTACCGGTCGGTTCACCGGGTCCCGTACTCGTGCTTCCACCAGGTCCCGTGCCTGTGGTGTCACCGGCTGCCACGCCCGGTGTACGCCTCCAGCTCCGGTACGTCCGCCGCGCTCACCAGGGCCGGGCCGGTCAGCACCGGCCTGCCACCGCCCAGGACGTTGCGATTGGCCTTGTAGAGCCACAGCAGGTCCACGGCCTCGTACCCCTGGAGGTAGGGCTGCTGGTCGACGGCGAAGTCGACGTCCTTGGCCTTCAGGAGCTTCACCACGGCCACGTTGAGGTCGAAGGTGGCGATCCGCGCGCCGCTGTGGGCCTGCTTCCTGGCCTTGACGGCGATCGCGGCCATCGGCGCACCGAGCGTGACGACACAGTCCACCGTCCGGTCCGACTGGAGCCTGGCCTGTACGGAGGACTGGGACGCGGGGGCGTCGGTGCCCTGGACGCCGATGTTCTCCACCTGCCCCTTGAAGGCCGCGCGCACCGCGGCGCACCGCTCCTCCAGCGAGACGTTGCCCTGCTCGTGGATGACGCACAGGGCCTTCTTCAGGTGCCGCCGGTTCAGCTCCTGGCCGACGGCGCGGCCCGCCACGGTCTCGTCCTGGCCGATGTGGGTCAGCGCTCCGGACGCCGCCGAGAAGCGCTCGCCGGAGTTGATGGTGATCAACGGGATGCCGGCCTTCCTGGCCCTGGCCAGGACGTCCTTGAGGGCGTCGGGCTTGGCGAGGGTGACGATCAGCCCGTCGACCTCCTGGTCGATGTAGGACTGGACCAGCGCCGCCTGCTCGGCGCCTTCCTTGTCGTTGGCGTACAGGAACTTCACGTTGTCCTTCTCGGCGGCCCGCTGGGCGCCGTTCTGGACGATGTCCCAGAAGGTGTCCCCCTCACCGGAGTGGCTGACCATGCCGAAGGTCAGCCGCTGGGTGCCGGCCAGGGCACCGCTGCCGCCCGCCGCCGAGGGCCGTTCCTCGGCGCCCTTGCCGCCGGAGCCACTGCACCCGCCGACGGCGGCCAGCGCCGCGACCGCCGCCGTCAGGAGGGCGGCGTGGCGCAGGCGGGGACGCGGCCGGGACCGGGGCCGGGGGCGGCGCGGGCGGCGCTCGGTTCGGGCCGTGTCCGGCTGTGCGGTGCGCATCGGTGGACCGCCTTCCGTCCCCGCCGCCCGGTTGCGGCTGGGGGAGTTTCTAGCGGCGCGCGACAAGCCACGTCAATACTTTGTCAGAACATTCTTACCGCCGTATTTCACGGCCGTACGAGCAACTGGAACTCGAAGGTGTAGCGCGAGGCCCGGTAGACGTGCGAGCCGAACTCCACCGCCCGGCCCGTGTCGTCGAACGTCGTACGCCGCATCGTCAGCAGCGGTGCGCCCTCGGCCTCGTCCAGCCGCCCGCCCTCCTCGGCGCCGGCGGCCCGCGCCCCCACCGCCTGGCGGGCGCTGTGCAGGGTGATCCCCGCGGCGCGCATCAGCCGGTACAGGCCGGTCTCCTCCAGCTTGGCGGTGTTCAGGTCCAGCAGCCCGAGGGGAAGGTGGTTGCGCAGATGGGCGACGGGTTCGCCGTGCGTCAGCCGCAGCCGCTCGACCAGCGCGACCTCCGTGCCCTCGGCGACGCCGAGGGCCGCCGCAACCTCCGCGGTGGCCTCGGTGGTGGTGTTCAGCAGCACGCGGGTGGCCGGCTTCTGCCCGGCCGCCTCCAGGTCGTCGTACAGGCTGCTCAGCTCCAGAGGGCGCTTGACCTGGCTGTGTACGACCTGGGTGCCGATGCCGCGCCGACGGACCAACAGGCCCTTGTCGACCAGCGACTGGATCGCCTGCCGGACGGTGGGGCGGGACAGGCCCAGCCGCCCGGCCAGCTCGATCTCGTTGCCGAGCAGGCTGCCGGGAGCCAGCCCGCCGGTCTCGATGGCGGCTTCCAACTGCTGGGAGAGCTGGAAGTACAGCGGGACCGGACTGCTGCGGTCCACGCTGAACTGGACGGGGCCCTGGGCGCCCGCGGAGTCTGTGTCGCGTTTCCCCACGCTGGGGAGGGTATCCGCCCGGGTCCATGACGGGAAGTCCAGAGGTCACATTGTCCGGACAAGGGGTACGGCCACGGTACGGCGCGGTGGCGAGCTGAGCGGCCCGCGCGGTGCGGCACGCCGGTGCGACCCGCGCGGTGCGGCGCCGGTGCGGCACGAGGCACCGGATGCCGGAGCCCGTCGGCCGGGCGGGTCCTCAGCCCGTGAGGGCACCGTCCGCCGTGCTGTCTGCCGTGGCGTTGGCCGCGCCTGCCGCCGTGTCCTGCGCCGCCCCGGCCCAGCGCACCGGGAGGTGGTGGGTGCCGCGGATCAGCATGCCGGTGCGCCAGCTCAGGGAGGCCGGGTCGGTGTCCAGGGCCAGGACCGGGCAGCGCTCCAGAAGGGCGCGGATGGCGATACGGGCCTCCATACGGGCCAGCGGGGCGCCGAGGCAGAAGTGGATGCCGTGGCCGAAGGCGAGATGGCCGCGGGTCTCGCGCCGGATGTCGAAGTCGTCGGCCGCCGGGAAACGTCCGGGGTCGCGGGAGGCGGAGGCGAGGACGGCCAGGACGGCTTCACGGGCGGGAATCGTGGTGCCGCCGATCTCCACCTCCTCGGCCGTGAAACGCAGGGTGGCGCTCTCCACCGGGCCGTCGTAGCGGAGCATCTCCTCCACGGCGTTGTCCATCAAGGTCAGGTCCGCGCGCAGGGCCGCCAGTTGGTCCGGGTGCCGCAGCAGCGCCCGTACCCCGTTGGAGATCAGGCTGACGGTCGTCTCGTGGCCGGCGACCAGCAGCAGGAAGGCCATACCGACCAGTTCCTCGCCGGAGAGCCGGTCGCCGTCCTCGTCGCTGGTGCGGATCAGCGCGCTGAGCAGGTCATCGCCGGGCGTGCGCCGCTTGTGGCCGATCAGGGTCTCCAGGTACCCGGCCATCGCGACGGTGGCGGCCTGCAGCTCCTCCTCCCCCGTCGGCGCCACGAACTCGCTGGACCAGGCGCGGAACTCCGCCCGCTCCGGGGCCGGCACGCCGAGCAGTTCGCAGATGACGGTCATGGGCAGCGGGAAGGCGAGCGCCTCCACGAGGTCGGCGCGCCCGTCCGGCGCGGCGAGCATGGCGTCCAGCAGCTCGTCGGTGATCTCCTGTACGCGCGGGCGCAGCGCGTCGACCCGTCGGCTGGTGAACTCCCTGGCCACCAGCTTCCGCAGCCGGGTGTGGTGCGGAGGGTCGGCGTCCAGCATGTTGGTGAACAGCGGCGAGTCCCCGGTGTCCGGCCACCGGCCGGTCGCCCGCCAGTCCTTGTTCAGACGGGGATCGGCCAGCGCCGCCCTGGCCTCGTCGTGGCCGACGACCAGCCACATCTCCTCGCCCTCGGACAGCCGGGCCCGGTGCACCGGCGCCTGCGCGCGCAGCTTCGCGTAGTACGGGTACGGGTCGGCGACGAAGTCCGGTCCGTACGCTTCCAGGTCAACGATGTCCGACATGGTGACACCCGCCCCTCGTGTTGGTTGCGGTCACCGTAGGCACCGGGTGATCACAGAGGCATCGGCCCTGCGGAGGAGACGGACCGCGCCGCATCCTCCGTCGGTAGTGCTGCGCTCGCTGTAGGAAGAAGGGAGCCAGAGGGAGGAGAGGGGGGAGAGCGAGGAGGGAAGGGAAGGAGAGGGCCGGACGGATGGCGTCAGACGCCGGCCCGGTCCCGCGTCGGCTCCCGTACAGCCCGTCGTCGTCAGCCCCCGTACAGCCCGTCGTCGTCCGCGCCGGACGCCGGGGCGGCGTCGGCGAGCCGGGCCAGCAGGTCGGCGGCCCGCTTGGAGACCGTCTCGCGGTCCCCCTCCGAGAGCGCCGCCCCCATCCCCACCGCGACCGCCCCCGCGGCGATCCACTCCGGGGCGCTCTCGACGGAGACACCGCCCGTGGGCAGCACGGCGGCCTGCGGGAGGGCCGCCCGCACGTCCTTGAGCCATCCGGGGTGACAGGCGGAGGCGGGGAAGAGCTTGACCGCGTCCGCGCCCAGCTCCAGGGCGCGCACCATTTCCGTGGGCGTCGCCACGCCGGGGAAGACGGGGACGCCGTAACGGTGGCCGGTACGGATGACCTCGGGGTCCAGGCTCGGCGAGACCAGGAAGCGGGCGCCCGCGTCGACGGCCATCCGCGCGGAGGCGGCGTCCAGGACCGTCCCGGCGCCGATGACCGCGTCGTTGCCCAGCTCACGGGCCAGGGTCGTGACGGCCTCCAGCGCGAAGGGGGTGGTCAGGGATATCTCCAGGCTGGTGATCCCGGCCGACAGCAGGGTGTCCGCGGTCGCGCTCGCCTCGTCGTAGGTCTCGCTGCGGACAATGGCGAAAACGCGCTGCGCCAGTGCGGCCCGGGTGATCTCCCAGCGGTACACGGCAGTTCGCCGCCCTTCCTTGTCTCCATCGCCCTGCGCGCGATGTCGCCGTCGCTGTGTCCCACGCACGACACAGCGCTTCACGGGCAGCACGCCGTCGCCGGTGACCCTTTCGTGGTCCCTTTGCCACCGATGCCCGCCCATTGGTCGTATCCACCGAAACGCTACCGGCATCCACTGACAATGCGTCGGCTGGGGTACTCACGGCGTGCTCACTTCCCCGCATTCCGCACCCCGCGAGCCGGGAAGGCATCGGCGCGGGAGCACGGCCGCGGACCCCGTACAAGGACACGGTAAAGCCGTACGGCGGGCCGCGGGCCCCGGAACGGACGGGGAACCGGAGCGCACATCCGGCCACCGGAACGCCTGAGCGGCGGTGACCGGGGCACCGGGTGCGGTGCTCCGGCCACCGCCGCGGCAGCCGTATGCGGGTCTCAGCGGCCCTGGTGAACCCGGCGCGGACTCAATGGCCTCGGCGGGCTCAGCGGCCTCAGTGGCCTTGGCGGCCTCAGTGGCCTCGGCGGGCTCAGCAGGAGAAGTCGACGCGGGCGAAGGACCTGTAGTGGTCGGAGGTGTAGTAGTCCTCCTGGTCCTGCGCCCCGGTCACGATGCGCCGGGCGCCACGGTCGGGCGAGCCGGGGGTGATGACGGTGTATTCGTGGTAGTAGCCGGACGTCTTCCGCGGCAGGGCGCCCTCACGGTTGGAGAAGACGGTCCCGTCCTTCGGGAAGGGGAAGGGGCCGCCTTCGTCGATGAGCTTCAAGGTGTCGTGCGCCTGGGAGGGCAGCCTGGACTCACAGATGCGGCCCACGGAAGCGGCGCGCACGGCGGCGGTGTGCGGCGCGGTCGCGTACGAGGTGGTCCGGTAGGAGGCGGCGGCATGGGCCGCGGGAGCCGCGTTCGCCGTGCCGGGCAGGGCGGCGACGGCCGGGGCGGCGGCGAGCAGGGCGGCGCCCAGGAGGCCGAGGGCGCGGTTACGGATGGTCCGAGGGGGGTTTGTCATGCGACCACCATGACGCGCGTAGACAGGTACCTGTCAATGGCGGTCGGCGGGAGTTCCCCCGGCGTTCACAAGATCACCCCGAACGGCGGAGCGGAAGACACCCGTCCGTCACATTCACGCCGGCGGGACACGTCACTTGGAACGAGGCCCACCCTCCGGGCATCCCACGGGCTGACTTACCTCTCAGGCAAAACTTTTGCCCCAGAGGTCAAAGCTGGCTATACCGGATACATGACCGAGCCGTCCGGCGACCCGGCCGCCGACCTCCTCGCGGAGCCCGGCCCGGGGCCCGCCCCGCACTCCCCCGCGCACCCTTCGGCACCGGCCGCCGCGGACCCGCCGACCGATCCGGCCGCGGACCTTCCCTCGGTCGCGCCCCGACTGCGTGACCTGCGGCAGCGCAGCGGTCTCACCCTGGAGGCGGCGGCCCGGCGGGTGGGGCTCTCGCCCGCCCACCTCTCCCGGCTGGAGACCAACCGCCGCCAGCCCTCCCTGCCGGTGCTGCTCGCCCTGGCACGTACGTACGGAACAACGGTATCCGACCTGCTCGGTGAGGCCGCGCCCGAACGGAACCCGATCGTGCGGGCCGACCGTACGGAACCCTCCGAGGCCGGCGGCTGGACGTACTGGACCGTCGGCGCCGCCGGGCGGGCGATGCAGGCCCTGCGGGTGCACGTCCCGCAGCGGGCACAGGGCGACCTCGTACGGGTACATCCGGGCGAGGAGTGGCTGTACGTCCTCAAGGGACGGCTGCGCCTTATCCTGGGTGAGGCCGTCCATGTCCTGGAGCCCGGTGACGCCGCCCACTTCGACTCGACGACCCCGCACCGCATCACCGCGGCCTCCCCCGGCGGCGCGGATCTCCTGTTCGTCCACACGCTGCTGCGCAGTGGCGCGGCCGAACTGTGCCTCGGTGACGCCGTACCGCGCCGCGGCCTGTGACCATGGAAGGAACCCCCGCCGTGCCCGACACGACCCGTCCCCCGGCCACCGCCGCCGGCGCCCCTGCGGACGTCCCGACGAACTCCACGCGCTCCGTGCCGCCCGCGGGTTCCTCCATACCGGAGGCCCGGCGGAGCGCGGAGAGTACGGACAGTGCGGAAAGCACGGACCGTGCGGTGAACGCCGAGAGCGCCGAGAGCTCCACGTCCACCCGGCCGCCCCACACCACTGAGCCCCCGGCCGGGACCCCGGCACAGGCCGTCGCCGCTCCCGGCCGTAAGTACGTCGAGGACAAGCCCTCGCGCGGCCTGTATTGGCGCGTCTTCATCTACGTCGTGGCCACCCACGTCCTGCTGGCCTTCATGAGCCTCATCGTGATCATCGCCAAGTCCCGCTGAGCGGTCGGCCGCGGCCGTTCTCCGGGGAGGCCCGGGTACGAAACGCCGGAAACGTAAGTGCCGGAACGGACGGAGCCGTACGGGGGCGGGAAAAGCGCCCCGTTCCGCGTCACGGGGCGTCTCCGGCAAGGCGGGAAGTCGGTGACGCCCGGCCGTACCACCACTCGCGGTCCGTCCACCGTGGCACACCCGGCCCATGGGCGCGCCTGCGGACCGCCCGGCGCCGGGACGTCAAGCGGCGGTTGGCGCCGTACACATCCGCCCTGATTCGCACGGCGCGCGCCCTCGCCCCCTTTGCCGGCCCGAGGGCTCCGGTAGCTTTCCTGCCGCACGGATCCATGGCACTCGCCACCAGCCGATCTCGACAGAGGAAGGCACGGACATGGCCAACGTTCCTGTGGAGCCCGGGGTCTACATCCTCGGCGCGCACATCGGATTCCGCAGCGTGCTGACGCCTGCCGGGCACGCCATCGACAAGGGCGTTCCCGTCATCACCCAGCCCGAGATGCAGCCTCCGCTCCACCAGGCGATCATCATCCAGCCCGCAGGGCAGGACAGTTACTACCTGAGCCTGTTCGTCAGGCCGCAGGTCAAGATCGTGTACTCGGACGACAAGGTGTTCGCCAACGCCACCTCGCCCGTCCCGTGGACCTTCGACCCGTCCATCCGGGGTCTGAACATCGTCTCCGACAAGGGCCTGGCCATCCGCGCCGACTACCCCGGCGCGCAGTTGCGGCTGACCCAGCAGGAGGACATTCCCGAGGACACCTGGTCCCTGATCCACCTGCACCTGCCCATCCCGCCGGAGATGTAGCACCCGGCCGGACCACGGGGTTCCGGCGCCCGGTGCTCCCGGGCACCGGAACCCTTCGTGCTGCCGACGGCGACACATGCCGGTCGCGCCGTCTGCCGGTCAGCCATGTGCCGGTCGCGTTATTCGCCGGCGCTCTCCTCCGCCGCCCACACCGCCGCCGTGCGCTTGACGAAGTCGGTGAAGTCGCGCGGCTCCCGGCCGAGCACCCGCCGGACGCCGTCCGACAGATGGGCGTCCAGGCCGTCCCGTACGACGCCCATCCAGGTGGCCAGGGCTTCGGCGAGTTCGGCCGGCGCGCCCTGCCCGGTGAGCAGGCGTACGTACTCCTCGCCCGACACCGGTACGTACCGGATGTCCCGGCCCGTGGCCCGCGCGATCTCCTCGACGGCCTCGCCGAAGGTCATGGAACGGGACCCGGACAGTTCGTAGAGCTGCCCCTCGTGCCCGTCCTCGGTGAGCGCCACCGCCGCGACCTCGGCGATGTCCTCGGCGTCGATGAACGGGGACCTGCCGTCCCCGGCGGGCAGCCGCAGCTCACCGCCGATGACCGGATCGCGCAGATACGCGTCCTCGCTGAAGCCCTGGGCGAACCAGCTCGGCCGCAGGATCGTCCAGTCCGCTCCCGACTCGCGGACCGGCCCTTCGACGTTCAGCTCCTGGGGCACCGCGGTCACCCCGCGGGCGGAGAGGAGCACCAGCTTCCGTACGCCCCTGGGGACCGCGAACTGCGTGAAGGCGCGCATCCGTGCCACGGCGTCCAACTGCTGGGAGTCCACGATGTACGCGGCGCACGCGCCCTCGACGGCCGCGGGCCAGGTGCTCTCGTCATACCAGTCGAAGCGGACGCGGCCGGAGCGGGAGGCCGCGCGGGCCACCGCGCCGCGCCGTTCCACGTGTTGCGCCACCCGGCGGCCCGTCTTGCCGGTGCCGCCCAGGACCAAGATCTCTTTATCTGCCATGCCGTGAAGTCAACCGCCCGGGGATGAGACGGACCATGGCTGAAGATCTCCGTTCCATATTCATCCGTCTCAGCGGCGGTCTACGCTGACGGATGTGGACGCTCTGACCAGCCTTCTGCACGAAGCCCGTGCGCGCGGCGCGCAGATCACCCGGTCCGTGCTGGAGGCGCCGTGGTCCCTGCGTTTCACCGACGGCGCGCCGCTGACGCTGATCACGCTGTTGCGCGGCAGCGCCTGGATCATCAAGGAGAGCCCTGGGCACGGGGCCGGGGCAGGGCGCGCGGAACGTGCGGGGCGTGCGGACCACGCCGGGCGTCGCGAGGCGGACCACGCCGGGCGTCGCGAGGCGGTGGCCGAAGGCTCTCGTGGGCCGTTGCTCATCAAGCCCGGCGACATGGCCGTCGTACGGGGACCGGGCCCGTACGTCATCGCCGACGACCCGGCCACCGCGCCACGGGTGGTGATCCACGGGCCGGACCGGTGCACCACCCCGGACGGCAGGGACATCACCGCGGAAATGGCGCTGGGCCCACGGACCTGCGGCGAGCGTTCCGCAGACTCGGCCGTCCTGCTCGTCGGCAGCTACCAGGCGGACGGTGACGTCTGCGACCGCCTGCTGAGTGCGCTGCCCGACGTGCTGGTGGTGCCCGACGAGAGCGAGCACTGTGCCGTCCTGGACCTGGTCGCCGCCGAGCTCAGCCGGGACGCGCCGGGCCAGCAGGCCGTACTGGACCGGATGCTGGACCTGCTGCTGGTGGCAACGCTGCGCGAATGGTTCGAACGGCCGGAGGCACACGCCCCCGGCTGGTACCGGGCGCTGGACGACCCGGTCGTCGGCACCGCGCTGCGCCTGCTGCACGACGATCCGGCGCGCCCCTGGACGGTGGCGACGCTGGCCGCCGAGACCGGGGTCTCCCGCGCCTCGCTCGCCCGGCGCTTCACCGCGCTGGTCGGCGAGCCGCCGATCGCCTATCTGACGGACTGGCGCATGGCCAAGGCCGCCGATCTGCTGCGCCGGCCGGATGTGACGGTCGGCTCGGTGGCCCGTCAGGTCGGATACGCCAACGCCTTCGCGCTCAGCGCCGCCTTCAAGCGGCTCCGTGGCCTGAGCCCGAGCGAACACCGCGCGGCCGTACGTGCCGTACGTCCATGAGCTCCAAAGGAGACCGACACCATGACGCCGACACCCGGCCCCCCTCCCGACGTCCCCGAGCCCGCCGGCATCCCCGGAACACCCGGAGCGGCCGTGCCCCCGGGGACGACGGCCGCCGGTCTGCTGACCGCCGTCATCCAGGAGCTCTCCCCGGACGCGGACGCCAACCGCCTCCTCCCGCGGATCGCCGCGGGCGAGGCGCCCCGGGAGGTCTTCGCGGCGTTCGTCCTCGAACAGCGCCACATCCTCGCCTCCGACCGCCGCAGCTTCCGTCACCTGGCCCGGCGCTCCCACCTGGAGCCGCCCGTGGCGTCCTTCTTCCACACCCTCGCCGAGGGCGAAGCCCTGGCCCTGGGCAAGCTGGAGGGCCTGGCGGCGGCCTGTGCCCTGTCCCGGGCCGACCTGGCCGCCCACGAGCCGCGGGCCGGCTGCCAGGCGTATCCGTCGTACGTGGCGTGGCTGGCGCTCGGCGCCGAACCGGTCGACGTCGTGATCGCGCTGACCGCCAACTTCGCCGCCTGGGGCAGCTACTGCGCGACCGTCGCCCGGGCCATGCGCGAGCGGTACGCCTTCCCCGACGACGCCTGCGGCTTCTTCGACTTCTTCGCCGAACCCGACCCCGCCCTGGCTGAACGGGCTCGCGCCGCCGTCGAGCACGGCCTGGCCGCGGGCCGGGTGACGCCCGCCTGTGCCCGCCGGTACGGCCGCCTCCTCCAGTCGTACGAGATCATGTTCTGGTCGGCGCTCTCCCCTTGACGCGCCCTTCTCCGCAGGCGAGTCAGGGCAGTCAGGAGGCGAGCGGGCGGGTGAGGAGGGTGCCGGTGGGCGCGCCCACCGTGCTGCCGTCGTAGATGCGCCGGCCACGCAGCCAGGTGGACCGTACGACGCCGTGCAGGGTCCGGCCGGCATAGGCGGTGATCTTGTTCCGGTGCTGGAGCCCGGCCGGGTCGACGGTGAAGGTCTCCTCCGGCGCCAGGACCACGAAGTCGGCGTCCCGGCCCGGTTCGACGGCGCCCTTGCGGTCCAGGCCGGCCAGGGCCGCCGGAGCGGTGGACATCCAGCGGGCGACGTCCTCCAGGCCGTGCCCGCGCGCCCGTGCCGCGCTCCAGACGGCGGGCAGGCCGAGCTGGAGGGAGGATATGCCGCCCCATGCGTCGCCGAAGTCCGGGGTCTTCAGGTCGGGGTGGAGGGCGAGTGGTCGGAGACGACACAGTCGATCGTGCCGTCGGCCAGGCCCCGCCACAGCGCTTCCTGGTTGGCCGCCTCCCGGATGGGCGGGCAGCACTTGAACTCCGTCGCGCCGTCCGGGATCTCCTCGGCGGTCAGGGTGAGGAAGTGCGGGCAGGTCTCGGCGGTGATCCGTACGCCTTCGGCCCTGGCGGCGGCGATCAGCGGCAGCGCGTCACAGGAGGACAGGTGCAGTACGTGGACGCGGGCGTCCCGCTCCCTGGCGAGGGCGATGAGCAGGGCGACGGCGTCGTTCTCGCCGGCGCGCGGGCGTGAGGCCAGGAAGTCGGCGTACCTGGGGCCCCGGGGCGGCGGCGCGGCGTCCAGGCGGGCCGGGTCCTCGGCGTGCACGATCAGCAGGCCGCCGAAGCCCGCGATCTCACCGAGCGCGACCGCCAGTTGCTCCCGGTCCAGCTCCGGGAACTCCTCCACGCCCGAGGGCGACAGGAAGCACTTGAAGCCGAAGACCCCGGCGTCGTGCAGCGGGCGCAGGTCCTTGACGTTGCCGGGGACCGCGCCGCCCCAGAAGCCGACGTCGACGTGCGCCTTGGGGCGGGCGACCGCGCGCTTGGTGTCCAGGTGGGCGGTGGTGGTCGTCGGCGGGATGCTGTTGAGCGGCATGTCCAGCACGGTGGTGACGCCGCCGGCCGCGGCGGCGCGGGTGGCGGTCCAAAAGCCCTCCCACTCCGTACGGCCGGGGTCGTTGACATGGACGTGGGTGTCGACGAGGCCGGGCAGCAGGGCGTCGTCCCCGAAGTCCTCGACCCGGGCGCCGGGCGGGGCCGGGGTGTCGTACGGCAGCACCGCCGCGATCCGGCCGTCCCGGACGGTGACGCACGCCGCACGCGTGCCCTGCGAAGTGACGACCCGCGTGGAACGCAGCGCCAGTCCTGCTTCGGACACCCGGTCCTCCTCCTCGAAAAGGCCAAGCGAGCAAAACTTCAACAAACCGTTGAAGAGTTTTCCCCCGCCTTCCCGCGCCGTCAAGGGGCGTGGACAGCGCGCCGCTTCAGCGAGTTCCACGGAACGAAGGACCGCTTTCGCCATGCAGAACAGCCGGTGTGTCCCCGGGAACGGACCGGTAGGCTGCTCCGGATCGGTCCCGGCACCCGCAAGACCGAGCCGCGTCCGACACCCCCGCCCGAAAGGAACGCGACGTGCCGTCGTCCAGCGCCAGCACTTCCGCCGCCGCAGCCCCGTCTCCGGCGAAATCCGCCGCCAGGCCCGCAGCCGGCGGCGGCAGCGGTGGCGTCCAGTCCCTGGAGCGCGCCTTCGACCTGCTGGAGCGGATGGCCGACGCCGGGGGTGAGGTGGGTCTGAGCGAGCTCTCCGCCGGCAGCGGACTGCCGCTCCCCACCATCCACCGCCTGATGCGGACGCTGGTCGTCTGCGGCTACGTCCGCCAGCAGCCCAACCGGCGCTACGCCCTGGGCCCCCGCCTGATCCGCCTGGGCGAGAGCGCGTCCCGGCTGCTGGGCACCTGGGCCCGGCCCTTCCTGGCGCGGCTGGTCGAGGAGACCGGCGAGACCGCCAACATGGCGCTGCTGGACGGCGACGAGATCGTGTACGTGGCACAGGTGCCCTCGCGGCACGCGGTACGGATGTTCACCGAGGTCGGCCGCCGGGTACTGCCGCACTCCACGGGCGTGGGCAAGGCGCTGCTGGCCAACCACCCGCCCGAGGAGGTCCGGGCCCTGCTCAGCCGTACGGGAATGCCCGCCGCCACCGAGAAGACCATCACCGACCCGGACCGCTTCCTGGAGGCGCTCCAAGAGGTACGGCGGCTGGGCTACGCGGTGGACGACAACGAACAGGAGATCGGCGTCCGCTGCATCGCCGTCCCGGTGCCCGACTCCCCCACCGCCGCGGCCATTTCCATCTCCGGGCCGACCGGCCGCGTCACCGAAGCGTCGATCGAGCGGACCGTCCCGGTCCTCCAGCACCTCGCCTCCGAACTGTCCACCGCCCTCACCACCCAGAACCCGTCCTGACCCCCTGAACCCGTCCTGAAGCCGACCTGAACCCGGACGGCGCCCGGCCGAGGGTGGCCCGGGCGCAGTCCCTGGGGGACGGGGTCAGTTGTTCTCCTGGGCTGTCACGGCGTTACGCCATACCGTGACGTCGACCGTCATGTACTTGCTGGGGTCCGACTCGGGCGCGTACCCCTTGACGGTGATCAGGGCGAGGTGCCCGGCGTTCGTGGTCAGGCACATCTGGGCGCCCCGGCCGAGGCGCTTGGTGGGGATCTTGGTGGTGAAGCGGGTTTCGTTGCGGCAGGTCTCCAGGCTGCCCTTCTGACCCGGGTTGAGCAGGACGAGCTTTCCGGTTTCGGTGGAGACCTCGTCGTCGCTGTAGCTGTTGTCCTGGTAGACGAAGTCCCGGTCGGTGTCGTGGTCGGCGTCGGTGGGCCTGAGCTGCTCGTCGGAGAGCGCCAGGTGGTACTCGTCGGCCACGTTGATGCTCTTGTGCTCGGCGGCGGCCGGGTCGGGCAGCGGGGAGGCCGGAGGCTGCTGGCTGCCCGACGGCGAAGGCGTGCCGGTGGCGGGGCCGGTGGGCGCGGTGGTCGGCTGCGTCTTCGTGGTGTTCTTCGTGGTGCCGGTGGCCTGCGCGCTCTTCTTGCCGTCGTCCTTCATGAAGTAGTAGACGGCGCCGCCGCCCGCGCCCGCGAAGGCCAGCAGCCCGATCAGGACGAGTGAGACCATCAGGCCGGTGCGCTTCTTCTTCGGCTGTCCGTCCGGGGACGTGACGGCGGACACGGTGGTGGTGCCCGGGGCCGCCGGAGTCCCCGGGGTGCCCGGGGCCGGGGGTACCGGTCCGGTGGCCGTCGGGGCGTAGGCGGCTGCCGGCCCGAACCCGGTGGGCGGGGTCTGCGGAGTGCTCAGCTCGGTCGGGGACGGCTGCTGGGGCACCTGAACCGGCATGTTCGGACCCTGGGCGCCCTGCGCGGCAGCGGCCGGAGGAGCCGTGGGCGGCGCCGGCGGGACGGCGGGCGTCTCCAGCGGGGGCGGCGGGGTCGGCGCGGGCGCGGGGGCCGCCGCACGGCCGGTGATGTCGGCGGCGACCGCGGTGGGCAGCCAGTCCTCGGGGCGGCGCAACTGCGTCTGCCCGGAGGCCGCGCCGCACAGGGCGATGACGTCCGCGACGGACGGCCGGCCTTCGGGGTCCTTGGTCAGACACCGGGTGACCAGCTCCCGCAGTTCCTCCGGGAGCCCGTCCAGGTTCGGTTCCTCGTGGACGACGCGGTACAGGACGCCGTGCGAGGTGCCCTCGCCGAAGGCCGGGGTGCCCAGCGCCGCGTACGCCGCGACCTGGCCGAGCGCGAAGATGTCGGTGGCGGCGGTGACGGCGCGCCCGGCGGCCTGCTCGGGCGCCATGAAGGTGGGGGTGCCCACCGTGACGCCGCTGCTGGTCAGGGACGTGGCGTCGGCGGCGCGGGCGATGCCGAAGTCGATGACGCGCGGGCCGTCGGCCGCCAGCAGGACGTTGGAGGGCTTCAGGTCGCGGTGCACGATGCCCGCACCGTGGATGACCTGGAGCGCTTCGGCGATGCCGGCGACGAGCAGCAACACCGTCGGGACCGGCAGCCGCCCGTGCTCGGCGACGGCCGCGGCCAGCGAGGGCCCGGGGACGTAAGCGGTGGCCAGCCAGGGCGTCGGGCCGTCCGCGTCACTGTCGATGACGGGCGCGGTGAACAGCCCCTGTACGCGCTGTGCGGACTGCACCTCCTGCTTGAAGCGCCGCCGGAACTCGGCGTCCTCGCTGAACTCCGGCCGGATCACCTTGATGGCGACGGGCCGGCCGCCGGGCGTGTAGGAGAGGTAGACCTTGCCCATACCGCCGGCGCCGAGCCTGGCGGTGAGACGGTAGCCCGCGATCACCCGCGGGTCGTCCGCCGCCAGTGGCGAGAAGATTCCGGCCGAATCCTGGCTCTGCATCAACTACCGTCCCCCGGCTCGCATATCACCCGTCGAGCCGCGAATCGGCACACGACAGGCAGGATTTCCATGATTTTCCGCAACGGGGCAGAACTTTATCCGGCCCACACACCGCCCGGTGACATCCCCCACGCGGGAGGGCGGACCGGGGCGGCCCGACCGGGGGTGCCGCCCCGGTGATGCGGTAAGCAGGGCGCATGTCTCATACACACGCACACACGCGCACCTCGCAGGAACGGGACCGGGCGGGCGGGGCGCCCCCGGGACCGGTCGCCGGGCTGCTGCTGGCGGCCGGGGGCGGGCGGCGGCTGGGCGGGCGGCCCAAGGCGCTGCTGGGGTTCCGCGGGCGTCCGTTGGTGGAGCACGCGGCCCGGGTCCTGCGGGAGGGGGCTGCGCGACGGTGCACATCGTGCTGGGGGCGGCTGCCGATGCCGTACGGGAGCGGGCGGATCTGTCGGCGTACGGGACGGTGGAGAACCCGGACTGGGCCCGGGGCATGGGGACGTCGCTGCGGGCGGGGCTGGCGTCGCTGGCCGGGTCGGGGGCGCGGGCCGCGGTGGTCGCGCTGGTGGACCAGCCGGGGATCGGGGCGCAGGCGGTGGCGCGGGTGGTGGCCGCGTACGAGGGGCCGCTGAGCCTGGCCGCGGCGGCGTACGAAGGCAGGCGCGGGCATCCGGTGCTGTTCGGCGCCGGGCGGTGGGCGGACGTGGCGGCGAGTGCGCGGGGGGACCGCGGGGCACGCGCGTATCTGGAGGAGCACGCGGCGGCGGTCCGGCTCGTGGAATGCGGGGACGTGGCGCAGGCGTACGACATCGACACCCCGGGGGACCTGTTCCGGCTGGATTCTTCTGTGCGGGGCGGGAGTTGAGATGGCGACAGGGGGAATGGCACGGGGAGTCAGACGATCCCGGCTTGTGTCGACGGGGAGAATCTCGACATCAACAATCCATTGAACTTCCGCGATGAGGAAACTAGTCTCCACTGGTCAGAAGTGCTTCAGGCGTACTTCAGAAGTGCCCCGTTTCCCCCGGTGCCCGCGACCGCGACCGGGAGCCCACGGCACCCCGTGCCGCGCGGGTGCCCCACGGCCGCCGTGTACCGCCGCCGAATGGAGTGAGCGCCCATGTCCGCACCAGCGCCGTCCCCGCTGGCCGTCGTCGGGTCCGGCCCCGGCACCACCCCGAGCGCCAGGACGAGGTGCTCACCGACGCCGCGCTGGCCTTCGTCGCCGAGCTCCACCGCCGCTTCACGCCGCGCCGCGACGAACTGCTCGCCCGCCGCGCCGAGCGCCGCGCCGAGATCGCCCGTACCGCCACCCTGAACTTCCTCCCGCAGACGGCGCACATCCGGGCCGACGAGTCCTGGCAGGTGGCCCCGGCGCCGCCCGCGCTCCAGGACCGCCGGGTGGAGATCACCGGCCCCACCGACCGCAAGATGACCGTCAACGCCCTGAACTCCGGCGCCCGCGTCTGGCTGGCGGACTTCGAGGACGCCTCCGCCCCCACCTGGCACAACGTCGTCCAGGGCCAGATCAACCTGATCGACGCCTTCGAGCGCCGCATCGACTTCACCGACGCGGACAGCGGGAAGTCCTACGCGCTTCGCCCCGCCGAGGAGCTGGCCACGGTCGTGGTCCGGCCGCGCGGCTGGCATCTGGACGAGCGCCACCTGCGCCTGGACGGCACGCCCGTGCCCGGCGCGCTGGTCGACTTCGGCCTGTACTTCTTCCACAACGCCCGGCGCCTGCTCGACGCCGGCCAGGGCCCGTACTTCTATCTCCCCAAGACCGAGTCGCACCTCGAAGCGCGCCTGTGGAACGACGTCTTCGTCTTCGCCCAGGAGTACGTGGGCATCCCCCGGGGCACCGTCCGCGCCACCGTCCTGATCGAGACGATCACCGCGGCGTACGAGATGGAGGAGATCCTCTACGAGCTGCGCGAGCACGCCGCCGGGCTGAACGCCGGCCGCTGGGACTACCTGTTCTCGATCGTGAAGAACTTCCGTGACGGCGGGGCGAGGTTCGTACTGCCGGACCGCAACGCGGTGACGATGACGGCGCCGTTCATGCGCGCGTACACCGAGCTCCTGGTCCGTACCTGCCACAAGCGCGGCGCGCACGCCATCGGCGGCATGGCGGCCTTCATCCCCAACCGCCGCGACCCGCGGGCGAACGAGCAGGCGCTGGCCAAGGTCAGGAGCGACAAGGACCGGGAGGCCGGCGACGGCTTCGACGGCTCCTGGGTCGCCCATCCGGACCTGGTGCCCGTCGCCCGGGCCAGTTTCGACGCGGTGCTCGGCGACGCGCCGCATCAGAAGCACCGACTGCGCGAAGACGTACGCGTCGGGGCCGCCGATCTCATCGCCGTGGACTCCCTGGACGCCCGGCCGACCTATCAGGGCCTGGTGGACGCCGTCCAGGTCGGCATCCGCTACATGAAGGCGTGGCTGCGCGGCGTGGGCGCGGTGGCCATCTTCGGCCTGATGGAGGACGCGGCCACCGCCGAGATCTCCCGCTCGCAGATCTGGCAGTGGGTGGAGGCGGGTGTGGTGTTCGAGAACGGCGAGCGGGCCACCGCCGAGCTGGTGCGCCGGATCGCGGCCGAGGTCCTGGCGGGCATCCGTACGGAGAGCGGCGAGGAGTCCTTCGCGGCCGGGAAGTGGCAGCAGGCCCACGACCTGCTGCTGACGGTGGCGCTGGACCGTGACTACGTGGACTTCCTGACGCTGCCCGGCTACGCGCTCCTGGACTGACGCCCGGCACCCATGGATGACGGTCCGGTGCCGGGGCAGGACCCGGGCCGTCAGGCCACCGCCACGGTCCGGTGGCGGGGCAGGGCCCGGACCGTCAGGCCACCACCGCGCCCAGCGCCACGAAGCCGCAGATGAGGGCGGCCAGGACGGCGAGCAGCGGCCAGACGAAGCGCAGATACGCGTCGTACCCGATCCCGGCCAGCGCCACGCCGCCCATGACCACGGCCGTGGTGGGCACCCACAGGTTCATCCAGCCGCTGGCCGCCTGCCAGGAGGTGACCGCCACCGACCGCGCGACCCCCGCGAAGTCGGCGAGCGGGGCGAGGACGGGCATGGCGAGCGTGGCGTGGCCGGAGGTGGAGGGGATCAGGAAGGCCAGCGGCAGATTCACCACGTACACCATGATCCCGAAGAGAGCCGAGGGGGTCTGGGAGACGACGCCCTCGACAGCATGCAGGACCGTGTCGGTGATGTGGCTGTTTGTCATAATCACGGTGACGCCTCGGGCCAGCACGATCACCAGGGCGGGCGCCAGGAAGTCCGCCGCGCCTTGGACGAATGTCGAGCTGATCCGCGCCTCGCCCATCCGCGCGACGATTCCCACGAGTACGGACGCGACCACGAACAGCGCCGCCAACTGGGGGAAGGTCCAGCCCAGTTCGAAGGAGTACGGGCGCGCGTCGGTGTCCCCGGTGAGCGCGCCGGCCCAGGGGATCACCGAGAAGATCATGAAGGCGAAGACCAGCGCCACCGTCACCAGCACGGCCTTGTGCAGACCGGTCAGCGCGGGCGGCGCCTCCGCCTCCCGCGCGTGCTCGCGGTCGCCGGGCCCGAAGCCGACGAGCGAGCGCCCCGGGTCGGCCCGCACCCGGCGCGCGTAACGGACGACGTAGGCGATGGTGACGCCGGTCAGCACCAGCCACATCGCCACCCGCAGCACGATGCCGTCACCGAGCGGGACATCGGCGGCGGAGGAGGCGACCCCCGTGGCGAACGGGTTGACGGTGGAGGCCAGCACGCCGACGCCGGCGCCCAGGATGATGGTCGCGGTGGCCACCAGCCGGTCGTAGCCGAGCGCCAGTATCAGCGGCACGACCAGCCCGTAGAAGCCGAGCGTCTCCTCGGCGAACCCCTCGACCGTCCCGAGGAGCGAGAAGACGGTCATCACCCCGGCGATCAGCAGCGCGCCACGGTCGCGCAGCCGGTGCGCCAGACGGGCGATGCCGCGGTCCAGGGCGCCGGTGGCGAAGACGACGGTGATGAACGCCCCGATGGCCAGCACGAAGAGGAACACCCCCGCGCTGCCGAAGAGGTCACCGCTCAGGTCCGGCCCGACCTCGCCGGTGTGCGCGTCCCGTACTCCGTACAGCCCGTTGACCGGCGAGAGGAAGAGGTCCTCCAGACGGTCCACGAGAGCCCGCCCGGACGCTTCCCGGTGGTACGAGCCCTGGACCGGGCTGCCCCGGCTGTCGCGCGTGTAGCTGCCCGGCGGGATGACGAAGGCCAGGAGCCACACGGCGACGGTGACGACGGCCAGCACGGTCGGCGCACCGGGGAAGGTGAAGCCGCGCCTGCCTTCGGCGGGATCACTCATCGATCGGTCTTTCCGGCATGCCGCCCGCACTCACCTTGCTGACTGACCTTCAGGACGGTCGCAGCATATAGCGCGAAAAGCCGCATATGGCGGAGACTCGGGCGCGACTCAGGCGGGCGGCCCGCTCAGCGTCAGGGCCGCCCGCATCGCCGCGTCCCGCAGACCGGTCAGCCGGCGGGCGTGCGCCATCCGGTTCATCAGGCGCGAGGTACGGGCCAGCCGCTGCGTCACCGGGCGGCGGCGCCGGTCGTACGCGCGCAGGGCGGTGGGCACGTCCGGCGCGGCCAGCAGGGCACGGGCCAGCACCACCCCGTCGATGAGCGCCTCACAGGCACCCCGCCCCAGGTCGGGCGTCATCGCATGGGCGGCGTCCCCGATCAGTGCGGTGCGCCCCTTGACGTACGAGGGCAGCGGCGGATCGAGGTGATACAGGTCCAACCTCAGCACCTCGGGTTCCGTCACCTTCTCCACAACCTGCCGCACCCCGGCGTGCCAGTGGCCGAACCGGCCCCGCAGCCAGGCCGCCTCTCCCCCCGGGAAGTACGCCCCCTCCGGCAGGACCGCACACGCGAACCAGTTGGTGCGCCCGCCGGACGTCGGAGTGATGCCGAACCGCAACCCGTCCCCCCAGGTCTCGGTGACGGATCCGATGTCCCCGTCGACCGTTCCGCGCCACGAGGTGGCGCCCGCGTGGACCGCCCGGTGGGCGGAGCCGAAAAGCGCGGTACGGGCAGCGCTGTTGAGGCCATCGGCTCCCACCACCACCTCGTACGAGCCCTCCAGCGCCCCCAGGTCCGCCACCCGCTCACCGAAGCGCACCACCCCCTCGCCGAGCGCGCCGTACAGCAACGACAGCAGGTCGGGACGGGACAGGAGGTGCACCACATCACCGGTACGCCGGCGCAGCGCCGTGACGTCGATGGTGGCGATACGGCTCCCGTCCGGACGCAGGAAGGCGCCGGCACTCTGCGCCCGCCCCACGGCCCGCACCCGTTCCCCCACGCCGAGGGCGTCCAGGGCCTTCAGCGCGGACGGCCACATCCCCAGGGCCGTTCCGGTCTCCGGGAGAGCCGGGGACCGTTCGAAGACGTCGACCGACCAGCCTCCGTCCCGAAGGAGAACGGCCGTGGCGAGTCCGCCGATACCGCCGCCGACAACGGCTGCCTTACGAGGATTCCGCGTCATGGCAGCAGGCTACTATGTTTGTAGTGCCCGTGCACTACAAACATAGTAAGAGGGAGGCGCAGCGTGGCAGGACGGCGGGAGCAGGTACTCCGGGCGGCGATCGAGGTCCTGGGGGCGGAGGGGTCCCGGCGGCTGACCTACCAGGCCGTCGACACCGCCGCCGGCGTCCCCTCGGGCACCACCTCCAACTACTTCCGCAACCGCGTCGCCCTGATCGACGGCATCGTCGACCACCTCCAGGCCCTGGAACGCCGCGACTGGGAAGCGTTCGCCCGCGAGGCCGACCCGGCGGACGTACACGAACTCGCCGAGGCCCTCGCCCGGTTCCTCACCTACGCCACCGGCCCCGAACGCGCCAGGACCGCCGCCCGCTACGCCCTCTTCCTGGAGTCCGCCTCCCGCCCCGAACTGCGCGCGCCCCTGACCCGCGGCCGGCAGACCGTCCTCGCCTGGGGCTCCGAATGGATCCGCCGCTTCGGCTCCCCCACCCCCGAACGGCACTGCGAGATCCTCCTCGACTACCTCGACGGCGCAGCCCTGCACCAACTTGCCTTCCCCGCCGACGACTTCGACCCCCTGCCCGGCATCCGGGACCTTCTACGGGGCCTGCTGGCCTGAAGCGGGGGCCGGGTGAAGGGCTGTGCGAAGTCCGAGCAGGCGAGGTGGGTCGCGGTTTTCGTCCGCCACGCGCCACGGACACTGCCGCCCACCAGGCGGCTGACCACTACCCGCGGGCCTGTCACCGCGGCGCCCCTTCGGTGATCCGTTTTTCGAACCAGTGGTGGGCGTACGGCTCGTCGTTGAAGGCGGTGACCTCCTGGAAGCCGCAGGAGCGGTACAGGGCGATCGCGCCGGTGAGGACTTTGTTGGTGTCCAGGCGGAGTACGGTGCGGCCGTGACGGGCGGCCCGGGCCTCCAGCTCGGACAGGAAGCGGCGGCCGAGGCCGAGCCTTCGGGCGTGGGGGCCACCCACATGCGCTTGATCTCGGCCGCGCGACCGGGCGGCAGCTTCAGACCGGCGCAGCCGACGGGCTCGCCGTGCAGCCGGGCGACCAGCAACAGGCCGTTCGGCAGGCGGAGTTCACCGGCGTCGGGCAGCAGGCTCCGCGCGGGGTCGAAGCCGGCCTCGAAGCGTTCTTGCAGTTCGGTGAAGTAGGAGTTCAGGCAGTGCCGGGCGTCGGGGTGGGCCGGGTCCAGGACGTCCAGTGCGACCGTCGCGGCGGTCAGCAGCCGGTCGACCTCGGCCATGGCGGCGATCAGCCGGGCGCGCTGGGCGGTGTTGAGGGGCTCCAGCAGGGAGCCGGCCAGCTCATTGCTGCGGTCATCGAGCAGGGCGTGCTCCATACGCCCCGCTTCGGTGAGCCGGACGGTGCGCACCCGCCGGTCCTCGGGCAGCGGCTCCACCGTCACCAGGCCGTCGGCTTCCAGGAAACGGAGCAGTCGGCTCACGTAACCGGAGTCGAGCCCGAGGCGTTCGCGCAGCCGCCGTACGTCCTGACCCTGCTCACCGATCTCCCAGAGGAGCCGGGCCTCGCCGATGGACCGGTCGCGGCCGAGATAGCGGTCGTGGAGCACGCCCACGCGGGCGGTGACGGTGCGGTTGAACCGCCGTACCTGATCGATCTGCGCGGTATCCATTCTCTGACTTTAGTCAGAGAAACGGTGACGAGACTAGAGTGCGAGGCGCCCCTGACGGGTTCCGGTCAAGTCGCGTGTCTGGTAGGAAAGTTTCCTAACGGTTGGGGAAATCCCCCCTCCATGGCTTACTCCTGACCGGAGGTCACCATGCGCACCCGATCGTCAGCCAAGGCACTCGGCAAGCCCGTAACCCGCGTCGCCCTCGGCCTGGCCCTGCTCGCCGTACCGACGACCGCTGTCGCCGTCGACGCCCTGCCGGCCGGCCACCCCACGGCGACCGCCACCGCGACCGCGACCGCGACCGCCCGTACCGTACCGTCCGCGCCCCGCGCCGCGGTGGGGCTGGACGACCCGCAGAAGAAGGAGATCGCCATGAAACTGGTCTCCAGCGCGGAGAACTCCTCGCTGGACTGGAAGGCCCAGTACAAGTACATCGAGGACATCGGTGACGGCCGCGGCTACACCGCCGGCATCATCGGCTTCTGCTCCGGCACCCACGACATGCTGGAGCTGGTGGAGCTCTACACCAAGCGCAAGCCGGGCAACGTCCTGGCGAAGTACCTGCCCGCGCTGCGCGCCGTCGACGGCAGCGACTCCCATGAGGGCCTGGACCCGGACTACCCCAAGGACTGGAGGAAGGCCGCCCAGGACCCCGTCTTCCAGCAGGCCCAGAACGACGAGCGGGACCGGGTCTACTTCAACCCGGCGGTCAAGCGGGGCAAGGCCGACGGGATCGGCGTGCTCGGCCAGTTCGCGTACTACGACGCACTGGTGATGCACGGTGACGGCAGTGACCGGACCAGCTTCTCCGGCATCCGCAAGCGGGCGATGGCCGAGGCGAGGACCCCGGCCCAGGGCGGCGACGAGAAGACGTACCTGAACGCCTTCCTCGACGCCCGGGTGTGGGCCATGAAGCAGGAGGAGGCACACCGCGACACCAGCCGTGTGGACACCGCACAGCGGGTCTTCCTCAGGAAGGGGAACCTGAACCTGGATACGCCGCTGGACTGGAAGGTGTACGGGCAGAGCTTCCACATCGGCTGAGCAGGCGGGACCTGCCCGCCCTGTCGGCCGACGGACCGGCGGACCGGCGGACCGGCGGACCGGCGGCAAGCAGTACCGCTCAGTGGGCGGACACCGCTCCGGGCTCCGCCGTGCCGGAGCCGTGTTGGTGCGGGACGCCTCCCAGAGGCGTCCCGTCACGCCTCTTTCCCCTCTTCCCGCTCTCCCCTCTTTTCCCCTTCCTCCCCCGGTGGTTGAAGGCCAGGTTCAGCAGCACGGCGACCAGACAGCCGGTGCTGATGCCGGAGTCCAGGACGACCAGCAGCCCCTGGGGGAAGTGGTGGTAGAAGCGCGGCGCGGCGACCGGTATCAGTCCGATGCCGACCGCCGCCGCCACGATCAGCGCGTTCTCGCCCTTGTCCAGCGCGGCGGTGGCCAGGGTCTGGATGCCGCTGGCCGCCACGGACCCGAACAGGACGATGCCCGCGCCGCCGAGCACCGGCAGCGGGACCAGGGAGATCACCGAGGCGGCGACCGGGCACAGCCCCAGGAGGACCAGGATGCCGCCGCCGGTGGCGACCACGTAGCGGCTGCGCACCCCGGTCATCGCCACCAGGCCGATGTTCTGGGCGAAGGCACTGGTGGCGAAGCCGTTGAACAGGGGGCTGACGGCGGTGCCGAGGGTGTCGGCGCGCAGTCCGCCGGCGATGGTCCGCTCGTCCGCCGGCCGCCCCACGATCCGGCCCAGCGCCAGCATGTCGGCCGTCGACTCGGTCATGCACACCAGCATCACCACGCACATGGAGACGATCGCGGCGGCGTCGTCGAACCTCGGGGCGCCGAAATGGAAGGGCGTGGGGAAGCCGACGAGGCCCGCGTCGCCGAGGGCGCCGAAGTCGGTGAGGCCGGCCGGGACCGCCAGGACCGTACCGATGGCCAGGCCGATCAGGATCGCTGTCTGCCGCAGGAAGCCGCGCAGCACTCGCCGCAGGACCAGCACGGTCACCAGCGTCAGCGCGGCCAGGGCGATGTTGGCCGGCGAACCGTAGTCCGCCGCCCGCGCGTTGCCGCCCTGGGCCCAGTTGAAGGCCACCGGCAGCAGGGAGACGCCGATCAGGGTGATGACGGTGCCGGTGACCACCGGCGGGAAGAACCGCAGCAGTCTGGAGAAGTACGGCGCCAGGACGAAGCCCAGCACGCCTGCGACGATCACCGCGCCGAAGATGACCGGCAGCGCGTCGCGGGGGCCGTGGGCCGTACCGATGGCGACCATCGGGGTCACGCCCGCGAAGGAGACGCCGTTGACGAACGGCAGTCTGGCACCGACCTTCCACAGGCCCAGGGTCTGGAGGAGGGTGGCCAGGCCGGCCGTGAAGAGCGCGGCGCCCATGAGGAAGGCGGTGCCGGTGGCGTCCAGCCCGCAGGCCGGCCCGACGATCATCGGCGGGGCCACCACCCCCGCGTACATCGCGGCGACGTGCTGGAGGCCGCTGGTGAACATCTTCAGGGGCGGAAGGGTCCGGTCGACCGGGTGCTTGCGGTCGTCCGCCGGCTGGTGCCCAGAGGTTGCGGCCACTGCGGGCCTCCTGTCGATTTCTGCTCCGCCGCGGAACGGCGGTGCGAGGCTGTCACGGAGGACGTGCGGGGCATGCGGTACGGGGCGTGGCGCGGTGTGGAATTGCGGCGCGGTGCGGTACGAGTACGAGTACGTGGTGCAGTGCGTGGAGCGGTACGAGTGCGTGGTGCAGTGCGAGTACGTGGAGCGGTACGTGTATGTGGTGCGGTGCGAGTACGTGCGTGATGCCGGCCCGGGGACGCGGACCGTTGCCCGCGCCCCGGGTTCCGGCGCCCGCGGACCCTGAGGTCCGCGGGCCCGGCCGGGAGCCGTCCCTCCCGGCCGGGTCCTGTGTGCCGTAAGGCCGCGGCCGGGATCAGCCCCCGGCGGCGATACGGGCCAGACGCCGTGCCTGCGTCCGCGCCGCGCGGGCGACGGCCTCCTCGTCCACGTTCGTCAGGTGGTTGTCCTCGACGACCGGCTCACCGCCGACCAGGGACAGGGTGACGGGAGCGGCCGGTCCAAATACCAGCGCGGTGACCGGGTCGGCGATGGTGGAGTGGCCCAGGCCGTCCAGCTTCCACAGCACCAGGTCGGCGAGCTTGCCGGCCTCGATGGAGCCGGTCTCCCGCGCCCGGCCCAGGACCTGTGCACCGCCGTACGTGCCCAGGCGCAGCGCCCGGCGGGCGTCCAGGGCGGCTTCCCGGTGGGCGCCGAGGCGGTTGATCAGCAGCGCGTTGCGCAGTTCGGTGTGCAGTTCGCCGGACTCGTTGGAGGCCGTGCCGTCCACGCCCAGGCCGACCGGGACGCCGGCCCGCAGCATGTCGGGGACCCGGGCGATCCCGGCGGCCAGGCGTGCGTTGGAGGACGGGCAGTGGGCGACGCCGGTGCCCGTACGGGCGAAGGCGGCGATGTCGGCGTCGTTCATGTGGACGCAGTGCGCCATCCACACGTCCTCGCCGAGCCAGCCGGTGGACTCGAAGTAGTCGGTGGGGCCCATGCCGAACAGTTCGTGACAGAACTTCTCCTCCTCCACGGTCTCCGAGCCATGGGTGTGCATCCGGACGCCCTTGCGCCGCGCCAGCAGGGCGCCCTCCCGCAGGAGTTCGGTGGAGACGGAGAAGGGGGAACAGGGGGCCACGGCGATGTGCACCAGGGAGCCGAAGGAGGCGTCGTGGTGGCTGTCGATGGCTTCTTCCGTGGCTTTCAGGGCGCCTTCGGTGGTCTCCACGGCGAAGTCCGGCGGCAGCCCGCCGTCCTTGACACCCCGGTCCATGGAGCCGCGGGCCAGGGTGATCCGGGCGCCTATGCTGGCCGCGGCGGCCAGTTCGGCGGCGACCAGGTCGCCGGAGCCCCGGGGGAAGATGTAGTGGTGGTCGCAGGCGGTGGTGACACCGCCCTTGACCATCATCGCCAGCGACCCCTGGGTGGCGGCGGCGAGCATCGGCGCGTCGATGCGGGCCCAGGTCGGGTAGAGGGCGACCAGCCAGTCGAAGAGGTTGTGGTCGGTGGCCAGGCCCCGGGTGATCCACTGGTAGAAGTGGTGGTGGGTGTTGACCAGGCCGGGGGTCAGGAGGTGGCCGCTGCCGTCGATCCGCCGGACGACGTTCTCCAGGCCCTTGGGGGCCGGTCCCGCGCCGACCGATTCGATGACCTGGCCGGCGACGACGACATGGCCCGCGGCGTGTTCGGTGTCCTGGGCGTCGACGGTGGCGACAGCACAGTTCTCGATGACGGTGCGCTCGGCCGGTGGTACGGCCGGCGGTGTGTCCAACGGTGTGTCCGACGCTCCTGGTGCTCCCGGTGCTGCTTGTGCTGCCATGGCGCGTCCTTCTTCTGTCGGTGGCATGACGTCGGGACGCTGCCTTGGCGCGTCCGTGGAGGGCACGGCCGGACCCTAGGAGGATTCGAGTGCCGCGGCCGGACGGCCGCGGGTGCCGAGGTGGTGGAAGAACAGGTTGAGCGCGACCGCCACCAGCGCGCCGGCGCTGATGCCGGAGCCGAGTACGGTACGGGCCCAGGCGGGGAAGTCGGCGTAGAAGGCGGGCGCGGCCAGCGGGATGATGCCGGCGCCCAGCGACACGGCCACCAGGACGATGTTGGAGCTGTCGTCCAGGCCGGCTTCGGAGAGCGTACGGATGCCGCTGACCGCTATCGAGCCGAACAGGACGATGCCGGCGCCGCCCAGGACGGGCATCGGCACCAGGGAGACGACCGCGCCCAGGACGGGGAAGGCGCCCAGGACGATCAGCGCGCCGCCCGCGACGGCGACGACATAGCGGCTGCGGACCCGGGTCAGCGAGACGACGCCGACGTTCTGTGCGAAGGCGCTGGTGGGAAAGGTGCCGAGGACGGGCCCCAGGAGGGTGGCCAGGCCGTCCGTACGCAGTCCTCTGGTGATGGTCCCCCGATCGCACTCCCGTGCGCAGATCTCTCCCAGCGCCAGCATCCCGGCACAGGATTCGGTCATCAGCACCAGCATCACGATGCACAGCGAGAGGATGGCCGCGGGCCGGAACTCGGGGGCGCCGAACGGGAAGAGGTCGGGCAGCGCGGCCAGCGGCGCCTGGCGCAGCGCGCCGAGGTCCGCCATGCCGAAAGGAAGGGCGGCCAGGGTGCCGGCGGCCAGCCCCAGCAGCAGGGCGACCTGTTTGCCGAAGCCGCGGGCGAAGCGCTGGAGGAGCAGGATCACCACGAGGGTGAAGGCGGCCAGTGCCAGGTTCTTCATGGCGCCGAAGTCGGCGGCCTGCTTGTTGCCGCCCTGGGCCCAGGCGACGGGTACGGGCATCAGCGTCACACCGATGAGGGTGATGACCACACCGGTGACCAACGGTGGGAAGAAGCGCAGCAGCCGGCCGAAGAAGGGGCCCACGGCCAGGCAGAAGACGCCGGCGACCAGCACCGCGCCGTAGATGGCGGGGAGTTGGTGTCCTTTGGCGGTGGTCTCGGCGATGGCGAGCATCGGGGTGATGCCGGCGGAGGAGGCGGCGTTGACGAACGGCAGCCGGTTGCCGGCGAGGGTGCCCAGGCCGAGCGTCTGGAGGAGCGTGGCCAGCCCGGCGATCAGCAGGCTCGCGGCGATCAGCCGGGTGCTGCCCGCCGCGTCCAGGCCCACGGCCTGGCCGATGATCAGCGGCGGGGTGACCACGCCCGCGTACATGGCGGCGATGTGCTGGAGCGCGGCGGGGAGCAGCCGCTTGGGGGACAGCTTCTCGTCCACCGGGTGGACCGGCGGAACGGGGACTTTCTCGGCGTGCGGTTGCTGTGCCATGGGTCGTTCCCCTCAAGGATCGCGGGCCCCTCCCCGCTGCGGGACGGGGAGGGGCGGCGAGGCACGGCGCGGCGTCGGTGACCGACGTGTCACGGGTTCGCCCGTAAGGGACCCGTGACGTACTCGTACGGAATAGGCAGGAACCCGTACGGAACCGTCAGAGGTTCGTCAGGTCGACCGGGATCCCCGGTTCGGCGCCGTCGCGCAGGATGGTGGCCTCTATGAGGCCGTACGGACGGTCCGCCGCGTAGTACACGGCCCCGTCGGGGGTGTCGTTCTTCAGCCCGAACGGCTCCAGGTCCACCAGGAAGTGGTGCTTGTTCGGCAGCGAGAACCGCACCTCGTCGATCTCCGCGCGGTGGGTGATGACGCGCGAGCCCATCTGGTAGAGGGTCTGCTGGAGCGAGAGGCTGTAGGTCTCGGCGAAGGCCTGCAGCAGGTGTTTCCTGACCTGCTCGTACGAACGGTCCCAGTTGGGCATCCGCTGCCGGTCGTCGGTCCAGTTGAACCGCCAGCGGCCAAAGACCTCGGTGGCCAGGATGCGGTCGTACGCCTCCTTCAGTGTGGTGTAGCGGTCCTTGATGTAGCCCCAGAACTCGGAGTGGGTGGAGTTCATCACGACAAGGTCCTTCAGACCGGAGATGACCTGCCACCGCTCGCCGTCGTAGGTGACCTGGGTCAGCCGGGTCTCCTGGCCCTTGCGGACGAAGGAGTGCTTGACCTCGTCGGCCCCGATGAAGCGTGAGTTGGCATCGGAGGTGGCGATCCGTTCCCAGGCGTACTCCTCGATGCGGATGCGGGCCCGCCCGATCGGTTCCTGGCTGGTCACGAAGTGCCGCGCCAGGTGGATGCCGAACTGCTCGGCCGACTCGATCCCGTACTCCTTGGCGAAGGCGTAGACGGTGTTCTTGGTGGTGTCGGTGGGCAGGCAGTTGGCGTTGGAGCCGGAGAGGTGGACCTCGTCGAGGTCGCCGGAGAGGGCGACGGAGACGCTGAGGTCCTTGATGTGGTGGGTGGCGCCGTCACGGGTGATCTTGACGACGCGGGTCTCCGCCTTGCCGTACTGGTTCTGGCCGAGCATCGTGACGCCGGCCGGACGGGGCACGGCCGTGCGGGCCGGATGGGACGGTACGGTCATCTCGGTGCTAGCTCCCTCGGTATACGGAGTAGCCGAACGGGTTGAGCAGCAGCGGCACGTGATGGTGCTCGCCCGGGTTGACGGCAAAGGTGACCGCCACCTCCGGGAAGAAGGCTCCGCTGTCCCTTGCGCGGGGGGCGTCCTGCTGTTCCGCGGCTTGCTGGTCGGCCGGGGCGGCCTGGTGGGCGAGGTACGCCCCGGTCGCGAACTCCAGGCGTACGTGGGTGGTGCCTTCCGGCAGTGCCGGCAGATCCTTGCAGCGGCCGTCCGCGTCGGTCTTGGAGGCCCCGTGGGCGCTCCAGGGTCCGTCCGGCGCGGAGCGGACCGAGAGGGTGAGGGCCACGCCCTCGGCGGGGCGGCCCGCGCTGGTGTCCAGGATGTGCGTGGACACCGAGGTCTCCTTCGCGGTGTCTTTCGCGGTGTCCCTTGTGGCGTCTTTCGCGGTGTCCGGTGAGTCTGCCGGGTCTGCTGTACGTGCTGTGTCTGTCATGTCTGCCATGTCTGCCACGAGACGGGCCAGCCGAATACGGTTGATCTTGCCCAGCTCCGTACGGACGGTCTCCCGCTCGCGCTCCGGCGAATTGCCCAGACGGTGCCGTACGGCGTCCCGCATCTGTTCACCGGTCAGACCGGTGGCGCAGATGAGGAAGACGTGCCCGAACCGCTCCTGGTAGGCCAGGTTGAGTGCGAGCATCTCGGCCCTGAGCTCCTCGGACGCCCCGGCCATCCCGCTCTGTTCACGGGCGGAGGCCGCGTCGCCCGGCTCCGGCCGGCCGATGGGCGGGTGCCCCGCCATCGCCTGTGCCAGGTCCTCTGCGGTGAGCTCGGCCGTGGCGGCGTCGCTCGCGGCAAGGAGGGCGTCGGTGGTGGCGTACGGACGCCGGCCGGCGATCCGGCTCCCCCACGCCTGGCTGGCGCACACCTCGCGCAGCACGGCTCGCGCCTCGCTGTCGTCTGCGGTGTTGAACCGGGTGAGACCCGGTGTCGGACTCGAAGACACGGGAAGCCTCCGTGGCCTGTCGCTGGAGCGTGCTGCTGGGCTGGGCTCGCTTGGCTGGGCTCTGCTGGGGCTGGGCTCTGCTTGGCTGGAAACAGCTAAGACCTCCGGCAACACGACGTCAACAGTTTGTTGAAAACTCGGCGACGCAAAAGCCGCCGTCCGGAGGAACCGGACGACGGCTCGCACTCTTCCGCCCCGCGGGCGCCCCCGATGGCTCAACCGGCGCCTTCGGTCTCCCTGTTCAGGTAGTTGTAGATGGTGAAGCGGCTGACTCCCAGGGCGCTCGCCACCGTCTCCACGCCGTGCCGCACCGAGAAAGCTCCCCGCGCCTCCAGGACCCGTACGACCGACTGTTTCGTCTTGCGGTCCAGCTCCGCCAGCGGCATGCCGTGCCGGCGCTCCAGCTCCGTCAGGATGTGCCCCAGGGAGTCCGACAGATGCGGCAGGCGTACGGCGACCCGCTCCCGCCCCTCCCAGACCAGGACCACGTCGTCCCCCTGGGCCAGTTCGGGAGCGACCATCTCGCCGCCCATGGCGTCCACGAGCGGCTTGACCGCCTGGACGAACGGGTGATCGGCGGGCCCGGTCACACGCCGCTCCCCTCGGCGCCGCAGGACTCCGGCCGCCCGGGGCCCGACTCGCGTTCCGGCCCGGGACCGGGCTCCGGCCCGGAACCGGACTCCGACTCGGCTATCGCGTTGACCTGCAAGGAGATTCGGGTGGCTCCCGCCTCCAGCGATCCGCGCAGCAGCGCCTGCACGGCCTCCAGCACCCGGTCCGCCTCCCCCTCGGCGGTGTTGCCGAAGGGACCGACGTCGACGGCGTCCAGTCCGGCGCCCGTCACGATCTCGCGCGCCGCCACCGCATGGGGCGGCGGTTCGTCCAGATCGAACGGTTCCGTCGTGAACTCGACTCTCAATCGCACCATACCCACAAGGTAGCCGTGCCGACGGCGCCCATCCCCGGCCGTCGGACACCGGCTTCCGGCGACCTCTTGACAGCCTTCCGCCTCCACATGCACTCTTCCGTAAAACAGAAGGCAACTTCCGCCATACGGAATCGCAGCGCATCGCAGCATCTACGGAATTCCCAACGGAAGGAGCGCGGACCGCTCATGGGCTTCACGGACGGGCGCTTCAACGTCAACCTGTCGATCCTGTTCACCGAACTTCCGCTGCTGGAGCGACCCGCCGCGGCGGCTGCGGCCGGGTTCGGCGCGGTGGAACTGTGGTGGCCGTGGGTGGACACCCCCACGCCCGCGCAGTCCGAGCTGGACGCCCTGCGGGACGCGCTGAAGGCCGCGGACACGCGGCTGGTGGGACTGAACTTCTACGCCGGCCGGCTGCCCGGGCCGGACCGCGGGGCACTGTCCGTACCCGGCGAGGAGTCCGAGCGCTTCCGCGCCAACATCCCCGTGGCGGTGGAGTTCGCCCGCTCGCTGGGCTGTACGGCCCTCAACGCCCTGTACGGCAACCGGGTGGCGGACGCCGAGCCCGGGGCGCAGGACGAACTGGCCCTGGAGAACCTGGCGCTGGCCGCCCGGGCGGCCGACTCCATCGGAGCCACCCTGCTGATCGAGGCGCTCAACGCCGTGGAGTCGCCGGACTGCCCGATCGTCTCCGCGCCCGCCGCCATCGAGGTCGTGGACGCGGTGAACGCCACCACGGGGCTGGGCAACGCCGCGTTCCTGATGGATCTGTACCACCTGTCCATGAACGGCGAGGACCTGGACACGGTCATCGACACGTACGCGGACCGGACCGGGCACGTACAGATCGCGGACACCCCGGGGCGCGGCGCGCCGGGCACCGGGACGCTGCCGCTGGAGGGCCTGCTCGACCGGCTGGCCAAGGCCGGTTACCGCGGCTGGACCGGCCTGGAGTACAAGCCCGGCGACCGGCCGAGCGCCGAGTCCTTCGACTGGCTCCCGTACGCCGCCCGCCGCCCCTGACCGGCACGGCCGACCGGTACGGACCATCGGTACGGACCACCGACCCGCCCCACCCGTTCGCACCCACGACGAGAGAAGCAGGGCATCCGATGAACAATCTCCCCAAGATCGCCTGGATCGGTCTCGGGATCATGGGCTCACCCATGGCCGAGAACCTGATCAAGGCCGGATATCAGGTCACCGGTTACACGCTGGAGAAGGAGAAGCTGGACCGGCTGGCGGCGGCCGGCGGCACCCCCGCCGCCTCCGTGGCCGAGGCCGTCCGCGGCGCGGACGTCGTCTTCACCATGGTTCCCGCCTCCCCCCAGGTCGAGGCGGTCGCGTACGGGCCCGGCGGCATCCTGGAGAACGCGGAGCCCGGCGCGCTGCTGATCGACATGTCCTCGATCACCCCGCAGACCTCCGTCGACCTGGCGGAGAACGCCGCGGCGAAGGGCATCCGGGTCCTGGACGCCCCGGTGTCGGGTGGCGAGGCGGGAGCCGTCGAGGCGGTGCTGTCCATCATGGTGGGCGGCCGGCAGGAAGACTTCGACGCCGCGCGCCCCCTGCTGGAGGCGCTGGGCACGACCATCGTCCGGTGCGGCCCGCACGGCGCCGGACAGACCGTCAAGGCCGCCAACCAGCTCATCGTCGCCGTCAACATCCAGGCGTGCGCGGAGGCGGTGGTCTTCCTGGAGAAGTCCGGCGTGGACCTCCGGGCCGCCCTGGAGGTCCTGGGCGGCGGGCTGGCCGGCTCCACCGTCCTGGCCCGCAAGAAGAACAACTTCCTGACCCGCGACTTCACGCCCGGCTTCCGGATCGACCTGCACCACAAGGACATGGGCATCGTCACCGACGCCGCCCGCGCCGTCGGCGCCGCGCTGCCGGTCGGCGCCGTGGTCGCGAACCTGGTCGCCTCCCTGCGCGCCCAGGGCGACGGGGGCCTGGACCACTCGGCCCTGCTGCGCGGCGTCGAGCGGCTGTCCGGGCACAACGCCGCCATCATCTGACGGCCCGTCACGCCCCTCGTAACTTCCCGGCGGTGGCGCCGACACCTGTCCTGTCGCGCCCAGGCGCCGCCGCCGGGAACCCCTCCGCCATTTTTCAACAAACTGTTGACGACTGGCCGGGGCCGTTCCTACGCTCCGGCCTGCGGAAGCCGGCTTCCGCTCTCCCGTACGGAAGGTCATCATGCCCGAGCCCACACTGACGACGCGCGTCCTCACCACGGAGTCCGGCGCCCCGGTAGCCGACAACCAGAACTCCGCCACCGCCGGCGTCGGTGGCCCGCTGGTCCTCCAGGACCAGCACCTCCTGGAGAAGCTCGCCCGCTTCAACCGCGAGCGCATCCCGGAGCGGGTGGTGCACGCCCGGGGTTCGGGCGCGTACGGATACTTCGAGGTGACCGACGACGTCACCGGCTTCACCCGCGCCGACTTCCTGAACACTCCCGGCGGGCGGACCGAGGTGTTCGTCCGCTTCTCCACCGTGGCCGACAGCCTGGGCGGCGCGGACGCGGTACGCGACCCGCGCGGCTTCGCGGTCAAGTTCTATACCCGTGAGGGCAATTACGACCTGGTCGGCAACAACACCCCGGTCTTCTTCATCAAGGACCCGCTGAAGTTCCCGGACTTCATCCATTCGCAGAAGCGTGACCCCTTCACCGGCCGGCAGGAGCCGG
Source organism: Streptomyces sp. MST-110588 (assembly GCF_022695595.1). Taxonomy (NCBI): domain Bacteria; kingdom Bacillati; phylum Actinomycetota; class Actinomycetes; order Kitasatosporales; family Streptomycetaceae; genus Streptomyces; species Streptomyces sp. MST-110588. Next base: position 1,494,148 of record NZ_CP074380.1, read on the forward strand.
ACAACGTCTGGGACTTCTGGGCGCACTCCCCGAGGCCACCCACCAGGTCACCTGGCTGATGGGCGACCGCGGCATCCCGGCGTCCTACCGGCACATGAACGGCTACGGCTCGCACACCTACCAGTGGACGAACGCGGCGGGCGAGGCTTTCTTCGTCAAGTACCACTTCAAGACCAACCAGGGCATCCGCTGCCTGAGCAGCGACCAGGCCGCGGAGCTGGCCGGCCGGGACCCCAGCAGCCACCAGACGGACCTGCTGCAGTCCATCGAGCGTGGCGTATACCCGTCCTGGACGCTGTACGTGCAGGTCATGCCGGCGCCCGAGGCGGCCGGTTACCGCTTCAACCCCTTCGATCTGACCAAGGTCTGGCCGCACCGCGACCACCCCCTCCAGCGGGTGGGCCGGCTGGTCCTGGACCGCAACCCGGACGATGTCTTCGCCGAGGTCGAACAGGCAGCGTTCTCCCCGAACAACTTCGTGCCGGGCATCGGCCCCTCGCCCGACAAGATGCTCCAGGGCCGGCTGTTCGCGTACGCCGACGCCCAGCGCTACCGCCTGGGCGTCAACCACACCCGGCTCGCGGTGAACGCCCCGAAGGCGACCGAAGCCGCCAACTACGGCCGGGACGGGCTGATGGCCGCCGGCGCCCACGGCCGGCACGCCAAGAACTACGAGCCCAACTCCTACGGCGGCCCGGTGGAGACCGGCCGCCCGCTGTCCGCCCCGCTCGCGGTGTCCGGGCACGTCGGCACCCACGAGGCGCCGGCCCACACCAAGGACGACGACTTCTTCCAGGCCGGTGAGCTCTACCGGCTGATGTCGCAGGAGGAGAAGGACCGTCTGGTGGCCAACATCGCCGGCGGCCTGGCACAGGTCACCCGTGAGGACGTGGTCGAGAAGAACCTCGCCCACTTCCACGCCGCCGACCCCGAGTACGGCGAGCGCGTGGCGGCCAAGGTCCACGAACTGCGCGAGGACTGACGGGAACCGGCCGCCCGCGCGGTCCGTACCGCGTACCGGCCGGGGCGGGCGGGGCGGGCGGCCGGTACGGCTCCAGGAGCGGCGAACCACGGCTCCAGGAACAGCGGACCACGGCCCCGGGCACCGGCCGCTGCTCCGTCCGATGTGACTCTCCGCAGAAATCCACCCCCCGATCGTGCTTCCGTAGGGAAAATGGTCGGCAACGGCAGGCCAATCTGCCACCGCCCGCCCTACCCGCCAGGAGCCGACCATGGCCGACAGCGTGCCGGTGCGCTGCCCGACGTGCCGCCGCGAGAACGCCTTCACCCCGCCCACCTTCCCGTGCGCCTGCGGCGCCCCGTTGACGCTTCCGGTGCTGCGCGGCGGCGTGCCCGTCGAGATCCTGCACCGCACCTGGGAGAGTTCATGGGTGGAGGTGCGCTGTGACTCCTGTGGCCGTCAGGACCAGTGGCCGGCGCCGGAGTCCGGCTGTGTGTGCGGCACGGTCGTACGGATCCCGGTGGTGCCGGTCCCGACCCCGCCGCCCCCGGCCCTCCCCGCCCCCGGCAGCGTCGCGGCCCGTACCTCCGCGCTGTCGCCGGCCGCGCCGCCCCTGCTGCGGCCCGCCTTCCGCCCGGTCACCATCCGTACGGCCCGGGACTGTGTCACCGCCGCCGCCCAGTACTTGAAGTGGCTGGGTTTCACCGATGTCGTACGGGCCCAGGAGCGCACCGCCTGTGGCGTGGACCTGCGCGGACCCGGCGTGGTGGCCCAGGTCGACCCGACGACCCGCTCCACGAACCTGCGGGAGATCGAGTGCGTCTGGCTCAACGGACTCAACGAGTCGGCGATCGCGGTGTTCTTCTCCCTGGCCGGGTACTCCCGTGACGCGCGGGCCCGCGCCGACGAGCTGCACCTGCCGCTGTTCGTCATGGACCTCACCGGCACTCCGCAGCCGGTCAACGACCCGGCCGACGAGCTCATCAGGGTCGGGGCGGGGTGATGCGGGGGAGAGCGCCGGGGCGGGCGGCCTCCCCCGCGCCCGTACGGAAAACTCAGGCGCACCGGCACCACCCCTCCTGAAACCATGACCCCATGGACCACCCTGTGCACATACGTCACGCGTCGGCCGACGAACTCCCCGCGCTGCGCGCCGTCGAACGGGCCGCCGGACAGGCGTTCCGCCCGCTGGGAATGGCGCGGATCGCGGATGACGAGCCGCCCTCCCTGGAGGAACTGCGCCACTACCAGCAGGCGGGCCGGGCCCTGGTCGCCTGCGCGGACCCGGCTCCCGGCGGCGCCCCGCTGGCGTATCTGCTGTGGGAACCGGTCGACGGCGCCGCGCACATCGAGCAGGTCTCGGTCCACCCGGACGGCGCCCGCCGCGGGATCGGGCGGGCGCTGATCGACCGGGCCGAGCGCGACAGCGGGCTTGCGGCGGTCACCCTGACCACCTTCGCGCACGTGCCGTGGAACGCCCCGTACTACGCGCGGATCGGCTTCCGCGAGCTGGCCGAGGACGAGCTCACGCCCGGTCTGCGCGCCATCCGGGTACGGGAGGCGGCGCACGGCCTGGACCGCTGGCCCCGGGTGTGCATGCGCCGTACCGCCTCGGACCGGTAGACCGCCGGGGCATCATGGCACTCATGCTCGATGCGAACGCTCTCAGAACGGCGTGCCTGGACTTCAACGGCGCGTCCGAGGAATTCCCCTTCCCCGGCTCGGAGGTGTCCGCCTTCAAGGTCGGCGGCAAGATCTTCGCCCTCAGTGTGCTGGGCGGCCGGCCGCTGACCGTGAGCCTGAAGTGCGACCCGGAACTCGCCCAGCGGCTGCGCGCCGCACACCCGGAGGTCGTACCGGGCTACCACCTCAACAAACGCCACTGGAACACCGTCTCGCTGGCCGGCGGCCTGACGGACCGCATGGTCCTGGACATGATCGAGGACTCCTACGACCTGGTCGTCGCCTCGCTGCCGCGCGCCCAACGCCTGGCGCTGGACTGGCCGGGCCAGAAATGACCGGCCGGGCCTAGGATGCCGGCTGACCGGCCGGGCCTAGGATCCCGGCGGCCGGGGCGCGGCGGCCTCCGCCTCCTGCGCCCCCTTCGTGCTCTCCGTTCCCTCCGTTCTCTCCGTCCCCCTGTCCAGTTCCCGCGCCAGGCGCTCGCGCAGTTCCACCTTGCGCACCTTGCCGCTGACGGTCATCGGGAAGGCGTCCAGGATGTGGAGATAGCGCGGCACCTTGTAGTGCGCAAGGCGGGAGCGGCAGAAGCGGGCCAGTTCGTCGCGGCTGAGCGTGTCCTGCGGGTCGCGCAGGATGACGCACGCGGCGATCTCCTCGCCGTACTTCTCGTCCGGCACGCCGACCACCTGCACATCGGCGATCTTGGGGTGGGTGTGGAGGAACTCCTCGATCTCCCGGGGGTAGACGTTCTCCCCGCCCCTGATGATCATGTCCTTGATGCGGCCGACGATCCGCAGGTACCCGTCCTCGTTCATGACGGCCAGGTCGCCGGTGTGCATCCAGCGTTCGGCGTCGATGACCTCGTCCGTCCGCTCCGGCTCCTCCCAGTAGCCCAGCATCACGCTGTAGCCGCGGGTGCACAGCTCCCCCGGCTCGCCGCGCGGCACCGTACGGCCGCTGACCGGGTGGACGACCTTGACCTCGATGTGGGGCAGCACTCGTCCGACCGTCGCGGTGCGGTGCTCCAGGTCGTCCTCGCGGCGGGTCTGGGTGGAGACGGGCGAGGTCTCGGTCATGCCGTAGCAGATGGAGACCTCGGACATGTGCATCTCGGACACCACCCGCCGCATCACCTCTTCCGGGCAGGGCGATCCCGCCATGATGCCCGTACGCAGCGACGTCAGGTCGTACGAGGCGAAGCCGGGGTGGTCCAGTTCGGCGATGAACATCGTCGGGACGCCGTACAGGGAGGTGCAGCGCTCGTCCTGGACGGCCTGGAGGGTGGCGGCGGGGTCGAAGGAGGGCGCCGGGATGACGACGCACGCGCCGTGCGAGGTGGCGGCGAGGTTGCCCATGACCATGCCGAAGCAGTGGTAGAAGGGCACCGGCAGACAGATCCGGTCCCGTTCGGTGTAGCCGAGGGTCCGGCCCACCCAGTAGCCGTTGTTGAGGATGTTGTGGTGGGAGAGGGTGGCGCCCTTGGGGAAGCCGGTGGTCCCTGAGGTGTACTGGATGTTGACCGGGTCGTGCGGGGACAGCCGCTCCAGCGCCGCGGCCAGCTTGGCGTGCGGCACGCCCGCCCCGGCCGCCAGCAGCCCGCCCCAGGTCGGGTCGTCGATGTAGATGACGTCGCGCAGTGCCGGGCTCTCCGCGCGGACCTGTTCGATCATCCGGCGGTAGTCACTGGTCTTGTGGGCGGTCGCGGAGACCAGGACCCCTATGGCGGCCTGCTTGAGCACGTACGCCAGCTCGTGCACCCGGTACGCCGGGTTGATGTTGACCATGACGGCGCCGATGCGCGCGGTGGCGTACTGGACCAGCACCCATTCGGGGCAGTTAGGCGCCCAGACCCCGACCCGGTCCCCCTTGCCGACGCCCTTGGCGAGCAGCCCGAGCGCGACCTCGTCCACGGCCCGGCCGAACTCGGCGTACGTCCAGCGCCGCCCGCCGGCCATGTCGACCAGGGCCTCGCGGTCGCCGAACTTTTCGATCGTACGGGCGAGGTCGGCGCCGATGGTGCGGTCGAGCAGCGGCGCCTCCCGCGCTCCGCGCGCGTAGGCCAGGCCCTCCTGCGCCAGGTCGTGCACCACGGGGGCCGGCGGGGTCGATGTCATCGGTGGTCCTCCTGCCGGTGTAACGCTCGTACGGCGCGAGCACCTCACGCGAGTGGGCAACGCCCAGCGCCCCGGTGCGCGGCCCCGGCGCTCAGCCTACCGTCAGCACCGCGGGCCACGGGGAATCACACCGCGAGGAACGTCCACGGGTCGGCAGCCGGCCTGGACGGCGGAAAGCCGCAGGCGCGAGGGCCGGCGTCACAGCGGCGCCTGGGCGGATGAGGACACCGCCTTCGCCAGCGCCTCGTCGTCCACGAGGCCCGCCTTGATGGCCTTGACCACCGCACTCGTACGGTTGGCGGCGTCAAGCTTCAGGAGCACGCTGCTCACCAGGCGTTTGGCGCCGTGCTCGGAGATGCGCAGCCGCCGGCCGATCTGTTTGTTGCTCAGCCCGTGGACCAGCAGCATGAGTGTCTCGGTCTCCCGGCCGGTCAGGCGGGCGGGGCGGTGCCCGGCCGCGGGTACGCCACCGGCCTGGCGGATCAGTTGCCGCCCCACTTCCAGCGGGATCGCCATCTCACCGGCGGCCAACTGGCCCAGTGCCCGCCCCAGTGCCTGGGCCGACAGCTTCCGGCGGACCAGATAGCCGTCGGCGGCGCACACGGCCAGCTCCGCTCCCGTGCCCATCTCGTGTTCTTCGACGATCACCAGCCATCGGCACCGTGGTCCGCCGATCTCTTCCCGCTGCGCCTGAGTGCGCCGGCGCAGCGCGCTGCTCACCACGATCACATCGGGGGCGAACGCCCGTACCGCGGGGGCGAATTCCCTTTCGTCGACGACGAAGGACGCTTCGATGTCGAGCGGGAGAGCGGGAATCAGCGCCTGTAGCCCGAGCCGGAGTATTTCGTCCTCCACGAATAACGCCACCCGAATCCGGGACCGCTCCGACGACTGGTCCGGATGGGCTGGGTGTGCGATTTCCATGAATCCCCGTATCTCCGGCCGGTGGACCTCCGTATGCATCGGGACGCTACTCAGCGGACAAGCACGTGTCAACACATTCACTTTAGTTGACAACCAAATGCCGTATCGGCCACGGAATACCCGACTCCACTTCCGGGAAATAGGGGCGGCCGAGGCCCGGCTTCAGAGCCCCTCGGGGCCCGTGGAATGAGCGCCGGCCCCGCCTTTTGGAACGTGCGGACACGAAAGGCCGCGGGCATCGTCCCCACCGGAGAGTTTGCGCATCTCGCGCACCATACCGAGCAGCGCGTCGAGCGTCGCGTCGGACAGTCCTTGCGCCTGAACGGCCAGCGTTCGCACCCGTTCGTCGTCGAGCGCCGCGGCCAGCTCCAGTTCCCCGCCCAGCCGCCCGGAGACCTCCTCGTTGAGAAAGTACTCCGGTGGCACTTTGAAGTACTCGGCCAGTACGTCCAGTTGCTCCAGCGTGACATTCCGCTTCCGGCCCGTCGCCAGCTCCCAGAGATACGTACCCGAGATGCTGCCGCCGGTCGCTTCACGGATGTCCCGGGCGATCCTTCCGTAACCCGGGCGCCCGGGTCCGTCCGGGAAGCGGGCCGCGATCAGGCCGCTCAGCCGCTGTGCGAACTTCCTCTGCAAAAGACGGCGCGTCGCGGCGGACATCGGCTCATTTCTGGTCATGTGCCGTCCTTGAGAAGGTGACGGGAGTCCTTGCCCGCTGTACGTCGGCTCATCCACTTATCAAGGTGTACGGCAGCCCGTGTTCCGCACATACCCGCCGCAGTTCTTCCGGCGACACGCGCGCCCGGCCCGGAAAGGGCATCGGGCCGGCCGAGTGCACGAACACCGCCCGCCGCGCGACCCGGCGTACCTCGGAGACCAGCATGTCCAGCAGGCCGACGCGCGGCCCGGCCGCGGGATGCGCCAGCCAGCGCCATACGTCGCCGACCACCACCAGGTCCAGGGAGTCCTCGGGCAGCGGAATGATGATGCCGGCGCACGACCAGAGGCTGTCCGTGGAGACGGCCGCCTCGGAGAACAGGGTCACCTGGCCGAAACGACCGGCGTCCGTGACCTTGCCGCCGATGAGCAGCGAGGAGGGGGCGTCGCCGGCTGCCGCCTCCCGCGGTACGTCCGGCAGCCGCGCGCAGCCGTCCCCCAAGGCGTTGAGATAGGGAAGCAGTTCCTCCATACGGTGCAGATGGAGCAGTACGGGGTCGCCTGGCGTCTCGTTCCGGTTGGAGTAGCGTTCCACTTCCAGTGCCAGGCTCCGGTGAGCGGTGTAGGACTTCCACCACCCGGCGAAATCGGCCGCCGCCAGCTCTTCGGCGGGCTTGCGCGGGTGGGGGTAATGAATTCCCCAGCCGTCCTGGACGAAATGGAAGCTCTTTCCGGCGATATGGAGGCGGTAGGCCAGGTCGCTGTCCTCGTACCCGTAGGTACGGGACGCGTCGAAGCCGCCGGCCTCCATATAGGCGGACCGTTCCAGCGACAAATTGCCCGACCACCCCCATACCCACGGCATCCGCAGGTCCGTCAGCGCGGGCAATCGCCATCTGACGTCCGCCATCTCGCGGTTCTCTTCGATCGCGCCGGTGGATTCGTCCACGGAAAGACGGGCGAGCAGCCGGGCCCAGTCGTCCCCCTGTTCGGTGCCCGGGGAATGGCCGTGGCACATCCCCACGCCGATACGGCCCGCTCCCGCACGGTGGAAGGCCAGATGGGCGGCGACGTACCCGGACGGGACGAGAATCCCGCAGTCCAGGAAGGCGATCACCGGGCTCGTGGCGAGCCGGCTCCCCTCGTCACGGGCCCGTGAGGGGGACTTGGGCTCGGCCGTGGAGACATGCAGCTCAAGGTCCAGCAGGTCGCGGTAGCGGGAGCAGACCTGGTCCGTCCCGTCCTGCGAATCGTCGTCCATGACCAGCACCTTGAAGTTCCGGTGGCTCTGTCCGGCCAGCGTCCCCAGGGTGAGGTCGAGCATGCCGGCATGCTGATAACTGGGGATCACCACGGTCAGGTCGGGTGCGGGCACGGAACGGCTCCTTGGTTCGGCGAGGGGACATCGAAGGGGCGGGCAGCGCTCATATGAAGCTGCCGACCGAGGCGGCCGAGCGGCGTTCGTGGTCGAGCACCTCGCGCAGTCCCTCCTCCAGCGGGGTACGGGGCCAGGGGCCGATGACGCCGCGCAGCCGGCTGCTGTCCGCCCGGAGGCGGAGCACCTCTACACCGTGCGGGCGCAGCCGGGACTCGTCCGTCTCGAACACCACGTGCCGGCCGGAGAGTTCGCTGAGCAGGTCGGCGACCTCTTTGATCGAGACGCTGACGTCGGACCCGATGTTGAACGTCTGTCCGACCACCCGGTCCGCGGGTGCCAGCCCGATGCGCTGCATCGCCTCCACGGTGTCCTGGACGAAGTTGAAGTCCCGTGAGGCCGAGGTGTTGCCCACACGGACCACGTCCTGGTGCACGATCTGGTGGGCGAGGCTGGGGATCACCGCCCGCCGGCTCTGCCCGGGCCCGTAGAGGTTGAAGGGCCGTACGGTGACGACGGGCGCCCCGAAGGCGCGGTGGAAGCTCTCGCAGACCTTCTCGACGGCGATCTTCGAGGCGGAGTAGGGCGACTGGGCCACCAGCGGGTGGTCCTCGGTGATCTGCTCGGTCTGCGCCGTGCCGTAGACCTCCGAGGTCGACACCACGATCATGCGGCCGACTCCCATCCGCTGGGCCGTGGTCAGCACACGGCAGGTGCCCAGCGTGTTGACGCTCAGGTAGGCGCCGGGGTCCTGGCGGCTGTACGGCACCGAGACCAGCGCGCCGAGGTGGTAGACGGCATCCGCGCCCTCCAGGAGTGGCGGCAGTCCCGCCTCGTCGCGCAGGTCGCCCCGGTGGATCTCCAGCCGTTCGTGCTCACCGAAACCGGAGAGCCGGCCGATCCCGCCGTCCGACCGGTAGCGTACAAAGGCGCGTACGTGCGCTCCGGCGTCCAGCAGGCGGCGCGTCAGCCTGCTGCCGAAGAACCCGGCGGCACCGGTGACCGCCACGGTCCGCCCCTCCCACGACGGTCCGGGCCGCTGGTCCCGCTCGTCCTGCTGGTCCTGCTCGTCGGCGGTGGTGTGTGCGTTCATGGACGTACCTGTTCTCTTGAGTGTCGGGCGGGTGGAGCGGACGGGCCGGCGGGTGGTGCGGTGGTCGGGCCGGCGGGCGTGGCGCCGTATTGCAGACAGCGGCGGTAGCCGTCTTCCGTGCCGAGGTCGAACCACGCGCCGCCGAGCAGCCGGTGCGTGCCGACTTTCAGGCCCGCTTTCATGCAGCGCCGGATGAGGTCGGGCATGTCGTCGGGCCCCTCTCCCGGGACTTGGGCGCGCGCCCTGGATCCCAAGACGTAAATACCGGCACTGACCCGGAATTCCAGCGACGGCTTCTCGTCGACGGTGACCAGGCGGGAGCGGTCGTCGCTGTGCAGCACCCCGTAGGGGACGGTGACCGGGTAATCGGTGGTGGCAACCGTGAAATCGTTGCCTTCGTCGTGGTGCCTGTGGATGAGTTCTCTGAGATCGGCCGTGGTGAGCACGTCCCCGTTCATCACGAGCAGGGTTCCCGGTCCCGTGCGGATACGGCTGAGGGGGCCCGCCGTTCCCAGGTCACCGGTGTCCGTGTGGAAGCACAGCCTCATCTGCTCGGTGAGCTGCGGGCGGCCGTCCGCATAAGCCCGTACGAGATCCGCCTGGTGCCCGAGCAGCAGATGGGTCCGGGTGATTCCCAGGCCGGCGAGCTGACCGACGAGGACGTCCAGCATGGCCCGGTCGCCGACCGGCACCAGTACCTTGGGCAGCACATTCGTGATGGGTGCGAGCCGCTTCCCATATCCTCCGGCAACAATCACACCCGCGCAGTCGAACTGCATGGCAATCCTCGCTCCGTTTGCTTCACAGGGATGTGGCGATTGCTTCACAGGGATGTGGCGATCTCATCGGCCGTGACGAATTCATGACCGCGGGCGGCGAGTTGCCCGATGATCCCGGGAAGGGCCGCGACGGTCTGCGACCGGTCGCCGCCACCGTCGTGCATCAGCACGATCGAGCCGTTGCGGGTCTGCTCGACGACGGCCCCGGCGATGGCCTCGGCGCCGGGCACGGCCCAGTCGCAGGGGTCGTTGTCCCACAGCACCGTGGTCATCCCCCGGTCCGCGAGCCACCGCAGCACCTCTGGGGTACGTGACCCGTACGGCGGGCGCAGCAGACGGGGCTCGGTGCCGGTGACCCGGCGCACGGCCCGGTTCGTGGCGTCGATCTGGAAGTCGAGCTCGGCGCGCGTGAGATCGGGAAGGTAGGGGTGGGACCAGGTGTGGTTCCCGATGTGGTGCCCCTGGGCCGCGATGCGTTCCAGGACTTCCGGGTGGGCGTCGGCGTGCAGCCCCACGCAGAAGAAGGTCGCCGGCACCTGATGGACCCGCAGCACGTCCAGGATTTCCCCGGTGTACGGCGGGCAGGGCCCGTCGTCGAAGGTCAGCGCCACCTTGGGGGCCGAGGCCGGGCCGCGTCGGACGTACAGGCCCCTGCGGGCCAGTTCGCGCTCGGCCGGAGCGCACTCCTCGATGTGCCGCTCCATTTCCCCGGCCCGCCCGGCCAGCGTCCCGGTCCGTGTGGTGAGCCGTACCAGGGCGTCCTGGGAGGCGAGCGCGTGCCGTGCGAGGTCGCCCGCGCCGACCGACGCATCGTGCGGCCGGCGCGGCAGCAGCCACGGGTCGGCCCGGAAGACCGGCAGCCCGGCGGCCAGCAGCGGCCCGTCGAGCAGACCGTTGGTGCTCTCCACGACGGCGGCGACCTCCTCCCCGCCGGACGCCGCGAGGTCCTTCAGCCGGGCGATGAGCCGGTCGACCTGGCCCGCGCCGACGCGCCACGGCGTAAGGCCGCCTCCGCCGGTGTGTACGCAGACCACCTCGTAGCCGCGCGCGTCCCATGCGAGGGCAGCGATCCACATGAGACCTCCTGGGCTCCTACCGGCCGGGCCCGCGCCGGCCGCTCCGTACGAGGAGTGAGCCTCGCGGACCGGCCGGCGCCGCGGAAGATCTGCTCGCGCGCCCATGCGGGGTAACCGATCGGCCAGGTCCGCACGTCGCACGACCGGTCCCGGCGACGGTGCGGCGACGCGGCAGCCAGGAGCGCGGCAGCCAGGAGGACGGTGACGCGGCAGCCGGGAGCGCGGTGGCCGGAAGGGCGGAGTACCGGTCAGTTGATCTGCCGGTCCGCATCGGACCAGTAGGGCCGGCGGAGCTTGAACTTCTGGATCTTCCCGGTCGCCGTGCGCGGGATGGCGTCGCGGAACTCGACGGTCGTCGGCGCCTTGTAGCCGGCGATGCGCTGCTTGCAGTGGGCGATGATGTCGGCCTCCTGTGCCGTGGCCCCTTCGGCGAGGACGACGAGGGCCTTGACCGTCTCGCCCCACTTCTCGTGCGGCACGCCGATGACGGCGACCTCGGCGACCGCCGGGTGGCTGAAGATCGTGTCCTCGACCTCGATCGAGGAGACGTTCTCGCCGCCGGTGATGATCACGTCCTTCTTCCGGTCGGAGATCGTCAGGTGGCCGTCGGCGTCGTCGATGACGCCGCCGTCACCGGTGTGGAACCAGCCGTCCTCCAGAGCCGCCGCGGTTTCCTCCGGCTTGTCCCAGTAGCCGTCGAGTACGACGTTGGCGCGGGCCAGCACCTCGCCGGACCCGGAGACCCTGAGTTTGACGCCGAGTGCGGGCAGCCCCGCGCGGGAGAGCTTGCGCGCCCGCTCCGCGGCGGGCAGCCGGGTGTCGGCGGGCCGGGTCCGGTTGAAGGTGAGCAGCGGGGAGGTCTCGGTCAGACCGTAGATCTGGGTGAACTCCCAGCCCAGTTCCTCCTCCACCCGCTGGATCATCTTGCTCGGCGGCGGGGCGCCCGCGCACACGATGCGGACCCGGTCCCGGCCCGGGATGCCGCCTTCCCAGGTGGCCGCCGCGTCCAGGACCGCGTTCCACACGGCGGGGGCACCGCACATGAGCGTGACGCCGTGCTCCTCGACGCGGCGCAGGATCTCCGCGCCGTCGACCTTGCGCAGCACCACCTGTTTGACGCCGAGCCCGGCCATCACGTACGGCATGCCCCAGCCGTTGCAGTGGAACATCGGCAGCGTGTGGAGGTACACGTCGCCCTCCCACGCGCGGGTGTGCAGCCCGAAGGTGACACCGTTGACCCAGATGTTGCGGTGGGTCAGCCGCACCCCCTTGGGGCGGGCCGTGGTGCCCGAGGTGTAGTTGATCGTCGCGGTGGCGTCCTCGTCCGGGTCCGACCAGGGGCGCGGCTCGGTGCCGAACCGCATCAGCTCGGTCTCGGTCTGCTCCCCGAGGACGAAACGGTGGTCCGCCTTGACGCCGGACAGCGCGTCCTCGAGCTCCGGATCGACGAGCAGGACCGAGGAGCCGCTCTGCCGCACCACGTACGCGACCTCCTCGGGCTTGAGGCGGAAGTTGACCGGCACACAGATCCGGCCGCTCATCGGCACCGCGAACAACAGCTCCAGCAGCCGCGCGGAGTTGTGGCTGACCACCGCCACCCGCGCGCCCTCCCCGACGCCGAGCGCGTCCAGGCCCGCCTGCCAGGCCCGGACCCGCTCACCGAGCCGGCCGTAAGTCGCCACGGGCACCGGCGGGCCGGGCTGGTGCGGTTCGTCGACCACGCCGGCGCAGGAGGAGAAACCCAGCTCCGCCCGGTCGAGGAAGTCCGCGATCGTCATCGGTGTCCGCATGCTCTCTCCCTGTTCGCTCTCGGCCGGGCGCGTGGTGTTCCGTGCCGGCCGTACGTTCTTTCCGTTGCCGCACCGCTTCCCGCCATCGTGTAATCAGTGACGCAGGTCTCACCACCCCCGAACGGGGGGAAGCGGAGGTTTCGGGGTGCGGGACGAGGACGGGCCGGGCGGCTCGGTGGAGGTACGGGCGGCCCTGTCGCGGCTGCGCCGGGGCAGCGGGCTGCCGGTGGCGTTCGGCGGTCTGTCGGCCGGTACGGGGCGCTATCGCATCAGCGAGCTGTCCGGTACGGCCACGGCCGTGCTGCGGGGCCTGAGCATTCATCACGGCACCGGGCTGGGCGGCAAGGCCGCCGCGCTGACCCGGCCGTTCGCGGTCACCGACTACCACTCCTCCGCCGTGATCAGCCACGAGTACGACGCGGCGGTGACGGCCGAGGGGCTGCGGTCGGTGCTCGCGGTGCCCGTGGTCGTACGCCGCCGGGTGCGCGGAATCCTGTACGGGGCGCTGCGCCGGCCGCTGCAGCTCGGCGACCGGGCGCTGACGGCCGCGATGGAGGCGGCCCGTGAACTCGAACAGGCGCTGCTGCTCCAGGACGAGGCGCAGCGGCTGCTGTCGGTCGCCCGGCAGCCGACCGCCGCGGACCCGGCGATGTGGGAGGAGGTCCGCGAGGCACACGGTGACCTGCGGGCGCTCGCCCGGCGGATCACCGACCCGCTGCTGCGCCAGGAGGTGCTGGCGGTGTGCGGCCGAATCGCGGCGGCCACCACGCCGGGCCGCGCGGGCACCGGCGTACGGGACGGTGCCGGCGTACGGGACGGCGTCGGCGTCGGCGTACGGGACGGTGCCGGCCTGTACGGCAGCGCCGGCCTGCGGGGCGGTGCTGCCGTACAGGGCGGGCGGCTGTCCCCGCGCGAGGTGGACGTCCTGGCGTGCGTGGCGTCCGGTGCGACCAACGCGGAAGTGGCCGAGCGGCTGGGCCTGCGGCCGGAGACGGTCAAGAGCTATCTGCGCTCGGCCATGCGCAAGCTCGGCGCCCGTACCAGGCTCCAGGCGGTGGTGGCGGCCCGCCGGACGGGCCTGCTGCCGTAAAGAGCGCGTGCCTGTGTGGCTCCTCCCGCTCCGGGTGGAGAGGATCCACCCCCGGGTGCGTCGAAGGGTCCACCCGGGAGTCGGACCGGCGCAGGAGGCGACGGCGGCGGACGGCGGGAAGAGTGGTGATCGTCCACCAACCCGGCCGACCGCCCGCACGGCACGTACCCGTGCGCCCGTACGCGTCGGCGGATCAAAGAAGGGCCTGCGATGAAATCCGCGACGAAGGCTTCGTACGAGCGGGGACGCCGCCCACGGCGCACCACCGTTCCCGCCGTGACCCTCCCCGCCGTGATCTGCGCCGCCGCCGTGGCCGGCACGCTGCTGGTCCCGGTCCCGGCGCGGGCCGACGCCCCGCCCGCGCCCGTCCTGCGGGCGCCGCAGGGCACGGTCGTGCTGCCCAACCTGGACGACGACGCGCGGCGCTGCCGGCTGCTCCCCGGCGACCTCGACCGGCTGGAGGTGGCCGTGGACGAGCGGCTGGCCGCCTGCCACGACGCCGCCGACGAGGTCGTCAACGGCCCCGGCGACCTCAAGGACCTCACTCCGGTGCGGGTGGCGGCGATGCGGGTGGGCCGTGAGGCGTCCGGCCGCGTCTTCGTCCCCGCCGCGCAGCGCCCGTACGTACGGGTCTTCGTCGAACGCGGGGGGCGGTGGGTCTCGCTGGGGAGCGACGGGCGGCTCGGCGGCGCGGAGCTGCGGCACGGGGCGCGGCTGGCCGTCGAAGGGCGCGACATCGTGCGCGACCCACGGCGCTGGGACGGCCGGCTGACGCTCTCGCTGTCCGTGACGGACCGGGGCCGCACCAGTGGTACGGAGCTGGCGCTGCGTATCGCGCCCGTCCTGCTCCAGAACGATCTGCAACGGGCACAGCACGTCTTCGCCGCCGCTCCCGGCCCCGGGACGGGCCAGCCGGCCGAGGTTCCCGCCTCCCATCGCCGGCCCGGCCAGTGGCGGCAGTTCGCCGACTCGCTGCGCACAGCGACCCGGGCGGCCGGGCTCGGGGAGGGCCGGCTGCGCTTCCAGCGCGGCACCGCGCAGTGGTGGCGGGACATCTGGCGGCAGGACATCGCCGAGCCCGCGTACGTCAGCAGGCCGACCCCCGACGGCCCGCAGACCCTGCGCATCCTGTTGCGCTCCCCCAACTACTGGAAGTCCGCCGACGGGAAGTCCGCCAGCCTGCGCCGGGCGGGACGGCTGCTCTTCCGCGACCTGCGCGGCCCGGACGTGGGCATCGTCCAGCAGTACACGACCCGGCGCGGGCCCGGTGTGGACGAGCTGCTGAACTTCACCGGTAACATCGAGTCGCTGCCGCCGTACAAGGGATTCCCGCAGGGCCGGATCGTCTACGGCAGCACCCCGCAGCGCCGCCCCGACCCCTCCTTCGTCCGGATGCTGCGCGCCCAGGGCAAGCAGCCGCCGGTGGTGCTCGACACGTCCTGGCTGGTGGTCGGGCACGCGGACGAGACGGTACATGTCGTACGGGCCGACAACGCGCGCGGCTGGACGCTGGCCGTCTCCGACCCCCGGCTGGCGATCGGCCTGCTCAAGCGGGCCCGGGACGCGGGCCAGGGCGGACAGCGGCTGTTCGCCGGCACGGTGGCCGAGCACAAGCCGACCGTCGAGGAGTTCTTGCGCCAGGACGCCGCCACCGGCGACAGCGCGGACGCCGCCCGGCACATCGACGGCCAACTGAAGGTGCTGCTGCGTGCCACCGGTCTGAAGGCGACGGAGATCGTACGGCTGCCGACGCTGTATGTGCGGCTCGACCCGGGCGGCGGCCTCCCGCGCCGCCATCTGGCCTTCTCCCCCGCCCTCGTCAACGGACTCTCGCTGACGTCCCGCGACTTCGCCGCCCCCGACCCGCACGGCCCGCGACTGGCCGGCCGCGACCTGTTCCGGGAAGAGGCCGAACGCCAACTGACCGCGAACGGCGTACGGGTGCACTGGGTGGAGAACTTCTCCTGGGCCCACCTGGGCGGCGGCGAGGTGCACTGCGCGACCAACGCACTGCGCGAGATCCCGTGACCGCCGTGACCGCAGCGCGTACGGCGCGGCGCGGCACCGGACGCGGGGCGGTGGACGCCGGCGCGTATGAAGGCAGCGCGTATGAAGGCGGCGGGCCGGCCGGAAGGTTTCCGGCCGGCCCCGCCCTTGCGCACCGCGCCGACGGCGTACGGGCCGCCTCGGCGGCGTGCGTACGGCGTCATCGGCGTACGCACGGGTGCCGGTGGCGGGCGTACGGTGCCGGTGGCGGGCGCACCGCGTCGGCGGCCGTGTGGTGCCGATGCGGCGTCAGTTGTGCGGTGACCGGTAGTACGTGCCGATGCTCTGGTGGTAGTCCGGGTCACCGAGGTGCTTTTCCTTGTCGAACTCCGGGGAGTTCTTGATCTCTTCCTTGGTGCGGGACACATAGATCGTCTGCTCGGCGGCGTCCACCGAGGAGATGGTGCCGGCCGGCAGCAGCACCTGCTTGCCGAAGATCCACGGGCCGGTGTCGACCACGATGTACGCGGAACCCACGTCATCGGAGTGCTTGTCCACCTTGCCGATGCTGCCGTCGGTGGCCTCGACCTTGAAGCCGGTCAGGTCCATGCCGGCGGTGTGGCCGGCGGCGGCCGGGTAGCCCCAAATGTCGCTCACGGAGATCTCCTTCGCTCGATCGGGACCGGGAACGCGGACCGAGTGCCCGACCGCAATGCCCCCAAACCGGTCAGGCCGCGGAATTCGGAGCCCAGCGACGCCGCCCGGCTCCGATCCCCCGTTACGTTCCCGTTCCCGTTCCCCGTTCCCTGCCCCCGCCGTTACCGGCCTCCGTTACCGGCTCCCCGGCCCGCCGCTACTTGTCGGCGGTCAGCTTGCCCGCCGTGCCCCAGCTATCGGTGGGCACCTCCTGGATCCACACCTGCACGGTCTCGGCCGGGATGTGGTACGCGTCCACGAACGCGTCGGTGATCTGCTTGACCAGCTCCCGCTTGAGCTCGACGCTGCGCGGACCCTGCTGGACGGTGACGACGGGCATGACCGACTCCTTGTCTCCGCGGCGGCCACCCGGCCCTTCCGGGCGGCTCACCGGCATGTCCCCAGTTCACCCGGTGCGGACCGGCCGGCCAAGAAGCACTTCGCGCACACAGCGATCACCGATCGCGATCGTTGTCCGGGGGCGGGGCGGCGCAGGCCGCGAGCAGCGCGTCCAGGCAGGCGGGCGGGGCGGCCCGGCGTACGGCCAGGCAGGTGGTCAGTTCCAGGCCGGGCGTGCGGAAGGGCTGGAAGGCCACCCGGGGCGCGTGGAGCTGCCGGGCGTGCGAGGCATAGACGACCGTCCAGGTCGGGTCGGTACGGCCGCCGGCGCCGATCGCGGCGAGATTGTCCTGGAGCGAACCGGAGGAGGCCCTGGGCACGGGCTCGAAGCCGGCGTCGTGGCAGGCGGTGACCACCAGGTCGACCAGGGCGGGATGGTTGCGGCGGGCGGTCAGCCGCAGCGGTACGTCCGCCAGGTCGGTCAGGTGCAGGCCCCCCGTGACCGCGGCCAGGGGGTGGGCGGCCGGCACGACGGCGACCAGCGGGTCCTGCCACAGCGGGTGGAAGCGCAGCCCCTCCCCCCGGCCGTCCGGCGCCCGGCCCCGCACGAATGCCGCGTCCAGGTCACCGGCGGCCACCGCCGCCAGCCGCTGCCCGGTCGGCGCGGAGACCAGTTCCACGCCGAGGCCGGGAGCGGAGGCGGCAAGGGCGTCCAGCACCCGGTCCAGGTGCGTTCCCAGGCCGGTGCTGGTGCCCAGCCGCAGGGTGCTGCCCTGTGCGGCCGTCAGTTCCGCCACGACGGCGCGGGCGCGGGCCTCGGCGGCCAGCAGCGCCCGCGCCTCGGGCAGGAAGCGCGCGCCCGCGGCCGTCAGCCGCACCTGCCGGGCGGACCGGTCCAGGAGGTCGGTCCCCAGCTCCCGTTCCAGCCGCCGTACCTGCTGGCTGACCGCCGACTGCACGATGTGCAGCCGCTCGGCGGCCCGTCCGAAGTGCAGCTCCTGCGCGACCATGACGAAGTACCGCACCTGGCGCAGCTCCACGTCCGCCCTCTTCCCTCACGCCTGTGACCGGTGGTCCGGCGACCGTGGTCCCTTGATTCCGTCGTCCGTCGTCCGTCGTCCGTCGTCCGTCGGGACCAAGGGATCACGGTCGCCCGCCGATCAGTAATTCTCTCCGGCGAAGGGCTCGTACTCGGTCGCCAGGGCGGCGTCCAGGCGCCGGACCGCTCCCGGGGTGTGCTCGGTGACCAGCCCGGCCGTCACCAGATGGCGCAGCGGGGTGCCGCCCAGGTAGCAGGCCGCCAGCTCCCGTACGTCCAAGGAGAGGTCGGCCGCCGTGCCGGGGGCGGTCACCGCTTCGTACGCGGCGCCGTCCGGTCCGGCCGTCAGCCGGAAGCGGCCGGCGTTGGCGGGCAGCGCGTCATCCCGTACGTCCAGGACCAGGTCGACGGGCGCCGCCCAGGAACGGGCCGTCAAGGCGGCGCGGACATCCACCAGGCGCAGCCACTGCGCAGGGAAACGGCCGGTGACGCGCACCTGGTCGCGGTCGGCGGCGAAGTGCAGCAGCGGATCGTCGCACGGGCGGATCCAGGACCGTACCCTCTTCGTGAGGTCGATGGAGGCGAGGTAGGACCACAGGGCCGCGGCGGCCGGGGCGTCGACCGCCTCCAGTTCGTCCACGCTCACCCGGCCGGGGATGCCGGCGACTCCGGCCTCCTCGTCCTCGCCCTTGGTGCGGTAGACCGCGTACCCGGCCGGCGCCTCGCGCGCCTCCCCGAGGACGACCACACGCACCGGTCCGTCGTCGTCATCGTCGTCCTCCGGGACGAACAGCGTCCCGTTGTGCCACCGTGCCTCGTCGCGGGCCAGTTGACCGGCCCGCCTGGCCCGGCCCGCCTCGTACACCGGGCCGATCAGGGCGGGCGCGTCCGCCGGGTCGACCAGCCGCAGCGGCCGGTCGTCGGGGGTGATGCGCAGCGCCAGCGGGCGCGAGGAGTCGATCTCGACGGTGCACGCCTCGGTGGCGGGCCCGAACCCGAACCGGCCGTAGATGGCGGCCTCGGACGCCCACAGGCAGGCCAGCGGCTGCCCGGCCGCGGCGCACCGGCGCCACAGCTCGTCCATCATGGCGGTCAGCACGCCCCGCCGGCGGTGGGTGGGCGCGACCGAGACGAAGTCGAGCCCGGCGGTGGGCAGTTCGCCGCCGGGGACGGACATGTGGAGCCGGTGGGCGGCGATCTGTCCGACGAGCACGTCACCGTCGTACGCGCCGACGCGCTCGCACTCCAGCAGGATGTCACGGTGACGCTTGCGGGTGCTGTCCCCCGTCTTCTCGTGGAAGGCGAGATCGGCGAGGTCCAGGGCACGGTCGACGTGGGCTTCGGGGATCACCCGGATGTCCTGAGTCACGTAGGGACGCTAACTCCCCGCGCCGTGGGCGTCATCCGGTTTTTGCGGTGCCGGCCGGGCCGTACCCGTACGGGCCGGCAGATGGCCGCCGGTACCCGTACGGGCTGGTACGCGTGCGTGGTCAGGCCCAGGTCTGCCGCTGGAGCCACAGGTTCCGGGGCGCGCCGGAGCCCTGGGTGAAGACGTACAGCAGCCCGTCGCGGTTGGCGATGACCGGGCTGACGTCGGCGTCGCCGATGACGCCGGCCAGGCTCTGGAAGTGGCCGTACGCGGAGTCGTTCTCCTGGTTCTGCACCGCCACCCACAGGGCCTTGTCACTGCCCTTGACGATGACGTTGACCCGGCCGTCCAGCCCGAGGGCGGCCGTGGGGCGGTTGATGATCTGGCCGCGGAGCGAGACGGAGGTGTGGAAGCGGTCGTAGTCGTCCTGCTGTCCGACGCGCCAGGCGGAGCCGTCGGAGCCGCGGTAGAAGATCTGGACCCGGCCGGCCGCGTCCGCGACGACTGTCGGGCGGGTGGTGACGCCGGTGGTCTCCTGCTGGAAGGACTCCCACGCGTCGGGGTCGCTCGCCACCTTCTGCTGGATGGTGTGGAGGGTGTCGTTGCCGCCCTTGACCGCGACCACGATCCGGCCGGAGCCGTCCAGGACGGGCGAGGGGGTCGCGTGGATGGTGCCGCCCAGGGACGCCGGGCCGGTGTACTGCTCGTACTGAAGTCCCTGGTTGCGGGTGTACCACAGGGCGCCGTCGGAGCCGCGGAAGAAGACCTGGATGCGGCCGTCGGCGTTGAACGCGGCGGCCGGGTCGCCGCCGATGTTCGTCACGATGCGCTTGGGGGTGTCGAAGCCGCCGTTGACGACGGACTGGGTGATGACTTCCAGGTGGTTGTCGGGCGTACGGTAGTAGACGCGGATCTTACCGTCCCTGCCGAGGACCGCGCTGGGCACACCGGCGATGTTGGCGCCCTCGTGCTTGAGGTAGCTGCTGTTCCAGGAGCCGTCGCGCTTCTCCCACTTGCTGTAGAGGCCGTTGCTGCCGCCCTGTACGAAGACCTGCACGCGGTTGTCGGCGTTGAGCACCGGGGCGGGCTCGGCGAAGATGCCGCCCTCCAGGTTGATCCAGGTGCCCCAGTTGACGCCGGGCGTGGTGGAGACGGGCATGAGAACTCCTCGCTCAGGAATGGGTTTCTCCGACGGGTTTCTCTGACAGGTTTCTCTGACGGGCTTGCCTGATGGGCCTGTCTGACGGGCCTGTCTGTCGCGCCTGGTTTTCTTCTCGCGCCGGGATTTCTCCTCGCGCGGACCACAACGTAGACAGTGCCGCCGGGGTGCCCAGCGGGCCGGGGACTTTGGCCGGATGGTCCGTACCCCGCCACGCGTGTCGGCCACCGGCTCGTCCCGGTCCGTTCCGGCCGTCTCCCCCGGCCCGCGCCGCCCGCTTCAGTGCCGCCGCCCGCCGCCCGGCCCGGGGAAGAAGTCCCGGACCCGGTGACGGGAACGGGAGCGGGCACGGGCGGGGGCGTCCCGGCCGAAGTCCTCCTCGCCGCCGTCCGGGTTGTTCAGCACCGTCCAGCTCACCGCGCTGACCGCGGGCTCCAGCGACAGTCTGCTCACGGCCTCTTCCAGGAGGCTGTCGTCACGGCGGTCGGTGGTCAGCTCCGCGGCGACCGTCACCTGCTCCGGTGCCTCGCCGTGGGCGCCCGCGTCCCGGCTGTGCACGGCCCGCAGCCGGAAGCCGGGCCGGCTGACGGCCTGGACCACCAGCGCCCGGATGTGTGCCTCTTCGGGCTCGGTGCACACCGCCTCGAAGTAGTAGTCGGTGGCGACCTCGGCGCCGCCCCCGGGCTCCCGGTCCAGCCGCCGGCCCAGCGGTCGCAGCACCAGGTTCGCGCCGACCACACCTGCCGTGCCCAGCGCCGCGACCGCGTACAGGCCGGTGCCGGCGAGCGCTCCGACGGCGGCCGAACACCACAGTGTGGCGGCGGTGTTCAGGCCGCGTACGTTCAGACCGTCGCGCATGATGACGCCGGCGCCCAGGAAGCCGATGCCGGAGACGATCTGCGCGGCCACGCGTGAGCCGTCGTAGCCGGTGGTGCTCGTGGCGGCGGCGAAGCCGTACTGCGACAGCAGCACGAACAGCGCGGACCCGGCGGCGACCAGCGCGTTCGTCCGCAGTCCGGCCATCCGGGCGCGCCACTGGCGCTCCAGGCCGATGACCGCCCCGAAACCGAGTCCGGCGGCGATGTTGCCCGCCAGGTGCCACTCGTTCACCATGGTCCGCTCTCTTCGTCCCGGTCCTCGTCCGTACGGGTGTGCTCGTCCGTACCGGCGGCCTCGCTTCGTTCCGGCCGCCTCGTTCTGTTCCAACCGCCTCGTCCGTACTGCGCTCCCCTCCTGTATCGGCCGTTACCGGTCAGGTGTTGAATCGGCGGGGCCCGTCGCCTGGTCCGTCCCTGTTCCGGCCAAGACCTCCCCATGAACGGGTACGACGGGTGTCGGCCGCCCGGCGCGGTCCGGCAGCATCGCCGCATGGCGACGGGGGCGGTGAACGAGCGACCGCGGCGGCGATGGCCACGGGGGCGGTGGCCCTGGGGTCGGGGCGGTGGCCGCGTAGGTCGGGGCGGGGGCTCCGGCGGCGGCCGGTGGCGTGGTGTGCGGGTGCGCTGCTGGCCGGCGTGAGCCTGCCGCTGGCCTTCCGGGCCGCGGGCTGCGACGGCATCACGCCCGTCCCCCAGCTCCTGGCCTTCCTGCCCTGGCTGGCGGTGCCGGCCGGGCTCGCCCTGCTGCTGGCCTTCGCCGCCCGCTGGCGGACCGGCTGCGCCTGGGCGGCCGGGGCGCTGCTGGTCACCGCCGCCTTCATCCGTCCGTACGGGGCCGAGCCGCCCGCGGCACACGGGCCCGCCGTGGCCACGCTGCGCGTGCTGAGCGCGAACCTGGAGTTCGGCCGGGCCACCGGCGGACTGCTGGAGGTGCTGCGGCGGGAGCGGCCGGACCTGGTGTCCCTCCAGGAATGCGATCCGGTGCGGTGCGCCGCCGCGGTGGGCTCCGCCGAGGTCCGGGCCGCCTATCCGTACCGGATCTCCGCCGGTGACGGTGCCGCCCAGGGCTCCGCGATCCTCAGCAGACATCCGCTCGTCCCCGACGGCGAGGTGGCCGGCGAACTGGCGATGCCCCGGGCCCAGGTCACCGTCCGCGGCCACCGGCTGCGCTTCCAGGTCGCCCACCCCATGCCGCCGCTGCCCGGCACGCTGGACACCTGGCGTGCCGAACTGGGCCGGCTGCGCGGCCTGGCCGCACGGCACGACGGCCGGCCCCTGGTCATCGCGGGTGACTTCAACGCCTCACAGGACCACGCCGCCTTCCGCGCCCTGCTCGACACCGGTCTGCGGGACAGTGCCCGGGCGGTGGGCAGTGCCCGTACGCCTTCCTGGCCGGCGGGCACCGCGCCACCGCTGGGCGCACAGATCGATCATGTGCTGGCCGGTGACGCGCTGCGGCCGTGCGCCGCCCGCTTCCTGGACCTGCCGGACACCGACCACCGCGCCCTGCTCGTCCGGCTCACCCTGTATGCGGGGCACTGACCGGCTCACCCCGCACTCAGGGCGCCGGGAGGCCGGGCGCCGCGTCCGCGTCCCTGTCCGCGTCCGCCGTCCCTGTCCGCGTCCGCACCCTGTCCGCGTCCGCGTTCACGCCGGGCGCGGTCACTGCGTGCGGGCGTCGTACGCGGCGCGCGCGGTGGCGATCTCGTTCTGGTGCTCCTCCGTCCATGTCACCAGCGACTGGATGGTGTCGTGCAGCGTGGCGCCGAGCGGCGTGAGGGCGTAGTCCACGCGCGGCGGGACGACGGGGTGCACGGTGCGGCGTACGAGCCCGTCACGTTCGAGCTGACGCAGCGTCACGGTCAGCATGCGCTGGCTGATGCCGTCGACCTCGCGCCGCAGTTCGGTGAAGCGCAGGGTGCGCCGGTCCAGGAGGGCGATGACCAGCAGCGACCACTTGTCGGCGACCCGGTCCAGGATCTGCCGGACCTCACAGCCCTCCCGTACGTCCCACTGCCGCGCGTCGTAGTCGTAGTCGCACGGTTCTTCCGGCGCCCCGGCGGGCGCCATGGTTCCCGTGGAGTGAGCCGGTGACTTCAAAGTGCCTTCTTCCATACCTCCTCACAGTGCCGCAGGATGCGGTCGGTAACAAGAGGGAACCGACCGACGGTTCAGGAACCGTCCAGGCCAGGCCGACGGAATCTTCCCCTCCGCCTTCCCGTTCGCGAGGAGCACTGTCATGCCCACATCATCTACCTCTGAACCCACCCCTGATCCCACCCCTGATCCCGCACCCGAACCCACACCACACCGGATGAGCCCGCGCGCCTGGGGCATCCTCCTGGTGCTGTGCGGAGCGGTCTTCCTGGAGGGCATCGACATCGCGATGCTGAATGTGGCACTGCCCTCCATCCGCGCCGACCTGGGCCTGTCCACCGGCAGCCTCCAGTGGGTGATGAGCGCGTACGTCCTGGGCTACGGCGGTTTCATGCTGCTGGGCGGGCGCGCCGCCGACCTGTTCGGACGCCGCCGGATGTTCCTGGCCCCGCTGGCGGTCTTCCTGGTCTTCTCGGGCCTCGGCGGGTTCGCGACCGAGGGGTGGGTACTGGTCCTCGCCCGTTTCGTGACGGGGGTGTGTGCCGCGTTCATGACGCCCGCCGGCCTGTCCGTCATCACCACGGGCTTCCCGGAGGGCCCGCAGCGCAACAAGGCGCTCCTGATCTACTCGGGCACCGGAGGCGGCGGCTTCTCGGCCGGTCTGATCGTCGGCGGTCTGCTGACGTCGGTGGACTGGCGCTGGGCCTTCTTCGCCCCGGTCGCCCTGTCGGCCGTCATCCTGGCCTTCGGACTGCCGCTCATCCCCCGGCCACGGGAGGCGCGGCCGGCCAGGGGCGGCGTGGACCTGCCCGGAGCGCTCACCGTCACCGGGGCGATCCTGCTGCTCGCGCTGACGGTGGAGCGGGCCGGCCACGCCCCCGCGCTCCAGACCCTGGGCGCCCTCGCCGTCTCCCTCGCCCTGTTCGCCGCGTTCGTGGCCATCGAGCGCCGGTCCGCCGCCCCGCTGGTGCGGCTGGGCATCCTGCGTACGGGCTCCCTGCTGCGTGCCAACCTCGTGGCGCTGCTGTTCACCGCCGGATTCTTCGGTTTCCAGTTCGTCGCGGTGCTCTACCTGCGGGAGCTGCGCGGCTGGTCGACGCTCCAGACGAGCTTCGCGCTGCTGGCGGTGGGCGTCGACGCGGTGCTCGCCCCGACCGTCACGCCCCGGCTCGTACAGCGCTTCGGGAACGCGCGGGTGATCCTCGGCGGCCTGTCCCTGGCCGCCGTGGCCTACGCGCTGTTCCTGCCGGTCGGCGCGGACTGGACGTACCCGGCCATGTTCCCGAGCATGTTCCTGCTCGGCCTCTCCTTCGCCCTCGCCTACGGGCCGCTCACCATCGTGGCCACGGACGGCGTCAAGGAGGACGAACAGGGCCTGGCGGGCGGCCTGTTGTACACCTCCTTCCAGTTCGGCGCGGCACTCGGCCTGGCGTCGGTCACCGCGGTCGCCACGGGCGTCATCGGTGACGGCGGTGTGGGCGGTGCCGGTGGTGCCGGTGACGGCCGGTCGGCCGGAGAGATCCTCGCGGGCTACCGGGCGGCGCTGCTGGTACCGCTGGGTACGTCCCTACTGGGCCTGGTCATCGGCGCACTGGGGCTGCGCGGGCGCCGCAACCGCCTCGACGGGAACGACGGGAGCGATGGGAGCGATGGCACGAACGGGGCCGATGGGGCCGATGCGACCGATGGGGTCGTCGCGGTCGGCGGAACGGCGCAGGCCACCGTCACCGCGGACCCGGCCTCGGCGCGAACGTCCGCCCTCGCGCAGCCGTCGAACCGCGCGTAGCCGTCGCGCCGCGCGTAGCCGCCGGGCCGTTCCGGCGCGTCAGGCCACCGAGCCGATGCGCCGGACCGCCGGGGCCGCCGGGGCCGCCGCGTCGTGATGGATCGGGGTGTGGGCGCCGGTCAGCGGGACGCCGGTGCCACCGCGCCGGCTCGCGACGATCTCCGCCGCGATGGACAGCGCGGTCTCCTCTGGCGTACGGGCACCGAGGTCCAGGCCGATGGGCGAGTGCAGCCGGCCGAGTTCGGTCTCGGTGAGGCCGGCGGCACGCAGCCGTACGAGCCGGTCCTGGTGCGTACGGCGTGAGCCCATGGCGCCGACGTAGGCGACCGGCAGCCGCAGGGCCCGCTCCAGCAGCGGCACGTCGAACTTGGCGTCGTGGGTCAGGACGCACAGGACCGTACGGGAGTCCAGCTCCTGGGTGTCCAGGTAGCGGTGCGGCCAGTCGACCACGACCTCGTCGGCCTCGGGGAAGCGGGCGGCGGTGGCGAAGACCGGGCGGGCGTCGCAGACGGTGACGTGATGGCCGAGGAACTTGCCGGCCCGCACCAGCGCGGCGGCGAAGTCGACGGCCCCGAAAACAATCATGCGGGGTGCCGGGACCGAGGACTCCACGAGCAGGACGACGGGCTCGCCGCAGCGGCTGCCGCCGCCCGCCGCGCCGCCGGGCTCCCCCGGCCCTCCCGTTTCCCTGCGCCCTTGCGAGGTGAAGCCGGCGCCGATCTCCACGGTGGTGGTGCGGCCGGCGTCCAGCAGCGCGGCGGTCTCCCGGGCGGCGGTACGGTCCAGCTCGGGGTGGCCGCCCAGGCTGCCGGTGCTGCTGCCGTCGGGCCGTACGAGCAGGGCGCGGCCGAGCTGCGCGGCCGGTCCGCCGACGACCCGGGCCAGGGCCGCCGCCTCGCCGCCGGCCGCGGCGGCCAGCGCATGGGCGAGCGTCTCGTGGTGTCCGTCCGGCAGTCCGGGAAACCGTCCCGCTCCGCCGTCCACGCGGACGCCCGCCCCTGCCTCCCGTACTCCTCCTGCCTCCCGTACTCCTCCTGCCTCCGGTTCCGCCCGTACCGCCCGTACCGGCCGTACCGCCCGTACCGGCGTGACGAGGACGTCGATCACACCGCCGCAGGTCAGCCCGACCGCGAAGGCGTCCTCGTCGCTGTACCCGAAGCGCTCCAGAACCGTTTCCCCGCTGCGCAGTGCCTCCTGGCACAGTTCGTACACCGCCCCCTCCACGCAGCCGCCGGAGACCGACCCGACCGCCGCTCCGTCGGCGTCCACGGCCAGCGCGGCACCGGGGCGGCGGGGCGCGCTGCCCCGTACGGCCACCACCGTGGCCACCGCGAAGTCGCGGCCCTGCCCGACCCACCGGTGCAGCTCCTCGGCGATGTCCAGCATGTCGGTCTCCTAACGGACGGTCGGATCGGGCGCGGCGGTCGTGCGTTACTTGACGCCGAGCCAGTGCTCGATGGGGTGGAGGCAGAAGTAGACGAGGAAGACGGCGGTCAGCCCCCACATGAAGGCGCCGACCTCGCGCCACCGTCCCTGCGCCGCCTTGATGGCGCTGTAGGCGATGACGCCCGCGCCGACACCGGCGGTGATGCTGTACGTGAACGGCATCAGGGCCATGGTCAGGAAGACCGGGACCGATACCGAGCGGTCACTCCAGTCGACGTGCTTGGCGGTGCTCATCATCATCGAGCCGATCACGACCAGGGCCGCCGCCGCCACCTGGGCGGGCACGAGGCGGGTGAGGGGGGTGAAGAACAGACAGGCCGCGAAGAACAGGCCGGTGACCACCGAGGACAGTCCGGTACGGGCCCCCTCGCCGACGCCGCTCGCCGACTCGATGAACACGGTCTGCCCCGACGCGCCGGCCACGCCGCCGATCGCCCCGCCCGCGCCGTCGACGAACAGCGCCTTGGACAGGCCCGGCATCCGGCCCCGTTCGTCGGCCAGCCCGGCTTCCGTACCGACGCCGATGACGGTCGCCATGGCGTCGAAGAACCCGGCCAGCACCAGGGTGAAGACGATCAGGCCCACGCTCAGCGCGCCGATCCGCTCCCAGCCGCCGAACTCGACCTGCCCGAAGAGCCCGAAGTCGGGGGCGGCGACCGCGCTGCCGTGCAGTGCCGGGGCCACGCCGCCCCAGTCCTTGTCGGTGAGAGCGCCGGCCTTGCTGACGGTGACGGCCAGCAGCGTGCCGGCGGCGATGCCGATGAGGATGGCGCCGGGCACCTTCCGGGCCTGGAGCATGAAGATCAGCAGCAGGGTGACGCAGAAGAACAGGACGGGCCAGCCGGCCAGTTCACCGCCCGGTCCGAGCTGTACGGGTCCGCCGCCGCCCTTGCCGACGAACCCCGCCTTCACCAGCCCGAGCAGGGCGACGAACATGCCGATGCCCATGGTGATCGCGTGCTTGAGCGCCGGCGGGATGGCGTTCATGACCCGCTCGCGCAGGCCGGTGACCACCAGGAGCATGATGACGGCGCCGTAGACCACGCACATCCCCATGGCCTGCGGCCATGTCATGTGCGGGACGACCTGTGCGGTCAGGGCGGCCGAGACGTTCAGTCCGGCGGCCAGGGCGAGCGGCACCTTCCCGAAGAAGCCCATGAGCAGGGTGGTGAGCGCCGCCGCGAAGGCCGTCGCGGTCACCACGCCGCTCGGGGCCAGGGCGTTGCCGTCCACGTCGGGGGTGGCGAGGATCAAGGGGTTGAGCAGGAGGATGTAGCACATCGCCATGAAGGTGGTGATGCCGCCGCGTACCTCCCGGGCGACCGTCGACCCCCTGTCGGATATGTGGAAGTAGCGGTCGAGCCAGGACCGGCCGGCGGGCGGACGCGAGCCCGCGCCCGCGTCCTGCGCCGTGGTCGCCGTGGTCGCCGGATGAGCCGCCGGTACCGGGGCCGGGTGCCCGGTGGCCGCCGTGGCGTCCGGCTCGATGGACTGCTGGGTCATGGTGCCTGACTCCCAAGGTTCATAGGGGCACTCGCATCACGCTGCGAGATTTGGGATGGAATTTCGGCTGCACGACCCGGGGGACGGCCCGAGACGGACGGGGTGTTCGCTTCTGGTGGTCTCTCGGAGGGTGGTTCGCGATACGGAAGGTGGACACGGGGTTACGGGGCTGCGGGGTTACGGGGTTACGGGGTTACGGGAGGCGGATACGGACGTCCTCAGGTGCCGGTGATGTGCTCCGGGCGCACCGGCACCCTGGGCAGCGCGAGCCCGGTCGCCGCCCTGATCGCGGAGACGACCGCGGGGGTGGACGAGAGGGTCGGCGCCTCGCCGACACCGCGCAGCCCGTACGGAGCGTGCTCGTCGGCGAGTTCGAGCACGTCGACCGGGATGGCCGGGGTGTCCAGGATGGTGGGGATCAGATAGTCGGTGAAGGAGGGGTTGCGGACCTTGGCGTCCCGGGAGACGACGATCTCCTCCATGACCGCCAGGCCCAGGCCCTGGGTCGTACCTCCCTGGATCTGGCCGACGACGGACAGCGGGTTGAGTGCCTTGCCGACGTCCTGGGCGCAGGCCAGCTCGACGACCTTGACCAGGCCGAGTCCGGTGTCCACCTCCACCACCGCGCGGTGGGCGGCGAAGGAGTACTGGACGTGGCCGTTGCCCTGGCCGGTGCGCAGGTCGAACGCCTCGGTGGGGCGGTGGCGCCACTCCAGCTCCAGGTCGACCGCCTCGTCCTCCAGGACGTCCACCAGGTCGGCGAGCACCTCGCCGCCGTCGGTGACGACCTTGCCGTTCTCCAGGAGGAGTTCGGCGGTGGCCCAGGCCGGGTGGTACGTACCGAACTTGGCGCGGCCGATGTCCAGCACCTTCGCGCGTACCGCCGCACAGGCGTTCTTCACCGCGCCGCCGGTCACGTACGTCTGGCGGGAGGCGGAGGTGGAGCCCGCCGAGCCGACCCGGGTGTCGGCCGGCTGGATGGTCACCTGCTGGACACCCAGTTCCGTACGGGCGATCTGGGCGTGGACGGTGACGCCGCCCTGACCGACCTCGGCCATCGCGGTGTGCACGGTGGCGACCGGCTCGCCGGCCAGCACCTCCATGCGTACGCGGGCGGTGGAGTAGTCGTCGAAGCCCTCGGAGAACCCGACGTTCTTGATGCCGACGGCGTAGCCGACGCCGCGTACCACGCCCTCGCCGTGGGTGGTGTTGGACAGCCCGCCGGGCAGCGCGCGGACGTCGGGGGCACCGCCGGCGCTCTCCCACTGCCGTTCGGGCGGCAGCGGCAGGGCCTTGACGCGGCGCAGCAGTTCGGCGACCGGTGCTGGCGAGTCCACCGGCTGCCCGGTCGGCATGATGGTGCCCTGTTCCATGGCGTTGCGCTGCCGGAACTCCACCGGGTCCATGTCCAGTGCGGCGGCGAGCTTGTCCATCTGGGACTCGTACGCGAAGCACGCCTGCACCGCGCCGAAGCCGCGCATCGCGCCGCAGGGCGGGTTGTTGGTGTAGAGGGCGATGGCCTCGATGTCGACGTCGTCGATGACGTACGGGCCCACCGACAGGGAGGAGGCGTTGCCGACGACGGCCGGGGAGGCCGAGGCGTAGGCGCCGCCGTCCAGCACGATGCGGCACCTCATGTGCGTGAGCTTGCCGTCCTTGGTGGCGCCGTGTTCGTACCAGAGCGTGGCCGGGTGCCGGTGGACGTGCCCGAAGAAGGACTCGAACCGGTTGTAGACGATCTTGACGGGTCTGCCGGTGCGCAGCGCCAGCAGACAGGCGTGGATCTGCATCGACAGGTCCTCGCGGCCCCCGAAGGCGCCGCCGACGCCGGAGAGCGTCATGCGGACCTTGCGCTCGGGCAGGCCCAGGACCGGCGCGATCTGGCGCAGGTCGGAGTGGAGCCACTGGGTGGCGACGTACAGGTCCACGCCGCCGTCCTCGGCGGGCACCGCAAGGCCCGACTCGGGGCCCAGGAACGCCTGGTCCTGCATGCCGACCTCGTACGTGCCGCTGACCACGACATCGGCGCGCCGGGCCGCGGCGTCCGCGTCGCCGCGCACGATCGGCTGGCGGTGGACGATGTTGGGGTGCGGTACGTGGTCGGCGTGGTGGTCGGTGCGGCCGGGGTGGAGCAGCGGCGCGCCGGGGGCGGTCGCGGACTCCTCGTCGTGTACGACGGGCAGTCCGGCGTACCCGACCTTGATCTTCGCGGCGGCGCGGCGGGCGGTCTCGGGGTGGTCGGCGGCGACCAGGGCCACCGGCTCGCCGTGGTGGCGGACCCGGCCGTGGGCCAGGACGGGGGTGTCCCGGATCTCCAGACCGTAGTTCTTGACCTCGGCCGGGAGGTCGTCGTAGGTGAGGACCGCGTGGACACCGGCCTGGGCGAGCGCCTCGGAGGTGTCGATGGAGGTGATCTCGGCGTGGGCGTGCGGGCTGCGCAGGGTGAAGCCCCAGAGCATGTCCTCGTGCCACAGGTCCGAGGAGTAGGCGAACTCGCCGGTGACCTTGAGCGTGCCGTCGGGGCGCAGCGTGGACGCGCCGATGCCGGCTCCGGTCCGGCCGCCCTGGGTGAGGCTGGTGGGGGTGCGGGTGACTTTCGGGCGGGTGGACTTCTGGCCGGTGACTTCTGAGCGAGTGGCTTCGGAGCGGGTGGCTTCCGAGCGGCTGGTTCCCATGGCGGGTCAGGCCCCCTGTCCGGCGGTACGGGTCGTGCCGCGGGCGGCGGCCAGCCGTACCGCGTCCAGGATCTTCTCGTAGCCCGTGCAGCGGCACAGGTTGCCCGACAGGGCCTCGCGGATGTCGGCGTCGGAGGGGTCGGCGTTGCGCTCCAGCAGTTCGTCGGCGGCGACCAGCAGGCCCGGCGTGCAGAATCCGCACTGGACGGCGCCCGCGTCGATGAACGCCTGCTGGACGGGGGCGAGTTCGGCGGCCTCGACGGTGCGTCCGCCGGCGGTCCGTCCGTCGGTGGTCCGTCCGTCGGTGGGCCGTCCGTCGGTGGGCCGGGCCCGCCAGGTACGGGCCGCGTCCAGGCCGGTGCCGCCGGACGTCCCCTCGGCGCGCCGCCTGGCGTGGTCCGCCAGGCCCTCGACGGTGACGATCTCGCGCCCCTCGGCCTGGCCGGCCGCCACCAGGCAGGCACACACCGGCACCCCGTCCAGCCGCACCGTGCAGGAACCGCATTCGCCCTGTTCACAGGCGTTCTTCGAGCCCGGAAGGCCCAGCCGCTCACGCAGCACGTACAGCAGGCTCTCGCCTTCCCATACGTCGTCGGCCTGCTGCGCGCGGCCGTTGACGGTGAAGTTCACGCGCATTGTGTGCCTCCCTTGGTGCCGTGGGCGTTGCCGCGGTAGGACTCCCAGGTCCAGCCGAGGGTGCGGCGGGCCATGACCCCCACCGCGTGCCGGCGGTACGCGGCGCTGCCGCGCACGTCGTCGATCGGATTGCAGGCACCGGCGGCGAGCTGCGCGAACTGCCGGGCGACGGACGGCGGGACGGGCTTGCCCGACTCCCACAGGCCGCCCTCCTCCAGCGCCGCCGCGAGGAACTCCTCGGCCGCTTCGGCCCGTACGGGCGTGGGCGCGGCCGAGCCGATACCGGTCCGTACGGTCCTGGTCCGCGGGTGCAGCGCCAGGCCGAACGCGCACACCGCGATGACCATGGCGTTGCGCGTGCCGACCTTGGAGAACTGCTGCGGGCCGTCCGCCTTGGGTATGTGGACGGCGCGGATCAGCTCGTCCGGCTCCAGCGCGTTGCGTTTGACCCCCAGGTAGAAGTCGTCGATCGGGATCATGCGCCGGCCGCGTACGGACTCGGCCTCGACCAGGCAGCCGGCGGCCAGCAGCGCGGGGTGGGCGTCCCCGGCCGGGGAGGCGGTGCCCAGGTTGCCGCCGACGCCGCCGCGGTTGCGGATCTGCGGCGAGGCCACGGTGTGCGAGGCGAGCGCCAGGCCCGGCAGCTCGGTCCGCAGATGCTCCATGATCTGCGTGTACGGAACGGACGCGCCCAGGCGTACGGTCTCCTCGCCCACCTCCCACTCGCGCAGATCGGCGATGCGGTTGAGGTCCATCAGGCAGTCGGGGCGGCGGTGATCGAAGTTGATCTCGACCATCACGTCCGTTCCGCCCGCGATCGGCACGGCGGTGGGGTGCTCGGCCTTCGCGGCGAGCGCCTCCTCCCAGCGTGCGGGGCGAAGGAAGTCCATGACGCGGCTCTCTTCCTGAAAGCAATGAACGCCGAAAACACTGAAAACACTGAAAACGCTGAAACGCTGAAAACGCTGAGCGATGGACACCGACGTATGCCGGCGCATGCCGTCGGAAAGCGACGAAAAACGACGGATAACGCCGGAAAACACCGCATGTGACGAGGGCGGTCGGCCCTGCGCGTCGAGGGCCGCCGGGCCTGGTGCGGCGGTGGCCGGTCCTCCGGGAACCGGGGCCGTTCGGCCCCTCGCCCCCGTCGAGCTGTTCCTGTCTTGTTCACGCTGTTACGCCCAGTGAACGCGCCCCGGGCCCGCCCGGTGCAGTCACCGAAACCATGAAGCGGTTGGCTGGCCAGGCCACACGTCTTGTAGATTCGAACGAAAAGCGGGGCTCAGAAACCTCGCGGAATTTCACCGGCAACACGAGACAGACAAGATCGGCGGGCGAGGTCATGCGGCTCCGCACACTCCTGGACACCGACTCCCTGGGCCTGCGCCTGCTGGGCGGCGAGGACGAGCTGGACCGTGCGGTACGGGGCGTGATGACCACGGACCTGCGCGACCCCAGCCGTTACCTGTCCGGCGGCGAACTGGTCCTGACGGGCCTGGCCTGGCGCCGCGAGCCGCAGGACTCCGAACGCTTCGTACGCATCCTGGCCTCGGCCGGGGTCGCGGGGCTCGCGGCGGGCGAGGCGGAGCTGGGCGCGATCCCGGACGATCTCGTACTGGCCTGCGCCCGCCACCGGCTGCCGCTGTTCTCCGTCGTGGAGGACGTCTCCTTCGCCTCGATCACCGAGTACGTCGTACGCCAGGTGTCCGGCGAGCGGGCCGGGGACCTGGCCGCCGTGGTGGACCGGCACCGCCGCCTGATGACCTCCGGCCCGGCCGGCGGCGGCCCCGAAGTCGTACTGGACCTGCTGGGCTCCGACCTGGACCTGCGCGCCTGGGTGCTCTCGCCCACCGGCCGGCGGATCGCCGGCTCCGCCCCGGCCGGCGCCGGACCCGAGCTGCCGGCCGAGGTGGGCGTCCGGCTGGCGGGCGAGCACCTGGCCGCTTCCCGTACGGGCCGCCGCGGCCCGCACCGCGTCACCCTGCCCACCGGCACCTACTCCCTCTTCCCGATCCGCAGCAGCGGCCGGGACCTGCGCGAGACCGTGCTCTCGGACTGGCTGCTGGCCGTCGAGGCGGACGCCGGCGACTGGCCCGAGGAGCGGCTGGACCTGCTGCACGGCGTCACCCAGCTCATCGCCGTGGAACGCGACCGGCGGGATGCCGCCCGTACGGTGCGCAGGCGGCTCGCCCAGGAGGTCCTGGAGCTGGTCCAGGCGGGCGCGGCACCGGCCGAGATCGCCGCCCGGCTGCGGGTGGCCGCGCCCGTGCTGCTGCCCGGCCTCGGCACGGCGCCGCACTGGCAGGTCGTGGTGGCCCGCGTCGAGTGGGAGGGCGGGGAGGCGGCCGGCGGGGAGCTGGCCGGCGGTGCGGTGGCCCAGACGCTCCTGGAAGAGGTACTGGTCGACCCGGGCGCCTTCGGGCCCGAGCCCTCGGACCGCATCGCCGTCGCCCACACCGGTGACGAGGCGGTCGCGCTGGTCCCGCTGCCGGCCGTACCGGACGACCGGGACCCGCTGTCCGCCGGGCTGCGCGCCGAGCGCCTGCTCGCCGTCGTCCGGGAGCCGCTGACCCGCGGCCTGGACGACGACGGCCGGCTGACCCTCGGCGTCAGCGCGACCGTCCACTCCGCGGAGGGCCTGCGCGGCGCCCTGGAGGAGGCCCGGCATGCCCGCCGGGTCGCCGCCGCCCGCCCCGGCCGGGTCTGCGCCGCCGGCCACGAGGAACTCGCCTCGCACGTCCTGCTCCTGCCCTTCGTCCCCGACGACGTACGCCGCGCCTTCACCGCCCGCCTTCTGGACCCGCTGCGCGACTACGACCGCCGCCACCGCGCGGAGCTGATCCCCACCCTGGAGGCGTTCTTGGACTGCGACGGCTCCTGGACCCGCTGCGCCACCCGCCTCCACCTCCACGTCAACACCCTCCGCTACCGCGTCGGCCGCATCGAGCAGCTCACCGGCCGCGACCTGTCCCGCCTGGAGGACAAACTCGACTTCTTCCTCGCCCTGCGGATGAGCTGAGCGCTCACGCCCCCGCCCGGGGAACGCGAAGAGACCGGTGCGGCGGTCCGCGTTGCTCCGATCGGGCGAACTGTCGCGCGGTCATGGTGGCGCGCGATGGCCGAATCGCGCCCAACCCGAGCCTGCGAGCAGGCAATTGACGGGTGCTCCGGGGGCCGGTGCGATTGTGAAAACATTCACCCGCCCCCTTGGCCGCACCGCGGCATTCGTGCTGAGATTCGCCCACGGCTTCCACTTCCAGCTCGATGGCGTGCTCGGGGAGGGCAATGTGGCGGACACCGCCATGTCAGGGTCTACGGAAACCGCGCGGACCGCGGAATCGACGCCGAAAGCACCGACAGCACCGACAGCACCGACAGCACCGACAGCACCAACGGGACCGGCAGCAGGAACAGGGCCGGCGGCGGCAGCAGGGCCGGCGGCGGTGCCGGCGGCCAGGACGGCCGGGCAGGAGGACGCCCTGGCACGGGCCGTGTGGCGGCTGCGGTCCCGGGGGTGCTGGGAGGACGCCGCCGCCCTGCTGGAGCCACACGCCTCCCACCACGCCCCGTCGGCGCTGCGCCGGGCGGCGCTCCTGGCGGAGCGGTGCATGTTCACCGGTGCCGGCTGGGCCGACGCCGAGGACGCGCTGCGGTCCGCCGAGGCGCTGGCGGGGGACGACGACGAGCGCGGCGCGGCAGCCTGCGAGCGCGGCCACCTCGCGTACGCCTCCACCGTCCTGGGCGTACGGGACCGCGCCGACGAGGCCCGGGCGGCGCTGGGCCGGGCGGCGGCGCTGCTGGCACCCACCGCTCCCGGCCGCCCGCTGCTGGACTTCCGCCGGGGACTGATGGCGGAACACCTCGCCGACAGTCCGGACTCGGCCCGTGCCGCGTACCGCCGTGCCCACGCGGGTGCCACCGCCCACGACGACGCCCTGCTGCTCTCCTCCACCTGGCGTCACCTGGCCGGACTCGCGCTGCGGGACGGCGAGTTGGCCGAGGCCCGGCACGGCTTCGCCGAGTCCCTGCGGATCCGCGAGGAGCTGGGTTTCCTGGTCGGCACCGCACCGGCCCTGGCGGCACTGGCCGACGCCGTCCCCGAGCCCGACGCGCAGCGGCTGCGCGACGAGGCCGCCCGGCTGCTCCGCCTCATGGGCGGCGTTCCCACCTGGCTCGCCGGCCATCTCTCCACGCAGACAGAGACAGAGACAGAGACGGGATGAGGTGACAGCAAGACGGGGGTGGGGACAGGGGACGGTTACCGTTACGGTTCCCGGGCCCGCAGGGTACGGAGTGGCGGACGGTGCGGTGGGGGCGTACGTGACGTACCGTGCCGCGCTGCATGACGTCCGGCGTACGGGGGCTGCCGCGCCGTACCCCGCCCCGTCGGCCCCACACACCCATTTTGGCCACAAGTCGCTCTGTCAGCGCCGGGCGCCGGACTGGATGCTTGACCGGCACCGGCCGACGCCCGCCCGCGGCGTCCACTCCGGCGCCGGCACCGGCCCTCATCCGGGCGTGGGGCGTCCACCGTCGGCAGAGTCGGCGCCGCCCACTCAGAGCCTTTCAGGAGGCCACCTTGGCAAGGGAAATACCGCGTACGACGACCGGTTCGGACTGGGGCAAGGCGGACTTCGCGGCTATTTACGACCGCCCCGACCCCCGGGCGTACTTCTCCGTCCTCCAGCCACTGGACTACCAGGTCCCGCACCACGGACAGGCCGTTTTCCGCATGCTGACCGACGCGCTGCGCCGGCTGCCCCCGGATACGTCCCGCAGCACGTCCCCGCAAGTCCTCGACCTGTGCTGCTCCTACGGGGTCAACGCCGCGCTCCTGAACCACCGGCTGGACCTGGGGGACCTCTACGCCCACTACACCGGCCTGCCCGGCGAGGACCGGCTGACGGCACACCAACTGGCCGATGAGGACAAGGCGTTCTACGCGGAACAGCGGCGTCCGGACGCGGTACGGGTGGTGGGTCTGGACGCGGCGCCGCGGGCGGTGGGCTACGCGCGCGCCGTCGGCCTGCTGGACGACGGGTTCGCCGAGGACCTGGAGACCGGCGCGCCGACGCCGGCGCTGCGGGACGCCGTGGGCGGCACCGACCTGATCACGGTCACCGGCGGGGTGGGGTACATCGGCGCCCCGACCTTCGACCGGCTGCTCGACTGCATGTCCGCCCCGCCGTGGGTCGCCGCCTTCGTCCTGCGGACGGTGTCCTACGCGCCCGTCGCCGCCGTCCTGGAGCGCGCGGGCCTGGTGACGGAGCAGGTGCCCGGACGGACCTTCCGGCAGCGCCGCTTCGCCGACGGCGGGGAGCGCGAGGGGGTGTTCACCGCGCTCGCCGGGCGGGGGCTGGACACCGAGGGGCTGGAGGAGGACGGCTTCTACCACGCCGACCTGTACCTCTCCCGGCCCGCGGCCGATGTCGCGGCCGTTCCGCTGGAGCGTCTGCTGCCGGTCTGACGGGAGCCGATGGGAACCGACGGGGGCCGGCGGCAAGTAATGACGACTTGCGGCTGCTGACGGGGTATCACCCGGTGTGCCTGGCTTGGGGCATGGAGAATCACACGACGAACGGATTTGGACGTTATTTGACGCTGTACAGCCACACGCCATCACATGTCGCGGGATAGATTGACGCCGCGTCCTGATCCCGGTCGGCCGGGCCGGGGCGCAGTCACCTCCGGTCGCCGACCGGCGTGAATCAGCCACATTACGGCCGTCCGCGCACCGGTCCGGTCCGGATCTGTTCAGTTCTGTTCAGTAACGGAAATCGAGGAAGTCACTTGAAGCCGTCCCGTCTCCGCCACCGCGCTGCCGGTACCGCCCTGACCGCTCTCCTGGTCACCGCCGCCGGAGTGGCCATGGCCTCCCCGGCCGCCGCCAAGGCCAACTCCATGACCATCGGCGCGATATCCCTGAGCACCGGCAACGTGCCGGCCGTCTCGGTCGACGTCACGTACTCCTGCGACGTCGGGTCGGACGTCCACCTCGGCGTCACCGCCAAGGCCCTCAACAAGAAGTCCGTGGCCACCGGCACCGTGCCCAACAGCGCCCTCAAGTGCGACGCGGGCCGGCACGTCGTACGCGTGAAGCTGAAGAACAAGCCCGGGACGCCGTTCTTCGCCAAGAAGGACGCGGTGAAGATCACCGCGGATGTCCTCACCCCGGCCAACGTCAGCTACGCGAGCGACGAGAAGATCGCCACGCT
This sequence comes from Streptomyces sp. MST-110588, assembly GCF_022695595.1. NCBI lineage: Bacteria > Bacillati > Actinomycetota > Actinomycetes > Kitasatosporales > Streptomycetaceae > Streptomyces > Streptomyces sp. MST-110588. The sequence continues at coordinate 1,531,514 of NZ_CP074380.1, forward strand.
CTGACCGGAGTCCGGCTGGATCCGGACCGGTCCGGCCGAAACCGACGGCGTTGTGCCGGGTTCGGCCGAGCCTGTCCGGGTGCCTCTGCGTCCGTCACGACGGCCCGGCTCGGCCCGCCCTCCGTTTCCGCCCGTCCGGCGCGGGAACGGAGGGCGGCCCGCTATATGCGCGCTATATGCGCGCCGTAGACGCGCGGTACCGGCCACGCGGCGCGGTGGCTCGGAGCCGTCAGTGCGGATGGCGCACCGCGGACAGGTGGCCGCGGGCGATGCGTTCGGCGACCGCGTACTCCTGGGAGATCAGCGCGTCCAGCAGCGCGGTGTGCTCCGAGGCGTCGGCCAGCAGCTCGGCCGTACGGACCGGCGACCGGCCGCCGACCGGCCACTGCGTGCGCCGGTGCAGATCGTCGGCGACCTGTACGAGCTGGCGGTTCCCCGTCAGGGCGAGCATCGCGTGGTGGAAGGCGCGGTCCGCCTCCGCATAGCCGACGCGGTCGCCGTGGGCGGCGTGCGCCACCGTCGCGGCGGCCAGCGGGCGCAGTTCCTCCCAGCGCTCGGCCGGGAGCGTACGGGCCAGCCGCAGCACCGCCGGCACCTCCAGCATGGCGCGGACCTCGGCCAGCTCCGCGAGGTCGCGCGGGCTGCGCTCGGCGACGCGGAAGCCGCGGTTGAGGACGACCTCGACGGCGCCCTCGCCCGCAAGCTGCTGCATGGCCTCGCGTACGGGGGTGGCGGATACCCCGAAGCGCTCGGCGAGCGCGGGTGCGGAGTAGACGTCGCCGGGAGTCAGCTCGCCGGCGAGGAGCGCCTCGCGCAGGGCCGCCAGGACCTGGCCGCGGACGGAGTGCCGCCGGGCCCGCCGCGGTGCGAGGGAGGACGGCCCGGCCGCCCCGCACCCGTACCCGTCGGTGCCACCGGCTCCGCGCGCACCGGTCGCACCGGCCCCGTTCGCCGTATCGTCTCCCTCCGCCCTACAGGCTCCGTCCGCCCCACCGGGCACGGCAGCACCTTCGGCCCCATGGTCACGTACACCCGCGGTACGGACGCCCGGCCCGCCCGCGCCACCGCCGTCCTCGGCGTGCTCATGGGCGAGGGGCCCGACCCCGCCCGGCCCGCCCGGCCCGCCCTGCGCGGGCACCCGCGTACGCAGCCGCGGCTTGCGCTCCGCTCCCGCTCTGCCCTGCTCCATGGGGATTCCTCCTGACATCCCCAGCACCATAGGCGCCTCCCGCGGCGGTTCACACCTCAAGGGCACCGGGCATACACATCGGATAAGGTAAGGCTTACCTGCCAACGATCGCGATTCGGTGGTCACCCGCATGTCTCCTGCTCTCGCCGCTCCCGCCCGCAGCCACCCCCTCACCAGCGCTTATGCCCGGCTGACCGAGGTGTTCCCCGGGCTGCGGGTGACCGAATGGGAGACCGCCCCACCCCGTGGAGAGGGCTGGGTCACCGCGGCGGAGCTGGCCTGTGACGAGCGGGCCCGGGAGGCGTTTCTCGCGTGGGACGACGCGCAGGCGCTGCAAAACTACGGGCAGCGCGCCCGCCCCGACGTCGTCGCCACCTTCGGCCTGCACCGCTACGCCTGGCCCGCGTGCCTGCTGATCACCGTGCCGTGGTTCCTGCACCGCCGGGTGCCTCGGCTGCCCGTCCAGGACGTGGCCCACCACCGCGAGCTGGGCCGGATGGCGGTGCGGGTGCGCTCCTTCGCGTGCCTGCCCGGCGACCCCTTGGCCGGTCTGCCCGGCGCCCGGGTCGTACCGGACGAGGAGGCGCTGCGTACCGAGGTGCGGGAGGCGGTCGCCGAGCACCTCGGGCCCGTACTGGACGGCTTCCGCCCCCGGATGCGGCGCGGCCCGCGCGCCCTGTGGGGCATGGCCTCGGACGAGATCGTCGAGGGCCTCTGGTACGTGGGTCACCTGCTCGGCGAGGAGCCGCGCGCGGTGGCCGAGCTGGCGCGGCTGCTGCCGGGCGGCACCGCGCCGTACGTGAAGGGCGCCGCGTTCCGCGAGCTGACCGGCCCCGGCGGCGAGGCGCTGGCCACCCGGGACCGGGCGAGCTGCTGCATGTTCTACACCCTGCGCCCCGAGGACACGTGCGTCACCTGCCCGCGTACGTGCGACGCGGACCGCGTCAAGCGCCTCACGGCCGCCGCCTGACCCGTACGCCGTCATGATCGCGGCCGGCGTCCGGCCCGTAGGCCGTCATGGTCCCAACTGTCACAGGACCTCACTTCGCCCGCCCCTCATGCCACCCGCCGAGCGGAGGGAATCGAACGCAACTGGCCCCTTTCCTAGGTGAGTTCGATCGGAAACGCACCTATCCGTAGGTCCCTGGCCTCACTTGACGCCCTCTTGCCACGAAACCCCCAGCGGGCACGGCCGATTCCGTCAGGATGTCGCGCGAAACCGTGTAGGTGAGTAGCGCGATGTGAGGGATCCCAGAATGAGAATGACCGACATATCACTGAATTGGCTGGTTCCGGGGGCCCTGCTGCTCTTCGGTGTGTCAGCGGCGGTGGTCGTCGTCCTGCGGGGCAGGCGCGCGGCCGACGCCGCCGGCGGCGAGGACTCCTGGGAGCGCAGCGAGGAGCGCCGCCGCCGCAAGGAGGCCGTGTACGGCACCGCCTCCTACCTGCTGCTGTTCTGCTGTGCGGCGGTCGCCGCGGCCCTGTCCTTCCACGGGCTGGTCGGCTTCGGCATGACCAACCTCAACCTCTCCGGGGGCTGGGAATACCTGGTGCCCTTCGGGCTCGACGGGGCCGCGATGTTCTGCTCGGTGCTGGCCGTACGGGAGGCCAGCCACGGCGATGCGGCGCTCGGGTCGCGGCTGCTGGTGTGGACGTTCGCGGGGGCCGCCGCCTGGTTCAACTGGGTGCACGCGCCCAGGGGGACGGGGCACGACGGCGCCCCGCAGTTCTTCGCCGGGATGTCGCTGTCGGCCGCGGTCCTCTTCGACCGGGCGCTCAAACAGACCCGCCGGGCGGCGCTGCGCGAGCAGGGCCTGGTGCCGCGCCCGTTGCCGCAGATCCGTATCGTGCGCTGGCTGCGGGCGCCCCGGGAGACCTTCGCCGCGTGGTCGCTGATGCTGCTGGAAGGCGTACGCACGCTGGACGAGGCCGTGGAGGAGGTACGGGAGGACCGCCGGCAGAAGGAGCAGAACCGTCACCGCAGGCGGGAGCGGAACCGGCTCGACCGGGCCCGGATCAAGGCGATCAACCGCCAGCACCGGTCGTGGAGGCTGGGCCGCGCCGGGCGGCAACTGGAGGTGTCGGCCGGCTCTGCCGCCGCCGGGCAGCAGATCGGCGCGGAACCCGCCATAACCGGCGAACCGGAACCTGTGCCGCCGCCTGGACGCATTCCCGTAGGGGCCGCCGGCTCCCCGCCTTTTTCCAGCTCCCGCCCGGCTCTCAAGGCCGTGGCGGGCGCCGACACTGAGACGGTGGCCACGTCTGCCGCGGCGCGGCAGCGGACCGTGGACCTGACCGCCGAGGACGACACCCAGGCACTGCCGCGGCTGGACTCGTTGGAGGAGAAACTCGCCGCGATCGAGCGGCAGTTCGGCTGACCCACGGCGGACCGGCGATCCGGGCCCGGGCAGGGCGGCCGGGGGTCGGCCGTACGCGACAGGCGTACGTGGCGGCCGGCCGTGTGTACCAGGCCGTACGTACCAGACGTACGCGCTTTGGCCCCGGACCGTCAGGCCGGTCCGCCGCCCAGCTCGAACCACACGCACTTGCCCACGCCGTGCGCCCGCACCCCCACGCGTCCGCGAGGGAGTGCACCAGCATCAGCCCTCTTCCGGAGGTGCCGTCCGACGAAGGCGGACGCAATTTCGGGCGCCGGGAGACGAAATCCCGGACCTCCACGCGCAGCCGGTCGGTGAGCGTGGCGGTGACGACAGCGCCCCCGTTCGTATGCACGAGGGCGTTGGTGACCAATTCGCTGGTGAGCAGTTCGGCAATGTCCGAACGTCCTTTGTCCCCCCAATGGCGCAGCAGTTGCCGCAGTTCGTCGCGGACTTCGGCGACCGCCGTCAGATCCGAGTGGCCCAGCTTGCGCTCCAGCACCCCGGCTTTCCGCCCATCGGTGATCCCCTCGCGTCCGCCGATCCACCCTTCCCGTTCCTGGCGCCGCACAGACTGACGCTTCATCCTCCCCGCCCCGAGCGCTCCCTTGTCGTTCTCCCTCGAACAGCTTCACGGAAATGCATGCCCACCGGGCCCGGCGCCATGCTTCGGGTTTGTCCGCCGTCCCCCTTTCGCCCTGGTGCCGACAGCCTCACGACCGCGCCCGTTTCTCGCCCCACGGCGCGCCGCTGACCTGCCACGCGCTCCCGGCAACGGGGTGATCAGGCCGTTTGCGCCGGGGCGCCGCCCCCGCCCGTACCCCCGTCGGGGAATGGCCGCCGACTCCTAAATACGCGGAATATTGCGCAGGTTCGAGCGGGCCATCTGCAGCATTCGGCCGACGCCGCCCTCCAGCACGATCTTGCCGGCCGACAGCGCGAAGCCGGTCACCATGTCCCTGCTGATCTTCGGCGGAATGGAGAGCGCGTTCGGGTCGGTGACGATGTCCACCAGCGCCGGGCCCTTGTGCCGGAAGGCGTCCCGCAGCGCACCCCGTACCTGCTTGGGCTTTTCGACCCGTACGCCGTACGCGCCGGCCGCCGTCGCGATCGCCGCGAAGTCCGGGTTGCGGTTGCCGGTGCCGTGCGAGGGCAGCCCCGCGACCAGCATCTCCAGCTCGACCATGGCCAGGGAGGAGTTGTTGAACAGGACGACCTTCACCGGCAGGTCGTACTGGGCCAGGGTGAGGAAGTCGCCCATCAGCATCGCGAACCCGCCGTCGCCGGACATCGAGACGACCTGGCGGCGGCGGTCGGTGAGCTGCGCGCCGATCGCCTGCGGCAGCGCGTTGGCCATCGAGCCGTGGGTGAACGAGCCGATCACCCGGCGGCGGCCGTTGGGGGTGAGATAGCGGGCCGCCCATACGTTGCACATACCCGTGTCGACGGTGAAGACCGCGTCGTCCGCGGCCTCCTCGTCCAGGACCGAGGCGACGTACTCGGGATGGATGGGGGTGTGCTTCTCCACCTTGCGGGTGTAGGCGGAGACCACGCCCTCCAGCGCGTCGGCGTGCTTCTTGAGCATCCGGTCCAGGAACTTGCGGCTGCTCTTGGCCCGCACCCGGGGCGTCAGACAGCGCAGCGTCTCGCGGACGTCGCCCCAGACGGCGAGGTCGAGCTTGGAGCGGCGGCCCAGGTGCTCGGGGCGTACGTCGACCTGGGCGATCTTGACGTCGTCGGGGAGGAAGGCGTTGTACGGGAAGTCCGTGCCGAGCAGGATCAGCAGGTCGCACTCGTGGGTGGCCTCGTACGCGGCTCCGTACCCCAGCAGGCCGCTCATACCAACGTCGTACGGATTGTCGTACTGGATCCATTCCTTGCCGCGCAGCGCGTGGCCGACCGGGGCCTTGAGGCGCTCGGCGAACGCCATCACCTCGGCGTGCGCGCCGGCCGTGCCGCTGCCGCAGAACAGCGTGACCTTGTCCGCCGCGTCGATCATGCGGGCCAGCTCGTCGATCTCGGCGTCCCCGGGCCGTACGGACGGGCGCGTGGTGACCAGGGCGTGTTCGATCGCGCGCTCGGGCGCCGGCTCGGCGGCGATGTCGCCGGGCAGCGAGACCACCGAGACGCCGCTGCGCCCGACGGCGTTCTGCACGGCGGTCTGCAGGACCCGCGGCATCTGCTGGGGGCTGGAGATCAGCTCGCAGTAGTGGCTGCACTCGGTGAACAGGCGGTCGGGGTGGGTCTCCTGGAAGAAACCGGTGCCGATCTCGCTGGAAGGGATGTGGGAGGCGAGGGCGAGGACCGGGGCCATGGAGCGGTGGGCGTCATAGAGACCGTTGATGAGGTGGAGGTTGCCGGGGCCGCAGGAGCCGGCGCAGGCGGCGAGCCGGCCGGTGATCTGCGCCTCGGCGCCGGCCGCGAAGGCCGCGGCCTCCTCGTGGCGGACATGGACCCAGTCGATGCCCGCGGTGCGGCGGACCGCGTCGACCACGGGGTTGAGGCTGTCGCCGACGACTCCGTAGAGCCGCTGCACCCCCGCGCGGACCAGGATGTCCACGAACTGCTCGGCCACGGTCTGTTTCGCCATGTCGCGCTCGCTCCTTCGGACCTGCTTCTTGGGACGCTCTGCTCGGGGCCTGCTGGTTCGGGCCTGCTGCTTCGGGCCTCGCGTGGGGCCTTGCCGGGGCCCCGCTTCGGACCTCTGCCGGGATGTCGCCTGGGGGTGACTCCTGTGGGTGACTCGTGTGAGTAACGCGTGTGAGTGACGCGTGTGGCGTCAGCGCTCCTCAGGTGCCCACTGACCGGCGGCGTACGCCTCCCACACCGCGACGGCCGTACGGTCCCGGGCGTACCCCTCGGCCGGGAGCTGCGCGTCGGCGAGGAAGTCCGCGAGCTCAGGCGGCGCGGCGACCGCCCACCGCCGGGCCAGCCGCCCCGCGAAGTCCGGCTCGCGGCTCAGCGGCTCGGCCAGCCCGGCGCTGCACAGCAGCAGCGTGTCCCCGGGGCGGGCGACGCAGGCGCGGAAGAGGAAGGGGCCGGGCCCGGCGCGGGGTGCGGCGGCGGGTGCCGGGGGCCACTGCTCGGCGTACGCGTACGGATCCTGGGGGACGCCGGGAGGCGGCAGCAGGCCGGGGACCAGCAGTGGGCCGGACTGTCCGGGGGGCACGGAGAGGCCGGCCCCGGAGCCGGCGGCCGGGCCGCCCACCGAGTCGTCCTGTGCCGGATCCGGTTCCAGGTCCTGCCGGACGCCGTCCCGCAGCCGGAACAGGCCGCCCCGGCCGGCGCCGAAGAACACCCGGGTGCGGCAGTCGGGGTCGGCGGGCAGGAGGAGGCAGCGCAGCGCGGCCGTATACCGCTCCGGGTCCGTCCCCAGCTCGCCGGCCCGGGCCCGCAGCCTGCCGAACCCGCGGTCGGTGAGCCGTCGCAGGCCGGACTTCAGTGCGTCACTGTTGCCGGCCAGGACGTCTTCGGCCAGCCGGGCGCGGCTGCGCCCGACGGCGCCGGCGATCCAGCGGCAGACGTCCCGGGCGGCGCGGGGAGCGGTGTCCCCGGTGTCTCCGGTGTTCCCGGTGTCCCTGGTGTTCCCTGTGCCCCCGGTGCTTCCGGTGCTCCCTGCGCTCCCGGTGGCGACGGCGACCAGGACGAGCGCCTGCCGCCCCGTACCGAACCGGGCGGTGAGCAGCGCGTCCGCACGCGCCCTGCCGTGCTTCCGGGCGGCGGCGCCGCGCACCGAGACCGCGCGCAGGGCCCACGTCCCGTATTGGGCGCCCTCCAGCTCGCAGTCCGGTACGAGGTCGTCGGGCGCGGCGGGGTCGGCGGCGGCCAGGGCCGCCGGGGCGACCACGGCGACCGTGGCGGGCCGGGACGGGGTGAAGCCCGGGGCGGGCCGGTACGAGACGGGGTCCGGGGCGGAGGCAGGGGCGGTCTCGGGTACGGGACCGGGCCGAGGTGCAGGAGCGGGATCCGGGCAGGGCCGAGGTGCCGGAGCCGGGTCCGGGCGGGGCTCGGCCCGGGGGCCGGGGCCCGGCTCAGGTGGGCCGGGGTCGAGCGGTGGCGCCTCCATCCCCACCGGGCCGGGGGTCACGTCCGGTATCGGCAGGTCCGGAGTGGGGGCCGGGGCCGGGACCGGGCCCGCGTCCACCTTCGGCCCCAGCTCCGGCCCGGAGGGAGCGGGCGCCTCACCCGACGAGTCCGGCCCGTCCGGAGGAGACGACCCGTCCGGAGGGGACGGTTCGTCCGGAGGGGACGGTTCGTCCGAAGAGGGCAGGCCGTCCGGAGTCAGGGGCGGCGCCACCGCACGGAACGCGGAGTCCACGTGGTCGTCGAGCGAGGCCCGGAGCACGTCCCCGACGGCGGCGGGATCCGGGTCCCGGGCGACGGCGCCGACACCGGCCCCGACCCGGCCCCATCGTCCTCAACCTCGTCGTCATCCTCATCCTCGTCCTCGTACAACTCCCGCCACCAGTCGTCCTCGTGGCCGGACTGGTCCGCCTGCTGGCTCATGGGCCGTATTGTCCATGGATGTGCGCCGGGGGAACAGAGCGCACAAAGGGGCCCGCGGCCGGGCGCGGACGCCGGGAAGCGCGTCGGGACACCTTCCGTCAGGCTGGGGCCATGAGCGTGTGGCAGTTGCTCGCGGTCGGCCTGGTCTTGCTGCTCGGCCTGCTCGGCGTGCTCATCCCGGGGGTGCCCGGCCCGCCGATCGTCTGGGCGGGCGTGCTGTGGTGGGCGCTGACGGAGCAGTCCGACCCGGCCTGGAGCGTACTGATCGGTGCCACCGGCCTGCTGCTGCTCAACCAGGCACTCATATGGGTGCTCCCCACTCGCAGCCTGCGCGGTGTCGGAGCGCCCTACCGCACCCTGTTCCTGTCAGGGGTGGCGGGCATCGCGGGGTTCTTCGTCGTGCCCGTCGTGGGGGCCGTGCTGGGGTCGGTCGGCGGGCTGTACGTCCTGGAGCGGTCCCGGCTGGGCAGTCACGGTGACGCTGCCGCCTCGGTCCGTACGGTGATGCGCTCCGTCGGCCTGGCCGTCCTGGTCGAACTGCTGTCCTGTCTGCTGGTGGTGGGCGGCTGGCTCTGCGCCGTCGTCCTGAGCTGAGCCACGGCGGAAACCGCAGTCGCGCCCCTCAGGCGGCCATCGCTCCCTCCGCCCTCTCCTCCTCGGACCCGGCCACTGGCCCCTCCTCGGACCCGGCCACTGGCGCCTCCCCCACCCCGGGAGCCGCCAGTCCGGCCCGCCACAGATGGTGCAGCGCGTACGAGCGCCACGGCCGCCAGGTCTCGTCCGTCCCCGCCGGGCCCACGTCCGGGTCGCCCAGCGCCCGCATCCTGATGTACGCGGCAGCCGCCGGCCCCACCCCGGGCAGGGCACCGAGCGCCCGCTCGGCGGCGTCCCGGTCGGCGCCCGCGTCCAGGACGACGGTCCCCTCGACGAGCGCCGCGCACAGCACGCGCAGCGGCTCGCCGAACGCGGCGGCGGCCTCGGCGCCGGTCAGTGCCTCGGGCTCGGGGAAGAAATGGGTGAGCGTGCCGTCCGGGGCGTCCAGCGGCTTCCCGTACGCCCGTACGAGGTCCGCCGCCCGCTCCGGAGGCCCGCCCAGGACCGTGCGCACGGCCATCTCGCGCGGGTCCGCGGCGCCCGGCGAGCGCAGCCCGGGACACCGCGCGACCAGCGGCCCGAGCAGGGGGTCCGCGCCCAGCCGCTCGGCGACCGCGAAGGGGTCGGCGTCCATGTCGAACAGGCCGCGCATCCGCTGCACGGCGGTGGACAGGTCCCGCAGATCGCTCAGGTGCAGCCGGCACTCCAGCCAGCCGCCGTCCGCCCCCTTGGCGGCCGGGCAGACCAGTCCGGCGCGCGGGCGGGCGCGCTGCCGCGCCCGGCGTGCTCGTGGACCTCGGCGATGCCCGTTCCGTACGCCAGTCGCAGCGTACGGCGGTACGTACGGGCGCCGCGCGCGCCCCGTACCTCCTCCACGCCCGGCACCGCCCGCGCCCCCAGGAAGTCGAAGATCTCGGCCGCCGCGTACGGACCCCGGTAGGCGAGCCGCAGCGGAATACCACCGGGAGCCTGCGGATCACCCCCGCCTCGCGCCGTACCGCCGCCCTTCGCCGTGCCGCCGGCCTTGGTGGCGCGTCCCCGCGTGTCCGCACCCCGGGCGGCCAGCCGCAGTTCGGTGGGGTGCTGGCGTAGATCTCCCGCATCGTGTCGTTGAACTGGCGGATGCTGGCGAAACCGGCGGCGAAGGCGAGGTCGGTGACGGGCAGCCGCGTCGTCTGGAGCAGCACCCGGGCGGTGTGCGCGCGACGGGCCCGGGCCAGGGCCACCGGGCCCGCGCCCAGTTCGGCGGTGAGCTGCCGCTGCACCTGCCGCGCGCTGTACCCGAGCCGCCGGGCGAGGCCACCGACGCCCTCGCGGTCGACCACGCCGTCACCGATGAGCCGTACGGCCCGTCCGACCAGGTCGGCGCGGAGGTTCCACTCGGCGGAGCCCGGCACCGCATCGGGTCGGCAGCGCCGACAGGCCCGGAACCCAGCGCCCTGGGCTGCCGCCGCCGTGGCGAAGAACCGCACGTTCTCCCGCTTGGGGGTGACCGCCGGACAGCTCGGGCGGCAGTAGATCCCGGTCGTCACCACGGCGAAGAAGAACTCCCCGTCGAACCGCGCGTCCCGGCTGCACACCGCCTCGTACCTGGTCTCGTCGTCCTTCACGCATTCCAGTGTGCGGGCTCCCCCGGCCGCCGACCGGCGGAAATCGGACGCCGCGTTCCCTGGTTCCCCGGCGCGAGCGGCGCCGGGGAACCAGGGACAGGAGAGCAGAGGTCCGGACAGCGAGGGTGGCGGCTGCGCGGCATCCGCAGCCGCCGCGCCCTCTACCGCGCCCGGTCCCGGCCCCGCTTCCGCTCCATCATCTGGCGCCCCAGGGCCTGCTGCTGCTTCCAGGTACGGCGCAGTTCCGCGCGCAGCCGCGCGTCCGTCTTCGCCGCGATGTGCTGGTTCTCCCGGAGCAGCTTGCGGTAGCTCTCCAGCCGGCGTTCGGGCAGGGCCCCGGTCTCCACCGCCTCCAGCACCGCGCAGCCCGGCTCCGTACGGTGTTCGCAGTCGTGGAAGCGGCAGTCCGCCGCCAGTGCCTGGACGTCGGAGAAGGTCTGCGTCAGGCCGGAGGCGGCATCCCACATCCCGACGCCCCGCAGGCCGGGGGTGTCGATGAGGGAGCCGCCCCAGGGCAGCGGCAGCAGGTCGCGGGTGGTCGTGGTGTGCCGGCCCTTGCCGTCCCGGTCACGGGTGGTCCGTACGTCCTGGACCTCCTCGCCGACCAGGGCGTTGGCCAGGGTCGACTTGCCCGCGCCGGACTGCCCGAGCAGCACCGACGTACCGCCCGCGAGGATCGCCGAGAGGACCTCTATGCCCTCGCCGGTCTCGGCGCTGACGGCCAGCACCTGCACGCCCGGCGCCGCGGATTCGGTGTCGGCGACCAGGTGGGCGAGGGTGTCCGGGTCCCCGACGAGGTCGGCCTTGGTCAGCACCACCACCGGTTGCGCGCCACCCCCTTCGAAGCCACCCCCTTCGAAGGAGCCGGGACCGGGGGTGTCGGCCGTACCCGGCGTGTCCGTCGTGCTCGCCGGCCCCTGCCCGTCCGGGCCGGAGGACATCGCCAGCGCCAGGAACCGTTCCACCCGGCCCAGGTCGAGGTCCACCGCGAGCGAGACGCAGATGAGGATGTGGTCGATGTTGGTGGCCAGCACCTGGCCTTCGGAGCGCTTGGAGGACGTGGACCGTACGAACGCCGTACGCCGCGGCAGCAGCGCCCGTACGATGCCGTCGACATGCGGCCCGCCACGGTCGTCACCGAGGTCGATGACGGCCCAGTCACCCGTGCACGGGACCCTCATCGGATCGCGGGTGGCGACCAATGCGGTGTCCGCCAGCACGGTACGGACGCCGTCGCCGCCGGGCTCGGCCACGACGGCGTCCACCCGCCCCCGGTCGACGCGGACGATGCGGCCGGGCAGGTATCCCTGCTCGGCGTAGGGAAGGAAGCTCTCCGCGAATCCCTGGTCCCATCCGTAGGACGTCAACGGGTGCGCGGACAGCGGCTGGTGGTGAAACAACGGGATGACCCTTCAGAGGGTGCGGTCCCGGCGGCGCGCGCTCGGCACGCGAGGTGAGGTGATGTCAGCCGGAGACCGCGGAGGTGGAATGGACGGTCTTTTGAACGCGGGCAGCGCTCATCGCAGTGACAGCCATCGGTCACACCTCCCGTTTCTCGTCGTACCGGACACCACACGAACACGCCACGGACGCGGCGGCCTTCAACCGGCCACCGCCCCGGCCCTCACACCCTAACCGCGCCTCCCCCGCGCCCGCCAACCCGTTTTTCACCTGCGCCGATGGCACGGATTGCCGAGCCGCCGGCCGGCGCGGGGGCTCGTCGGGAGTGCGTTGTCGGGTTATCGGGCGCGGGTCTGATAGTGGCGTGCGAGGGCGTGGAAGGCCAGCTTGGGTTCCCAGGGAAGGCCGGGGTAGGTGCGGGCGGCGGCGGGGACGGCGCCCGGGTCGTCGAGGAGCTTGACGATGCCGTAGGAGGCCAGGTCCTCGTCCGGTCCGCAGGTGCGGTGAGGGGTGCTGTATCCGGCGAAGCTGAACCAGAAGAGGGAGTCGACGCCCTCCTCCTCGAACACGGGCAGCAGGTCGTCGAGGTAGCGGACCTGTTCGCCCTCGTCGCGTACGAGGTCCGGTTTGAGGGTGACGCCGTCCGGTTCCCTGGCGACGTACCAGCCCGCGCCGCCCAGGTCGCCCGCCCCCCGGAAGGTGCAGCAGCCGACCTCCAGGACCGCGACCGGTTTGCCGTGGGCGAACTCCTTGCGCAGGTCCTGGCGGTAGGTGGCGGCGTTGTGCAGGCTCCGGAACGGGTTCAGGCCCACGATGTCGAAGGGGCTCCAGTCCACGCCGTCCAGGGGGTTGGAGGCATAGCTGAGGGGGCCGCCGAAGACGGGCCGTACGGCGGTGACGACCTCGCCGAGGAACGCGTTGACCTTGTCGGGGATGCCCGCGAGGGCGGCTTCGCGGCCGGGGCCGGCCAGGACCGGGATGCGGTCGTTCAGGGTGTCGCCGCCGGGCAGGTATCCGCGGGCGAAGACGCTCAGTTCACAGCCGGTGACCAGGCGGACGTCGGCGCCGTCACGGCGCAGCCGTTCGGCCCGTCGGGCGCAGTCGACGAAGTACGGCAGCATCTGCTCGTTCGTCATCTCGCAGGGGAACGGCGAGAACCAGATTTCGAGGCCGGCGTCCGCGGCGTACCGGGCCGCGGTCTCGATCCGGTCGGGGTCGCCGCCGGTGATGCGGACCGCGGTGCAGTGCAGGTCCTCGGCGATGACCCGCATCTCGCGTTCGACGACACGGGGTCGAAGACGGGGCGGGAGGTGTCGCCGTTGGGAAAGGTGCCCGTGTCGTAGTGAATGCCTTTGGCACGCATGACGGATGCCTCCAATAAGAGTCACTGTGTATCTTACGGCGGGCATTAAGATACATGACGTGTCTAAAGAGTTCGCGAGCTCCCCGGAGTCCCCACGCAAGCGTCGCCGAGGGGCAGAGCTGGAGGCGGCGCTCCTGGAAGCGGCCTGGGACGAACTGCGCGCGGTCGGCTACGAGCGGTTGTCGTACGAGGCCGTGGCCGGCCGGGCCGGTACCAGCCGCCCGGTGCTCTACCGCCGCTGGCCGACCAAGCGGGAGCTGGTCCTGGCCGCGCTGCGCCACCAGGCGCCGCCCCTGCCGGACGCGCCGCCGGACACCGGGGATCTGCGCGGCGACGTCCTGGCGCTGCTGCGTCTGGTCGTGCGGCGGATGCGGGAACTTGCACCCGTCCGCGAGGTGCTCGCCGCGGAACAGGGACAGGCGCCGGAGCTGTCCGTGTATCTGGCGTCGCGCAACCAGGGCCCGGGGCACGACTGGATGCGTACGGTGCTGGAGCGGGCGGAGCGGCGCGGCGAGGCCGGCGCCGTGGACGCCCTTCCCGGCCGGCTGGTCTCGCTGCCGGTGGTGCTGGTCGTCCATGAGCTGTTCATGGCCCGCCGCACCCCGGACGAGGCCGAACTGGAGGAGATCGTGGACGAGTTGTTCCTGCCGCTGGTCATGCGCGGGCGGGGACCGCGTAGCTGAGGGAGCTCTTGGACGGACGGGCCGGCAAGGGGGGTCGGTCCGGTCGGTCCGGTCAGCTTCTCCCGGTGGGAGGGGTGTAGGTGAGGAAAACTGTTTCCTCATGGGCCTGGTGGGACTCCTGGTCCACAAGGGTGCTGTTCTCGGCGGCGCGGAGGCGGATGTCGAAGCGGTGGCGGTACGGAGCCTCGGCGCGGGCCAGGAGGGTGCGTGCGCGGTGGTCCGGGAGTGCGGTCAGCAGCGGGTCGGTGGCGTTGGCCGCCGCGTTCCCGGGGAAGTAGACGCGGGTGAACAGGTGGTGCAGCAGGCCGCGGGCGTGGACGCACACCGCGATGTACGGGGCCGCCGTGGGGTGCCCGGCCGGTGCGGCGGGGGGCAGCGTGCGGATGGCGTAGTGCCCGTCGGCGTCGGTGGGGACGCGGCCGAACAGCGAGCTGGGGGCTTGTGTCGGGCTGTCGTCCGGTCCGGTCTGCCAGAACTCCAGGAGCGCGTCCGGGACGGGCGCCCCGGCACCGTCCAGGACACGGCCGTGGAGGGTGAGGGCGTCGGGGTGGCCGGCGGGGGCCATCTGTCCGCCGCCGGGGAGGGGCAGGGCGTGTCCGAAGAAGGGGCCGATGGTCTGGGAGGGGGTGGGGCCGGTCGGCGTGGTCCCCGCGGGCTCGGTTCCGGGCATCGGCGCTCTCCTCGGTCGCGGTGGCGGAGGGCGGAAGGCGGTAGGCGGAGGGCAGGTGCGGAGGGTGGGGCGGCGGGGGCTGGGCGCCGCGCCCTGCCCGCCCGCCCGTCCGTGTTCAGCGTTCGAGTACGAGGGCCAGGCCCTGCCCCACGCCGATGCACAGCGCCGCCAGGCCCGTACCGGAGCCGGCCGCCGCGAGCTGGTGGGCGACGGCCCCGGCGAGCCGGGCGCCGGACGCGCCCAGCGGGTGGCCGAGCGCGATGGCCCCGCCGCGCGGATTGACGATCGTGGGGTCCAGGTCCGGCCATTGGGTGAAACAGCCCAGCACCTGCGCCGCGTACGCCTCGTTCAGTTCGAAGGTGTGGAGGTCCTCCAGGCGCCGCCCGGCCTTGGTCAGGGCCCGTTCGACGGCCTGGACGGGGCCGAGTCCGAAGAGCTGCGGCTCGATGCCGGTCACGGCGCTCGCGCCGATCCGGGCCAGCGGTTCGCGGCCGGACGCGCGCAGCCCTTCCTCGTCCATCAGCAGCAGCGCCGCCGCGCCGTCGTTGAGCGGCGAGGCGTTGCCCGCGGTGACGGTACCGCCGTCCGGGCGGAAGGCGGGCCGCAGCTTGGCCAGGGCCTGGGCCGAGGTGTCCTCGCGGATGCACTCGTCCCGTCAGCGGCCGGTCCGCCGTCCGGCCGCCGGTGGCCGACGGCCCCTGGTACGGGACGACTTCGGCGTCGTAGGCGCCGTCCTTCCAGGCCCGGACCGCCTTCTCGTGGCTGGCCAGCGCGTACGCGTCCTGCCGCTCCCGGGTGATGCCGTGCCGGTCGGCGATCAGCTCCGCGCCCTCGCCCAGGGCCACCGTCCACTCCTGGGGCATCCGGGGGTTGGTCAGCCGCCAGCCGAGGGTGGTGGAGTGCATGGTCTGCGGGGTGGCGGGGAAGGCCCGTTCGGGCTTGGGGACCACCCAGGGGGCGCGGGTCATGGACTCCACGCCGCCGGCGATGACGACCGAGGCGTCGCCGAGGGCGATGGCACGGGCGGCCTGGATGACGGCCTCCATGCCGGAGCCGCAGAGCCGGTTGACGGTGACGCCCGGCACGGTCACCGGCAGCCCGGCGAGCAGCACCGCCATGCGGGCCACGTCGCGGTTCTCCTCGCCCGCGCCGTTGGCGTTGCCGAAGTACACGTCGTCGATCCGGGCCGGGTCCAGGTCCGGCGTACGGTCCACCAGGGCCTTGACGACATGCGCGGCGAGGTCGTCGGGGCGCACGCCCGACAGCGCGCCGCCGTACTTGCCGATGGGGGTGCGCACGGCGTCGACGACGTAGACGGCGCGGGTCGCCGACGCCCCGGCCGGGAGGGGGCCGGCGGGAGCGGAACCGGTGGAAAGGGAACCGTTGGCGGCGGAGCCGGGGGAGGCGGAGCCGGTGGGTTCTCCGGAGGGCATGGTCAGGGGTTCCTTCCAGCGCTCTGGGGCACACGCGGGGCGGCGGGTCCGGGCGCCGGGCACGCCCGCGCGGGGGAACGGGTACCGGCCATGTCGTCGCCTTCGTGACTCTCGTGACCTTTGTGGCCTGTGGGCCGTACGGGTATACGTGCTACTCGTCCGCCGTTCGTGTGGCGAACGGACGTTCATGATCGAGGTGCCCCGAGTCTGAACCCCTCTCCCGGCCCTGTCAACGGCACGGCGGGTGACCTGCGGACGGCCTGCCCCTCCACCAGGACGGCCCCCGCACGACGGGCGCGGACCTGCCGACGGCGCGCTCAGCGTCCGCGGCGCAGGGAGGAGTGCAGCCGGGTCCGTACGTCCTCCGGCGGCAGGAAGTCCGCCCAGCGCTCGGGGTATTCGGACGGCGGGTGACCGTCCTGGTCACCGCCCCAGCCGTCGTCCTCGTCCTCCTCCTCGTCCGGGTCCTCCTCGTCCGCGTCCTCGCCGGACGCGCCGCCCCGGTGTGCTCGCCGTTCCCACCGCCGTCCGCGCGCCGTGCCTCCGCCTCCGCGCGGGCCCGCCGTTCCTTCTCCGCCCGGCCCGCGGCCGTGGCCACCGACGGCCAGACCCGGTCGATCGCGGCGTTCATCGCGGCGCCGATCAGCACCGCGAAGGCGGACACGCCGATCCACAGCAGTACGGCCACGGGCGCGGCCAGCGACCCGTACACCGTGGGCCCCTCGACGGTCTGCGTCAGGTAGATGCGCAGCAGGAAGCTGCCGAGCAGCCACATGGCGAGCGCGACCACCGCGCCCGGGACGTCCTCGCGCCAGGGCGAGCGCACCGGCACGGACACGTGGTAGAGCGTGGTGAGGAAGGCGACGGACAGGATCAGCACGACCGGCCAGTACAGGACGCGGATGACGTCCTCGCTGGCCGGCAGCCAGCTCACGACCGTGTCGGGCCCCACGACCATCAGCGGCAGCGCGACCGCGCCGACGACCAGGGCCGCGAGGTAGAGGACGAAGGCCAGCAGCCGGGTCCGTACGATGCCGCGCCGCCCGTCGAGCCCGTACATGATCGTGATGGTGTCGACGAAGACGTTCAGGGCGCGGGAGCCGGACCACAGGGCGATGGCGAAGCCGAGCGAGATGACGTCGGGGCGGCGGCCGGTGAAGATGTCGTCCAGCAGCGGCCGGGCGATCTCGTCCACACCCTTGCTGGACAGGACGGCGTCCGAGGCGTCCAGGATGTTGCGCCGGATGCTGTCGATGGTGTCCTGGCCGATCCAGGGCTCCATGTAGCCGAGCAGCCCGATGAGGCCGAGCAGCAGGGGCGGCAGCGACAGCAGGCAGAAGAAGGCCGCCTCGGCGGCGAGCCCGGTGACCCGGTTCTCCATGCAGGAGTTCACGGTGTCTTTCACCAGCAGCCAGGTCAGACGGCGTTTGGAGACATTTCGGTACAGGACTCTCGCCCTGTGCAGACGGCCGGATGGCCGCTCTGCCGGTTCTTTCCCTGGCTGCACCTCCTTACCGTATCTGCCATGGCAGATACCACTCACACGGTCACCAACCAGCCTCCGCCCCTGGTGGGACACGATGTCTTCGCCACGGACGCGGCGCTCACCGAGGGCGTGGAGCGGTACGTGACCCCCGCCCTGCACAAGGAGGTCACCACCGAGCTGAGTGAGCTGGGACGGGCGGCCGGTTCGGAGCACGCCCGGCGGTGGGGCGCGCTGGCCAATGACCATCCGCCCGTACTGCGCACCCACGACCGCTACGGCAACCGCCTGGACGAGGTGGAGTACCACCCGGCCTACCACCGGCTTCTGGGGCACGCCGTCTCCTCCGGGCTCACCGCCGCCTGGACCCGCCCGCAGGGCCACCTGCGGCGCGCCGCGGGGTTCCTGGTGTGGACACAGGCCGACGCGGGGCACGGCTGCCCGCTGTCGATGACCCATGCGGCGGTGCCCACGCTCCGTACGGATCCGGCGCTGGCGGCCGAGTGGGAGCCGCTGCTGACCTCCCAGGTGTACGAGCCGGGGCTGCGGCCGATGGGCGCCAAGCCGGGCGCGCTCGCCGGGATGGCGATGACGGAGAAGCAGGGCGGCAGCGACGTACGGACCAACACCACCCGCGCCGAGCCGCTGGCCGAGGACGGCACGTATCTGCTCACCGGGCACAAGTGGTTCTGTTCGGCGCCGATGTCGGACGTCTTCCTGGTGCTGGCGCGGGCCCCGGGCGGGCTGACGTGTTTCCTGCTGCCCCGGACGCTGCCGGACGGGACCCGTAACTCCTTCCGCATCCAGCGGCTCAAGGACAAGCTCGGCAACCGCTCCAACGCCTCGGCGGAGGTCGAGTTCGACGGGCGGACCTGGGCGCGGCGGGTGGGTGAGGAAGGGCGCGGGCTGGCGACGATCCTCGGGATGGTCGCGGCGACCCGGCTGGACTGCGTGCTGGGGTCGGCGGCGGTGATGCGGCAGGCGGTGGCCCAGGCGCTGCACCATACGGCGTACCGGGAGGCGTTCGGGAGCAAGCTGGCCGACCAGCCGCTGATGCGCAACGTCCTGGCGGACCTGGCGCTGGAGTCGGAGGCGGCCACCGCGCTCGCGCTGCGGCTGGCCGCCGCCTACGACGCGGGCACCGAGGCGGACACCGGGCCGGACACCGGGTCCGAGCGGCACTTCCTGCGCCTGGCGGTCCCGGCGGCGAAGTTCTGGGTGACCAAGCGGTGCACCCCGGTGGTCGCGGAGGCGCTGGAGTGCCTGGGCGGCAACGGGTACGTCGAGGAGTCGGGCCTGCCGCGGCTGCTGCGCGAGTCGCCGCTGAACTCCATCTGGGAGGGCGCGGGCAACATCCAGGCGCTGGACGTACTGCGGGCGCTGCGCCGTGAGCCCGCCGCGCTCGACGCCGTGCTGAGCGAAATCGGTACGGCGCGGGGCGTGGACCACCGCTTCGACGGCGCGGTCAAGGGGCTGCTGACGGAACTCGCCGACCTGGAGGGCATCGAGGCGCGGGCGCGCCGGCTGGCGGAGCGGCTGGCGCTGGTGCTCCAGGGCTCGCTGCTGCTGCGGTACGCGCCGCCGGAGGTGTCGGACGCCTTCTGCGCGTCCCGGCTGGGCGGCGACCACGGCACGTCCTTCGGCACGCTGCCGCGCACCCTGGCGCTGCGGGCGATCGCGGAGCGGGCCCGGCCGGTGCTGCCGGAGGCGGGGTAGACCGGTGACGGCCGGAGGCGAGACAGACCGGTGACGGCCGGCGCGGTGGCGTACGGGGCCGGGTGGCGTACGGAGCACCGGCATACCGGCACGGCGGCGGAGCCTCTCCTCGGAGGAGGGCGGGGGTCGGGCTCCGCCGCCGCGCCGGTCAGGAGCGGTGCCGCGCCGACTCGGCACCCCTGCGGGTTCCGGAACCGGTACGCCGCACCGACACCGGAACGCCACTGTCCTCGTACGGCCGCGCGCGGACAACGGTTGCGGCCCGTTGCACCGGCTCCGGACAATGCCTCGTCACCATCCGCCCGCCCACGGCGCCGTCGGCGGGACCCGTACGGCCCCGGCCGCACACCACGGCCGTGCACACGTGCACAACGGAGAGCAGTGTGAGCAGCAAACCGACCGACACCGGCATCTGCCCGTCCCCGGACGTGCGCGAGACGGCACGGCGGCTCGCCTCGGCCCGTGAGAGCGCGCTGTGCGACGGCGAGGTGCCCGCCGCCGCCCGCGCGGTCATCGGCGAATCCTGGCGCCGGGCCCTGGGCTCGGGCGTGGACCCCGAACGCGACCGCCGCCGCACGCCGCTCCCCGTCGAGGAGCTGGAGCACCGCCGGCGGGCCTCCCCGTTGGCGGCGCTGCTGCCCGCGCTCGAAGGGAGTCTGCTGCCGGCCGCGGAGGCCGCACAGCAGATCATGGTGGTGGCGGACGCCGAGGGGCGGGTGCTGTGGCGGGAGGGCAGCGCGCCGGTCCGGCGGCTGGCCGACCGGCACGGTTTCGAGACGGGCGCGGACTGGACCGAGGCCGTCGTGGGCACCAACGCGATCGGCACGGCGCTGGTCGCCCGCCGCCCCGTCCTGGTGCACTCCGCCGAGCACTTCGTACGGAGCCACCACCAGTGGACCTGCGCCGCGGCCCCGCTCCGCGACGCCCGCAACGGCCGGCTGCTGGGCGTCGTGGACGTCAGCGGCCCCGCGCACACCTTCCACCCCACGACCCTCTCGCTGGTCACCGCCGTCGCCCGGCTGGCGGAGGAGGAATTACGGGCCCGGCACCGGCTGGCCCTGGACCGGCTGCGGGCGGTCGCCGCCCCCGTCCTGGCCCGGGTCCAGGGGCAGGCACTGGCCGTCGACAAGGACGGCTGGACGGCGGCGGTCACCGGGACCGCACCGCCGGAACGGGTGGCACTGCCCAAGGGCGTACGGGCCGGGGCGGTATGGCTGCCCCGCTACGGCACCTGCGCGCTGGAGCCGCTGCCCGGCGGCTGGCTGGTCCGCGTCGGGGCCCCGGCCGCCGCCCCGGGCCGAGCCGGGCGCTGCTGGACCTCAGCGGGCCTTCCCGGTGGACGATCGAGGTCGCCGGCGCGGCGGGCACCTGGTCACACACGCTCAGCCCGCGCCACGCGGAGCTGCTGTTCGTCCTCGCCACCCGGCCGGAGGGGCGCAGCGCCGCCCAACTGGCGCAGGACCTCTTCGGCGACCGGGCCCGTACCGTGACCGTACGGGCCGAGATGTCCCGGCTGCGCCGCCATCTGGCCGCCCTGCTGACCCACCGTCCGTACCGCTTCGCCGACGGCATCGGCGTCTCCCTCCGCCTGCCGCCGCACTCCCGGGACCTCCTGCCGCACTCGACCGCGCCCGCCGTGCTCGCCGCCCGCCAGAGCTGACCTGGGTCCGTCGCGGACCTGCCGCCCGGCGTCCGCCGCACCCGTTCAGACGTGTGCTGTCGCGCGGGGGGTGCGGCACGTCTAGCGTGCCGACAACGGGGTGCGGACGAATCAGTTGATGCAGCGACATGTACGGCGCATGCCTTGTACGTGCCGCGGGTGTCGGGTCTGCCGCGGGTGTCGTACGCATGCCGGACGGGCGCCGTACGCACGTCGTACGGACGCTGTACGGACGCCGTGCGTGGCATCGACGGCAGGGATCGACGGCGCGGGTCAGGTGAAGGAAGGCAGCAGCGATGGCCGAGGGTGACGGAGGGGGCGGGGCGACGCCGGAACCGGAACCGGAGGCAGCGACGGGCGCGGAGCCGGCGGCGGAGGCCGAGGCCCCGGCGGCGGAAGAGGGCGGGGGCGAGGCGGACCGGGCGGGGCAGGACCCGGCCCGGGAGCCGCCCGCGGAGGCGGACAAGCCGGCGGCAGCGGAACCGGAAGCGGAAACGGAACCGGAGCCCGCGGCGGAGACACCGGCGGACACGGAAGCGGACGGAGCGGCGGGAGCGGACGGGACAGTGGCGGAGCCGGAGACCGGGACGGAAGAGCAGACGGAAGGGGCCGAAGAGGCGGAAGGGGCTGAAGAGGCGGCTCCCGCCGGCAACCGCCGGACCAAGTGGTGGGCGATCGCGGCGATCGCGCTCATCGGCGGCGGCATGGTGCGCAACGGGCTGGCGGGCGGGAGCCAGGAGCCCGGGCAGCCCTCGTCCGCCGCGGTCGGCAGCGACCGGCTGACCGCCTCGCAGGACTCCGGGCCCTCCCTCCGGGTGTCCGGCGGTGCCTCGGGTACGGAGACCGGGCCCGGCGGCGGGTCCGAAGCAGGCACCGGTCCCGGGCCCGGCACCGGCCCCGACGCCGGGTCCGGCGCCCCTCTTCCCACCGCCTCCGCCGGTGGCGCGGCCGGCCTCCAGGAACTCCCCCGCTCACCGGCCACCCGGGTGGCCATCCCCTCGGCCGAGGTGTCCGCGCCGCTCGTCCCGGTCGGGCTGGACAAGGACGGCTGGATCCAGGCACCGCCGGCCGACGACCCCAACCTGGCGGGCTGGTACGCGGACGCGCCCTCGCCCGGCGAGACCGGCACCTCCGTCATCGTGGGCCATGTCGACACCGCCACCGGCCCGGCCGTCTTCTACCGGCTCGGCACGCTGAACACGGGCCAGACGATCCGGGTGACCCGCCAGGACGGCCGTACCGTGGCCTTCGAGGTCTACAAGGTCCGCACGTTCGACAAGGACCGCTTCCCGGCCGCGCAGGTCTACGGCAACACCGGCCGCCCGGAGCTGCGCGTCCTGACCTGCGGCGGCCCCTACTCCAAGACCACGGGCTACCGCGGGAACGTCGTCGTCTTCGCACGGATGGCGCGCCAGGACTGACATCCACAGGAGCATCCGCCCGGCGGGCGTGCCGTGCCCGGCGGACGGCTCCCGTACGGCCCTTGGGGACGATGCCCGGTACATCGTCAGTTGTAGTGGTCAACCGCGGCGGTTGGTCATCGGGGACGATGCCGGCGACCGGGCGCGCGGTGGAGGGTGGAAGAGCGGGCCGGGTCCTTGCGGGACCGGACGACCGGCGGGTGCCGGCACCGGGCCCGGAGGGAGGACGGCCGATGAGCGGGTCGAAGACGGATGCGGATGAGACGGCGACGGACGGGAGGACGGCGGGCGGGACGGCGACGGGTGGGCTGACGCGCCGTGGGGTACTGGCGGGCGTGGCGGCGGCCGGGCTGGCGGCCGGAGCCACGGCCGTGTCCGCCGAGGCGGCTGCGGCCACCGGTCCTTCCAAGGCCGCGGGTACGGCCGGAGACGGGTGCCCGGCGCCGCGGGAGGCCGTCGAGGTACGGCCGTCGGACCCCCGCTACCGCTCCCTGACGACGCGCGGAACCAACTCCCGCTTCGTCGGCAGCCCCGACGTCATACGGGTGGTGAGCCGTACGGAGCATGTCGTCGAGGCCGTACAGCAGGCGGTGCGGGAGGGCCGGCGCATCGCCGTACGCAGCGGCGGGCACTGTTTCGAGAACTTCGTCGACGACCCGGCCGTCCGCTTCCTGATCGACATGTCCGGCATGCGGACGATCCGCTTCGATCCCCGGCGGGAGGCGTTCATGGTCGAGGCGGGCGCCTCGCTGGCCGAGATGTACCGCGAGCTGTACCTCGGCTGGGGAGTCGCCGTACCGGCCGGTGCGACGCCCGCGGTCGGGGTGGGCGGGCATGTGCTCGGCGGGGGTTACGGGATGCTGTCCCGGCGGTACGGCCTGTCCGTCGACCACCTGGACGCCGTGGAGGTGGTGGTCGTGGACCGGTCCGGGCGGGCCGCCGCCGTGGTGGCCTCGCGCGACCCCGCCGATCCGCACCACGAGCTGTGGTGGGCGCACACCGGCGGCGGGGGCGGCAACTTCGGCGTCGTGACCCGCTACTGGTTCCGGGACCCACGGGCCGCGCGCGGCACCGTACCCGGGCGGCTGCTGCCCCGGCCGCCGGAGTCCCTGCTCACCTTCTCCGCCGACTGGCCGTGGAAGGACATGGACCGGCGGTCCTTCACCCGGCTGGTCCGCAACCACGGGAGCTGGCACGAGCGCAACAGCGCGCCCGGTTCGCCGTACGACTCGCTGTTCAGCGTGCTGATGCTCAACCGCCGGGAGTCCGGCAGCATCACTTTGAGCGGCATGCTGGACGCCACCGGGCCCGGCGCGCGGCAGCGGCTGGACGGCTACCTCGCGGCGGTCGGGCACGGGGTCGCGGTACGCCCGGCCCGTACCCACCGGATCCGCCCGTGGCTCCACGTGGCCGCCGCCGTACAGGACTTCGGGCCGACGCCGGGCAAGGCGAAGGCCGCGTACCTGCGCCGGCGCTTCACCGACCGGCAGACGGAGACCGTTCACCAGCACCTGACGGACGCGGGGTACGGCCACTCCGACGCGGCGCTGTGGCTGGTCTCGTACGGCGGGCAGGTCAACGCCGTACCGCCGGGCGCGACGGCCGCGGCGCAGCGCGACAGCATCCTCAAGGCGATCTACCTGACCGGGTGGGAGGAGGGGAAGGACCCCGCACCGTACCTGAAGTGGGTGCGGGAGTTCTACCGGGCCGTGTACGCCGACACCGGCGGCGTGCCGGTGCCCGGGCCGGTGAGCGACGGCTCGTTCGTCAACTACCCGGACACCGACCTCGCGGATCCCCGCTGGAACACCTCCGGCGTCCCGTGGCACACGCTGTACTACAAGGACGGCTATGCCCGGCTGCAGCGCGTCAAGGCCCGGTGGGACCCGCGCGAGGAGTTCCGGCACGGCCTGTCGGTGCGTCCCGGGAGGTAGCGGGTCTCAGAGCCGCAGCGGCAGACGGGTGAGCCGCCAGCTTCCGAACACCGGGTCACGCTCGAGCTGTTCCGGCTCGACGGCGAGGGAGAGGTCCGGGTAGCGCGCCAGCAGCTTGCCGATGGCGACCTCTCCCTCCTGCCGGGCGAGGGTGGCCCCCAGGCAGTAGTGCATGCCGTGGCCGAAGCCGACGTGGTTCTCGGCCTGGCCCTCCGGTTGGCGGGTCAGGTCCAGTCGTGCGGGATCGGTGTAGTGCCGGGGGTCGTGATTCGCCGCGACCAGGACGGGCTGTACGGCGTCGCCCTTGCGGACCGGCACCCCGGCGATCTCCAGGTCCTCGGTGGCGTACCGGATCTGCGTCAGATGCACCGGTCCGCACCAGCGCATCAGCTCGTGGACGGCGCGCGGCAGCAGCGAGGGGTCCTCCTGGAGCAGCCGGAGCTGGTCGGGGTGGGTGAGCAGGGCGGCGGTGCCGTTGCCGATCAGGTGAGCGGTGGTCTCATGGCCCGCCACCACCAAGACGATGACCATGGTGACCAGTTCGGTGTCGCTGAGCCGTCCGCCGTCGTCGTCGTGGACCCTGATCAGCTCGCTGAGGAGGTCCTCGGTCAGTGCCCGGCGGCGTCGGCGGATCTGCTCCTTTATGTGGTCGATCATGGCCGGGAAGGAGGCGCCCAGCCGTCCGGGCTCCTGCGAGAACAGGTCGGCGCCCCACTTGCGCCACTGCGGGCGGTCCTCCTCGGGGATGCCGATCAGTTCGCAGATCACCGTGATCGGCAGTGGATAGGCGAAGTGCTCGATGAGGTCGACCACGCCGTCCCGGGCATGGCCGGGGAGCCGGTCCAGCAGGCCGTCGGTGAGCTCCTCGACGCGGGGCCGCAGGGCGAGCACCCTGCGGGCGGTGAAGGCCCGGGAGACCAGACGGCGCAGCCGGGTGTGGTCGGGGGCGTCCTTGTTGAGGAGGTTCTCCAGGAGGTGGCCGCGCAGATGCTCGGGGATGCCGAGCATCTCCATGGTCCTGATGGCGGGACTGTCGGCCGCGGCGCCGGTGGCGGTGGCCGGGTCGTTGGCGAAGCGGGGGTCGCGCAGGACCTGCCGTACGTCCTCGAAGCGGGTCACGAACCAGATGGGGGTGTCGTCCATGAACCGGCCGCGTACGACGGGGCCCCGCTCGCGCAGCTCCGCGTAACTGGCGAAGGGGTCGGAGATGAACCGGGGGTCCATGACGTTGGGCTCGTCCGGGTGCTTGCCGACGTGGGTGGTCAGCGCGGTGGTGGAGGAAGTGGACATCGCGGGTCTCCTTGTGAGTGACCTTGTGGGTGACTTGGAGCCGGATCGGGGGTGGCCAGGGATCGGTTCGATGTCTTTTTCGCTGTCTTTCCGCTGTCTTTCCGGTGCCGGGACGGGTGGGGTGTCAGGTGCGTGACCGGCGTCGCATCTCGTGCGCGGTGATGCGGTTCAACTGCTCGTAGAGCGCGATGATCCCGGGCGTGGCGGCGGTCAGCCGGGCGTGCGCGGGAGTGCCGGCCGGTCCGGCGGCGTCCGGGGTCTCCAGCGCGCCGCGGATCACTTGGGCCAGGACGTCGGCCCGTGCCTCGGCGGCCTCCGGGGCACGGTCGGCGAACAGCGACTCGCTCATGCAGAATCCGGTCACCGTCGCCATCAGGGCGTATACCTGGCGGAGCACGTCGGTGTCCTGGCGTACCAGGCCGTGGCCGCGCAGGATCTCCAGGTGGCGGCCGAGGGCCCGGTGGCCCTGGTCGAACAGTTCCGCGCACTCCTTCTTGGCGATGTCGTTGAGCCTGCCGAGGATGTCCCAGTCCTCGAAGTGGAGCGCGCCCAGTACGGGGTCCCGCAGGTAGTCGATGAAGGCTCCGCGCATCGCGCGGCTGGGCAGGATCTCCGTGGCGTCCGCGCGCATGCGTGCCAACTGACGTCGCTGGCTGCGGTCCTTGGCGCGCAGGGCCACGCCCAGGAGCAGTGAGTCCTTGGTCTTCCAGTGCAGGTAGACCGTGCCCTTGCCGACCTTGGCGCGGCGGGCGATCTCCTCGATCGTCACCCGTCGGTAGCCCCAGGCGATCAGCAGCTCCCCCGCGGCGTCCAGGATGCGTTCTCCCCGCTCCGCCAGCTCCTCCGTCCGCTCCACGGTGACGCCCTCCCTCCCACCACGGATCGCTGACCCCGTGACCGGATGCGAATTCCGGTCACGGGGTCACCGTATGCCGGGTGGGCGCAGGGGCGACAAGGCTCTTTCCGGCCTTCGAGGAAGCGGCCGGAGAGGGCGGGTACGTATGGTGACCGGCATGAGCATCATGATCACCACGTGGTCCCTGGAGATGACCTCGCCCGACGACCTGCGGCCGGCCGCCGAACCACCGGCCGAGCAGGATGTCCGGATCCTGCGGTCACAGACGCCCTCGCCCGAGTTCAGCCGCTTCCTCTACACGGCGGTCGGCGGCGACCTCGCGTGGACCGACCGGCTGCCCTGGACGTACGCGCGGTGGCAGGAGTTCCTGGGACGGCCCGGGGCCGAGACCTGGGTGGCGTACGAGCGCGGGACGCCCGCCGGGTACGTGGAGCTGGACCCGCAGCCGGAGGGGGTCGTGGAGATCACCTACTTCGGGCTGCTGCCGGCTTTCAGGGGGCGGCGGATCGGCGGGCACCTGCTGTCCTGCGGTGTCGCGCGGGCCTGGGACCTGGCCGGGCGGTGGCCGCAGCGGCCGGCCACCAAGCGGGTGTGGCTGCACACGTGCACCAGGGACGGGGAGCACGCGATGAGCAACTACGAGCGCCGGGGGTTCCGGCTGTTCGAGACCAAGGTGGAGGAGGAGCCGGACGTCGTGGCGCCCGGTCCGTGGCCGGGGGCCCGGCCCGCGACCTGAACGGGACGTCCGTACACCCGTCGGCCCATACGCCCGTCGGCCCGTACGTCCATGGGCCCGTACACCCGTAGGCCGTACGCCGCTGGAGGCGTCCGCACGGAGAAGCCGCGCACGGCCGCGCCAAAGCTAAGTGACCGACACCACACTGTCCCACGCATTGGGACGGTGTGGTCCACATACTGGATCACGGTGGACTGTCCGGAGAACGCCGTGCCACGCTTCCGTCATGTCTGAAGCTGGAATCGTCTTGGTGAGTCGGCGGCACGTCGACCTCGGTCGCATGTCCAGCGCCATCTGTCCGGCGGGCTGACAGTCTCAGCACCGCCGTTCACCACCCGCACCGTCCCCACCGTCGAGGACACGCGGGCCCCTTCACCCGATCCGAGCCCGCGGGAGCCGCGCCGGTACGTCCCCGTACCGCGCCAGGACGCGTAACCGAAACGCTTCTTCGCAGGTTCCCGCAGACCTTCGCAGGTCTTCGCAGCTCCACCGGCCGGCCGACGCCGCCGGTCCCCGGGTCACTCCGCGGGGCGCAGCACGCCCGCGCCGCCTCGTTTCCGCGCCTCTTGAGCCGCCTTAGAAGGACGTACCGCCATGGCCGCCACCCCGGAAGCCCCCCAGCCCTCGGCCGGGGACGCCGCCGCCACCGCTCCCGCGCACCGCCGCAAGGCCGGCCGCCACCGTGGCGAGGGCCAGTGGGCGGCAGGGCACTTCACGCCGCTGAACGGCAACGAACAGTTCAAGAAGGACGACGACGGTCTCAATGTGCGGACACGTATTGAGACGATCTACTCAAAGGCCGGTTTCGACTCGATCGACCCCAACGATCTGCGCGGCCGGATGCGCTGGTGGGGCCTGTACACCCAGCGCAAACCCGGCATCGACGGCGGCAAGACGGCGGTCCTGGCGCCGGAGGAGCTGGACGACGAGTACTTCATGCTGCGGGTACGCATCGACGGCGGGCGGCTGACCACCGGGCAGCTACGGGCCATCGGCGAGGTTTCCCAGGAGTACGCGCGCGGCACCGCCGACATCACCGACCGGCAGAACATCCAGCTCCACTGGGTCCGCATCGAGGACGTCCCGGCGATCTGGCAGAAGCTGGAGTCCGTCGGGCTGTCGACGACCGAGGCGTGCGGCGACTGCCCCCGTGTCATCATCGGCTCGCCGGTCGCCGGCATCGCCGCCGACGAGATCATCGACGGCTCACCGGCGATCGAGGAGATCGAGCGGCGCTTCATCGGCAGCAAGGAATTCTCCAACCTGCCGCGGAAGTTCAAGACGGCGGTCTCCGGCTCACCGGTGCAGGACGTGGTGCACGAGATCAACGACGTTGCGTTCGTGGGCGTACAGCACCCCGAGCACGGCCCCGGCTTCGACCTGTGGGTGGGCGGCGGCCTGTCCACCAACCCGCGCCTGGGCGAACGGCTGGGCGCCTGGGTGCCGCTGGCGGACGTGCCCGAGACGTGGGCCGGCGTCGTGGGGATCTTCCGTGACTACGGCTACCGGCGGCTGCGCAACCGCGCCCGGCTGAAGTTCCTGATGGCGGACTGGGGCCCGGAGAAGTTCCGCGAGGTGCTGGAGAGCGAGTACCTGGGCCGCAAGCTGGCCGACGGCCCGGCACCCGCCGAACCCAGCTCGCGCTGGCGCGACCACATGGGCGTGCACCGCCAGAAGGACGGCCGGTTCTACGTGGGCTTCGCGCCGCGCGTCGGCCGGGTGGACGGCGCCACCCTCGTCAAGATCGCCGAACTGGCCGCGGCACACGGCTCGGACCGGCTGAGCACCACCGTCGAGCAGAAGATGATTATCCTCGATGTGGCGGAGGACCAGGTCGAGCCGCTGGTCGCGGGGCTGGAGGCGCTGGACCTCCAGGTCCGGCCCTCGCCCTTCAGGCGCGGCACGATGGCCTGCACCGGCATCGAGTTCTGCAAGCTGGCGATCGTGGAGACCAAGGCGCGCGGCGCCGCGCTCATCGACGAACTGGAGCGCCGGATGCCGGACTTCCAGGAGCCGGTCTCGATCAACATCAACGGCTGCCCGAACGCCTGCGCCCGCATCCAGACCGCGGACATCGGCCTCAAGGGCCAGCTCGTACTGGACGCCGACGGCAACCAGGTCGAGGGCTACCAGGTGCACCTGGGCGGCGCACTCGGCCTCCGGGCGGGCTTCGGCCGCAAGGTCCGCGGCCTGAAGGTCACCGCCGAGGAACTGCCCGACTACGTCGAACGGGTGCTGACCCACTTCCAGGAGCAGCGCGAGGAGGGCGAGCGGTTCGCCGCCTGGGCCGCCCGCGCGGACGAAGGCGCGCTGAAATGAGCGGGCGGGCCGCGCCGTTCTACTGCCCGTACTGCGGGGACGAGGACCTGCGCCCCTCCCAGGAGGGGCACGGCTCGTGGGAGTGCGGGGCGTGCAACCGCGCGTTCCGGCTCTCGTTCCTCGGACTGCTGGCCAAGGGCGTCACCGACACGGCCGGGCAGCACGACAACCGCCAAGGGGGCAGCACCACATGACGACGACGCAGGAACGTACGGATGACGAACTGGCCGCGCTCGCCGGACAGGCGGGCCGCGACCTGGAGGACGCCTCCCCGCTGGAGATCGTGACCTGGGCCGCCGAGACCTTCGGCCGGCGCTTTTGCGTCACCTCCTCCATGGAGGACGCGGTCGTCGCCCACCTCGCCGCCCGCGCCTTCCCGGGTGTGGACGTGGTCTTCCTGGACACCGGCTACCACTTCCCGGAGACCATCGGCACCCGGGACGCGGTGGCCGCGGTGATGGACGTCCACGTCATCACCCTCACGCCCCGGCAGACCGTGGCCGAGCAGGACGCCGCGTACGGGTCCCGGCTGCACGACCGCGACCCGGACCTGTGCTGCGCGCTGCGCAAGGTCAAGCCCCTGGAGGAGGGCCTGGCCGGGTACGACGCGTGGGCGACGGGGCTGCGCCGGGACGAGTCGCCCACCCGCGCGAACACCCCGGTCGTGGGCTGGGACGAGCGGCGCCGCAAGGTCAAGGTCGCACCGATCGCCCGCTGGACGCAGGCCGACGTGGACGCGTACATCGCCGAGCACGGCGTACTGATCAACCCGCTGCTGACGGACGGCTACGCGTCGGTGGGCTGCGCGCCGTGCACCCGGCGCGTGCTGGCGGGCGAGGACGCGCGGGCCGGCCGCTGGGCCGGGACCGGCAAGACGGAGTGCGGACTGCACGGCTGATGACCGAAGCGACAGCAACGACAGGAATCCAGGGGTACGAGATGAGCGGGACGGGCCGGCCGGCCACGGCGGCGGACCAGGGGGCCACGGTGTGGCTGACCGGTCTGCCCAGCGCGGGCAAGACGACCCTCGCCCACGCGCTGGCGCAGCGGCTGCGGGAGACGGGCCACCGGGTCGAGGTGCTGGACGGGGACGAGATCCGCGAGTTCCTCTCCGCGGGCCTGGGCTTCACCCGCGAGGACCGGCACACCAACGTCCAGCGCATCGGCTTCGTGGCCGAACTGCTGGCGCGCCACGGCGTCAAGGCGCTGGTCCCGGTGATCGCGCCGTACGCGGACTCCCGCGAGGCGGTGCGCAAGCGGCACCAGGCGGCCGGCACCCCGTACGTGGAGGTACATGTGGCAGCGCCGGTGGAGGTGTGCTCCGCACGGGACGTCAAGGGGCTGTACGCCAAGCAGGCGGCCGGCGAGATATCCGGGCTGACCGGCGTCGATGACCCGTACGAAGAGCCCGAGGCGCCGGACCTGCGGCTGGACTCGCACACCCGGACCGTCGCCCGGTCCGCGGCGGAGCTGTACGCGCTGCTCACCGAGAGGGGCCTGGCATGACGACGGTCGCCCGGTCCGGCACCGGCAGCCCGTACGCGCTCACCCACCTGGACGCGCTGGAGTCCGAGGCGGTGCACATCTTCCGCGAGGTGGCGGGCGAGTTCGAGCGGCCGGTGATCCTCTTCTCCGGCGGCAAGGACTCCATCGTCATGCTGCACCTGGCGCTGAAGGCGTTCGCGCCCGCACCGGTGCCCTTCGCCCTGCTGCACGTGGACACCGGCCACAACTTCCCCGAGGTCCTGGACTACCGCGATCGTACGGTGGCCCGGCACGGCCTGCGGCTGCACATCGCCTCCGTACAGGAGTTCATCGACCGCGGCGAGCTGCGCGAGCGCCCGGACGGCACCCGCAACCCGCTGCAGACCGTCCCGCTGCTGGACGCCATCGCCACCCACCGCTTCGACGCGGTCTTCGGCGGCGGGCGCCGGGACGAGGAGAAGGCGCGCGCCAAGGAACGGGTGTTCTCGCTGCGGGACGAGTTCGGCGGCTGGGACCCGCGCCGCCAGCGCCCCGAGCTGTGGCAGCTCTACAACGGCCGGCACGCGCCGGGCGAGCACGTCCGGGTCTTCCCGCTGTCCAACTGGACCGAGCTGGACGTATGGCAGTACATCGCCCGCGAGGACATCAGCCTCCCGGAGATCTACTACGCGCACGAGCGCGAGGTCTTCGCCCGCGACGGGATGTGGCTGGCGCCCGGCGAATGGGGCGGGCCCAAGGACGGGGAGCGCGTCCAGCGGCGGCTGGTGCGCTACCGCACCGTCGGTGACATGTCCTGCACCGGGGCCGTGGACTCCGACGCGGCCACCATCGAGGCCGTCATCGCGGAGATCGCCGCCTCCCGGCTCACCGAGCGGGGCGCGACCCGGGCCGACGACAAGCTGTCGGAGGCCGCCATGGAGGACCGTAAGCGCGAGGGGTATTTCTGATCATGAGCACGATCGACACCGTCGAGGCGGATGCCACCTCGCTGCTGCGGTTCGCCACGGCCGGGTCGGTGGACGACGGCAAGTCCACCCTGGTCGGCCGGCTGCTGCACGATTCGAAGTCCGTACTGACCGACCAGCTCGAAGCCGTCGAGCGGGTCTCCCTGGGCCGCGGGCAGCAGGCGCCGGACCTGGCGCTGCTCACCGACGGGCTGCGCGCCGAGCGCGAGCAGGGCATCACCATCGACGTCGCCTACCGCTACTTCGCCACCGCCCGGCGGCGGTTCATCCTGGCCGACACCCCGGGCACGTGCAGTACACCCGCAACATGGTCACCGGCGCCTCCACCGCCGAGTTGGCGGTGGTGCTGGTCGACGCCCGCAACGGCGTCGTGGAGCAGACCCGGCGGCACGCCGCGGTCGCCGCGCTGCTGCGCGTCCCGCACGTCGTCCTGGCCGTCAACAAGATGGACCTGGTGGGGTACCAGGAGTCCGTCTTCGCCGCCATCGCCGAGGAGTTCACCGCCTACGCCGCCTCGCTGGGCGTCCCGGAGATCACCGCGATCCCCATCTCCGCGCTGGCCGGGGACAACGTGGTGAGCGCGTCCGCGCACATGGACTGGTACGGCGGGCCCACCGTGCTGGAGCACCTGGAGACCGTGCCGGTCGTCACCGACCCGGGCGCGGACCCGGCGCGCTTCCCCGTCCAGTACGTCATCCGTCCGCAGACCGCCGAACACCCCGACTACCGGGGGTACGCGGGGCAGATCGCCTCGGGTGTGCTGCGCGCCGGGGACGCGGTGACGGTGCTGCCCTCGGGCCGCAGGAGCACGATCGAGGCCATCGACGCGCTGGGCGAGCCGGTGGCGGCGGCCTGGGCCCCGCAGTCGGTGACCGTCCGGCTCACCGACGACCTGGACATTGCGCGCGGCGACCTGATCGTGCCGGCCGCCGCCGCGCCCGCGACCACGCGCGAGGTGACGGCCACCGTCTGCCATGTCGCGGACCGCCCGCTGAAGACCGGCGACCGGGTGCTGCTCAAGCACACCACCCGTACGGTCAAGGCGATCGTGAAGGACATCCCGTCCCGGCTGACGCTGGAGGACCTCTCCCTGCACCCGGCCCCCGGCGAACTCCTCGCCAACGACATCGGGCAGGTCGTGCTGCGGACGGCCGAGCCGCTGGCCCTGGACGACTACGCCGACTCCCGGCGCACCGGGTCCTTCCTGCTGATCGACCCGGCGGACGGGACGACGCTGACCGCCGGGATGGCGGGCACCGCCTTCGCCGCGGCGTCCGGGAAGGCCGCCGGGACGGCCACGGCCGGCGGCGGCGTACGCGAGGACGACGGATGGGACTTCTGAGCATGCCCGGCACCACGGGGGCCGGCCGATGTACGGGCTGACAGCGCCCGCGCCGCATGTCCGCGTGCCGCATACCCCCGTTCCGTACGTCCCCGTACCGCCCCTTGGAAGAACCACCGATCCGCCGGGCGCGCCGTAAAGGCGCCGCGTCCCCGGCCCGACGAGAGGAACCCCTCCCGTGCCTGCCGTCCGACACCGTCTGCTGGCCGCCGTCACCGTCCCCGTGCTGATCGGTGTCCTGGGCGCCTGCGGGTACGGCTCCGCGGCCAAGGACAGCAAGGGGCGGACGGCCGTCAAGGGCCCCAAGGTGGACGGGCTGGATGAGGTGAAGGTCGGCTACTTCGCCAACACCACCCACGCCACCGCGCTGATCGGGGACCGCAAGGGCCTGTTCCAGAAGGAGCTGGGTGGTACGCGGTTCTCGGCGTCGGTGTTCAACGCGGGCCCCGCCGAGATCGAGGCGCTGAACTCCGGCGCCATCGACATCGGCTGGATCGGTCCCTCCCCGCGATCAACGGCTTCACCAAGTCCGGCGGCAGCAGTCTGCGCATCATCTCCGGCTCGGCCTCCGGCGGCGTCTCGCTGGTGGTCGACCCCACGAAGATCAAGAGCCTGGACGACCTCAAGGGCAAGAAGATCGCCACCCCGCAGTTGGGCAACACCCAGGACGTGGCGCTGCTGAACTACCTGGCGGGCCGGGGCTACAAGGTCGACGCGACCACCGGCAAGGGCGACGTGACCGTGCAGCGCACCGAGAACAAGGTGACGCCGATCGCCTTCAAGCAGGGCAGCATCGACGCCGCGTGGGTCCCCGAGCCCACGGCCTCCAAGCTGGTCGCCGAAGGCGGCAAGGTCCTGCTGGACGA
Source organism: Streptomyces sp. MST-110588 (assembly GCF_022695595.1). NCBI lineage: Bacteria > Bacillati > Actinomycetota > Actinomycetes > Kitasatosporales > Streptomycetaceae > Streptomyces > Streptomyces sp. MST-110588. Next base: position 1,565,414 of record NZ_CP074380.1, read on the forward strand.
GAAGAAGCTGTGGAAGGACGGGAAGTTCGTCATCACCAACGTGATCGTCTCCCGGAAGTTCCTGGCCGCGCACCCCAAGGCCGTGGAGGCCGTGCTGCGCGGCTCGGTGCGGACCAACGCCTGGATCAAGGCCCACCCGGAAGAGGCGCGCACCGCCCTGAACGACCAGCTCGCCGACCCGGGCGTCTCCGGCAAGCCACTCCCCGCCGCAGTGATCGGCCCGGCCCTGCGGAACGTGGAGGTCACCGACGACCCGCTCGCCGCGACCCTCCGGGAGGAGGCCGACCACGCCGTCCAGGCGGGCCTCCTCAAAGCTCCGGACCTCAAAGGCATCTACGACCTCACGCTGCTGAACAAGGTGCTCAAGGCCGAGGGCAGGCCCCCGGTCGACGACGCCGGGCTCGGCGCCGAGTGACCCGCCGTACCGCCGCACCCACTCCCAGGAGGTGACACCGATGACGGCCACCACGCTGCGCCGGCCCGCCGCGCCACAGCAGGACGGCACGGCCCCCTACGCCGCCCGCATCGACCATGTCTCGAAGTCCTTCGGCCGCGCCGGCGCACGGCAGCAGGTGCTGGAGGACATCAGCATCGACGTGGCGCCCGGGGAGTTCGTCTGCCTCCTCGGGGCGTCCGGCTGCGGCAAGTCGACCCTGCTCAACCTCGTCGCCGGGCTGGACCGGCCGTCCTCGGGCGGCATCCGGACCCCCGGCGGCCGGCCCGCGCTGATGTTCCAGGAGCACGCGCTGTTCCCCTGGCTGACGGCGGGCCGCAACGTCGAACTGGCGCTGCGGCTGCGCGGGGTGGCCCGCGCTGACCGCCGCGAGGAGGCGCGGCGGCTGCTGGAACTCGTACGGCTCAAGGGCGCGTACGGCAAGCGGGTGCACGAGCTGTCGGGCGGGATGCGGCAGCGCGTCGCGATGGCCCGCGCGCTGGCCCAGGACAGCCGGCTGCTGCTGATGGACGAGCCGTTCGCGGCGCTGGACGCCATCACCCGCGATGTGCTGCACGACGAGCTGACCCGCATCTGGCGGGACGCCAACGAGGGCGGTCCGGGCGCGGCGGGGCTGTCCGTCCTGTTCGTGACGCACAACGTACGGGAGGCGGTACGGCTCGCGCAGCGCGTGGTGCTGCTCTCCTCCCGGCCCGGCCGGATCGCCCGTGAGTGGCGGGTGGACATCCCGCATCCGCGCCGTATCGAGGACGCGGCCGTCGCCGACCTTTCCGTAGAGATCACCGAACAGCTCCGTGGGGAGATCCGCCGTCATGGCCAGCACTGAACCCGCCGCCGACGTCAAGGACCCGGCCCATCAGGGCGCGAACGGGCCCGGTGGCGTCCGCGCGGCCCCCGCCGACCTGGCCGGGCTGGAGGCCGGGCTGGACGCGCTGGAGACCGTGCCGGCCCACCGCCGCCCGGCCCTGCGGGACCTGGCAGCCAAGGCCGTACCGCCGCTGGTCGCCATCGCGCTCGTCCTGGGGCTGTGGCAGCTCGCCTACCACTTCGAGCTCAAGGACCACTACCTGCTGCCCAGTCCGGTGGACGTGGCCCGCTCGCTGCACCAGAAGTGGCTGGACGGCACGCTGCTGGGCTTCGTGTGGACCAGCGTCTCGCGCGGCGCGCTGGGCTTTGCGGCCTCGGTCGCCATCGGTACCCCGCTGGGCCTGGTCGTGGCGCGGATCAAGGTCGTACGGGCCGCGATCGGCCCGATCCTCAGCGGGCTCCAGTCGCTGCCGTCGGTGGCCTGGGTCCCGGCGGCCATCATCTGGTTCGGGCTGAGCGACGCCACGATCTACGCGGTGGTGCTGCTGGGCGCCGTCCCCTCCATCGCCAACGGGCTGGTGGCCGGGGTCGACCAGATCTCCCCGCTGTACCTGCGGGCGGGGCGTACGATCGGCGCGACCGGGGCGGCCGGCGTACGGCACGTCCTGCTGCCCGCCGCGCTGCCCGGCTACCTCGCCGGTCTCAAGCAGGGCTGGGCGTTCTCCTGGCGCTCCTTGATGGCCGCCGAACTCATCGTCAACGCCGCCGACCTGGGCACCGGGCTGGGGCAGTTGCTGGAGCAGGGCCGGGAACTCCAGGACATGTCCTGGGTGCTCGCCGCGATCCTGCTGATCCTGATCGTGGGCATCGGCATCGAGCTGCTGGTCTTCGCGCCGATCGAGCGGCGGGTGCTGCGCGGCCGGGGCCTGCTGGTGAAGAGCTGACCATGCGCTCCCCGTACCCGGCCCCGCGGTCTCCCCTTCCGGCTCCCCTGCCGCCTCCGCTTCCCCGTCCCCTGTCCTGGTCGTCATCGCCCACGGCAGCCGGGACCCGCGGCACGCGGCGAGCGTCTCCGCGCTGTGCGCGCGGGTGCGCGCGCTGCGGCCCGGACTGCGGGTGGAGGCCGGCTACCTGGACTTCAGCGCGCCGCGTGTGCCACGGCTGCTGGAGCGGCTGGCCGCCGAGGGCGTACGGGAGGTGGTGGCGCTGCCGCTGCTGCTGACCCGCGCCTTCCACGCCAAGGCCGACGTCCCGGCAATGCTGCGGGAGGCCGCCGTCCGGCTGCCGGGCCTGTCCGTACGGCAGGCCGATGTCCTGGGGCCCTCGCCCCTGCTGACCGCCGCCCTGGAGCGGCGGCTGTACGAAGCCGGGCTGCGGCCCGGCGACCGGCGCTCGACCGGGGTCGTGCTGGCCTCGGCGGGCTCCTGTGACCCGGAGGCGATCGCAGTGATCGCTGAAATCGCGCGGGAGTGGCGGCACACCGGTGGTTGGTGCGCCGTGCGGCCTGCGTTCGCCTCCGCTTCCGAGCCCCGTACGGAGGACGCCGTACGGGAGCTGCGGGTGGCGCACGGCGTACGGCGGGTGGCCGTGGCCCCGTACGTCATCGCGCCCGGCTTCCTGCCGGACCGGATCGCGCGCGGGGCCCGGGAGGCGGGCGCCGAGGTCCTGGCGGAGGTGCTGGGGCCGGCACCGGAACTGGCCCGGCTGCTGGTGCGCCGCTACGACCGGGCGCTGCTCGGTGCGGTGGGCGGCGCGGCCTGGGCAGGCGCGGCGTGAGATGAGCACGGCGTCGGCCGTCGTGCCCCGTGGGGGCGGGCGCGACGGCCGACGGGTGGTGCCGAAGCCTCAGCCGGTCACTCGGCGATCTTCAGCAGCTTGTTGGGCGTGCCCGCGCTCGGGTTCTTGATCGCTTCGCTGGTGGCGGCGTCCGTCAGGGCCTTGGCGACCTGGTCCGGCGTGGCGTCCCGGTGACCGCCCAGGTAGACCGCGGCGGCGCCCGCGACGTGCGGGGTGGCCATGGACGTACCGGATATGGTCTTGGTCCCGGTGTCGCTGTCGTTCCAGTCCGAGGTGATGTCCGAGCCCGGCGCGTAGAGGTCCACCGCGCCGCCGAAGTTGGAGAACCCGGACTGCTCGTCGCCCTTGGTGCTGGAGGCGACGGTCAGGGCCTCCTTCACCCGGGCCGGGCTGCTCTGGCCCGCGTCGGTGGACTCGTTGCCCGCCGCGACGGCGACGGTGACGCCGGAGGCGACGGCCTTTTGCACCGCGGCGTCCAGGGCCTCGTCCTTGCCGCCCCCGCCGAGGGAGAGGTTCGCCACCGAGGGGCCCTTGTGGTTCTTGGTGACCCAGTCGATGCCGGCGACCACCTGCTCGGTGCTGCCGGAGCCCTGGTCGTCCAGCACCCGTACGGCCACGATCTTGGCCTTCTTGGCGACGCCGTGCGCCTTGCCGGCGATGGTGCCCGCGACATGGGTGCCGTGGCCGTTGCCGTCGGAGGCGTCGTTGTCGCCGTCGATCGCGTCGAATCCGGAGGAGGCGCGGCCCTCGAAGTCCTTGTGGGTGGTGCGTACGCCGGTGTCGATGACATAGGCGGTGACGCCCTCGCCCGCGCTGTCGGGGTAGGTGTATTTCTTGTCGCCCGCGGTGTTCTGCTGGTCGATGCGGTCCAGGCCCCACGACGGCGGATTGTCCTGCGTGGCGTTGATGTGGAATCGCTTGTTCTGGACGACCTTGTCGACGGCCGGGTCGGCGGCCAGGCGCCTGGCCTCCTCCTCGCTCAGCCCGGTGGCCGAAAAGCCGTTGAGGGCGGCCGAATAGGTACGCTTCACCGTCCCGCCGTATTTGTCGGCGAGGTCCTTGTTCTCCGCGGCATGGACCGCGGGGCTTTCGCCGGACTTCTTCAGCATCACGATGTAGCTGCCTTCCACGGCGCCCTTGGCCTGGGCACCGTAGATCCTGCCCTCGGCGGGCGCGGCGGGGGACGCGCCCGCGGTCACGGCGGTGACGGTGCCGACGCCGGCGGCGGCCACCACGGCGGACACCGCCGTGACGAGCCGTTTCTTGCTGGAACGCTTGTGATGAGCCATTGCGGAGGGTGCTCCTCGCTCGTGCTGTGGGGGGAACGCGTTGCGCAACGGCCCGGAAGAGCAGGAAGATCTCCGCCGGGCTGGCTCGAAACCCTGTCGGATCGCCGGGCCGGAATTCAAGCGCCGTCCGGCGTTGTGACATAAACAACAACCTTGCATAAATGCAAAAGCCCGCCTAAATGGACAGATTGAGTACCCGTCGCACGACCGGCTCGGTCAACTGGCCTTCATAATCCGGAAACAGGGCGCTTTCGCCACATCAACGGGCTTCCCGACCACGCTTCCCATGGGCCCGGCGCAGCGAGGCGTACCGCGAACCGCCCCGGCCTGCTCACCTCTCGCCCCTCTCACTCGATTTCCCCGGCACCGGCTCGTCAGCGCTGGTAGCGGGCGAGGACGAGGTTGCCCTCGCGGACCAGTCGCGCGCGCAGGGCGTCCAGGTCGATCGCGCCGCTGTAGTACTCCTGGAGTCCCGGTGTGGCGATCTTGTCCTTCCACTCCGGGTAGCCGCGTACGGACTGGGCGGGCGCGGAGTGCAGCGAGCCCGCCAGCGCGGTGCCCGTCGCCCAGCCGTACGTCGCGGTCCGCAGCCGGCGGTCGCGCAGGGCCTGGCGACCGGTGGGCAGCATCCAGTCGCCGAGGGCGAGCCGGACCATGTTCGCCGGCCGCAGCAGGAAGTCGACGAAGGCCATCGCCGCCTCCTTGTGCGGGCAGCTCTCGGCGATCGAGAGGGTCTGCGGGCTGACGCCCTGGACCGGGCCGTCCGCGCCCGCCGGCGGCGGCAGCACGGTCCACGGGAAGCCCTTCGGCGCCTGCTGGACGATCTGCTGCCGGTAGGACAGGCCCAGCGGCACGATGGCGTACCGCCCGGCGAAGAATCCGGGCAGGGTGTCGGAGCCGCCCATGCCCAGGGTCGTACGGGCGGCACTGCGGTCGACGTCGATCTGGTCATGGATGGCGCGCGGCACCACCTGGTCGGCGGCGTCGAAGCGGATCTCCACCCTGCCGTCCGGGCGGCGGTCGAAGAGCCGGCCGCCGGTGGACAGGGCGAGGTTGAGGGTGAGGGAGACCGGTTCCTTCAGCGGCCAGGCGACTCCGTACGTGCCGCCTCGCGTCAGGGACCTGGCCGCCGCCCCGAACTCCTCCCAGGACCAGGGGGAGCGCGGGGTGGGCGGGCGGACGCGGGAGCGGCGCAGCAGGCCGCGGTGGGCGATCAGGACGCGCGGCTCCTGGAGGAAGGGCACGCCGTACACCCGGCCGCCGAAGGTGCCGGTCTCCCAGCTCTGCCGTGGGATGTCGCTGGTGAGGCGGTCGGGGAGGAGGTGTGTGAGGTCGGCGAGGTGTCCGCCGTAGGCGAAGTCGGCGAGGTCGTCGGAGGCGTCGTGGATGATGTCGGGCGCCTCGCCGCCCTCGAAGGAGGTGAGCAACTGGTCGTGGACGGTGGGCCAGGCACCCTGGACGTACTCCACCCGGACTGCCGGGTGCCGGCGGTTCCACTCGGCGACCAGTTCCCTGTTGGCGTCGACGGACTCCTTCTGCCAGGCCAGGGACTGGAAGCGCAGGGTGATCCGGCCGCCGCCGGGGACGCGCCGGGTGCCGTCCGAGCAGCCGGGGAGCAGCGCGGCGGCCGGGAGGGCCGCGGCGGCGGCGAGCAGGCGTCTGCGGCCCGTACGGGCGGCGGGCGGGTTCACGGTGGCGGACATCAGCTCTTCACCGCCCCGGCGAGCATGCCGCCGGTGATCCGCCGCTGGACGAAGGCGAACAGGACCAGGCTGGGCAGGGTCGCCAGCAGGGCGGCGGCGGCCAGCGGGCCGAGGTCGGCGACGCCCTCGGCACCCAGGAAGTGGGTGAGCACGACCGGCATCGTCTGTTTCCCCGGCGACTTGAGCAGGACGAGCGCGAAGAAGAACTCGTTCCAGGCGGTGACGAACGCGAACAGGCCGGTGGCGACGATGCCCGGCGCCAGCAGCGGGGCGGTGACGGACACCAGCGTACGGAGCCTTCCGGCGCCGTCCACGGCCGCCGCCTCCTCCAGTTCGGGCGGCACGGCCCGTACGTAACCGGTCAGCATCCACAGCGCGAAGGGCAGCGACCACACCACGTACACCAGGATCAGGCCGGTGCGGGAGTCCACGAGGTGCAGGCTCTTGAGGATGAGGAACAGCGGGATGATGACCAGGACCAGCGGGAACGCCTGGCTGACCACGACCCAGCCGGTGGTGGCCCGCGAGAGGCGGTTTCTGGACCGCGCCAGGACGTAGGCCATCGGGGTCGCCAGGAGGACCGCGGCCACGGCGGAGACCGCGGCGGCGAGCAGGCTGTTGCCCGCGGCCGTCAGCAGCGGCTGCTCGTCGAAGGCGGCGCGGAAGTTGTCCAGGGTGGGTGCCCGGGGGATCCAGGTGGGGTGGACGCTGCCCAGCTCGCGCGGTGGTTTGAAGGCGGTGGACAGCAGCCACAGGAAGGGGAAGCCGAGGAAGGCCAGATAGCCGAGGAGGGCGAGGTACTGCCCGGTCCGGCCGGCGGTCCGACGAAGGGTGACGGGCCGTGGGCTCATTCCGCCTCCTCCCCTCTCAGGCGTCCTGCGAGGTGGACGGCCAGCACGACGGAGACCACGGCGACCATCGCCAGCCCCATCGCCGCGGCGTACCCGAACTGCCCGTACCGGAACGCCTCCTCGTACGCGAAGAGCATCGGCAGCCGGGTCCGGCCGCCCGGCCCGCCGTCGGTCAGCACGTAGACCAGGGCGAAGGAGTTGAAGTTCCAGATGAAGTTGAGCGCGCTGACCGCCAGCGCAACGGGCCTGATGGCCGGCCAGGTCACCGTACGGAAGCGGCGCCAGGCGCCGGCGCCGTCCATGGCGGCGGCCTCGTGCAGCTCGCGTGGCACGTTCTGCAGCCCCGCCAGGAGGGTGACGGTGGTCTGCGGCATGCCTGCCCAGATGCCGACGACGATGACGGCGGGCAGGGCGGTGGCCAGGTCGCTGAGCCAGTCGCGGCTGCCGTCGGTGAGGCCGGCCAGGCCGCCCAGGCCCAGGTCGGCCAGTGTCTCGTTGAGGATGCCGGCGTCCGGGTGGTAGACCAGCCGCCACATGACGCCGACGACCACGCCGGGCATCGCCCACGGCACGATCGCCAGCGCACGGACCAGCCAGCGCAGCCGCAGTTCCTGATTGAGCAGCAGGGCCAGGCCCAGGGACAGGAGGAACTGCGGGACGGTGACGCCGAACGCCCACACCAGCCCGATCCGGAAGGAGTCCCAGAACAGCGAGTCGTGCAGCAGGTCGGAGAAGTTCAGCACACCGGTCCACCGGGTGGCGCGGGTACGGCCCGACTGGGCGTCGGTGAACGCCAGCGCCGCGCCGTACAGGAGCGGTCCGACGCTGAGCACCAGGATCGGGATCAGCGCGGGCAGGACCAGGAACCACGTCCCGGGGCCGCCGCGGCCGGCTCGGGCGGCCGGGGCCGCGGTGGCCGACCGCCGTGGCGCGGTGGCGAGGTTCACGACGGCGGCTCCTCGGCGGCGCCCGGATCGGGTACGCACAGGTGTGCGGGAGTGGCGCCGCCGTCATCGTCGTGAGGGCCGGGACCGCAGTCAAGCACCGGGCCGTCGGCGGACCGCCGCCCGCGTCCGGCCTCCCTCCGGGAAAGACCACCCGGACCTGCGAGACTGTTGGCGATCACGCACCGCAGGAGGCTCCCCATGACCAAAGCGAACAGCGCCGCCTTCACGGAGGCACGGGCCCGGGAGGTGCTGGCGGCGGCCGGACGGCCGGACGCGGCGGCCGGCGCCCGGCTGCTGTCGCTCGGCGAGAACGCCGTGTTCGCCCTGGACGAGGACGGCCTGGTCGTGCGGGTGGGGCGGGACGCGGAGCTGCTGGAGCGCGCGGAGCGGGAGCTGCGGGTGGCCGGCTGGCTGGAGGCGTCCGGGGTGCCGGCGGTCCGGGCCGCGGAGCCGGTGGCCCGGCTGGTGGACGGGCACCCGGTCACGTACTGGCGGCAGCTCCCGCCGGCCGTACGGCCCGCCGGGCCGGGTGATCTGGCCGGGCTGCTGCGGCTGGTCCACGCCCTTCCGGCACCGCCGTTCGTCCTCCCCCGGCGCGAGCTGCTGGGCGGCGTCGAGCGCTGGCTGCGGCTGGCGGGGGACGCGGTCTCGGCGCGGGACGCGGAGTATCTGCGGGGGCGGCGCGACGCGTTCGCCGCCGCGGCCACGGCCCTGGAACCGCATCTGCCGCGCGGCCCCATCCACGGGGACGCCCTGACCCGCAATGTGCACATCGGCCCCGACGGGCCGGTGCTGGTGGACCTGGAGACCTTCTCCGCCGATCTGCGCGAGCACGACCTGGTGGTCATGGCGCTCAGCCGGGACCGCTACGGCCTGGACCCCGCCGCGTACGACACGTTCGTCGAGGTCTACGGCTGGGACGTGCGCGACTGGGAGGGCTGCGCGGTGCTGCGCGGCGCACGGGAGACGGCGAGCTGTGCGTGGGTCTCCCAGCACGCGCCCGGCAACCCCGCGGCCCTGAAGGAGTTCCGGCGCCGCATCGCCTCCCTGCGCGAGAAGGACGCGACCGTCCGCTGGTATCCGTTCTAGACCCTGTCGTCCTGCGGTGTCCGTTCCGGCCGGCATCCGTTGCGGTCCGGCGGCCGTTCGCGCTGTTGCGGTGGTGGGCCGGGTCCGGGCCGGGCGCGGGCCCTGGAAGAATCTTCGGTCACAACCCGGGAGCGTCTCCTCGGAGCACACATCCACCGGCCTGTTTCGCGTGTCTTATGAGTGAGCTGCATACTCATGTGGCCGTAGCACAGGGGAAATTGGAGTATCACTTGAAAACCGGCATCAAGGGCATTCGTCGCGCTTCGGCGACCGTCGTCACCGCGGGCGCGGTCCTGTCGGCCGGGGCGTTCGCCGCTCCGGCGCAGGCCGCCGCCGCGCCCAAGCCGCCCACGATCGTCGCCAAGGGCGGCTTCGTGATGAACAACGGTACGGGCAAGGAGCTGTTCGCCAAGGCCGCGGACACCCGCCGCTCCACCGGTTCCACCACCAAGATCATGACGGCCCGGGTCGTGCTCGCGGAACGGAACCTGGATCTGAACGCCAAGGTCACCGTCCAGAAGGCGTACAGCGACTACATCGTCTCCAAGAACGCCTCCTCGGCGCGGCTGATCGTCGGTGACAAAATCACCGTGCGTCAGCTTCTGTACGGGCTGATGCTGCCGTCCGGCTGCGACGCGGCGTACGCGCTGGCCGACAAGTTCGGCAAGGGTTCCACGCGCGAGGCGCGGGTGAAGTCCTTCATCGGGAAGATGAACGCCACCGCCAAGAGCCTGGGCCTGCGCAACACCCACTTCGACTCGTTCGACGGCATCGGCAGCGGCGCGAACTACTCCACGCCGCGTGACCTGACCAAGCTCGCCAGCAGCGCGATGAAGTACTCGACCTTCCGTAACGTCGTCAAGACCCAGAAGATCCGCGAGAAGGTCGTCACCAAGAGCGGTGGCTACCGCTACATGGACTGGAAGAACACCAACAAGCTGCTCGGCAGCTACTCGGGCGCCATCGGCGTCAAGACCGGCTCCGGCCCCGAGGCCAAGTACTGCCTGGTGTTCGCCGCGACCCGGGGCGGCAAGACCGTCATCGGCACCGTGCTGACCTCCACCTCGGAGGCCAATCGCACGGCGGACGCCAAGAAGCTGATGGACTACGCCTTCAAGAAGTGATCCGGCCCGGGCCTTGAGCGGCCCGGCCCACGGCAGGCGGGGGCCTGTCCGCGCCCGGCGACGGGCCGCGGGCGGGCCCCTGCGCCGTCGCGCGCGCCTTCCCGGCGCCCGCGGTGGCGCCGACGCCATGTCAGGTCCCTTCCCGCCGCTGATGGGGGATCAGCGGCCAGGCCGGTTCGACACGGGCCGCCGGATCCCCGGTGCGTCTGAGGTAGCGCTCGAAGGATGCCGCCTGCTCGGCCGCCGCCCGCTCCTGGAGGGCGTGCAGCGCGGGAGGCGCCGTACCGGCCACGGAGGGGTGCTTCTCGCCGATGCGGCGGACGACCCCGGCCGCAGCCACGGCGTCCGCCCCGGCTTCGTGCGCCCCCTCCAGTGGTACGCCGTAGTGCGCGCACAGCGCTTGCAGGGTGCGTTTGCCCTTTCTGTACCGGTCCAGGTGCTTGTCGAGGACCAGCGGGTCGATGACCGGCGCCGGTTCCCGGCCCAGCCGCTGGGCCGGCGTCCGCAGGCCGTACCGCCGGCACTCGCGGTCCAGCAGCGAGAGGTCGTAGCGCGCGTTCATCACCACCAGCGGTATGTCCTGGCCGAGCGCCGCGGCCAGTTCCCCGGCGATCTCCTCGATCCCGGCCGCCGCCTCCTGGCCGTGGGCGCGGACGTACTCCGTCGTCAGGCCGTGGATGGCACTCGCCTCGGCGGGGACGGGCACGCCCGGATCGAGCAGCCATGTCCGCCGGCCGGTCTCCCGGCCGTCCGCGCCCAGTCTTATGAGCGCGGCGGTCACGATGCGGTCGTGCTCGACGTCCGTGCCCGTGGTCTCCAGGTCGAAGCTGACGAGCGGCTCCTGATGCCAGCCCATGGCGGCCTCCTTCGGTGGTGCTTCCCCCGTTTCCCCTACTCTCCCACGCGGCACTGACAACACCCCGGCCCGGGAAAACAGCGTGACGTCAGGACACCGGCCGCGAGTCGGCCCACACGCTCTCGAACTCCTCGCGGTAGACCTCGAAGAGGCCGGGGTCACCGTCGTCGCGGCCCTGCTGTTCCTGGCGCAGCACCTCCCGGCCGCCGCCGCGCAGCACGAGCACCGGCGACTCCATCCCCCGGCTCTTGCGCAGATAGCTCTGGATGACGGCCAGGCCGTCCGCGCCGTCACCGTCCACCAGGTAGGCGGTGAAGCGGGGGGTCTCGTCGAAGACCTGGATCTCGAAGGCGCCGGGGTCCCGCAGCCGGGCCCGCACCCGGCGCATGTGCAGGATGTTCATCTCGATCGACCGGCTCATTTCACCCTTTTTGAGGCCGAGTTCCCGCTCCCGGCGGCGTACCGCGCTGCTGGCCGGGTTGAGGAAGAGCAGGCGGATGCGGCAGCCGGACTCCGCCAGCCGCACCAGTCGGCGGCCGGAGTAGTTCTGCACCAGGAGGTTGAGGCCGATGCCGACGGCGTCCAGCCGCCGGGCGCCGCCGAAGAGGTCCTCGGCCGGGAGCCGGCGCTGCAGGCGCACCCGGTCGGCGTGGACACCGACGACGTCGGCGTAGCGGTCCCCCACGAGGTCCTCGACGGCGTCGACGGGGAGCCGGCCGGCGGTGCGCGTACCGATGCCGGAGCCCAGGATGTCCAGGAGGCGGGCGGAGGCGCGCTCGGCCTGGGCCAGGACGGTCTGGGACAGGGCGCGGTTGCGCGAGACGATGTTGCGGGCGACCTCCAGCTCGTCCAGTGCCAGCTCCACCTCCCGCCGGTCGTCGAAATACGGCTCGAAACAGGGCCAGTGCTGGACCATCAGCTCGCGCAACTGCGGGAGCGTCAGGAAGCTGATGATGTTGTCGTCGGCGGGGTCCAGGAGGTAGCCCTTGCGGCGGCTGACCTCGCGGACGGCCACCGCCCGCTGCACCCACTCCTGCCCGGTGGGGCCGGCCGCCGCGATGACCCATTCGTCGCCGTGCACCGGCTCGTAGATGGGGCGCAGGACCGCGGCGACAACGGCCCGCAGCCGCTGTTCGACCAGGTTCAGCCAGATATAGGCACGGCCGGCCCGGCGGGCGCGGGTGCGCACCTCGGCCCACGCCCCGGGCCCCCAGTCCAGCTCCGCGCCGATCTCCAGCGGTCGCGCCAGGGACACCGCCCCGGGCGGTGCGTCGACGGAGCCGCCCTCCTGACCCTCGTGACCGTCATGGCCGTCGTCACCAGGGGGCAACTCCAGCCCGCCCGAGCTCACCTGCGCACCGCCTTCCGAACCCCCGTGCCAACGATCAAGGCAGAGTACTGCGGGTCCGGGAGGCGGTGCAGCAGGACCGATCGAGTCCCGCGTCAACTGGCCCTACTCGTAATGACCGTTGTGTCCCGAAAGAGTGGGGGAGTGAGCGGATTCATAGCGGTGACATCACGTGGGGATATCTGAAAGCCCTGCCAGTGGACCGGCATCGGCTCCTGGTCCTCGTCCCGGGCGACATGGTGGAACCCGATGTTGACCCACGCGATGGGGTGCTTGAGCGTCTGACCGTTGACCCACGTGTCGACGCTCCTGCCCGCCTGGGCGCCGCAGTTGGGCAGGTTGTTGCTGGCGAACTGCTCACACTTGTTGTACTCGGTGAAGTAGACGTCGTGCTTGGTGAAACTACGTCCGGAGTACTTGTCGGTGTGGCCGGGGACGATCTCGTACGAGCGGGGGTGGCCGTCCGCGTTCCTGCCGGCGCCGCTGACCACCCGCCACCACCGCATCGGCCCGGCGTCCCCGGCCAGCTCCTTGGTGACCGGCTTGCGGGTGGTCGTGGTCTTCGGCGTACGGCCGTCGGTCTGCGCCGTCGTCGTGGAGTCGAACTGTTCGACCTTGTTGCCCGCGGAGCCGTCCACGCCGAAGTTCAGCCGCCAGAAGACGTTGTGGCTGTGGCTGGTGGCGTAGTCCTTGGCGCCCTTGCCCAGCGGCCAGCCACGGCCGTCGCCCGCGTCGTAGTCACTGGGCGAGACCGTACCGGTGGCACCGACCTGCATATGTATGGTGCCGTCACCGGAAAAGCGCCATTCGGTGATGTATTCGTACCATCCGACCTTGTTGACCGTGTAGACCAGCAGGTCCTTGCCCTGGGCCTGGTAGGTCCTGGGCTGCTCCCCCTGATAGGTGCCCAGCCGGTAGGCGTGGCCCCGGGCGCGGGTGGTGACGCACAGTCCGTTGACGTCCGGGTGGTCGGGGTCGAACGCGCCGGGGACCTTGACGGACTTGATCGAGCCGCCGGGACACTCGCCGGGGTCCAGTGTCTGGAGTCCCTGGGCGAAGCTCTGGCCGGTCAGGTCGTCGTACTCGTTGCCGCCGTCGTCGTAGGGAACGTGTATCTGGGCGAGCTTCGCGGTGGTCAGCACCTTGATCGGGGCGCTCTCGCCCTTGGGCTGGTAGGTGACCTCGTCCAGGGTGAGGCCGGCGTTGCCCTCGTAGTGCCAGCACATCCGCCAGGTGGTACCCCCCTCCAGTGTCTGAGTGATGCTGTAGGGGGTACTGCACGCCGCGGGGGCGGGAGCGGCGGCACCGGCCGCGGCGGGAGCGGCGTGGGCGCCCGGTCCGGCCATGAGTGCCGTTGTGCCGAGCAGCAGCGGCGCGGCGAAGGCCGCCGCGCCCCGGAGGCGGGCACGGTGGAGGAATCTCTCGTGCATGGGAAGGCTCCTGTACGGACGGAGAGAAGCGGAATGACGTCAGACGTACGGAAGTGCGCGGCCCGTGGATGCGTGGCCTGTAAGCACGTGGACCCGCGGGCGACGGCCCCGATGACGTGAGGCGGTGGAGGACCGTGTACGACTCAGTCCAGACGGCCCACGGTACGGGCGCTCAGATCGACGACGAAGCGCCTGGTGTCGATCCACTGGCCGTTCTTCACTTTCGTGAACAGCCGGACGCACCGGTGCCGCCCGCAGTCACGCAGGTTCTCCGGGGCGTCGCCCTCCGCCCGGCCCCGGTAGACGAAGCCGGTGACCATGAGCTGGTCCGCGTCGGTCAGCTCCTTGCCGGTGGCGTGCCGGTAGTCCTTTTTCAGCCCTTCGCCGAGCGGCGCGGCGATCAGCAGCCGGGCCGCCTCGAAGGATTCCTCGCGGTTGGGCGGCGGCTGCACCCCGCGCTGGCTGTCCGTCCCCACGACCTTCCCTGCGGAGAGGTCGACGGTCTTGGTGACGTAGGTGTCCGACGCGTAGTCGTAGACGGAGACGACGGCCCGGCGCGGCGCGTCGGGCCGCCCCGCCTCCGAGGGGTTGGGTTCGGCCAGATCGGTGGTCAGCCGCTCCGGCCCCGGCCTTCCCTTGACGTCCCGGCTGTCCTCGCGGAGCGTACGGGGCAGCGCCAGGTCCTGCGCGCGCCGCAGCTCGCCGTCCGTCAGGGGGTCCCGCCCGGTACCCCGGTCCCCCTCCCGCGGAGCACGCTCGACCACCCCGGGCCGGGCCGGCTGCCCCGCTTCCCCTTGCGCCCGCGTCCCCGGGCCGTCCGCCGCGGACGCCGGGTCGCCCCGGCGCCCCTCCCCCTGGGCGGCTCCCGCGTCCCCGGGCAGCGTCACCGCCACCATGACCGCGGTACCCGTCAGCGCGACGGCCGCGCCGGCCACCACCTTGCCGAGGTGGTGGCGCATCAGTCTGAGCACTCTTCCCCCCTGCTGTTGCTTGCTCCAGCACACATATCGGTCGCCCAGTAGGACGATCGGACATCACTACGGGTTGCCCTCCTTTCGGCGCGGATCTCGGTAAATTCGCGCTGTGCGGGGCAAGTTGGGGAAGGATCGCGGATCGGTCCACGACCCGTGGGCCGTCCGGGCGCGTTTCAAGCCATCCAGTCACCGACACGAGTCATCGAGGCGTCGCGGCGGCGCTCGAAGAAGTGGAAGAGTCGACGCATGCAGGTCTGGCCGGGACAGATGTATCCCCTGGGTGCCACGTACGACGGCGTGGGCACCAACTTCGCGGTGTTCTCCGAAACCGCGCAGCGCGTCGAGCTGTGTCTGCTGCACGACGACGGCTCGGAGACCGCCGTCGAGCTGCGGGAGACCGACGCGTTCGTACGGCACGCCTATCTGCCCGGGATCATGCCGGGCCAGCGGTACGGCTTCCGGGTGCACGGCCCGTACAAGCCGCAGCAAGGGCTCCGGTTCAACTCCGCCAAGCTGCTGCTGGACCCCTACGCACGGGCGGTCAGCGGCAGCATCGACTGGGACGAGGCGGTCTACGGCTACCCCTTCGGCAGGCCGGAGGCCCGCAACGACCTGGACTCCGCGCCGCACACCATGACGTCGGTGGTGGTCAATCCCTACTTCGACTGGGGCGATGACCGGGCGCCGCGCACCGCGTACCACGAGACGGTGCTCTATGAGGCGCACGTCAAGGGCCTGACGATGCTTCACCCCGACCTTCCGGACGACCTGCGGGGCTCGTACGCGGCGCTGGCGCACCCCGCGGTCATCGAGCACCTGACGGAGCTGGGCGTCACGGCGCTGGAGCTGATGCCGGTCCACCAGTTCGTGCACGACCACCGGCTGGCCGACGCGGAGCTGGCGAACTACTGGGGCTACAACACCATCGGCTTCTTCGCGCCGCACAACGCCTACGCGTCCTGGGGCGACCGCGGGCAGCAGGTGCTGGAGTTCAAGTCGGCGGTACGGGCCCTGCACCAGGCCGGCATCGAGGTCATCCTCGACGTGGTCTACAACCACACGGCCGAGGGCAACCACCTGGGTCCCACGCTGTCCTTCCGCGGCCTGGACAACGCCTCGTACTACCGGCTGGCGGACGATCCGCGGTACTACATGGACACCACCGGCACCGGCAACTCGCTGCTGATGCGCAGCCCGCACGTCCTCCAGCTCATCATGGACTCGCTGCGCTACTGGGTGCAGGAGATGCGGGTGGACGGCTTCCGCTTCGACCTCGCGGCGACGCTGGCCCGGCAGTTCCACGAGGTGGACCGGCTGTCGTCCTTCTTCGACCTGGTGCAGCAGGACCCGGTCGTCAGCCAGGTGAAGCTGATCGCCGAGCCGTGGGACGTGGGCGAGGGCGGGTACCAGGTGGGGAACTTCCCGCCGCTGTGGACGGAGTGGAACGGCAAGTTCCGCGACACCGTACGGGATCTGTGGCGCGGTGAGCCGCGCACCCTGGCCGAGTTCGGCTCCCGGCTGACCGGCTCCTCGGACCTCTACCAGGGCGACGGCCGCCGGCCGCTGGCCTCGGTCAACTTCGTCACCTGCCACGACGGCTTCACGCTGCGCGACCTGGTCTCGTACAACGAGAAGCACAACGACGCCAACGGCGAGCACAACCAGGACGGCGAGAGCTTCAACCGGTCCTGGAACTGCGGCACCGAGGGGCCGACGGACGACCCCGCCATCCGGGAGCTGCGCGCCCGTCAGATGCGGAACTTCATCGCCACGCTGATGCTCTCGCAGGGCGTGCCGATGCTCAGCCACGGCGACGAGTTCGGCCGTACGCAGCAGGGCAACAACAACGCCTACTGCCAGGACAACGAACTGTCGTGGGTGCGCTGGCCGGGCGGGCCACGGACGCTGGAGGAGCCGCGGGAGACGGCGCCGGGCGGGCCGGAGCCGCGGGCCGCCGAGGAGGAGGCGGAGCCGGACGTGGGCGAGGTCGCGGAGGCGGCGGACGCGGCAGCCGCGGCGGACGCCGCCGAGGCGCGGGCCGAAGCGGCGGCCGAGGCGGAGGCCGAGGCGGCGGTCGCCGACGAGGAGGACCGCGAGCTGCACGCCTTCGTACGTCAGATGGTGTGGCTGCGGCGGGACCACCCCGTCTTCCGGCGCCGTCGCTTCTTCCACGGCCGCCCCATGGAAGGCACCCACGACGAGCTGTCCGACATCGCCTGGTTCACCCCCGAAGGTGAGGAGATGCGGCAGCGGGACTGGCAGGCGGCGCACGCCAAATCGCTGACCGTCTTCCTCAACGGCAGCGCGATCTCCGAGCCCGGCACACGCGGCGAGCGGATCACGGACGACTCCTTCCTGCTGATGTTCAACGCGCACGACGAGGAGAAGGACTTCACGGTGCCCGTCAACCACGGGCGGCAGTGGCAGGCGGTGGTGGACACCGCGCGCCCGCGGTCCGTGGCGGACGGCGGCGGCGCCAAGGTCCAGGCCGGTGACCGGCTCACCCTCACCGGCCGCAGCCTGCTGGTCCTCCAGCGGCCGGCGTAGGCCCGCTGATCGCGGCGACCCGGAGGGAGGCCATGTGTCCGTTCCGCCGGCCAGGGGACCGCACCACCCGCCGCCGGTCTCCTTCCGGCCCCTGGCGCGGGCCGACTTCCCCGCGCTGGGCGGCTGGCTGGCCGCCGAGCACGTACGGGCCTGGTGGCGCGGGGTGCTGCCCGCACCGTCCGGCATCGACCGGGAATTCGGCCCCCAGGCGGACGGCACCGACCCGACCCGGTCGTTCGTCCTGCTGCTCGCCGGGGAGCCGGCCGGGCTGTTCCAGTGCTACCGCCACGCCGACTACCCCGCCTGGGACAGCGCGGTCGGCGTGCCGGGCGCGGCCGGCCTGGACTATCTGATCGGGGAACCCGGCCACTGCGGCCAAGGCATCGGTACGGCGGCGATCTCGGCCTTCACCTCCGTGGTCTTCGGCCTCTTCCCGGAGGTGATCACACTGGCGTCCGTACCGCAGAAGGAGAACCGCGCGTCGTGCCGCGCCCTGGAGAAGGCCGGTTTCACTCTTCTGGGCGAACGTGACGTCGTCTCCGACGACCCCTCCGACTCCGGGATCAGTTCGATCTACGTCCTGCCCAGGGCGCGCCCGGTACCGGCGGGCGGAGGCTGAGGGACACCCGCGGAGGCCGAGGGACACCTTCGCAAACCGTGATCCACCCTCCTGTGCCTCATCCGCACCATCGTGGCTCCCGGCCCGGGGGCGTTCCGGCCCGAGGGCGTCGCGGCCCGAGGGCGTCGCGGCCCGGATGAGGCAACCCGCCCTCCCGCGGGTACGTCTGTTCCCATGACGGCCGAATCCAGTGCGCCACCCACCGCCACGTACCGGCTTCAGCTCCAGCCGGGCTTCCCCTTCGCCGCCGCCGAGAAGGCCGTACCCCATCTCGCCGCGCTGGGCGTCTCCCACCTGCACCTCTCCCCCATCCTGGAAGCGGTGCCCGGGTCCACCCACGGCTACGACGTGGTGGACCACTCGGCGGTCCGCGCCGAGCTGGGCGGGGAGGAGGGGCTGCGCGCGCTGGCCGCGACAGCCGCGGCGCACGGCCTGGGGCTGGTGGTGGACATCGTGCCCAACCACATGGCCCTGCCGGCGCCGGAGTCGCTGAACGGGCCGCTGTGGGAGGTGCTGCGGGACGGTCCGGCGTCCCCGTACGCCCGCTGGTTCGACATCGAGTGGGACGGCGGGCACGGCGGCCGGATGCTGCTGCCCGTACTGGGCGGACGGCTCGGTGACGAGCTGCGCCATCTGCGTGTCGACGGGGACGTGCTGCGCTACCACGACCACGCCTTCCCGATACGCCCCGGTACGCGGGAGCTGCCGCTGCCCCGCCTGCTGGCCGCGCAGTGGTACCGGCTCGCCTGGTGGCGGCTGGCCCGCAGCGAGCTGAACTACCGCCGCTTCTTCACCATCTCCGACCTCATAGGACTGCGGGCCGAGGACCCGGAGGTCTTCGAAGCCACCCACGCCACGGTGCTGCGGCTGCTGCGCGAGGGCGTCATCGACGGGCTGCGGGTGGACCACCCGGACGGCCTGGCCGATCCGGGGGCGTACCTGGCCCGCCTCCACAAGGCCACCGGCGGGCGCTGGACGGTGGTCGAGAAGATCCTCACCGGCCACGAGCGGCTGCCGGCCGGCTGGGCCTGCGCGGGGACGACGGGCTATGACGCGCTGCGTCACATCGACGGGCTGTTCGTGTGCCCGCTGGGCGACGGCCAGCTCTTCTCGGTCTACCGGGACTTCGTCACCCCGCTGGCGGACAGCGGCGGCGACTGGGAGGAAACGGTACGCCGCGCCGCGTACGAGGTCATCACCCACGACCTGGCGGCGGAGGTGGAGCGCCTGGTGCGTACGGCGTCGCGGATCAGCGACCGGGCGCCCGGTCCCGGTGACCACGCGCCGTGGGCGCTGCGCACCGCGATCCGTGAGCTGCTGGTCCGGCTGCCCGTCTACCGCCCGTACGCCGCCGAGCGGTCCCGCGGGGAGCACGACGCCGCGATGCTGGCCGCCGCCGCCGCGCGGGCCCGTACGGTATTCCGGGTGCCGGAGGAGGCGCAGGCGGTGGATCTCATACGGGACCTGGCCCTCGGACTGACGGGCGAGGGGCCCGACCGGGCGGACTTCAGTGCCCGGTTCGCGCAGACCGCCTCCGCGCTGCGCGCCAAATCGGTGGAGGACACCGCCTTCTACCGCTATCTGCCGCTGCTGTCGGCCTGCGAGGTGGGGTGCGACCCGGGGGCGCCGGCCGTGGGTTCGGACACCTTCCACGAGTACTGCGCGCGGCTCCAGCGGGACTGGCCGCTGACCGGTACGGTGCTCTCCACCCACGACACCAAGCGCAGCGCCGACGTCCGGGCGCGTATCGCCGTACTGTCCGAGTGCCCCGAGCGCTGGCGGGACCTGCTGAACCGGGTGACCGCGCGCACCGCGGGCGGCGACGACGCCCTGGCGCCGGACCAGCAGGTGGCCTGGATGGCCTGGCAGACCGCGTTCGGACTCGGCAGGCCGTCGGCGGAGCGGCTGATCCCCTCGGTGCTCAAGGCGGTCCGCGAGGCGGGGCTGTGCACGTCGTGGACCGAGCGGGACCCCGTCTACGAGGACGCGGTGACCGACTTCCTGCGCGCCGGGCCCTGCGGTCCGGCCTCCTCCGCGCTCACCGCGCTGGCGGTGGAACTGGCCCCCTTCATCCGCGCCAACGTGCTGGGCGCGGCGCTGCTGCATCTGACCATGCCCGGCGTGCCCGACCTGTACCAGGGCACCGAGACGGAGTACGCGGCGCTGGTCGACCCGGACAACCGCCGCCCGGCCCGCCTGCGGACCGCGCTGCTCGGCGAGCTGCTGGACGGGGCCGCGCCGCGCGACCTGTCCGGGGAGAAGCTGCTGCTGACGGCGGCGGCCCTGCGGCTGCGCCGGGAGCACCCGGGGTGGTTCGGCCCGGCCGCCACGTACACGCCGCTGCACGCCGAGGGCCCGGAGGCCGGGCACTGTCTGGCCTTCGCACGGGCCGGCCGGGTGGTGACGGTCGTCACCCGGCTCTCGCTGCGGCTCGCCGAGGACGGCGGCTGGGACCGTACGGAACTGCCGCTTCCGTCCGCGGGGCCCTGGCGGGAGCTGCTGACCGGGCGCGAGCTGACGGGGCAGGTGGCGGGCCTGGCCGGGCTGCTGGACCGGTTTCCGGTGGCACTGCTGGTCGCCGGCTGACGACCGGCGGGGCCGCACGCACGGGCCGACGGGCCGCACGTACGGGCCGGGGGAGCCGGGGCGCCGCTCCCCCGCCGGCCCGCCGGGCGGCCATTGACATGTTCGACAGGGCGCCGCTTGAATCGGCCACGGCACCCGGCGGCGCACGCCGCGAAGCCCGGCGTACGGCGCCGCGGGTGCTGATCGTGGCACACCCGCGCGGAAGCGGCCGTCGGACGACGGCCGTTCGTCCAAGTGAGAGGGGACCACAATGATCCGGAAATTCGCCGTGCCGTTCGGTGTCCTCGCCCTGAGCACCGTGGGCCTGCTCGGAACCGCCCCGAACGCCGGCGCCGGCACACCGCCCGCCGAGGACGGGGTGCGGGCGGGAACCTTCTATCTGTACCAGCACGACGACTACAAGGGCTATTCCTACGACTACCGTGGCAGCGACTCCAATTTCACCAACAACTACTGGAACCACGACAGTTCCAAGGGGTCGATCAACGACGGCACCAGCTCGGTGCAGAACCACACCGACCGCAATGTCGTGCTGTGGCAGAACGCCGGCTACACCGGTGACAACTACTTCTCCAAGAAGAATTCCGTCGACCGGGACCTGAGCAACAACCACTTCGACAACAAGGCCAGTTCCATCCAGTTCCAGTAACAGGACGGAACCGACGGTCACAGCGCGCGGAGGGTGGCCCACGCCGCTCTCCGCGGCCCCGACGGAAGGGAGTGCCGTGCCCGGATCCCGGCGGCCGGCCGCCCGCTCGTCACGCCGGCCGTGCTCCTGGCGGCCCTGGCCGGCACCGGCTGCGCGGCACACACGCCGCCCTCCCCGGACCCTCCCGCCGCGCCCGCGTCCCCGTCCGGGCTGCGGCCCCCGGCGCCCAGCCCGTTGGCCCGGAGTCTGGTGCTGCCCTTCGACGCGTACGAGCAGTCCCTCGACGAGTACTACACCGTGAAAGCCGCCGAGGACCTTCTCGTACGACAATGCATGCGCGAACGGGGATTCACCTGGAAACTGCTGCACCGCACGACGGCCGACACCACCGGGCTGAAGAACCGGCGGCGTTACGGCGTCATCGAGCCGGACGTCGCCCGCACACTCGGCTATCACGTCGTTCCCGGCCTCCTGAGCCCCCGGAAGTCATCAAGGAATGGCAGGCAAGGAAAGACGGGCTGAGCGAGCGTGAACACCGGGCCGTCTACGGGAAGAACGGCTGTGCCGACCGCGCGTCCGAAGACCTCGCGGCCGGTCCGCGCATCGATGAATCCCTGTTCAACCGGCTCAGCGCGGACGGCCTGGAGAAAGCACGGCGTACCCCCGGGGTGGCGAAGGCGCTGAGCGGATGGCGCAGGTGCATGCGGGAAAAGGGATACCGGTACGCGGACCCGTACGCCGCGGCCGGTGCGGCGAAGTGGAACGGGGCGAGAACACCCTCGGCCCTGGAGATCGCCACGGCCACGGCGGATGTCGCCTGCCAGCAGCGCAATCGGCTCGTCACCACCTGGTTCGCCGCCGAGAAGAGAATCGAGGAAGAGGACATCCGGCAACACCGGGAGTATTTCCGGAAACTACGGGACGCCAAGGAAGGGAATGTGCGGGCGGCGCGGGCCCTGCTCGCCCGTACCCGCTGATCCGCCTCCCGGCCGCCCGTCACCGCCCCTCGCCGCCCGTCATTGCCCCTCGCCGCGCAGCATCTCCACGAACGCCGCGGCGGCACCGGTCGGTTCGACCCGTGAGAAGGCGGTGATCTCGCGCCGCCACTCCGGCACCACGGGGACGGCCGCGCAGTCCAGCCCGCCCAGTTCGTGCTCCGCCGTGATCAGGACCCCCACGCCGGCCGCCGCCATCCGCGCCGCCGTCGAACTGTTCCGGGTCCGTACGGCCGTACGCGGCGTGAAGCCGGCCCGCTCGCAGGCCAGGTCCAGGACCCGGCGGCCCTCCACGAACGGCTCCAGCGCACAGCGCACCCACGGCCGTTCGGCCAGCTCCTCCAGCCGCACGGCGGCGCGGGTGGCGAGCGGGTCGTCGTGCGGGACGGCCAGCACCATCCGCTCCTCCCCCACGACGGTGACCGGCCCCGGCCACTCCTTGGGGCGCGGCCGACCGCCACATCGGCGATGCCGCGCTCCATCCGCTCGTACAACTCCTCGGTGGTGGCGTATTCGTGGAGCACCAGGCTCACCCCGCCGTACGCCCGTCCCCAGCGCTCGCACACCTCGGGCAGCACCCCGAAGGCATGCGCGTGCACGGTCGCGATGTGCAGCTCGCCGGTCCGCGCGCCGGCCGCGGCCAGGGCTGCGCGGCGGGCCTGGACGGCGCTGCGTACGGCGAGTTCGGCGTGCGGGAAGTAGGCCCGGCCCATGGGAGTCAGCCGCACCCCGCGCGTCAGCCGCTCCAGCAGCGGGCCGCCGACCTCCCGCTCCAGGGCCTTGATCTGGTGCGAGAGCGCGGACTGGGTGACGTGCAGCGCCTCGGCGGCGCGTGTGAAGGACTCCTCCTCGACGACCGCGACCAGGTACTCCATCTGCCGCAGACTCATCCGCCCTCCCCATGCACAACGTTCATCGCCTCCATCGAAACCTTGCCTTGGACTCATCGTCGCAGGTGGACGCAGGCTTGCCGCATGAACGTCTGCACGGATGAAACAGCCGGACGCCCCGGACACCCCGGACACCCGGACGAGACCGATGTGATCGTCATCGGCGGCGGCACCGGCGGCTACAGCACGGCCCTGCGAGCCGCCGCGCTCGGCCTGCGGGTCGTCCTGGCCGAACGCGACCTGGTCGGCGGCACCTGTCTGCACCGCGGCTGCATCCCCAGCAAGGCCATGCTGCACGCGGCGGAGCTGGTCGACGGGATCGCCGAGGCACGCGAACGGTGGGGGTGAAGGCCACCGTGGAGTCCCTGGACTGGCCGGCGCTGGTCGCCACCCGCGATGACATCGTCGGCCGCAATCACCGGGGGTGGAGGGGCAGTTGGCCCGCGCGGGGGTGCGGGTGGTGCGCGGTACGGCGCGGCTGACCGGGCCGCGTACGGTCTTCGTGGACAGTACGGATTTCGCGGTAGTGCGGATTTCGCGGGTAGTGCGGATTTCGCGGGCAGTACGGACTTCGTGGGCAGTACGGGCGCGGGCTCGGACAGGGGCTTCGGCGGCAGGCGTTTCACGGCCCGGCGCGGCATCGTCCTGGCCACCGGCTCCCGCCCGCGGCTGCTGCCCGGTCTGGTTCCCGACGGCCGTCGCGTCGTCACCAGCGACGACGCGCTGTTCGCCGTCGGCCTGCCGGCTTCCGTCCTGGTGCTGGGCGGGGTGCGATCGGCGTGGAGTACGCCTCCTTCCACCGCTCGATGGGCGCCGAGGTCACTGTCGTGGAGGCGGCGGACCGACTGCTGCCGCTGGAGGACGAGGACGTCAGCCGCCATCTGACGCGCGGCCTGAAGAAGCGCGGCATCACCGTCCGTACGGCATCGACGCTGGTGGGGCGGAGGTGCTCGAAGACGGCGTACGGGCCACCGTGCGCACTCCCAAGGGGGAGGAGGTGGTCCTGGAGGCCGAGCGGCTGCTGGTCGCGGTGGGCCGGGTGCCGGTGACCGACGGCCTGGACCTGGCGGCGGCCGGGCTGGCCACGGACGGGCGGGGTACCTCGCGCCCGCCGACTGGTCGCGGCTGGAGACCGCCGTACCGGGCATCCACGTGGTCGGCGATCTGCTGCCGCCGCCCTCCCTGGGCCTGGCCCACGCGTCCTTCGCCGAGGGCCTGCTGGTCGCCGAGACGCTGGCGGGCATCCCCTCACGGCCGGTGGACTACGCGGCCGTACCGCGGGTGACGTACTCCAGCCCGCAGACCGCCTCGGTCGGCTCACCGAAGCCGGGGCCCGCGCCCGGGGCCTGGCCGTGAAGGTCAACACCATGCCGCTGACGGCGGTCGCCAAGGGGATGGTGCACGGGCAGGGCGGCCTGGTGAAGGTCCTCGCGGCGGCGGACGGCGCGGGCGGCGAGGCCACCGGTGCGGTGCTGGGCGTCCACCTGGTGGGGCCGCACGTGTCCGAGATGATCGCCGAAAGCCAGTTGATTGTGGCCTGGGACGCCGAGCCGGGCGATGTGGCCCAGCACGTCCACGCGCACCCCACGCTCTCGGAAGCGGTCGGGGAAACCTTCCTCACGCTCGCGGGGCGGGGCCTGCACCAGCACTGACGGCCGGGGCGCCGGTGGCGCGGGCCGGGCCGTTGTCCGGCCGTCGCCGGGCCGGGCCGGAAAATGAGTTGCGGCCCGCCCGTACGTGTCGATAACCATGGTCCGGTACGTACGTCCACCCCCCACGGGAGAACTTCATGCGCCGAAACCTCGGAATCACCCCGCGCCCCTACCGGACGACGACTTCCGAGGTTTCGACCCGCCATGCACTCCCGTCACACCCGACCCACTGCACGTACGCGCTCCGCCAGTGACTCCCCCACCGTCCGCCACACACTGAACATCGGCATCCTCGCCCACGTCGACGCGGGCAAGACCAGCCTGACGGAACGGCTGCTGTACACCACCGGCGCCATCGACCGCCTCGGCAGCGTGGACGCCGGTGACACCCGTACGGACACCGGCGCCATCGAGCGGCGGCGCGGCATCACCATCCGCTCGGCGGTCGCCTCCTTCACCGCCGGGGACGTCCAGGTCAACCTCATCGACACGCCCGGGCACGGCGACTTCATCGCCGAGGTCGAACGGGCCCTGGGGTCCTGGACGGCGCGGTCCTGGTGCTGTCCGCCGTGGAGGGCGTCCAGGCCCGTACCCGCGTACTGATGAAGACGCTGCGGCGGCTGCGGCTGCCCACCCTGCTCTTCGTCAACAAGATCGACCGGGCGGGCGCCCGGGACACCGCGCTGCTGGCGGACATCCGGCACGCCCTGGCGCCGCTGGTGCTGCCCATGGCATCCGTACGGGACGTGGGCACCCCCTCGGCGCGGGCGCTCCCGCTGTCCCTGGACACCGAGGACGTCCGGGCACGGGCCGTCGAGACGCTCGCCGAGGCGGACGAGCGGATCCTGGCCCGCGCGGTGGACGGGCCGCCGCCGACCGCCGGGGACCTGTGGGAGGCGCTGCGCGCCCGCACCGCGGACGGGACGGTGCATCCCCTCTACTTCGGCTCGGCGCTGGGCGGGCAGGGCGTCGACGCGCTGATCGAGGGGATGACGCGGCTGATCCCGCCGTACCCGGCACGCGAGGGCGCGCAGCCGCGCGGCACGGTGTTCGCCGTCCGGCACGGCGCCGACGGCAGCGGCCCCGCCGGTGGCGCCGGACGCGCACGTGGCGCCGGACGCGCGAATGGCGTCGGACGTGCGACGGGCGTCGGCCGCCCCGGTGAAAAGACCGTCTACCTACGGCTCTTCGAGGGTGAGCTGAGCCCGCGGCAGCCGGTCACCTTCCACCGCCGGAACCCGGACGGCAGCACCCGCGAACTGCCCGGCACCATCGCCGCACCGGAGGTCGTGGGCCGGCCGCCGGGCGGCGGCGGACCGCTGACCGCGGGGGACATCGCCGTACTCCGCGGCCTGCCGGACGTCCGCGTGGGCGACCACCTCGGCCGGCCCCCGGCCACCGCCGACGCCCTCTTCTCCCGCCCGACGCTGGAGACCCTCGTACGGCCACGGGACCCGGCCGCCACCGCGCGCCTGCACGCCGCCCTGCTGGCCCTGGCCGAGCAGGACCCGCTCATCCACGCCCGCCCCGCCCCGGACGGCGCCACCTCCGTCCTCCTGTACGGGGAGATCCAGAAGGAGATCATCGCGGAGACGCTTTCCCAGGAACACGGGCTGAGCGTCGAGTTCGAGCCGAGCCGGACGGTGTGCGTCGAGCGGCCGGTGGGCACCGGCGAGGCGTACGAGGAGATCGCCCGCCGTGACCACAAAGGGTGGTGGGCGACCGTGGGGCTGCGCGTGGAGCCCGGACCGACGGGCTCCGGGCCGGTCTTCACGTACGAGACCGAGCTGGGCGCGCTGCCGCACGGCTTCCACCAGGCGATCGAGGACACCGTGTACGAGACCCTGCGCCAGGGGCCGCACGGCTGGGCGGTGACCGACTGCCGCGTCGTGCTGACCCGCTCCGGCTACGCCTCGCCGGTCAGCACGGGCACCGACTTCCGCGGCGTCACCCCGGTCGTGCTGCGGCGCGCCCTGGAGCGGGCGGGCACCCGCGTCTACGAGCCGTACCACGCCTTCGAGGTACAGCTCCCCCACGACACGATCGCCGCGGTCACCGGCCGGCTCGCGGCCCTGGGCGCGGACCTCCAGGACACGGTGCCCGGCCCCACCTCCTGGCTGCTGACCGGCACGCTCCCGGCCCGGCGGGTGGCCACCGCCGAGCAGTGCCTGCCGGGCCTGACCCGCGGCGAGGGGCTGTGGCTGTCCACACCGTGCGGCGACCGGCCCGTTCGGTCCGGCCGTGGCCAAGGACAGTGATGGCCTCCGGGCTCCCCCAACGCCCCTTCGACGCCCGGACCATGTCGTCGGCAGCCCCCGGGGGGCTGCCGGCCGGACCCGCCTACGGGTCCGGGTCCTGTCCCCGCGTAAGGACCTACCCCTGCGTCAGGAGGTAGTCCACGCGGCCGAACGTGACGTGGTCGCCGGGGCGGACGGTCACCTCGCCGATGACCCGGCGGCCGTTGACGCACGTCCCGTTCGTGGAGCCGAGGTCGCGCAGCAGCCAGCTCTCGCCGGTGCTGCGCAGCTCGGCGTGGATGCGGGAGACGGTGTCGTGGTTCAGGCGCAGGCCCGCGCCCGGCGCCCGCCCTATGACCAGCGGGAACGGGCCGGGCGAGGGCAGCAGCAGCTTCGGCAGCCGCTCCGCGCGCCACGCCCTGCGCACCATGATGTTGAACGCCGACACCTTGCCCACGGTCCGCAGCACGGCACTCTGGAAGCGCCCCCGGGACTCCAGGTCGCCGGTGGCCGCGGTCAGTTCGTCGCGGTGCCGGGCGGTGAGCACGAGCTCCAGACGGCGCAGGAAGGTGTCCTGGGACAGCCGGCCCTGGGCCGCGCCCTCGCGCAGCAGCTCCAGGGCACGTTCCCGGTCGGCCTCCGACGGGCGGGCCGGCCGCGCCGGGAACTGAAGCGATGTCATGCCGGTGATTGTCCGGCGCACGCGGCTTTGTGTCCAGAAGAGGCACCCGCCGTGGCCTGCGCACCGCTGCCGGGGCGGCGCCGGAACCCGTACGTACGCACCCTCCGCGACGCCGGAATTCCGTGGTGCCGCGCCGCCCGCTCCGCTAAGGTCCGGCATGCCCGGAGCAGAGGAAGGAGGCGAAGAGCTGTGTTCACGACGTTCGCGACCGTGGTCTTCACGACTGTGGCCTTCACGACCGTGGTCGCCGCGACCCCGTACGCGCGCTCCCGCCCCGTCCACCGGGCACCTGCCGTCTGAACCGTCCGGCCGGGAGCGCCTCACCTTCCCGGAAGGACCCCATGACCGAGCTGGTCTTCCGCGCGCTCACCGAGAGCGACGCGCATCTCTTCCACGAACTCCACGACCCCACGGCCGCCCTGGTCGGCCACGGTGCCTTCACCCGCCGCTGGGCGACCTTCGCGCAGGGCGGGCTCTACCGCCCCGACTGGGCGGGTGGCGCTGCGCGGCCGTACGGTGGTGGCCCGGGCCGCCTGGTGGGCCGGGCCGCGCGACGAACGGCCGCTGGCCCTGGACTGGCTGGACTTCGCCGAGGGTGAGGCGGACGCCGCGGCCGGACTGCTGCGCAGGGCGCCGCTGCACGCGGAGTACATCCAGTTGCTGCCGCCCGGCTGGCGCGACCGGACGGAGGTACGGGCCGCCGCCGAAGCACGTCGTGACGCGGCGCTCGCGGCCGGCCTGCGCCCGCTGGTCGAGCGGTTCCACTACACCTGGACGCCACGCTGCGGTGTTCCCGAGGACCCCGGGCGGCTGGACTTCCGCCCCGAGCCGGACGACGCGGTGATCCTGGACCTGCTGCGCCGGATCGAGACCGGTTCGCTGGACGCGCACGCCCGTCAGGCCATCGCCTCGGGTGGCGTGGAGCAGGCCGCCCGGGAGGAGCTGGAGATCTTCCACTGGTACGACTCGCCGCGCGACTGGTGGCGGGTGGCGTACACGAAGGGCACCGGCCCCGCCGGCGGGCGCGGCGGGAGGCCGTCGGGCTGCACATCCCCGCGCGCAACCCGCGCTCGCCGGTCATCGGCTTCATCGGTGTGGTCCGCGAGCAGCGCGGCCACGGCTACGGCTACGACCTGCTCATGGACTGCACCCGCCACCTCGCCGCCCACGGAGCCGAGACGATCCTCGCCGATACGGACCAACACAACGTCCCAATGGCGGCGGCCTTCGCCAGGTCGGGCTACCCCGTGACGCAGGAGCGTGCTTTCTTCGTCTGAGGACGAGGACGAGGACGAGGGCGGATGGCCGGACGGCGCCGGGCGGGTCCCGGCAGGTTCTGACGGGCCGTCCGGTGCCGTGGACGCCGGACGAAGGAGGCAGTCGTGCTGTTCGAGGTGTGGGCGCCGAGCGCCGAACGGATCGCGCTCCATTGGGCGGCCCCGGCGGCCCCGGCCGGGTCGGGCGCGCCGGAAGAAACAGGCGACGGCGCGTGGAGCGACGCGCTGCGGGAGGGCCCCGCGGTCCCCATGGAGCGCGACCCGGCCCGCGCGGGCTGGTGGCGTGCCCAGGCACCGGCCCGGCACGGCGACCACTACGGCTTCCGCCTCGACGGCGGCCCGCTGCTGCCCGACCCGCGCTCGGCCCGCCAGCCGCTCGGCCCGGACGGGCCGAGCGCGGTCGTGGACCACACGCGCTTCCCCTGGCGGCACGACTGGCCCGGCCGCCCGCTGCCGGGCGCCGTCCTCTACGAGCTGCACATCGGTACGTACACCCCGGCGGGCACGTTCGACTCCGCTGTGGCCCGCCTCCCCCACCTCGCCGACCTGGGGATCACCCACATCTCCCTGATGCCGGTGTGCCCCTTCCCCGGGACGCACGGCTGGGGTTACGAGGGCGTCTGCCTGTGGGCCGTCCACGAGCCGTACGGGGGCCGGACGGGCTCAAGCGCTTCGTGGACGCGGCGCACGGCCACGGCCTGGGGGTGGTGCTGGACGTGGTGCACAACCACCTGGGCCCCTCCGGCAACCATCTCCCGGCGTACGGGCCGTACTTCACCGACACCCACCACACCCCCTGGGGCGCCGCGGTCAACCTCGACGCGCCCGGGTCGGACGAGGTACGCGCGTACCTCATCGGCAGTGCGCTCTCCTGGCTGCGCGACCACCGGATCGACGGGCTGCGCCTGGACGCCGTACACGCCCTGCGCGACACCCGGGCCCGGCACTTCCTGGCCGAGCTGTCCACCGCCGTGGACGCGCTCGCCGCCCATCTGCGGCGCCCGCTGTTCCTGATCGCCGAGTCCGACATGAACGACCCGAGGACCACCACGGTCCGCGAGGCCGGCGGCCACGGCGTGCACGCCCAGTGGAACGACGACTTCCACCACGCCCTGCACACCGCGCTGACCGGCGAATCGCAGGGCTATTACGCCGACTTCGCCCGTGCCCCGATGGCTGCCCTGGCCAAGACGCTGACCGGCGGGTTCTTCCACGACGGCAGCCACTCCAGCTTCCGCGGCCGGGCCCACGGCAGCCCACTGGACCGGCGCACCACCCCCGCCCACCGGCTGCTGGCCTACGCCCAGACCCACGACCAGGTCGGCAACCGCGCGCTCGGCGACCGGCTCGCCCAGCACCTGTCCCCCGGCCTGCTCGCCTGCGCCGCGGCCCTGGTGCTGTGCTCGCCCTTCACCCCCATGCTGTTCATGGGCGAGGAGTGGGGCGCCGGCACGCCCTGGCAGTTCTTCACCGACCATACGGATCCGGAGCTGGCCGAGGCCGTACGCAACGGGCGGCGGCGTGAGTTCGCCGCCCACGGCTGGCCCCCCGAGGACATCCCCGACCCGCAGGACCCGGCCACCCGCGACCGCTCCTGCCTGGACTGGGAGGAGCGAGGGCGCGCGCCGCACGCCGGGCTCCTGGACTGGCACCGCACCCTGATCGCACTGCGCCGCGCCCATCCCGCGCTGACCGACCCGGACCTGACCCGCACTCAGGTCCGCTACGACGAGGACGCACGGTGGCTGGTGCTGCGCCGGGGGCCGGTGCGGGTTGCGGTCAACCTCAGCGGGGAACGGGCGGCCGGCATTCCGCTCGGTCCGGGGGCGTGGAGGTGCTGGCGGAGTTCTGCGAGCCCCTGCCGGGGGACCGGGGGAAGGACAGCCGGCCAAAGATCCGCTCGGCGGACTCCGCGGTTTCCGGCGACGGCGGCGGTCGTACGGCTTCCGGGAACGACGGCGGCGGTGCGGCTTCCGGTGACGGCGGCGGCCAGACGGCTTCGGGTGACGGCCGTACGCCTTCCGGGAACGACGGTTGGACACTGAGCCTGCCGCCCGCGTCGGTGGCCGTGCTCCGGGACCGGTGAGGGGGCCGCCGACGGGGCCCCGCCCCCGCGCGAGCGTCATGGACGGGCGCGGTCCACGGCATTCCCGGCCGCGCCCACCGCGACGCCCAGCACGATCATCACGATGTAGCTGTAGACCTCGTACCCGTCGGCGACGAGATGGTGCAGGAAGCCGAACAGACGGACCCAGCCGAACCACTCGTGCAGCAGGCCGCCGATCCCTCCGACGACCAGAACGAAGCTGATGATCCTCAGCAGGCTCTTCACAGGTGATGTCATGCTCCGACGCTAGAAGCCGCGGTCCGGGCGGCACATCGGCCGACGGGAGCCGGGGCCGCGACCGAAGTCGCCGATGTCCGGGCCGGCGGTCGTCCCAAAGTATCGGACCGGTGGCGACAAGTACCGGTCCGGCCCGCCGGGCGCCCCCGGTGACACCCCGCGGCCGTACATTCGTCGAATATGCGCCGCTTCCACCGCATCCACCGCACCCGCCGCGACTGGGCCACCGACATCGGTCTGTTCCTCTTCGCGGCGTCCTTCGCCGCGATCAGCTCCCAATCGCTGCCCGGGACCGAGCTGAGCCCCGCCTGGCAGATCGCCGACCAGGTGGCGGGCGGCCTCGCCTGCGCCTCGGTGTTCCTGCGCCGGCGCCGGCCGGTCCAGATCGCCGTCGTCCTGCTGCTGGGCGGAACGTTTGCGCACTACCTGACCGGCCCGGCCCTGGTCGCCGTCTTCACCGTCGCCGCCCGCCGCCCGTGGCGCACCACGGCCTGGGTCGCCGCCCTCGCCTTCGCCCCGCTGCCCCTCTTCTTCGCCGAGCTGCCGGAGTACGACCAGGAGCGCGCCGGCCGGGCGCTCACCTACTTCGCGCTGATGGCCGGGGCCCTGGGGTGGGGGCTGTTCCGGCGCGCACGGCAACAGCTCATCGCCTCGCTGCGGGAGCGGGCGGAGCGGGCCGAGGCGGAGGCGGCACTGCGCGCGGAGCGGGCCCGGCAGCGGGTGCGCGAGGAGATCGCCCGTGAGATGCACGACGTGCTCGCGCACCGGCTGTCGCTGCTGAGCGTGCACGCCGGGGCGCTGGAGTACCACCCCTCGGCCCCGGCCGCCGAGATCGAGCGCGCGGCGGGGGTGATCCGCGAGAGCGCGCACCGGGCGCTCCAGGATCTGCGCGAGGTGATCGGTGTGCTGCGGGCCCCGGTCCAGGACGGGCGTCCGCAGCCGACGCTGCGGGACGTACCGCGGCTCGTGGAGGAGTCACGGGAGGCCGGGGCCGTGATCGCTTACGAGCCCCCGGAGCGGGCCGCCGGGGAAGCGGTGCCCGAGGATCTGGGACGTACGGCCTACCGGATCGTCCAGGAAGGGCTGACCAACGCCCGCAAGCACGCCCCGGACGCCCCGGTGCGGGTACGGATCTCCGGCCGCCCGGGCGAGGGGCTGGACGTGGAGGTGCGCAACGCCCTGCCCTCCGGTGCCGGGGACACGGACATTCCCGGAGCCGGGCAGGGGCTGATCGGGCTGGCCGAACGCGCGGAGCTGGCCGGCGGGCGGCTGGAGCACGGCCGGGCCGGGCCGGACTTCCGGCTGGCGGCCTGGCTACCCTGGCCCGCGGACCGCGGAGCGCCGGGCGGATGACGGAGCCCCGCCTCAGCCTTGACCCCGGCCCCCCGCGATCGCCCACCGTGGACGTGTGCCCGTGCAAACCTGTGACCCTGCAAACCTATGAACCTGCCAGCCTGTGAACCCGTGAACCTGTGAGGCCGCCTTGCCGTTGAACGAGCCCCCGCGGAACGAGCCCGTACCGGTGATCCGTGTCCTGCTCGTCGACGACGACCCACTCGTACGGGCCGGTCTGCGCCTGATGCTCGGCGGGGCACCCGACATCGAGGTGGTGGCGGAGGCCGCCGACGGCAGCGAGGTCGCCCCTCTCGTCGCGGCCCACGCCCCCGACGTCGTCCTGATGGACATCCGGAT
This sequence comes from Streptomyces sp. MST-110588, assembly GCF_022695595.1. NCBI lineage: Bacteria > Bacillati > Actinomycetota > Actinomycetes > Kitasatosporales > Streptomycetaceae > Streptomyces > Streptomyces sp. MST-110588. The sequence continues at coordinate 1,598,253 of NZ_CP074380.1, forward strand.
GCCGGGGACGGACGGGCTGGCCGCCACCGAGGCGCTGCGGCGGAGCCCCGAGCCGCCCGAGGTCATCGTGCTGACCACCTTCAACACCGACGAGCACGTGCTGCGGGCCCTGCGGGCGGGTGCGGCCGGGTTCGTACTGAAGGACACCCCGCCGCGGGAGTTCGTCACGGCGGTACGGAAGGTGGCGGCCGGCGAGCCCGTACTGTCACCGGCCGTCACGCAGCAGCTCATCGCGCAGGTGTCGGGCGGCGCGGGGCAGGACGCGCGGGCGGCCCGCGCCCGCGAGCGGCTGGCCGTGCTCGGCGAGCGGGAGCGGGAGGTCGCGGTGGCCGTGGGCCGGGGCAGGTCGAATGCGGAGATCGCCGCGGAGCTGTATCTGTCCGTGCCCACGGTCAAGACGCATGTCTCACGCGTCCTGACCAAGCTGGACCTGAACAACCGGGTGCAGATCGCACTGCTGGTGCACGACGCCGGCGAGTGCTGAGCCGGTGACGGGCTCGGCCCTCAGCCCACGGCCATCGGCCCTCGGCCCTCGGCCCTCGGTCACCGGCCCTCGGTCACCGGCCCTCAGCCTTCAGCCCTCAGCCCGAGAACTCCGCCACGAACGCCTCGCAGAACGCCTTGAGGTCGTCCGGCTTACGGCTGGTGATCAGCGTGTTCGGGCCGTGGTTGCAGATCTTCACCTGCTCGTCCACCCATTCGCCGCCCGCGTTGCGCACATCCGTCCGCAGGCTGGGCCAGGACGTCAGCATCCGGCCGCGTACGACATCGGCCTCAATCAGGGTCCACGGCGCGTGGCAGATGGCCGCCACCGGCTTGCCCGCGTCGAAGAAGCCCCGTACGAACCGTACGGCCTTCTCGTCCATCCGCAGCGCGTCCGGGTTGGCCACCCCGCCGGGCAGGACCAGGCCGTCGAAGTCGCCGACCGATGCCTGTTCGACCGTCTGGTCGACGGGGAAGGTGTCGGCCTTGTCCAGATGGTTGAACGCCTGCACCCGTCCGGAGTCAGTGGAGATCAGCTTGGGCGTACCGCCCGCGCCGATCACCGCCTGCCACGGCTCGGTCAGCTCGACCTGCTCGACGCCTTCCGGTGCCACGAGAAACGCCACCTGCATGCCGTTCACGTCCTTTCCGTCGTTCTCCACGTTCCGCACGGTCTGCACGTTCCGCGCGGCTGCACGTCCGCACGAGCCGTACGCTCCGTACGCTCCGTACGAGGAATGTTTCGGAGGAATGTTCTCCTTTCGCCTCCCCGTCCTTAAGCGAAGGAAAACACCCCAAAAGACCCGCGTCCATCCCGCGCCCTCACTCGCCCCGCCCCCGGCAGAGGCGATGGCCAGTCCGTCCACCCGGCGCGGGCGGGATGGACACCCTGTCGGCCCCCATGACGGACACTGTTCCCATGCCGCTGCGTATCGCCGATCTCCTGGACCGCCCCGAGCTGAATCTGTCGGTCGCCTACGACGTCCCGGCCGGTCTCCTGGACCGTCCGGTGGAGGCGGCGGCCGTCTCGGACCTGACGCGTCCGGGGAAGTGGCTCCAGGGCGGTGAACTCCTGATGACCATCGGCCTGTTGCTGCCGATGGAGCCCGCGGCCTGCCGGGCGTACGTACAGGACGTGACCGGGGCCGAGGCCGCCTGCCTGGCGCTGGGGCTCGGCCAGGGACTGCCGTACCAGGAGGTGCCCGAGCCGCTGGTGAGCGCCGCACGCGAGGCGGGTCTGCCGCTGCTGACCGTGCCGGACGGGGTGCCGTTCATCGCCGTCACCAAGGCCGTCTTCGACGCGCGGGCCGAGGAGCGGCGCGCCGTACTGCACCGGGCCTTCGCCACCCAGCGCCGGCTGACCGCCGCCGCCACGGACGGCGGGCTGCGGCCCACGCTGGAGGAGTGGACGGCGGCCACCGGGGTCGGCGCGGCGGTCCTGGACCCGCTGGGCCGGCTGCTGGCCGCGGGCGGCCCCGACCTCACGCCGCCGCCGGCCGAAGCGCGCGACCTCCTCGAACGGGTGGCCGCCCACGGGCTGCGCGGCAGCGCCTCCAGTACGGCCGGCGGCAAGCCGCTGGAGGTCCAGCCGCTCGGCGCCCGCCGGCTGCGCGGCCTGCTCCTGCTGACCGGCCGGCCGGACGCGGCGGCCCGGTCCGTGGTCCCCGGCCTGGTCGCGCTGCTCTCCCTGGAACTCGAACGCCGTCACCTGATGGACGAGCCGGAACGGCGCCGCAGGTCCGAGCTGCTCTCCCAGCTCCTGGCGGATCAGGAGGGCGCACCGGGCCGGGCCCAGGACATCCTGGCGTCCGCCGGCCTGCTGGAGGAGCGGGTACGCGGCGTCGTGGTCGAAGTACCGTCCACCCACCCGGACGCACCGTCCCACGACGCCCCGACGAACGGCACACGCGCACAGCGGACCACCACACCGAAGGCAGCCGCCCACGCCTCCGGCCGGACCGCGGCTCCCGGCCGGACCACGGCTCCCGGGCCCCCCGCCGACTCCCAGGCGCGGGAGATCGCCGCCGACCTCGCGCTGGCGCTCCCGGGCGGACTGGTGCGGGTGACGGACGGCGCGGCCACCGAAGCCGTGACCACCGAAGCGGTGACCATCGAAGCGGTGGTCGGCGAGAGCCTGGACATCCGGGAAGTACTGGGCCGTTTCGCCCCCGGCTGCCCGGCGGGCATCGGTGCGCCGACCGCACCCGGGTCCGTACGGATCTCGATACGCCAGGCCGCCGGCTTGCTCGGGGTGAGCCGGGCGAGCGGAGAGCCGGTGGAGGCCCGGCCGAGCGACGCCAGCAGGCTCCTCCTCGGCCTCGGCGACCGCCGCACCCTGCACGGCTACGCCGACGCCGTACTCGGCGCCCTGGACCTGGTGGACAACGGCGAGGAACTGCTGACGACCCTGGCGGCATGGCTGGAGACCGGCGGTGCGTGGGACGCCACCAGCCGGCGCCTGGGCGTACACCGGCACACCGTACGCAACCGCCTGGACAAGGCGATGGCCCTCACCGGACGCCGCCTGGAGAACCCCGACGACCGCTTCGACCTCTGGCTGGCCACCCGCATCCGACGCGACGGCGCCCCATCCCCCACCTCCGACACCCCCGATACCCCCACCCCACCCACCTGACCTACCGTCAAGGCATGCAGACCCCACGCGCCGCCGAGAACGCCGCGGCCCACGCCTCCGGGAGCGGTTCGGCGCCCGGCAGGCTGATGGCCATCAGCGACCTGCACGTCCGGTACGAGGAAAACCGCGCCATCGTCGAAAAGCTCCGCCCCTCCTCCGAGGCGGACTGGCTGCTGGTGGCCGGCGACGTCGGCGAGCACGTCGCCGACATCCGCTGGGCGCTGACCGTACTCAGCGACCGCTTCGCCAAGGTGGTGTGGGCCCCCGGCAACCACGAGCTGTGGACCCCGCCCAACGACCCCGTACAGCTTCGCGGCGCCCACCGTTATGACCACCTGGTGGAAATCTGCCGGGAGTTGGGCGTCGTCACACCCGAGGACCCCTACCCGGTCTGGGAGGGAGCCGGCGGCCCGGCCGTGATCGCCCCGCTGTTCGTCCTGTACGACTACACCTTCCGCCCACCGGGCGCCCCCACCAAAGAAGCGGCCCTGACGCTGGCCGAGGAAGCGGGGGTCATCTGCACCGACGAGTTCCTCCTCCACCCGGACCCTTACCCGACCAGGGAGGCGTGGTGCCGGGCCCGCCTGGAAACCACCGAAGCCAGGCTCGCCGCGATTCCCGAGGACCTGCCCACGGTCCTGGTCAACCACTTCCCCGTCGTCCGCCAACCCACCGAGCCGCTGTGGCACCCGGAGTTCTCCCTGTGGTGCGGCACCGAGGCCACCGCCGACTGGCCCCGCCGCTTCCGCGCCACCACCGTCGTCTACGGCCACCTCCACATCCCCCGCCTGATCCACGTCGACGGCATCCCCCACCAGGAAGTCTCCCTGGGCTACCCCCGCGAGTGGCGCCGCCGCACCCGCCCCCCGGGCCGCCCGGTCCAGATCCTTCCGGCAACGACGGAAGCATGAGAGCGAGCACGTCAGCAGGCGGGCCGGCGGGCCGGCGGGCCGGCTCCAGTTTGAACCCGTTCGCTCATGCGACCGGGCCTTGCCGAGGTGCGGTCCTGGCGTCCTTGCCGAGCACGAGCCCCAGCGCGTACGGCAACGCGTACGGCACCTCGCCGTATGCCGATGCCCGCGCAGAACCCTGTTCCGTGCGGGCATCGTCCGGTCCGGCGGCGGTCGCCACCGCCGGCCCTCGTCAGGCGTCGGGCGTCAGGCATCGAGCGCCAGACGCAGGGAAGAGAGGGCGCCCCTGCTCTCCCCGCGGGAGCTGATCACCCATGGGAGACGGCCGGGTCCTGCCGCACAGATCTCGACTTGGGCCAGGCCCTCTTGCCCAGCAGGACAAGGGCTGCGGGCAGCAGCACACCGCGGATCAAGGTGGCGTCGAGGAGGATGGCGACGGCAAGTCCCACACCCAGCTGCTTCATGTCCAAGGTCGACAGCGTCGCGAAGACCGCGAAGACGGCAACCATGATCACAGCGGCTGTGGTGACCACGCCCGCGGACGTAAGGATGCCGTGCCGAACGGCCGCATGTGTGGAGCCTCCCAGTCCGACCCCCTCGCGCACCCTGCTCAGAACGAAGATGTGATAGTCCATCGACAGCCCGTAAAGGACTACGAACAGAATCAGCGGGAGCCAGGAAACCACCGCTCCATTTGAGTCAAACCCCAGCAGGCTTTCGGCCCACTCGCCCTGGAAGACCAGGACGAGTACTCCATAGGCCGCCGCTACGGAAAGCACGTTGAGCACGGCCGTCAGCAGAGCCAGGGTCACAGAGCGGAAGGCGAGCAGCATGACGCCGAGGCAGAGCAGGGTGACGAATCCGAACACCAGAGGCAGACGGTCCTGCAGTGTGTCGGAAAAGTCCGTCGAGAAGGCTGTCTTGCCCCCGACTGCCCATTTGTCGACGTCGGCTCCTTTCAAAGTCTTCGGCGCCAGGTCGTTGCGCAGCAGTTGCAGCGTCTGCTTCGCCTCCGATCCACCCGCGTCCCCCTTTACGTGCAGTTCAAGCCGGGAAACCGTGCCGTCCCTCGACAGCGCGATGTCTGGCTTCGCTGACTGTGCAAACTGTCCGGTCGCCATGGCGTCGTCGTGGATGGCCGTCAGCAGCCGGGCAACCTCGCCGGATCGCCCCTTGTCGGCCTCGACCGCCACGGTATGCGCCGTTCCCTCGGTCGGGAACGCCTCCACCAGCCGGTCGTAGGTCTGCATGACCGCATACGAGCGCGGCAGGTCCTCGTCACCGGGCATCTTCAGCTTCATTCCGAGCGCGGGTGCGGCCAGAGCCAGCATGGCCACGCCGATCAGCAGTGACACTCCCGGTGCCTTGAGCACGGGACGCAACACGGCGGCCCACAGTCGGCTCTCACCGCGTACGACGGTGCGCCGCCGAAGCAGGGGGATCCGAGGTCGGTCGATCTTGTCGCCGAGGCCCGCGAGCGCGGCCGGAAGCACCGTGAGAGAGCCGAGCACAGCCACCAGGACCACCAGGACGGTGCCCAGGGCGAGCGAGTAGAACAGCATGTTTCCGGAGAGGAACATGCCGGCCATGGCGAATGCCACCGTCAGGCCGGAGACCAGGACGGCCCTCCCCGAGGTAGCTGCGGCGATACGCAGGGCCGCGGCGGGGGATTTCCCGAGCGCCCGTTCTTCGCGCTGTCGCCGGATGTAGAAGAGTGAGTAGTCAACTCCGACCGCGAGACCCATCAACAGGATCAGACTGGCTTGATTGGCATCCACGGGCACGAGCAGCGAGGTCACGCCCGCCAGGCCGAGTGCGAAGACGACCGAGGTGATGCCGAGTAGCACCGGCAGTCCCGCCGCGAGCAGTGCGCCGAACGCGACCAGCAGGATGAGCAGTGTCACCGGGACGCTGATGAACTCCGCGCGCTGGAAATCGGCGTTGAGCTTCTGGCTCAACTCCTTGGTGATGGAGCCCTTGCCGAGCTGTTCGATGCGGAGGCCGGTATGGGCCCGCTGCTCCGCCTCGGTCGCCTTCAGCATGGGACCGACGACATTCTTGGGCTTCTTCTTCTCGTCTCCGGTGCCCAGGTCGAGGGTGACCGGCAGCAGAACGCTGCGGCCGTCTTCAGAGGTCACCGGTTCACTGACGTCGGCGACCGCGTTCACAGTCTTGTACCGGGCGCGCAGAGAGGCGACCACGTCGTCGGCAGTGGCGGCGGAGAGTTTGCCGCTGCGCGCCTGGATCATCACGCGCTCGATGCCGTCGTCCGCGAAGTCCGCGTTGTCCAACATCCGTTCGGCGACCGCGGACTGTCCGGTGAGGCCGTCGGCGTCCTCCTGCTCGCGGACTCCGGTCACCGTGCTCGCCGCGTACGCCAGAATCACGACCGCGATCCACAACAGCAGGGTCAGCTTGCGATGGGCCATGCTCCAAGCAGCTGTTCTCTCCACGAGTCCACGCGGTGGCGGCGCCACGTCCGAGGACCCGGGGCGCTGGCGCGCTGCGTGCTTTTCTTCGGTGAAGGACACGGTCAAGGCTCCTCGTAGGGGTTGAACCGTGACGCTATGCAGCGGTGTACGTCACTGTCGGGCGTGCGATCACCTCTTCGGAAGTAGTGCTGGCACTACCGTCGAAGGACACGTCTGCACGCTCGGAACCGCCCAAGCCGCGAACCTAGGATCCTCATACGACGAGCCGAGACCGGGAAGTGTTATGAGGCGGAGACCACCGAGGATCCGGGCAGCGTACCGCGCCGCTCGGCGCCTGCTCACGCGGGACGTACGCGATGACCTCCTTCAGCTGCTGACCACGCTGGCCATGTCGCCGCTGTACTGCGTACCCCTCGTGCTGCTCCTGACAGGCGTGACCCTGACCCCGCTCCTGTTGATCGGTCTTCCGCTGCTGCCTCTGGCAATGATGACGGCCGGCTGGATCTCCCGGCTGGACCGGCAACGGCTCTACCTCCTGCGGACTTGGACATCGACATGCCGGTCACTGCGCCCAGCAAGGGCTGGAAGGACCGCCTGGGGCGGCTCTTCAGCCGTCGCGCCTGGCGTGAGCTGACGCACACCAGCGTGATGTTGATGTGGGCCCTCGGCGCCGGCGGGCTGATGCTGACGGTGCTCGCGGCAGGCGTGATGCTCACCCTGCTGCCGCTGTCCGCTCTGCTGCTGCCCGACGGAGCCGCGCTCCTCGACGCCGGCATCGGCACCCTGTGGGGCTCGACGTCCTCTGCGCTCACCGGGTTGGTCCTGCTGGTTGCCGGGCTGTGGCTCGGGCGGCCGTTGGCCCGCGCAGAGTCCGACCTGGCCATCCGCATGCTCGGCCCCAACCAGGTCGACCACCTTGTCCGGCGGACGCTGGACCTGGAGGACAGCCGCTCGCGCATGGTCGATGCCGCCGAGCAGGAGCGGCAGCGCATCGAGCGCGATCTTCACGACGGTGCACAGCAGCGGCTACTGTCGGTCGCGATGAGCCTGGGCAGGGCCAAGTCCCGGTTCGATCGGGACCCGGACAAGGCGCGACACTTGCTGGTGACCGCGCACGAGGAGGTCAAGGCCGCCATGCAGGAGTTGCGTGATGTCACTCGTGGTCTGCACCCGTCCATCCTCACCGAGCAGGGCCTGGCACCCGCTCTCGCGGCGGTGGCGGCCCGGTGCCCTGTCCCTGTCGAGCTCATGGTGCGTTTGACCGAGCGCCCCTCCCCCGGGCCGAAGCGGTCGCCTATTACGTGGTCTCCGAGTTGCTCACCAATATCACCAAGCACGCAAGGGCGGACGGGGCGTCCGTGAAGGTCTTCCGGGAGGACGAACTGTTACGGCTCACAGTCAGCGACGACGGCATCGGCGGCGCCGACCCCGACCGGGGTTCAGGGATCCGCGGGCTGCGTGACCGGATCCGTGCGGTGGACGGCCATCTCACGCTGACCAGTCCGTTCGGCGGCCCGACCGCCGTCGATGTCACCCTTCCCTGGAGGGCATAGCGAACATGTTGCGCGTCATCATCGCGGAGGACTCCGTCCTGTTGCGCACCGGTCTCGCCAAGCTCCTCGCCGACGAGGACATCGACGTCGTCGGGCAGGCAGGAAATACTGACGAGTTGCTCGCCCTGGTCACTGACCTGGACCCGGATCTGTGTGTGGTGGACGTCCGGATGCCGCCCACCCACACCGACGAAGGGTTACGTGCCGCTCTGACGATCCGGGCCTCGGACCCGGCCCGTCCCATCCTCGTCCTGTCCCAGTACGTGGAAGCCCGCTACGCCTCCAAACTCCTCGCGCACGGCAGTGCCGGCATCGGGTATCTCCTCAAGGACCGCGTGGCCGACGTGGACGAGTTCGTGGCCACCTTGCACCGTGTCGCCGACGGCAGCACCGCCCTGGACTCCGAGGTGGTCAGCCAGATCTTGGCAAGTCACCAGAAGAAGGACAACGGTCTGGCAGTACTCACCCCGCGCGAACGGGAGGTGCTCGGGCTCATGGCCGAAGGTCTCAGTAACAGCGGCCTCGCCGGCCGTCTGTTCATCACCGAGCGGGCTGTCGAGAAGCACATTCGTGCCATCTTCACCAAGCTCGGCCTGCTGCCCGACGACGAGGGGAATCGTCGCGTACGAGCGGTACTGCAGTACCTCGACTCCCTGACCGACCCGCTTCCGTGAGCCTCTTACGGGCACCCGCGCCGACCTGCGACCACCGAAACCGGAGCCAGAGATGTACGACACCCTTGCCTCGGCCCGCTCGGGCCCGCCCCAGTCACGCCGCCACAAACGCTCCGTGCTGCGTCGCGTCATTCGTACCCTCGCGATCCTGACCGGCGTCACCGTGGTCGGTGGAGCCGCATGGTACTTACTGTTGTTCCTGGTCACCGCCACGGAGTCGAGTTCTGCCGCGATCAGGCCTTCGGTGCGGAAGATAGAACTTTCCATCGACAGCGGTGATATCGAGGTCGATGTGGTCGGGCAGGAGGAGAAGCCGGAGCTGTACAAGAAGCTGACCAAATCGCTGCGCTCACCCGACGAGACCATCAAGCAGGACAAGGACACTCTGCGCGTGACAACCCGCTGTGGTGAGGGCATGGGCCAGTGCGCGTCGGACTATCGCCTGACGGTGCCGGTCGGCACCCGGATCAGGGCCGAGACACGGTTGGGCGACGTCTCGGTGCAAGGCGTGCAGGCCTCGGTCGAAGGTCGTACGCGGATCGGAAGCGTCCGCCTGGAACGCATCGCCGGGGACCACCTCGTGGCCGTCAGCAAGAACGGCGCTCTCACGCTCAAGGACGTGAAGTTCGGCACCGCCGAGGCCACGACCGAGCTGGGTGACGTACTGGTCGAGGACATCGACGCGTTCGAGAGGCTGACAGCCGTCTCCAAGACCGGTGACGTGGAGCTGCGTCTCCCGATGACCGCCGGTCCGTTCGCCGTGAACGCCGAGACCAAGATCGGCAACCGGAAGGTGACAGTGGACCAGGACTCATCCTCCGGCGCGAGCGTCAATGCCCGGACGAAGATCGGCGACGTGACGGTCCGCGCGAACTGACCGCGGCCACGCCCCTCCCTCACGTGATCGGGCGGTCGGAGCCCATGGCTCCGGCAGCCCCTCGATGACGGCCGGGTCCGGCTACAGCTCCTCGACGCGGGCGAGAACGGCCTTGAACAGCGGGTACTGGATGGCGGCAAGGAGCATCACCCGCCGTGATCCCGCTCCGACGTGCACGGCAAGATCTCCGCCAATGGCGATCCGAGGGGTTCGTCGCCGCCACTGGCAACCTGACAACCGTCTACTCAACGCTCCCGGCTCGTGGAACGCTCACCGAGTGCCCGCGATCAAGGAGCGCTACGGCTGAAGATCCACCGTCGTCGTTCTTCCGGCTCCACAACACCGCCCGCGGCCTCACCAGCGATCGCGACGACATGGCCACATGTAAACTGAGTAAACATATAGGATAGCGTTCGTTGGCGCACACTACCCTGGGCCACCGCAGTCAGTCCGTAACGTCACCGGATCCGGAGGGGGCCATGCCCGCACACCAGGAAGCACCCCCCGTCTTGGTGACCCTGGCCGAGATCGCACGCCTGGCCGGGGTGGGACGGGCGGCTGTGAGCAACTGGCGGCGGCGCCACCCGACCTTTCCGCTCCCGGTCGCAGGCACCGATGCCCGCCCCCAGTTCTCTCTGCCCGAGGTACGCGAATGGCTGAGCGCCGAGGGCAGACTGCCCGAGGAGCCACAACCCCTTGACCTGCTGTGGCCCGAGTACGAGGCACTGGGTTCACGGGAGGCCATGGGAGCACTGGTGGCTCGCATCGGCCTACGTCTGTCCGGCGCGGGTCCGGCCAGGGAAGAGGGCCTTCCCCCCTTGAACCAGGCAGCGTCCGACCTGTTGAAACGAACCTTGGACACCGCCGATGCGCAAGCTCTCGAGGGTGTTTTCGAGCAGCTGCTGGAGCGGTGGCTACGCACCCACGTGCGGCAGGTGGCAGCTACCCCGGAACCGCTGGCTCGCCTCATGCACACTGTCGCGGTCACGGTGCGGGGCGCATCAGTCCCGCGGTCAGTATTCGATCCTGCCTGTGGTACCGGCATGCTGCTCCTGGCCGCTCTGGGGGACGCCACGGACGGCGGCAGCCCCGCAGTCGTCCTCGGTCAGGACAATGACGCGGTGCTCGCCGCTTTGACCAGAGCCCGGTTGGCTCTGGCCACCGCCTCTCGAACCAACCAGCCCGACATCCGTATCGCATGGGGAGACTCACTGCGGTCCAATGAGTTCCCCACCGCCCAGGCGGACATGGTGCTCTCCAATCCGCCGTGGAACGAGCGGGACTGGGGCGATGCGGAGCTCGCCACCGATGCTCGCTGGGTGTACGGGCAGCCGCCACGGACTGAGTCCGAACTGGCCTGGGTACAGCACATCATCTCCGCGCTCTCCCCCGACGGTGTGGGCGTTGTACTGCTGCCGCCGGCAGTCGCATCACGCCGGGCCGGTCGGCGGATCCGTACTGCTCTGCTGCAGAACGGCGTGCTCCGAGCGGTCGTAGCTCTTCCGCCGGGAACAACCGCCCCGTTCGGAGTCGGCCTGCACGTGTGGGTACTTCGTTCCGCAACCTCTGCGGATTCCGATGCCAGTGACCCGCGGGTCGTCTTGGTGGATGCGGCCCGAGACCTCCCCACCGTTCCGGGAGGCGGTGTTCCCTGGGACGCGCTGACCGATGCCGTACGGCGAGCGCTACGGGGTGAGGACGTAGCGGGGGTTGTACGAGTGCCCGTCGTCGAACTCCTGGACGGCGAAGTGGATCTCACTCCGGCCCGGCACGTGCCGGATGACACCGCGACCACCGCGGCCGATCTGAAGCATGGATGGACTGGTTTCGGCCGCCTGCTCGGCGACGTGAGCGAAGCATTCGACTTCCTGTCGACCCTTGCTGTCTCGGACGAACGGGACCAGGCCTGGGCCGACATCGGCGAGCTCGAACTTGCCGACGCCCTCACCTTGAAGGCCGGCCAGGCCCTGCCGGAAGCATCGCTCCTGCGCGGGGACAGCCCAGAGGGCGGAATCCCGGTCCTGGTGGGCCGTCATTTCGTCGACGTCCCGCGTCTGTGGGTGCCTGCACAGCTGGTACGGCAGGGCCGCGAGGACGACTCGCTCACCGTGACCGCGAACGGAGATGTGGTCGTTTCGGCATTGGCACGCGCCTTTGACGTGCAGGTGGAAACCGCCGCCCCGGCCGTCCTCGGACCGCACATGGTGGCCATCCGAGCCAACCCCGCTCTCCTTGATCCATGGTTCCTGGCCGGGTGTCTGCACAGTGCCGCCAACGCCCGGCAAGCGGGAACACACTCGTCCACAAGCTCCCGCGTCGATGTACGGAAGCTGCGCGTTCCACGGCTACCGCTGCATGAGCAACAGCGGCTGGGGGATGTGCACCGACGGATCTCTGACTTCGACCGGCACCTGGACGACCTGCGCGCCTCGGGTAGGGAGCTTCGGCAGGCGCTCGGGGAACTGCTGTTCGCCGGGCGATTGTCGACGAAGTAGACGGACCGCGCTATCTCTGGCACGACGCTCCGGCAGCACAGTCCTCGATCACATCTGCGCTACCTGACCTGATCCGGTCATTCGGTCTCGTCATGTCGTCTCAGCCCGTTCCCCCACGAAGCCGATCGAGTTCCGTACAGAGCCACCGCGTCTGAACCACCAGGGGATCACCAACTCCCCACTCGGCTTCGGCGCGCACGAGCAGGGCAGGAAGTCGCCGGCAAGCGTCCGCCGGCCGTTGCGCATCGAGCTCCCGACCTGCCTCGTCGAGCTGGCGTCGTACATCCTCACGGTTGAGCCAGCCATCGCGACCGCGACCGCGTGAACCTGCACGGGGCGGAGTGATGGCACCGGGTTGCGGTGATGCGGTGGACGGACGAGCGACACCTTCCGGGAGGCGGAATCGCGCGGTGGGGTCGGGGTCCATCAGCGGTTCAGGAGCCGGGTCGCCAGGGCGGGGCAGATGGCGGCTCAGCACATCGGCGATCACGTCCGCGCTCTCCGGTCGGTTCGCGGGCCCCTTCTCCAGCAGCGCGCTGACGAGGGCGTCCAAAGCCGGCGGTACACAGGGGTTGAGCAGGCATGGGGGCGGTGGAGCGTCCTCGAGGTGCCGGATGTCCCTGCTGCGGTCGGGAAGGTCCTCGAACGGCCGCGCCCCTGTCAGCAACTCGAACAGAACGCATCCGAAGGCATACAGGTCCGCCGACGGCGTGATGTCCCGAGCACCACGGATCTGCTCCGGCGCCATGTAGCCGACGCTTCCAGGTGTGGCCCCTAGGACGGTGTACCGGGTGGCCTCAGGGTCGGTCAGATGGGCAATACCGAAGTCGACTAGTTTCACCGCGCCGTCAACCCGGCTGACCAGGATGTTCCCAGGCTTGAGGTCACGGTGGACGACTCCGCGGGCATGCGCATGTGACAGCCCTTCGGCCACCGGATGGGCGATGGATGCGGCTGCCGCGACCGGAAGGGGCCGGTGGCGCAGGAGCAGTTCGCGAAGGCTGACGCCGTCCACGTACTCCATCACCAAGCAGGGCTCGCCTCCGCGGCGCCCGTGATGGAGGAGCCGCGGGATGGACGGATGGTCGAGATCCGCGAGGATCCGGCCCTCTCGCTCGAATCGGCGGACGAGCTCCTGCAGCCTGCGATTCCACTCAGCAGGAGCGAAGTCCTCACGCGCGTAGGCATCCAGGCGCAGGACCTTGATCGCCACACGAGCTCCGGTGGTCAGGTCAGCGCCGAGCCAGATGGCACCCATACCTCCGCGCTCGACAACGGCCTGCACTCTGTAGCGGTCGGCGACCACTTCCCCTACCCGCACCGGGCACCTCCTCCTCGGCGTTCCAAGCGTGACCCACCGTAATGGTTCACAGGCGAATATACCTAACTTGCTTGACTTAGTTCACAGATGCCTGCTGTCCTGTTCAGCGTCACACCGCTCACGACGCCCCGGAGCAGAGAGGAACAACAACAGCCGTGAAGCCGTTCACCGTTCCGGCCGACACCGATGGGGACATCCGCCTCATCCGGACCTCTCTTCCGCTATTGCGCGACGACCCGGGCGACTGCCCCTTGGGGAACGCCCTCAGGGCCAGGCCACTGGTTCGGCAGAAGCAATCCCGCGCGCGCCGCAAGCCAGTTGAGGACTTCGCTCTGGGCCCGGTCATGGCGACGCTCGATGCGATCGAGTTCGAAGGGCTCTCCGTTCGGGAAGCACTCGCGCGTCTGGCCCGCGATCGCAGGTGCCTGCCCGCGCACCAGCGGTGGGCGGCAGAAGCAGTGGGCCGTTACCTTCAGATGCGGGAGCAGTACGAGGCCGCTCGCCGGGTCGAGGGGCGCCCTGCCACTCGGCCCGTGAAGCACCAGTGGTCGGTCATCGCCAAGCGTGACCAGGCCGACGAGCGCGGCGCCAGGCGCTACGAGCGCACCGCATGGGGCCGGCGCTACGCGTCCGAGGACGGCTCGGAGCGCGAACTGTGGCTGCTGTCCGTAAACACCCTGCGCACCGACCGGAGCGAGGCCGAGAAGGCGGAGGCAGCTTGTGTCCTCGCCCGCGGAGTGCCGGTGCAGTCGGCGTTCGGGGACATTCACCGCCCTCTGGCGGATGCGCCTCGACTCCCCCGCCAGGTCCGGGTCGTAGGTTTCGGCTGCGGTGACGGCAGCCACGGCATCCTCGAGGACATGTCGGCCGAACAGGCCGAACAGGCCTACGCCGACCGTGCTCGGGAGGTCCTGGGCCGTGCGGTGGACTCCAGGAGCACCCGCCCCGGCTCGTCGTGCGTGCGGTGCGAAGCGCTGACAGGGTGTACGGCGGTGATCCGCGCACCCGGCATCCTGGGCGTGCCGGCTCCCCGCCACTTCCGGAAGCGGCGCTCGCTGTCCACGACCGACCTGCGTGTCCACGCCGTATGTCCGGCGCGCTACCACCTCACCCGGACACTGCGCCTCAAGCCTGATGCCGAGGAGAGTGAGGCGATCCGGCGGGGACGAGCGGTCGACACCTGGCTGAACGAGCAACATGTGCACGGCAGTTGCTTCCACGCGCCGCTTCCTTCGGCCCTGCCCGGCCTGTCGGCCGACGCCGAGGCTCAGGCACTGAGCATGCTGGCCGAACATCAGAGCTGCTGTCCGCTCAGGTCGCTGCCCGCTGGTGCACGCGTACGCGTGCAGCCCCGGCTCACGGTCCACGATCCGGAGCTGGATGTCGTCCTGATCGCCGATCCCGATCTTCTGTACGCCCAGGGAGGCGGCTGGGTGTGGCACGAGACCAAGACTGCCTCCCGGCGCCCCTGGGAGGGGGCGAGTCTGCTGCAGAGCTATCCGCAACTCGCCGTCGCCGTCCTGATGATCGAGGCCGGCGCGCTGGAGAGCGACCCCCGCCGCTGCCGGATCGACCTGGAGGTGCTGCACGGGCAGGGCCCTTGGTACGGCGAGGTGGACCCGGCGGATCCCGGGACCCTGGACGAGGCGCGTCGGGTGGTGGCGGAACTCGCCGCATCCTGGGTTTCCGACGAAACCTACCCCGCACGCCCAGGCCGGCACTGCGCCGAGTGCGAGGTCCGCTCCTGCTGCCCTGACGCCTCCTCGCCGGACACCGAATGACACGGCCGCCGGCGAACGAGACGCCCGACCCGCCCTCTGTGTCCGACTGGGGTGCGCACCGGGGCATACCACTGCTGCGGACGGTCGCGACAGCACTGACCGTACTCGACCAGGTGACGGGCCTGGACGCCTTCTGTCTGCCGTATCCGCCCGAAGTCCAGCGAGCGCTGGACCGCACGGTCCTAGCCTGCCTGGAGCGCGGAGCGGCCGCGCCGTCCGGCCTCGCGGAGCTGCTGGTCTGGTGCCGGGAGCGTCCCGTCGCCGACTGGCCTGTCGACCTCCCGCGGGACGTGGTGGGCCCCCACGACCTGCTGCTGGACCCCGTCTCCCGACGCCCGACCCAGTTGTGCCATGAGTGGGCCGACCGGTGCGGTGACAGCGCCCTCGCCCTGCGCGACCGCGTGGTCGTGAGCGCGGCGCTGCGGCTGTGCCGCGAGTACGGCGAGGAGGCCGCCTACACCGAATTCCGCAGACTGCTGGTGGAGCATCCGGTCCTCACGGCGGCCGAGGAGTGCGAGCTTGCGTTGGACCACGTACTCGATCCGGTGCGTGAGCTGCTGGCCGTGATCTACCAGCCCGTCCCGGACAGTTACCGACGCGACGGCCGATGCGCGGTGTGCGGCCGGTGCGGCAGCCTGCTGACCCCTCTGCGGGAGGGGGGGTGGTGGTGCGAGCGGGACCGCTGCCGACTGCACGGGGAGCCCCTCATCCGTCGTCTCGTCCCTGCGGAGGAGGCGGCCGGACTGCTCCAACTGGAGAGGCCGCTGCGTGTGTTCGTCACTGGGCCGGGGCTGGCGGAGGTCGCATTGGAGGGGCACCTGGCCGCACTCGGGCTGAGGGTGCGCATGTGGCCCGCCTTCGACGCGTACGACATCCATGTGACGTTCCCGGACGGCTGGGTGTGGGCCGTCGACGTCAAGGACTGGGCCCACCCGGCCTTCCTGGGACGTGCGGCGCGGACGGTGCCGAGGGAGCCCCGCTATGACGAGGCCTTCTGGGTGGTGCCGCAGGAACGCGTGGACCATCGCCACGGGTACATCGAGACATTCGAACGCAACCGGCCACCTGCGGCACACGACCTCCGGCTCGTCACGGACACGGACCTGGTGGCCCGCGCCCGCCGGAGACTCACGTCGCTGCGCACCGGAAGCGGAAAGGAGCAAAGGCGTGCGTGACCGCGACAGCTGGCACCGCCCGGTCAGCCAGGAACTGGGACGCCTGTGGAACGAGGTGCGGGCCCGTGGCACAGAGGCGAAACCCGTATTGCTGTGCCAGGTGGAGCTCGCCTTGCGGCTCCTGGAACGGCTCGCCCCGGAGGAGCCGGCGAAGTCCGCATACGTCTTGCTAGGAGGGTATCCGTTCGCGCGGGCGCGCGGACTCGTCGGAGACTCGGGCGACGGCGCGGTCATGCTCGCGGCCGCACGCCACCTGTTGTGGCCCCTGCGCCGAGGACGCGCCTGGCACCAGGCGTTGGACACGTACGAGCAGCTGCCCGATCGGCTCAGGGGATATCGCGTCGAGTCGCCGCACGCCCCGGCACTGGCACGGGAACCCGTGGTCGCGGCGGACCGGTTCGCGGTCTACGACAACGCCTTGTCCGCCCTGCCGCCTCTGGCCGTGGCAGCGCTGCCACTCGCCCCGTCGGGCCGGTCCACGTTCGTCGAGCGCCGGCGCCCCGCTTCGGTCACAATTCCCACATGGCTGACCACGCCCCCCGTCGACGGTCACCGCCCAGAGGCCCCACGCGCGGGCACGGGCGAACCACTGGAGATCTCGCGCGCCGAACTGGTGGATACCGCTCGCTGGATGGACGCCACCGAACACTCGAACGAGGTGATGAACCCCGGTCACTGGGAGGCACGCCTCGCCGAGGTCCACCTGCATCCGCGTGACGGCAGCGACAAGGACTTCGCCGTTGAGGGGCCGCTGCTCCTCGACGGGCTGCTCCACCTGGTCGGCATGGTGGGGGCGGGCAAGTCGACACTGATGACGCTGGTAGCGGTATGGGCGGCGCGCCAGGACCCGGTGTTGCGCACGACGCTGGTCGTGGGCGATGTGGCCGAACAGCTCAGGCTGACCGCGCTGCTGCGCGACCTGGGCCTGTCGGCGGCCCCGGTGCTCGGTCTGACCACGCGGGAAACCCACGTGACGCGGCTGCACCGCAGGCTTGCCTCCCGCGGGCTGACGAACCTTCTCGACCACGACGATCCAGGTTTCGACGACCTGAGCACGGTGTGCGTCCTCGACGCACTACGGGGCACGGAGGCAGCCCGCCCCCTGCGGTTCGCCGACGCACCCTGCACCTCTCTCTATCCGGAGCGGGCCAAGGCCGCGGACGTACCCGACGGCGCCCCGCTCGCTCCGTACCGGCCGGGCGACCCGCGAGAGGAGCAAGGAACCCCCCAGCTCAAGGGTGAGCCGCACGGCTGCCCCGCCTGGTACGCGTGCCCGCGTCATCGGGCCGCCCGTGAACTGGTGGAGGCCGCCATCTGGGTGGCGAACCCCGCGAGCCTGGTTCAGTCCGCCGTACCACGTCACCTCGGGGCCGAGCGGCTGCGCCATCTCGAACTCGCCTGCCTGCGCAGCGACATCGTTATCGTCGACGAGGCCGACTCGGTGCAGATGAACCTTGACAGCCAGTTCGCGCCCTCGGCGGCTCTCGTCTCCCCCACTCTGGAGTCCTGGCTGGACCAGCTGCAGTCCCACCGCATCCAGGAGCTGTCGAGGCAGGGTCGGCTCCCGCTCACGGACCAGGACATCGAGCGCTGGGCGACCGCGCTGTCGACGGCGCACACGGCCGCGGACCGGGTCTGCACGCTGCTCATCTCACACAAGGACCTGCGGGAGTGGGCGGACATCGAGTACTTCAGCCCCTGGACCCTCCAGGAGAAGCTGCTCGTCGGCTGGTTCACGCCTGCGGCCGCGACCGGTCTGCCGGACGGAGCAGCCGACGAAGCGGAGGTGTACGAGGCGTACGAGGAGGACCTGGAAGGCGAGGCGAACGCACCGAAAGGCACGAGCAGCCCCTTCGAGGACAAGCAGCGCGAAGTACTGACAGCGATCTTCGACGCGTTCCGCGACGATCCGCTCGGCGGGCGCGGGCCGTACGGCGACGCCACCGACGAACTCACTCGGCTGGCGCAGGACGTGCTGCACACCCTGTCCGGACGCGATACACGGACCAGAGTGCTGGGCTGTCTGCGCACGCTGCTCGCGGATACCCCCTCCGTCGGGATGGACGAGGAGTCCCTGGACATCACAGCCCGCCGGCTGGAGTTCCTGCTCGCCTTGAGCGTTCTGCACCACCGGTTGGACCGTCTGGTGTTCCTGTGGCCGCATGTGGAGGCCGCTCTGCACCTGGACTCCACGGGCAACGAGCTGTCGCGCAGGCCTCCTCTGGACTACGCGCCGCTGGTGCCCGAGGCCCCCATGGGCAACGTGCTCGGCTTCCAGTACCTGCCCGACGACCGCGAGCGTGATGCCGACGGCCGGTGCAGCGGCACTCTGCGCTTCTTCCGCTGTGCAGGGGTCGGCCGGGAACTGCTTCAGGCCCTGCCCGATCTGGGTGCCGATCCAGGCCGCGGCAGGTCAGGCCCGCAGGTGCTGTTGATGTCCGGTACGAGTTGGGCCGGTACCTCCACCCGCGCGCACATCACCGCCCCCGTCGGTGCTGTGCTCAAGCCGTCCTCCCGATCCCTCAAGGCAGTCAGCCGGACGGTCTTCACCACCCGGTTCATGTACGACGCGGAAGGGCGGCCGATGAGCCTGTCGGGTACAGACCCGAAGGTGCGTCCCGCCGCCGCGCGAGCGCTCGCCACCCGGCTCGGCTCACCGGGGCGAGCCGGTGGCGCCAGCCCTCTGGAACAAGAGCTGGCCAAAGTCGACGACGAGGGCCGACGCCGCGCCCTGCTCCTGGTCGGCAGCTACGCGGAGGCTCGGACCGTCGCCGACGTCCTGCACGGGATGGATCGCTGGCGCGGACGGGTGAGGGTCCTGGCCGCCGACGACGCCGAGTTGCAGTACACGTCTCGCGCGAACGGAAGCAGCGACGACAAGACGGCCACAGCGCTGCGGCGCGGTGATCTGGCCTCCTTCGCCGAGGATCTGACGGCCGAGGTTCTGGTGGCTCCGCTGATGGCGGTGGAGCGCGGCCACAACATCCTCAACTCGCGACGCAACGCGGCGTTCGGCACCGCTCTCTTCCTGGCTCGCCCGCACCCGCGGCCCGACGACCTGTCGCTGGCGGTGTTCGCCATCAACGACTGGGCCAGCCGTTTCGTGCGCAACCACCCCGGCCTGCGCTTCGGCACATTCGCCGACCTGGTCAGGGCCGCGCCCGACCTGGACGCGGCGGCGCTCTCCTTCCGGCATGCCGCACGGGCCGAGTGGCGCCGTCTGCTCTCGCGGCGCTACATCTACTCTCGCCTGTCCGACGACGAGAAGCGGGCGTTCGCCTGGGACCAGCTGGTGACGGTGTGGCAGGTGATCGGCCGCCTGGTGCGGGGTGGTGTGCCGGCACGGGTGGTCTTCGTCGACGCGCGCTTCGCGCCACACACAGCACGGCTGCTCGCGCCCGGCAGCAGCACCCCCGCCGGCCCACCCCTGAGCGACGGGCTGCTGTCGGGCCTCCGCGACGTCCTGGCCCCGTATTTCGGCGACGCGCCCATGCCGCACACCCCGCTCGATCCGGCTGAGCCGGCCATCGTCCGGCTGCTCTACGCACCGATGTACCGGGCGCTGTACGACCTCACGCACCACACCCCCTGACAGCCACGCGAAAGGAAGCCCCATGTCCCCGCGCTATGAATCCGTCCGTACCGCCGCCTGGCTGCCGCTGGACACCGACGCCTCGGCCGTCGGCCGCTACCGGGTCATGCCCTTCCCCGAACAGTGGCGCGGCCGACTGCTCGACCTGTGCAGCGCGGGCCGCGACAAACCCGCCGAGTACGTACCCACCTTCCGCATGGATCAGGTGGTGCAGGCCCTCGCCCCGGACGTGCTCGTGCGCCCACGGCCCTCCGCGTATCTCGGCGAATCACCGGACTTCTGGTTCTACGTTCCCGAAGACGTCCCCGATCCGCTCCCGGCCCCGGCGCTGCGCACGTTGGTGAAGGCGTGGCTGCGGGACCTGCGCCCCGAGCGTGAACACCGCGCACTGCGCGAGGAAGTCCAGGAGGCCCTCCTGTCGGAACTGCCCACCTGGCAGCAAGGCGCCGCCGTTGAGCTGCTGCGCTGCACGCCCACGCCCGGAGACACCGCCGCTCCTGACCCCCGCCAATTCCAGCTGACCACGGACTGGCTGGCCCGTCGCATCCTGGAACTCCCGCCGTTTCCGTACGAGGGCGGCAGTCTGCGGTTCCGGGCGGTGCCGCGCGGACCGCGCGATCAGGGTGCCGAACTGGTCTCTCAGGCTCTGCCGTTCGAGTCGGGGCGGACGACCGGCTGGTTCTCCGTGGTCTTGAACATCACCCTGCACACCGTGCCCTTCGATCCGCTGCCACGCCTTCATCTGCACTCCCACATCCGCCGGTACGCGACGGCGGTCTCCTCCCGTACCGGACGCCTGCACCTGCCCTACGGCCGCCGCACGACCGTGCTGCTCCGCCCTCGTGTGCCATGGCTGCCCCAGGCTCCGGCCAGCGACCGGTTCGCGTCGGCTCGGCTCGCATGGAGCCGGGACGGACACGACTGGGTCCTCGGGGGCCCTGCGGGAATGCTGCGCGGCATGTCTCTGAGGGAGACGTTCCCGCAGGCCGACGCGATTCTCTCCGACCCGGAGGGATGGCTGAAGGACGACATGCGCGCCGCCGTCGTCCATGCGACGGCGATGGGCTCGCATCCGGTCGGAACCGGACTGATGCCCCATCAGCGATCACAGATCGTGGAATGGGCCGAACAGGCTCTGCCGCCGCAGCTGCGTCCGGCTCCTCTCCTGATGCGCACTCGCCTTTCCGGCAGCAGGCCGGCCAACCCCCGCCAGGAGCCGAGCGAGCCGTCCCGCAAGGCGCTGGCGGAGCGGGAACGGACCGAGGCCCGCCGCCTGGGCACGGCCTTCGCCCTGACGGCTCTGGCTCCCGGTGCGGCCTCCCCCCTGTCCTGCATGCCCATCTGCTGTGGCAGTCCGACCTGATGCGTGACACCTGCATCGCTGCCCTGACCACCCACCTCGGCCTCGAAGGCGATGGCGGGGTCCCTGTCTCCGAGCAGGCCTGGGAAGACGCCGTGGACCTGTCATGGTGCACCCCGGAGCTGGAGGTCCGCCTGCACTGCCGCAAGCTGGTGCGCGCTCTCGCCCATGACCTCGCCCTCCTGGAGGGGCGGCGTCACAGCGCCAAGGCTGTCGCCGAGGCGGTGCACGAGCGGCGCCGCCAGATCGGGCAGTTCCTCGCCGAATGGCCTGAGGGGGTGGAGGCCGATCGGCCGTCCGTCGCCGTCGTGGAGATCGACCGGCCGGACGACTTCACCTCTTCCGACCACGACGCGAAGTTCGCGGTACGCCTGGGCTGCGCCGACGCAGGTGTCCTGACCCAGTTCACGGCCGTACCCAAGCAGGTCCAGGGGTACGACAGCGTCAAGGACAAGGAGTTCAGGGCCGCCAAGGCGTGGGACGACGCCCTGCGCCAGCTCGGTGTCCGCGTGCATCCCGAGCACACACTCGGCGACCGTCTGCCCGAAGGGCTTCGGTTCGCGGCCGTGTGGATGGTGCGCAAGACCCGCCGCAATGCCACCCGCGCGGCGGGGCACCTGCCGGTCGCGGTTCTGGTCACCCCGGATCCGTCGACTCCGGGGCAGGCCCGCGTCGAGGGCTGGGACGACGAGGTCCGGGCGTGGGTGCCTTACCCCGTGCTGCTCCTGCGGCTGGCGCGCCGCTCCGGGGCGTCGGTACCGCTGGTTCCGGCGCCGCGCGACGGCGAGGCGCCGACCGCGGGGCTGTCGTACTGGGCCGACCGCACGGAGCAGCGCCGGGCCTGTGAGGAGTGGCTGCAGCGGGTGCGCCGCTCGTTGAGAGGCACGCCGACCATGCTGCTCGCGCACGGCCAGAACATGCGCGCGCACTGGACGTGGCTGCAGGACGGCAAGGTGGTCGCGGACCGTCTGCGCGACGGGCACGCCCCGATGCGCCGTATCGATCCGGACCTGTACCTGGTGCGGGTGCGTACCGCGCGTGGCCGTGAGACGCCGCAGTGGTGGGCCGAGAATCCGGCGGGGGCCAACGGGCTGACCGCGCATCTGTGGACGGCGCCTGTCGCGGAGGGGCGGACGGCGCGGGTCTTTTGGTCGGCGACCGAGAAGGCCCGTACGGCGAAGCTGTCGGTGGCCGCGGACAAGCTCGCTCCGCGCACCAACTCCAAGGGGAAGCTGGTGATCGACACGAACAAGGCGGCCTGGAACCCGGCGCTGGTGGAACTGGCCGTACTGGGCTGTCACTTGGAGGACGGGGACGTCCCCGAGGCGCTGGCTCTGGCTGCCCACCAGCTGCGCCAGGCCCCCGATCTGCCGGACGCCCTGAGCCTGCCCCTCCCGCTGCATCTGGCAGGACTGGCGCAGGAGTACGTCCTTCCTTTCAAGCCGGCCCAGGGCGAGACCCCCGATGCAGACGCCGCGGCTGACGGCGACCCGGATGAGGCGGCGGCGCCCGGCCTGGACGCCGGCCCCGAGGAGGGGCAGTTGGCGCTGTTCGACGCGGCGCGGGCGTAGTGGCCTGACGGGTGGGGGCGGGACCGGACGGCCCCGCCCCCACCCGTCATCTCTGGAGGTCGAGCGGCACGAGTACGCCTCTGCGCTGAAGCTCCCTGATGTGCTCCGCGGCCCGCTCCGGAGCCGTTCCGCCGGTCACCAGCACGCCGGCTTCGATGTTGCGCCGCACTCCCGACTCCGTCAGGTTGGCGCTTCCGACGAGCAGGGAGTGCCGGTCGGCGACCGCGAGTTTGGCGTGCTGCCGAGCCCCCGGCCCTTGCCTGGCTTCGGACGCCCAGTGCCACAGGCGAAGGCCGGGTACGCCGGTGAAGGCCGCGGCGGGTTCCGGTCCGGTCAGCAGCCCCGCGGCCCCCTGCCTGGTCTCGACGACGACATGGACGTCCACGCCGCGTGTGACCGCGGCGGTGAGCGCGGTCGTCAAGGGAGGGTACGGGCGCGCGGCGTAGGTCATGGCGAGCAGTTCGCGGTTGGCACCGTTGACCAGTTCGACGAGGACCTGGGCGGTGGAGCGCACCGGGACACCGGGGGTGGCCGGGCCGCTCCACACCGTGCGTACGTCTCCCGAGCGCCGCTCACCGCTCCATCCGGCGATGTAGCCGCGCAGGTAGGCCGCGGCCTCCGCCCGCGGAACCGTCTGCTGTTCGGTGACCGCGTACAGCGCGCGCAGTGCCTCGGCGAAGGCGGGCTGCGGCAGGGCGAGCAGGGCGTGTTCGACGCCCCGCCCGCGCGCCAGCAGACCGGCGAGATCCTTGGTCCGGGCAGGACCGAGCAGCCGGACCACGCGCTCCGCGGCCTGCTCGAAGGCCTGGCGGCTCACGGACGCAGGGCTTGCGGGGTGAGAACCTCGTCCGCGTCGTCGCCGAGCGGGACGAGGAAGCGCCGGTCGAGGAACCGGTTGCCGCGCTCGCAGGTCGTCTCCGAGACGAACAGGCAGGCGTGGCAGGCCGCGCCGTGCAGATAGTCCGCGGGGTTGCGGGGCAGCCGTTCCGAGCACAGCGGGTCGGAGGAGCAGCGCGCCGCGTCCTTGAGTGCCCGTCGCACGATGCGGTCGAAGTGCGTCGACTCGGCGAGGGCGACGAGTCCGCCCAGAGTGCCTTCGGAGTCGGGAACGGCCGTGTACAGGAGGATGCCGGTACGGGGGTGTTCGTCGTCGCCCGCGTAGATGCGCTCGGCGAGGCTCGCCGAGCTGTACCCGCATTCCAGGGCGATGGTGCGGATCAGGGCGTGGGAGAGGCTGTGCAGGGCGAGGTAGCGCTCGCCGGGCCAGCCCGCCATGGCGTCGAAGTCGGCGTCCGCGCTGAGCCGGCCCGACCGCCGGTTGGTGCGGAACCGGGTGTAGGCCTCGCGGTGGGCCTGCATGACGGTGGACTTCTGCATCCGCTCCACCCAAGGGTTGATGAGGTCCTCACGCACCCGCAGGAAGATCCCCTCGCCACGTACCTCGCTGGCCGGCACCCAGTTCTGAGAGCTGCGCCAGAGCCGGACGGGCCGGGCGATCTCGGGGTTGTCCGGGTCGGGTGCGTCGAGCCGGGTGAAGCCGATCTGAGCACGCACCTCACGCAGCCGCTGCACCTGCCGCACGGAGCCGAACAGTTCGGCCGTGGGGCCCGCCACCTCTGCCTCCTCCAGGGTGAAGTCGTCGGTGGGGTGGGCAGGCGGGTACCCGCCAGGACCTCCCACTCGGGGCCGAGAAGGTCGGGGGCGGTCTCCGTGGGCTGCTCGTCGGTGGTGCCGCCAGTCAGGCGCGCCTGGATGGCAGCGAGCAGGGCGTCGCGGTCGTACTCCTTGAGGTAGGCCTGCCCCGGCATGTTCGACAGCGCGGTGTACACCTCGGGGGTGGTGATGTGCTGCAGTTCGTTCCACCGGTCGTCGAGCAGCTTGTCGATACCACTGTCCGGCGCGGGCGGCAGCGCCAGCGTGCTCATCGTCAGCGGGAACCACTGGTTCGACGCACCGGCGATCATCAGGGTGGCCTGCTCATCGCAGCCGTCCGGCGCGAACGCGGCCAGGTGCGGGTGCCGGCCGCGACAGCGCGGCAGTTCGCGTGCGCCGCGCTCGCCCATGGCGTCGCGGATGTTGCGCTTGGCCTGACAGGCGACGCACTGCAAGGTGACGTTGGCGGCGAGGTTTCCGCCGTGGTCGGTCATCCGCAGCAGGGGCCGGGGATTCTTGGTGCACTGCTGGCCGTGGTGGACGAAGTGGGCGTACGGGAATTCGTCGAGGTGCCCGTTGGTGCACACCAGCGTGAAGCGGGCCGTCACGGCGAGCGGCTTGCGCCTGGCGCGACCGCACTCGGAGTGGACGAACCGGGCCTCGTGAGGGGTGCGCGCGTTGGTGTTGAGGAGAGTGAAGGCCTCGCTGTCGATCGGGGCGAGGAGGTTGCAGCTGGTGCAGCGCAGCCACTGCGGGAAGGGCGTGACAGGGACACCGACGCCCTGGGCGTGCCAGCCCTTGGGGTCGGAGTCGTTGCCCCGCAGCCACGGTGCCGTGCGCAACTCGGTGACCTGGGTGTTCCCGTACAGCTGGAGTCGGCGGTTGACGGCGGTGCGCAGGCGGGGTTCGTCGATGACGTAGTCGGTCAGACCGCTGTGGCTCCAGGACTCGAGTCCCTTGACCAGCACGGAGAAGTTGGGCAGGTCGACGAGGGAACCGACCCCCGCTGTGTACATGAGGTGGCTCGGGCGGGCCGCGCCCACGCGCCGGTGGTAGGTGCCGCTCATCGGCGTCCCTTTCCGGCCGCCCCGGCGGCCTGTCCGAATTCGTCGGCGTCGACCGGCTCCGCGGTGGCCTCGCCGTCCTGGTCGTCGGGCCGCGGCAGGAAGGTCCAGGCCGGGCCGCCGTGGGTCGGCTGGTCCACCAGGTGGCCACCGCCGGGCAGCAGCAGGTTGATCTCGTTCTCGGTCTCACGCATGGACATCGGAGCGGTCAGCTCGTCCCAGCGCGAGCCGTCGGCACGGTGCAGCAGGCCGTGGACGACGGTGTCCTTCTGCTTCTCGGCGCGGTATCCGAGGCGGCCGCCCTTGAGCCGCTCGTCCTCCCACCGGTCCTTGAGGACGTCGATGCGTTCGCTCAGGTACTGCCGTGCGGTGGCACCGCCGACGCGCTCGGCGCGGTCGAGCAGCCGCGCGTCGACGTGTGCGGCGAGCGGGCCGTGCAGGTCCACGGTATGGGCGTCGGTGTTGCGCGAGGTGTCCAGGGCGGCCTGGCGCAGGGCCGCCACATATGTGGCGGCGGTGCCCCGGTCCAGGGACCGGCGCGAGTAGGGCGTCACCGAGAGGGCCTCGACCTGCCGGTAGAAGGTGGCGTGGTAGTGCTCGAAGTCCTCGTAGTGGGCGAGGTCGCGGGGGCGGGACCAGTTGTAGAGGGTCACGACGAGGCCGGGGCGTTTCCTGTCCCGGCCCACGCGGGAGGACGCCTGGATGTACTCGGCGGTGTTCTTGGGCTGGCCGACGACCAGCATCAGTCCGAACCGGGATACGTCCACGCCGACTTGGAGCATGGAGGTGGCGAGTACGACGTCCACCGAGCGTTCGTCGAACCGGGTGGGTTCCACGCGCGGGTCGCGCTTCTGCTTGGCGGCGGCGACGATCTCGGCCGCGAAGGCGCGGCGCCGTGCCGTGGTGTCACGCTCCGGGTCGAAAGGGGCTTCCAGCCGTCGCAGTGTGACGCCGATCTCGGCGGAGGAGATGCGCGAGGTCAGCTCCTGGATGGTGAGCATCCCGGTCCTGGTCGGAATGCGGTCGGCCAGCGACCGGACACCACGTCGGCTGCCCGTGGAGCGCACCCGGGTCGTGATGTCGTCGTCCATGTACCGCCGCATGCCGGCGAGTTCACGGGTGGCGTTGAAGTATCCGACGAGCGTCATGTAGGGGTCGGCGGGGGTGCCGTACTCGTCGAACTGCTGCTGTGCGGCGAGCAGCATGATCTCGGCGACCCTGATCTCGGCGGCCTTGAGCCGGGTGCCGTGGGCACAGATGCCGAGGTAGCGGCGCCCGGGCTGGTCGCGGTCGGCCTCGATGCGCCGGGAGAAGAACGTGTCGCCGACGTCGAGCACCTGCGGCGGGAACACCGCGACCCGGCGCCCGAACACGCCGAGGACCTGTTCGGCGGCGCGCTTGGTGGTGGCTGTGGATGCCACGATCTTCGGCCCGACCTCGTGCGTGGTCCCGGCGGAGTCGGTGTACGTCCAGCTGCACAGCTGGTCGACGGCGGACTCGAACAGCCCGACGGTGGTCCCGAGGGCTCCGGAAATGAGGTGCAGCTCGTCCTGGATGATCAGGTCCGGTGGCCGGAGCCGGCCGACGGGCTGAGCCACCGTCGCCGGGAGGTTGTCGCCCTTGCGGTTGTGGCGGGAGCGGCAGCCGGTGTGCTCGTCGAGGTCGGCGTGACGGTAACCGTGCCGCGGGCACCATTCGGTGACCCGGCCGAACAGCAGCCCCGCGTATCCGTTCCACGGCAGTTGGGCGAACTTGTCGACGGTGGCGATGACCATGGCGGGCGCCAGACGGTAGATCTCCTCGTCGACGGTGAGGACGGGGATCCCCTCACCGGGCGCGGAGCGGCGCGAGAACGGGCAGCGGTCCTCGCCCTCAGCGCGCCCGCAGTACAGCAGGACGCGGCGGCGGTCCTCGTCAGCCTTCATGTCGCTGTGCGCGGACAGCCCCTGGCCGCACCAGGGGCAGGTGAGCACCTGGATGACACGGGCGTGCTTGTCACTGGCGCTCTCCCGGGCACCGGCGACCTGCTCCTGTGCCTCACCGAACCAGTTCGGCGACACCCCGGTCCCCACCCACAGGCCGATCCGGAACGGCGTCTGCCCCCAGCGCGCGTCCCTGTCGAACTCCTCGCGGCGCAGCACCTCGCAGGCGCTGACGAGAGCCGCCGCCCGCTGGAACTGCTGGGCGGTCAGAAGTCGCAGCGTGTAGCGCATGAGGACGGCGACGCCCCCGCTGCCATCCCGGGCCTCGGCCCCGGTGCCGACGACGCCCTGAAGACGGCGCAGCGCGAACGTGAAGGCAGTGAGCCCGAGATACGCTTCGGTCTTGCCACCACCGGTGGGGAAGAACAGCAGGTCGACGAGGGCCTCACGGCCGGTCGAGCGGTGCGGGTGCTCGGGCCGGCTCAGGGAGGCCAGATTGAGCAGGACGAACGCGAGCTGGAAGGGCCGCCAGCTGGCCCCTTCCTTGCCCTTGGCGTAAACCTTCTCGTACGCCTCGCGGTAGGAGGACGCGTCGTTCTCCCGGCCCGCGCGTGCGGCGGCGATGTCGGTGTTGCGCCGCTGGAGCGCCATGGCCCGGTTGGCGAAGCGGAACGCGTCCAGCGCGTCGTCGTCGGTCTCCAGGGCGGCCACGCCGAAGGCGATGCGGTGACACACCTCCTCGGCCTCGTCGATGGCGGCCTCGGCGGCGATGCGCAGGTCCTCGGGCAGTCCGCGCGCCTTGTCGCGCTGCTCGGCGAGCCAGGCGCTGTATCCGTCGGCGAGCGGGGCGAGGGCGACGCTCAGTTCGGTACGCCGGGACGGCACCGCGAGGGCGGCCAGCTCGTCCATGCCGAGTTCGAGGCCGACGAGCAGCGGCTGGTCGGCGGCGGTGGGGGCGGTGGTGGCCCGCACATCGTACGTCGGCAGCCAGGTGGTGCGCAGTCGGTGGGAACGCCGCTCACCGGGGCGGACCTCGGCGTGCACGGCGACGTTGCGCCCGAGCGCGTATCGCAGCTCGTCGCGGTAGAGCAGGCGCAGGCGCCGCTCCTCGGCATCGTCCTCGTACGGGTCGGCGCAGCGCGGGTCGAGCGGGTCGTCGATGGGCAGGAACACGGCCGCCTTGCCGTCGGGGAAGGCGGCGACCTCCAGCCTGGTCTGGAACAGCCACTGCTTGTCGCGCTCGCGGCCGGTGCCCTCCGGCTGCCGGTTGACGAGAGCCACCTCGACGACCCGCAGGTCCTCCCCGTCGGCGCCCACGTCACGTTGCCGCACCTGTACGTCGAGATGCACTCCGGCACTGTCGTCCCCGTCGAGCACGAATCGCCGCCCGCCGGTCTGTGTCACGTCGATGTCGGCATCCCGCTCGACCGGCTCGCGCCCCCATACCCGTACGGCCCCGGCGTCCTCCCCCAGCTGCTCGCTGAGCGCGTACCGGCCCCAGCCGGCGACGACACTGAGCATCCCGACCGAGGCGGGCACCACGAACGACAGCCCCATGGAGGAAGCCCAGATCCGTCCGGCGGCCTGCGGGGTGAGCCGCTCGCCGAGTCCGCCGTACTCCTCTTGCCCCTCGTCGCCGCTCTCCTCGTTGTCCGCGCTCTGGGCCGCGGCACGCGCGATGTCGGTGCTCGTCTCGCTGTCGTCCGCGCGCGGGCCGAGCATCCCGACGAGGTAGCGGTCACGCGGCCCGGCCGACGACTTCGGCAGCTCCTCGGTATCGCCGTCCCACGGGCCGAGCAGATCCAGACGGATGTACTTCTCCAGCCCGTCGCGTACGTCGTAGGAGTCGCCGTTGCGGAACGTCTGAGGCACCT
Organism: Streptomyces sp. MST-110588; assembly: GCF_022695595.1. Taxonomy (NCBI): domain Bacteria; kingdom Bacillati; phylum Actinomycetota; class Actinomycetes; order Kitasatosporales; family Streptomycetaceae; genus Streptomyces; species Streptomyces sp. MST-110588. Next base: position 1,627,626 of record NZ_CP074380.1, read on the forward strand.
CGTCGATGGGGTGAGGTACGTCCGTGACGTCGGGCTGGGATGCCATGGGAGGCCTTTCTGCGAGGACGTGCGGAGGGACGCCGGGAGCCGAGGTTATCGACAAGGGGCGACTGAGCCGACCTCTTCAGCATGCCACGCGTGAACTCAGTTCACAAACACTTTTAAATGCGCCTCAGAAGAGAGTGTCCGGCGGCGAGAACAGCGCCCCGTCCACGGAGGTTCCCCATTGCTTCTCCACCGGGGCGGCCTCGGCCGTGACTGCTGACAGGTCGGCTTCCAACAGCGCCTGCAGTTTCCCTGGATCGGCACCCGTCATCCGGTCCAGTTCGGCGACGGCCTTACGGCGCATCGCAGCACACAACTCTCCCTGCACCGGCACGCTCACCATGCGCAGGACATGCCAGCTCCCGTCATGGGCCGGACTGAGGAAGGCGAGGCGAGCCCGCCCGGCACGGGAGAGGGCGAGCAGGTGACACATCCCGAGCAGGTCGTCGTCGGCGTACCGGAACCGCATCACGAGCGTGCGCTCATCGGGGTGACCGGCGGGGAACCCGACGAGGAGGTCGTGGGCATCGTCAAGGCTGCGGCAGCCGATGCGAACGGCGCCGTCCTCCTTGAAGCGCAGCGCGGCGGCGGACGGCAGCCCGGCCTCCACGGCGTACACCCACCAAGGCTGGGAGGCCACGTCCCACGGGACACCGAGCTGTGAGCCGCGAGTACGGGAAGCTCCCTGCGCCATCCACGACGGCGCCGGCACATCGGGACGCTCGTGAGCCTTCAGGCCCACGAACTCCTCCTCACCGAACAGCGGGGTGTCCGGCGTCCCCACGCCCGGCACGCACCACACCCGCGCATAGGCCTGGAGATAGTCGTCGGCACGCTGGGCGTCGGAGCCGCCCAGATCGAGCAGCGTCCGCTCCAGCGGCGTCAGTTCCGGTACGAACGTCTCATCCACCCAGGCCAGATAACGGTTGGCGGCACGGCTGATCTCAGTGAGGGAGGCGTGCAGTCCGACCTCCTCGCGGGAAGCTCCGGCCAGGTCGATGGCCTGCCGGTTGCCTTCGGCCACGCCACCCAGGGCCTCGGCGAGGCACTTCATCCGGTGGATGTGGTCCAGGTGGGGCGCGCGTGCGAGGTCGTCGGCACGCTCGGAGGCGTAGGTATCGACCTCGTCGGCAAAGCCGTCGAGGCGGGTGAGGAACATCCGGGCGAGGTGCGCCGCCCGAGGGTCGGTCGCACTGGCGTCGAGCACCTCCAGGAACCCGGACCAGTCCTCCCGCTTCTCCTCCGGAGGCATGAGCCCGCGCCGCCAGATGCCGTCGGTGTCCACCGACCACCGCTCCCTGAGCTCGGCGTGGACACGATTCCAGCCGGTGCTCTCCGCCCGCCGTTCCGCCCAGAACGCCAGCAGCCCCTCCGCGAGCGGTTCGCGCCACCAGGCGTGCAGCAGAGAGACGGTGGGCTGCCGCAGGGCGGTCCACAACTCCAGGACGTCCTCGAGCGGGCGCTCCCCCGTGTACGACATGCCGCCGTACAGCCGCTCAAGGAAGTCGGCGGCCGTTCCGGACTCCTGCCCCTCGGCGTCCATCTGCGCGAGCCGCGCCAACGCCGTCGCCGCGACGAGCCGTCGGGGTCCAAGGTCGTCGGGTATGCGGTCCGCCACCTCCGGGGCGAGCATGTCGAGCACTTCGGCCACGGCCCCGTACGTACTCATGAACCACGCGGCACGCTCGGCCTCGAACCGGTCCATCCCCACCCCTTACCCCTCGCGCCCCACCATAGAATTGCGTCAACTCAGTTCACAGAACACCTGAGCCTTTGTCAACTCCCGGGCCTTGGCGGGCATTACGCCGACACGAGAGACGTCAGCAGTCCCCGACGGCCTCGCCGTGCAGGGCCAGGGCAAGCCGCCACACCCCGGTGGCCGGGTTCGTGGTGTGCTCGGTACCGAACCGGGCCAGACTGCGGGCACGTTCCACGGCGCCACGCCACGACGCCTCGTCCGCGTAGTCGCGGTCGAAGTTCACGCCCTTGCCCGGGGAAGGGCGGACATGCCTCGCCAGCAGCACCTTCAGGCGCCGATAGTCGGCGACGGGAGCGGTGTGGTCGTCGTGATGGAGCAAGAGCCACAGCTCGAAGCAGGGATTGGACACCGCCAGACGCACGCCGTGCCTGCGAGCGAGCGGTGCGGCCACGTCGAAGTCCTGGTACTGGTCCACGTCCACCACGCACCAGACCTGGTCGTAGTCCCCCTCGGCCCGCTCCATCACGCCGATGGCGTCCCGCACGACATCGACGGTGGATCCCGGCTTCTCCAGGACCTTGAGCGACACCGTGCGCTTCTTGAAGTGCCGCTTGAAGCCGTTCAGGTAGTCGGACTCGGTCTTCTCGGATCCGCAGACCACGAGGATCCGGTCAGCAGGGTCGAGTAATCTCTGCTTGCGCCGCAGATCGGTCTCCCTGCTCGGACGCGCCGGAGTCCGTCTGCCGCTCGGCTTCGGCGTCCTCGCCAACCGCCCCCGCTCCCCTCTCGCGCAGAGCGCGCGAGAAACTCTCGTCGATGTACGGCACTCCACCATAACTGCCGCCCAGATAGCGGCGTTCGCGGTTCTCGTCCTTGCGTGGCCTGAACTCGGCGAGTGCGTACAGCCTCGACTCCCCGTACTGGTCCTTCTCCACGAACCACACCTGGTCGCGCTTGAGGATGTCCTCCCCGTCACGACGCCCCAACAGGGACGGATCGTGGGTGGTGAAGACGAGTTGGGCGCCCCATCGGTTGGTTTCGGGGTTCTGGAACAGCCCGATCAGGCCTGTGGTGAGCAGCGAGTGCAGACTCGCGTCGATCTCGTCGACGACGAAGGTGCCGCCGGTCCGCAGCACGCTGAGGAACTGCGGGGCCTGGTCCAGGAGCGCGCGCGTGCCCGCCGACTCGTCGTGGAGGTCTATCTGGACCGTCCCGTTCCGTCCACGGTGCGCCATCCAGGGGCGGACGACCTCGAGAGGACCCTCCTCCTCCAGCCGTCGCAGTACGTGGGGAGGGACACGCCCCCCGTACTGCCGCCGCAGGGCGGCCTCGTCCATGAGTACCCGCTCGGTGCCGCAGGCTTCGATACCGAGATCCGCCGCCCGCAGCAGGCTCATCAGCTCCGGATGCCTGCCCATGCCCTCCAACCACCGGGCAGTGGAGTAGATGGGGCGGCTCAGTCCGGGGACAGGCGGAACCTCAGGCTCCGGGAGAACCAGTCGTAGACCGGGCGGAAGTCCTTCTGCTTCGAGCGGGCCGCGAGCGACAGGAACAGAACGTTCGGCTCGGTGATGCTCTCCACCAACGCCAGCTGACCTGAACGCTGGGAGTCCCCCGGGGAGACATGCTCACCCTTGCGCTCGAACAGGGAACGCTTCCTGCCTCGGGGGTAGCTGTCGAGCCACTCCTCGACGACACGCTCGTCGTCCACGGCGAAGCCGTAGGTGTAACGGACGCCCCCCAGCAGAAGGTCGGCGATGTACCAGGACGGCTCCCCGCGCGCCTCCTCGTCCAGCAGGAAGGGGTGGCGAAGGACCCCGCCGTCCGGCTCCGCCTCGCGGTGGGAGTTGACCACCATGTCGGCCATGTAGCGCAGGGCAGCGACCAGGTTCGACTTGCCGGAGGCGTTGGCACCGAAGATCCCCGTCACCGGGACCGCTTCCCAGTCCGTGCCGGCCGGTCGGTCGTCCTCGTACACGGGGTGCAGGTTGAGTTGCTGTTCGTCTCGGAAGGACCGGTGGTTGACCACGCGGAAGCTGAGCAACACGGGCTGTCACCTCCTCGTCGTTCACAACCGCCGTCGCAGCGAGGCTGCCCGGCGACGACCTTCTCTGCCGTTTTCGAAAGACCTCTCCTGCAAGTAAATCGCGGAAATCGCTCCACAAGCAATGCTAAGGGCGGATCACCCACCCATTCGTGCGTGTTTTTCGCCTCACCCTGCAGCAGACCGAGGAAGATCTGTGGACTTAGTTCACGCGCCATGCCATTGTCTCGGATGCCGCACCCTCGCTGGAGCGGGCGGACAAGGCGCACCTGCACTTCCGTTTCCCGGTGTTCGCCTTCCCCGCCGATGCCGAGGAGGTCCACGACGCGGTCGGCGGGGAGACGGTGACGCACGGAGACGTCACCATCACCGCCCCCGACCGCGTGACAATCTCTTTCCATCACGTCCTCGCCGACGAGCCGGACGAAGAGGACAGCCAGATCCACGATCCGTCCCGCATGGCCACCGAGCGGCTGAAGCGGACACTGAACCTCCTGCACCGCCCGCCCCGCCAGTTGTCGACCGTCAGGCAGTACGCCACCGGGGAACTGGCCCTGGTGCAGGTGGTGGGGCCGGAGGACTTCAAGCCGAAGGGAGGCCCGGAGCGTGAACTGCGGGATGTCGTCGACAACCTCCGGCATCGGCACGGGGGCTTCGCGCGCTGGCGCTTCGACTGGGCGCGGGGCGCCAAGTGAGGCGACGCGGGGCGGGTGGGACCCGCGCAGGACCGTTCAACGCTTGAACTCCGCCCACACCGTCTTCGTCAGGTCGGCGGTGCCACGGTCGCAGCCCCAGCCGTCGGCGAGTGCGGCGACGACGGCCAGACCCCGCCCCTGTTCGGCCCACGCGGGGGCGCACGGCAGCGTGCCGTCCACGGGCGGCCGGCGCTCGGGCCGGGCATCCGTGACCTCCACTCGGATGCGGTCTTCCGCGGAAGTCACAGCGACGCGGAAGTCCCTGCCGGGCACGTGACCGTGAGTGATCGCGTTGGCGGCCAGTTCGGCGAGCACGAGCAGGACGTCCGCCACGCGGTCCGGTTCGCCGGCGGGGCCGAGAGCGTCCAGACGCTCGGCCACCCAGTGGCGTGCCCGGCGGGCCCCGAGGGGCGTGGCGGGGAACAGGCGGCGGTCTTCTCGCACGGGCGCCTCATCGACGAGTTTCGGTTTCACGCTGTAATCGTCCCGTCACGCAGATACCCTGACCAGGGCGGCAGTAAGTACCAGCGGCCCGTGTACGGGGCTGGTACCGCTCTGTACGGGCGTCGGGCCGTGTCCCGGTCCGCGCGGGAGGAGGCAGGGGCAGCGCATGGGCGGCAAAGGCAACGGGCGCGGCGAGGCATCGAGCACCGCGCGCGACGACGGCAACCCGGCCATCTGGGCCGGATACGGGCGCCTGTTGAAGCTGTTACGTGAGCGGGCAGGCCTGACGCAGACCCACCTCGCCGAGGCCATCGGGTACTCGGTCGAACAGGTCGCCTCCGTCGAGCAGGGACGCAGACCGGCGAAGGCCGACTTCACGCGGCGCGCGGAGGAGGCACTGGGGGTGAGCGGCGAACTGGCGGTGCTGCAACCGGAGGTTGATCGGGCGAAGTTGCCGTTGTTCTTCCAGGACTTCGCGGGGATCGAGGCGGAGGCGGTGAGTCGGTGTTCTTATGATCCGCTGCTGATTCCGGGGTTGCTCCAGTCCCCGGAGTACGCGCGAGCCATACTCGCCGTTCGGTATCCGCCTCTCGACGACGAAGCCCAAGAGCAGCAGTTGGAGGCACGGCTCAGAAGGCAGGTCGTTCTCACCGGCAAGCTGTCGATCGACTTCTCGTTCATCGTCGGGGAGTCGGTCCTGCGCTGCCCGGTCGGTGACTCCGGCATTCTGAAGGGGCAGTTGCATCGGATGCTGGAGATGCAGCAGCTCCCGAACGTCGACGTGCAGGTTGTCCCGACGTTGAACGGGGCACACACCGGCCTCCATGGGCCGCTCGTGATAGTGGAGACCACGGCACATCGGCGGTACGCCTACTTCGAGTCGCACGGCGAGAGCATGGTCATCTCCGATCCAGCCAAGGTCAGCATTCTCGGGCTGCGCTATGGGAAGCTGCGCACACAGGCACTCAATGCCGATGAGTCGCGCCGCCTCATCGATCGGATCGCAGGAGAGCTGTAGCCGTGGTTCACTCACCCGCTCAAGACACTCAACTCCGCTGGTTCAAGAGCACGTACAGCGGACCGGACGGCGGCGACTGCATAGAAGTCGCCGTCGACACCACCCGCGTCCTCGTACGCGACTCCAAGGACGCGCACGGCCCGCGGCTCAGGTTCTCCTCGGCATCGTGGACCGTCTTCACCTCGTACGCCGGTCAGGCCGAGGGCTGAGGCGCCGTCTTCCTCTGCACAAGGCGTGCTGGCAGGGGGCGGGGTGGGTCCGCGTAGGCCGCGTGCGCCCGGTCCTGCTCCCGGCGCCAGGCACTCCGTAGAGCGTGTTTGTTTGCGGGCACCCTGTACCCCGCGGCCCGCAGGGCGTCCCTGAAACTGGCCAGTGGGAAACCCCGGCTGTCGGTGACCAGGGCGGACAAGAAGGGCGCGTCTTCGGAGGCCTTCCTGTCGACCTCCACCAGCACCCACTCCTGCACACCGTCTTGCACGCTGCGAAGTCCTTCGAGTTCCGATCTGGTGATGGTGGCCGCCCGCCTCGCCACCGTGATGAGCAGCTGTCGAAGTTCCTCGCCCGGTTCAGTCCTGACCGCGGCCTGCTTGGCCGCCTCCACCCACACCTCCTCCAACGTGCGCCTGAGATGTTTCGGATTCGCCGATGCCCGGCTGCGCTGGTTGTTGGAGAGCGCCTCCTTCTCACTCTCCGAGAGATCGTGGAACTGGAGCCAACCGCGCGCCCTGCGCATCGCGTCACCGACCCGCTTGCTGATGGCCGAGCCCGTGTACAAGCTGGGCTTCAATTCCTCAAGCTGCTCGACGAATTCGGCAATCTCTTGCCGCAAGGCAGCGAGTTCCTCGGCCGTCGGGGACACCGCTGGTGCTTGTGGCGCGCACAGTTCGGCGCGGGGTGGGATCAGTGCCTTCGGCTCGGCGAATACGGCGTAGGCGCGCTGCCGTTCGACGGTGACCCACTCCGTCAGCTGGGGATCATGCAGCGATACGCCGGTTGCGTGCTCCACTCCAAGCTTGGCGAGGACGGCGGGGAGGCAGGACAGGAAGGGCGAGTCGTGCTCCGTCAACAGCGCCGACAGGACGGGCTTGGTCGCGGTGAGCGGGGTTTCGAGTTCCACCAGGAAGTCCGTGATCTCGGACTGCGGCAGACCCTCCAGAACCGGCCCCGCCGTGACACCGATCTCCGACCAGGCGGCGGTTCCCCTCTTCGCGGCGGCCTCGGTCAGCAGGACTCGGGTACGCCATACCGCCTCCGGACGGGTCAAGGGAGGGGGCTCGGGCGGCGACTTTGGCGGAGCCGCCACCGCCTTGGCCTGCTCCGGCTTGGCCAGCCGTTCCTTCCTGCTCCTGCGCGTCTCTCGCGGGTCCGCCACAGCCCGCACTTTCGGCACCGAATGGACCAGCTTCCCCGGCTTACGGCTCCCGGCGGCGGGCTCGGCCGACCGGAGCTCGGGTACGGTCACGGACAGCCCGGTGCGGGCGGCGTCGTGCGCGTTGAGGCGGTAGAAGCGGTCCAGTTGGACCGCCCAGCCGCCACCCTCGTGGACCAGAAGGCGGGGGTGGTCGTGGCTGTCGGTGCCGTAGACGTACCGGGCGGGCGGAAGCGCGGTGTCGTCGGGGAGGGAGAGCACCGTACGGACGATGGGGCTGTCCATGGGTTTCACGTCGGCCACGACGAGGCGGCGTCCCTCGGTGGCGAACGGTGAATCGCTGGGGACGGGGGCCTTGGGATCGAACGCGAAGTGGAGCGTGCCGCTGACGGGGAAGGCGAGCGGCTTCGGTCGCGGCGGGGATATGCGTATCGCCTCGGTGGCCGGGGTCAGCAAGCCGGTGGGCGTGATGCGGCAGTCCTCCAGGGAGCTCCACCGCACGGTCGGTTCGGCCAGGGTCTGCGCTCCGACGTGGACTCGGCGCTCACCGCCGGCGGTCTCCAGGCGGAAGCGGAGGCTGTAGCCGTGGCGGGCGAGGATTTCCTTGGTGAGGGGGCCGTCCGTGCCGAAGAGCCAGTCGACCTCGTCCACGTCGTCGCCGAGGGCCTGGTTCGCCGTACGCCAGCCCCGATAGTCGAGTTGGGAGAGCTGAAAGCGGAGCCTGCGGTTGGCGGCGGGCAGATGAAGGTCGACGGCACCGCCCGGTCCTGAGCCGAGGTCGCGGGTCTCCACGGTGCCTCGCTGCCCGTGCTGGCCGAGGAGGTTGCGCAGGCCTCGCTTGATGAACAGGTGGTCCGCGCTGGACTCGCCGGTGGCGGCGCGCCCGCAGGTGGGGCCGCCGGCCACGTGGGCAAAGTGGCAGACCTTGTCGTGGTAGAGGCGGTCCGTCAACTTGCCGCCGCAGCCGCCCAGTTCGTATCCGCACCAGTAGGTGTAGTCGGGGTGGCGTCTGCGCCAGGCGTCCAGTTCCGCGGCGTCCATGGGGAGGATCACCGGGTGGTCGGAGTGGGCGCTTCCGACCACCGCCGTCTGGACGAGACGGTGGTCGGAGAACAGGAGTTGTGTCACTGCTGCCTCTGCCTCGCGGGAACAGGAGTGCGCGGGTGGCCCACGCGTTGGGTCAGAAGATCGTGCCCTCGGGCTGGAAGAGCGAGCCGTCGTTGAAGTCGACCGCCTGGACCTCCTTGCCCTGTGCCTTCTTGCGGCGGGCCTCCTGAGAGGGCGGGGGCATGTCCGGGTGCTTCGCGGGCTTCTTGTGCAGGCCGAGGAAGACCTCGTCGGCGTAGGCCTGGTGGTTGAGCTGGCGTAGGCGGTCGATGATCTCGGTGCGGGCGAGCAGGCCGATGGTGTAACGGGGGCCCTGGTCGGTGTCGTGGAAGCCGTGGTCCAGCGGGACGCGCTCGTGCGTGGGGTCCGCCGGCTTGGTCGCCCCGGTCTCGTCCAGCAGGTCCAGCCAGCCGTAGGCCTCGATGGTGGCCTTGTCGATCTCCTCGTGGATACGGCGGAGTTCGATGATGTCGGCGTCCTGGCAGGTTTCGTCGTGGATAAGGTTGTAGGTGTCAGTGAGGCCGATGTTGCGGCGGAGCATCAGGTCTCGGCGGTAGGTGTCAAGGCTAGTTCCGGCGGTGCGGAGGCGGTCGGTAAGTGGGGGGCGGACGAGGGTTTCGAAGACGTCGCTGGGGGTGTACCGGATCCGTGTTTCCAATGTCGAGCAACGGTCGATTGTCCACCAGTAGTGCAGGGAACTGCTGAGGACAGCAAGAAGGGCGGCGTCATCAGACGCGAAGACACCCAGCATGTGGCTGAACACCTGCCCTGTCGGCACCATGACCGGCATCACAACCTTGCTGACCAGCGTGATGGCGATGCAGCGTTCAAGCGAACTGATGGCTTCCTGGAGCTCCGGGGCAGGCCGAGTAAACCGCCACCAGATCTCACGCCGCGACCTATCATTGTTTTGCGCTCGCTCCGGCTTCACATCTCGAATGACCTTCTCGTACGCCTTGGTGTATGTAGCAGCCTTGCTCTCAGGCCAGTTGTGGAAGTTGATGATCCACCGGTTAGTGCCGTGCCCGACGTTCTGATTGATGTCCTGACCGTTCAGGTAGGGAAACAGCACCTCCGCATACCGTTCGTCCTGAGCGATCCAATCCTTCGCCTCATTCTCCGGCAAAGTGAACCCCATACCGAGCACATAGGAACCGATGAAAGACGTACTCGCGTTCTGTGCCAGCGGCATCACCCAAGAGGTAATCCGAGTCCCCGGGTAGAGCGAAGTGGAGATTCCGTTGTGTACCACCTCATCATCGACCACGCACTCAGTCCCTTCCCCGAGGCGCGCCCGTGAAGTCCACACCGCGCAGTACTCCAAATTCGCCGATCGAGAAGGCCACTCCGCGCTCTTGATAGCCCGTCTGATCGCCACTCCGTCCCGCTCCAACTGATCAAGCCCGACCTCGCGAGTGTCCCCCTGCGCCAGCGTGTTCGTAGCAATCAGCCCCGTCTGGCCACCACCATTGAGCAACCCATGTACCCGAAGCTCAAAGTACGCCACAAGGTCAGCACTCCCCCGCTTACCCCTCGCAAGGAAATCGACCAGGTACTCCCGATACGCCTCCCCCAAAGCTCCCGTCAGCTTCTGCCCACCCAGAAACGGCGGATTCCCCACAATCGCATCAAACCCACCCCTCCCCGTAAACACCTCCGGAAACACCAAGGGCCAATGCAACGGCACCCGCTCCAGCCCGTCATCCGGCAACTCCGCCGCCAGCCACTCCCGAGCCGTTTCCCGAGCAACCCGCACCACATCCGCGTCGTCCCCGACGCCCTCCGCCACGACAGCCGCCGCCAGCTGGGCCGCGTACGGGAACAGGTCCCGCATCCGCTCCCCGCCCTCCGGCTCGTACCAAGGCACCCGCCCCGACGCGCACGTCCCCAACGCCGCCCCCGCCAGCAGGTCGCCGACCAAACGCAACCGCTTCGCGTGCTCGTTGACCAGGGCCAGCCGCTCACGCTTCTTCCGCAGCGCCTCCAGATCCACGCCCTTGATCGCCGTGATCGCAAGCCGCTCGCGGGTCAGCTCCTCGACCATGGCACGGGCCTTGCCCGTCCACTCGTCGGTCTGCCGCTGAGGCCGTAGGTGAAGCCCCTGGATCTGCTCCATGCTGGAAACACCCAGCAGCGAGTCCCCCGCCACCAACCGGTCGTCCAAAAACGTGAACGGCCGACTCGGATCCATGGACACCAGCCACAACGACAGCTTGGCCATCTCCACAGCCATCGGGTTGACATCCGCCCCGTACAGACAGTGCTCGATGACATCTCGCCGAGCCTCTATCACCACCGGATCCGACTCGGCATCCGAAGCCGTCACAGCATCAACGGCCCGCCTCTCCCGATACGCGACGGCACGCTCATCCCCCTCCCGAGCCCACGCCTCGATCAACCGATCCCCGAGGTAACGGCACGCCGCCACCAGGAACGCCGCCGACCCCATCGCGATGTCGGCGACCTTCAACTCAAGGATCTGCTCAGCGGACTTCGGCTTCCACTGCTTCTCATCAGCCGTCTGCAGCGGCCCCACCTCGTACATCAGCGGCTCCAGCGCATGCCGTACGACTTCCTCGGCCAGGAACCGCGGTGTGTAGTGCGTACCGGTGTTCTTACGAAGCACGGACTCGGTGACGAAGAGAGCCCCGGCCTGAATGACGACCGGCAGACCCCGCAGATCCATCCGAATGATCCGGAAGAACGGCATCAGACGAGCCGTCAGTCCGGCGTCCCGCGAGACAGCCTGGAGCAGCCGACGCGCCTCTTCCTCCTCCGCCGCGTCCTTGAACGGGGCCAACGCCTTCGCCAGCGCCGACTCAGAAGCCGGAGGCTTGGGCTCCTTCCACTTCGTGTGGATTTTCTTCGCGAGCCCCTTCACGTCCTTCGTCTGCGCCGCCAGCGTCTCCAACTCCCGCAGCGGTACCTCGTGCTCGCTGCCCCCGGGACCGATGAGGCCGACCATCGGCTCGACGGCGCGCTCACCGCCGTACGAGAGCAGACCCTCGTAGACATAGCCGATCTGCTCGACGTCCAGCGCGCGGAAGGACAGGGTCCGCACCTCGCGCTGTCGGCCGGTACCGACGTGGACCTCCTGCACCGACTGCAGCATGTGCAGCACCGTGCGGTCGTCGATGGGCAGCAGCGGGGAGCGGTCCTCCAGCCACGGGTACTTGCGCGGGTCGAAGAGCGAACCGTCGTAGGCGGGCAGCCGCAACTCAGGGTGGTCGACCCCGCCGTGCACCGCGTGGAACAGCGCGATCAGCCGGTGCCATGCCGACGTCGTGTGGTCCAGCGCGTCCTCGCCCTCGGCGTCCGCGCGCTTCTTCAGCTCGTCGCGCAGGAAGCGGGCGGAGTATGACTGCGCGTACACCGGGTTGTCGGCGGGCAGCAGGCCGCGTTCCTCCGCGAACAGCAGGAAGACGACCCGCATCATCACGGCGACCGCCGCCCGGTACACCTCGCCCGCGGAGACCTTCTCGGCCCGCAGCCCCGGCGCCCCGTGTTCCATCGCCCTGGCGTCGGCGCGGCCGATGGCGTCCACCAGCAGCTCCACCGCCTGCCGGACCTGGACGCCGAGCGCGTCGGTGACGTCGTCGCCCGCGGCGAGGCTCTTCTTCAGCAGGCCGAGGAGCGTCTCAGGCTCGTCGTAGGAGAAGAAGCGGGTGCGGGAGAGCAGCGACCGGAAGGCTCGTACGACGTCCCGCTCCGCCGCCTCTCCCCAGCCGATCGCGTCGAAGACGGCGGTCGTGGTGACGCCGCCGGCCGGTGCCCACACCAGGCACCACCAGCGGCCGTCGGTGGCCAGGCCGAGGGGGACGCCGTGGTAGCGGCAGAGGCGGGCGAGGCGGTCGGCGGGGGTGGCGGCCCAGTCGTCGCGCGTGGTGCGGGCCGTGGGGGGTGTGCCGGTGGGCAGGATCAGGCCGAGCAGGCGTACGCGCTTGGCGGCGGACTCGGCGTCCGGCTCGGTGGCCAGCGGTGCGCCGGGCTCCGCGAGGGCGAAGTCGGGACGTACGCGGGTGTCGTGCTCGGGCACGGGCAGGGCGAGGCGGTCCAGTGCCAGGTCCTCGTCCTCGCCCTGGCGCAGGGTGAGCGCGTCGCCCCAGCCGAGCAGGGTGCGCAGGACGTAGGCAATCCACTCGTCGCGGCCGGCGGTGGTGTCGGCCTGCCAGTCGGCGTGACGGGCGCGCAGCCGGGCCCGCTCGTCCTTTTCGAGGGCGTCGAGCTGCGGCCAGGCCTCCAGCAGAACCGGCATGGTCAGGAAGGGGCCGGAGACCTCGGTGAGGTCCAGCCACCGCTGGTGCTGGCCTCGGCCGTCGAGCGCCTTGGCGCGGGCGGCGGCGAGGCCCTTGGAGACGGCGGGGCGGCGGCTCATCGGCGGGCTTCCTTTGCGGGGATCACGAAGACGACGGCGGCGGGGAAGAGGTGGGGCCGGGGGTCGCGGTAGCGGTCGGCGATGCGGGCCAGTTCGCTGTCGCGTTCGGCGGGCAGGTTGTCCAGGCGCTGCTGCCAGCGCTCGCGGTCCTGCTGGTACTGGCGCTGCTCGGCGGTCGTTATCTCGTGGGCGCCGAACAGGGTCATCTGCGCGTCGTCGTCGCCCTCTTCCTTGAGCTTGGCGCGGCACTGAGCCTCGAAACGGTCCAGGGTGGCGGTGATGCGGCGCTCGTCCTCGGCCTGGCGCTCGATGAGCCGGTCGCGGAGCGAGTCGCCGCGCTCGCGGGCGCGGGCGGCGAGGGAGTCGTACAGCGGCTTCTCCAGTCGCGGTCGCCATGCCTCCGTGAGCTGGGCGCCCAGGTGGGAGGCGTCGGCACCCGCGTCCAGGGCGGCGGCCAGGACCTGTCCCTGGTCGTTGACGTTGTCCCAGCGGCGGAAGCGGCCGGTGTCGCCGAACCAGCCGCCCGCCCACAGGACCTCCTCGTGCAGCCGGGTGCCGTCCGCGCCGACCAGGACGTAGCGGGCGTAGGCGGAGACGAGGGTGGTCTCCAGGCGGGGGTCGTCGCTGACGACGGCGGTGACGCGGTGCAGGCCCACGGTGTCGGCGTTCCACACGGCGGCCGTCAGCAGCCGGGTGGACAGGGCTACGAGCGGGTGCTTGAGGTGGGCGAGGACGACGTCGTCACGGCCCTGGGCGGCGATCGCCGGGTCGAAGGTGACCGGGCGGCGCTCGCCCGGGCGAAGCTTGTGCGCCAGGCCGCGGGTGGCGCGTTCCCAGGTGCCGGCGAGCGGCGGGACCTCCCACAGCGGCTCCTCGAAGTCCTCGCTGTAGTACGGGGAGAGGGGGAGTTGGTGGCTGAGGCCGAGGGCGGTGTCTACGACCCGCTTGACGTTGGCCGGGGTCAGACCGAGGACGTCGACGGTGGTGTCGTACTGCTCGGCGAGACGTTTGGCCTGCGCGGTGACGTTCTGCTCGGCGGCGACGGTGCCGCCGGTGCGGCGGCCGGGAATGCGCTTGGCCTTGGCGTTCTCGATGTCCACGGGGTTGGTGTCACCGCTCATGCGGCGCTGGACCGCGTCGGCGAGGACGGCGTTGACCTCGCCGAGGTCCTGCGCGGTGACGGCGATCTTCTTGGCGACGCGGGAGAGGAACTCCAGGTCCGCCTCGTACGACCCGGCCTCGGCGTGCTGCCAGCCCGCGCCGATGAAGTGGCTGATCTCCACGTCGTGCCGCTGGCCCCAGCGGTCGACGCGGCCGATGCGCTGCTCCAGCTTGTTGGGGTTGAACGGAATGTCGTAGTTGACCAGCCGGTGGCAGTGCTTCTGTAGGTCGATGCCCTCGCCGGCGGCGTCGGTGGCGATCAGGATGCGGATGCGGCCCTCGTCCGTGGCGGGGTGGGCCTGGAAAGCGAGGCGGATGTCCTCGCGCTCCTCGGCGCTCATGCCGCCGTGCAGCTGGGCGACGCGGCCGCCGTCGGTAAGGCCTTCCTGGCGGAGCAGGTCGGTCAGCCAGCGCTGGGTGTCGCGGTACTCGGTGAAGATGACGACGCGCTCGTTGAGCCACTTGCCGTCGGCGAGGCAGATCGCCTTCAGGTCGCTGATCAGCCGCTCGGCCTTGGAGTCCGCCGCCGCCTCGTGGGTGAGCGCCCAGTCGCGCATGGCGCGCAGGAGTCTCAGCTCCTCGCCGTCCTCGTGCGGGGTGAGGCTGGTGGAGCGGGTGAGCGCGTCGTCCTCGGCGTCGGCGAGTTCGTCGTCGTCGAGTTCAGCGACGAACTCGGGGAACTCCTCCATCCAGTCGGGTACTTTGAGGGCGGCGGAGCGGGGACGGCCCTCGGTGTCCTCCAGGTGCGAGAGGTAGATCCCCACGGTGTGGAGGAAGGCGGCCGGGGAGGAGAACAGGCGCTTCTTCAGCAGCAGGGTCACCAGGTCGGCGGCGCGCCGCCCGCCGCGCGCCTTGGGTACCATGCGGCGCTTGCGCAGCTCGGCGAAGGCGGTGAGCAGAGCATGGACCTCGCGCTCCTCGGGCGTGTAGTCGACGGGGACCTCGCGGGTCTTGCGGGAGCGGAAGCGAGGGTTGCCGTGCCGGTCGGTGACCGACGACTTCAGACGCCGGACAACCGTCTCCTTGCGGGCCTGTTCGTCGGGTTCCATGCCGCGCGCGAACCGCTGGTTGTCGATGAGCTCCAGCAGGGCCGTGTACGACTCGGAGTAGCCGTTGTGCGGGGTGGCTGACAGGAACAGGCGGTGCTCGAAGTGCGGGACGAGCCGCCGGATCAGCTTGGTCTGCTGGGAGTCGACCGCGTAGACCTGCTTGGGGGCGGCGGGGGCGACGTGGTGCGCCTCGTCGAGGACGAGAAGGTCGAAGGCACGGCGAGCACCGGCTTCCGGCTGGGAGTCGTCGCCCGTCGGCAGCACCTCGTCGAGGAGGCGTTGTGCCTTCGGGCCACGCAGCCAGGGCAGGGAGACGATCGTCAGCGGGTGGACCCGGAAGGGGTTGGCGGCGGTGCCGTGGGTGCGGCGCAGGCGCCCGCAGGCCTCGGCGTCGACGATGGTGAAGTCCAGGCCGAACTTCTCCGCCATCTCGTCGCGCCATTTCAGGGTCAGACCGGCCGGACAGACGATCATGATGCGCTGGGCGCGACCGCGCAGCAGCAGCTCCTGGACCACTAGCCCCGCCTCGATGGTCTTGCCGAGGCCTACGTCGTCGGCGAGCAGGAGGTTGACGCGGGGTGCGCGTACGGCCCGGGCCACCGGCTCCAGCTGGTACGGCTCGACGGCGACACCGGAGCGGAACGGCGCCTGCAGGGTGCGTACGTCGGCGGAAGCGACGGCCGACCAGCGGACCGCGTCGAGGAACGCGGCGAGCCGGGAGGGGGCGTCGAAGCGGCCGGTGGAGGCGTCGGGCAGCGAGCCGCGGTCCAGTACGCGGCGGCCCGGCTCCACTTCCCAGATCACGGACAGGGTGTCGCCGAAGCGCCCGTCGGCGACGGACTCCAGGTGGATCAGGGTGGCGGTGCGCGCCGTCTCGGTGCCCTCCGCGGGCCCGATCTCGTCGTCTTCACTACGGGAGGACGGGGGATCGGCGTCTTCACGACGGGGGGACGACGGTTCATCGTCTTCACGCCTGGAAGACGACTCGACCCTGGCCACGACCCAGCTCTGGCCGCGCACCTCCACGAGGTCCCCCTCCGACGGAAGGCGCTGCGCCGATGCCGCTCCGCCCACCTCCGCACGCTCGCTGGTGCGCACCATCACCGATTCGCCTCGTCCCCGGTCTCGGATGAAGGGTGCCGACGGCCGACCCCCCGGCCCGGCGACACCCGATTCGACGCTGCCACATTACGCAATTACGCATTTCGGGCCTCCTGGCAGCCCCTGCTTGTACACAGCACATACGAGGTTACCTGTGAACTGAGTTCACTGTCACCCTCTTGGTGACGTTTCCCGTCTGAGTTCAGCCCGCGCCCAGCACCCGGTCCAGCCGGTGCAGTAACGCGGCAACCCGCCTGTGCCACTCGTGGCTGTCCGGCAGCACCTCCGCCTGACGGTCGCGCAGATCGGTCAGAAGATCGCGCGCCTCACCCGTACGCCCCATGCGCGCCCGCAGTTCCGCAACCCGGAACCGCGTATCGAAGGCCTCGACGCTGTTTACACCGAGGATCCGTTCCTGGACCGGGAGCAACCGCTCCAGGTCCGCCAGCGCCTCGGGGGTGCTGCCTAGTTCCGCCAGGCACGCGGCCACCCCCGCGCGGCATACCAGGACGTCCCGGTCGGTCTGCGGGCGGCTGCGCCGCAGTTGTGCTCCCAGGCGGTGGTATCCGTCGTACGCCTCCGAGAACCGCTCCTCGGCGAACAGCTCCCGGCACCGGCGCAGCCGGTCGGCCACGGGTGCCGAAGCGCCGGGCTCCGCGTACCCTCTGCGCGGCGGCGCCCCCTTACCGGGCGGCTGCTCGTCCCGCTGGGGAAGCGCAGGGCCGGCGGTGGGCCGCGAGCCGGACTGTTCTCCCGCCGGCGACGGTGCGAGGTGGCGCCGTACGACGGCGCGGACGCGGGCCGCAGTGGGGCGTTCCTCCGGCGACTTCGCCAGCAGGCCGTCCACCAGGGCGGCCAGACCCGCCGGGATTTCCTGGCGGTGCGTCGCCACCGGAGGCGGCGTATCCTGCACATGCCGGTACATCAGCGCCCATGGGGTGGGGGCGGTCAAAGGTGGTTCTCCGGTGAGCAGTTCGTACAGCAGGCAGCCCAGCGCGTACAGGTCACCGCTGGGCATCGCCGCCCCGCCCGTGGCCCGCTCGGGAGCGATGAACCCCGCGGTGCCAGGCAGATCGCCCGTGCCGGTGAGCACCGGCTCGCCCTCTTCAGGCTCGATCGCCGCCGCGATCCCGAAGTCCATCACCTTGGTCCTGCCGTCCAGGGTGAGCATCACGTTCGACGGCTTCAAGTCCCTGTGGACGATGCCGAGGCGGTGCGCGTGACTCAGCGCGTCGGCGACCTGGTCGGCGACGGAAGCGACGTCCGCGCAGGCGAAGCGGCCGCTCTTGCGCAGCAGCTCTCCGAGCGTGTGTCCCCGTACGAGCTCCATCACCAGGTAGAGGATCTCCGCGTCCCCCTGGCCGTCCCTCCCCCAGTCATGGACGGTGGGCACGGCCGGATGCTCGATACGAGCGGTGAGTCTGGCCTCCCGGGCGAAGCGCTCCTTCGCCTTCTCCCCGTGGAACGGCCCGTCGGCCAGCAGCCGCTTCACGGCGACATCCCGCTGCAGCCGCAGGTCACGGGCGCGCCATACCTCGCCCATGCCGCCCTGGCCGAGCTTGTCCACGAGGCGGTAGCGCCCGCCGATCGTCTCCCCCACCGCCGCTCCGTCCCTCACTGGTCGCCGCCTCATACTTGTCGCCCCACGCATTGTCACCCGGGCGCACACAGCGTGTCACAGCTCCGCGGGAATCACCGCAGGCCGGAGACACCGCAGGCCGAGGCATCCGCTCCGAGCCCGCATAAAATGCCCGTTTCTCACCGAAGACGCGCACTCACAGAGGGAACGGCGCCTGAGGCAGGAGGAACGGCCGCCGCGGATCCTCCGAGCCACAGCGCTCGCCTCCCTCCGCATTCCCCGGCTTCGGCAGCCATGGTCCGAGTGCCTGGTAGACCTCGGCAGCCGAACCCGGCCGATCCTGCCGCCTCTTGGCGAGCAACGCCGACACCAGTTCCTGCAGCGCGTCGGGCACCGTGACGCCCGCGCTCGCCAACGACGGCGGCTCCTGCGTCAGATGCCCGCCAAACACCTCCATCGGAACCTTCGAGGCGAACGGCGGCGCTCCGGCCAGCATGCCGTGCAGCAGACATCCGACGCTGTACAGGTCACTGCGGGCATCCAGCTCGACTGCACCCTCCAGCAGTTCGGGAGATGCATACATCAGGTTGCCGATCGTCTCGCCCGTGGCGGTCAACCGGGGCCCCGCCTCCGACATGAGCTTGACCAGGCCGAAGTCCAGTACCTTGACCACACCGTCGCGCCGGACCATCACGTTCTCCGGCTTCAGGTCACGGTGGACGAGTCCCGCGGCGTGAGCGGGCGCCAGGCCCGCACACATCTGCGCCGCCACCGCGGCGGCCGAGGCCAGGTCGAACACGATCCGCTCGCCGAGCAGCTCACCAAGCGTGGCCCCCTCGACGAGCTGCATCACCAGCCAGTGGATCTCCCCGTCGTCGCCGAAGTCCACACCGGCGTCGTGCACCGTGGCGACGTTGGCGCTGTCCAGCGCGGCCGCCGCCTTGGCCTCACGTTCGAAGCGCTTTCGAGCCCGCGCCATGTCGCCCGTCCCCGGGCTGAGCACCGCGAGCTTCACCGCCACCCGACGTCCCAGGTGGCGATCCCGCCCACGCCAGACCTGCCCCATGGCGCCATGCCCCAGCGGCACCTCGAGCTCGTAGCGGTCCCGCAGGGCGTCGCCCTTGCCGATCCGGCGCACTCTTCCGCTCCCCGGCCAGATGGTCAGTACAGTGACCGTCATTATCGGACAGACGAGGTGAGGATCCGGGGGCCATGGCGAAGCTCGGTATACACCGCGACTTTCTGATGGAATTCGCGGCGCTGGAGAAGCACGTGCAAAAGCGTGTCTTCGAGGTCTTCGAGAAGTTCGCCGCTGCCACACACGCGGGCCTTCACCTGGAGAAACTGACGTGTCAGCGCGACCCACGCCTGCGTACCATCCGTATCACCGACTTCTGGCGCGGTGTCGTCCTCAAGTCCGAAGAGGGTGACGGCTACCTGCTTCTGAAGGTGCTGCCCCACGACAAGGCCAACAACTGGGCGGAGCACCATCGCGCCTCGGTCAACGCCGCCAGCCAGGGCATCGAGATCCGCAACGACGTGGGGCTGGAGCGGGCGTCCTCCGAACTGCGCGCCGTGATCCGGCAGGACGACACCACGCGACTGTTCCCGGAGGCGACGCACCCGGACAAGGTGCTGCGCAGCCTCGGCATCGACGCGGAGATCATCCCCATCGTCCGGCTCATCCCCGACGAGGCCCACCTGGAGGCCCTGCACCGCGTCCTTCCCGAGCAGCAGTACGACGTCCTGCTCGGGCTGGCGACCGGAATGTCCCCGGAGGAAGTGGACCGCGAGGTGGTCCAGGTGTACGCGGCCGCCGCCGCTCGTGACACGACCGCCGCAGCGACCGACCCGCTGGCCACGGCCATGGCCCATGCCCGTGGCCGGATCGCCCTGGTCTCGGGAACGGACGAGCTGCGCGAGATCCTGGACCGGCCCTTCGATGCCTGGCGTGTTTTCCTGCATCCCAGCCAGTACCGGATCGCCTATCAGGAGTCGTACCGGGGCTCCGCCCAGGTCACCGGCGGCCCGGGCACCGGCAAGACCGTGGTGGCCCTGCACCGTGCCCTGCACCTGGCCCGCAGGCTGCCCGCCGACGCACCGGACGGCAGCATCCTTCTGACGACGTACACCCGGGCCCTCGCGGCCGAACTGGAGCGCTGCCTGGGCCTACTGATCCCGGACGAGCGTCTGCGGACGAAGATCACCGTAATCAATGTCGACGCGCTGGCCTACGACATCGTGCGGAACAGGCAAGGTGGCGGCCCCGTCAAGCTGGTCACCGATCAGAAGGAGATCACGGCGCGCTGGGCCCGTATCGCACGCAAGCTGGGACTGGAATTCGCCGACGTGTTCCTGGACCAAGAGTGGCGCCACGTCATCCTGGCCCAGGACCTGCGCAGCCCCGAGGCCTATCTCAAGGCCCCTCGCCCCGGACGCGGCACGGCATTGCCGCCCGTCCGACGGCTCCAGGCGTGGCGCGCCATCGAGGCGTTCGAGCAGCAGCTGCGGCAGTCCGGTGAACGCACCTTCCTGCAGATCTGCGCGGAAGCGGCGAGCCTCCTGGCCGAGCAGGACGAGCCACGGTTCCGACATGTGATCGTCGACGAAGCCCAGGACCTCCATCCGGCCCAGTGGCGCTTCCTGCGCGCGCTCGTGCCAGAAGGTCGCGAGGACCTGTTCATCGCGGGCGACAGCCACCAGCGCATCTACGGCAACAAGGTGTCCCTGCGCTCACTGGGCATCGCCGTCACAGGGCGTTCCCACCGGCTGCGCATCAACTACCGCACCACACACGAGATCCTGGCCTGGTCGTCCGCCCTGCTCACGGGGACGCCGGTCGACTCGGCCGACAGCAATTCCTCGCTGACCGGTTACCGTTCCACCCTGCACGGCCGCCGGCCTGCCTATGTGCGTCACTCGTCCAAAACCGACGAACTCTCCGCCGCCGTCGCCCGGGTCACGGAGTGGACGGCGGCAGGTGTGGCCCCCGAGGACATAGCCGTGGCGGCGCGCTTCATCCAGCTGGGCCGGGACGCCGCGAACGCGCTGGAACGCGCCGGTCACGCCACCCGCATCCTGGGGAACTCCGCGCCCGGGCCAGGCGTGCGCATCGCGACCATGCACCGCATGAAAGGCCTGGAGTTCCGCTGCGTCGTCGTCCTCGGCGCGAGCGAGGGCATCCTGCCGATGCGTGCCGCCATCACCCCTGTCGACATCGATCCGCAACAGCACCAAGAAGACATCAACACCGAGCTGAGTCTCCTCTTCGTGGCCTGCACCCGCGCCCGGGAGGACCTCCTCGTCTCCTGCCACGGCGTTCCGAGCCCGTTCCTGGCACCGGTCGCCGAGGACAGGCGAGGGCACACGGGGTGACCACTGCTGCCCTGCGAAGAAGCGTCAGCTCGACGAGCGAGTCCCGGCAACCGGGAGTGCGACGGGCCAAAGGTCCATCATGATGGTGGGCATCACGTGCCGCTCGACCGAGAGCGGATAACCGCACGGTCGATCATCTCGTGCCCGGGGTGACCACGGTGGTTCCCCACGCTGCGCTGCACTCGCGCGGTACCCCGCCTGACGAGCCGAGTCACGCCCCACCAGCCGATCCCCCCTTGCACAACCGTTGCACAATCACGCGGGAACTCCCGGGAACCCGCAGGTAGAAGCGGGAACCCCCACCCAACGAAAAACGGCCCTGCCCCAGAGATAACCCCAGGTCAGGGCCATGTAAGCAGACTAGTCGGGCTATACTCCGGGAACTGTTCCGTCCGTGGCCAATCAGGCTGCCAGGTAGATACCCGAGCTCACCGCTCGCACCTCACTCCTCGTTCGGCGTCAACCGCAACGAGATCGAGTTGATGCAGTATCGCTGATCCGTAGGCGTCGGATACCCCTCGCCCTCAAACACATGCCCAAGGTGGGAGCCGCAGCGGGCGCAGCGGACCTCGGTGCGGACCATGCCGTGTGAGCGGTCCTCCAGCAGTTCCACGGCGTCGGAGTCCTTCGGGTCGTAGAAGGACGGCCAGCCGCAGTGGCTCTCGAACTTGGTGTCGGAGCGGAAGAGTTCGGCTCCGCAGGCGCGGCAGGAGTAGACGCCGGCGGTCTTGGTGTCGGTGTATTCACCCACGAAGGCCGGTTCGGTGCCGGCCTGGCGCAGGACGTGGTACTCCTGCGGGGTCAGCTCCGCGCGCCACTGCTCGTCCGGCTTGTCGATCTCGTACGACATGTGCGCCTCTCTCGTCAGCTCTCCAGGCGGGCCAGGCGGTCCAGGACGGCGGGACCGAGGTCGGTCACGTCGCCTGCGCCCATGGTGAGAACAAGGTCCCCGGGCTTGGCCATTCCGGCGATGACCTCCGGGATCGCCGCCGTGTCGTGCTCGGCGGCCACCTCGGCGCCCGCGTTCCGCGCCGCGTCGATGATCAGCTCGCTGGTGACGCCCGGGATGGGGTCCTCGCGGGCCGGGTAGATGTCCAGGACCACGCAGCCGTCGGCGAGCGCCAGGGCCTGGCCCATTTCGGTGCCCAGTTCCTGCGTACGGGAGTAGAGGTGCGGCTGGAAGACGACCAGCACGCGCGAGCCCTGGGCGGCGCCGCGGATGGCCTCCAGGTCGGCGGTCATCTCGGTGGGGTGGTGGGCGTAGGAGTCGATGACCTGGACGCCGGCCGCCTCGCCCTTGAGCTGGAGGCGGCGCTTGACGCCGGTGTACGTGCCGAGCGCGGAGGCCAGGTCGTGCGGGGGCAGGCCCATGGCGATACCGGCGGCGAGTGCCGCGACGGCGTTGTGGGCGTAGTGCCGGCCGGGCACCGAGACGGTGAAGGTGAGGTTCTCGCCGTTGCGGAGGGCGACGGTGACCTCGCTGGTCAGGCCGTGCGGGTCGACCTTGAGCACACGGATGTCGGCGTCCGGGGACTCGCCGTAGGTGACGACCTCGATGTCGTGGCGGCCGGCCACGCGGGTGGTCAGCTCGCGGGCGCCTGCCTGGTCGGCGGCGATCACGAGCGTGCCGCCGGGCCTGATGCGCGCGACGAAGGTCTCGAAGGAGTCGTAGATCTCCTCCATCGAGGCGTAGTTGGCGTGGTGGTCCAGCTCCACGTTGAGGACGATGGCGACCTCGGGGGCGTATTTGTGGAAGCTGCGGTCGCTCTCGTCGGCCTCGGCCACGAAGATCTCGCCGGTGCCGTGCTCGGCGTTGGAGCCGGGGGCGTCCAGGTCGCCTCCGATGGCGTACGACGGTGCCAGGCCGAGCGAGCCGAGGGAGACGGCCAGCATGGAGGTGGTGGTGGTCTTGCCGTGGGTGCCCGCGACGGCGAGCGGGCGCAGGCCCTCCATGAGGGACGCCAGAGCGTCGGAGCGGTGCACGACGGGCACGCCGCGCTCCTGGGCGGCCACCAGCTCCGGGTTGTCCGCGCGGATGGCGGAGGAGACCACGACGCCGGTGGCGTCGTGGGCGAGGTGGGCGGCGTCGTGGCCGATGTGGACCGTGGCGCCGAGGGCGCGCAGGGCCCGGGCGGTCGGCGAGTCCTTGGCGTCGCTGCCCGCGACCCGGGCGCCGCGCTGCGTGAGGATCTTCGCGATGCCCGACATGCCGGCTCCGCCGATGCCGATGAAGTGCGGTCGGTCCATCGAGGCTGGGATGGCGGGTGCCATGCGGGGTCTCCTGATCGTCGCGTGCGGTCGTACCGTGGCTGGAACGTCCTCACCGGAGGCGGGAGACGTCCCTTCCGTGGTCGGGACGTCCGTGCCGTGGCTGGGACGTCGCGGACGATTCTCGCACCCGCCACTGACAGTGGTGACCGCGGTGGATCGGGTGACGGGGAGGGATGGGGGCATGGGGGGCGGCCCGGGGCCGGCCGGTGGCAGTGGCGGTCGCGGTGGCGGTCAGCGGCGGATCAGGCCGCGGGCGGTGG
Source organism: Streptomyces sp. MST-110588 (assembly GCF_022695595.1). Classification (NCBI taxonomy): domain Bacteria; kingdom Bacillati; phylum Actinomycetota; class Actinomycetes; order Kitasatosporales; family Streptomycetaceae; genus Streptomyces; species Streptomyces sp. MST-110588. Next base: position 1,651,218 of record NZ_CP074380.1, read on the forward strand.
CCGCGGCGACGGCGGACGTACGGGAGTCGACGCCCAGCTTGGCGTAAATGTGGACGAGGTGGGACTTGACGGTGGCCTGGCTGAGGAAGAGCCGCTTGCTGATCAGCGCGTTGGACAGGCCGTCGGCGACGAGTTGCAGGACCTCGGTCTCCCGGCGGGACAGGGCGGTGGCGGGGGCGCGTACCCGGTCCATCAGGCGCAGGGCGATGGTCGGCGCGAGCGCGGACTTCCCGGCGGCGGCGGTCCGTACGGCCGCGGCCAGTTCCTCGGGCGGGGCGTCCTTGAGGAGGTAACCGGTGGCGCCGGCCTCGATGGCGGCGAGGATGTCGGCGTCGGTGTCGTACGTGGTCAGCACCAGGACCCGCGGCGCGCCTTCGCGGGCGGTGATGGCGGCGGTGGCCTGCGAGCCGAGCATCCGGCCCCCGAACTGGAGGTCCATCAGGACGACGTCGACGGCGACGTCCGGCCGGGCGGCGAGGGCGACGGCCTCCTCGGCGGTGGGCACGTCGGCGACCACCTCGAAGCCCGGCTCGGTCTCCAGTACGGCGCGCAGCCCGGCCCGTACGACGGGGTGGTCGTCGGCGAGGAGGAGGCGGACGGCGGGGGCCGGGCCCAGGGGCGCGGGATGTGTTCCGGGTGTGGGAGACGTGGAACGCGTTTCAGGTGTGGGAGTCACGGGGCGCTTTTCAGGTGTTCCGGTGGGGTCGGTCATCCGATGGCCTGGTCGGGAGTCGGTCATGCGATGGCCTGGTCAGGAGGGGAAGGGGGTTCGGGCGAGGGTACTGCGGGAGGTGGAGGACTGGGGGACGCGTCCGTAGTGAGCGGGCCGGTGTGCGCCGGGTACGGCAGGGTGACGGCGACGGCGGTGCCCTCGCCGGGCGCGGACTCCACGACGAAGGTGCCGTGCAGCGCGCGGGCCCGGGCCCGCATCGCGGCCAGCCCGAAGCCGGAGCCCGCGGGCCCCTCGCCCGGCGCCGGCGTCCGGGACGGATCGAATCCCGCGCCGTCGTCCACGACGTCCAAGGCGACCTCGGTGTCCATGTAGCTCAAGGTCAGCTCGGCGCGGCCGGCCCGGGCGTGCCGCACGGTGTTGGCGAGCGCGGACTGCGCGATGCGCAGCAGGGCGACTTCGTGCGGGGTGGACAGTTCGGCGGGGGCGCCGGAGACATGGCAGTGCACGGCCAGTCCGGAGGACCGGGCCGTGGTGGCGCACAGCCGCTCCAGGGCGGCGGGCAGCGACCCGGCCTCCAGGTCGGGCGGGCTCAGTGCCCGTACGAACCGGCGGGCCTCGGCGAGGTTGTCCGCAGCGGTCCGCCGGGCGTGCCGGACGTGGCCCAGGGCCGCCTCCGAACGGTCCGGCAGGGCCCGCTCCGCGGCTCTGAGCAGGAGCTGGATGCTGGAGAGGCCCTGCGCGAGGGTGTCGTGGATCTCCCGGGCGAGCCGTTCGCGCTCGGCGAGCACTCCGGCGGCACGCTCGGCGGTGGCCAACTCGCTGCGGGCCGCGGTCAGCTCCTCTATGAGACGGCGGCGCTGCTCGCTCTCCCTGTAGAGCGCCTGGTAGCCGAGGACGACGGCGACGGCGACGGCGGCGCCCAGTACGGGCCCGACGACCATGCCGACGCCTGCCGTACGGGCGTGCAGACCGAACCCGGCGACGGCGGCGGCCGTGGTGACCGTGACGGCCGCCAGCGCCCGGCGCAGCGGGAGAAGGTGCAACTGGACGAAGAACAGCGGGAAGGCCAGCCAGACACCGTCGGGCGTCAGGGCGAGCAGGACCGCCCACACCACCATGACCGCCGTCAGCCACAGCCCGGCGGCCGACGTGGAGGACCGTACCCGGGAGACCGCCGGGCCGACGGCGTAGACGCCGAGCATGAGGAGGGCGACGACGACGGTGGCGGCGGCCGGCGCCTGTCCCCCGTACGGCCGGTGAAGCCGAGGGGACCGGCGGGGTCGAGAGGGCCGGCAGGGACGGCCCGGCCCGCCAGGGCCCGTACGACGACGAGCGCCAGCAGGGCGAGAACCATCAGGTGCAGGCAGACACGCAGCACCCGCAGGGCGGGGGTCAGGGTGTGTGGAGTCACGGCTTGTCCAGGCTAGGCGTCCGGCCCGGTCGCGGCATCAATCGAAAGGTGTAGGGAAGGGACCGCCTTTCGATACCTACGACACCCTCCATCGGCAGATGCGGTGACCCGCTGCTTCACGCGACGGTGGGTCCGGTCGCCGGGCACCGGGCCCGGCGCAGCACCGAGGGATGGCCGAGGACTGTGTTCGTCGCCTGGAGAGACCTGCGATTCGCCAAGGGCAGATTCGCCCTCATGGGGACCGTGATCGTGCTGATCACGGTGCTGGTCGGGCTGCTGTCCGGGCTGACGGCGGGGCTGGGCCGGGAGAACACCTCCGCGCTCACCGGGCTGCCCGTCGGCCATCTGGCCTTCGCCGCTCCCGCCCAGGGCGCCGACGTCTCCTTCACCGACTCGCGCGTCCAGGAGAAGACCTGGCGGGCGTGGGCCCGGGTGCCGGGCGTCCAGGCCGCGGAGCCGCTGGGGATCACCACGGTGAAGGCCGAGGCGGCGGGGGACGCGAAGGCGGAAACGGAGGCGGGGGCGGGGACGAGGGCAGGCGCCGGATCACAGGCCGGTAGGGGGACGGGGGCCGGTACGGAGCCGAAGGACGGGGCGGGGTCGAAGGACGGGGCGGGGCCGGGGCCGAGGACTGCCGCGTTGTCCGCGTTCGGCGTCCGGCCGGGTTCGGGCCTCGCGCCGACGGGGACGAAGGTCGCGGACGGCAGCGCCGTACTGTCCGTGAAGGCCGCCGACAAGCTGGGGGTACGGCCCGGCGACACCCTCACCCTCGCCGGGCGGAGGCTGCGGGCCGCGGCGATATCGGGGTCGGCGATGTACAGCCATACGCCGGTGATCTGGACCTCCCTTCAGGACTGGCAGCATCTGGCCGGCAGCGGAGGTCCGGACACCGCCACGGTGATCGCGTTGCGTACGGCGCCGGGCGCCTCCTCGGGCGCTTCGGGCACCGCCGCGCTCGCCGCCGCCGACCGGAAGCTGGGCACCAGGACCGTCACCACCGAGGACGCCCTGAAGGCCATCGGGTCCTTCACCGCCGAGAACGGCTCGCTGCAATTGATGCGCGGCTTCCTCTTCGCGATATCCGCGCTGGTCATCGGTGCATTCTTCACGGTCTGGACGATCCAGCGCGGCGGCGACGTGGCAGTCCTCAAGGCGCTCGGCGCCTCGACCCGGTACCTGCTGCGGGACGCGCTCGGCCAGGCGGTGCTGCTGCTCGTGGCCGGTACGGGCCTGGGCACCGCGATCGCGGCCTCGGTGGGAGCGGTGGTGGGCGGCACCGTCCCCTTCGTCCTGGAACCGGCGACCGTTCTGATACCGGCTCTGATCATGATCGCGCTGGGGGCGGCCGGCGCCGCGCTGTCCATCCGCCGCATCACGTCCGTGGACCCGCTGACCGCGCTGGGAAGTGCCCGATGACCTGGAAGACCGTAATGACGCCCAAGAGGTCCAAGACGTCCAAGACGTCCAAGACGTCCAAGACGTCGAGGACTCCGGCAGCGCCGAAGACCCTGGAGACACCGGAGACTCCGAGAACACCGGAGACTGCGAAATCGCCGAGGACTTCGGAATCGCCGACGCCCTCCGCGACGCCGCAGGCTCACAGGACGCCCGGCTCCGGGCCCGGCCGCCTCGTTCCGGCCCCCGGTCCGGGCCCGCGCCCCGGCCTGGAGCTGGCCGGGGTCACCCTCACCTACCCCGACGGCGCCGGCCGTCTGACCGCACTGGACGACATCAGTCTCCGGGTGCCCGCCGGGACACTGACCGCCGTGGTCGGACCGTCCGGCTCCGGCAAGTCCAGCCTGCTAGCGGTGGCCGCGGCCCTGATCACCCCGGACCGCGGCCGGGTGATCATCGACGGCCGGGACACCGGCGGAATGAGCCGGCGGGAGCTGACCGCACTGCGCCGTACGAGGATCGGTACGGTCTTCCAGCAGCCCAACCTGCTGCCGTCCCTGACGGCCGCCGAGCAGCTCCAGACGATGGCGCACCTGGACGGCCGCTCACCGCGCGGAGCCCGGCCGCGCGCCCTGGAACTGCTGGCCGCGGTGGGCCTGGCCGACCAGGCGGACCGCCGACCGCACCAGCTCTCGGGCGGCCAGCGGCAGCGTGTGAACATCGCACGGGCGCTGATGAACGAGCCGGCCGTACTACTGGTCGACGAGCCGACGAGCGCGCTGGACCACGAGCGGGGCGCCGCGGTCCTGGATCTGCTGGTCACCCTCACCCGGCGCGGCGCCACCGCCACGGTCCTGGTCACCCACGATCCGGCGCATCTGGACGCCGTGGACGAGATGGCCGAGGTCCGGGACGGGCGGCTGGTCTCCCGGAGCGGCCCCCGGGAAACGCCGGCCCTGTGAAGCGGGACGGGTGGGACGGGCGGGACGGGCGGACCGTGGGGCCCGGCGCATCCGGAGGTCCGGCGCGCCCGGAGCCCGGTACGTCCGGGATGCCTGGCGTATCGGGGGCCTGGTGCACCTGGAATGTCCGGCGCATCGCGGGGCCTGGCGCATCCCGGGTCCGGCATATCCGCAGGGGCTGGGCTGGTACGTGGAACCGGGCCGGTACGGTCTGGAGCCGGGGGCGTTCCGCAGTCTGGCCGGGAGTGAGCACGAACGACAGCGGCAGCCCGGCGTGTCAACCGCAGCGTGAATCGTCGTGCGTGCTGCTCAGCCCGCCTCGGGCCGGCCGGGCCGGGCGGCTTGCGCTCTGGCCTGCCGTCGTCGGCGTGCTGCGGTCCGGTCCTGTCCCGGTGGCACGTCGGTATGGTCCGGGCCCGCACAGGCCGTCGCTTCACCACCCGCAGGGCTGGTGGCTGCACCGGCAAGGGAGACCCCCTTTTCCTCGTTTCCCTCTGCTCCCTCGGTTTCCTCGGTTTCCTCGGTTTCCTCGGTTTCCTCGGTCGGTGCGTGTTCCGGAGCGTCCAGGGTCTCTCCCGCTGTCGCCGGCCCGGCCGACTCGCGGTGGGCCCGAACGATCGTGGAGTCCGCTCCGACCGGTTTTAGGCGGACCTGTCCACGTGCGGCGGCCTCGGCGATCAGCGCGGTCATCAAGCCTTGCGGGCACCCCGGCCCCGGCCCAGCCGTTGCATCGCGGGAGCGGTCTGAAGCAGACCGTGGGCCAGGCCCCGTACCGTTCCGGGACGTCACGCCGGCTGCTGCCCGTGCGGAACCGCCGAAGCACCCCGTTGAACCGGTCCCGCACCCGGCGCGGCAGCGGCCAGGTGGCCGCTGCCGGCAGATGCGGCCCGATCAGAGCGCCCTCGGCATCCGTCACATCACACCGCTCCACAGCCGAGTACTACCCGCTACCACCCGTCCGAGGTGGCGCCGCACCGAGCCGCAGCAAGATCCGAACCTTGAACAGCTCCTACTGGTCCTGAGCTCTGGACGCATCCGAGGAACCGGCAGAACCCATGGGGTCTGCGGGGTCTGTGGAACCCGCAGAGCCCGCAGAACCCGCAGAGCCCGCGGAACCCGTAGGGCCCGTGGATCCCAGCGGGCCGGCGGGCGCGTCCGGGCCATGGGCCGGATCGCCGGCTCCGTCACTGTCGCCGTCACCGCCGCGGGCGGCCCGGCCCGCGGCGGGTCGCCGGTGACCTTCCGGGCCACGTCCTGCGCCGGGTCGTCGGCCGCGTGCGAGAACAGTTTCAGTACGGGCACGCCGACCTTGTGGCGGGCGCGGGAGGCCCAGTCCCGGTGGAAGAACTCCTCGACGAAGTGCGGGGCGGTCAGCACGATCACCTCGTCCGCCCCGGTCTGGTCGACGACGCTGCGCAACAGGTCCAAGGGGTGGTTCTCGACGACCTGTCCGACGGCCTCGGCGCCGGCTCCGCGCAGCGCGGCCAGGGTGTAGGACAGGGCACGTTCGGCGGGCAGCTCGGCCTGCGCGCCTTCCGGCTCGTCACCTTCCCGTACGGCTTCGTCGAACTCGCCGAGCGCGATGTCGTCGATGGCCCGCAGCAGAATGTCCTGCTCGCCGCGCGGCTGCATGAGGACGACGAAGGAGACCTGGTCGTCACCGTGCAGTGTGGTGACGAACTCCACGTCGGCGGGCGTCAGAGGCTTCTCGATCATCAATACGCTCGTGAACACGACGGGCGCCCTTCTTCTCTTCTTCGCGGGCTCCACCGGAGCGGAACCCGACGGAAACCGTCCTGCCCCGTCGCCACACGGGGCCTGCTGGCCTTAGTGTGCCCAGCGGAAGCTAAGCGGAACGGACAACTCCGCGGATTGTCGGGACCGGCGGCCGGGACCGGCGGCCGGGGCGACGATCCGGCTCCGTCGCCGGACCCGGCGGTCAGGACCGGCGGTAACGCGTGAAAAGGAAACCGGCCTCCTCCAGTACCGATGCGAGTGTGAAATTCTGCGGAGCCGTCGCCGGCATCGCGTTCATGATCCGCGATGCGTCGCCGGCCACCACCCGTGGCGCAAGTGTCAGACACAGCTCATCGAGTGCCCCGGAAGCGGCGAACTGACCCAAAAGTCTGGGACCGCCTTCCGTGAGCAGCCGGGTGAGCCCCCGCTCGGCCAGCGCTCCGACGACCCGTGAGGGGTCGACCGCCGCGCCCTCGCCCGCGAAGACCACCTCGGCGCCGGCCTTGCGGGCCGCCCGTACCCGGTCCTCGGACGCCCCGGCACCGGTCAGTACGACGGTGGGCACCAGGGGCTCGGTGAACAGCGGCAGCCCGAAGTCCAGGTCGAGGCTGGCGCTGACGACCGCGATGACGGGCGCGGGGCCCTGGCCGGCCGCGGCCCGGCGGGCGGCGAACGCCTCACGGGCACGGGCCGGGCGGTAGCCCTCCTGGCGGACCGTTTCCGCACCGACGACCACCGCGTCGGCGAGGCCGCGCAGCACCCCGAAGATCTTCATGTCGGCCGCGCCGGACAGCGGCTGGGAGCGCCCTTCGTGGTGGGCGGCGCCGTCCAGCGAGGAGACCATGTTCGCGCGCAGCCAGCCGTTCTCGCGGGCCCCGGCCGGGCCCTCGCCGTGCGCCGGCCGGGCGGCGGGCCCGGGGTAGGCGTACGCGTCGGCCAGCTCGTCCGGAGTCCACTCACGGTCCTCCAGACTCCACTCACGGCTCTCCGGGCTCCGCTCGCGGTCCTGCGGGCTCCCCTCGCGGTCCGTGCCGGGCGCGGAACCGGGGGCGGAGGAGGATGCGGGCTGGGCGGGAAGAGGGAACAGGCGTCGCATAGGCGGCAGTGTGACATGCCTCGCTCACCGGGCCGAGCCCTTCCGCGCAGCGACTACCCTGGACGGCTGTGTCGCCTTCCCATTCCCCCTCCCAGCCCTCCCCCATAGCCGGACCGCCGGCCGACGGGGCACGGCGCCCCTCGCGCTCACCGCGCGCGCCCCGCACGTCCCGGCCGACCGCCTGGTCGCCGAGATGGTGCCGCCGCCGCGTTTCCAGGCGGCGCGCTTCGCCACGTACATACCGGACCCGAACCAGCCCAGCCAGACCGCGGCGGTAGGGGCTCTCAGCGATTTCGCCGCGAGCATCGGCGGCGGCAGCGGCAGCGGCAGCGGTGGGAACGGCGGCGACGGCGGACGGCGCCGCTGGTTCGCCAGGAAGCCCCAGGCGCCCAAGGGGCCGCGCGGCGTCTACCTGGACGGCGGCTACGGCGTCGGCAAGACGCATCTGCTGGCCTCCCTGTGGCACGCGACCGCCGCGGCCCCGGAGCTGAAGGCGTTCGGCACGTTCGTGGAGCTGACGAATCTCGTCGGCGCGCTCGGCTTCCAGCAGACCGTACGCACCCTCAGCGGACACCGCCTCCTGTGCATCGACGAATTCGAGCTGGACGACCCCGGTGACACGGTTCTGGTCTCCACCCTGCTGGGCAAGCTCGTGGACGCGGGCGTCGCCCTGGCCGCCACGTCCAACACCCTGCCCGGCAAGCTCGGCGAGGGCCGGTTCGCCGCGGCCGACTTCCTGCGCGAGATCCAGGGGCTGAGCGCGCACTTCAAGCCGCTGCGCATCGACGGCGAGGACTACCGCCACCGCGGCCTGCCCCAGGCCCCCGCCCCGTACGACGACGCGACCGTCACCGATGTCGCGCGGCGCACGCCCGGCGCCTCGCTGGACGACTTCCCCGCCCTGCTGGAGCACCTGTCCAAGGTCCACCCCAGCCGGTACGGCGCGATGTGCGACGGCATCACGGCCGTCTGTCTCACCGACGTACGGGCGGTCCCCGACCAGTCCACGGCGCTGCGCCTGGTCGTCCTGGCGGACCGGCTCTATGACCGGGAGATACCGGTGCTGGCCTCCGGCAAGCCGTTCGACGAGCTGTTCGCGGACGACATGCTGCGCGGCGGCTACCGCAAGAAGTACTTCCGTGCCATATCCCGTCTGACGGCGCTCGCCCGCGACGCCGGGCCGCTGGTGACCGCGTAACGCCACAAAGTACGGAGGTACGGGAGGGTTACGCGGACGCGCGGACGTACGGAGCGGCGGCGCGCGTACGGTTCCCGGCGGCCGACGCGCGTGCTACACCATGCGGGTCACATCAGGTCACACACCTGTCCGCCAGCAGGGAGTTGCCATGTCCGCGACACGACGTCAGATACTGGCCCGAACCGGCGCGCTGGGGGCGGGTATCGCCTTCGCCGGCAGCATCGCCGAAATCTTCGCCGGGCCGGCCACCGCCACCGCCCAGGGCCTGGCCCGGGGCGGTTACGGCCCCCTGATCCCCGACCCCGACGGGCTGCTCGACCTGCCCAGAGGTTTCCGCTACCGGGTGCTGTCCCGTGAGGGCGACCCGCTGCGCTCCGGGGAGGGCCGGGTCCCCGGCAACCACGACGGCATGGCGGCCTTCCCCGGGCCGCCCGGTGTCCCCGGCCGGTCCGGGCGCGTCCACCTCGTCCGCAACCACGAGAACCGCCGCAACTCCCGCGTGGCCGTACCCGCCGTCGAGGGCCTGACCTACGATCCGGCGGGCGAGGGCGGCTGTACGGTCCTGGCCCTGGACCGTGAGCAAGGCGTCCTGTCCGAGCGCGTCGCCATCGCCGGCACCTCCACCAACTGCGCGGGTGGGCCCACCCCCTGGAACACCTGGCTGACCTGCGAGGAGACCGAACTCAAAGCGGGCCAGGAGGGCTACACCAAGGACCACGGCTTCGTCTTCGAGGTCGATCCGTACGACCCGCGCCGCACCGGCGCCGTACCGCTGACCGCGCTGGGCCGCTTCCAGCACGAGGCGGTCGCCGTCGACCCGTACCTCGGCACCGTCTATGAGACCGAGGACGCCTTCGACAAACCCTTCGGCCTCTTCTACCGCTTCCACCCCCGCAGACCGCTGGGCGGACGCGGCTCGCTGCGCGCGGGCGGCCGGCTCCAGGCGATGCGGGTTCCGGGCGTCGCGGACCTCTCCGCCGTCCAGGAGCCCGGGACCGTCTTCGAGCACGTCACGTGGGTGGACGTCCCCGACCCGCTCGCCCGGCAGACCCCGGTCCGCCTCCAGGACTTCGGCCCGGCAGGCATCACCCACGCGCAGAAGCTGGAGGGCTGCTACTGGGGCGGCTCCTGCGTGTTCTTCGTCTCCAGCTTCGCGCGCCGCGCGGCCGGCTCGGCGGCCGACCACTACGGACAGGTGTGGAAGTACGAGCCGTACCGGAGCCGGCTGACCCTCGTGGTCGTCTTCGGCCCCGGCACGGACCCGCAACTGCCCGGCGACTCCCCCGACAACATCTGCCTCGCGCCGGGCGGCGGCCTGATGGTCTGCGAGGATGGTGACGGCGCCCAGTACGTCTTCGGGCTGACCCGGCGCGGTGAGGTGTACGCGGTGGCCCGCGGCCGACAGAACATCGGGACGCCGACGAAGCCCGAGTGGGGCGAGTTCGCCGGCGTCACCTTCGCCCCCGACCGGCGCACGATGTACGTCAACTGCTACACGCCCGGCACGACGTTCGCGATCACCGGGCCCTGGGCGCGAGGGTGAGCGTGAGGTGAGGTGAGGTGAGGGTGAGGGTGAGGCGAGAGTAAGGAACGACGGCCGGGGCACGGGGCGCCTGCCGGCCGGGTGATCCGGCGGGCGCGTCGTACGGACGTACGGGCCGAGCCGGTCACGGCCTGCCTACGCTCCGCCCATGCCCACCAGCCGCCCGCGGTCGCCGTCCACGCTGCTCGCGCTGCTCACACTGCTCGCTGTGGCAACGGCGACGGCGGCTACGGGCTGCGGTGCCCCGGCCCCCGCCTCACGGGTCGCCTCCGCACGGGTCACTGCCGCACCGGCCGCCCCCTCGGCCTCCCCCTTGTCTTCCCCCTCCTTGTCTTCCCCCGCCGCTCCCCCGATCGCAGAGGGAGGGACGGTGGCGACCTTGCCGGCCGCGCCCGGAGGCCGTACCCCCGTCTTCACACACGCAGGACGCGGTCCGGGCGGTGGCCGGGGCGACAGCCGGGACGGCGGCCAAGGGCACCGGCGCGTGGCGCTGACGTTCGACGCCGACATGACCGCGGACCAAGGGGCGCGGGCGGCGCGCGGAGAGCGCTTCGACCACCCCGCGCTGATCGCGACCCTGCGCCGCCTGAAGGTGCCCGCCACGGTCTTCATGACGGGGCGGTGGGCCGAGGAGTACCCGGACCAGGCCCGTTCGATCGGCCGCGACCCCCTCTTCGAGGTCGCCAACCACTCCTACAGCCACCACGCCTTCACGCCCTCCTGCTACGGCCTGCCGACCGTCCCGCCGGGCGGGATGCGCGATGACGTGGAGCAGGCGTTCACCGCGTTCCGGCGCGTCGGGGTGCGGTCGGTGCCGTACTTCCGCTTTCCCGGCGGCTGTTACGACGACCGGGCGCTGCGGGCCGTGGCACCGACCGGGGTGACGGCGGTGCAGTGGGACGTGGTGGGCGGGGACGCGTTCGCCCGGGACCCGGACCGGGTCGTGGACCAGGTGCTGTCGGGGGTGCGGGACGGCTCCGTGGTCGTCCTGCACTGCACGCGCAGCGCCGCACCGGTCACCGAGGAGGCGGTACGGCGCATCGTGCCGGCCCTGCGCGGGCGCGGATACCGTACGGTCAAGGTCTCGGAGCTGATCGGCGGGCCGGCGCCGCCTTCTTGAAAAGCTCGATCACCGCCAGGTAATTGTCGCCGCCGTGCCCCGTTGCGATGGCCTGCTCGGCGAATTCCCTCATCTGGCGGGGCAGTGCGGTGTGCACGTCCTGTTCCTCACTGGTCCGCAGGATGTGTTCCAGCGCGGTCAGGTTCATTTCCATGGAACCCATGTCACCCGGGTAATGCCGTTCGTCGATCGCGGGTGCCTGCGCAGCGAGGGACGCGGTCACCACGGAGGGCATGAACCAACCGAGCGCGAGTTCCGCGAACTTCGTCACTTCGACTCCCGCCGTGCCCACCAGGGCTGCGGCGTGCAGGAATCCGTTGATCGAGGCGTACCGACCAGACCGTCGGCTTTCCCGGGGGAACGATTCCATACGGTCGTGGGGTGACCGGCGGCCAACAGGGCCCGGGCCGGTGCCAGCCCCATGGGGCCGAGACCGATGAGCGTAACGGGCGTATCCGTTGCGGCGGTTGACCGGGACCGCGCCGGAGAAGACGCCCGGGAAGACGGGGCGGAAGGCGTGAGAGAAGAGGGGAAGACGTGGCGATCATCCGCGCCACCGTGCCGCCGGACGCGGCGGCCGGCTCGGCCTGCGCCCCCTGAGACGGGGACACAGGCACTCCGACGGGAGCGGGGAACGCCGGGGAAGCTCAGGTCTCAGAGAAAGGCCGGCGGGAGCGCGGGCACTCCGGCGAGAGTCAGGCTCTCAGTCCCTCAGTGCTTGGCCGCCGCCTCGGGGCGGGCTTCGCTGGGGCGTACGACCACGAAGCCCTCGCCGTCGAGCCGGAGCTGCACCGCCTCGCCGGAGCCGCCGCGCAGCATCGAGCCCAGGCTCTGCGAGCGGTGCAGGGAGGTCTGGAGGGACGCGCTCCAGGCCACCACGGCGTCGGTGTCCACGAAGACCGGGGACTGCGGCGAGACGGGGATGACGATGGGGTTGCCCTCGCACATGATGCCGAGTTTGCCGTGCCCGGTGAAGACGGAGTTGAACAGTCCGCCGGCGGCCATCCCGGCACCCTTCACGATCTTGATCTCATAGGAGAGGCTGGGGTCGAAGCACAGGACGTTGCGGCCGTTGACGGTGAGGGCGTCACCAGGTGCGAGGTCGACGATGAAACAGTTGGCGGCTTCGTGGGCGAACCACACCTCGCCCCGCCCGCGCACGGCCATCAGCGCCAGGCCCTCGCCGGTGACGGCGCGCTTGATGAACTTGCCCACGCCCTGCCCCTGCTTCTCGAACCGCAGGTCGCCGCGGTAGGCGACCATCGCTCCCTGGCGCGCGTAGCACTCGCCGTCGACGGCGTATTTGAGGGACTTGGCGTTCTGCTGGGTCATCCCGGGCGCGGTGGCCGGCTTGACCATGTTCTCGGAGGCGAAGAGGTCGCTGTGCATGGACATGATAATCGCCCGGATTGCCACGATCCGCCAGTTCAGTTCCACGCATGGGTTCCACGTGTGCCGTCCGCGCGCCGCGCCGTCCGTACATGACATGTGCTGCGCGGTCCGTACGACACACGTCGGTCCGTACATCCGCACGTCCGTACAGTCCGTACGGTCCGTACGCCCCACCGTCACAGCGCCCCACCGCCCTTCGCGCCCGGCCGCCGCGGGCACCGTCGGCGCAGGCTGGCAGACTGGCCGGGTGACCAGCACAGCCAGCAACGACCACCCCGTCCCTCCCTCCGGGACGGCCGACGGCGACGGCCCGGCAGAGGCGTTCCGCGGGGAAGCCAGCGACCGGGACGAGGCGCCCCAGTTCGTGCTCCCGCTTGTCGTACGGATGGAGCGGGCCGATCCCCCGGCACGTACGGACGCGCTGGAGACGGCGGCACGGGCCGTCCTGGTGCTGCTGTCGGACGAGCGCGCGACCGGGGACGGCGAGTGGGCCGCGGCCGTACGGGACTGGCAGGACGCCCGTATCCGCAAGGTCGTACGGCGGGCCCGCGGCGCGGAGTGGCGGCGGGCACAGGCCCTCCCGGGGATCACGGTCACCGGCGAACGGGCGGAGGTACGGGTCTTCCCGCCGGTGCCGCTGAATGGCTGGCCGAAGGAACTGGCCCGATTGCAGGTCTCGGGCACCGAGCTGGACGACCCGCGGCCCGCCGCCGCGCCGGACCCCGACCGGCCCGTGCTGTGGCTCAACCCCGGCCTGAAGATGTCGGCGGGCAAGGCGATGGCCCAGACCGGTCACGGCGCGCAGCTCGCATGGTGGGAACTGTCCGAGGCCGAGCGCACGGCCTGGCGCGAGGCCGGCTTCCCCCTGTCCGTACGCGTGGCGGAAACGACGGCCTGGCGCCGCCTGACACACAGCGGACTCCCCGTGGTCCGGGACGCGGGTTTCACCGAGATCGCGCCCGGGAAAACCGTGGTGGCCGAGGGAGGCAGTCGCTACTGCCCTCTCCCCGGTGGACGCCCGTAGGCGGTCGCCTGCGCCCGGAACGCACGGCCGGGCTTGTTGCACCACATATCGGGCCTGTTGCACCACCTATGCGGACCGGGCTCGCCACGACGGCCTTGCCCGCAGGCGCGGTCTTCGCGTGTACGGGTGTGCGGGCAAGGCCGTCGGTCCATCGCTCCTGCTCACTCGTCCGCAGGGGCCGTATCAGGTGGTGATGGTGGTGATGGGGTCGACGCCGTAGGTGCGGGCGTAGCCGTTCTCGGTGCCGACGAGGAGGTCGACGACCTCGAAATAGCGGTCCCAGAACGGTGTTTCGCGCAGGGCGTCGATGAGGAGCTGGTAGGCGTTGTGGTCGTCGGCCTCCCAGACCCAGACGTCGGTGACGCGGGTGGAGTAGAACTCCGTGTCGTAGAAGCGTGACCGGACGCCCTTGGTCTTGGCCTGGACCGCGGGCATGACCTCGGTGGCGAAGGCGTTCACCCGTTCCTGGGGGGTCATGGCGAGCCACTCGGGCATGGTCTTGATGAGCATGAAGGCGGTGACCGGCGGTGCGGTTTCCTCGACGGATGTGACGGACGTGGCGGACGTGACGGACATGGCGGGTGCCTCCAAGGTGGCGGGTTCAGGATGACGGCGGGTCACAAGACCTCGCGGGTCGTACCGAGTGGTACGACCTCATCCTGCGGAGGGCCGCGGTGTTGCCACAATGGGAACTTCAGCAACGGATCATTGCCTGAAGTGGAATAACCCTGGTGAACAATGCAGAGCCGGTCATCGACGCCCAACTCGCCGTCGCGCTGGACGCCCTGCTGACCGAACAGAGCGTCACCCGCGCCGCCGCGCGCCTGCACACCTCCCCCGCCGCCATGAGCCGTACCCTCGCCCGTCTGCGCCGCGTCCTCCAGGACCCCCTTCTGGTCCGGGCCGGACAGACCATGGTTCCCACGCCCCGCGCCCAGGCCCTGCGCGACGAGGCCGCCGCGGTGGTGCGCCGACTGGGAGCGCTGCTCGGTCCCGGCACCGGCGTCGACCCCGCGGACCTGCGCACCACCTTCACCCTCCAGGCCGCCGACCTGGTCGGCGCGGCACTGGCCCCCGGACTGCTGAGGCTGGCCCGGCAGGAGGCGCCCGGGGTTTCGCTGCGGTTCCGGGCCGAGGAGCTGGAGGCCGGGCCGGCCTTGCGCGACGGCCACATCGACCTGGAGGTCGGGGCCATCGACCACGTCGACCCCGAGACGCAGGTCGAGGAACTGGTCACCCTCCGGATGACGGCGGCCGTCCGGCCCGGCCACCCCCTCGCCGGAAAGACCCTGACCCCGGCCCGGCTCGCTGCCGCCGAACATGTCGCGGTCAGCCGGCGCGGCCGGTTCACCGGCCCCCTGGACACCGCCCTGGCCGAGCACGCCCTTCACCGGCGGGTCACCGCGGTCCTCCCCAGCCACCTGGCCGCGATGGCCCTCGCCGCCCGCAGCGACGTCGTCTGTCTCATCCCCACGGCACCTCCCGGCGCCGCCCCCTCGCCCATCACCGACGCCGCCACCACCCTCGGCCTGCGCCTCCTCGACATTCCCCTGCCGCTGCCGCCCGTGACCATCGGCATGGCCTGGCATCCCCGCCACGCCGCCGACGGGGCCCACCACTGGCTCCGCGACGCCGTCCGCCGCGTCCTTCGCGCCCCCGGCAGCCCAACTGCCTGACGCGGCCGGGCCCCTTCGGCTGCGGGGCAGCCGCGACCGGGGAGGAGTACGCGCCCGGGTCCTGCGCGGCCGTCGGGGCTGTCGGGGTCGTCGGGGCCGACTGTTACGTGGTGCGCACGGTCGGCCGTTTCAGGCGGGAAGCCAGGTGCGGCGGTTTCTGGCGATGGTGTGGATGCGTTCGATCCGGGCGGGGGCGAGTACGCCGCCTAGCGTTCCCAGGGCGGCGATGCCGCGCTCGTCGGGGATCACCTGTACGTCCCGCAGCGCCGGGTCGGTCTCCACCCGTGCGGCGCCCACGAACGCCAGTACCGGGCGTGCCTGGACGCGGAATCCACAGCCACGGGTCAGGACGTACGACGCGCGCCGGGCGTTGTGGCGGCACCAGCGCACGTACGGCTGCGGCTGGCGGTCGCGGCCGGCCCGGACGACCTCCTCACCGACCCATACGTACGCCTTGCGGACATAGTGCGTGCTGACACACAGAACGCCGCCGGGGCCGATGAGCAGATGGTCGATGCCGGTGTCGGGCGGCAGCGGTACGGAGTGCAGCACGTACCAGCCGCCGGGCGAGAGGCGGTCCAGCTCCGCACCGACGGCCTGTATGCCCGCCAGGCCGCCGCGCCAGGCGTCCTGCGGCGGATGGCGGCCCAGGAGACGGGCGAGGAGGAGCGGGAGTCCGGCGCGCGGGTGCTCGGCCAGGCGGGCGCGGAGCGTCTCGCCGGGGCGGTTCGGCGCGAGGTCGTCGTCCGGCGGCAGGAACAGCCGGTCCGGGTCGGTCGCGTAGTGCGTCTCCTGTTTCGCTTCCCAGTCAGTCACCTCCCGGGAACGGCTCAGGCGGCCGTCGTCGGGGCGGCCCCGGTCTTCGCGGCTCACCCGGCTCTCGCGGTTCTCCCGGCTCTCGCGGTTCTCCCGGCTCGCTCGGCTTTCCCTGCCGGTCCGGCGTTCGCGGCGTTCCTGGCGTTCGCGGCGTTCGCGACTCTCCCGGCCTTCCCGGCTTTCCCGGTCTTCCTCGCTGCCGCCGGAACCGGTGCCGTCCGCGGCCCTGTTGCGCCACTCGTCCATGCCCCACCACCCCGAGGGCCATAGCAGCAGCCTCCCGGCCCCCGTGCAAGAGGGACAAACATTTGGCTCCCCGGACCGCGTGCACCGAGCCGTCCACTCCTTGGGCATCAGCGCGTACGCGAACGGGTCGTCGCAGGTCAGGGGGATGGAGCAGGGGCGGGGTGAGTATGAGGGGCGCGGTCGCGGGACGTACGGTGGGATCTGCGTCCGGCCCTCGGACGGCCACCAAGCTCAAATCAACCTCTGAACCGTCCGCCCCGAGGGTTGGCCCGCACCGGACGGGGCCATCAAGTACCGGCACACCGTCCACGGCACCCGTGCCACGCAGTGAAAGGGGGAGTCATGCGGCACCTGGGAACCGGCATCGGCTGGCGGCCGGAGATCGCCACCGAGATCGCGGCCCTGCCCGGCATCGACTGGGTGGAGGTCGTGGCCGAGAACATCTGTCCGGGTCATCTCCCGCCCGCCCTTCAGGAACTGCGTGACCGGGGCACCACCGTCGTCCCCCACGGCGTCTCGCTCGGGCTCGGCGGCGCGGACCGGCCGGACGCCGGCCGGCTGGCCGCCCTCGCCGCCCGCGCCGAGGCCCTGGACGCGCCGCTGGTCACCGAGCACATCGCGTTCGTACGGGCCGGCGGCCCGCTCACCGCCTCACCGCCGATGGAGGCCGGGCACCTGCTGCCCGTGCCGCGCACCCGCGACGCGCTGGACGTGCTGTGCGAGAACGTCCGTATCGCACAGGACGCGCTGCCCGTACCGCTTGCGCTGGAGAACATCGCCGCCCTGATCAACTGGCCGGACGAGGAGATGACCGAGGGGCAGTTCCTGGCCGAGCTGGTACGGCGGACCGGTGTACGGCTGCTCATCGACGTCGCCAACCTCCACACCAACCACGTCAACCGGAACGAGGACCCGGCCGTGGCACTGGACGAGCTGCCGGTCGAGGCCATCGCGTACGTCCATGTCGCGGGCGGCGTCGAACGGGACGGCGTCTGGCACGACACCCACGCCCACCCGGTGACACGGCCCGTCCTGGACGTGCTCGGCGAGCTGTGTGCCCGCGTCACACCGCCCGGGGTGCTGCTGGAGCGCGACGAGGACTTCCCGGACGGCACGGAGCTCGCCGCCGAACTGGACGCGATACGCGCGGTGGTGACGGAGGTACGCCATGCCGCTGCCGCCTGAGCCGGATACCCAGAGGGCCGACGTACCGGAGGCCGGTATATCGGAGACCGAAGTACCGGAGGCCGGCATATCGGGGACCGAAGCATCGGGGACCGGCATATCGGGGATCGGTACGCCGAGGACCGAGACGCCCGGGCCCGGTACGCCAAAGGCTCGTGGACCGGAGCCCGGTACGCCTCGGACTCGCACGACAGACGCCCCCGCATCCGGCACCGACGCCGCGCGGCAGCGGCTGGCGCTGGCGCAGACTGCGCTGCTGTCCGCCCTCGTCGCCGGCACCCCGGCCCCGGAGGGCTTCGACCGCCGCCGGCTGCGCGTACAGAGCCGGGCGCTGGCCGCCAAGCGTGCCTCCGTGGTCGCCAAGGTGGCCCCGGAGCTGCCGGAGATCCTCGGCGCGGACTACCGGGACTCCTTCCTCGGCTATGCGTTGCACCGGCCCCTGCACGGCGGCTACCGGCAGGACGCGCTGAACTTCGCGGCCCATCTGCTGGCCGGGGACCTGCCCGCGGACCCGGCCGCCCGGCGGCGGCTCGCGCAGTGGTGGCGGGACCGGGCGGGTCCCCGGCCGCCCTCGTCCCGCCCCTGGGCCCGATTCCTGCGAGCCGCACGGCTCGCCCCGCAAAGAAAGCACCACTCGTGACCTTCGCACCACTGATGTTCCTGGCGGTCCTCCTCTCGTCGCTGCTGCTCGTGATCGCCACGGTCCGCTTCCGCTGGACGCCCGTGAAGCACAGGGTGTCCACCTGGCGCAGCACGCCGCGTGGCCGGGACCTGTGGGAATCGGCGTTCCTGGCCGGCGGCCCCGGACGGGTCGCCGACGTCGCGATCACCGCCATGCACCAGGACCGGCGGCTGTCCATCGGCGGCCCCGGCGCGGTGTCGGTACGGCGGCCCGAAGCGAACGGCGCGGTCGAGGAAGCCGTCCTCGAAGCGCTGGACCGTATTCCCGGCGGCTCGCTGGCCGCGGTGCGCCACGCCGTCATGCACAGCCCGGCGGTCCAGCAGATCGGTGACCGGCTGGCGGACCTGGGGCTGCTGCGCCGCCCCGGCCCCGCCCGGCCGTGGCGGCGGCTGGCGACCGTCCAGATCTGGCTGTGTGTGGCCGCCTTCGCCGTCAGCCTGGTACTGACCGTCACCGGGACGGTGGGCCACGGGCCCTGGGAGCTTCCGTACGTCTGGAAGACCGTGCCGGGGGCCGTCCTGGGGGTGGTCGTCGGCGCGATCTGCCGACGCGCCCTGAAGCGGCGGCTGACCGAGGCCGGCGCCGATGCCCTGCGCGCGTTCCGGAACAAGCACAGGGACATCAGGAAGGGCGCGGGTCCCACCGCCGCCATCGGCGTGGCCCTCGGCGGCACGGCCGTGCTCACGGTCAAGTCGCTGCGCGACCAGCTCACCGAGGCGCAGCTCGCCACGGGCGCCGCCGCCTCCGGCTCCTCCCGGTCCTGGTGGCCCTCCTCGGGCTCCTCCTCCGGCTCGGCCTCGGGCTCCTCCGACAGCAGCTCCACCATCTGGTTCCTGACCAACGACTCCGGCGCGGCGTGGTGCGGCTCGTCCGACGGCGGTTCGAGCTGTGGCGGGTCGTCCTGCGGTGGCGGTTCGTCGTGCGGCGGTTCGTCGTGCGGCGGCTCGTCGTGCGGCAGTTCGTCGGGCGGTTCCAGTTGCAGCAGTTCGAGTTGCAGCAGTTCGAGCTGCGGGAGTAGCTGAGTCGCCAAGGAGCGCGCGGGGCCCGGGCAACCGGTCAACGTACCAGCGGGGGACGGCCGTTGAGCGGGCTTCCCCGAAGGGGAGACAGGCGTGCCCCAGGGCGCACTAGCGTGCGGTGCCGCATCAGGAGGCATCATGCGATCCCTTACCGGCACCGGACTCGTCGTTCTCGCACTGCTCGCGACGCTCACCGCCCTGCTGTTCCCCATCTGGTCCTTCGCGAACGGTACGGAAGGCGCCGGCGGGACGGCCGGCGGCGCCGCCACCCAGACCGTCGCCACCCAGTTCGGCCCGCTGTCCGCACTCGACCGCGACTTCGTCGCACGGGTGCGGCTGGCCGGGCTGTGGGAGCTGCCCGCCGGCCAGCAGGCCCAGGAGCGCGGTACGGCCCAGGCCGTGCGCGAGGCGGGCGACCATCTCGTGCAGGGCCACACCGAACTCGACCGGCGGGTACGGGAGGTGGCCGCCCGGCTCGGCCTCGACCTGCCCAGCCAGCCCAACGAGCAGCAGCGGCACTGGCTGTCCGAGCTGAGCGCCGCGCACGGGCCCTCGTACGACCGGAAGTTCGCCAACATCCTGCGGCTGGCGCACGGCAAGGTCTTCGCGGTCGTCGCCCAGGTCCGCGCCACCACCCGCAACTCGCTCGTCCGGGGTCTCGCGGACGACGCCAACACCACGGTCCTTGACCACATCTCCGTCCTCGAACAGACCGGGCTCGTCGACTTCGACGCCATCGCCAGGGACGCCGCCACCGCCTCGCCGACGCCGCCCCCTTCCGCACCGCCGCCCTCCGGTGGCGCGGTCCCGGCCGCCCCACCGCTGCGTGCCACACCCTCAGTGACGTATTCGCTGCCTCCGGCCGCCTCCTTCCCGGCCCCTCCCCGGAACCGGATCCCCCCGCCACCGGGGCCGGGACGGGGGCCGGGGCCGGGACGGGGGCCGGGGCCGGGACCGCCCGCGCGTCCCAGGACGCCTCCGGACCGGCCGGTTCCGCCGCCCGGCCACATCAGCAGGACGAACCCGACCAGCCCCCACAGGACGAGAAGAAGTGACCGCCCATGCCAGGCCATCAGCCCACCCCCCGCCACCGTCGCCGCCTCGGCGCCCAGCATCTCGTGCTCCTCGCGCTCTTCGCGCTGCTCGGCTCCGCCGGTGTCTTCGTCTCCGTCACCTCGAACGCATCGGCTCGCAACGCCGCCTCCCCTTCTGCCAGTTCTTCCGGCCCTGCCGGTTCTGCCAGTTCTTCCGGCCCTGGCGCCGATTCCGGTTCCAGCCCCGCTTCCCCTCCCGCTCCCCCGTCCCGGGACACCTCTCCCACACCGTCGTTACCCAGCGTGACACACCCCACTGACAACCACCCCGCGCACGGCGGTCCGGCCGCCGAGGACTTCGCCGACATCCGCTCCGTACGCCCCTCCGTACAGCGCCCGCCGAACGGGCCCGGCGCCTCGACCGGCACGTTCACCAGCCGCTGCGGACGCAACGAGAACGGCCACAACAACCCCGACAACTTCATCGTCACCCCGGGTGTCACCAACGGCGCCCACCACCTCCACGACTACGTCGGCAACCTGTCCACCGACGCCTTCTCCACCGACGCCTCGCTGCGCGCGGCCGGTACCACCTGCGCCCAGGGCGACAGGTCCACGTACTTCTGGCCCGTGCTGCGCCTGCGCGACGACCGGGGCCGGCAGCCGGGCGCGAACGGGAGCGCCAACGGGAACGCGAGCGGGAACGCGGACGGGAACGTGGGCCGCGCGCTGACCCCACGGGACGTCTCCCTCACCTTCCTCGGCAACCCGGCCGGGAAGGTCACCGCGATGCCCGAGGCGCTGCGCGTCATCACCGGTGACGCCAAGGCGTTCACCAACGGGACCGCCAACGCCCGCGCCCAGTGGACCTGCACGGGCTTCGAGGACCGCCGGCTGAGCGACAAGTACCCGCTGTGCCCCGGCGGCAGCCAGGTCGTGCGCCTGCTGGACTTCCCCAGTTGCTGGGACGGCACCTCGACGGACAGCGCCAACCACCGCACCCACATCGTCTTCCCGGACCGCGTCACCGGCCGCTGCCCCGCCGCCACCAAGGCCGTCCCCCAGTTGCGGATGCGGCTGACCTACTCCGTCCCCGCCCGGCCGCTGGCCTTCGCGGTCGACAGCTTTCCCGAACAGCTCCACAAGCCGGTCACCGACCACGCCGACTTCGCCGATTTCATGCCGCGAAGCCTGATGGCGGCGGCCGTACGCTGCATCAACTCCGGCCGCCGCTGCGGCTGACGAGGCCACCGCTGCGGCTGACGGAAGGCCGGAAGGGGCGACGGGGGCCGGGCCGGAAAGGCCGGGCCCCTCTGCTTCGTCCCATGCCCCCCTGCTTTGCCCCACGCCCCTCTAGTTCCGTCCCGGCCCGGTACGCCATACCACCGGTTCCCGCCCACGGCACCTTGGCGATAACCCGATCGGACGGGGGCGGCCGGCCCGGCGACGGCTCGCGGGTGTCGCGTACCCGCCCCGCCGTACGCGGCCCGGCCGCACCCGCGCGTTCCGTTCCGCGCCCCGTACTCCACTCGTCCGGGGCATAGCCTCCGACACCGGCGCCCGGTGCTTTACTTCATCAACACTCGCGCCAATTATCCCTTTTGTATGCACACCCTCGCCGGGCTTCACGGGCCCCGCGCCGCACGAAGGGACGGCATGTGAGAGCAGCAGCGTTGTACGGCACCGTCGGATCACTGGTCGTGACCGCACTGGTCGCCTTCCCTGCCGACGGGGCCGCCGCGCCCGTCCCGCCGGCGCCGGCGCCCCCGATGGCGGCTCCGGCGTACTACACCCCCACCCCCCTGAACACACCGCCGACGACGCCCACCACTCCACGGCCCCCCACGGTGACGCCGACCCGCCCCCCGGTCCAGACCCCGGCCCCCACCTCCTCGGCGACGAGCCCGGTCCGTCCGCCCATGAAGGACCCGGTCAACTCCCCCAGTCCCGCGGTCGCCCCGTCCACGGCCAAGCCGCTCCCGGTCAGGCCGCCCACGGTCACCCTGCCCGCGGTCGCCGTACCGCCCGCGGCCCGGCCGCCCCTCCCCGTCGCCCGGCGCATCGCCTTCGGCCGCTGCGCGCCCGTGGAGCACCTGCCCTCCGTCGTGGAGTGCGGGAAACTCACCGTGCCCCTGGACTACGCCCACCCCGACGGCAAGAAGATCGATCTGACCGTCAGCCGGCTGCGCTCCAAGGGGACGGCCGCGGAGCGCCAGGGCGCCCTGGTCTACAACCCCGGCGGTCCGGGCGCCTCCAGCATGAAGTTCCCCATGTACAGCGCGATCGGCACCTTCCGCAAACTCCTGGACGCCTACGACTTCGTGGGCTACGCGCCACGCGGCGTCGACCGCTCTGCGCCCCTGTCCTGCCAGAAGCCGGCGGAATTCGCCAAGGCGCCCACCGACAGCCCGCGCGTCCCTTCGGAGCGCTACAAGCGGCAGCGGACCCTCCAGGCGGCGGCGTACGCGCGCGGCTGCGCCCGTAACGCGGGCCGGTCCCTGCGCCACTTCACGTCCCTGAACAACGCCCGTGACCTGGACATGCTGCGGGCCGGGCTGGGCGAGAAGAAGCTGACGTTCATGGGCGCCTCCTACGGGACGTACTTCGGCGCCCTGTACGCGACGCTCTTCCCCGGGCATGTCCGCCGGATGGTCTTCGACAGCGTCGTCAACCCCGATCCCCGGCAGATCTGGTACCGCAGCAACCTCGACCAGAACATCGGCTTCGAGCGCCGCTGGCGCGACTGGCGCCGGTGGGTGGCCAAGCACGACAAGACCTACCACCTCGGCACGACGGAGCAGGCCGTGCACCGCTCGTACGAGACCGCCCGGGACCGGCTGCGCGGCAAACCCGCGGGCGGCAAGGTCGGCCCGGGACAGTTGCAGGCGGCCTTCCTGAAGACGGGCTACAACGACGGTTACTGGGCACGGCGCGCCCAGGCGCTCTCCGCCTACCTCAAGGGCGATCCCAAGCCGCTGATCGCACAGGCCGCACCGAAACCGGAGTCCGCCAAGGAGGACGAGAACGGCAACGCCGTCTATACGGCGGTCGAGTGCAATGACGCGCCCTGGCCGCGTGACCTGCGCAAATGGGATGCGGACAACACCCGTGTCGCACGCGTGGCGCCGTTCGAGACATGGGACAACGCCTGGATGAACCTGCCGTGCGCCTTCTGGCCGCACAACAGCGGCGGACCGCGCGGCGACCATTCCTCCCCGCTGGACGTACGGGTCGCGCCGGGCGCGCTGCCGCCGGTCCTGCTGCTGGCCGCCGAGCACGACCCGGCGACGCCGTACTCGGGCGCGCTGGAGCTCCAGCGCAGGCTGCCCGGCTCGTCCCTGGTGACCGAGCGGGGCGCCGGGACGCACGGTGTCGCCTTCGGCCCCAACGAGTGCGCCAACGAGCACGCCGAGACGTATCTGCTGACCGGGAAGACCCCGGGTCCGCGCGCGTACTGCGCGCCGCGCCCGGAGCCGGTCGCGGACACATCGGCGTAAGGGAGCTCGCGCGGTCCGTACCGGTTCGCGGGGTTTCCCCGGTGCGTATGCGTTCGTATGCGTTCGTACGCGTACGGAGTCCGGAGCCCGGCGGTCCCACTGACGGACCGCCGGGCTCCGGAACCGCTCAGGCCAGGCCGGCGACCAGCTCGGCGACCGGCTTGCGGCGGCCCGTGTAGAACGGGATCTCCTCACGGACGTGCATCCGCGCCTCGGAGCCGCGCAGGTGACGCATGAGGTCGACGATGCGGTGCAGCTCGTCGGCCTCGAAGGCGAGGATCCACTCGTAATCGCCCAGCGAGAAGGACGGCACGGTGTTGGCGCGCACGTCCGGGAAGCCGCGGGCCATCTTGCCGTGGTCCGCCAGCATCCGCCGGCGGTCCTCGTCGGGGAGCAGGTACCAGTCGTAGGAGCGCACGAAGGGGTACACGCTCACGTAGTCGCGGGCGACCTCGTCGGCCAGGAACGCCGGGATGTGCGACTTGTTGAACTCGGCGGGGCGGTGCAGCGCCATGTTCGACCAGACCGGCTCCAGCGCCCGCCCGAGCCGGGTGCGGCGGAAGCGGTTGTACGCCTCCTGGAGGGCGTCGGAGCTCTCGGAGTGCCACCAGATCATCACGTCGGCGTCGGCACGCAGACCGGAGACGTCGTACGTGCCGCGCACCACGACGTCCTTGGCGGCGAGCTGGGCGAACAGCTCCTCGACCTCGTCGGCGTAACCGGCGCGGTCCTCGGGCAGCACGTCACGCAGCTTGAAGACCGACCACAGCGTGTAGCGGATGACCTCGTTGAGGTCCTTCGCCTTCTTGCCGGCGTTCGGGATCTTCTCGGGAGCGGCCCCGGTGGGGTTGTCAAGGGCGGAAGCGTCAGTCATGGGTACATTCTCACTCGCCCGATGCGGCGGCTTGCGGCAGGGTGTCCAGGATGTCGTCCGCGGCCGTGCGCCCGGAGGCGATGCAGGCGGGGATGCCCACGCCGTCGTAGAGCGCACCGCACACCCGCAGCCCGGGCAGCTTGCCGGCCTCGGCCCGGATACGGGCCACCCGCTCCAGGTGGCCGACCGGGTACTGCGGCAGCCCGCCGTCCCAGCGCGTCACCCGCTGCGCGACGGGCCGGGCGGCCAGCCCCACCGCCTCGCCCAGGTCGCGCAGCGACAGCTCGACCAGCTCGGCGTCCTCGCGCCGCAGGTCGGCCTCCTCGGCGTAGCGTCCGACGGAGGTACGCAGCACGAACACGTCCGGGTCGGCGGCGGCGATCCAGCCCCACTTGTTGCTCGCGAAGGTGGACGCCTTGATCGTGTGCCCGTCGACGGGCGGTACGAGGAAGCCGCTGCCGGACAGCGCCGTAGCGATGTCCGCGCGGCGGAAGGCGAGGGTCACCAGGGCCATCGAGGCGTACTCGACGGCGGACAGTTCGGTGGCGGCGGCCGGTGCCTCGGTGGCCAGCAGCGCGGCGGCGGCGGGCGCCGGGGCGGCCAGGACCACGGCGTCCGCGTCCAGCACCGCCGGGCCGCCGCCGTCGCCGTCCAGGACCACGCGCCAGCCGTCGGCGGTCCGCCGCAGTTCCCTGACCGGGGTGTGCGTGCGGATGTCGCCGCCCGCGGCCCGTACCGCCTCGGCGACGGCGGCCGGCAGCGTCCCCACGCCGCCGTCGATGCCCATGAAGACCGGCGCCGGCGCCTGGCCCGGCCCGGCGGCCCGCGCCGCCGTCCGCGCCTGGATGCCGCGTATGCCCTCGATCAGCGAGCGCCCGGCACGCGCGGCCTCGAAGAGCTGGGGGACGGCGGCGCGCATCGAGATGCGGTACGCGTCGCCCGCGTACACGCCGCCGAGCAGCGGCTCGACGAGCCGGTCCACGACCTCCCGGCCGAGCCGG
The DNA here is from genome assembly GCF_022695595.1 of Streptomyces sp. MST-110588. Lineage (NCBI taxonomy): Bacteria > Bacillati > Actinomycetota > Actinomycetes > Kitasatosporales > Streptomycetaceae > Streptomyces > Streptomyces sp. MST-110588. Next base: position 1,676,799 of record NZ_CP074380.1, read on the forward strand.
GCCGCGACGTACTCGCCGACCGCCACGTCCTCGCCGACCTCCGTACGCGGCAGCGCCCGGTCCTCGGCGATCCGCTCCAGACCGGGCGGCGAGATCACCCCGGAGGAGGCGAGCAGGTCCAGGTCACCGGGAACGCCCATCAGGTGCCCCTTGGGCATGGGCCGCAGCGCGCCGCGCGTCCACAGGGCGGCGGTCGCGGTGGCGGGCGGCTGGAGCCGGTCGCCGAGTCCGACGGCACGCGCGAGATCCACCGCCTCCGGCCGTCTGGCCAGCATGGCTTCCGCGCCGAGGTCGACGGGGACACCGGCGATCTCACCCGCGAGCAGCTTTCCGCCGAGCCGGCCGGTCGCCTCCAGCACGGTCACCCGCGCCCCGCCGCCGGTCAGCCGGTGTGCCGCCGCCAGGCCCGAGATCCCTCCGCCGATGACGACGACATGTCCGGGCGCCCGGCCCGTACCCGTTTCTGCGCCCGTGTCCGGGCGCGTACTGGAATGCGCAGCGCTCATGGACCCACTCTCTCAGAGGCCCTTGGGGGACCCGCAGGGAGGCCGTACGGAGTCCCGTCCGTGACCGCATCGAAATTCCCGGACGGCAACCCGTGACGCGCGCGCCCCGTCGAAGGGCCGACACCACCACACCACTTCGGGGGTCGGGGCATGCGGTTGACCAGGAACAGGGCAGGAAGGACGTACGGGGCGGTGCGCGGGACGGGCCGGAAACGACTCCGGGCGGGCCGGCCGACGGCGGGTGCGCTGCTGGCGGGTGCGCTGCTGGCGGTGTCGGTCGCGCTGACGAGCTGCGGCGCGGCCGGCGGAGGAGACGGCGGCTCGGACAAGCAGGGGTCCGCCGCGGAGCAGCGGGACACGGCGCAGCAGAACGGCGCCGCGCGGGCGCCGGGCGGCCCGGGGAACAGCACTGCGAGCAGCGGCAAGGGCTCCGGCAGCAGCGGCACCGGCAGCAACGCCGGCAAGGGAGCCGGGAAGACGGAACTCGCACCGGCCCACATCATCCGTACGGCCACCGTCACCGTGGAGACCAAGGACGTACCGGGCGCGCTGGCCAAGGCCCGTACGGCGGTCGAAGGCGCGGGCGGCTACGTCGGGAACGAATCCACCGACCGGGACGCCGAGGGGCACGACCGCTCGCGGATCACGCTGCGGGTGCCGCCCGACGAGTACGAGGCGGTACTCGGCCGGCTCTCCCGGCTCGGCAAGCTGCTGGGGCGCCAGGTCACGGCGAAGGACGTCACCGACGAGGTGGTGGACGTCGACAGCCGCGTCAAGTCCCAGCGGCAGAGCGTGAACCGGGTACGGGCCCTGATGGAGAAGGCGGCCAAAATCAGCGACATCGTCTCGCTGGAGTCGGAGCTGAGCACCCGCCAGGCCGAGCTGGAGTCGCTGGAGGCACGGCTGAAGTCGCTCCAGGAACGGACCGGGACGGCCACCGTCACACTGGTGCTGCGCGAGCCGGACGCGGCGCCGGACCAGGGCAGGGGAACGTCCTTCGGGGAGGCGCTGGGCGGCGGGTGGCACGCGTTCACCACGGCGGTGCGCTGGGTACTGGTCGCGATCGGCGCGGTGCTGCCGTTCGCGGCGGCGGGGGCCGTGCTGTTCGTCCTGTGGCGACTGCTGCGCGACCGGCTGCCGGGCCGTGCGCGGCCGTCGGGAGCCGCCGGTGCGCCGTCACGGCAGTCCTCCGCGACGGCCACGCCGGAGGCCGTACCGGAAGCCGCACCGGAGGGTGAAGCCCCGGGCGACCGTTGACAGCCCGCGCGTGGTGGGCAAAGACTCGGCACCGGTAACGACGATCTTCGGCCGGGCACCTCAGGACGGGCAGCGGGTAACAGCCGGTAAAGGGCTCGATGACGACCAGGGTGTGCGTAACGCACGCCGGCCGCCGGCGGCTCCGGTACAGGCCCGGCGGCCCTGTGCATCCGCATTCCCGTACGAGCGCCGGCCGCTGCCCCACGCCCACAGCCGGCACAAGACCTCACGGAGGAAACATGAGCGGTCCTGTCGATCCGAGAGTGGCGTACGCGGTGGCCGCCGAGCCTTCGCCGGGGCCTGTTCCCGGCCCCACCCCGGGCCCGTCACCGTCCGGGCCGGGGTCGGGTGGCGAAAGCCCGGGCCCGGAACCGTCGCCCTCGCCCAACCCCAGCCCCACCCCGCCGGCGCCGTGGGGTTCCGATCCGGATCTCGGCGTCACCACATCGTTCCTGCGCCGGCGGGCCGAGGCATGCGAGACGGCGTCCGAGACCATCCGCAAGACGCGGGGCGTGGCCGGGGACGCGGGCACGAGCCTGACCCGCGCGGCCGACGGCTGGAAGTTCACCGGCAGTCTCGACGAGCTGCAAAGCCGCTGGGAGTCGCTGAACACGTTCATCGTGCGGCGGCTCGACCAGGGAGCGACCAACTTCCGCCTCAGTGCGGATGCCTACGACGCCAACGAGGCACGCACCGCCTCCCAGTTTTCCTGAGAATCACCGACCGCTCACCGACCGCACCGGAACACGGGGACAGGACATGCCCGGCTTCACCGCACTGCTGCACCTCGACGTCGCAGGACTGGAGGCATTCGCCGACGAATGGGCGACGGTCCACCGGAAGCTGAAGGAGGCCCGGACGGGGTTCCACGACGACGTGGTGAGCCCCCTCCACAATGATCACTGGCGCGGCAAAGGCGGCCGTGCCGCCCAGGACTACTGCGACCGCGTCCAGATGGACATCGACGCTCTGGACGACGAGGTCAGGGCACTGCGGAAGTTCCTGGACACGGAGGCCGACGGTGCCACCGGACGCGGCGGCGTGAAGGGCCTCGCGGGCTGAAGCTGCGCGCCGAGCACCTCCAGCAGGAGGCGATGAACGAAGGAATGACGATCTCCGACTCCGGCGAGGTCCAGTGGGAGGTCATGTACGACCCGGACGACCCGGAGTCCCAGAAGATGCTCGACGGGATGAAGAAGACCGCGGACTCGCTGGAGACGCGGGTGCGAAAGTTGCTGGACGACGCCGATACGGACGACGACTGGCTGACGAAGAGCCTCAAGGTCATCTTCGGCACGGTCGACAACTTCGAGTCCGAGAACCGGGAATTCGGCATCGTGGAGCCCACCGCCAAGGACCGCAAGGTCCACAACCAGCTCAACAACGTCGCGGCCTATTTCGCCACCGTGAAGGGCTGGCCGACGGCCGCCGGCCTGGTCCAGCACTACCTGGACGGCAGCGGGAAGCCCGTCGAGGTCGAACCGCAGCAGATGATGGACGACATTCCCGCTTTCCGGAAGGACGTCGACGGCACGCTGGACAAGGACGTCCGCCAACGCGGGGACGGGCCGTTCACCACCGAGTGGTCCTCCACCGCCCCCGATACCAAGGACGGCGACCGCAGCATGGAGTGGTACTACGCGCTCAACCACTTCCAGTACCGTCTCGTCGGGGAGAAGGACGGTGGCGAGATCAAGTACCACGTCGAGGTCAGGAAACGTTACGACTGGGGGATCCCCAGCGAACACCGCGCCACGGTGTCCGGCGGTGCGGGGCCGCTGGGCATGGACCTGGAACAGGCCGACATCGCCCACCTCCACAGCTCCGGCATGGCCCAGGACTTCGACGTCTCCGGCTCGTCCGACGAGATGACGGCCCGCTCATGAAGGGACGGCACACAGCGGCCAGACAGCCGCGGCCGGAGCCGGACCGCACCGCCCGTCCGGCGCGCGGCGTGCTGAAGAAGTCGGCCCTGTGGGCCGGGCTCATCCTCTGTGTCGTCTTCATCGCCTGGGTGGCCTGGGGTTTTCTCCGGTTCGACCACGATGTCGAGCATCCCCGCGAAGGCGGCTTCTCCGGCTGGCAGTGCGACGCGGGCCGCGACTGCGGCTCCTGACGACAGGGCGGCCCCGGCTCGTTCCCGGCCCGGTCCCGGCTGTGCGCGCTCTTTCAGCTGTGCGCTCTCCCGGGCGGGCCGAGGTCACGGCGTACCCGCCCCCGCCGTCCGTCCTCCGGAGCGGCACGAGAGGATGAACCGCTCGTTCATTCCTCAACCGACACTTCAGCACCGGAGGTTGCGCGATGGCCCTGCTCGACCCGAACGACTGGCTCCTGCTGCACGGAGGCAAGGCCGAGGCGACCGAGCCCGCGACCGGTGAGGCCCTGGGTCTGCTCACCCTCGCCTCCCCCGACGACGTGGCCGAGGCGGCGGGCGCCGCCGCGCGGGCCCAGCGCGCCTGGGCCCGTACGCCGTACACCGAGCGTGCCGCGGTGCTGCGCCGGGCCGGTGACCTCATCCACCGGTACGCGCCGGAGATCTCCGGGTGGATCGTGCGCGAGGCGGGCAGCATCGCCGGCAAGGCGGACTTCGAGATACGGACCGCCGCCGAGGAGTGCTATGAGGCGGCGGCGCTCGCCCACCGCCCGCCGGGCCAGGTCCTGCCCTCCGCCGCGCCCCGGCTGTCCTACACCAGCCGGATGCCGGCCGGGGTGGTCGGCGTGATCGCGCCGTTCAACGTACCGCTGGTGCTGGCGATCCGCTCGGTGGCGCCGGCCCTGGCGCTGGGCAACGCGGTGGTCCTCAAGCCCGATCCGCGCACCGCGGTCTGCGGCGGGCACGTCCTGGCGGCCGTCTTCGCCCAGGCCGGTCTGCCCGAGGGGCTGCTGCACGTCCTGCCGGGCGCTGCCGAGGCGGGCCGGGCCCTGGTCACGGACCCGCACGTACGCGTCGTCTCCTTCACCGGCTCGACGTCCGCGGGACGTGAGGTCGGCGCGCTGGCCGCGCGCCACCTCAAGCGGGCGCACCTGGAGCTGGGCGGCAACAGCGCCTTCCTCGTCCTTGAGGACGCCGACCTGGACGCGGCGATGCCGAGCGCCGCCTGGGCCTCCTTCTTCCATCAGGGGCAGGTCTGCATGACGGCGGGCCGCCATCTGGTGCACGCCTCGCTGTACGACGCGTACGTGGAGCGGCTGGCGGCCAAGGCGGACGCCCTGGCGGTCGGGGACCCCTACCGCGAAGAGGTCCATCTCGGCCCGGTCATCGACCGCGGCCAGTTGGAGAAGATCGACGCGCTGGTCCGGGCCGCCGGTGCGGCCGGGGCCCGGGTCGCGGCCGGCGGCAACCACCGCGATCTCTTCTACCGCCCCACCGTCCTGGCCGAGCCCGCCTCCGGCGCCCCCTCCCCCGCGTACAGCCAGGAGGTCTTCGGGCCGGTCGCACCCGTACGGAGTTTCGAGACGCTGGACGAGGCGGTGGCGCTGGCGGCCGACACCGGGTACGGCCTGGCGCTGGGCATCGTGACCCGCGACGCCGCGCGCGCCCTGGAGCTGGCCGACCGCATCCCCACCGGCCTGCTGCACATCAACGACCAGACCGTCAACGACGAGCCGGTGGCGGCCTTCGGCGGGCTCGCCGACTCCGGCACCGGCTCGCGCTTCGGCGGCGAGGCCAACCTCGATGCGTTCACCGAGACCCGGTGGACGACGGTGCGGGCGACGCCCGCCGCGTACCCGTTCTGAGCCACGGCCCGGGAAGTCCCATGGCCACGGCCCCGTAGCCTTCGCTGTGACGTGACGTTCCGTGGGTACGCCGACAGGACGTCACGTCTTACGGGTCCCACGGGTTACGGGTCCCACGGGCAACCGGCGGGTACGGCGAAGGGAGCACACGCGATGGCGGAGCGACTGGTGATCATCGGGGGCGACGCGGCGGGAATGTCCGCCGCGTCGCAGGCCCGGCGGCTGAAGAAGCCGGACGAACTGGAGATCGTCGCGTTCGAACGCGGCCGGTACGCCTCCTACTCCGCCTGTGGCATCCCCTACTGGACGGGCGGCGCGGTCGACGGCCCCGACGAGCTGATCGCCCGTACGCCCGAGGAACACCGCTCCCGCGGCATCGACCTGCGGATGCGCACCGAGATCACCGAACTCGACCTGGACCGCGGCCGGGTGCGCGCCCGCGACCTGGACAACGGCGGCACCGAGTCCTGGACGGGCTTCGACAAGCTCGTCCTGGCCACCGGTGCCGTACCGGTGCGGCCCGGCCTGCCCGGCATCGACGCACCCAATGTGCACGGCGTGCAGACGCTGGACGACGGACAGGCACTCCTGGAGACCCTGAAGGAGGCCGGGGGCGACCGGGCGGTGGTCGTCGGCGCGGGCTACATCGGCGTGGAGATGGCCGAGGCGCTGGTCCGGCGCGGCTACCGGGTCACGGTCCTGGAGCGCGGCGAGCAGCCGATGTCCACCCTCGACCCGGACATGGGCGAGCTGGTGTACGAGGCGATGTGCGGGCTGGGCATCGAGACGGTGCGCGGTGCGACGGTCACCGAGGTCCGTACCGACGAGCGGGGGCGGGCGCGGGCGGTGGCCACCGAGGACGCCGAGTACCCCGCGGACGTCGTCGTGCTGGGCATGGGCGTACGGCCGCAGACCGCGCTCGCCCGGGCGGCCGGGCTGCCGCTGGGCGAGTCCGGCGGGCTGCTCACCGACCTGTCGATGCGGGTGCGCGGGCAGGAGCACATCTGGGCGGGCGGCGACTGCGTGGAGGTGCTGGACCTGGTCTCCGGCCGCACCCGGCACATCGCGCTGGGCACCCACGCCAACAAGCACGGCCAGGTCATCGGCGCGAACGTGGGCGGCGGGTACGCGACCTTCCCCGGCGTCGTCGGGACGGCCGTCAGCAAGGTGTGCGACCTGGAGATCGCCCGTACCGGGCTGCTGGAGGCCCAGGCGAAGGCGGTCGGGCTGAAGTTCGTCACCGCGACGGTGGAGTCCACCAGCCGGGCCGGGTACTTCCCCGGCGCCCGGCCCATGCACGTCAAGCTGCTGGCCGAGCGGCGCACCGGGCGCCTGCTGGGCGCGCAGATCGTGGGCCGGGAGGGCGCCGGCAAGCGGGTGGACGTCGCGGCGGTCGCGCTGACGGCCCGGATGACGGTGGAGGAGATGACGGCCCTGGACCTCGGCTACGCGCCGCCGTTCTCCCCGGTCTGGGACCCGGTGCTGGTCGCCGCCCGCAAGGCGACGGCGGCGGTACGGGCCGCGGGCGCCTGACCGGGCGGCGGGCGGCCCACTCGTAGGCGTACGGTCAGCGGGCGGTCTGCTCGTGCACGTACGCGACCAGGCGGGTCAGGGCGTCCGGGTCGGTGTCCGGCAGCACGCCGTGGCCCAGGTTGAAGACATGGCCCTCCAGGCCGGCCGCCGCGTCCAGCACCTCACGGGTCTTGGCCTCGACGGCCTCGCGCGGGGCGAACAGGACGGCGGGGTCGAGATTGCCCTGGAGCGCCTTGCCGGGGCCGACCCGGCGGGCGGCCTCGTCCAGCGGGACCCGCCAGTCCACGCCGACCACGTCCGCGCCGGCCTCGCCGAGCAGGCCGAGCAGTTCGCCGGTGCCGACGCCGAAGTGGATGCGCGGGACGCCGTACCCGGCGACCGAGGAGAAGACCTTGGCGGAGGCGGGCAGCACCCGGGCCCGGTAGTCGGCCGGGGCCAGCGCGCCGACCCAGGAGTCGAAGAGCTGCACGGCGCTCGCGCCCGCCTCGATCTGCACCTTCAAGAAGGCGGAGGTGATGCCCGCCAGGCGGTCCAGCAGGTCGGCCCAGAGCTGCGGGTCGCCGTACATGAGCGCCTTGGTGTGCTCGTGGTTGCGGGAGGGGCCGCCCTCGACGAGGTAGCTGGCCAGGGTGAAGGGCGCGCCGGCGAAGCCGATGAGCGGGGTGGCGCCCAGCTCGCCGACGAGCATCCGTACCGCCTCGGTGACGTAGGAGACGTCCTCGGGCTCCAGCGGGCGCAGCCGCTCCAGGTCGGCGCGGGTGCGGATGGGCCGGGCCACCACCGGGCCGACGCCCGGCTTGATGTCCAGGTCGACACCGATGGCCTTCAGGGGCACGACGATGTCGCTGAAGTAGATGGCGGCGTCCACGCCGTGCCGGCGCACCGGCTGGAGCGTGATCTCGGTGACCAGCTCGGGCCGCATGCACGACTCCAGCATCGCGGTGCCCTCACGGGCCTTGCGGTACTCGGGCAGGGAGCGCCCGGCCTGCCGCATGAACCACACGGGCGTGTGCGGCACCGGTTCGCGCCGGCACGCCTTGAGGAAAGCCGAGTCGTACGTCGCGGTCTGCTGCTGGCCCGTAGGGGCGTCGTTGGCGCTCACGTCCCAAATCTTCGCATGCACGCCCGGACGCCTCCGAATGGGCGACGCGCGTACCGGGTGTCCTCCCCGGATGCGCGCCCGCTTCCGCCTAACCTTCCGGGCATGGCTGCGGCTCACGGACACCTCGCGGACGGCGCGGACGGCGCGGACACCACCCCGGCTCCCTTCCGTCAGGCGGTCCAGGCGCTGCGCGCCGCACGGACGCGGCTCGAGGTGGAGGTCGAGCCGATGCCGGCGCCCAAACGCCTGGCACCCTACGCCTGCGCGTTCCAGGCGTCGGTGCTGGAGCGGGGCGGCACGGGGGCGCAGGGGGAGGGAGAGGAACTGGCGGACGGCAGATTCGTCCTCCTGTACGACCCGGCCGGGCACGACGCGTGGCGGGGCACCTTTCGCGTGGTGACGCTGGCGCGCGCGGAGCTGGAGCCGGAGATGGGCGCGGACCCGCTGCTGCCGGAGGTGTCCTGGTCCTGGCTGACGGGGGCGCTGGAGGCGCGCGGGGTGCTGTACGGGGAGCCGAGCGGCACGGTGACGCGCGCCGGCTCGTCCTACTTCGGCGGGCTGGCGGAACAGGAGCCCTCGACGCAGATCGAGATCCGGGCGTCCTGGACGCCGGCCGGGGAGCCGGAGGGCGGGTCGCAGGCGCCGCCGGACCTGGGGGCGCATCTGGTGGCGTGGTGCGATCTGCTGTGCCAGGTGGCGGGGCTGCCGCCGCTGCCGCAGGACACCTCCTCGCTCGGCGGGGTGGTACCGCTGCCGCAGCGCCGGGGGCCGCAGCCGACCTGAGCGGGCCACACGGCCGCGCCACCCGGCTCCGCCCTGAGCCCTCCCCGGCCCCTTCCGGCCCCTTCCCTGCCCCTTCCCGGGCCCGGTCCGCCCGCCCGGCCGCCCCCTCGCCTCACCGCCGAGGGCGCGCGCGGGCGTCCGCGCTCCCCGGTTCCGCGCCCCGGGCTCCGCGCCCGCCGTCCCGTGCTCCCGGCCTCCCCCTCCCGCCCGCCACCTGACGCGGCCCGCCGTCGTTCTTTGTTCACGCCGTCTGCCGCCCCTGTGCACGCGGCTCGTTTCCTGCTGTGCGCCCCCGGATGCGCCCGTTTGTGCCCCGGCCGCGCCCCAGTCGATCACGCATCCGATTTGCCCGAATTGCCCCTAACTAAATCGTGATCAAACTCTAAAGTCAGGCCGGTTGGCTGCCGAAGAGGTCAGTGACCCTTCAAACACGGACTGTTCCGACTCGTCCCGGAAGTCGGCTTCCGTTCCGCCACTCCCCCCAGGAGGCCCGGTGTCTGTTCTCCTCGAGCAACCTTCGAGCCTGGTCGCCTACCGCCCGAACAAGCCGACGGCCATGGTCGTCGTGGCCGACCCTCGCGTCCGCTCCACCGTCACCCGCCACCTGTGGGCCCTCGGAGTACGTGACGTGATCGAGGCGTCGTCCATCGCGGAGGCCCGTCCCCGCGTCGGCAACCCGCGCGACATCTGCGTTGCCGACGTCCACCTTCCCGACGGCTCCGGCCTGACGCTGCTGTCCGAGACGCGGGCGGCGGGCTGGCCCAACGGCCTGGCCCTGTCCGCCGCCGACGACATCGGAGCCGTCCGCAACGCCCTGGCCGGCGGCGTCAAGGGATATGTCGTCACCGGCACCCGTACGAACCTCGGACTCCCGGGCCGCCCCGGCGCCGCGCCCATCGGCGCCAACGCTGCCCGTATGCACCGCCGCCCGCCGGGCACCCCCGGCCACCCGGGCGGCTACCGCGAACTGTCGGGCCGTGAGGTCGAGGTGCTGCGGCTGGTGGCGGAGGGCCAGTCCAACAAGGCCATCGGCGTCTCGATGGGCCTGTCCGCGCTGACCGTCAAGAGCCACCTCGCCCGGATCGCCCGCAAGCTGGGCACCGGCGATCGCGCCGGGATGGTCGCGGTGGCACTGCGTACCGGCATCATCCACTGACCCTTTTACGCGTCCGCCGCGCCCGTCGAGGGAACGTTCCCTCGACGGGCGCACTGCATACACAGATACTCTTGACCGGTGACCGACGCCCAAAAGACCGCAGAAGACACGACACTGCGAACCTCCGAGGACTCCCCTCCGGAAGCCCGCACGGCGCCGGTCCCCCTGTTGGAGCCCCGCGAGGGCATCCCCCCGGTGGTCGCCACCGAGGAGGCACTCGCCGAGGTCGTGGCCGCCTTCGCCGGTGGCACCGGGCCGGTCGCCGTGGACGCCGAACGGGCCTCCGGCTACCGCTACGGCCAGCGCGCCTACCTCGTACAGTTGCGCCGCGAGGGGGCGGGCAGCGCCCTGATCGACCCCGTGGGCTGCCCCGACCTGTCGGTGCTGGGCGAGGCCATCGGCGATGCCGAATGGGTTCTGCACGCCGCGACCCAGGACCTGCCCTGCCTGCGGGACATAGGCATGATCCCGGACCGCCTCTTCGACACCGAGCTGGCCGGACGGCTCGCGGGCTTCGCCCGGGTCGGGCTCGGCGCGATGGTCGAGAACGTTCTCGGCTACGCCCTGGAGAAGGGTCACTCGGCCGTCGACTGGTCCACCCGCCCGCTGCCCGAGCCCTGGCTGCGCTACGCCGCGCTGGACGTGGAGCTGCTGGTGGACCTGCGGGACGCGCTGGAGGAGGAGCTGCGGCGGCAGGGCAAGCTGGAGTGGGCGCACCAGGAGTTCGCGGCCATCGCCGCGGCGCCGCCCGCCCCGCCCCGCAAGGACCCCTGGCGGCGTACGTCGGGCATGCACAAGGTCCGCCGCCGCCGGCAGATGGCGGTCGTACGGGAGCTGTGGACGGCCCGGGACCAGGTCGCCCAGCGGCGCGACATCTCGCCCGGCAAGGTGCTGGGCGACGCCGCCATCGTCGAGGCGGCCCTGAACCTGCCGCCCAACGCCCACGCGCTGGCGGCCCTGCCCGGCTTCGGCCACCGCATGGGCCGGCGCCAGCTCGAACAGTGGCAGGCGGCGGTCGACCGGGCCCGCGCGCTGCCCGAGAGCGAGCTGCCGCAGCCCGGGCAGCCGCTCAACGGCCCGCCGCCGCCCCGGTCGTGGGCGGACAAGGACCCGGCCGCCGCGGCCCGGCTCACCGCGGCCCGTACGGCGGTCAGCGCGCTCGCCGAACGGCTGAACCTGCCCCAGGAGAACCTGATCACCCCGGACACGGTCCGCCGGCTGTGCTGGGAGCCGCCCGCCGACCCGGCCCCGGACGCGGTGGCCGCGGCGCTCGCGGCCCGGGGCGCCCGCCCCTGGCAGGTCGAACAGGTGGCACCGGTCCTGGCCGAGGCCCTGCGGACCCCGACGGCCTGACGCCGCCGCGCCAGCCTCTCATTTTTCCCGTCCCCGGTCACCGGCAGGCGCTCCGCCCGCCCGGTGGCCGGGGACGTCTGCCGTGTCCGCCGGGGCGCCCCTCACCTCCCCGGACGCCTTTTCCCTCCCCCTGCCGGGCCGCGTGGCCCGGCGGACGGAACGGTGCGGTCCGCCGGACGGTGTGACGTTCGCCGCTTGGCCCGAGGGGGCTGGGCAGCTTGGTTACCCGTAAGTAGCATGAAGGCGTGACGCGCGCCCCCGGCGCGCCGTGCAGCAGTGCCATCCCGCACCTGGAGGAGAGCCAACGTGCCTCGTACCGCTAGGGACGTCGTCTTCGTCGACGGCGTCCGCACCCCGTTCGGCAAGGCGGGCCCGAAGGGCATCTACCACGAGACCCGCGCCGACGACCTGGTCGTCAAGTGCATCCGGGAGCTGCTGCGCCGCAACCCGGACCTCGACCCGGCCCGTATCGACGAGGTCGCCCTCGCCGCCACGACCCAGATCGGCGACCAGGGCCTGACCCTGGGCCGTACCGCCGGAATCCTGGCCGGTCTCCCGCAGTCCGTGCCCGGCTTCTCCGTGGACCGGATGTGCGCCGGCGCGATGACCGCCGTGACCAGCGTCGCCGGTGGCGTGGCCTTCGGCGCGTACGACATCGCGGTGGCCGGCGGCGTCGAGCACATGGGCCGTCACCCCATGGGCGAGGGCGTGGACCCCAACCCGCGCTTCGTCTCCGAGAAGCTGGTCGACCAGTCCGCCCTCTTCATGGGCATGACGGCGGAGAACCTCCACGACCGCTTCCCGCACCTGACCAAGCAGCGGGCCGACGAGTACGCGGTGCGCAGCCAGGAGAAGGCCGCCAAGGCGTACGCCGACGGCAAGATCCAGGCCGACCTGGTACCGATCTCGGTGCGCCGCACCAGCGCCGAGGCCGGCGAGACCGGCTGGGGCCTGGCGACCGCCGACGAGCCGATGCGCCCGGGCACCACGCTGGAGAACCTGGCGAACCTCAAGACCCCCTTCCGCCCGCACGGCCGGGTCACCGCGGGCAACGCGGCGGGCCTGAACGACGGCGCCACCGCCTCGCTGATCGCCGCCGAGGACGTGGCCCGCGAGCTGGGCCTGCCGGTCAAGATGCGCCTGGTGGACTACGCCTTCGCGGGCGTGGAGCCCGAGGTCATGGGCATCGGCCCGGTCCCGGCGACCGAAAAGGCGCTGGCCAAGGCCGGTCTGACGATCGACGACATCGGCCTGTTCGAGATCAACGAGGCGTTCGCCGTCCAGGTGCTGTCGCTGCTGGACCACTACGGCATCGCGGACGACGACCCGCGCGTCAACCAGTACGGCGGCGCCATCGCCTTCGGCCACCCGCTCGCCTCCTCCGGCGTGCGTCTGATGACGCAGCTCGCGCGGCAGTTCGAGGAGCAGCCGCACGTCCGTTACGGCATCACGACCATGTGCGTCGGCTTCGGCATGGGCGGCACGGTCATCTGGGAGAACCCGCACTTCGAGGGAGCAGGCAAGTGACCACCACCACCGAGCTGTTGAAGGGTGCGGCCGAGCTGTTCCCGGACGAGGTCGTCACCCAGGCGCACGTACGGCACCTGGAGCTGCCCGGCGCCGGCACCTTCGCGCTGATCACGCTGGACAACGGCCTGGACCACACCAAGCCGACCACCTTCGGCCCGCAGTCGCTGGCGAACCTGAACACCGCGATCGACCAGGTCGAGGCGGAGGCCAAGGACGGAAAGATCACCGGCGTCGGCATCACCGGCAAGCCGTTCATCTTCGCCGTCGGCGCCGACCTCAAGGGCGTGGAGCTGCTCAAGCGCCGCGAGGACGCGCTGGCCATCGGCAAGGGCGGCCACGACGTCTTCAAGCGGCTGTCGGGCCTGGCCGTGCCGACCTTCGCGTACTACAACGGCGCCGCGATGGGCGGCGGCGTCGAGGTCGGTCTGCACTGCACGTACCGCACCGTCTCCAAGGCGCTGCCCGCCTTCTCGCTGCCCGAGGTCTTCCTCGGTCTGGTGCCCGGCTGGGGCGGCTGCGTCCTGCTGCCGAACCTGATCGGCGCCGACCGCGCGGTCTCGGTGATCATCGAGAACTCGCTCAACCAGAACAAGCAGCTCAAGGGCCAGCAGGTATTCGACCTCGGTATCGCCGACGCGATCTTCGAGGGCGCGGACTTCCTGGAGCAGTCGCTGCTGTGGACCGCCTCGGTCCTCAAGGGCGACACCGAGGTCGTACGGGCCGACGTCGACCGCGGTGAGGCGTGGGACCAGGCCGTCCAGCGCGGCAAGGGCATCGCGGACGGCAAGGTGCACGGCGCCGCCCCGGCCGCCTACCGCGCGCTGGACATCATCGCCGCCGCCAAGAACGGCGACCTGCGCCAGGGCTTCGACGCCGAGGACCAGGCCCTCGCCGACCTGATCATGGGTGGCGAGCTGCGCAGCGGCATCTACTCCTTCAACCTGGTGCAAAAGCGCGCCAAGCGCCCGGCCGGCGCCCCGGACAAGTCCCTGGCCCGCCCGGTGACCAAGGTGGGCGTGGTCGGCGCGGGCCTGATGGCCTCGCAGCTCGCGCTGCTGTTCGCGCGCCGCCTGGAGGTGCCGGTGGTGCTCACCGACATCGACCAGGAGCGCATCGACAAGGGCGTGAAGTACGTCCACGACGAGATCGACAAGCTGCTCCTGAAGGGCCGCGTCAACCAGGACAAGGCCAACCGCCTCAAGGGCCTGGTGACCGGCCACCTCGACAAGGCCGCCGCCTTCGGCGACGCGGACTTCGTCATCGAGGCCGTCTTCGAGGAGATGGGCGTCAAGCAGCAGGTGTTCGCCGAGGTCGAGGCGGTCGTGCCGGAGCACGCCATCCTCGCCACGAACACCTCGTCCCTCTCGGTCACCGAGATGGCGTCCAAGCTCAAGCACCCCGAGCGGGTCGTGGGCTTCCACTTCTTCAACCCGGTCGCGATCCTGCCGCTGCTGGAGATCGTGCGCGCGGAGAAGACCGACGACGCGTCGCTGGCCACCGCCTTCTCCGTCGCCAAGTCGCTGAAGAAGACGGCCGTGCTGGTCAAGGACGCCCCGGCGTTCGTGGTCAACCGCATCCTGACCCGCTTCATGGGCGAGATCCAGAACGTCATCGACGAGGGCACCCCCGTGGAGACCGCCGAGAAGGCCGTCGAGCCGCTCGGTCTGCCGATGTCGCCGCTGGTGCTGCTGGAGCTGGTCGGCCCGGCGATCGGCCTGCACGTCTCCGAGACGCTGCACGGCGCCTTCCCGGACCGCTTCACCGTCTCGCCGAACCTGGCCGCGGTGGTCAAGGCCGGCAAGCGCGGCTTCTATGTGTACGACTCCGGCAAGCCGGAGCTGGACCCCGAGGTCAAGGCGCTGCTCAAGCAGGGCGACACCGTCCTGACCGAGGAGCAGGTCCGCGACCGCGTCCTGGACGCCGTCGCACAGGAGATCGGCCTGATGCTGGAGGAGGGCGTGGTCGCCGAGGCGCAGGACATCGACCTGTGCCTGATCACCGGCGCCGGCTGGCCCTTCCACCTGGGCGGCATCACGCCGTACCTGGACCGTACGGGCGTCTCCGAGCGCGTCAACGGCAAGAAGTTCCTGGCCCCGGGCGTGGCGAGCGTCCCCGCGTAAACCCCGGGACCTTTGTCCCACCCTTCCGGTGCCCGGCCGGGAGCACGGCACGTGCCACGCTCCCGGCCGGGCACCGGTGCGTCCGGGACCGGTGGGTCAGGAGGTGGGCACGCCGGGCTGCGAGGGTAGGAGGGACGCAGGGTGGGGGATGTGGGGCACGGGCACGTGGAAAGGTGGCTTGATGGGTGGCTTGGTCATTGTCGACGCGGCGAACGTGGTCGGCTCGGTGCCCGACGGGTGGTGGCGGGACCGGCACGGCGCGGCCGAGCGGCTGCGTGACGCGCTGGCCGGGTACGCCGGCCGGGGGCTGCCCGGGCTCGTCGAGCCGCCGGTGGAGATCGTGCTGGTGGTGGAGGGCGCGGCCCGTGGCGTGACGTCGGTGGAGGGCGTCCGGGTGGAGTCCGCGAGCGGCAGCGGCGATGACCGGATCGTGGAACTCGTACGGGACCAGGGGCTGCGGCGGGACGGGGAGGGGCCGGCCCGGGAGGGGTCGGCGGAGGCCGATTCCGGCTGTCTGGTCGTCACCGCGGACCGTGGACTGCGGGAGCGGGTACGGGCCCTGGGGGCGCGGGTGACCGGCCCACGGGCGGTGTGGGGTCAGGGCGGCACCCGCCCCGGGCGCGGCACATAGAGGACGGCGCCGTCGACGGTGCCCGCCCGCACGTAACCAGCGTCGAGGAAGGCACGCAGCGGCGGCGTACGGGAGGGGGCGTACGGCTCGCCGCGCGAGTCGTCGAGGACCAGCGCGGGCGGCCTCGCCGCCAGTTCACGGCGCAGGACGGTCCAGGCGCCGGGGACGGCGTACCGCGGGCCGACGCGGGAGCCGTCCCGCCCGCCGCTGAAGTTGGTGAGCAGCCCGGCCGTCAGGAAGCGGCTGGCCGGCGGGCGGCCGGCCAGCCAGTACTGCTCGGGATGCATGCCCCAGATCAGTACGGGCTCGGTGGCGGCGGTCCGCCCCCGCACGGCGGCCACCACGGCCCGGGTGTGCGCAAGTCCGGCCGGGCCGGCGGCCAGCCCCCAGGCCAGGAACGTGCCGCAGGAGAGCGCGCACAGGGCCAGGCAGCGGCGTGCGGCGCGGCGCGGCAGACGGTCCAGGGCCGCGGCGCCCAGGAGCGCCAGCGGCGGGAGGACCTGGAGGTAGTAGTGGCCGAAGAAGTGGAAGCCGGCGGTGACGGCCGCGGCGGAGGCCAGGAGCCATGACCACAGGCCGGCACAGCGGCCGGGCCGGCGCATGAGCAGGGGGACCAGGAGGCCGGCGCAGGACGCGGCGAGCAGGCCGGCGTTGACGGCGGCTCGTCCCGCGGCCCGCAGGACGGAGCCGTCCACGGAGACGTACGCGGCGGAGCCGGTGACGGTCCAGAACAGGAACCGGCCGGGGCCCGTGGCCAGGGCCACCGCCGTCAGCGGTCCGGCGAGTCCGGCGGCGAGCAGGGCGAGAGCGCGCAGCCGGGCGAAGGCGCGCGTCTGTACGGAGGCGTACGGCCGGGCGGAGGTGTACGGCCGGGCCGGGGCGTACGGCCGGGCCGGGGCGCCCCGCAGCAGGCACAGGACGGGCAGCAGGACCGCTCCCCCGGTCTGCTTGGTGAGCAGGGCGGCGGCGACGGACAGACCCGCGGGCAGCCACCGGCCGCGGTCGGCGCACCACAGCGCCGCGGCCGTCCACGGCAGCATGAACACCTCGAAGTTCGCGGCCTGGGCGTCCTGCGGGTTCAGGCCGATGGACACCAGGAGGTAGAGGATCGGGGCGGTGCGGCCCACGCGCTCGCCCCAGCGGCGGCGGGCGAGCGCGGCGAGCAGTACGGCGGTGGTGCCCTGCGCCAGGACCGCCGCCGCCCTCAGGGGCCACAGCGTCTGGTCCCCGAAGAGCGCGAAGGCCGCCTCGTACGTCCAGGGCAGCAGCGGCGGCTTGCGGTCGACCACCGTCCCGTACAGCGTGCCGCCCGCGGCCAGCATCCTGGCCTGGGTCGCCACGAAGCCCTCGTCGGGGTAGCAGCACGGGTGGCGCAGGGACGGCAGCCGGGTGAGCAGCGCCAGCGCGGCCAGGACGGGCAGCAGCGGCGGCCAGAAGGACGGAGGGGGGCCGGGGCCGTCGCCGGGTACGGAGGGCGCGGCTGCGGGGGGACGTGGCAGGGAGAGGCCGGGTGGCCGGGGTACGGGCACGGCGCTCAATTTAAGACCCCATACACCACCTAAAGGGGCATATGGGGTCTCAATGCCGGGTGTTGTCAGCCCGGCTTCAGGCTCGGTCGCGGCTCCCCAGGCGGCTGTGCGTCCGCCCGTACAGGAAGTAGACGAGGAAGCCCACGACCATCCAGATCCCGAACCGCAACCAGGTCTCGGCGGGCAGGTTGAGCATCAGCCACAGCGAGGCCAGGACGGAGAGCACCGGCACCAGCGGCACCAGCGGCGTACGGAAGGCGCGCGGCAGCTCGGGACGGACCCGGCGCAGGATGATCACGCCCAGCGCGACCACGACGAACGCGAAGAGCGTGCCGATGTTGACCAGTTCGGCCAGCTCGTCGATCGAGGTCAGACCGGCGACGACGGCGACCACGGCCCCCAGCGCGACGGTCGAGCGGTACGGCGTGCCGAAGCGCGGGTGGACCTGCGAGAAGACCTGCGGCAGCAGCCCGTCCCGGCTCATGGCGAAGAAGACCCGGCTCTGCCCCAGCAGCAGGATCATGCACACCGACGTGAGGCCGACGGCGGCGCCGAAGCTGATCAGTCCGGCCCAGAAGGGGTGCCCGAGGTCCTTGAAGGCGTCGGCGAGCGGGGCGTCGGTGGACAGGTGGCTGTACTTCTCCATCCCGGTGACCACGACCGACACGGCGACGTACAGGACCGTGCAGATCGCCAGCGAACCCAGGATGCCGCGGGGCACGTCGCGCTGCGGGTTGCGGGTCTCCTCCGCGGCGGTGGCCACGATGTCGAAGCCGATGAAGGCGAAGAAGACCACGGCCGCCGCCGCGAAGATCCCCATCACGCCGAAGTCGGAGGGGGTGAAGCCGAACAGGAGCTGGGACAGGGGCGCCGCCATGCCGCCGGCGCCGTGGGACGGCTCGCTGTCGGGGATGAACGGGTGGTAGTTGGCACCGGTGATGAAGAAGGACCCGACGATGACGACGATCAGTACGACGGTGACCTTGACGCCGACCACCACGGTCGTCACCCGGGAGGACAGCTTCATGCCGACGACCAGGATGGCGGTGAGCGCCAGCACCAGCAGGCACGCCAGCACGTCGAAGCCGAACCGCCCCTCGTGGGTGCCGGAGAGCGACTGCGGCAGGTGCCAGCCGGCCGTGCCCAGCAGCGAGCGGATGTAGCCGGACCAGCCGACGGCGACCACCGCGCAGCCCAGCGCCAGCTCCAGGACGAGGTCCCAGCCGATGATCCACGCCGGGAGCTCGCCCAGCGAGGCGTAGGAGAAGGTGTACGCGGAACCGGCGACCGGCACGGTGGAGGCGAACTCCGCATAACACAGCGCGGCCAGCGCGCACACGGCGCCCGCCAGGACGAAGGACAGCGCCACGGCCGGCCCCGCCGTCTCCTTGGCGATCTTCCCGGTGAGCACGAAGATGCCGGTCCCGATGACGACGCCGACCCCGAAGACGGTCAGGTCCAGCGCGCTCAGGGACTTCTTGAGTGTGTGCTCCGGCTCCTCGGTGTCCTGGATCGACTGCTCGACCGACTTGGTCCGCAAGACACCGCGACCTCGGCCTCTCACCTGCTGCGCACTGCTCATGGGCGTACCTTTCGCCTGGTCGACCGTCACCACTGCTGAACTGACCGAGTCTCCGCAATGGCCCGGAGGAGTCCGGTGCGGCAGGGCGACCGCCGGCGGTGATTCACCCGATGGGGCGTGCGGGGGGTGTGCGCCCGGCGGGACGGGCCACCCGTACGGCCGATCCGCGCGGCGGGACGGCACGGGGCCGCCGAGACTGGGACACCAGGGGCGCGAGAGCGCCGGAAGCACCGGTGGCAGGAGCCGCGCCGGAAGCCCCAGCGGTACCAGCCGCACCGGAAGCCCCGCCCGCACCGAAGGCACCCAGAGCACAGGAGACCGGCATGCTTCTCACCCGCCGTAACCGCCGTCACGACATCGGACTGCTCGCCCTGCGGCTGGGGACGGGCGGGGTGCTGGTCGCGCACGGCACGCAGAAGCTCTTCGGCTGGTTCGGCGGCCACGGGCTGCAGGGCACGGCCGGGGCCATGGAGCAGATGGGCTTCAGGCCCGGCCGGCACAGCGCGCTGGCGGCCGGGCTCGGCGAGGCCGGCGGCGGCGCGCTGCTGGCGCTGGGGCTGGCCACGCCGGCCGCGGGGGCGGCGGCGGCCGGCGCGATGGCGGGCGCGGTCTCGGTGCACGCCCCGGCCGGCTTCTTCGCCACCTCCGGCGGTTACGAGTACCCGGCGTTCCTCGGCCATGTGGCGGCCGGGCTGGGCCTGACCGGCCCCGGGCGCTACTCGCTGGACCACGCGACGGGCCACCGGCTGGACCGGCCGTGGATGGTCGCCGTCGCCTTCGGCGCGAGCGCCGTCGCGGCGGCCATGGTCGTCTCCCGCCGGGCGAAGGCCGCCGCCACGGCGTCCGACGGCGCCGGGGGCGGCCCGGACGCCGGGTGAGCCGGCTCCTGGAGCTCCTGGCTTCCGGAACTGCTGACTCCCGGAACTCTTCGGGAACAGGACGGGGCCCGCCCGAAAACGCTCCGGGCGGGCCCCGTCCTTGCCGCTGAACGGTAGGTGCGGCCGGGGTTCGGCCGCGTCAGTCGCGGGCGATCTCGGCGCGCTCCGCCTCGGACGCCGCCTCGGCCTCCGCCGCGTCGTCCTCGTAGCGCCCGTCCAGTTTGGCGACCAGCCCGGTCACCTGACGTGCGATGTCCGGCGCGGTCAGCCCGATCTCGGCCATGACCTCCTTGCGGGAGGCGTGGTCCAAGAACCGCTCCGGAATGCCGAAGTCGCGCAGCGGCAGATCCACACCCGCGTCCCGCAGCGCCTGGGCGATCGCCGAACCGACGCCACCGGAACGGCAGTTGTCCTCGACGGTCACCACGACCCGGTGCCCGGCCGCCAGGCCCGGCAGCGCCGGGTCGACCGGCTTGACCCAGCGCGGGTCCACGACGGTGGTGGAGATGCCCTGCTTGTCGAGCAGACCGGCGATCTCCAGGCACATCGGGGCGAGCGCGCCGACCGAGACGAGCAGGACGTCGGGCCGCTGAACGCCCTCGGCGGGCTCGCGCAGCACGTCCATGCCGCCGACCTGCCCCACGGCCTGGACGGCGGGGCCGACCTTGCCCTTGGAGTAGCGCACCACCGTGGGGGCGTCGTCGACCTCGACGGCTTCGCGCAACTGGGCCCGTACCTGGTCGGCGTCGCGCGGCGCGGCGATCCGCAGGCCGGGGACGACCTGGAGGAGGGACATGTCCCACATGCCGTTGTGCGAGGCGCCGTCGTCGCCGGTGACACCGGCCCGGTCCAGGACGAAGGTGACACCGCACTTGTGCAGCGCGACATCCATCAGGACCTGGTCGAAGGCGCGGTTGAGGAAGGTGGCGTAGACCGCGAAGACCGGGTGGAGGCCGCCGGTGGCCAGGCCCGCCGCGGAGACCGCGGCGTGCTGCTCGGCGATGCCCACGTCGTACACCCGGTCCGGGAAGGCGTCCGCGAACTTCTGGAGGCCGACGGGCTGGAGCATCGCGGCCGTGATCGCCACGATGTCCGGGCGCTCCTGGCCGAGCTTGACCATCTCCTCGCCGAAGACCGAGGTCCAGCTCGCGCCGGAGGCCGCGACCGGCAGTCCGGTGTCGGGGTGGATGACGCCGACGGCGTGGAAGCGGTCGGCCTCGTCCTGGACGGCCGGGGTGTAGCCGCGGCCCTTCTCGGTGAGGCAGTGGACGATGACCGGGCCGCCGAAGCGCTTGGCGCGCTGGAGGGCGGACTCCAGGGCCTCGATGTCGTGGCCGTCGATGGGGCCGACGTACTTCAGGCCCAGGTCCTCGAACATGCCCTGGGGCGCGATGAAGTCCTTCAGGCCCTTCTTGGCGCCGTGCAGCGTCTCGTACAGCGGCTTGCCGACGACCGGGGTGCGCTCCAGCAGGTCCTTGCCGCGGGCCAGGAAGCGTTCGTAGCCGTCGGTGGTACGGAGGGTGGCGAGGTGGTTGGCCAGGCCGCCGATGGTGGGCGCGTAGGAGCGCTCGTTGTCGTTGACGACGATGACCAGGGGGCGGTCCTTGGCGACGGCGATGTTGTTCAGCGCCTCCCAGGCCATGCCGCCGGTCAGCGCTCCGTCACCGATGACCGCGACGACCTGGTCGCCGCGGCCCAGCACCTGGTTGGCCTTGGCCAGGCCGTCGGCCCAGCCCAGGACGGTGGAGGCGTGGGAGTTCTCGATGACGTCGTGCTCGGACTCGGCGCGGGAGGGGTAGCCGGACAGGCCGCCCTTGGAGCGCAGCGTGGAGAAGTCCTGGCGGCCGGTGAGCAGCTTGTGGACGTAGGACTGGTGCCCGGTGTCGAACAGGATCCGGTCCTTGGGCGAGTCGAAGACGCGGTGCAGGGCGATGGTCAGCTCGACCACACCGAGGTTCGGCCCGAGGTGTCCGCCGGTCTTGGAGACGGCGTCCACGAGGAAGGTACGGATCTCCCCCGCCAGCCGCCCGAGCTGCTCCGGGGTGAGCCGGTCCAGATCGCGCGGTCCCTTGATACGGGTCAGCAGCGCACGCCCGTCACCCGCCGTCACCCCGGATCGTCGCGCTTCGCGCGGCACCTGCTGCACTGTGCCTCCTTGCTGTCGAGCTGATTGGAGCTGATTCGCGCTGATTCGCGTGGGAATCGGGAATCGGGCTGTGGTCGAGATGGCCGATCAGTCGAGTCTAATGTTCCGCCTGCGACGGCGGAGATCGGGCTCTGCGATGTATGTCACGCGTATGGCGGCGGGCGGACGGGAAGGGCGCGGGACCGGCGGGCGGCTCCGCGCTCCCCTGTCCTTGGACGATTCCCCGGGCCTGCCTCGCAGCCGCCGGCCCGGGGGCCGCCGGCACCGGGGCAGGGGCCCGCGGCGGGGCGCCGCCGCCGGGCGGAGCGTGGCGAGATCGTGACGAACGTCGGCCGGATCGGCTCCGTCCCGCCGCGCACGGCCGTACGCGGTTATCCGTACCCGTCCGTACGCCGTCGCAAGCAGCCGGGGACCGCCGTTTCCACCAACCGTACGCGTCGGTACGCGCCCGTACGCATCCGCGGGCGGCCATTGGTGGGCCCGCGCCGCCGAAGTCGGGCCCGGGACCCGGACCGTACGCAGCGCAGACCCGGCCCCGCACCCTGGAGCGGGGTGCTGGGCCGGGTCTGCGTGGAAGGCCGCCGCTACGCGCGGCCCGCCGTCTTCTGCGTCCGGCGGGAGACGGAGTCGATCACGACGGCGGCCAGCAGCACCGCGCCGGTGATCATGTACTGGACGGCGGAGGCGATGCCCAGCAGCGCCATGCCCGAGGCGATCGACTGGATCACCAGCACGCCCAGCAGCGCCGACCAAGTCTTGCCGCGCCCGCCGAACAGGCTCGTACCGCCGATGACGGCCGCGGCGATGGCGTTCATCAGCAGGCTGCCGGCGCCCGAGGACTGGTTGGCGGCGTTGATCTGCGAGGCGAGGAACATCCCGCCGACCGCGGCCATGGTGCCGGACAGCGCGAAGACCGAGATCCGGATGAGCGGGACGTTGATGCCGGCCCGGCTCGCCGCCTCGACGCTGCCGCCGAGGGCGAAGATCTTGCGGCCGTAGGAGGTCCGGCGCAGCACGAAGTCCAGCGCCACGACCACCCCGAGGAAGATCACCACGGCCAGGGGCAGCCCCTTGTACTGGTTCAGGAGCCAGGCCACCACGTAGGCGGGCACCGCCAGCACGACCGTACGCAAGGCGGTCTCGCTCAGCGGGCGGCTGGGGACGCCGGCGGCCTCACGGCGGCGGGAGTCCAGCAGGGACAGCCCGAAGAAGGCCAGTACGGCGACGGTGGCCAGGCCGTAGGCGGCGGAGATGTCGGTGAAGTAGTAGTTGGTGAGCTGGGCGACCAGGCCCTTGTCGTGGAGGTTGATGGTGCCGTTGGAGCCCAGCACCTGGAGCATCAGGCCGTTCCAGCCCAGCAGGCCGGCCAGGGTGACGACGAAGGCCGGGACGCCGACGCGGGCGAAGAAGAAGCCGTGCAGCGCGCCGGCGACGGTCCCGGTCAGGACCGCCAGGACCAGTGCGAGCGCCTCGGACATGCCGTTGTTGATGTTGAGTACCGCGAAGACGGCGGCGGCCAGGCCGCTGACCGAGCCGACCGACAGGTCGATCTCGCCCAGGATCAGTACGAAGACGACGCCGACCGCGATCAGGCCGGTGCCGGCGCTGTTGACGAAGAGGTTGGAGAGGTTCTCCGCGCCCAGGAAGGCCGAGTCCTGCATCTGGAAGACCAGGCCGATGACGAGCAGGCCGATGACGACGGGCAGCGACCCGAGGTCCCCGCTGCGCATCCTGCGCCGGAACTCCTCCAGATAGCCCTTGAAGCCCTGCTGGCGTACGAGCAGCCGGGGGTCGACGGCCGTGACGGCGCCCGGGGCGGCCGGGGCGGCCTCGACGGGGGTGTTGTCCGGCTCGGCCGGGTCGCCGCCGGCCTTGGAGAGGTTGGTGGTCACTTGTCGGCCTCCGCGGTGCGTGCCTTGCGGCGGGTCACGGCGTTGTCCGTGGCGCCGGTGATGGCGGAGATGATCTCTTCCTGGGATGTGGCTTTCACGTCGAACGTGCCGTTGTTGCGGCCCAGCCGCAGGACGGCGACCCGGTCGGCGACGGCCTTGACGTCGGCCATGTTGTGGCTGATGAGGATGACGCCCAGGCCGCGCTCACGCAGCCGCTCGACCAGGTCCAGGACCTGGGCGGTCTGTTCGACGCCGAGGGCCGCGGTGGGCTCGTCGAGGATGACGACCTTGGGCTCGCCCAGCAGCGAGCGGGCGATGGCGACGGTCTGCCGCTGGCCGCCGGAGAGCGAGGCGATGGGGATGCGGACGCTGGGGATGCGGATGGAGAGCGTGGCGAGCAGTTCGCGCGCCCGGCGCTCCATCTCCACCTCGTCCAGTACGCCGAAGCGGCGCAGCTCACGGCCGAGGAAGAGGTTGCCGACGACGTCGAGGTTGTCGCACAGCGCGAGGTCCTGGTAGACGGTGGCGATGCCCAGTTCCTGGGCGGTGTGCGGCCGGTCGACGGTGACCGGCCGGCCTTCCCACTCGATGGTGCCGTCGTCGGCCGGGCCGACCCCGGCGATCGTCTTGACCAGCGTGGACTTGCCGGCGCCGTTGTCGCCGACCAGGGCGACCACCTCACCGGAATGGATCTCCAGTTCGACGTCGGTGAGCGCTTGTACGGCACCGAACCGCTTGGAGACTCCGCGCAACGCCAGCACGGGCGTAGCGGACACGTGAATCATCTCCTTCGCCGCCTGACCGGCGGGGGATGTGCCGTCCGGCGCCCGGCCGCCCCAAGGAGGGGGTGGGGGCGGGCGCGGGCGCCGGACGAGTTCAGGGTTGAGGGGACGTACGGCTGCCTCGTACGCAGGGCGGGCGCGGTGCGCGGCGCGTGCGCACGGCATGCCTACGGCACACGGAACACGGCACCGGGGCGTACGGGAACCGGTGGGAGCGGCTTACTTCAGCCCGGCCTTCTCGCACTCCGCCGCGAACTCGGCGGTGCAGATCTCGTCCTTGGTGAAGAAGCCCTCCTTGCCGACGTACTTGGCGATGTCGTCCTTGGTCAGCGCGAAGGGGGTGACGATGACGGCGGGGATCTTCTTCTGGGTGCCGCTGTCGACGGTGGCCTTGGCGATGCTGCCGAGCGTCTCGCCCCGGGCGAGCGCGACGGCCATCGAGGCGGCGGCGTCGGCCTCGGGCTTGTAGGGCTTGTAGACGCTCATGAACTGCTCGCCGCCGAGAATGCGCTGTACGGCGGAGAGTTCGGCGTCCTGGCCGGTGACCGGCGGGAGCTTGGCGAAGCCGGCGCTCTTCAGGGCGGTGATGATGCCGCCGGCCATGCCGTCGTTGGCGGAGTACACCCCGACGATCTGGTCCTTGCCGAGCGAGGAGATGGCGCCCTTCATGTTCTCGTTGGCGTTCTCCGGCTTCCACTCCTTGGTGTCGTACTCCTTGCCGATCTTGACCTTGCCGTCGAGTACGGAGTGGGCGCCGTCCTTGTACATCTTGGCGTTCGGGTCGGTGACCGACCCGTTCATCATGACGATCTGCCCCTTGGAGGCGTTCGGGCCCAGCTCCTTCAGGAGCGACTCCCCCTGGATCCTGCCGACCCGCTGGTTGTCGACGGACGTGTACGCCTTGACCGGCCCCTCGGCCAGGCGGTCGTAGGCGACGACGGGGATGCCGTTGTCGTTGGCCTTCTTGACGGAGACAGCTATGGACTTGGCGTCCACGGCGTCCACGATCAGGGCGTCGACCTTCTTGGTGATCATCGTGTCGACCTGCTGCTGCTGGACGGCGGAGTCCTGCTTGGCGTTGTCGTAAAGGATCTTGGTGTCCTGGCCCGCCAGCTCCCGGATCTTCTTCTCGATCAGCGGCTTGTCGAACCGTTCGTAACGCGCTGTCTGGTTCTCCGGGAGGAGGAGCCCGATCGTCAGCGGGCCGTCCTTCTTGCCCTTCTTGCCGCCGTCGTTCCCCGCCTCCTTGGCGGAGCCGCAGGCGGCGAGCCCGGCGGCCATCGAGACGGCGGCCACGGCCACGGCGGCACGACGCAGATGCGTGTTCACTTCGAAAACCTCCCTGACGAGGCCGCGTCATTGCGGCCGAGGTGGCTGGAAGTCAACTCGGCCGCTCGCACACCGTCAAGGAGTAAATACTTAACGAGATGACAACGGTGCCATACGTTAGCTGTGTGAACTCAGCGTGCGCTGAGACCTCAGACGACCACGGGAGCGTCGCCGGACATCGCACCGTCCAGAAGCGTGGAATCACCCATTTCGCTGAGCACCAGCGCCAGCGCCCCGAGCACCTCGGCCCGGCCGCCGAGGGTGCCCGGCACCACGCCCAACTGCCGTGCGGCGCTGGGGATCGCATACCGCGAGACGGACTCCCGGATGGGCGCCAGCACCAGTTCACCGGCCTCCGCGAGGTCCCCGCCCAGAACGACCCTGCTGGGGTTGAGCAGGTTGCACAGGTTGGCCACGCCGCTGCCGATGTGCCGGCCGACGTCCGCGATCACCCGGCGGCAGCCCGGGTCGCCCTCGCGCGCCAACTGCACCACCTTGGCCATGGTCAGCCCCGGTCCGTGGCTCGGCTGGAGCAGCGGGAGCACGTAGCGGGCGGCGGTGAAGGTCTCCAGGCAGCCGCGGTTGCCGCAGCGGCACACCGGCCCCGACTCGTCCAGCGTGATGTGCCCGATCTCGCCCGCGGTGCCGCCCGGGCCGCGGTAGATCTGCCCGCTGATGACCAGCCCGGCGCCGACCCCGCTGGCGACCTTGATGTACGCCAGGTCGGCGGCGCCGCGCCCGCTGCCCCACACCAGCTCGCCCAGCGCGCCGAGGTTGGCGTCGTTGTCGACGTACACCGGCACGTCCAGCCGCTCGGAAAGCGCCTCGCTGGGCTTGGTGCCGCTCCAGCCCGGCAGGATGGCGGTCGAGCCCAGCGTCCCGGACTCCACGTCGATGGGGCCCGGCACACCCAGCCCCACGCCGATGACCTTGCCCGCCCCGATGCCGGTGCCCTCGATCAGCCGGGTGACGAGCTGCTGCGCCCGGTCCAGGCCCTCGGCGGCCGAGGCGTCCACGTCGATCGGCTCGGTCTCCTCGGCGAGCACCTGGTGCGCGAGGTTGCCGACCGCGACCCGCAGGTGGGAGTGGCCGAAGTCGACGCCGACAACGATCCCGGCGTTCCCGGAGAGCGAGACGCTGCGGGCCCGGCGGCCCCCGGCGGAGGTGGGGGTGACCTCCACCGTCCCGCCGTCCTTCAGCTCCCGGACGATGTTGGAGACCGTGGCCGCGGACAGCCCCGTGGTCCGGGCGATCTCCGCCTGGGTGAGCGAGCCCGCCATGCGTACGGCGCGTACCACCCGCTCCAGATTGGCCCGGTGCAGCGAGGACTGCGACCCCGGAGTCTCCATCGACTCATCCACTCCCGCCTGGGGCGACCGGCACGACGACCGGCCGCCGGGCCGGGCCACGCCAGCGGAGCCCGGCTTGTCTCCAACATGTGAATCTAAGCTGAGCCGCCTGGGCCGTCTCCCGTCAAGTCCTCCAGCCGGACACCCCGGGAAAGGGGGTGTGCGCGCCCGCGTCACACGCCCGGCGCCGGCCCGCCGCCGTACGCGTACGGACCTCTGATGGTCCGTACGGACGCAGCCGTACGACGCAGCAGTACGACGCAGCCGTACGCCCCGGGCGGGCGGCCCCGGGGCGTACGGCCGCGCCGATGCGACGGATGCGGGCGGACGCGGCGGATGGGGGTGGATGCGGCGGACGCGGCGCGCGGTTACTTCAGCGCGCCGGCGGTCAGTCCCTCCACCACCTGCCGCTGGAAGATGATGTACGCGGCGAGCACCGGCAGCATGGCGATGGTCAGCCCCGCGAAGAGGCCGGACCAGTCGCCCTTGTACCCCTGGCTGACCGCCAGCGCGACCAGCCCCTGGGTCAGCATCTTCTTGTCGGGGTCGCCGACGTTGAGCACGGTCGGCAGCAGGTACTGGTTCCACTGCCCCAGGAAGTTGAAGATACCGACGCTGATCAGTCCCGGCTTGGCCATCGGCAGCATGACCTGGAAGAACGTCCGGGTGTGGGACGCGCCGTCGATGAGCGCGGCCTCCGCCACCGACGTCGGCAGCGTTTTGAAGAACCCGCTGAGGAAGAAGACGGTGAACGGCAGGGAGTAGGCGATGTAGACCAGGATCAGGCCGTGGTAGGAGTCCAGCAGCGCCATGTTCTTCATGACGAAGAACAGCGGGACCAGCGCCAGGATGATCGGGAAGCCCATTCCGCCCACGAACAGGAAGTAGATGAAGCGGTTGCCGGGGAAGTCGAACCGGGCCAGTACGTACGCCGCCATCGAGCCCAGCAGCATCGTGCCGATCAGCGAACCGCCCACCACGATCAGCGAGTTGAAGAAGTACTGGCCCATGTTCGCCTTGTCCCAGGCGCGTGACCAGTTGTCGAAGTGCAGGGCCGAGGGCAGGCCCCAGGGCGAGCCGAAGATCTCCCCGTCGTCCTTGAAGGAGCTGATCACCGCCCATAGCAGCGGCATGGTGACCAGCAGGCCCCAGATGACCAGGACGCCGTGGGAGAAGACGTTCAGGACCCGGCCCTCACCGCCCCCGCCGGCTTTCACTCCCTTGCCGCCCGCGCTGCCCTGGCCCGTCACGGCCGGGGGCTTGGTCTGCACGCTCATTCAGAACTCCAGTCGCTCGCGCCGGCCCAGCCGCATGACGACGGCCGAGAAGATCAGGGTCACTATCAGCAGGGAGACGCCGATCGAGGTGGCGTATCCGGCCTGACCGTCGCGGAAGGTCTTCTGATAGACGTACAGCGGCAGGACCTCGGTGGAATAGTCGGGTCCGCCCGGCCCGACGCTCATGATCTGCACGAATGCGAAGGCCGACACGTCCAGGGCCAGAATGCCCATGTAGATCCATCCGGTCTGCACCGTGTCCCACAGCAGCGGCAGCGTGATTCTGAAGAACGTGTTGAACCGGTTGGCGCCGTCCAGCAGCGCGGCCTCGTAGAAGTCCTTCGGTATGGAGCTCATGCCGGCCGAGAAGAGCACGACGTAGAAGCCGACATTGGCCCAGATCATCGCGCCCATGATGCACCAGAGCGCGATCTGCGGATCGCCCAGCCAGTCGGGCTGTACGTTGTCCAGCCCGATCGCCTTGAAGAACGCGTTCAGTGCGCCGCTCTCCGGGTTGTAGGCGAACTGGAAGAGCAGGGCGACGATCGGGATCGACAGCACCTGCGGGAAGAAGTAGAGAATCTTGTACGTGCCCGATCCGCGCACACCGCCGATGACCGCCCGCTTCCTGCGGCGGCCACCGACGTTGAGCATGAAGGCGAAGAAGAGCCCGAGCGAGAGCGTCACCACCGGCAGCAGCAGCAACAGCGTCACGCTGTTTCCCACCGAGGCCCAGAACACGCTGTCCTTCAAGAGGCGCGCGTAGTTGTCGAACCCGACCATCTTCATGTCTGAGCTCAGGCCGGTCCAGTCCGTGAAGGAGTAGTAGATCGCCTGCACGAACGGCGATATCACGAAGATCGCGTATATCGCCAGCGGGATGATCAGGAACCCCACGATGAAGCGGTATTTACCGTGCTGCATGACTACCGATCCCGTTCTTTCCCCGCGGCGTGCGCACATGCCACCGCTGGTGACGCGTCCGACGCACCGGTCAGCGCTTGTACTTCTTGACGCTGCTGTCCTCGCGCGTCTCGTCCGCGTACTTCTGGATCTTGGTGATCGCTTCGTCGGGAGTCATCCGGCCCGCCATCATCTCGCCCAGTGCGCCGACGCCGATCTTCTCCTTCTGCAGCGCGACGTACCAGTCCTGGAGCCGCGGGTTGACGATGTTCCGGCCGGCCTTCTGCAGCGCCTGCTGCGCCGAGTCCAGGCCCGGGGGCAGCTTCAGCCCCTCCGTGCCGCCGTTGAGCGAGGTGAGCGAGGAGACCTGCTTGATGAAGTTCTGCGAGGACTTCTTGCTGAGCATGATGCGCAGCATCTCCATGCCGCCGGGGGCGTTCTTGGCCTCCCGGGGCACGATGTACGGTTCGCCGCCGGAGGCCCAGATCGTGCCGAACGGCATCTTGTCGGAGGAGGAGAGGCTGGACGGCGCGCCGACCGCGAGCTGGAAGTCCGGGTTCTTCTGGATCTGCTTGGCGGATTCGTTCTCCACCCACGAGCCGTTCGGGATGAACAGGGCCTTGCCCTCGGCCCACGCCTTCTGTGACTGGAGGTGGTCCAGGCCCGGCGAACCCTTGAGGATGTATCCCTTCTTGTACAGCTCGTAGTACGCGTCGAAAGCCGCCTTGACGGCCGGGTCCTTCCAGGCGTTCGGCTCCAGGTTGTCGATTCTGCGCAGCACCTCTTCGCCGCCGATCTTGGCGATGAACGGGTAGAGGCTGAAGGGGAGGTAGTACGGGTACTTGCCGGGATAGGTCCACCCGGCGACGCCCTTTTTCTTCGCCTTCTCGCACACGGCGAGCATCTCGTCCCAGGTCTGCGGGTATTCCGCGTCGGCGACCTTGCGCAGATTGGTCTTGGAATACCAGACGCCGTAGACCGTGTACGCGTAGTACATGATCCAGGTTTCCTTGCCGCCGAACCGGCCCATTTCCACGACACCGGGGCGCAGGGTGTCGCGTACCTTCTTGCCCGGGTCGTCGATCGACGGGGCGTCGAGCAGCGGGGTGAGGTCGGCGAGCTGGTTCTTGGCCACCAGGGTGCCGAAGTCCATCTGTTCGGCACCGGAGTTGTCCACCAGGTCCGGCGGATTGCCGCCGTTGAAACGCGGCTGGAGCGTGGACTGGATCTTCTGGGTGGAGGTGAGCTTGACCTTGTCCTTGGTCTTCGGGAAGGCGGTGACGTATACGGCCAGGGCGTCCTTGGCGTATTTGTCGCCGAATCCGCCGTCGAAGATGACGACGTCGAGGGCCGCGCTGTCATTCACGGCCAGCGGATTCTTGGCGGACTTCTGCCCCTTCTCGGCCTTCTCGCCGCCCCCGCCGCCGCTACTGGCACACGCCGACAGCGCGCTCACGGCCGGTACGGAGACGATTCCCAGCGCCACGGCCCGTTTGATCAGGTCGCGACGGCTGACATCTGAGGTGGATCCCATGCGCAAGTCCTCGCCTTCTTCAGGACTCAGGCGGTGTACCGGAGCCACCCCGGCACCGCGGGTCAGATGAAGCTGGGTTGTACGGGATGTGCACCGGGCGCGCCAGAGATGTGCGGGGCCGGTTTCCTGTGCTGCTCCGCAGGTCTTCCCGGGTCCGCGACGTCTTCGCGCAGTCGCTCGGACGCCGACAGGTATAGTCCACTGCGCGTCAACTCGGCAAGATCATAAGCAAGTTCGCACCGCCATCTTTCCCGAGTTGAGACCTCGTCGGTATGCGTCGCTTCCGCCGGAAACTTCTGGCCGCCGCTCGCAGGGGCCCCCTTGACGACACAGGCCCCACGCACCTTACTTATCTCTGCGCCAGGCATCTGACAACGATGTCACCGTCGTCGGAACCGTCGTCGGAACGTCACCTTCGCTGAGAGGTACACGTGCGGCTCAGACCCCGGCACAGACCACCGCGCGGCATCGCCCGCCCCGTCGCCCTGGCGACGGCCGCGCTGCTCGTCCTGGCAGCGCACGGCCCGGCGCTCGCCGCGCCCTCCCCCGCTCCTCCGGCAAGTGCGAGCCCGGGATTCCACTCCTCCTTCGAGCCCGGCCAGCCCGCCCCCGACTGGCAGGACACCCCCGAGACCGGCCCGGACGGCACCCCGAAGACCTCCGGCGTCACCCCGCCCGGCGGCGGTCCCGGCAGCGGCATGCACAGCCGTCCCGGCACCGGCCCGGCCAACTCCCCCACCGCCAAGAAGAACGCCGGCTTCTCCGGCCGGTACGCGCTGCGCTACGCGGGCACCCACACCGCCGCCGGCCGCGGCTACGCGTACAACAAGATCTTCGACGTCGACATCCCCGTCACAGCGGCGACCTCGCTCTCGTACAAGATCTTCCCCGAGATGCCGGTGACCGACCTGGGCTATCCGGCCACCCACGCCGCGCTCGACCTGGCCTTCACCGACGGCAGCTACCTCAGCGAGCTGCGCGCCACCGACCGGCACGGCGCCCCGCTCACCCCGCAGGGCCAGGCCGCCTCCAAGACCCTGTACGTCAACCAGTGGAACAACAAGGAGTCGCGGATCGGCGACGTCGCCGCCGGCAGGACGATCGCCCGCATCCTGGTCGCGTACGACTCCCCCACCGCGCCCCGGACCGACGCGGTCTTCCGCGGCTGGATCGACGACATCACCATCGGACCGGAGCCGCCCGCCAAGCCCCTCACCCACCCCTCCGACCACGTCTCGACGCTGCGCGGCACCCACTCCAGCGGCAGCTTCTCGCGCGGCAACACCTTCCCCGCCACCGCCGTCCCCCACGGCTTCACCTTCTGGACGCCGGTCACCGACGCGGGCTCCACCGACTGGCTGTACGAGTACGCGCGCAAGAACAACGCCGACAACCTGCCCACCCTCCAGGCGTTCGCCGCCAGTCACGAGCCGAGCCCCTGGATGGGCGACCGGCAGACCTTCCAGGTCATGCCGTCCACCGCCGCGGGTGTGCCCGACGCCCGGCGCACCGCCCGCGCGCTGCCCTTCCACCACGCGAAGGAGACCGCCCGGCCGCACTACTACGGCGTCACCTTCGACAACGGGCTCAAGGCGGAGATCGCCCCCACCGACCACGCCGCGCTGCTGCGCTTCACCTTCCCCGGCGAGCACGCGAACCTGATCTTCGACAACGTCGACAACAGGGGCGGGCTGACCCTGGACACCGAACGGGGCGTCGTCACCGGCTTCTCCGACGTCCGCAGCGGCCTGTCGGTGGGCGCCACCCGCCTGTTCGTGTACGGCGTCCTGGACGCGCCGGTCACCGCCGGCGGCGGACTGCCGGGCGGCGGGGGCCCGGAGGTGACCGGCTATCTGCGCCTGGCCCCCGGCGCGGACCGTACGGTCACCCTGCGCATCGCCACCTCCCTGATCGGCGTGGACCAGGCGCGGGCGAACCTGGAGCGGGAGATCCCGCCCGGCACCTCCTTCGACGCGGTCAAGGCACGCGCCCAGCAGCAGTGGGACGGCATCCTGGGCCGTATCGAGGTCCAGGGCGCGAGCCGCGACCGGCTCACCACCTTGTACTCCAGCCTCTACCGGCTCTATCTCTACCCCAACTCCGGGTACGAGAGGGCCGGTTCGCGCAGCCGGTACGCCAGCCCCTTCTCCCCGCGCACCGGACCGGACACCCCGACCCGTACCGGTGCGAAGATCGTGGACGGCGAGGTGTACGTCAACAACGGTTTCTGGGACACCTATCGGACCGCCTGGCCCGCCTATTCCCTGCTCACTCCCCGGCAGGCCGGGAAGCTGGCCGACGGTTTCGTGCAGCAGTACAAGGACGGCGGCTGGATCTCGCGCTGGTCCTCCCCCGGATACGCGGACCTGATGAC
Organism: Streptomyces sp. MST-110588; assembly: GCF_022695595.1. Lineage (NCBI taxonomy): Bacteria > Bacillati > Actinomycetota > Actinomycetes > Kitasatosporales > Streptomycetaceae > Streptomyces > Streptomyces sp. MST-110588. The sequence continues at coordinate 1,710,083 of NZ_CP074380.1, forward strand.
CGGCACGAGTTCGGACGTGGCCTTCGCCGACGCGTACGCCAAGGGTGTGGAATTCGATGCCGGGGCGGCGTACGAAGCGGCGGTCAAAAACGCCACGGTGGCCCCGCCGACCCCCGGCGTCGGCCGCAAGGGCATGGCGACCTCCCCCTTCCTCGGATACACCAGTACGCGGACACGGGAGGGAATGTCCTGGGCACTTGAGGGCTACCTCAACGACTTCGGCATCGCCCGTATGGGGAAAGCCCTGTACGAGAAGACCGGAAAAGCACGCTACAAGGAGGAGTCGGGGTACTTCCTGAACCGCGCCCGCAACTACGTCAAGCACTTCGACCACCGCGTCGGGTTCTTCCAGGGCAGGGACGAGGCCGGGAACTGGCGGCTGCCGCCGCAGCAGTTCGACCCGCGCGTCTGGGGTCACGACTACACCGAGACCAACGCCTGGACCTTCGCCTTCACCGCTCCCCAGGACACCCGCGGCCTGGCCAACCTGTACGGCGGCCGGGCGGGCCTGGCCAGGAAACTGGACGCCTACTTCAGCACCCCGGAGACCGCCGCCAAGGAATTCGCCGGGTCCTACGGAAATGTCATCCATGAGATGACCGAGGCCCGGGACACCCGCATGGGCATGTACGGGCACAGCAACCAGCCCGCCCACCACATCGCCTACACCTACGACGCGGCCGGACAGCCGTGGAAGGCCCAGGAAAAGGTCCGCGAGGTCCTTTCCCGGCTCTATCTGGGCAGCGAGATCGGCCAGGGATATCCGGGCGACGAGGACAACGGTGAGATGTCCGCGTGGTACGTCTTCAGCGCGCTGGGCTTTTACCCGCTGGTGATGGGAGCACCCGAATACGCGGTGGGTTCACCGCTGTTCACCAAGGCCACCGTCCACCTGGAGAACGGCCGTGACCTGGTGATCAGGGCCCCACGCAGCAGCGACCGCAACATCTACGTACAGGGCCTGCGGGTCAACGGAAAGCCGTGGAATTCCACCGCACTGCCGCACGCCCTGCTCGCCCGCGGCGGCACCCTGGACTTCACCATGGGCCCACGGCCGTCCGCCTGGGGCACCGGGAAGCACGCGGCCCCGTCCTCCCTCACCCGGGACGACAAGGTGCCCACCCCGAGGAGCGACGTCACGGCCCCCGGCAGCGGCCCGCTCTTCGACAACACCTCCGAGACCTCGGCAGCCGTCACCGGCGCCCCGGTCGCGCTGCCGGCGCCCGCCCGGGTCACCTCGTACACCCTGACCTCGGCCGCCGCGGCGGATGCCCCGAAGGGATGGACGCTGGAGGGCTCCACGGACGGCAGGGCCTGGCGGAAGCTGGACCGGCGCTCCGGTGAGTCCTTCGCCTGGGACCGGCAGACCAGGGTCTTCGACATCGCCCGCCCCGGCGCCTACCGGCACTACCGGCTGGTCCCCGAGAGCCCCGCGCGACTCGCCGAGATCGAGCTGATCCGCTGACGGCGACCGGCCTTTGTACGCGGACGGGCCGCGCCCCCTCACCCGAGGGGACGCGGCCCGTTCTGTGGCCGTGCGCCGCCGCTTACTTGCGGATCAGCGAGCGCAGCACGTACTGCATGATGCCGCCGTTGCGGTAGTAGTCCGCCTCACCGGGGGTGTCGATGCGGACGACCGCGTCGAACTCGACGCCGGTGTCGGTGGTGACCTTCACCGTGCGCGGGGTGGTGCCCTCGTTCAGCTCGGTGATGCCGGTGATGGAGAAGGTCTCCTCGCCGGTCAGGCCCAGCGTCGCGGCGTTGGCGCCCTCGGGGAACTGGAGCGGCAGCACGCCCATGCCGATCAGGTTCGAGCGGTGGATGCGCTCGTAGGACTCGGCGATGACGGCCTTGACGCCGAGCAGCGCGGTGCCCTTGGCCGCCCAGTCGCGGGAGGAGCCGGAGCCGTACTCCTTGCCCGCCAGGATGACCAGCGGGATGCCGGCCGCCTGGTAGTTCTGCGAGGCGTCGTAGATGAAGGAGACCGGTCCGCCGTCCTTGGTGAAGTCGCGGGTGAAGCCGCCCTCGGTGCCCGGCGCGATCTGGTTGCGCAGGCGGATGTTGGCGAACGTACCGCGGATCATGACCTCGTGGTTGCCCCGGCGCGAGCCGTAGGAGTTGAAGTCACGACGCTCCACACCGTGCTCGGTGAGGTACTGGCCGGCCGGGGTGTCGGCCTTGATCGCACCGGCCGGGGAGATGTGGTCGGTGGTGACCGAGTCGCCCAGCTTGGCCAGCACCCGGGCGCCCTGGACGTCGGTGACCGGGGTGGTCTCCATCGTCATGCCCTCGAAGTACGGGGGCTTGCGGACGTAGGTGGACTCGCTGTCCCACTCGAAGGTGTTGCCGGTCGGGATCGGCAGCGCCTGCCACTGCGCGTCGCCCGCGAAGACGTCCTCGTAGGACTTGGAGAACATGTCCTCGCCGATGGCGTTGGCGACGACGTCGTTGACCTCGGCCTCGGTCGGCCAGATGTCCTTGAGGTGGACCGGGTTGCCGTCCTGGTCGATGCCCAGCGCCTCGGTGGTGATGTCCACCTTCATGGAGCCCGCGATGGCGTACGCGACGACCAGCGGCGGGGAGGCCAGGTAGTTCATCTTGACGTCGGGGTTGATCCGGCCCTCGAAGTTGCGGTTGCCGGAGAGCACCGAGGTGACCGCGAGGTCGTTGTCGTTGATCGCCTTGGAGATCTCCTCGTCCAGCGGACCGGAGTTCCCGATGCAGGTGGTGCAGCCGTAGCCGACGAGGTTGAAGCCGAGCTTGTCCAGGTACGGGGTCAGGCCGGCCTTGTCGAAGTAGTCGGTGACGACCTTCGAGCCCGGGGCGAGGGTGGTCTTGACCCACGGCTTGCGGGTCAGGCCCTTCTCGACCGCCTTCTTGGCCACCAGGGCGGCGGCGACCATGACGTAGGGGTTGGAGGTGTTGGTGCAGGAGGTGATCGCGGCGACGGTGACGGCGCCGTGGTCGATCTCGTACGTGGAACCGTCGGCAGCCGTCACGGTGGTCGGCTTGCTCGGCACGCCGTTGGTGACGGCCGGCGCGTCGGACGCCGGGAAGGATTCCTTGCCGGCCTCCTCGTCGTCACTGACGTAGTTGCGCACGTCCTGCGCGAACTGCCGGGCGGCCTCGGCCAGGACGATACGGTCCTGCGGACGCTTGGGACCGGCGATGGAGGGGACGACCGTGGAGAGGTCCAGCTCCAGCTTCTCGGAGAAGTCCGGCTCGGCGGCCGGGTCCAGCCACAGGCCCTGCTCCTTGGCGTACGCCTCGACCAGCGCGACCTGCTGCTCGCTGCGGCCGGTGAGCTTGAGGTAGTTCAGGGTCTCGTCGTCGATCGGGAAGATCGCGGCGGTGGAGCCGAACTCCGGCGACATGTTGCCGATGGTGGCGCGGTTGGCGAGCGAGGTCGCGGCGACGCCCTCGCCGTAGAACTCCACGAACTTGCCGACGACACCGTGCTTGCGCAGCATCTCGGTGATGGTCAGCACCAGGTCGGTGGCGGTGGTGCCGGGCTTGAGCTCACCGGTCAGCTTGAAGCCGACGACGCGCGGGATGAGCATGGAGACCGGCTGGCCCAGCATCGCGGCCTCGGCCTCGATGCCGCCGACGCCCCAGCCCAGGACGCCCAGGCCGTTGACCATCGTGGTGTGCGAGTCGGTGCCGACGAGGGTGTCGGGGTACGCCTGGCCGCCTCGGACCATGACCGTACGGGCCAGGTGCTCGATGTTGACCTGGTGGACGATGCCGGTGCCCGGGGGACGACCTTGAACTCGTCGAAGGCGGTCTGGCCCCAGCGCAGGAACTGGTAGCGCTCCTTGTTGCGGCCGTACTCCAGCTCCACGTTCTGCTGGAAGGCGTTGGCGGTGCCGAACTTGTCGGCGATCACGGAGTGGTCGATGACCAGCTCGGCCGGGGCCAGCGGGTTGATCTTCGCCGGGTCGCCGCCCAGCTCCTTGACGGCCTCACGCATGGTGGCCAGGTCCACGACACAGGGCACGCCGGTGAAGTCCTGCATGATCACGCGGGCCGGCGTGAACTGGATCTCCTGGCTCGGCTGCGCCTGGGAGTCCCAGCCGCCCAGCGCCCGGATGTGGTCGGCGGTGATGTTCGCGCCGTCCTCGGTGCGGAGCAGGTTCTCCAGCAGGACCTTCAGGCTGTACGGCAGCCGGGCGGAGCCCTCGACCTTGTCCAGCCGGAAGATCTCGTACGACTCGTCGCCCACCTGCAGCGTGCTGCGGGCGTCGAAGCTGTTCGCCGACACGACAGTCTCCTTCATGCATGAATTCGCGCGTACCACCGCACGGTGCCCCGGGTGCGGCTGCTGCCGCGTGGTGCCACCACGGCCGTCGCCGATCAGCTAAGGTAAGGCTTAGTTAGGCGAGCCTTACTAGCGCGGCAGCGGTACGCCTCTCGGCAGATATCTCGATGTCGAGATAACTCTAGTACATCCGCGCCGCCGGGTCATGCCCGGCCACGGTGTCGTCACTTCTCCAAAGGGGCGGTCCTCCCACCATCCTCTTCCAGGAAGAGGCTGCCCGCCGCCCCGGCGGGCGCCCGCCCGGCCGGATTCCGCCCAAGGTCTCCTCGGCCCGTCCAGGGGCAATGAGGCCGATCGCCGCTTCGTAGCATCACCGGTGGGTCGCCGGTCCGGGCGGCCGGTGCCGAGGGAGAGGTCAGGGTGAGGACGACGTCCGGCGCACGGCGCGACACGGGCGCGGGGGCCGGCCGGGGCGGTCCGGTGCGGGTGGCGGACGCGCCGGGCGGTTCGGGCGGTTCGGGCGGTTGCCGATGGGCTGGTTGGCGGTGGGGGTGGGCGGCGTCGGCGGGGTGTCGGCGGTGACCGCGGACGGGCCCGCGCCGTTGCAGGTGGCGGGGGCGGTCGCCGCGGTGGGCGTGTACGGGGCGGTCATGCGCCGGGTCGCGCGGCGGACCACACCGGAGACCGCCCGGCGCGGGGCCGTACGGGAGGCGCTGCTCGGCGGCGGGACCGGTCTGGGGTTCGTGCTCGCCTCGGTCGCGCTGATCGCGGCGTTCGGGGGCTTCTCGTTCGCCTGGGCGGGCCGGGACGTCCTGCCGGTCGTGGGATCCGCCATCGGCGCCTCGGTGGGCGCGGCGGTCATCGAGGAGCTGCTGTTCCGCGGCCTGGCGCTGCAGGCCCTGGAGCAGTTGTACGGGGCCCGTACCGCCCTGGTGGTCACCGCGCTGCTCTTCGGCGGCCTGCACCTAGCCAATCCGGGAGCCACCGCGTGGAGTTCGCTGGCGATCGGCCTTCAGGCGGGCGTACTGCTGGGTGCCGCGTTCCTGTGGCGGCGCAGCATCTGGTTCGTCGCCGGGCTCCACTTCGCCTGGAACGCCACCGAGCAGTTGCTCGGCGTCCCGGTCTCCGGCTACCCCGCCGCGGGACTGCTGACCACCGACGTCACGGGCCCCGTACTGCTGACGGGAGGGGGCTTCGGCCTCGAAGCGTCGGTGGTGCCCGTCGTCGTCAGCGTGCTGCTGACCGTTCCGATGCTCGCCCTCGCCCACCGTCGTGACGGTCTCCTGGCCCGGCGGCGCGGGGCGGTGTGAAGGAGCGGGGCGGCATGAGGCAGCGCGGGACGGTGCGGGACCCGCTCGGGACGGTGCTGGACCCGCTCGGGACGGTGCGGGACCCGCTCGGGACGGCATGGGCGCCGCCGCGCGGGATCAGGCCGGCGACAGCCCCGTACGGACCAGGGCGATGATCTCCTCGTCGGTCAGTCCCAGGGTGCGGGCCTGGGCGATCAGGCGCTCGGCCGTCTCGCCGAGCCGGGCGCGGGCGGGTGAGGCGGTGCCGGTCACCACCGCGCCGCGGCCCCTGCGCAGTTCGATCAGGCCCTCCTCCCTGAGCCGCTGGTAGCCGCGCAGCACCGTATGGACGTTGACACCGAGCGACTCGGCGAGGGCGCGGGCGGCGGGGAGCCGCTCACCCGCCCGTACGGAGCCGTCGGCGACGGCGCCGCGTACGCACGCCGCGATCTGGTCCCCCAGAGGGACGCCGGAGCCGGGATCGACACGGAAGAGCACCTCAGCCCTCGTTCCGCCGGTGTGCCCTGTCGATCAGCGCGTTGAGCAGCGCCGCCGCGGTGGCCGCGTCGTCGACCGTCACCACGAACTCCCCGCCGTCCGCCCGCCGTACCACCAGCGCCTCACCGGAGCGCAGGACAACACCGCTACGGCCGGGCCGTACCCGGTACCCCCAGCCGCCGAAGTCGGCGAGCGGCGAGACCGTACGACTGGTGGCGTCCACCAGTCGGTCCAGGGGGAAACGGATGCGCGGGCGCGGGAAGAGGATCGGCTCGACGGTCAGGCCCTGGCGGTCGACGGTCGCCCTGGCCTCCGAGCAGAGGCCGGCCGTCAGCCCGGCGAACAGCAGGCCACCGCCCAGGCCCCAGTCGACGGTGAGCCCCGCGACCAGCCCGCCGGCGAGGAATACGCAGCTCAGTACGGCCAGGAAGGGTGCGCGCACGGACCGCGACCAGCCCACCGCCTCGCCTTCGGCCAGCGGCAGCCGGGCCCGGTCCGGCCCGGGGGCCGCGAGGTCGCCGGATGCCGCCCGCTTCCCCGGCGCGGCCCCGGTGGGCAGCAGCAGGCCGACACCCGCCGCGAGCAGTGCGGCACCGAAGGCGATGGCGAGTTGCCCGTAGGGGAGCCGTGCGTCCGCGGCGTCCCGTACGCCCACGTTGCACAGCAGCGTCGCGCCCGACAGAACGCCGCTCAGCGCGGCCATGCCGTAGCCGACGCCGTTCAGCGCCCGCCCGTCGCGGGCGGTGACGGTGCGCGGGGCGAGCACGGCGAACACGGCGGCGAACACCAGGAGCAGGCCGAGGCACACCGGCAGGTAGAGCGCTACGGAGTTGAAGCCGTCGGCCCGGCCGTCGGAGAAGTGGGTGGCCATGGGCTCGGGCAGCCGGTCGCGTACCGAGAGGAAGAGAGCGGTGAGGGTGAGTGCGGCGAGGAGAAACGGAAGTACGGCAACCAACGTACGCGGCGGGCGGGTTGCGGACGGAACGGCAGACAGTCCGGGCATATGAGCGACCTCCAGTTGTTCGTATAGTACTAGAACAAGTAGGAGTTACACGTTGATCTCATATCTGAGATACGGTCTCCCCCATGGCAGACGACTACCTCGTACGCATCGGCAAGCTCATCCGTGACGCCCGGCAGCACCGTGGCTGGACTCAGACGCAGCTCGCAGAGGCGCTCGGCACCAGCCAGAGTGCGGTCAACCGCATCGAACGCGGTAACCAGAACATCAGCCTTGAGATGATCGCTCGCATTGGCGAGGCTCTGGACAGTGAAATCGTCTCGCTCGGGTACGCGGGGCCCATGCATCTGCGCGTCGTCGGCGGACGCCGGCTCTCCGGCAGCATCGATGTCAAGACGAGCAAGAACGCCTGCGTGGCCCTCCTGTGCGCCACCCTCCTGAACGCCGGCCGCACAACGCTGCGCCGGGTGGCCCGTATCGAGGAGGTCTACCGCATCCTGGAAGTGCTCGGCAGCATCGGGGTGCGCACCCGCTGGATCAACGACGGCAACGACCTGGAGATCGTCCCGCCCGCCGAACTCGACCTCGGCGCGATGGACACCGAAGCGGCCCGCCGCACCCGCAGCGTCATCATGTTCCTCGGCCCGCTGCTGCACCGCATGGACCGCTTCTCCCTTCCCTACGCGGGCGGCTGCGACCTGGGCACGCGCACCATCACGCCGCACATGACGGCGCTGCGCCACTTCGGGCTGGAGATCACCGCGACCGAGGGCAACTACCACGCCGTCGTCGACCGGTCCGTCACCCCCCGGCGCCCGATCGTGCTGACCGAGCGCGGGGACACCGTCACCGAGAACGCCCTGCTCGCCGCGGCCCGCCACGAAGGCGTCACGGTCATCCGCAACGCCTCCTCCAACTACATGGTCCAGGACCTGTGCTTCTTCCTGGAGGCGCTGGGCGTCCGGGTCGAGGGCGTGGGCACCACCACCCTGACCGTGCACGGCGTGGCACGCATCGACCGGGACGTGGACTACGCGCCGTCCGAGGACCCGGTCGAGGCGATGAGCCTGCTGGCCGCCGCGCTGGTCACCGAATCGGAACTGACGATCCGCCGGGTACCGGTGGAGTTCCTGGAGATCGAGCTGGCCGTCCTGGAGGAGATGGGCCTGAGCCACGAGCGCAGCGAGGAGTACACCGCCGACAACGGCCGCACCCGGCTGATCGACCTGACCGTACGCCCCTCCAAACTCCAGGCCCCCCTGGACAAGATCCACCCGATGCCCTTCCCCGGCCTGAACATCGACAACGTCCCCTTCTTCGCCGCCATCGCCGCCAGCGCCCAGGGCCAGACCCTCATCCACGACTGGGTCTACGACAACCGCGCCATCTACCTCACCGACCTCACCCGCCTCGGCGCCCAGGTCAAACTCCTGGACCCGCACCGCGTCCTGGTGGACGGCCCCACCCGCTGGCGCTCCGCCGAAATGATGTGCCCGCCCGCCCTGCGCCCCGCCGTGGTCGTCCTCCTGGCCATGATGGCCGCCGAGGGCACCTCGGTCCTGCGCAACGTCTACGTCATCAACCGCGGCTACGAGGACCTCGCGGAACGCCTGAACTCCATCGGCGCCCAGATCGAGATCTTCCGCGACATCTGACCGCCTTCAGAAGAACGCTGCCGATCCCCCCTCCTACCTGCATTCATGCGAGCCGGGAGGGGGTTCGCCGACGCCTTGGGACTTGCCCGGGACTTGGGTGCCTCGGAGACGGGCCGGGACATGTGTGTTTCCCCTGGGACGGCAGCCAGGCCCGTACCGGCCCGTGCTGATGGAGGTATGGACGGGGCCCAACGACGGTATGCCGGGAGTTGCGCCGATCACCGGCCGAAGTAGAGGAAGCGTAGGTAGCGCACGTATGACAGGCCGCTCCGCTGGATCCGGGCGGCGTCCACAGCGGCGCTCAGCGTCGCGTGAAGGGCGTTGTTCTGCTGGAGCTCGACCGTACGCCGGCTGAACTCCAGCCGCTGTTGCCGGGCCCGGTCCCCGGCAGCGGTGTGCTTCCGGGCGAGTCGTTCCCGCCCCTCCTCCAGCCGCTTCTTCGCCTGCGCACGGGAGCTGTCGGCTTCCGTCTCGGCGGCCTTGCGCTGGTCCGTGAGCTGGGCCCGGCGACGGGCGATGCCCTGCTCGATCGACTGTCGCTCCGGCGCGCTGAGAGCGGCCGGCTGCCGGGCGACAGCGGACCTGACCGCGTTGCTGCGCCAGGTTTCCAGGGCGATGGCCTTGGCTTCACCGATGCCATGGATGTTGATCCGACGTCCACCGGGCAGCACGAGTACGGCTCCCGTGCTGCTGTAGGGGCTGTTGTACACGGCGCGATAGCCCGTGAAGTCGGCTGCCGACCGGATGCCGTGCGCGGCAAGACGGGCGGCGAGCTTGGGCCCGATGCCGTGCGGCGGCGACTGCGAGATCAGCCGTCGGCCGAGCTGGTCCCGGACGTACGCAGACTGCTTTTCGGTAAGTGCCCGGTCCAGAGCCTTGCGGAGCTTCTCCGCGAGCCCGTCGAGCTTCTTGTCGATGTCACGTTGCTTGCGTACCCTGCGCTCCTCGGTCTCGTTGAGCGCGGCGTGGTACTGGGCCGTCAGCTCGTCCTGGGCCTGTGCGTAGGCGGCATTTCGTTCCGTCTCCGCCGCGTCGAACTTCGTCCGCTCCTCACGGAGCTTCGCGGCGGCTTTCGCCGGATCCTCGGCCCGGCCGAGCTGGTGCGTCAAGGCGGCCAGGGCAGCCCCGGACTGCACCCGCTCGGCACGGCGGCTCCGGGCGAATGCGGTGACTGCGGCGGCGAGGCAGAGGGGCGCCACGGAACCGGGAACCGCCGTCGGCATCCCGGCAGCGGCCAGCACGACGAACGCGACGAGGGCCATGGGCCACAGCACGGCCACGACGACGTCGAGCGGCGTGCGGATGCGGAAGCAGCCCGGGGAGGCCGTGGCGGACGCTACCGGTGCCGAGGCAGGCGGCGCTGCGAGGTGTCCGGGCATCCAACTGGGCAGTCCACCGGCGCCGGAAGCGGATGCGGAGCCGGCCGACGCCGTGGTGGCCGCCGTGGCGGAGCTCCGCTGCGCCGGTACGGCCCGGGCCAGTGGGGGAAGCAGGTCCAGCGGCTGGAAGGCCAAAGACCTCACCTGGTCCGCGAGGCCGCTCACCGTCCGGTCCGGATGGGCAAGCAGCGTCTGCAGCCCTGTGGAGCCGGCCGGGTTCTTGAAGTCTTCCTCGGTGAGCAGCAGGAACTCACCGCTCGGCTCGTGCAGTCGGTTCCACAGCGCGGGGTCGGCGGCGATCGCCTTGAGCGACAGGAAGATCACCCAGGCGGAGAACCGGTCCAGCGCCGCTCCAGGGCCGTGGCTGCGGGAGGGAATGATCGAAATGAGCCCGGACGCTGCCCCGCCTCGCGGCCTGAGTGATCCCTTCGGGCTGCTCCGCTCATCTGCTCCTGTCCACCGATCGGTTGACATCCGGTTCCGACCTCGGGTCGCTACTGGAGGGCGGTCGGCGGCGCCAGGCTTGCGGCATGAGCGAAACGGCAGTGCATGTGAGAGGTCTGGTCAAGCGGTACGGCGGCAGGCGGGTGGTGGACGGGCTGGACCTGGATATCGCCCATGGGGAGGTGTTCGCCCTGCTCGGGCCGAACGGCGCCGGCAAGACCACGTCGGTGGAGATACTGGAGGGTTACCGGACGCGGGACGGCGGAAGCGTCCGTGTGCTCGGCGAGGATCCGGGCACGGCGGGCCGGGTCTGGCGCGGGCGGATCGGGATCGTCGCCCAGTCGGCCGGGGACGCTTCCGAGTTGACCGTACGGGAGGTGTTGCGGCACTTCGCGGCGGTCTACCCGCGCCGCCGTGATCCCGAGACGGTCATCGAGCAGGTGGGGCTCGGTGACCACGCGGGCAAGCGGATCGGGCGGCTCTCGGGCGGGCAGCGCCGTCGGGTCGATGTGGCGCTCGGGATCATCGGCGATCCCGATCTGTTGTTCCTGGACGAGCCGACGACCGGATTCGACCCTCAGGCGCGGGTGCGGTTCTGGCAGTTGATCCGCCGGTTGTCCGCGGAGGGCACCACGATCCTGCTGACGACGCACTACCTGGACGAGGTCGAGGCGCTGGCCGACCGGGTCGCGGTGATCGACCGCGGCCGGCTGAAGGCCGTCGGCGACCCGGCGACGCTCGGTGGCCGGGCCGACGCGGGCGCGGTGGTCACCTGGCGTGAGGGCGGCCGGCTCATGGAGGTCCAGACGCCCGATCCCGATCGGTTCGTGGCCGAACTGGTGAGGAAGAACTCCGGTGACGTACCGGACCTTTCGGTTCGGCGACCGAGCCTTGAGGACACCTACCTCCGCATGATCGGCGGTCACGGGGACTCCGACCACGTGATCGGCGGCCACGAAGAATCCGGCCGACGCAGGCAGGAGGCGGTATGAGCACGCGAGCCACGCACGTACGGCAGGAACGGCCCGCGCCACCGAACCCGGTCAGGGTCGGCTTCGCCCGGGGCGCGATCGAGCTCAGGCAGTTCTTCCGGGAACGGGACGCGGTCGTCTTCACGTTCTCGATGCCCGTGGTGCTGCTCGTCCTGCTCGCGAGCATCTTCAGGGACACATACCCCGGAACGCAGGTCACGGCCGGCCAGGTCTTCGCGGCCGGCATGATCGCGGCGGGCATCATGTCCGCCACGTTCATCACCCTCGGCATCGGCATCACCCAGGACCGCGACGACGGCACGCTCAAGCGGCTGCGCGGCACTCCCACCCCGGTGACGTCCTACTTCATCGGCAAGATTCTCCTGGTACTCGTGGTGAGCTTCGCCGAGGTGGCCGCTCTGCTCGCCGTCGGAGCCGGCCTGTTCGGCCTCCCGTTGCCGGCCGACGGGGGCAAGTGGCTGGTCTTCGCCCGGGTGTTTCTTCTCGGTGTCGTCTCGTGTGCCCTGCTGGGCATCGCGGTCAGCAGCCTGCCCCGCTCGGCCAAGAGTGCCTCGTCGGTCATCATGATGCCGTTCATCGGACTACAGTTCATCTCCGGTGTCCTGTTCAATCCGATCAAGGCACTGCCCTCGCCGATGGTGGAGATCGGTTCCGTCTTCCCGCTCAAGTGGATGGCGCAGGGGTTCCGTTCGGTCTTCCTGCCCGACTCGATGACGACCCAGGAGGTGGCGGGCTCGTGGGAACCAGGACGGACGGCCTTGTTGCTGACGGCATGGTGCATCGGCGGACTGGTGCTGTGCCTGGTCACGTTCCGGTGGAAGAACAGCCGGCAGGGTTAGCCGGGCCGGGACACGAGTGGCTCCGGGGCTATGCGGCCTGGGACTGCTACTACGCGCTGGCGTTCGCCGGGGTGATCGTGTTCACGCTCACCCTGGAGGACAGCACGGCCAGCAGCCCGTCGCTCGCCTGCGGCCTGCTCCTGTGCTGCGCGCTCTGGTACGCCGCGTACGGCCGGGCCCTGATGCGTACGGAGGACCAGAGCCGGCGCGGACTGCTCTACCTCGGCGCCCTGTTCGTCCTGTTCGCCGCCGCCGACGCCTTCGCCTCGGCCGCCTCCCTCTCGCTGGTCGCGATCGTCCCGCAGGCGTACTGGACACTGCGCCCCCTGCACGCGACCGGTGCCGTGGCGGTCTTCGCCACGGCACCGGTGGCCGTCGACACCTTCCGTACGGGCTCGGTGGTACGCGGCATCGCCGACCAGGGACCGACCGCCCTGGCGGTCATCCTGTTCTCCGCCATCTTCGGCACCTGGGCGCACCGGATCATCGATCAGAGCAGCGAGCGCGCCCGGCTCATCCAGGAGTTGGCCGCGACCAGGGCGGAGCTGGCCGAGGTCGCCGAGCAGGCCGGGGCCGCGGCCGAGCGCGAGCGGCTCGCCGGCGAGATCCACGACGCGATCGCCCAGGGCCTGAGCAGCATCGTCATGCTCCTCCAGGCGGCGGGGACGGCGCTGGACCGGCTGACCGGGCTCCCAGAAGACCACGGCAGATCCGTGGACCGGGCCCGGCATCAGCTCGGACTCGCGGCACACACCGCCCGGGAAGGTCTTGCCGAGGCGGGGGCGCTGGTCGAAGCGCTCCGGCCGACGGCGCTGGACGCCGGCGCCGGTTCGCTGCCCGAGGCGCTGCGACGGCTCACCGACCGCGCCGCGCAGGGAGGCGGGCCGACCGTCCACTTCTCGCTGTCGGGCGAACCGGAGGCACTGCCCGTGGCCGTCGAGGTGGTGCTGCTGCGGGTCACCCAGGAGGCGCTGGCGAACGCGCGCAAGCACGCGCGGGCGTCGTCGGTGGACGTCACGCTCGGCTACACCGAGGACAGTGTCTTCGTGCGGGTCTGCGACGACGGTGCCGGTTTCGATCCCGAGGAGGTCGCCGGCGGGTACGGCCTGATCGGCATGGTCCGCAGGGTCGAGCAGGTCGGCGGAACCAGGCGGCTCGACAGCGTGCCCGGCGGGGGACCACGCTCTTCGTGGAGGTGCCGGGGTGACCGGCCCGATCACCGTGCTGATAGCGGATGACCACCCGGTCGTACGGGCGGGGCTGCGCGGAATGCTGGCGACCGAGGACGACATGGAGGTGGTCGGCGAGGCCGGCAGTGCCGACGAGACGGTGTCGCTGGCCCTGCGGCTGCGCCCCATGGTGGTCCTGATGGACCTGCGGATGCCGGGCGGCGGGGTGGAGGCCACCGCGCGGCTGGCCGACGTACAGCCGCAGAGCAAGGTGCTGGTGCTCACCACGTACGGCTCGGACGATCTGATCCTCGGTGCCGTGGAGGCGGGGGCCGCCGGCTACCTCCTCAAGCACGCCGACCTGCCGGACCTGTTGACGGCGGTCCGCGCCGCAGCCACCGGGGAGACCGTGCTCGCCCCCTCCGTCGCGGCCCGGCTGACCCGGCATGTGCGCGCTCCGAAGAAGGACGGACTGTCCGCGCGGGAGGCCGAGGTCCTGCGGCTGGTCGCCCGGGGACTGAGCAACGCCGCGGTCGGGGCCGCCCTGTTCATCAGTGAGGCGACGGTGAAGACCCATATGCTGCGGATCTTCGGCAAGCTGGGGGTCGATGACCGTACCGCCGCGGTGATGACCGCGGTCCGCCGTGGCCTGATCACCGTCGACAACTGACCCGAGGCACCCGGAAGACCGTTTCCGCTGGTGTTTGCCGGTCGGTGGGGCGCGACGGCCCGTCGGAGCGGGGCGTGGGGCCGGGCGGGCGCCTCCACTTCACCTCACGGCATCCGGTTGTTACCGATGTTATCGATCCGGGATCTGGCCGAGAGTGCTCCGGCTCCGGTCTGGAACGACCGGGATTCGGCGGGTACGGGGCCGGGTTTCAAGGGGCAAGGGTCCTGAATTCGGGGCGGGCCGGACGTCGGCGGCGGGACGGGGCCGGCGTCCGCTTTTGCTAGCCTGGGCGTGACATGGGCTCATCAAGTCTGTGACGCGGGGGACGGTGGCGCCGGAAAGGTGCCGTACGGATGCCGCGTGGCAGGCGTCGTGTGCCGGGAGTCTTCCCCGCGCGTCTTCTGTGCGTCGGGGTCTTCCCCGCACGCCTCCTGGGTGAGCGCCGGGTCAGTCAGTCGTTCGGTCACCTCGGGGGAACCATTCATGAAGCTTCGCCATGTTCGCGCCATCGCCGTCTTCGGCGTCGCCTTCTTCGCCCTGACCGGCTGGCGCGGTGTGCACGGCGGGAGCTGCGGGGGCAGCCACCACAGCTCGTCCAGCAGCAGTAGTAGCAGCAGCAGTAGCGGGACGGACTCCAGCTCCGGGTCCACCTCGGGCCTCACCAGCGGTTCGACGGGCAGCACGACGTCGGGGAGCAGCACCTCCGGCAGTACGACGAGCGGTGGCTACGGTTCGCCCAGCAGCGGATCCACCACTGCCCCGGAGTCGGACATCTCCATCGTCACCTGTGACGTCAACTCCCAGGCGGGGACGCTGCGCGCGAGCATCCGCGTGACCAACGGCAACTCCGACCGTTCGGCGACCTACAACGGCACCGTGCAGTTCTCGGACGAGACCGGCCGTACCTTCGGTACCGCGCTGCTCAGCGTCAGTGACGTGCGCGCGCGGGAGTCGCGCTCCGCGGAGGTCACGGGCACGTTCATCCGTACGCGGGACTACCAGCCCCGGTCGGGCAAGTGCAAGCTGGGCCAGGTCTACAAGGCCTCGTCCTTCCGGTGATGTGACCCCGGGGCCTCGTGCCGCTCGCGGTACAGCTCCTTGGCGATGATCGAGCGCTGGACCTCCGTCGCGCCCTCATAGATGCGCGGGGCGCGTACCTCGCGGTAGAGGTGTTCCAGGAGGTGCCCGCGGCGCAGTGCGCGGGCACCGTGGATCTGTACGGCGGCGTCGACGACGTACTGCGCCGTCTCGGTCGCCAGCAGCTTGGCCATCGCGGAGCGGCCGGCGACGCCGGGGGCGCCGGTGTCGTACGCCGTGGCCGCCGCGTACACCAGGAGACGGGCGGCCTCGGTACGGGTGGCCATCTCGGCGAGCTGGTGGGAGACGGCCTGGAGGTCCTTCAGCGGCCCGCCGAAGGCGGTGCGCCGGGCGGCGTGGTCCACGGCGGCGTCCAGGGCCGCCTGCGCCATGCCGACCGCGAAGGCCCCCACACTGGGACGGAACAGGTTCAGGGTGCGCATGGCGACGCCGAAGCCGCGGTCCACCTCGCCCAGGACGTCCGCGCGGGTGACCGGCACGCCGTCGAAGACCAGGCTGCCGATCGGGTGCGGGCTGAGCATGTCCCAGGCGCTGCCGCTCAGGCCGGGCCGGTCGGCGGGTACGAGGAAGGCCGTCACGCCGCGGGCTCCCGGGCCGCCGCCGGTACGGGCGAAGACGGTGGCGAAGTCGGCGTCGGGGACGTTGGAGATCCAGCACTTCTCGCCCGTCAGCCGCCAGGCGGCGGGGGCCGTGGCGTCACCCCCTGCGCCGCCCCCGGTTCCGGCGCGGGGCGCGTCGGGCTCGGCCGCCAGGGTCAGCGCGGCGGCGTCGGAGCCGGCGTCCGGCTCGCTCAGCGCGAAGGCCGCCACCGCCCGCCCCGCGACCACCTCCGGCATCCACCGCTCCCGCTGCCGCGCGGTGCCCGACTGGAGAACCGGATACGCCCCGAGCCCCTGAAGGGCCAGCGCCGTCTCCGCCTCGGTCGACTCCTGGGCGAGGGACTCGCGCAGCAGGCACAGGTCCAGCGCCCGTACGGGGCCTTCGGCCGGGAACAGCCGCCGTAGCAGGCCGAGTTCGCCCAGGGCCGCGACCAGGGGGCGGTTCACCCGGCCCGGTTCGCCCTTCTCTGCCAGCGGGCGCAGCCGCTCGGCCGCCAGGGCACGCGTCCGCGCGCACCACTCCCGCTCTTGCGGTCCCAGCGCGAATGCGGTCACCGGGTGGCCCCCTGCCTCTTGTCGCGGTTGGTCTGTCACGGTTCGGCTGGTGCGGGTCATGTGTCGCGGGTCGGTGGTCCGGTCCGTGGCCGGTGCCGCCACCAAAGCCCGTCGTATCGCGGTCTGTTGACTGCCGTCACGAACACGTTACGCTGACGACAGGCCCTCGCGGCAGTACCCGTAACGGAAGCATCCGTAACAAAAGCACCTGTACTGGAAGCGCCCGTAGCGGAAGCACCCGGGCGGCCCGCGACACCGTCGCCGGAGACCGGCGGCCAGGGCGGCAGCACGTCCACGAGCCGGCCGGCGACCGATCAGGCAAGCAAGCAGGCACCCGTACGAACAAGGTCCCGAGCGTCTCCCGAGCGCGCCTCCCGAGCCGCCGGCCTCGGCGCGAGGGGGCGCATCCGTATGGAGCTTCGGCCTTCGGCCCACATCGACACCTTCGCCCGCGACCACCTCCCGCCCGCACGGCAGTGGCCGCACCTGGTCGACCTCGGCTATCCCGACCGGCTCAACTGCGGCGCCGAACTGCTCGACCGTACGATCGAGCGGCTCGGCCCGGACCGCCCGGCGCTGCGCGACGCATCCGGCGCGGTCTGGACGTACGGGCGGTTACGCGACCGGGTGGACCGTCTCGCACACGTCCTGACCGGCGACCTCGGTGTGCTGCCCGGCCACCGCGTCCTGCTGCGCGGCCCCACCACGCCCTGGCTGGCGGCCTGCTGGCTGGCGGTGATGAAGGCGGGCGCGGTCGCGGTGACCGTCCTGGCCGCGCAGCGTCCCGGTGAGCTGGCCACGATCTGCCGGCTGGCGCGGATCGGGCATGCGCTGTGCGACGCCCGGTCCCTGGACGGCCTGGTGCGGGCCGGAGTGCCGGGCCTGCGGATCACTCCGTACGGCGGACCGGGGCCGGAGGACCTGCTGCACCTGGCCGAGCACGGGCGGGGGCAGGGGCCGCCGTCCGAGCCGTACCCGTGTGTCGCCACCTCCGCCGACGACGTCGCGCTGATCGCGTTCACCTCGGGGACCACCGGCCGCCCCAAAGGCTGTATGCACTTCCACCGCGATGTGCTCGCCATCGCCGACACCTTCTCCGCACAGGTGCTGCGCCCGCGCCCCGACGACGTCTTCGCCGGCAGCCCGCCGCTGGGCTTCACCTTCGGCCTCGGCGGCCTGGTGGTCTTTCCGCTGCGGGCCGGGGCCTCGGCCTACCTCGCCGACTGGGGCGGGCCCGAGCAGTTGCTCCGCGACATCGCACGCCACCGTGTGTCGGTACTGTTCACCGCCCCGACCGCCTACCGCGCGCTGCTGCCCCGCCTCGGCTCGCAGGACATCACCAGCCTGCGCCGCTGTGTGTCGGCCGGCGAGAACCTGCCCGCCGCCACCTGGCAGTCCTGGTACGAGGCGACCGGGCTGCGGATCATCAACGGCATCGGCGCGACCGAGATGCTGCACATCTTCCTCTCCGCCGCCGACGACGCGGCCCGGCCGGGGACGACCGGACTGCCGGTGCCGGGATTCCAGGCGCGGGTGGTGGACGCGGCCGGACGGCCGGTGGCGGACGGGGAGCCGGGGCTGCTGGCCGTACGCGGCCCCACCGGCTGCCGCTATCTCGCCGACCCCCGGCAGACGGAGTACGTACGGGACGGCTGGAACCTCACCGGTGACACCTGCATCCGCGACGCCGACGGCTACTTCCACTACGTGGCCCGCGCGGACGACATGATCATCTCGGCCGGGTACAACATCGCCGGGCCGGAGGTCGAGGACGCGCTCACCCACCATCCCGACGTCTTGGAGGCGGCGGTCGTCGGACGGGCCGACGAGGAGCGCGGGCAGGTGGTGGTGGCCCATGTGGTGCTGCGGGCGGGCGTGTCCGGCGGACCGGAGACCGTGGCGGCGCTGCGCGCCTTCACCAAGGAGCGGATCGCGCCGTACAAGTGCCCGCGCGAGATCGTCTTCCATGACGCGCTGCCCCGCACCCCGACGGGCAAACTCCAGCGCTTCCGGCTGCGGGAGTGGACGGATGCGGGGGCGGAGGCCGGTTCGGGGGCGGAGGCGGAGGCGGGGGCGGGAGCGGGAGCGGGCGGGTGAAGGCCGCGGGCGCGGGGTACGGCCGGTCCGTGCACTGCCGCAACCGCTGGTCAGCGGGGGTGTGAAGACACGCGTCCGATATCTTCTGCAGGTGATGCACGGCAGGGACACCGAACTCGCGCGGATCGCGCGGCTGGTCGAGGAGGGCAGGCAGGGGCGTAGCGGGGCACTGGTGGTGCGGGGTACGCCGGGAATGGGCAAGACCACGCTGCTGGACCATGCCGCGCTGCTGGCCGGGGCCGCTCCGGCCCGGGGCCCCGCTGCCGCTTCCACCCTTCCCATGAACGTCGTACGGCTCGCCGGCCTGGAGGCCGAGCAGGACCTGCCGTACGCGGGAATCCATCTGCTGACCCGGGCGCTGCCGCCGCCGGGCACGGCGCCGCGGCCCGGACCGCCGACGGCGCCGACACCGACGCCGGCGCCGCTGCCCCGGGCCCAGGCACAGGCCCTGGACATCGCCCTCGGCCGTACGGCCCCGGCCGCACCGGCCGCCGCCTCCGCCACCCCCGCGGACCCCGCCCGGCACGCCCCCGACCGGTTCCTGATCGGTCTGGCCGTCCTGAATCTGCTGGCCGCCGGCGGGCCGTTGCTCTGCCTGGTGGACGACGCGCAGTGGCTGGACCGCGCCTCCGGTGACGCGCTGCTGTTCGCCGCCCGCCGGCTCGGCGCCGACCCGGTCGTGATGATCTTCGCCGCACGGGACGGCTTCGAGGCACCCGGTCTGCCCGAACTGCCGCTGGGCCCGCTGGACGCCGAGGCCCAGCGCCGGGTACTGGACGAGCGGGAGCCACGGCCGGCCCCGGCGGAGCGGGCGGCGATCATCGAGGCGGCCGAGGGCAATCCGCTCGCCCTGGCCGAACTGCGCGCAGCCCCCTCGGTGTTCGCGCCGCTGCCGGTCAGCGAGCGGGTGACCACCGAGTACCGCCGCCGGATCGCCGGTCTGCCGGAGCGCACCCGGCTGGTGCTGACGGTGGCCGCCGCGGCGGCCGGTGACCTCACCGCCGTACTGCGGGCGGCGCCCGAACTGGGCTACGACGCCGCCGACCTCGCCCGCGCCGAGGCCGCGGACCTGGTCACCGTCTGCGCCGGCACGGTCCGCTTCCGGCATCCCCTGGTGCGGTCGGCCGCCTACCAGGCGGCGCCGCTCTCCCGCAGGCTGGAGGTGCACGGGGCGCTGGCGGCCGTGGCGCAGGACCCGTACGTGCGGGCCCGGCACCGTACGGCCACGGCGACCGGCCCCGACGAGGAGATCGCCGGCGAACTGGAACGGATCGCCGCCGACGCCTGGCGCCGTACGGCCTACGCGGCGTCCGCCGACGCCTACGAGCAGGCCGCCAGGCTGACCTCGGACCCCCGACGGCAGGGCACGCGGCTGACCGGGGGCGCCCGGTCGGCGCTGCGCGCCGGGCAGCCCGAGCGGGTGGCGGACCTCGCCGAGCGGGCCGCCCGGCTGACCGAGGACCCGGCGCACCTGGCCGAGCTGGCCTTCGTCCAGGCACAGGCGCACATCGAGTTGCAGCGGGGCCCGGCCCACCAGGCCGTCCAGCTCCTCCTGGCACGCGCGGCGCAGGCGGCCCCGCACCGCCGTACCACCCTGCTGGGCTACGCCGCCACCAGCGCCTGGGCCGCCGGCGACCTCCCCTCCCTGCGCCGGGCCGGCCTGCTGCACGAGGAACTCCGGCCACCAGCGCCCGTGACGCGGCCAGAGGCACGCCCGGGTCCCCGGCCGGTTCCGGGCCCGGAACCGGAACCGGAAGCGGACGCCGCCGCTGTGCGCGTCAACGTCCCCCGCGCGCTGGCGCTTCTCGCCGAGGGCGGCTACGGCGAGGCGTTCCCGCCGCTGGCCGCACTGGTCGCCTCCGTACGGGCCGAGCCGCCGCGTGAGCCCGCGCCCCGGCTGGCCGCCCTGGACGCCGCGCTGCTGAGCGGCGAGGACGAGGCGGCGCTCGAACTCGCCCACGCCGAGGTCGCCCTGTGCCGGGCCGACGGGGTGATCGTCGCGCTGCCCAGGGTGCTGCGGCTGCTCGCACAGGCGCAGTTGGCCGCCGGGCTCTACCGGGAGGCCACCGGCAGCGTCACCGAGGCACAGGACATCGCCCGCAGTACCGGGGTGGAGCACCAGATCGCCCCGCTGAACGCGGTGCTCGCCCACATCGCCGCCATCGAGGGCGACGAGGAGCGCTGCCGGCGACTGGCCGCCGCCTCGCCCCCGGCGGCGGCCGGCTGCGCGCTGGGCCTGCTCCACCTGGGACACGGGCGGTACCAGGACGCGGTACGCGCCCTGCGGGACGTCACCGGCCTGACACCCGGATACCCGTCGGTCGCCGCGCTGATGAGCGCCGATCTCGTCGAGGCCGCCGTACGGGCGGAGCTGCCCGCCGCAGCACCGCTGGAACAGTTCACCTCCTGGGCGACGGCGACCCGGCAGCCGTGGGCCCGGGCGGTCGCCGAGCGCGCCCGCGGACTGGCCGAAGGCACCGAGGAACCGCTCGCCGCCGCCGTACGGCTGCACACGGGCCGGCCGTTCGAGCGGGCGCGCAGCGAGCTGAGCTACGGCGAGTGGCTGCGGCGGCAGCGGCGGCGTACCGACGCGCGCCCGCTCCTGAAGTCCGCCCTGGAAACCTTCGAACGCCTCAAGGCCGCCTGCTGGGCCGAACGCGCCCGCACCGAACTGCGCGCCACCGGCGAGCAGATCACCGCGGGCCGCGCGGCCGACGTCCTGGACCGGCTGACTGCTCAGGAGCTGCAGATCGTACGGCTGGCGGCGGCCGGGGTCAGCAACCGGGACATCGCCGGCCAGCTCTTCCTGAGCACCCGGACCGTGGAGTACCACCTCTACAAGGCGTACCCGAAGCTGGGCGTGGGGTCGCGGCGCGAGCTGTCCGCGGTCCTGCGCTCGGACGACGCCTGAGACGTCTGCCGCAGGACCCGGCCGAAGGCCGCGGCGTAGGGGTGCGGGCTGGTGCGCGGGTAGGCATAGGTGAGGACGGCGGGCGGGGCGCCCGTGAGCGGCAGATACAGGATGTCCGGATCGGGGTACTGTGCGGCCACCGATACCGGGAGCACACCGACACCGCGTCTGGCGGCGACGGCGTGGAGGTACTCCTCCAGGTTGGAGGTTTCCACGCCGATCTCGGGGGTGGCATCGGCCGGCCAGTCCTGCGGGGTGAGCGTGCCGCTCACGGTGTTGACGATGATGCAGCGACGCCCGAGGTCGCGCCAGGTGACACGGTCACGCACGGCCAAGGTGGAGCTGCGGGAGACCGCTGCGATACGCGGCTCCCGCAGGATCTCGGTGGTGACCAGGCGCGGATCGCGGACGGTCCCCCAGAGCAGGACCGCGTCGAGGGAGCCCTCGCGCAGTCCGGTGGCGGGGTCGTCCCGGCGCACGGTCTGCACGAGGACGTGGTACTGCTCCTCCAGCGTGGCGCTCGCTCGACGGCCACGCTGGAGGGGGAAACCCCAGGCGTAGCCCAGGCGCAGTGAGGACTGCGGCTCGGGGGCTGGAGAACCGTTTCCAGTTGGGGCAGCAGGAGTTGGAGATCGGCCTGCAGCCGGCTCCCGTCCGCGGTGAGGCGGGGGTGGCGGGTGCTGCGGTCCACCAGGGCCCGGCCCAGCTCCGCCTCCAGGCGCTGGATGTGCCGGCTGAGGGTGGGCTGGGAGATACCGAGACGATCAGCGGCCCAGGTGAAGTGCTGCTCCTCGGCCAGGACGAGGAAACACCGCAGGTGATGCAAACCGATTTCCATGGGGAACAAACTAGCCAGTTGCGGCTGCCTTCCCGGCTCAGGGTGCCGTAACGGCACCTCCCCCGCGCCGCACGGCACCACGCACCACGGTCAGGTGCAGGATCAGCGCGACCAAGGTGAGCGCGGCCGTGTAGTACGGCAGGGAGCCCGCAGCCACGCCCAGGCCCAGCACCACGCCGCCGAGCGCGGACCCGAGGCCGCTGCCGAGGTAGACGGCGGAGCTGTTGAGCGAGACGGCGACCGTGGCCTGTTCGGGCTGGGCCGCGATGAGCTGGTGCTGCTGCGGCACCTGGATGGCCCATCCGGCCGCGCCCCAGATCACGAGCGGGACGGCAGCCAGCGCCACGGCGGTGTGAGCGGCGACGGGCAGGACGAGCTGGCTTGCCACGACGAGGACCAGGATCCAGGCGACCGCGGAGAAGGGCCGGCCGGTGCGGTCCACGATGCGGCCGATCACAAGGCTGCCGATGATGCCACCCGCGCCCCAGGCCCACATGGCCCAGACCGTCTGATCGGTGTGCGCGGCGTCGACGACGAACTCGGCGAGGTAGGTGTACAGACCGAGGCTGGCGATACCGCCGAGCAGCGAGACGGAGACGATGCCGGCGACCCGGCCGCCGGCCAGGGCGCGCACGCGCCGGCCCAGCGGCGGCGGCGGGCTCACCGCGACCTGCGGCAGCCGCGTGATCCCGATCAGCGCGACCACGCCCAGCGCGGTGATCAGCCACAGCGTGCCGCGCCACCCCATGTGAGAGGCGAGCAGCATGCCGACCGGGACACCGATGACGGTGCCGATGCTCAGGCCGCCCATGACGGTGGCGAGCGCGCGGCCACGCCGTTCCGGAGCGGTCAGGCCCGCTCCCGTGGCGGCGGCAAAGGGTGAGTACACACCCGCTCCGATGCCTGCGACCGCGCGGGCGATCAGGAGGACCCACAGGCTGGGGGCAACGGCGGTCAAGGCATTGCCGATGGTGAAGACCACCAGCGCCACGCCGAGCACCACCTTCGCCGGCCGGGCGGCCAGGAGGGTGGCGAAGACCGGCCCGCCCAGCGCGTAGCAGAGCGTGAAGACGGTGACCATCTGGCCGGCCGACGACGCCGAGATGTGCAGATCCGCCGACACCAGGGGCAGCAGTCCGGCCATCACGTAGGCGTCCACGCCGAGCGCGAACGTGCCCAGCGCCAGCAGCGGGATGAACTTGCTGCGGGTGTCGTCCTTTTCAGGGGTGGTTATTGTCTGTGTGGCGCTCATCCGAGGGGCTCCAAGTCCGTTTCGGCAATGATCTGGCGACCGTTGGGGAAGTTGCCGGCCGGCCCGGTGGCCCTGGCCGTCTGTTCGCTCTCGTTGTGCAGGCGCAGCAGAGACCTCAAAGGATTCGAAGGAGTCGCATCGTTCGATCCGTATTTCGCGGGAAAGGCCGGGGCGGCTTCCTTACGGGGCCGTTCGGCGAGCGACGCCTCCAACACCGTGTGGTGGGCGTGGGTTCCACCGATGCTCCGTGACCTGCCGGAACCGGCCCCGTACTCGTCGATCGCCTGATGTGGCCCGGCAAGATTTCCCGCCGGGTGAGTTTTGTACATTCCCCGCCCTGCAACCAACATGCGCCTTCGAAGCGCACGCGTGAACTGTGAACGCGGGAATTACATACAGCGGCCTTCTTTCCCGCAAGCCGCTCTTCTGCATCTCTTATGCATCCTCTGTATGCCCGCAGCTCATCGCGGTTGACGTGGGCCCAGGAGACACCCGTCACACCGCCGGGAACGAGCCGGCCCGTAGCGCTACGGGAGAAGTACCGAAACGCCACTGATGCGCCGCCAGTAGCCGCGTTCGTACTTTCGTGACCGGCAAGAAGCAGAGAGCACGAAGCACGAAGCACGAGAACGCACTACCAGGAGATCAGCGGTGAAGCTTTTCGAGAAGGTGACGGTCGGCAAGCTGGAGCTGGCCAACCGTATGGTGATGGCTCCGATGACGCGCAGCCGGGCGTACGGCGGGCTGGTGAGCGAGCTGACCGCCGAGTACTACGCGCAGCGGGCCGGCGCCGGGCTGCTGATAACCGAGGGCACCCAGCCCAGTGTGATCGGCCAGGGGTACATCCAGACGCCCGGTCTGCACTCCGCGGAGCAGGTAGCGGCCTGGCGGCGGGTGACCGACGCGGTGCACGGCAAGGACGGGCGGATCTTCGTCCAGCTCATGCACGCGGGGCGGATCGGGCACCCCACCCTGTACCCGGACGGCGCGCTGCCGTTGGCTCCCTCGGCGATCGCCTCGGGTGAGCAGCTCTACACCGCCGAGGGCATGCTGGACCACCCCGTACCGCGTGAGATGACCCTGGAGGACATCACACGGACGACCGAGGACTTCGTGAGCGCCGCGCGCAACGCGATGGAGGCGGGCTTCGACGGGGTGGAACTGCACGGCGCCAACGGCTACTTGATCCAGCAGTTCCTGGCGGGCAGCAGCAACCGGCGGACCGACGCCTACGGCGGGTCGGTGGAGAACCGTATCCGGTTCGCGGTGGAGGTCGTGCAGGCCGTGAGCGACGCCATCGGCCCCGAGCGGGTCGGTATCCGCATCTCGCCCGGCGTCAGGATCAACGGGGTCGTCGAGGACGACGCCGCGGAGATCTACACCGCGCTGATGCGCGCGCTGGCGCCGTACGGCCTGGCGTACGTCCACGTCCTGGAGATGGCGACCCGGGAGCTGACGGAGCTGGTCCGCGCCGAGTGGCCCGGTACCCTCATCCTCAATCCGCACCGCGAGCCCGGGCCGCTCACTGTCGAGGCCGCCTCTGAGGCGCTGGAGGAGAAGCTGGCCGACGCGATCAGCTTCGGGGCGCTGTGGCTGGCCAACCCGGACCTGCCGGAGCGGATCAAGGCGGGCGGCCCCTACAACGAGGCCCGGCGCGAGACCTTCTACGGCGGGGACCACCGCGGGTACACCGACTACCCGACGCTGACGGGCTGAGGGCAGGCAGGACCGCGGGAAGGATGAGGAGAACGGCGGGCCTTCGCCGCCGGGGCTGGATACGATCACGTCACAGGGGGCGGGCCGCCCCACCTGCGCAGGTCACAGCACTACTAGGCAGGGGCCGATCACGTGAGCGACCAGAACACGCAGCGGACCCCGAGGTCCCTGATCGTCACCTTCTACGGGGCGTACGGGCGCAGTGTGCGGGGGCCGCAGACGCCTGGCGGGGCGGCGGGCACGCCGGCTTCGCCGGAGCCCGTGCCGGTCGCGGCGCTGATCAGACTGCTGGGCGTGCTCGGCGTGGATCCGCCGTCGGTGCGCTCGGCCGTCTCCCGTCTCAAGCGCCGTGGCCTGCTCCTCGCGGCGCGTACGGAGAGCGGGGCCGCCGGGTACGCGCTCTCCGAAGCCGCCCGTCAGCTCCTGGAGGACGGCGACCGGCGCATCTACAGGCGGCCCGGGGCCCGGCCGGACGACGGCTGGGTCCTGGCCGTCTTCTCCGTTCCCGAGCAGGAGCGCCACAAGCGGCACCTGCTGCGCTCCCGCCTGGCCCGGCTGGGCTTCGGCGCCGCGGCGCCGGCGTGTGGATCGCCCCCGCCTCCCTGTACGACGAGACCCGGCACACCCTGGAGCGGCTGCGGCTGGCCTCGTACGTCGATCTGTTCAAGGGCACCCACGCGGGGTTCGCGGCGACCGCCGACGCGGTGGCGCGCTGGTGGGACCTGGAGAGCATCGCCGCGCGGCACCGGGCCTTCCTCGACGTCCACGAACCGGTGCTGCGCCGCTGGTCCCGGCGGCGGGCCGGGCCCCCGAGGCCGCCTACCGCGACTATCTGCCGGCTCTGGACGCCTGGCGGCAGCTTCCGTACGCGGATCCCGGTCTGCCCTCTCCCCTCCTGCCGGAGGGCTGGCCGGGCGGGCGCGCGGCGGAGGTGTTCGGCCGGCTGCACGGCAAACTCAGGGCGGCGGGCGCCGAGTTCGTACGTGAGGTGGTGGACGGCTGCTGAGACGCCCCGGGGTTCGGCGGCGGGCGGTGGCGGCCGGCCCTCGGCACCGGTCAGCAGTCAGCGGCCGGCGGCGCTCGGCCCTCGGCCCTCGGCCCTCGGCCCTCGGCAGCAGTCAGCGCCCCCGCAGCGGTCAGCGCCTGCGCGGCTGTGCCCCGACGGCCGCCATGGGGCGCGGCCGGGAGGCGGCGACGGTGGAGACCACGTCCTTGAAGGAGCTGCACATCCGGGTCCCGGCGACGGCCGCGAGCTCACCGAAACTGCCGACGCCGTACGTGACGGCGATCGGCTCCATGCGGGCCGTCACCGCCATCCGCATGTCCCCCACCGTGTCCCCTACATAGGCACACTCCCACGGCGGCACCCCGACCTCCGCCGCCGCCCGCAGCACCAGCTCCGGGTGCGGCTTGCCGCGCCGGACCACGTCCTGGCAGACGACCGGCCCGAGCAGGTCGCGGATGCCCATCACTTCGAGCAGGGTTTCGGCGCTGCGCGTGGCCTTGGAGGTGGCCACGGCCAGTTCTATGCCGTGGGCGCGCAGCGCGGACAGCCCGGCCGCGACGCCGGGGAAGAGCAGTTGGGGACCTTCGCCCAGAACCTCGCAGGCGAACTGCTCGCGGTAGCGGGAGATGGCGGTCAGGACGGTGTCATGATCCTCCGGCATCCCCAGGAGCTGGCCGAAGGCGGTGCCCGGCGGCTTGCCCATGGCGGAGGCGGCCTGTCGGGTGGTGACCGCGCGGCCCTGCTCGGAGGCGACCTTGACGAGCAGGCGGCTGATGGCCGGCCGGGTGTTGGCGAGGGTTCCGTCGAGATCGAAGATGGCGGCTTTGATCGTCTCTGTGCTCATGCCCCGCACGGCGCCTCCAGGACGTACGCCGACTTCCAGTGACTCACGCATTGCTCGACACCTTTCCGATTTCCTCTGGATCTGTGGATCTATGGGTCCGATCGGGGTTCGTACGCCCTCGGACATGGGCAGCGTGTCGAGGACACCCGAAGGAAGAGGCGGACTCGCCGTGGTACGCCACCGCTTCCTGGTGACGTGCAGCCGTCGAGGTGGCATCGCCGGAAGAGACACTTCCCGTTACTCGCCTCCGCAGATTTAAAAACCGCCTGCGCTGTTTGTCAATGCGCAGGGCGACGCTCCGGTAGCCCTGGGCCAACAATTACGGAGCCCCACCGGACCGGTTAACTCCTCAACAACCCTTGGATTACGGCATTCCGCCCGCTCACGGGAACATGGGTGCACCTGGATGGCCGGTCAGAGGCATTTTGAGAACCGCACGGTTGGTTTGTATGTAGACTACGGGCGCTCGTAGCCGGACTAGAGACAGGACGGACACCGTGCCGACTCAGCATCGAGCCATCCAAAGCCGCCAGGCGCTCATCCGCTCGGCGGCACAGACCTTCATCGAGAAGGGGGTGCCCGCATCCGGAATGGTGGAGATCAGCCGCCGGGCACGACTGAGCAAGGGAGCCCTCTACTTCCACTTCAGCTCCAAGGAAGACCTCACGCTCGCCGTGCGCGACGAGGCGCTGGGCACCCTGCGGGAGCTGGAGGAGGCACTCGTACGGTCCCCGCACCCCGCACGGACCGCCATACGGGACTTCGCCATCGCACTGCTCGGCCGGGTGGACGCCGACGTGGTGATGCGGGCCGGACTTCAGCTCCGCCCGGAGACCGCCCGCGACATGGACGAGGCACACCTGGAGCAGCGGTGGTACACGCTCTTCCTGGACAAGGCGGCGGCCGACCGCAACGCCGGGCGGCTGCCCCCGGAGGCCGACCCCCGGCGGATCGCCCAGTTGGTGACCTCGCTGGTGGTGGGGCTGCTGCATCTGGGGCACGACGACCGGACATGGTGGGACAAGGACGTCATCACCGATATGTGGAGCCTGCTGCTGCACGCCGGGGCGCCGCCTTCCGAAGCGGCCGGCTCCGAAGCGCCCGGCTCCGGGTCCGACGCCGCCCCCGTCGCCGGCCCGGGCCCCGGGGACGCACGGAAGGGCGCGGTCGCGCGTACGGCTACGGGTACAGGTGCGCGTACGGATACGGGTACGGCTGTGCGTACGGGCTCGGCCGCGGGTACGGACACCGGCGGGCCGGCCGGCGGATCCGGGCCGGCCGTGCGCAGGGCGCCGGCCGGCGCCCCGAGGGCCTCCGCGCCCAAAGCACCCGCCCCCAAGGCGTCCGACATCTCTTCGACCGGTTCCGCGACCGGTTCCGCCACGGCGTTACTCGCTCCCGCCGTACGGGCCGCCGCCGCCCGTACCGCCTCCGTCACGGCACGGCACGGACACCGGGCCGCCGACCGGTCGGTCACAACAGACCGGTCATGACCTCTCGGTCACGACCGGTGAAACGGGAAGCGGGGGCACGGTGCGAGCAGAACGGGGGATCAGGGGCGTACAGGTCGTGAGCGGATAGAAGGTGCGCACGGCGCGTCGGCCGACCGGAGTTGTCCACCGCTCGGACAGCCCGGCCCCGGCGCCCTCACACCTCGACCAGTACGGAACCGATGTGCCGCCCCTCCGTCAGCTCGAACAGGGCGCGCGGTGCCTGTGCGATGCCGCGCAGCCGGACGTGGGGGAAGACCAGGGAGCCGTCCCGCAGGCCCCGCCCGAACTCCGCCGCCCACTCCCCGGGCAGGTCCGGGTGGTCCTGCCGGGAGAAGCCCGCCAGCGTGATCCGGCGGGCCACCATCAGTGCCGGGTCCACCCGTACGGCTGCCGGGGCACCCCCCAACTGAGCGGTCAGCGCGCCCACCAGCGCGCACCGGGCGCCGGTCGCGGCCACCGCCAGCGCCGCCGCGAGCTGCTCGCCGCCCACCGTGTCGAGCAGGACGTCGACGCCCTCGGGCGCCGCCCGGCGCAGTTGTTCCAGGGCCGGCCCGGCGCCGCGCACGACGATGTCGTCGTAGCCCAGCTCCGTACGCAGCCGTTCCGCCTTGTGCGGGGAGCCGGTGCTGCCGATCACCCGCCGCGCGCCGAGCCGGCGGGCGATCTGTCCGGCCATGGCGCCGACCCCGCCGGCCGCCCCCGTGACGAACACGGTGTCCCCTGGGCGCACCGGGGCCGTACGGGTCAGCGCGCCCCAGGCCGTGGCGCCCTGGGAGAGGTACGCGGCGGGGTCGGGGAGCACCGCCGGGTCCGCGTGGTGGGCCCGCTCCTCCTCGACGACGGCGTACTCGCGCCAGCCGTAGGGGTGCACGACGAGATCACCGGGGGCGAAGCCGCCGCCGGAGGCTCGGACCACTTCGCCGACCGCGGGGCCCCACAGTGCCCGGCCCGGCACAAAGGCGGGCATGGGGAGATCGGATTCGGTCATCATCGTGCGCATGGCGGCGGTGACGGACATGATCCGGTTGCGGACCAGAAGCCGGCCGGGGCCGGGTTCGGGCACCGGGACCTCCTCGGCCGCGAGGTGTCCGGCGCCCGGCGCGCCCTCGGGGCGGCTCACCAGACGTATCTCACGGTGGGTGGCGGGAACGGCTCCGCCGGGACCGTGGGAGCTGCGGGGTCGCACGGTCAGATCGCCGTCCAGCCGCCGTCGACCGGGACCGTGGCGCCGGTGATGAACGAGGAGCGGTCGCACAGCAGCCAGGCCGCGGCCTGTCCGACCTCGGCCGGGACGGCCAGCCGCTGCTGGATCGCCCGGGCGAGGAAGGTCTCCTCCAGGCCGGGCGTCGCGTCCAGGGCCGCCTGGAGCAGTTCGGTGCGGGTGTTGCCGACCGCCAGGGCGTTGACGCGGATGCCCTGCTCGGCGTACTCGGAGGCGGCGGCCTTGGTCAGGCCGATGACGGCGTGCTTGGCTGCGATGTACGGGGCGCCGACGCCGGTGGCCAGTACGCCGGCGACGCTGGAGGTGTTGACGATGGACCCGCCGCCCGTCTCCAGCATGGCGGCCGTCTCGTAGCGCAGGCAGTTCCACACCCCGCGTACGTTGACGTCCATGACGTAGTCGAAGTCGGCGTCGTCCATCTCGTGCAGCTTGGTGCCGACGGTGCCGTAGCCGGCGTTGTTGAACGCGCCGTCCAGGCGGCCGAAGCGTTCCACGGCCGTGGTGACCGCGCGTTCCACGTCACCCTTGCGGATGACATCGCCGGCCACCGCGACGGCCCGCCCGCCGCTCGCCCCGATCTCCTCGGCGAGCGCCTCCAGGAGCTTTTCGCGCCGGGCGAAGAGCACCACCGCGGCGCCCTCGGCGGCGAACAGGCGGGCCGCCGCCGCGCCGATCCCGCTGGAGGCCCCGGTGATCATCACTGTCTTGCCGTCGAGCATTCGCCGATCATCAGTCATGGGGGCAGTAAAACAGGCGCCGTGACGGCCGGAAAAACCGGCCTCGGCAGCCCTTTCCAACCACTTTTCAATACCGCGTGGTTGGCTTATTTCGAGCCGCGAAAATAGACTGCGGGTCAAGCTCGGGGGGATCACCGCGGATGCCGGCCCGAGGTTCCGCGAGAGCGACGTTCACGACAGAACAGAAGAAGGAGGGTGACCGGTGGTCAAGCAGGAACGTGCACTGCGCACACGACGCGCCGTCCTCCAAGCGGCGGCCGAGGTCATCGGCGAGCGCGGCTACGGAGCCGCCACCATGGCCGAGATCATCCAGCGCGCCGGGGTGACCAAGGGAGCCCTGTACTTCCACTTCCCCTCCAAGGACGCCCTGGCGCGGGCCGTCATCGAGGAGCAGACCGACCCCTTCGTCCCCAAGGAGACCGAGTCCCGCCTCCAGGACGCCATCGACTTCACCCATGAGGTGGCCATCGCCCTGCGGGACGACGCGCTGCTCCAGGCCGGCACCCGGATCGCGGTGGAGACGACCTTCAGCGACACGCCCATGGTGCCGTACCAGGAGTGGATCAACATCATGACGGAGATCTTCGGCGAGGCACGCCGACGGGGCGAGCTGCTGCCCTCGGTGGACCCCGCCAAGGCGGCCGAGTTCTTCGTGTCCTCCTACACCGGCGTGCAGCTCTTCTCGCTGGCGGCCTCGGGGCGCCAGGACCTGCCCGCGCGGGTGACGTCGCTGTGGAAGCACATCCTCCCCGGGCTGGCCTCCCCCGGCGCCATGACGCATGTCGACCCCCAGGGAAGGCCGCACAAGACCGCCGCCTGAGTCCGCCTCCGGCGCCCCTTCACGCTCCTGCCCGGCTGTTCACCCGCTTCCGCCCCTGTGGCCTCCCCCCTGAAAATCAGGCAGCACGGACTGGAAAACAAACCGGCTGGTCTGTATCTTGGTCGCCGTCGGTCCGCCGTCGGTCCGCCGTCGCGTCCATGGGCACGGGCCGCTGAGCTCTACCCACCAGGGAGGGAATCCGGATGACCAGCGCAGCCCTCGCCGCGCCGCACGACACCGCCGGCCGCCGGGCCGGCCGTGTGCCGTCCCGTCCCCGCGTCCTGGACATGCCGCCGCTGACGACGACGGTGCCCCGCGAGTACGTACACCGGGCCGCGCTGTCCGAGGTGTTCCTGACCGACTGGGGGTACGCCGGGGACGACACATGGGTGGTCGGCGCGCAGTGGCCGCGGGCGCACAGCTTCTACGGCCCGGCCGGCGGCCTGCACGACCCGGTGCTGCTGGTCGAGACCATACGGCAGGCGGGCATCCTGCTCAGTCACGTGGCCCACGGGGTGCCGCTGGAGAACTCCATCATCTGGCAGGACATGCGCTACCGCCTGGCCCCCGAAGCACTGCGGACGTCCGCGACCCCCGCCGAGATAGAGCTGCACGTGCGCGACGAGGACCTGGTGCGCCGCGGCGCCCGGCTGGCCGGCGCCCGCCAGCGCTACCGCGTCCTGCGCGACGGGGCCGAACTGGCCACCGCCACCTTGGACTTCTCCTGCCACAGCCCGGCCGTCTACCGCCGGCTGCGCGGCGCGTACTGCGACCTGGAGCACGCCTACGCCCGGCGGCTGCCCCCGCCGGAGCCGCTGCTGCCGCCGCTGGTCGCACGCGACCGTACGGCCGATGTGGTGCTCTCCCCCACCGGCCGGCCGCATCTGTGGCAGTTGAGGGTGGACACCGCACACCCCGTGCTCTTCGACCACCCCGTGGACCATACCCCCGGCATGCTGCTGGTGGAGGCCGCCCGGCAGGCCGCGCAGGCCACGGCGGGCCCCGGATTCGTCCTGCCGGTGGAGATGGAGTGCGCCTTCGAGCGGTACGGCGAGCTGGACGCGCCCTGCTGGGTGCGGGCCACGCCGCGCGGCCATGACGTCGCGGGCCGGTTCCGCGTGGACATAGCGGTGGAACAGTACGACCAGCCCGTTTTTTCCGCCCGAATCGCCGCGCGTCCGGCAGGCCGATCGGCGGAAAACTCCTTTTCGCATTCCGGCCGTGGCTCGAACGGCTGCCCCCTTCCGTCGAATTGAATGCCGGGCGCCGCTTAGTGCCCCATTCGACGCGAAAAAGCCGCTGCCCCACGCCTGAACCCGCCGCCCCAATACGGAATGGTCCGTACCTTCGTTGTCCGATGTCCGGAGCGGCGGGTCCGGTATGCCAGGTACCGACTCCGGTATGCCGAGTACCGGCTCCGGAATGGCGGGTCCGGGACCAACCGGCGGCGAGGGCCGGGCGTCACCGCGGCCACACGTCACCGGGCCAGATGTCACCGCGGCAGGGAGAGCCGCGGTCGCGGCGCGTCCGTACGGCCCGTGGGAGGGGTCCGGCTGCCCGCCCGGTACGGGAGCGGCCACGGCGCGCCGGGCCCGGCATAGTCCTGCTCGGCGGCGGCATGCAGCGTCCAGTGCGGGTCGTACAGATGCGGGCGGGCCAGCGCGCACAGGTCCGCGCGCCCGGCCAGGACCAGTGAGTTGACGTCGTCCCAGGAGGAGATGGCGCCGACCGCGATGACGGGAACGCCCACGGTGTTGCGGATCCGGTCGGCGAACGGCGTCTGGTAGGAGCGGCCGAAGTCGGGGCGCTCGTCCGGCACGACCTGCCCGGTCGAGACGTCCAGGGCGTCCGCGCCGTGCGCCGCGAAGGCGCGCGCGATCTCCACCGCGTCCTGGCAGGTCGTGCCACCCTCGGCCCAGTCCGTGGCGGAGATGCGGACCGTCATGGGCCGCTCGGCCGGCCACACCTCCCGTACCGCGTCGAAGACCTCCAGGGGGTAGCGCAGCCGGGCGGCGAGGTCACCGCCGTAGGCGTCGCGGCGGTGGTTGGTGAGCGGGGAGAGGAAACCGGAGAGCAGATAGCCGTGTGCGCAGTGCAGTTCCAGCAGGTCGAACCCGGCCCGCGCGGCGGCCTGCGCCGACCGTACGAACTGCTCGCGCACGGTGCGCAGTTCGGCGGCGGTCAGGGCGTGCGGGACCTGGTTGACACCGGGGCGGTACGGGATCGGGGAGGCGGCCACCACCGGCCAGTTGTGCTCCGGCAGCGGCTGGTCGATGCCCTCCCACATCAGGCGGGTGGAGCCCTTGCGGCCGGAGTGGCCGAGCTGGACGCCGATCGCGGTCCCGGGCGCCTGGGTGTGTACGAAGTCGGTGACACGGCGCCAGGCCGCTTCGTGTCCGGGCGCGTACAGTCCCGTACAGCCGGGGTGATACGGCCCTGCGGGCTGACGCAGACCATCTCCGTCATCACCAGTCCGGCGCCGCCCAGGGCCCGCGCGCCGAGGTGGACGAGGTGGAAGTCACCGGGGGTGCCATCGCCGTCCGGGGCGCTGTACATGTCCATCGGGGAGACCACCACGCGGTTGCGCAGGGTCAGTCCGCGCAGTTCGAAGGGCGTGAACATGGGCGGCGTGCCGGGCGGTACGCCGGCCTCCTCCTCGACGCGGGCCACGAATCCCCGGTCGCGCAGCCGCAGGTTGTCGTGGGTGACGCGGCGGCTGCGGGTCAGGAGGTTGAAGGCGAACCGGCGGGGCGGCTGGTCCAGGTACATCGCCAGGTTCTCGAACCACTCCAGGCTGGCGCGGGCGGCACGCTGGGTGGAGGCCACGACGGGCCGGCGCTCGGCCTCGTACGCGGCCAGCGCGTCGGGGAGGGCCGCGTGCTCCTCCAGGCACGCGGCGAGGGCGAGGGCGTCCTCGACGGCGAGCTTGGTGCCGGAGCCGATGGAGAAATGGGCGGTGTGGGCGGCGTCGCCGAGCAGGACCGTACGGCCGTGCCACCAGCGCTCGTTGACGACCGTACGGAAGGCGGTCCAGGCGGAGTTGTTGGTGCGCAGCGGCTGTCCGTACAGGGCGTCGGAGAAGACCTTGGCACACCACTGGGCCGACTCGCGTTCCGTACTGCGGTCCAGGCCGGCCCGCCGCCAGACCTCCTCGCGCATCTCGACGATGACGGTGCTGGCGTCGGCGCCCGTAGCGTCTCCCGGGGCGGGGCCGAGGTCCGGGCCTCGGGGGTCCGTACGGCGGGAGTCCGTACGGCGGGAGTCCGTACGACGGGCGTACGGGTAGCCGTGGAGCTGGGCGACGCCGTACTCGGTCTCGGCGATCTCGAAGCGGAAGGCGTCGAAGGCGAAGTCGGCGCTGAGCCAGATGTAGCGGCAGCGGTGGGTGGTCAGGCTCGGACGGAAGACGTCGGCGTGGGCGGCGCGGGTGGCGCTGTGCACCCCGTCGGCGGCGACCACCAGGTCGTGGGAGGCGGCGAGTTCGGCCGCGGGCGGCGCCGGGGTCCGGAACAGCAGACGGATGCCCAGGTCCCGGCAGCGCTCGTGCAGGACGGCCAGCAGCCGGCGGCGGCCCAGGGCCGCGAAGCCGTGTCCGCCCGAGGTGAGGGTCACTCCGCGGTGCACGATGTCGATGTCGTCCCAGCGGACGAACTCCCGGCGCAGCGCGCGGTGGACGACGGGGTCGGCGTGTTCGATGCCGCCGAGGGTCTCGTCGGAGAGCACGACGCCGAAGCCGAAGGTGTCGTCGGGGGCGTTGCGTTCCCAGACGGTGATGTCCCGGCGCGGGTCGAGGCGTTTGAGGAGGGCGGCGGCGT
The DNA here is from genome assembly GCF_022695595.1 of Streptomyces sp. MST-110588. Taxonomy (NCBI): domain Bacteria; kingdom Bacillati; phylum Actinomycetota; class Actinomycetes; order Kitasatosporales; family Streptomycetaceae; genus Streptomyces; species Streptomyces sp. MST-110588. Next base: position 1,745,240 of record NZ_CP074380.1, read on the forward strand.
ACAGGCCGCCCGGTCCGCCCCCGATGACGGCGACCCGCAGGGCGGCACCGGTCCTCATTTCCCCTGCCATTTGGGGGGCCGCTTCTCGGTGAAGGCGGCGTGGAACTCGGCGTAGTCGGCGCTGTTCATCAGCAGGGCCTGGGTGGCGGCGTCCAGTTCGACGGCCGCGGCCAGCGGCATGTCCAGTTCGGCGGTGAGCAGCGCCTTGGTCTGGGCGTACGCGAGGGCCGGCCCCTCGGCCAGCCGGCGGGCCAGGGCGTGCGCCGCCTGGTGGGCCCGCCCCTCCTCCGTCAGCTCGCTGATCAGCCCGATGCGCTCGGCCTCCTGCGCGCGGACCACGTCACCCAGCATGAGCAGGCGGGTGGCGTGCCCCAGACCCACCACCCGCGGCAGCAGGTACGCCGCCCCCATGTCGCCGCCGGACAGTCCGACCTTGGTGAAGAGGAAGGCGAAGCGGGTGGAGGGGTCGGCGACGCGGAAGTCGGCGGCCAGCGCGAGCACCGCGCCGGCTCCGGCGGCGACCCCGTGGAGGGCGGCGACCACCGGGAAGGGGCACTCACGCACGGCCCGGACGACCTGTCCGGTCATCCGGTTGAAGTCCAGCAGTTGCGCGGTGTCCATGCCCAGGGTGGCGCCGATGATCTCCTCGACGTCACCGCCGGAGCAGAAGCCGCGCCCCTCGCCGCCCAGGACGAGGGCGCGTACGGACCGCTCCCTGGACAGCTCCGCGAGCAGGTCGCGCAGGTCGGCGTAAGCCTCGAAGGTCAGGGCGTTGAGCTTGTGCGGACGGGCGAGGGTGACGGTGACGACGCCGTCTTCCCTGGTCACGTCGATGTGCTGCCATGTGGTGGTGGTGTCGGCGGATCCCGTGAACGGGCTCATGGGCTGATTGCCCCCTTCAGCCGGACGGTCGGCGGGTGCCTGGACGGTCGCTGTCGCTGCCCTTCGAAGTTATCACCGGTCTGTGACTGTCGTCACGAGTACGCGATAGAGCCGGATGCGTACGCCGTGGAGCCGGCCCGGCAGGGACGCGCGTGGGGCGACAGGTGGGGCACAGGCAGCACGCAGGTGGGACACACGGGACATACGGAGACGCGCGCGGACACACGTGGACGCGCGCGGGAGCCGAGGGGACCCCGCCTTCCACCGCGCCCCGGCCGCCTTCGTACGGTGGGGGGACCCCCATAACCCCACCCGGAACCCTCGCGAACGGATCAGCGCTGTGCCGAAACCTTCCGCCATGGCCTCCTGGAGGATCGCCCTGCCGCACACCACGGCCGCCGTCCCGATCGCCCGCGCCCTGATCCGCAAGGCGCTGGCGCACGGCGGCGGAGGCGAGAGCGGGAGCGAGGGCGAGGGCGGGGGTGCGTACGGCGCCCGGGGAGGCGGCACGCCGGGCGGCGCCATCCGTACGGGGACGGACAGCCACACCGCCGAGCTGCTGACCGCGGAGCTGGTCGCCAACGCCGTGGAACACACCGCCGGCCGTACGCCCATCGAACTCGTCGTGGAACTGCGGCCGACCGGCTGCCAGGTGGAGGTGCACGACGCCGACCCGTCCCCCGTGGAGGGGCTGGACCCCCGGGCTCCCCTGCCCCGCCCCGATCCCTACGCCGAGAACGGCCGCGGCCTGCTGCTGATACGTACCCTCAGCTCGGCCTCCGGCTGCCGCGTCACCGACCGGGGCAAGGCCACCTGGTTCACCCTCGCCCCGGGCCGGGCGCGGAGCTGACCGCGGCCACCGGCGGCCCGGCGGGTGCCCCTTCCGGGGACTCGTCCCCGGACGCGACCGGGGACCCGTCCAGGGGCTCGGCCCGGGACCCGTCCGCGCCTGCGGTCGTCGCCAGCCGGGAGCGCCGGCGCCCGTACGCCGAGTAGACCAGCGACCCCGCCACCAGGAAAGCGGCGAACTGGAGCCAGGTCGCCGGACCCGTCCCGTAGATCAGGTAGAGGCAGAAGGCGATGCCGAGCACGGGGCTGACGGGGAAGAGCGGGACACGGAAGCGGCGCGGGAGGTCGGGCCGGGTCCGGCGCAGCACCATCACGCACACGTTGACGACGGCCATGACGGCCAGCGTCCCGATGGTCGTCAGGTTCATCACGACGTCCAGAGGGACGACCGCGGCCGGCACCGCGAAGACGACCGCGACGATCCAGGTGTTGGCGACGGGCGTGGAGGTCCGCGGGGAGATCCGTTCGAAGACCCGGGGCACCAGTCCGTCCCGGGACATCGACATCAGGATGCGGGTCTGCCCGTACATGACGGCCAGGACGACGGAGGCGATGGCCACGACCGCGCCGAAGGCGATGATCCCGCCGCCGACGGCCGAGCCGGTGACCCGGTCGACGACCAGGGAGAGGGCCGCGGGCTTGTCGCCGACCTGGCCGGCGCCGAGCGCGCCGATGGCGGTCAGGGCCACCAGGCAGTACAGGACCGTGACGACGCCGATGCAGATCATGATGGCGAGCGGGATGTTGCGCCGGGGGTTCTTGACCTCTTCGCCCGCCGTGGTGATCGCGTCGAAGCCGATGTAGGAGAAGAACGCCAGCGAGGCGCCGGAGGTGACCCCGGCGACGCCCTCGGGGGCGAAGGGGGTGAGGTTGCCGTCCCGGAAGGCGGTGAAGGCGATGCATCCGAACAGGATCAGCACGGCGATCTTCAGTACGGCCATCGCGGCGGTCGCCCGCGCGCTCTCACGGATGCCGCGGACCAGCAGCAGCGCGGCCAGCAGCATCACGACCACGGCCGGGACGTTGATGACGCCGCCGTCCCCGGGCGGGCTGGAGAGGGCCGCCGGGAGCTGCCATCCGATGAGGCTGTCCAGCAGTTCGTTGAGGTACTGGCCCCAGCCCACGGCGACGGCCGAGACCGATATGCCGTATTCGAGCAGCAGGCACCAGCCCACGAGGAAGGCCGTGCGCTCGCCGAGGGTGGCGTACGCGTAGGAGTACGAGCTGCCGGACACCGGGATGGCACCGCCCAGCTCCGCGAAGGAGAAGGCGGTGAAGACGCAGGTGACGGCCGCCAGCACGAAGGAGAGCAGGACGGCGGGGCCGGCCTGGGCGACGGTGCCGGACAGGCCGACGAAGATGCCGGTGCCGACGATCGCACCGATGCCGAAGCACACGAGCTGGAAGAGGCCCATGGTGCGCTTGAGGCCGTGGCCTTCGAGGTCGCCGCCGGACTCGGCGAGGAGGAGATCGGGGGACTTGATGCGCGGGCCGCTGGGGCGCATGGGGTGGTTCTCTTCTCTGGTGGTGCGGGTGTGCGCGGCGGGGTGGTCCGCGCACCGAGCGGGGGGCGGGGTGGCTGCCCGGGGCCCGTACGTCGGTCGATGGTAACCGCCGGGACTGCATGATCGCTCATTGGGGCGTATGAGTATGCAGCCGGTTGCGGTCGGGGGCCGGGGGCCCTGGCTGGGGAGTCCTGCTGAAGGGGACGCGGTCAGGAAGCCGCGCGCAGACCGGCCATCGTGGCGACCATGACCGCCTTGATCGTGTGCAGCCGGTTCTCCGCCTCGTCGAAGACCACGGAGTGCGCGGACTCGAAGACCTCGTCGGTCACTTCCAGTGACGTCAGGCCGTGCCGCTCGTACACCTCACGGGCAACCTCGGTACCGAGGTCATGGAAGGCGGGCAGGCAGTGCAGGAACTTCACGTCCGCGTTGCCGGTGGCACGCAGGACGTCCATCGTGACCGCGTAGTCGCGGAGCAGTGCGATCCGCTCGTCCCACACCTCCTTCGGCTCGCCCAGCGAGACCCACACGTCGGTGATGACGAAGTCCGCGCCGCGCACGCCCTCGGCCACATCGGGGGTGAACGTCAGCCGCGCCCCGCTTTCCCCGGCGAGCCGGCGGGCCGCGGCGACGACGGCCTCGTCCGGCCACAGCTCCTGCGGCGCCACGATGCGTACGTCCATGCCGAGGAGCGCGCCCGTGACGAGGTAGGAGTTGCCCATGTTGTGCCGGGCATCACCCAGATAGGCGAAAGTGATCTCTTCGAGCGGCCGGCCCGGGAGGTGCTCGGTCATGGTCAGGACGTCGGCGAGCATCTGGGTCGGGTGCCACTGGTCGGTCAGCCCGTTGAAGACGGGCACTCCCGCGTACCGGGCCAGCTCCTCGACGTCCTGGTGGGCGCTGCCACGGAACTCGATGGCGTCGAACATCCGGCCGAGGACCCGGGCGGTGTCCTTCACCGACTCCTTGTGCCCGATCTGCGACCCCGACGGGTCGAGGTAGGTGGTCGAGGCGCCCTGGTCGGCGGCGGCGACCTCGAAGGCACAGCGGGTGCGGGTCGAGGTCTTCTCGAAGATCAGGGCTATGTTGCGCCCCTTGAGGTACGGGGTCTCGGTGCCCGCACGCTTGGCGGCCTTCAGTTCGGCCGCCAGCTCGACCAGTCGGCGGAATTCCCCGGCGCTGAAGTCCAGCTCCTTGAGGAAGTGGCGGCCGGTGAGGTCTATCGCCATGGGTGGGCTCCTAGGTGGTCGGGGGAGTGGGGTCGGGGCGGAGTGGGTCGGGGCCAAGAACGACTGGAAGTCTATACGATATCCTGCATCACTATTCACGGTCATGCGGGGCCGGGCCCACAGGTTTACCGGTCCGCGGGCCCGTCCGCCACGGGGCCTGCCCCTGCCGTCCCTCCCACCCGGCTACACGGGATCGCGCTCCACCGGACAGCTCATGCAGCGCGGGCCCCCGCGGCCCCGCCCCAGCTCGCTCCCGGGGATCGTGATGACCTCGATCCCGCGTTTGCGCAGATAGGTGTTGGTGGTCACATTGCGCTCGTACGCCACCACCACCCCCGGCTCGACGGCCAGCACGTTGCACCCGTCGTCCCACTGCTCCCGCTCGGCCGCGTGCACGTCCTGGGTGGCCGTCAGGACCCGGATGCCGTCCAGGCCCAGCGCCGCGGCGATGGCCCGGTGCATGTGCTCCGGCGGGTGGTCGGTGACCTTCAGTTCCTGCTCGCCCGCACCCGGCTCGATGGTGTACGAGCGGAGCATGCCCAGCCCCGCGTACTGCGTGAAGGTGTCCCCGTCGATCATCGTCATCACGGTGTCCAGGTGCATGAAAGCGCGGCGTTTGGGCATGTCCAGCGCCACGATCGTGTGGGCCGACCCCGCCGCGAACAGCCCGCGGGCCATCATCTCCACGGCCTGCGGGTGGTCCGTTCGCTCATCCCTATGAGCACCGCCCCCTTGCCGAGCACCAGGACGTCGCCGCCCTCGATCGTCGAGGGGTAGTCCGCCTGGCCCTGTGACCAGACGTTGAAACCGCCGTCCCGGAAGAGCGGGTGATAGCGGTAGATCGCCTCGTAGTGGACCGTCTCGCGCTGCCGGGCGGGCCAGCGCATCGCGTTGATCGCCACGCCGTCGTAGACCCAGGCGGAGGTGTCACGGGTGAACAGGTGGTTGGGCAGCGGCCCCAGCAGGAAGTCGTCCAGCTCCATCACATGGAAGCGCACCGATGTCGGCTCGGGGTTGCGCTCCAGGTACTCCCGTTTGGTCATGCCGCCGATCAGGGCCTCCACCAGTTCCGCGACCGGCAGCTCCTCGAAGGCGGCCCGCAGGTGGCCGGTGGCCAGCGGGCCGTACTCCTTCTCGTCGAAGACCCGGTCCAGGACGAGCTCGCGTGCCTCGGGGACTTCCAGCGCCCCGGCCAGCAGGTCCCCGAAGAGGTGCACCTCCACCCCGCGGTCTCTGAGGACGTCCGCGAAGCCGTCGTGCTCGGCGCGGGCGCGGCGCACCCACAGCAGGTCATCGAAGAGCAGCGCGTCCTTGTTGGTGGGCGTGAGCCGCTTGAGCTCCAGATCGGGCCGGTGCAGGATGACGCGGCGCAGCCGCCCGGCCTCGGAGTCGACGTGATATCCCATCCCCCCATCCTGGCCGGGCCGGGGCGTGATCACTCGGTGTGCGGCGCATTGAAGCGAGAGCGGGCGGCGGGGCGTGTGTGCCAAGCACCGCACCCGCTTCACGCCTCACACCGTGCCGGGCCCGGGCGGCGCTGCGAGCCGGCGCGGCGTCGCGGGCTCGGGGGACGGCTCGGACTCGGGCGCCGCCTGGGGTTCGCGCGGCGTCGTGGGCTTGCTCAGGGTGGCCGCCGCCAGGACCGCCGCCGCTGCCAGGACCGCGACGAGCACCCAGGCGGCGTGCAGGGATCCCGCGGTGACCCGGGAGCCCGTGACCGCGACCAGGGCCGCCACGCCCAGCGCCGTACCGCCCTGCCGGGAGACCATCAGGACGCCGGAGCCCAGCGAGAGCCGGTCGGCCGGGAGACGGCCGGTCGCGGCGAACATCACCGGCTGGTACAGGGCGGTGCCCAGTCCGGCGAGGACCAGGCCGGGGAGGTGCCCGACGGCGTAGTGCGCGCCGTCGCCGCCCGCCACCAGCCACCACAGGGGCGCGGCGACGAAGCACAGCGCGCCGAACAGGGCGGTCGCCCGCTCGCCCACGGCCCGTACGATCCGGCCCGAGAAACCCGAGACCACCAGGACCGTCAGCGGCCACGGCACGATGGCCAGGCCCGCCTGCTGCGTCGAGTAGTGCCGGACGTCGGTGAACCACAAGGTGGTGCCCAGGGTCATGGCCGAATAGGCGACGAAGTAGGCGAGCAGCCCGAGGGTGGCGGCGGTGAATCCGGGCGTACGGAACAGCGCCGGGTGGATCACGGGTTCGGGAGCGTCGCGGCGTACGCCGCCGGTCTTACGTACGTACGCGGCCGTGTGCATGCGCGCGGCCCGGCGTACGTGTACCGCGCACAGCACACCCGCCAGGACGCCGGCCGCGAGCACCGCGAGGGTGCCGGGGGCGGCGAACCCCCACTCGGGCGCCTGGACGCAGGCGGTCACCAGGCCGCCGGTGCACAGCAGGACCAGCACGGTCCCCAGGAGGTCCGGGCGGCGCCGCTCGCCCCGTACGGAGACGGGCAGGAAACGTACGCCCGCGACGACCGCGACCAGGACGACCGGCGCGTTGATCAGGAAGATCCAGCGCCAGTCGGCGGCGGCCAGCAGCCCGCCGATCACCGGGCCCGAACTGGCCGCCAGCGCGCTGACCGCCGTCCAGACGCCGACGGCGGTGGCGCGTTCACGCGGCGGGAAGGCGGGCAGCGCCAGGGACAGGGAGGTGGGGATCAGTACGGCGGCGGCGATGCCCTGGACGACGCGGGCGGCGATCAGGACGGTGAGGGTCGGCGCCGCGCCACAGCCCACGGAGGCCAGGCCGAAGAGCACCATGCCGGTCAGGAAGCTGCGGCGGCGGCCCGTTTCGTCGGCGATCCGGCCGGCCGGGACCAGGAGGGCGGCGAGTACGACGGTGTAGCCGTTGAGGACCCAGGAGAGCTGCGCGGCGGACGCCGAACCGAAGTCCCGGCCGATCGCGGGGAAGGCGATGGTGACGGCGATCAGGTCCAGTACGGCGAGGAACTGGGCCGCCGAGGCGATGCCGAGGATGAGCCAGCGGCGGGGGTCGGGGGTGGGAGTGGGGTGGGTCGGGGGTGGGAGTGGGATCGGGGGTGGACGCAGAGGCCGAGGCGGCAGGGGACGGAGAAGCTGGGGCTGAGGAGGTTGGTGGGGCTGAAGGGACTGGAGAAGTCGTCATGCCGATCAGCATCGTGTCCGGAAAGATCCACGACGAGTGGCAGTAGTGACAGCACCCGCTACATTACTGCCATGCCCACGATCGCCGTCGCCGTCACCGACGGCATGCCGTTCTTCGAACTCGCCATCCCCTGCCACATCTTCGGCACCGACCGGCCCGACACCCCCGACGGCTGGTACGACCTGCGGGTCTGCGCGATCGGGACGGACGGAGCCGACCCGCACGCGCGCTCCTGGTTCCGTGCCCACACCCCTTACGGCGCAGCCGAGCTGGTCGCCGCGGACACCGTGCTGGTGCCGGCCTCGGCAGACGTACACGGCGACCCGCCGCCCGAGCTCCTGGACGCCCTGCGCAGCGCGCACCGCCGTGGTGCCCGCCTGGTCTCCCTGTGCTCCGGCGCCTTCACCCTGGCCGCGACCGGGCTGCTGGACGGCCGTACGGCCGCCACGCACTGGATGTACGCGGCGCTGCTCGCCGAGCGTTACCCGGCCGTCAGCGTGGACCCCACCGTCCTGTACATCGACCACGGCGACGTCCTGACCGGCGCCGGGGCGACCGCCGCCATCGACGTCTGTCTGCACCTGGTCCGCGAGGACTTCGGTACCGAGGCCGCCAACACCCTCGCCCGGCAGCTCGTCGCCCCCGCCCACCGGCCCGGCGGCCAGGCCCAGTTCATCCAGGCGCCGCTGCCGCCCCGTACGGACGACTCACTCGCGCCCCTGCTGCACTGGGCACGCGAGAGCCTCGACCGGCCGCTGACCGTCGCCGACCTGGCCCGCCGGGCCCACACGAGCCCGCGCACGCTCGTACGGCGGTTCCACGCGGCGACCGGCACCACACCGATGCGGTGGCTCCAGGCCCAGCGCATCGCCCGGGCCCGGGAGCTGCTGGAGGGCAGCGACCTGCCGGTGGACCGGGTGGCGGAGGTCTGCGGCCTGGGCACGGCCGCCAACCTCCGGCGGCACTTCACGCGCGCGGTGGGCGTACCTCCGATCGACTACCGGCGGTCCTACCGCGCCGCGCGTGCGTCCTGAACCGCCTCCGCCTCACAGCCGCGGGTCCACCGGCTCCGCTTCACAGCCGCGGGTCCACCGGCTCCGACTCCAGCGCCAGTACGCCGAAGACCGCCTCGTGCACCCGCCACAGCGGCTCGCCGTCCGCCAGCCGGTCCAGCGCCTCAAGACCGAGCGCGTACTCGCGCAGCGCCAGCGACCGCTTGTGCCCCAGGTTCCGTGCGCGCAGCCGCTCCAGGTTCTCCGGGCGGGTGTACTCGGGCCCGTAGACGATCCGCAGGTACTCACGCCCGCGGCACTTGACGCCCGGCTGCACGAGCCGCCCGTCCTCCTTGCGTACGTACGCCTCCAACGGCTTGACCACCATGCCCTCGCCGCCCTCCGCGGTGAGGTCCAGCCACCATGCGACGCCGGCCGCGACCGACGCGTCGTCGCCGGTGTCGACCACGAGGCGGCGGGTCGGGGCCAGCAGACGGGTCTCGGCTCCGGTTCCGGTACCGGTCCCGACCCCGGCATCAGTATCGGCTTCGGCCTCGGCCGCTATGAGGCGGTCGATGAGGGCGAGTTGCTCGTCGTGCGGCAGTGTGGCGGCGAGGCTGCGCCCCTGGACCGCGAGGACCTGGAACGGCGCGAGCCGGACGCCTTCCAGCCCGGTCGTTCCGTGGGGCGCGGTGGTTCCGTCCGGCGCGGTCGGCAGGGTCGGCACCGTCGGCAGGGTCGGCCCTACCGGCCCGTCCAGCTCCGTCAGCCCGTCCAGCCCATTCCGTCCGTCCAGCCCGTTCCATCCGGCCTCGCCGGCCCCCGTACGCCAGCAGTAACGCCGGTAGGCCCGTACGAACGCCTCCGCGTCCCCGGCCCGTTCGCGCTGCCGCGCCAGGAGACCGGACACCTCCACCCCCCGCGCGGCGGCCTTCTCCAGCGCCGCCAGCGCGCCGGGGAAGGCGGCGCCGGACGCCGCCCCCACGGCCGCGTACTGCTGCCGCAACAGGCCCGACGCCTTCAGCGACCAGGGCATCAGCTCGGCGTCCAGCAGCAGCCAGTCGGTGGCGAGTTCGTCCCACAGGCCCGCTGCTTCCACGGAGCGGCGCAGCCGCGACAGGAGGTGCCCGGTCCTCGCCGCGTCGTCGAAGAACGGACGGCCCGTACGGGTGCAGACCGCCCCGCCGACGCCCTCCGGCACTCCGAAGCGCTCCCGCGCCGCCTTCTCGTCGCGGCACACCAGGACCACCGCGCGGGAGCCCATGTGCTTCTCCTGGCAGACCACGTGGCGTACGCCGTCCGCCCGGTAGCCGGCGAAGGCTTCCGCCGGGTGCTCCAGATAGCCCTCCACCTTGGAGGTCGCGCACGGCGCCATCGTCGGGGGGAGGTACGGGAGCAGCCGCGGGTCGACCGCGAAGCGGCTCATCACTTCCAGCGCGGCGGAGGCGTTCTCCTCCTTGACCGCGACCCGGCCCATGTGGCGGGTCTCGATGACCCGCTTGCCCCGGACGTCGCCGAGGTCCAGGGGGCGGCCGTCCGCGCCGCCGGGCGCCTCGGCGGCCAGCGGCTTGGCGGGCTCGTACCAGACCTGTTCGGCCGGTACGCCGACCAGTTCCCGCTCGGGCCAGCGCAGCGCGGTCAGCCGGCCGCCGAAGACGCAGCCGGTGTCCAGGCAGATGGTGTTGTTGAGCCAGTGGGCGCGCGGGGTGGGCGTGTGGCCGTAGACGACGGCGGCCCGGCCGCGGTACTCCTCGGCCCACGGGTAGCGCACCGGCAGCCCGAACTCGTCGGTCTCGCCGGTCGTGTCGCCGTACAGCGCGAAGGACCGTACCCGGCCGGAGGTGCGGCCGTGGTACTTCTCGGGCAGCCCGGCATGGCAGACGACGAGCCCGCCACCGTCCAGGACGTAGTGGCCGACCAAGGACCGGACGAAGGCCGCGACACGCTCCCGGAAGCGGGGGGACGCGGGACGGGCGTCCGCCGGGGAGCCGGTACGGGCACCGGCCGCCCCCTCCGCGCCATCCTCGGCCGCTTCCCTGACCGCTTCCCCGGCCGCCTCCTCCTGCTTGACCGCCTCCTTCTCCCTGACCGCCTCCGCCGCCTCCTCCTTGGCCGCCTCGCGCTCCAACTGCTCGATCGTCGCGGCCAGGCCGTGGGAGTGCTGGACCTTGCGGCCCCCGAGATAACGGCCGAGCTTGTTCTCGTGGTTGCCGCAGACGCACAGCGCATGGCCGGCCTCCACCATGCCCATCACCAGCCGCAGCACACCGGGGCTGTCCGGGCCGCGGTCGACGAGGTCACCGACGAAGACCGCCGTACGGCCTTCGGGATGCCGGGCGTCCACGGCGCGGCCCAGGTCATCGCGCGTCAGCTCGTAACCGAGCTCGACGAGCAGGGTCTCCAGCTCCGAGCGGCAGCCGTGGATGTCGCCCACGATGTCGAACGGGCCGGTCAGATGACGCAGGTCGTTCAGCCGCCGCTCGGTGACGACCTCGGCGTCCTCGACCTCCCGCACACCGCGCAGGACGTACACCTTACGGAAGCCCTCACGCTCCAGGTTCTTCAGCGACCGGCGCAGTTCGCGCTGGTGACGCTGGATGACGTGGCGCGGCACCCCGGCCCGCTCGGGCCGTGCCGCGTTGCGCGCGGCGCAGACCTCTTCGGGCAGGTCCAGGACGACGGCGACCGGCAGGACGTCGTGTTCGCGCGCCAGCCGTACCAACTGCGCGCGGGCGTCGGACTGCACGTTCGTGGCGTCCACGACCGTCCGGCGGCCGGCCGCCAACCGCTTTCCCGCGATGTAGTACAGGACGTCGAAGGCGTCGGCACTGGCGCTCTGGTCGTTCTCGTCGTCGCTCACCAGCCCCCGGCAGAAGTCGGAGGAGATCACCTCGGTGGGCCGGAAATGGCGCGCGGCGAAGGTGGACTTGCCGGAGCCGGTCGCCCCGATCAGCACCACGAGGCACAGATCCGGAACACCGACCCTCCGAATGCCCTGCGTCCCTTCGGCCTCACCCTGCGACGGGCCGCCGGCCCCGGAACCGGCCAGGCTACTCATACCAAGCCCCCCTTCTCCTTCTTCTCCTGGCTGTCGTCTCCGTACCCGTGCCCGTGCCCGTCTCTGTCGCCATCGCCATCGCCACCGCCACCGCCCAGCCGGAACACGGCGAGCTGGGTCGGCGGCCCGACCTCGGGGTCCTCATCCCCTACCGGCCGGAACTCCACGACGTACCCGTGCCGCCCGGCCACCCCACGAGCCCACTCCCCGAACTCCTGCCGCGTCCACTCGAAGCGGTGGTCGTGGTGGCGTACGTGCCCGGCGGGCAGCGACTCCCAGCGCACGTTGTACTCCGCGTTCGGCGTCGTCACCACAACGGTGCGCGGCCGGGCCGCGCCGAACACCGCGTACTCCAGTGCCGCCAGCCGCGGCGGATCGACGTGCTCGACGACCTCGCTCAGCACCGCCGCGTCATACCCCTTGAGCCGGCTGTCGACGTAGGCCAACGATCCCTGGAGCAGTCGCACCCGCCGCGCCTGCCGCTCCGGCATCCGGTCCAGCCGCAGCCTGCGGCCCGCCGCATGCAGCGCCCGCATCGAGACGTCCATGCCCACGATGTCGGTGAACTGCCGGTCCGCGAGCAACTCGGACAGCAACTGACCCTGACCGCAGCCCAGGTCCAGCACCCGCGCCGCCCTGGCCGCGCGCAGCTCCGCCATGATTGCCGCGCGCCGGCGTACGGCCAGCGGCACCGGGCGCTCCTCGGTGTCGGCCGCCTCGTCCACGGCGTTGTCGATCTCCTCCACGGCCGTGTCATCCACCTCGGCGAGCCGCGCCAGCTCCGACCGTCCCAACTCCGGCTGCTCGCCCTCTAGTTGTCCTGTTTCCAGCCGCTCCAACGCGTCGCGCGTCAGCTCCCGGCGCCGTGCGAGATAACGGCCGACGATCAGCTCCTGCTCGGGGTGGCCCTCCAACCAGCCCTCGCCCGCACGCAGCAGCTTGTCGACCTCGTCGGCCGTGACCCAGTAGTGCTTGGCGTCATCCAGCACCGGCAGCAGCACGTACAGATGCCGCAGCGCCTCGGAAAGCCGCATCTCGCCGTCCAGCCCGAGCCGTACGTATGGCGAGTCACCCCATTCAGGGAACGTCTCGTCCAGCGCCACCGCCTCGGCCCATACCGCCCACCCCAACGGCTCGAACAATCTGCGTACGAGTTCCGCCCCACCCCGCGCCGGCAGCGCGGGCACCTCGACGCGCAGCGGCAACGCCAGCCCCGGCAATTCGGGTCGGGCCCTGCACTGCCCCCGCATCGCGCTCCCGAAGACGCCACCGAGCGCCACGGCCAGCAGCGACGAGGCAGCATAGGGCCGATCATTCACATACTGCCCCAGCGCCGCGTCCGGCGACCCCCCACGCCCCTTGCCCCGCCCACGACGGACCAGGGCGACCGGATCCACCTCCAGCAGCAGCGCGGCCGTGCACCGGTCCTCGTCCGCCTCGGGATAGAACACATGCGCAGTGCCCTGAGCCGTCGAGAACGCCTGCACCTTTCCGGGATGTTTATGCAGCAAAAACCCCAGATCGGTCGCCGGCCGCCCAACCCCGCCCGAAGTACCTATCGTCAAGAACACCCCACCGAGTATGACCCCACCCCCACCCCACCCCCACCCGATTTCCCCCCTCCCCTCCCCCCACCAGCCCCAACAGCCCCCAGCAACCGGCCACCCCCAGCCCCACAGCAACGCCCCCCGCCCCCACCCAACGCAACCAGCACCCAAAACGCGCCCCCCTTCCCGCAACCAACACCGCCCCCTGAACGCCCCCACCAACCGCCCCTACACCCCCACCCCTTTTGCCCCCTCCCCTCCCCTCCCCTCCCCTCCCTCCCCCCACCACCCCACCCCCTCCCCCTCGCCCACCACCCCCCACACGGCACCCAATGCACGGCACCCAACGCCCACCATCCACCGCACCGAACCCACCGCCCCCAACCCAGCAGACCCCCGCATCCCGACCCGACATCCCGGCTCGACAGGTCCCCGAGTGCGACCCGGCAGGTGCCCACCTCTCGGCTCGTCAGGTCCCGCGCCCACAGCTCGACGAGTCCTCGCCCTCGCCCGGCAAGCCCTCACCCCAGCCCGGCGGAACCTCATCCCTCGGCCCGGCAGCCCCCGCCCACGGCCCGACGGGTCCCCACCCCCAGCCCAGCAGCCCCCGCCCACGGCCCGACGGGTCCTCGCCAGGACCGAACCCTCACCACGCCCCTTGCAGGCTCCCGCCCACCGCCCAGCGGGGCCCACCCCTCGGCCCGGCAGATCCCCGCCCACGGCCGACGGGTCCGTCCCCGCCAGGACCGGCAGGTTTCTGGCTCCTGTCTGCCTCAGGCGTGAGGCCGACCGCCTTGCGCCGGCGCCCATGCCGCAAGGCTGTACGACCTCGGCCTCCACCCGAACCGAGCAGTTGCCCGGGCATAGCTCGCCCAAGCCATGGCTGTCCGGGGCTGCGCGCCCAGGAATGAAGCCCTCCAGGACTGCGCAGCGGCGACTACTGCCCGGCGGCTACGGCTCTCTCCCCCCCCCCTCCCCCCTCCCCTCTCTTCCCTCTCCCCTGAGCAGTCTCTTCGGACCCACGCGACCCGGTGCCGGGCCGCTTCGGGTCGGGTTTGTCGCGACTCGGGTCGCGGTGACTCGAGTCGCCCCTTCACCATCCCGGCGCCCCGGCTCGGCCCGGTCTGGTCTGTCCCGACCCTCGCGCCTCCCCGGGCCGCGCCTCCCCGGGCCGCACCCGCCCGAGTCGCGCCGCCCCGGCTCGGGCGACCGCGGCCCGTGCAGCCCTGCCCCGGGCTGCGACGTATCGGGCTGCCACGTCTCTGGCCTCGGTTCCTCCACCCACCCCCACGTCGGCCGGTCGGGATGGGCTGCCTTGCCGTTGGATGGTGCGGACATCCGTACGGTGGTTCGGGGATACGGCGGCCTGGGGCGCCGCCGGGTAGGGACAGGTGGTGGTAGCTGCCGCGCGACGCAGGGCGGTTGGGGTCAGGTGAGTTGGGTCTGCACCTGTGCGGAGATGAGTTCGAGGTGGTCCAGGTCGTCGAGGTCCAGCATCTGCAGGTACACCCGGGACGCTCCGATGGCGGCGTACCGTCCGATCTTGTCGACGACCTCGGCGGGCGAACCCGCCAGACCGTTGGCCTTCAGTTCATCCACCTCCCGTCCGATGGCCGCGGCACGCCGCGCCACCTCAGCGTCGTTCCTGCCCACGCAGGCCACGAGTGCGTTCGAGTACACCAGGTCATCGCCCTTGCGCCCGACGGCTTCGGCTGCCGCCCGCACCCGTCCGAACTGGCGCTCGCTGTCTTCGAGCGAGGCGAAGGGGATGTTGAACTCGTCCGCGTACTGCGCCGCGAGCCGCGGAGTCCGGGTCGCGCCGTGCCCGCCGATCAGAACCGGCACCTTGTCTTGAGCGGGCTTGGGCAGTGCGGGTGACTTCTCCAGTTGGTAGTACCTGCCGTCGTAGCTGAACTCCTCTCCGGTCCCGGTCGACCACAGACCGGTGATGATCGCCAGTTGCTCTTCCAGTCGCGCGAACTTCTCCTTGGGGAACGGGATGCCGTACGCCCGGTGCTCCTCCTCGAACCAGCCGGCTCCGAGGCCCAGCTCCACCCGTCCGCCCGACATCTGGTCCACCTGTGCCACCTGGATGGCCAGCACACCCGGGAGACGGAAGGTGCCCGCCGTCATCAGCGTCCCGAGGCGGATGCGCTCGGTCTCCCGGGCCAGGCCCGCGAGAGTGATCCAGGCGTCGGTCGGGCCCGGCAACCCGTCCGCGTTGCCCATGGCCAGGTAGTGGTCGGAACGGAAGAAGGCGTCGAAGCCGAGGTCCTCGGTGGCCTTGGCCACCGTGAGCAGGGTGTCGTAGGAGGCCCCCTGCTGGGGCTCCGTGAAAATGCGTAGGTCCATGCCTCCATCCTGCACGCTGAGATGTGCGTCAATCGTCAGTACTGGCCCTACGACAGACTTCCTCCCTCGGGTGAATATTCGTCAACACGTCGCAACCGGGCGTCCCTGCCAGTGACCGCGGCGATCGTAGATCGTTGGCGAGAGCGGAGCCGGGCAACACCGGTACCCAGGCGTCGGCGACCGTTGCCGACATCGTCACCCGCGACACTGCCTCCCCTGCGGAGGCCAGGGCCGAGGAGGCCGTATGACCCAGGAAGTCAGAGCCGAAGAAGCCGCCGTGCCGCAGCAGCAAGGCGCCCCCAAAGGACTGCTGCAGCAGATGGACGAGCTGATGGCCGCCCTCAATGCCGACCTCTCCGACCTCAGCATCGGCCTCCGCTCCCCGGCTTCTTATCCGGCCGGCGATGACACCACCTCCAGTTCCTCCCCTCGCACCGACCTGTCAGACGCGCCCTGATTCCCGGACTGCCTCCGCGACCCTATGGAGCCCGGCCGGTACCGGCCGGGTCGAGCCGGGGTCACGCCGGGTCCCGGTCCCGCACCGCGAGCTGTTTCAATATCGCGGACACCCGGTCCCGCGACTCGTCGGCCGCATCCATCGCCTCGACGCAGGTCCAGTACATCCCTTCCTCGTCCGCCGCGCAGACCACGCCGACCAGCGCCTCGCACACCTCCCCGAGCAGTCCGGACAGACTCGTCAGGGTGGCTTTGGTATCCCGTACTTCGGAGAGCTGGGCCGCCCGCAGCCCTCCCGCCCTTGACACCGGAAACACCGGCGTCCCACCCGATCTCCCTCCCGCGTCACCCAATCCCTCCGCACGGGACCGGACTTCATGCGGCCCGGCTGTCGCGAGATGGCTGCCGACCGCCTCCGCCAAAGCCTGCGCCTGCCATGCCTCGACGACGACCTCGTGAACCGTCCGTGCCTTCGCCAGACCGCACCGACTGGCCGCGATGATGCGCACCGCGTCCATCCGCGCCCCCTCCCTCAATCGTCGCCGACTGTGCCGCTCCCGTCGTTCATTACCCAGCGTGACGCCGAGTCGCCGAAAAGGCCAGAGGAATTCGCAAATCTATGGACAACTAAGACGGTGTGGAGAGATCCGTCACTCCATAGAGTGACAATCGGCTCCATCCTCTTGCACGAACCGACCGAATCGCTCACCGCGCCACCCAGCCTCCCCGGCGGCGCTTCAGCGCTCGGACCTGTTCCGCTACCGGATCATCCGCCCTGTCCCGTCCTGCCCGGCCCGGCGGGGAAGCGCGTCTCGTTCCGCTCGATCTTCGCCGCGAGCGCCGCCAGCACATCGATGCCGAGCACCTCGCAGAACTGCAACAGGTACGCCAGGACATCGGCGACCTCGTCCTCGACCCGGCCGGCCGTGCCCGGGTCGGACATGACCTTCGCCGATTCCTCCGGGGTCAGCCATTGAAAGATCTCGACCAGTTCGGACGCCTCGACGCTAAGCGCCGCGGCCAGGTTCTTGGGGGTGTGGTACTGCTGCCAGTCCCGGGCGGCGGCGAACTCCGCCAGCCGCCGCTGCAATGCGTGAAGATCCTCGTTCATGCCCCTAGGTGTAGCACCCGCACGCCGGGCAGCCCCTCCACGGCCGAGGCGTCCCGTACCGTCCCCAGCAGTCTGATGTGCCCGCGCTCGACCATCCGTACGGCGAGTGCCAGCAGTGCGCGCGCCTGCCGCCGGTCCAGGCAGCGGTCCAGGCCGTCCGCCACCACCGTCAGCACCTGCCTCGCCGAGGGCACCTCGGCCACCGGGTCCATCGCGAGCACTCCCGGCCCGGTGAGGAGGACCAGCGCCAGCGCCAGGTACCGCAGTTCGCCGTCCCCCAGCCGTTCCACCGGCGTGGCTCCCAGTTCTCCCCGCTCGATCAGGGCGCGTACGGCACCCGCCCCAGCGCCCGGGCCCAGGCCGGTGCCCGTACCGGGGCCGGCGCTCCCGCCCGAACCATCACGGGCACCGGCACCGGCCCCTGTACTCATGCCCGTCCTTAGGCCCGCGCGTTCCGCCGCCCCGGCCGTCCGCACCGCCTCCGTCCGCAGCCCCTCCACGGGGCCGACGCATCCCTCCCGTACCGCCTCGACCAACGCCGCGTGCCGTCGCACGCACTCACGACTCGTACGTTCCAGCACGGCCGGGAGGTTGTCGCACGTACCGCGCAGCCGCCCGTCACCGAAATCGCCGGCGCCCCGGACCGGCCCCGTCCCGTGGGCCCTGCCCCCACCGCCGCTTCCTCCCCCGCCACTTCCCCCACCGCCGCTTCCCCCACCGCCTTCCCTGACGCACCCGCCGGCCTCGCCACTCCTCGGGCTCGCCGCCCCCACGGCCTTTCGCATGACTTCCGGACGCGGGTCGCAGGCGAAGACCGACCGCAGCGCGACCACCACCTGCTCCGCCGCGGCCAACACCAGCCGCTGGCCTTCCGTCTTGCCGGCCACGCGCAGCGGCAGCAGGGCCGTACCGAGCAGGTCGTCGGGCAGCGGCGCACGTGTCACCGGCGTCATGCCGGCCGTGTGCCAGGCGGCCTGGACGGCACGGCGCTCCGGGTCGGTCAGGGCCGTGGACAGCAGGGTCCTACCGCCGCCGGTCAATCGCTCGCCCACGATGCGCAGTTCCGGTTCGGCCTGTACGGCGAGATCGAGCGTGACCGGACCGGCCGGACCGTCGACCGTACAGCCGATGCGGAAACCGCGCCGTCGCTGCCCGTCCGGCCGCGCCCACTGAGGAACGCACCCGGCCGGCTCGCCCGTCACCGCGGTCACGGCACGCTCCAGTCTGGCCCCGCTGCCGAGCCGCGCGAGGATCTCGTACGCCTGGAGGGCGCTTGTCTTGCCGCTGCCACTGGGCCCGGTCAGGAGGGTCAGCGGTTCCAGCGGCAGGTTCACACCACGGTGTGTCTTGAAGGCGGACAGCCGTAGCGCGGTGACCGCCGGACGAGCACTGTCAGTGTCCATATGCGGACGGTATGCAACACCCGGGCAGGAAAACCGTTACGCCTTAAATGTCTTCCTACGATCGAGGTACAGCGCTGCCGTGCGGCTCCTCCACCTCGGTCCCGCGGGCGCGAGCAGGAAGACGTTGGTGTCCACGCGGTGCATGCCGCTGCCGAGCCCGAAGACGACACCGCTGGCGAAATCCAGGATGCGTTTGGCGACGTCGGTGTCCGCGCTGGTGAGGTCGAGCAGTACGGGGAGCTGCGCCATCAAGTACTCGGCGACTTCCCGGGCGTCGGCGAAGGTCTGGACGCGGATGACGACGAAACGCCGCGCCGCCTCACTTTCCTCCTCCTCTTCGGGGAGGGCACGGTGGTCGGGCCAGGACGGCCACTCGGCACCGCCGCGCAGAGGCACGACCTCCGCGAGCCCCTCCCACTGTTCGTCGGTGGCATCGGGCCCCTTCACCGAATCACCTCGTACAGCGCCACGCCGGGTACCTGGGACGTCTGGGATATCTGCATCACGCAATTCTAGGGATGAACACATATACCTCGCCGGACGCGACACACGCACGAGGCCGTCGGCCCGCCCCTCGCCACGCCGCACGATGGCCACTGACCTGCGCCGGCGCCGTACCCCGCGTACCGTACCGAGCCCCGTCCCGCCTTCACCCGTCCTCGCCCCCGCCCTTGACTTTCTCCCTCTGCCCTCTCCTCCTTCCCCTCCCACCCCCGCCTTATCCCCCTTTCCCCCATGTCACGATCACATCGACTGATTGCGTCCACTCGTCGACGGAATCGGCTCCGGCCGCGCGCCTTGGAATGAGCGGCGGTAGGAGTACGGGGTGGTGCCCACCACGCGTTTGAAGCGGTCGCGGAAGGCGGTGGCGGAGCCGAAGCCGGACCGGGTGGCGATGCGGTCGACCGGGTGGGTGGTGGTCTCCAGGAGGTGCTGGGCGCGGCGGATCCGCGCCCGGTGCAGCCATTGGAGCGGGGTGGTGCCGGTCTGGTCACGGAAGCGGCGGTTGAGGGTGCGGGTGCTCATACCGGCGCGGGCGGCTATCTCATGCAGGGTCAGATCCTGTTCGGCGTGCTCCTCCATCCAGCGCAGCAGCGGCTCCATCGTCGATCCGGCCGGGGCCGGCGGCTGATCGTGGACGATGAACTGGGCCTGCCCGCCCTCGCGTTCCAGAGGCATCACGGAGAGCCGCGCGGCGTCGGCAGCCGTCGCGGACCCGTGGTCCCGGCGGATGATGTGCAGACACAGGTCGAGGCCGGCGGCGGCTCCGGCGGAGGTCAGGAACTGTCCGTTGTCGACGTACAGCACGTCCGGGTCGACCGTGACGTCAGGGTGACGGGCGGCCAGGAGGGAGGCCGCCGACCAGTGGGTGGTGGCCCGCAGGCCGTCCAGGAGACCGGTGGCGGCCAGGATGAAGGCGCCGGAGCAGATGGAGGCGATTCGGGTCCCTTTGCCCGCCGCGTCTCGCAGGGCCCGCAGGACCTCGGCCGGTATGGGGGCGGTGGGGTCGGTGCAGCCGGGCAGCACGATCGTGTCCGTCTCCGCCAGCGCCTCCAGGCCCCATGGTGCGCGGAGGACGAACGTTCCGGCGTCGATCTCCTGGGACGCCGCACAGATCCGTACGCGATAGGGCGTGCTGCCATCGGGGAGCCGGGTCCGGGTGAAGACCTCTATGGGAGTGGCGAGATCGAACGGGATGACGCCGTCAAGGGCGAGAACGGTGAGCGTGTGCATGGCTCGACGGTAAGCGTACGGGGACGGTGCCTGGCGAGAATCCGTTGAGGTGTGGCAATCACGCCACTATGGGCGTCCCCGGGTCCCGTCTAGCGTCGGTTCCGGCACCCGGTCGCGGGGCCGCCGTCTCCCGGAAGGACTGATGCACCATGCACGTCCAGTTCGTGTTGTTCGATGGGTTCGATCCTCTGGATGTCGTCGCTCCCTATGAGGTGCTGTACGCGGGAGGGCTGGCCGGCGGTGGGGCGGTGAGCGTCGAGATGGTGTCGGCGGAGGGGGCGCGGGAGGTGCCGAGCGGTACGGTCCCGCTGTCCTTGCGGGCCACCGGCCGGCTCGATCCGGAGCGCGCGGACCTGGTGGTCGTCCCCGGAGCGTCCGGCCGTATCGCGGAGTCGGGAGCGGCCGAAGAGGCCATTGTCGACATATTGGCTCGCAGCATACGGTCCGAACTGGCGGGGCTGCTGAAGACGGCCTACGACAAACCAGGGCTGACGGTGGCCACGGTGTGCGGCGGGTCCGTCGTACTGGCGATGGCCGGACTGATCAAGGGCCGTCATGTGACGTCGCACCACTCGGCGATGTCGCAGTTGGAAGCCGCCGGGGCGATTGCCGTCGATGCCCGGGTCGTCGACGACGGGGACCTGGTCACCGGGGCGGGTGTCACCTCCGGCCTGGACCTCGGCCTGTATCTGCTCGAACGCGAACTGGGCCCACGCGTCGCACACTCCGTCGAGCAGCTTTTCGCCTATGAGCGCCGTGGCACGGTGTGGCGCGCGCAGGGACTGGCCCCTACGCCGATCTGACGCCCCGGAGCGCCTGTAGGGGCACCCGTCAGATCTCCAAAGACGCCTCTATCTCGCGCAGTTGCGCTCTGGCCTGGTCAAGTTCGCAATCTCTGCGGTCCAGAACCAGGTAGATGAAAATCCCCTGGAGCCTGCGCTGCATGACCGGCCGGATGAGGTGGTACTCCTTGGTGAGGGTGATCAGGATGTCTTCGACGCTGTCGACGGAGTAGCCGAGGCTTTCGAGGGTACGGAGCTTGGCACGTACGACATCCGTGTCGCCGATGCCGGCTTCGTGCAGGTCGAAGCCCACACCCCCGTCGATGGCGGCCAGCGTGACCCTGCTGTAGTAGTCCACGATGGCCGAACCGAGCGCGCCCTTGATGGTCATCACGTCCTGGAGCGCATTGCGCACCCGCTCCATCGTGCCCACCTCTCCCCAGGAGTGATCTTCGGCTCGACAGACGTCAGGCCACGCCGACGAACGAACTACTATCAGTGAAAGCCATATTACTGCGGGCGATCCCCCACGGAGCGGCTTTCATCGGGCCTCGTCGCCGGGCGGCGGATTCGTCCAGGCCGGGCGGGGTGGAGCGAGGCCACGGCGGGCCTCCGGCGCGGTCGGCCCGCCCAGCACACCGAGCACACCCGGTCCGCTCCGCCCGCCCGGCGAACCGGATGCCCGGCGAACCGGACGCCTCCACAGACCGCGTGACCTCGCGCATCCTCGTACGACCCGCACCA
The DNA here is from genome assembly GCF_022695595.1 of Streptomyces sp. MST-110588. Taxonomy (NCBI): domain Bacteria; kingdom Bacillati; phylum Actinomycetota; class Actinomycetes; order Kitasatosporales; family Streptomycetaceae; genus Streptomyces; species Streptomyces sp. MST-110588. The sequence goes on from NZ_CP074380.1 coordinate 1,767,016, forward strand.
ACTCGGCACCAGCGACCCAGCCCCAGCTAATCAAACTTGACCAGTCGGATCGACGCGAGTACGGTGACGCCCTCACTAGTCAACATTGACTACTCAATCGCTCCGAGAAGTGGAGGCCAGTGCCTTGAAGGAGCACACCCACGCGATCCTCGTCGAGGACCTACGGAAGAGGTACGGCGACAAAGCGGCTCTTTCCGGTCTCGATCTCACCGTCGGCACGGGCACCGTTCACGGGGTGCTCGGGCCCAACGGCGCCGGAAAGACCACACTCGTCAGGATCCTCTCCACACTGGTGCGGTACGACGGCGGCCGGGCGGAGGTGGCCGGCCACGACGTGATGAAGCAGGCGGAGGACGTCCGTTACCGCATCGGCCTGCTCGGCCAGCACGCAGCCGTGGACGAGGAGCTCAGCGGCCGGCAGAACCTGGAGATGTTCGGCCGCCTGTACCATCTGGGCGCGCGCCGGGCAGCGCGCCGCGCCACCGAACTGCTGGAACGGTTCGGCCTGGCCGGCGCCGGCACCAAGCCGGTGAAGCAGTTCTCGGGCGGCATGCGGCGACGGCTGGACCTGGCCGCCGGGCTGATCACATCACCCCAGGTGCTCCTGCTCGACGAGCCGACGACCGGGCTGGATCCCCGTGGCCGTACCGAGGTCTGGAACGCGGTCCGCTCCCTGGTCGGCGGCGGTACGACCGTACTGCTCACGACCCAGTACCTGGAGGAGGCCGACCAGCTCGCCGACCGGATCTCGATCGTCGACAACGGCAAGGTCATCGCCGAGGGGACCGCCGACCAGCTCAAGTCCCGGCTCGGCGGCGACCGTATCGATGTCGTCGTACGGCGCGGCGAGCAGGTGGCCGCGGTGGCGGCCGTGGTCGCCCGGGCGGCCGGAGCGGGCGGCGCGGTGGAGAGCGACGAGGACGGCCGCCGCGTCAGCGCGCCGGTGAGCGACCGGATCGCGGCGCTCACCGGCACCGTCCGGGCCCTGTCCGCGGCGGGCATCGAGGCCGAGGACATCGCCCTGCGCCGTCCCACCCTCGACGAGGTGTTCCTCCACCTCACCGGACATCCGGCGAACTCCCCGGTCCGTCCGGGAAAAGCACGCGGACCGCGACGTCGCGGAACACAACCGCCACGTCCCGGAACGCAACCGCCACGTCGCGGCACACGACCGCCACGTCCCGGCAAGAGCCCGACGACTCCCGAGAGGAGGCCGCGATATGAGCGGTACGCCGTCCCGGCAACCGGTGTCATCGAAGCCGCCGGCACCGTCGACCACCTCGCGCCCCACCCCCGCCGACGCCCCCGCCCTCGCCGACGCCCCCACCACTACGACACCCCGTCCGCCCGGCTCCCGCCTGTCCTGGATGGTGGCCGACTCCTGGACCGTCACCCGGCGCGACTTCGCGCACTGGGCCCGGCAGCCCGGCCAGTTGGCGGTCGGGCTGGTCTTCCCCGTGATGATGCTGGTCATGTTCGCCTACTTCCTGGGCGGTGGCATGGCGGTGCCCGGTGGCGGGAAGTACGTCGAGTTCCTCGTGCCCGGAATGTTCGCGCTCACCATGGCCTTCGGACTGGAAGCCACCATGACGGCTCTCACCCAGGACATGAACCGCGGCATCATCGACCGCTTCCGTGCCCTGCCGATGGCGACCTCCGCCGTATTGGTCGGGCGCAGCATCGCCGACATGCTGCAGTCGGCGGCCGGCCTGCTGGTGATGGTCGGCGCCGGCCTGCTGATGGGCTGGCGGTCGCACCACGGTCCGGGTGCGGCACTCGCCGCGGTCGGCCTGTCGCTGCTGTTCCGCTTCGCGATGCTGTGGGTCGGCATCCTCGTCGGCCTGGTGGCGGGCAGACCGGAGATGGTGCAGGCCGTGCAGATCCTGATCTGGCCTGTGACCTTCCTCTCCAGCGCGTTCACCTCGCCGGACACCATGCCGGACTGGCTCGGGGCCATCGCCCGGTGGAACCCGCTGTCCTCCACCGCGGGAGCCGTACGTGATCTCTTCGGCAATCCGCACTGGAGCGACGGCTCCTGGGCCACCGACAACGCGGTCCTGCTCGCGGTCCTGTGGCCGCTGGTCCTGCTGGCGGTGTTCTTCCCCCTCGCCGTGGCCCGTTATGGACGGCTCAGCCGCTGAGCCACCCGTACGAGCCGTACGGATCGCCCGCCCCGCCCCGCTCCCGTACGACGGCCCCGGCTCCCTCCCCAGGGACGATGGACGGCGATTCGAGTGCCCCGGCCCATGCTGGCGGACGAACGGCGCCGGGTCCGGCCCCGCGCCCCGTCCCGAGGGAGAGCCAGGAACCATGACCACCGTCATCGCCTGCCCCGAATCCGCCGCACCACGGCTGCGCTTCGAGCGGGGCCGTCCGGAGGCCGACGAGGTGGCCGCGGTCACAGCGGTCGTACTCGCGCTGCTGGCCCAGCGGGCCGACACCGGTCCCGTGGATCTCACCGACCTCACCCTGACCGGCTGCCCCCGAGCAGCGGCCCGCAAGCGCGGTCGCCACCGCACATGGACCGGCGGAGACGCCTCCTACCGGTCTCCCCGCTCCTGGCAGACCCCCATATAGGCCCCGTCCGCGCCCACATCACATGAGCCGCCCGCCTTCAGCGGCGTCCCCCGTGGCGTGCGATGGGGTCCGGGGGTCGCCCGGTCAGCCTTCACACATGGGCCTGCCGAGGTTGGCCGCCGTTTCGGCGGCGTCCGCATGGGTCATGACGGTGACGCCCGCCGACAGCACGACCATCAGGCCCGCGATGAGGACGCACAGGACCGAAAGGCGGCTTCGCCATCCCGTGTACGGGTCGCACCCACGGCGCCGCGCCCAGCGGACGAGCACGATGTGCGTGGTCACCGCCAGCACGGCGGCCGACCTCGCGGATTCACGGTACGGGTACGCGTACGAGTACGGGTACGCGTACAGGTCGTACGGGTACGGGCCGTACGGGTACGGGTCCATGTGCTGTGCGTACGTGGCCTCGCCGTCCGGCATCATAGCCGTGACCACCGCGGCGGGGAGTGCGGCGCCGACCGTACGACCGCAGGTCAGGCACCCTTCGCGGCCGGTCGGGGACGCTCGGCGCCCGGTCAGTCCAGGAGCAGCGCGGCGTCCCACGGACTGGACGGTTTCCCGCCGGTGCCATAGGCGTGCAAGGCCAGGGCGATCCCGGCGGCGCCTTCCAGGAAACCGGCACGGTGAGGTGCCGCGGTCCGCCCGGACGCCGGGGCGGGCCGGTCGTAGGTGAACCCGAAGGGCAGGCCGGGGTCGTAGGCGTCGGTCAGTCGGCGGGCCAGACGGGGCAGGAACCCGACCAGGTCTCCGTCGGTGTTCTCGCCGGCCATTCTCGAGGTGGCGTGCAGCAGACCGGCCCACCCGTGGCAGAGTGAACCGTCCGTGATCTGCTGGGGCGTCAGCGCGAGCAGCGTATCGGTCAGTGCGCGGGTTGCCGCGTGCCGCCATGCGGGTTCACCGAGGGCACGGCCGGCCAGGTGAAGCGCTCGGGCCACGCCCGCAGTCCCGTAACACCAGCCGGCCATGGTGTCCCCCGGCGTACCACTGGGGCGCGCGGTGCCGGAGACGATCACGTCATCCACGAACGCCTCGTCCCCGTACGCGTCGTCCCCGACCACATCGGCTCTGACCACATCGGCTGTGAACGCGTCGGCTATGAACGCGTCGGCCGCGACCACCCGCGGCCAGCGTCCGCCCTCAAGGCGGAAGGCCAGGATGTGCTCGGCCAACTGGTGGATGGCCTCCGACTGCCCGGGTACGAGCACCCCGGCCTCATGACAGAGGGCGAGCAGGGCCAGCGGACCGCACATGCCGTGCGCCACTCCGATGTTGAAGTGACCGTGAGGGAACCGGGGGTCGGGCCGGGCGGAGGGGCCCGTGGGAACCCACCAGCCCGGCACATCGGCCCCGTGGACGCGTACCGGGCGGCACAGCCGGACCAGGTAGGAGAGCAGCCCGGCGAGCGGCTGCCGGTGACGGTCCTGCGCACGCAGGAGCAGGTACCGGCCGACGCCGGTGACGCCACTGATGGTGTCGTACGTGTGCATGGCCACTCCGGCGCGCCCGGCGTCGAGGCGTGCGGCCTCGGATTCCAGGACGGCGTGCAGGCCGACGAGCACCCGTTCGTCGAGCTGGTCCAGGAGGGTGGTGTAGCTCCGCGGGCGGTGATGCCGCGCCACCTGGGCCGCGAAGGCCAGGGAGGTCACTCCGCCGTGCAGCCCCCCACCATGGAGCGCGGGCAACTGGGACAACGCGGCGGCCAGGTGGGCGTGCGCGAAGGTCCGGTGCTCCGGCATCGCGTGGGACAGCTCCGCATGGAGTAGCGCGATGCCGCTGTGTCCCTCCCCCAGGGAGGGGCCGGGCCGGAGCAACCGGGGTGCGGGTGTGTCCGGTGGGTCGGTGCGCCCGCCGGGAGCGGAGGCCGGGACGGCGATCCGGTCCGGGTGGCCGAGCCGTTCGGCCAGCTCCGCCACGATCTGCCGAGCCCGGTTCCGGGTCGCGGCATCGTCCGGAGGGGCAACGTTGACGGGTGGAGCGTTCACGGGTTGAACGTTGACGGATGGAGCGTTCGCGGGTTGAACGTTGACGGGTGGAGTGTTCACGCGTTGAGCGTTGACGGGTGGAGCGTCGATAGGTGGAGTGTTGCTCTCTGTTGGATGCCGCCCCGTCACGTACGCCCCCGTGTCCGCCGCCCCCAATGTGCCTGGACGGCTCCTCGCGCCACCGCCACCGACGTCAGTTCTGCCTCCCGGTCGACGCCAATGAGCCGGTTGTGATGCATGTGGAGCAGGCTCGGCACTATCCGCTCGGACGGGGGCCGGGCTTCTGCGCCCGGTCCGGCCAGCGCGCGCCGGTAGTCACCTATCGCCCGCGATCTCCTGTCCCAGGCGGCCAGCACCGCCTGGCCGCCGGGCCGGTCGCGCAGGCCGTTCCAGTCACCGTAGGGATCGATGAGGGCGACGGCCTCGGCACGGCGTCGCTGGAACTCCTTGTGCCGTGCCTCCTTCGGGTACGCCCGCATCAGCCACTCCGGCCCGGTCGAGTCCACATCGGTTCCGTCGGTGACGTCAGTTCTGTCAGTGACGTCAGTTCTGTCGGTGCTGCCGGTCCCGTCCGCCGGGTCGCAGGCCCCCGGTGCCCCCTGCCAGGCCCGGAGCAGATGGACGCAACCGGCTGCCGCGAGGAGCACGGGGTCCATGTCCAGCAGGGAACGTTCCCGCAGGGCGAGCGTTTCGACGACCGCCAGGCTGTCGGCGTGGAAGGCGCGCTCCGCGGCGGCCATCACGTCCAGGCCGCCGTAGCGCTCGTACTCCGGTGTGTAGGTCTCCAGAGAGAGCCGTTGGATCAGGCCGTGCGCGCGCAGGTCCGTGGCCCAGCGGTGGATGTCCGGCAGGACCGTGCCGGCGAGTGCCCCGGGTGTCCCGTGGAAGCGCAGGCGCACATGGTGGTCGTGGTCCCGGTAGCGGGTGAAGAACCAGCGGTCCACGGCCTCCGGAAGGGCATGGAGCAGGCGCGGAAGGTGCCGGCCGAGCAGTTCCGGGTGGCGGTCGGGGGAGCAGTGCACCAACGCGTACAGCCACTCGCCGCCGGGCAGATGGTCCTCGCCCCGCGAGGAGAGGGGCCGCACGGTGCGGTGCGGACGGTGCGTGCGGTGCTGCTCGGCAACGGCAGCCGGGGCGGCGCCCGTCGGCGCGGCTGACCCGGCCCGGGTCAGCAAAGGGAACACCAACTCGTTGCGGTGGGCGCCCCCTTCGCCTATCAGCCACCCTGATGTGTCATCGGCCTCCAGCACCTCGCGGAGCGCCGCATCCGGACGGCGCCGCAGTTCGTGACGGAGCACCTGTAGGTGGGACGGCTCGGTGAGAAGAAGTTCGATCCGCTGGTCGGAGCGGGCCAGCGCGACCCGTTCGGGCACCCGCCAGCTCTCCGCCATGCGCGTACCTGCCGTACCCACTGGTCGAAGGGTGCGTCCTGGTCCCGTACCGCCTCCGTCGGCCGCCAGCGCGCCAGGGCCAGCACCGTACGCCCGTACCGCACCCTGGGCGTGTACGGCAGGTCCTCGCCGGCGCCCCAGTCCCAGGCCCGGCACGGTCGTGCTCCGCTGCGCGGGATGTCACCGAGCAGGCGTACGAGGTTCGGCGCGTGGCCGGGGTTGAGCAGGTGGCAAGCGGCCGGTACCACTTCCCGGTCGTCGCTAGGCCGCACCAGGAACAGCCGGTCGGGATCGGCCCGGACGGCGAGGTCGTCGAGGTCCAGGCCGCCGCCGTCGCCCGGGGCGAACGCGCCGACCGGTATGCAGTGTTCGAGGAGCCCGGGGGTCCGGGTGACGTTGCCGGCCCGTGCGCGGGGCCGGAAGACCACCTGGGCGCGCAGTGCGTCCGCCGCGGCGGCTACGGGCCGGCCGGCGGCGGCGACCTCCGCCAGTGCTGTCCGGTCCTCGTCCGGGAAGAGGTGGGCGAACCGGCCGAAGCCGGCCCCCGCCTCGTCGACGGCCGATTCCACCACCACGCGGAAGTCCCCGGAGCGCAGTGCGGCGGGTGAGGCGGCCACCAGCCGGGTGAACAGTTCGACGCCCGCGGGTGGCGTGCCGTCGTCGCGGGCGAGGCCGACGACGAACGGGTGGTCGTCGGTGAGTACCACCTCGGCCGATCCGGTCAACGTTGCCTCTTGGGCCAGGTGCAGGAGCAGCCGGTCGCGTGCGGTGTTCCGGGCGGCCGGCCGCGGCGGGGTGCGGTGGCTCGGCGGGTTCCGGTAGCCGGCGGGCGCCCCCAGGCCGGTTTCCGGGTCGAGCAACTCCCTGACCGGGACGGCCCGGTCCACGCCGTAACGCTCCAGGAAGTCGCGGTGGTACTCGGCCAGGGGATCGGTCGGCGGGACGTCGTCGGAAATCCGCCACAAGAGGTGCGCGGCCCGTTCCACCTCGGTACCGACCGAAGGCGGCAGACGCACCTGCGCGTCCAGGGACAGGTCCACCTGCACCAGGTGTTCGTGCTCACCAAGCGCGCTCATCCGCTGGAGGAGCGACGCCCACGCCAGGTGCCGCGCCGTACCGTCCGCGCCTTCCCCGACGGACTCCGCCCACTGCGCCATCTCCATGGATATCGCGCGGAGTTCGGTCACTTCCGGGATGCCGGATGCCGCGAGGGCGGCCAGCATGTGTCCGAGGGGGTCGGCGTGGCCGGTGGGCGGATGCAGGTCGGTGAGCAGCATTCCGCGCTCCACCAGTCCCGTCAGCATGCCGGTGACGGTCTCGCGGGACGCCTGTGGGAACCGTTCGGCCAGCCGTTCCTCCAGGTCCGCGAAGCGCACGGGGGTACGGGCGGACTCCACCGCGGCGCGTACGGCCGCGGTGTACCGGACGCTCACCTCGTGTACCGCCCGGCCCTCCGGCAGGTCATCCGCACGCTCGCCCGGTCCGGCGGGCACCACCAGGCGGTCTCCTCGTACGACACAGAGGTTGTTGGCCAGCACCCGCAGGTGGCGCACCACTTCGGGCCGGCGCTCCCAGTCCTTGGCCAGCGCTGTGAGCCAGCCGTGATCCGGGCGTGGAACGCGCCGGTGAGCGGTGCCCAGCCGTGCCCCGGCCTCCTGCGGCCGGGCGGCGAACCGCGCCACGGCCACCCCGGCCATCAGGCCGAACGGCGTCGCGCGGGTGGCCATGCGCGTGCGGTAGGCGGTCAGCGCGCGGACCGCTCGCCGCAGGCCCGCCGTACGCTGCTCCGTCCCGGCCACCGCCGCTTCCCAACGGCGGGTCAGCGCCGCACTGGAGACGGCGACCGCTTCCCGGAGCGTCGCGTCAAGGGCCAGCTCACGCAGGTGACCGGTGAGCCTGGCCGTTTCATCCCAAGCGCCGTCCGAAGCGCCTTCCGAGGGGCCGTCCGGAGCGCCTTCCGAGGCGCCTTGCGGTACGTCGCCGGTGGTCTCACGGGCGCGGTGTGCCGGGTGTACGGGGGCGCGCAGCAGGGTGATTCCCGCGCAGGAGAAAAGAGGGTTCCCCGACATGGCCTTTCCGCTGCGCTCCGTTCTTTTCCTCATGCCGTTCCGACGCCGTCCCCGGCGCATTGACGCATGCCGTGGCGGCGGGTTCCGTCACCGGTCCGGAAACGGAACCCGCCAACGGCGTTTCAGCAGTCGAGCGTGAGGAGCTCGCAGCGCGTGCCGAGCGTGAAAGCCGCGTCCTGAGAACCCGGCGCGACGACGGAGGTCACCTCGCGCGCGTCCAGGTCGAAGACGTCCTCGTGCGCCTCGGCGATCAGCTCTACGTTCACTGTCACACAACCTTCCTCGCCCACACGGGCGAAACAGCGAAATAGTGACCTATTTCTTTTCCGGAGCTTGCGGGAAGAGAACCCGTCCCACGCGCCGCAGTATCAACGGACGCTCTATATCGCTTCCATCACGACCTATATCGCTTCTGTACGGCGCCGTTTCTCAGCACCCGCGCGGCGCAACGGTCCGGGTGCCGGCCGCGCCGTACGCCGCGCGCCAGGCGGCGGGGGGTGTGCCGGCCTGGCGCCGGAAGAAGGTGGTGAAGTTGCCGGCGTCCCGGAAGCCGAGGCGCCGGGCGCAGCCGGTGACCGGCAGGTCGGTGTGGGCGAGCAGTCTCTTGGCTTCCAGCAGGATGCGCTGGTCGAGGAAGGTCTTGGCGCCGGTTCCGGCGGCGGCGCGGGTGGCCCGCGTCAGCGTACGGACGTCGTAGCCCAGTGCCCGCGCGTAATCGGCCACGTGGTGCCAGTGGGTGAAGTGCTCTTCGACAGCGGCCCGGTAGGCGCGGAAGACATCCGTGTAGCGGCTGCCGGAACGCCCGGCATCCGTCGGGGCCGGCGTGTCGGGCAGGGCGCGCAGGACCAGTGCCGCCAGCAGGTGGGAGAGCAGGGCGGGGGACGCCAGGCGCGGGGTGCGCGCTTGTGTGCCGTGCTCGCGGCCGAGGTGGTCGGCGGCGAGCAGGGACAGGCTCAGGCGCTGCCGGTCCAGGCGCCAGCACACCGGTGCGGTGGTCTCGGCCGCGGTGAGGCCGGGAAGGAAGCCGGGCCGGAAGAGGACGAGCGGACCATCGCAGGCGTCGGTGTCGCTCCAGCGGTGCACCGTGCCCGGCCGGATCCACACGGCGCTGCCTTCCGTCAGGCGGTAGTGCTGGAAGTCCGCTTCGTGGGCGCCGGTGCCGGAGCCGATCAGGGCGAAGACGTGGAAGTCGGGGCGCTGCGGCAGTACGCGGCGGCCGTGGGGGTCCATGGAACGCAGTGCGGCGAAGTCGATGACCTCCACTCCGTGCGGAGCTCCGACGGCGGGCCGGTAGCGAAGCTGTCGTACAGCGGTGTGTCCGTTTTTCACAATGGCTGGGTCCTCTTTCACCGGGCCGCGGACCTTGTCTTCCGTACGGTCGGACGGGCGTCTGAATGACGGGTCAGATCAACCGTATGTGCTGCGGTGGCTCGGCGGTGGCCGGTTCACGCAGCCGGTGTGAGAGGTGTGATGATGACGGAAACGACAACGCATGTTCCCGTGGTGGGCGGGGCCCTGGACGTACGCGTGGGAGGCCGGAGCGGACCCGTGCTGGTGTTCGTCCATTACTGGGGCGGCTCCGCCCGCACCTGGAACGGCGTGATCGGCCACCTGCCCTCCGGGCAGGCGACGGTCCGCTTCGATCAGCGCGGCTGGGGCACCTCGCGGGCGCTGCCCGGACCCTGGCACCTGGACCGGCTCGCCGACGATCTCGCGCGCGTGGTGGACGTGTGCGCGCCGGAGCCGTACGTCCTCGTCGGCCACTCCATGGGCGGCAAGGTGAGCCAGCTCCTCGCGGCCCGCCGGCCGGCCGGACTGGCGGGTCTGGTGCTCGTCGCGCCCGCGCCACCGCAGCCGCCCGCCTCGGTGACCGATGAGTACCGCCAGGGCCTGTCCCACGCGTACGACTCGCCCGGGACGGTACGGCACGCCATCGACCACGTCCTGACCGCCGCACCGCTGCCCGAGGCGGTACGGACGGCGGCGGTGCACGACAGCCTCGCCTCCTCGGCCCAGGCCCGGCGGGAGTGGCCGCTGCACGGAATCGGAGAGGACATCACACATGTCGTACGCGGCATCGACGTCCCCGTGACCGTGCTGGCCGGGGAGCGCGACACGGTCGAACCCCCGCACGTCCTGCGCGAACACCTCCTGCCGCACATCCCGCACGCGACCCTGACCACCGTCCCCGGCGCGGGCCACCTGCTTCCCGCCGAAGCGCCCCGCGCCGTCGCGACCGCTCTCGCGGACTTCCTCGCCGGCCTTTCGTCCCACGGCCCTCAGCCGTGGGCCCGGTACGGGCCGGCCCGACCGTTCGGCGCGGCGCGCGGCGGATCGTAACGGCTCGTACGGCCCGTACGGCCCGTACGGCTTGCCGGATGACCGGAATGTGTCCCCTGGCGAGACGTGCGCGCGGGAGGCACGGAAGACGGCCCGGCCTCCGTCGTACGAGAGAGTCCCAGGCGGACGCGCACGACGCGGGGCCGGCCGGGAGAGCCGGCAGCGGGACCGGCCGGGAGACCGGCCGGGAGAGCCGGCAACCGGACGTGGGCCGTCACCGTACCTGTCCGCGCCCGCGGGCGATGAGTTTGCCCAGTTCCCACAGGAGCAGCAGTGCGACGGCGGGTACGAGGGCCCACGCGAAGTGCTTCAGGCCGAGTTCGGTGGTGCCCAGCAGGCGGTGGAAGAGGTCCATCTGCGTGACCGCGATCGCGAGGAAGAACTCGATGAGCATCGCCCGGTTCATCTGTTTGCTGTCGAAACTGGCGGTCGTCAGCACGGTGCCGGTCTCGCTGCGGCATTCCAGTGCCGCCACGATCAGGCACAGGGCGAAGGCGGTGAACGCGATGGAGTTGCCGATCGGCAGGCTGTCGTACAGCGACCGGCCGAGCTGGATCATGCAGAGCAGTCCGATGCTGATGGCCAGTCCCGCCGCTCCGACCGTGATCATCACCCTTGTGGTGAGTACGGGCTCGCCGCGGGGCCGCGGCCTGCGGGCCATCAGGCCCGGGCTCTCCCGATCGAAGCCGAGGGCGAATCCGAAAGCGGCGTTGACGAAGAAGTGGATCCACAGCACCTGTGCGGCGGTGAACGGTTCACCGGCTGCGATGTCGAACAGGGCGGCGCCGAGGAACGTCAGGACGAAGACCACCAGCAGGACCAGGACGAAACGGATGTACTTGGTGAGGTTGTCGTAGATCTTCCGGCCCTGTTCGACCGCGAAGACGATGCTGGCGAAGTTGTCGTCGGACAGGACCATCTGGCCGGCGTTCTTGGCCACTTCCGTGCCGGAGCCCATGGCGATGCCGACGTCGGCCGCTTTGATCGCCGGGGCGTCGTTGACGCCGTCCCCCGTCATGGCCACCACCTCGCCCTTCTTCTTCAAGGTGTCCGCGAGCAGCACCTTGTGTTCGGGGGCGACCCGGCCGAGTATCCCGATGTGCTCGATGGCAGCCAGTCGTCCGGGCTCGGAGAGGGCGGCGAAGTCGGCGCCGAGGACGGCGTCGCCTTCGATGCCGAGCTGTTCGGCGATGGCGGCGCCGGTGGTCACGTCGTCGCCGGTGACCATACGGACGCGGATACGGGCCGCCTGCGCGGCGGCGACCGCGGAACGGGACTCGGCCCGCGGCGGGTCGACCATCCCCACCAGGCTCGTCATCCGCAACTCGGTGACGTACTCAAGGAGGTCACCGGCCGGGTCGAACCGTGCCGGATCATCGTCAGGCCGGCCGCCGCCGCGATCCACAGGGTGAGCCGGTCCAGTTCCCTGGTCAGCGGCGAGGGCTCCCTGGGGGTGGCGCCGAGCATCCCTGAAATCGTTCCGAGTTCGGTCGCGGACCCGGTGGCCGTGATGAGGAGGATGCCGCTGCCGTGCGTGACAGGGGTGTTCATGAACGCCATGTTCGACCGGTCCGCGGGTCCGGGCGCTTCGCCGGACAGTGTCCGCGCCTCCTTGGCCACGGGCACGCTCTCACCCGTCAGCGCCGCCTCGTCGATCTGAAGGGAGCTGGCCTCGATGACGCGGCCGTCCGCCGGTACCTCGTCCCCGGACGAGATCAGCACGACGTCACCGACCACCACCTCTTCGGCCGGGATCTCGGCCTCCCGGCCGTCCCGGCGCACCCGGGCGGACGCCTTCATCATCGACTTCAGGGCGTTCATGGCGCTTTCGGCCTTACCGGCCTGCCGCATACCGATCACCGCGTTGAGCACCGTCAGGGCCAGCAGTATCCCGGCGGTCCCCCACTCCTTGATCAGCAGGGACACCACGGCGGCGACGACCAGGATGATCTGCATGTAGCTGCGGTACTGGGCCAGGAACCGCCGCCAGCCCGGCTCGGGCTCCTCCGCCGGCAGGGAGTTGGGGCCGTCCCGGTCCAGCCGTTCGGCGGCGTGCGCCGCGGACAGCCCGACAGCCGGGTCCACCCCGAAGGCCGCCGCGACCTCCTGCGGGGACCGCGCGTACCACCGCTCGGTTCCGGCTGCCCGATGGTTGCGGGCACCTGTTTCCACGGTCATCGTGACTGCCTCCGCTCCGGTGGTCCCCGGACCGCGCCCTATCGCTGTTTCCTCCGCCCGTCCTTCCCGCCGTCCTTCCCGCCGCCCTTCCCGCCGTCCTTACCGGGTCGCTTGCGGCTCCTGCCGGCGACCGATGCCTGGTACGGATCCGCCGGGGCGCCCCGAGGCGCCTCCTTCTCCAGATCCTTCTTGGCCCTGGCGAGTTCCCGGCGGGCCGGTTCGCTCGTCTTCGGATACTGCGGGCCGATGTCGATCAGCGTGTGCGCGAGCACCGCGGCGGCACAGAGCCGCGCCAGCCACTTGCGGTCCGCGGGCACGACGTACCAAGGAGCCCAGGGAGTACTGGTGGCGGAGAGCATCTGGGAGAAGGCCCGCTGGTAGGCGTCCCAGTGCGCACGCTCGCGCACATCGGCCGCCGAGAACTTCCAGTTGCGCTCCGGTACGTCGATCCGCTTGAGGAACCGGGTCCGTTGCTCCTCTTTCGAGAGGTTCAAGAACAGTTTGACGACTTTGAAGCCGTTGTCGGCGAGGTACCGCTCCCAGGCGTTGATCTCCCGGTAGCGCCGCGCCCACACACCGCCGTCCTTGGCCGCCCCGGGCAGCCTCTGCCGTTCGAGGTTCTCCGGGTGCACCCGCACCACCAGGACCTCCTCGTAGTGCGACCGGTTGAAGATGGTGATGCCGCCGCGCCGGGGCAGTTGACCCGCATAACGCCACAGGTAGTCGTGGTCGAGTTCTTCGGCGGAGGGCACCTTGAAGTTCGCGACCCGTACGCCCTGCGGGCTCATCCCGCTCATCACATGGCGGATCGTCCCGTCCTTGCCGCCGGCGTCCAGCGCCTGCAGACACACCAGTACGCCCCAGGTCTGCTCGGCGGCCAGCCGCCGCTGGTACTCGGCCAGCAACTCGATGCCCACGCTCAACAGCTCGACCCCGTCCGCCTTCTTCGCGATGCCCGCCCGGAAACCGGGGTCGAAGTCCTTCTCCAGGTCCACCTCCGACCCAGGGGGAACCCGAAGCTGTGCGATGAACGCCTCGATGCGTTCGGCTGTCCTGTCGGTCCTGTCGGTCATCCGCAGTCGGCCCCTTCGGCGTGAGCGCGCCCCGGGCCGGCGACACCGGCCGCGTGCGGGCATTCCCGTGAGCGGCGCTTTCCGCTACCTCACAATGCGGACCTGCGTGTGCAGGGCGAGCGTACGGCAGGTCACCGGCTTGCGGAACACTGTGCGACCGTCCTCGCCCCCGGCGACGGCGGCGCCGATCAGGCGTGTCCAGGCCCGGCTCCCCGAGCCACGGCCAGCTCCGCCAGGAGGGCCGTACGGGCCCCGAGCTCCTGCCACGTTCCGCGCCAGACCAGCAGGGCGATCGCGGCGGTCGGGAACTTCTCCTGGACCTGTTGGACCTGTCCGGTCCTTTGGCCGGCTCCGTCACCGGCCGCCAGCAAAATCGCCTCCCGCAGATCCGGATTGTGCCCGATCACCAGCACCGTCGAGACATGCGTGGGAACTTGGTGCACGACGGCCAGGAGTTCCGGTACGGACGCGTGGTACAGCCGGGGCTCGAAGCGTACCGCCGCGTGCCCCGCCAGTTCCGCGGCGGCCAGCTCCCAGGTCTCCCTCGTACGGCGGGCCGTGGAGCACAGCACCAGGTCAGGCAGCCAGTCCGCGGTGGCCAGCAGACGCCCGGCAGCCCGCGCGTCCCGGCGGCCACGGCCCGACAGGGGCCGCTCGTGGTCCGCCGTCCCCGCAGGGCGGGCCGCTTTGGCATGTCGCAACAGCAGCAGACGCCGTAGCGGCAGGATCGCACCGAGACTCGTCACGTCGGGGTTCCGTAGTCTGATGGGACACCTCCCGGCGTCGGGCCCGTACGCGAAGAGCCGGGCCGCAGCCGTCAGGAGCGTGTCCGGGTACCGGTAGGGAAGCACACAGTACGCGGAGTCCGGGCGCATCGATTCCCTCGGAAACGTTGCCTCACCTCTTTCGGACAACGCCCGGACCGCCGCGCGCCGCCCCGTCCCGCGCCGCGTACCCACCCCACCCCCTACTCACCTCCTACGGGGGATGCCGCCCCGCCCGATCCGCTGCTCAATGACGGGCAACTTCTGCAAGAGGGAGGGCGCATGACGACCGAGACCGGTCCCATACAGTTGCTGACGATCGCGTTCGGCCCGGACGCGACGTTCGAGGGGCGGATCGTCGAGGAACTGGACCAACTGACGGCCATGGGCCAGATCCTCGTACTGGACCTGCTGGTCGTACGCAAGCAGGCCGACGGCAACCTCGTCTCCGTCGGCTATCAGGCAGAAGGCATGGGCGACACGGTCAGCGCGCTGCTCGGACTGAGCCCGGGCAGCTTGCGGGAAGCGGAAGCCGCCTTCCCGTCGCTGGCACCGGGGCGCGCCTTCGGCCTGGCCACGGAGGATGTCCGGGAGATCGCCGACACCCTGGAGCCGGGCACCACGACAGGCTTCCTGCTCTTCGAACACCGCTGGGCGAGGAAGCTGCGGCGCGCGGTCCGTGAGCAGGGGGCGTGCCCGTGGCCGAGGGGTTCCTCACCGAAGAAGCCCTCGCCCCCATCGCCGCGGAACTGCTCGCAGCCGCCGCGCAGTTCGATGAGGAGGCGGAGGAGAAAGCGGCGGAAGGCGCAACGGCAGAGACCGACCGCCGGAACAGCCCCTCGTAAAACCGGCGGCCAAACCCCGTACGCCGACCGCCGACATGCCCCCGCGCACACCCCTTCGCACCGCACACCCTCTCGTACCGCGCACCTTTTCGCACCGCGCACCCCGCTCGCAACACCGCCGCCGCCCCGCTCGGCCGCACCGCTTCGGCGGTACGGCGAGAGGAAGGACAAGACCATGGGCGATACCGTCACCCTCGCGTACGACTATCCGCTGCTCGGCGTCTTCTGGACCACGCTCTGGCTCTTCATGTGGATGCTGTGGTTCTTCCTGCTCTTCCGCATCATCGGCGACCTCTTCCGCGACGACGAACTGAACGGATGGGCCAAGGCGGCCTGGATCATCTTCGTGATCGTGCTGCCTTTCCTCGGTGTCCTCGTCTACGTCCTCGCCCGGGGCCGCGGCATGGGCCGGCGCGAGGTGAGCAGGGCACAGGCCCAGCAGGAAGCCTTCGACGCGTACGTACGCCGGACCGCGGCGACGGACACCTCCCGCGCCACCCAGGCCGACGAGCTGACGAAGCTGTCCCGGCTCAAGGAGCGCGGCGACATCTCGGACGAGGAGTTCCAGCGGGCGAAGAGCACGATCCTGCACTGACTTCCGTGGTGGCACCGGTCGTGTGTGGTGCCGTCCTGGTGAGCTCTTCCGGACGGAGGTGGCCATGACGGAAAACACACCGGGGTCATCGGCCGGCCCGTCACCTCCTGCGGACACCGCGGCGGCCGATGGTTCCGGCCCGTCACCGAAGTCCCGTCGGCGCCGGTGGCTGTTGTCCCTCACCCTCCCCGGGTGCTGGGGTGCGCTGTTGTTCGCGTGTCTCTCCTTCACCCCCTCGCTGCTCCCGCGCGGTGGCATCCTGCAGGGCCTGATCTGCGGCATCGACGCGGCCCTCGGCTACGCGGCCGGGGTGCTGGCCGCATGGGTGTGGCGCGCGTTCGCCGACCGGGAGCCGCGCCCTGCGCGGCGCAGGTCCTGGACCGTCTTCCTGCTCGGCGCGGTCATCGCCTTCGGCCTCGTCTTCGGCGTCGGCCAGTACTGGCAGTACCAGATCCGCCGGCTGACGGGGGTGACCGACTACAACGTCCCGCTCGCCGCGGTGTCACCTCTCATCGCGGCGCTGGTCTTCTGGCTCCTCCTGCTGGCCGCGCGCGGCGTCCGTGGCCTCTACCGCCGGCTCGCGCGCCTGCTCAGGCGCCGGATCGGGCCGCGCGCCGCATCCGCCGTCGGCTGGACCGTGGTCGCCGCCCTGGTCTGGGCGACCGTCACCGGACTGCTGCTCGACGGCCTCGTCAATCTCGCCAACGAAACGTTCTCGCTACGCGATACGACGACCGAAGAAGGGGCGCACCAGCCCACGACGACCCTGCGCTCGGGCGGGCCGGGCTCGCTCGTACCGTGGGACTCGCTGGGCATGCAGGGGCGCAACTTCACCGGCACCGGTCCCTCGACGGCCGCCATCGGGAAGTTCACCGGCCGCCCGGCGAAGGAACCGGTCCGCTCATACGCCGGACTGGCGTCGTCCAAGGACACGGAGTCCCGTGCCGCCCAGGCGGTCGCCGACCTGACCCGTCAGGGCGGTTTCCGGCGTCAGAACCTGCTCGTGGTGACGACGACCGGCAGCGGCTGGGTCGACCCCGCCGCGGTGGACACCTTCGAGTACCTCAGCGGCGGCGACTGTGCCAGCGTCGCGATCCAGTACTCCTACCTCCCGTCGTGGCTCTCCTACCTGGTCGACCAGTCCAAGGCCCGTGAGGCGGGCCGTGCCCTCTTCGACGCCGTGTACGACACCTGGTCCGAACTGCCCTCCGGCCACCGCCCCCGGCTGTTCGTCGCCGGGGAGAGCCTGGGGTCCTTCGGCGGCGAGACCGCTTTCAGCGGGGAGTACGACCTGCGCAACCGCACCGCGGGAACCCTGTTCGCCGGCCCTCCGAACTTCAACACGCTCTTCCGGGAGTTCAGCGACCGCCGTGACGCGGGCAGCCCCGAGGTCCAGCCCGTCTACAAGGACGGGCGGACCGTCCGGTTCGCCAACGACCCCGCCGCGAAGATCCCGCCGGCGGACCGGCCCTGGAACGGAAGCCGCGTCCTGTACCTCATGCACCCCTCCGACCCGATCGTCTGGTGGAGTCCACGCCTGGTCTACCGCGAACCGGACTGGATCGGCCAGCACCCGGGCGACGACGTACTCGAACAGATGACGTGGCTGCCGCTGGTCACCTTCTGGCAGGTCACCGCGGACCTTCCCTTCGCCACCGGCGTTCCGGGCGGCCACGGTCACACCTACACCACCGAGTACGTGGACGCCTGGAACGCCGTCATACGGCCCCCGGACGTCACCGCACAGGACCTCGACCACCTCAAAGACATCATCGCGGCCGACAAGTGACCCAAGTGACCACATACGCCCCACTCCCGCGAGCGGCCCGGGCAACTCACCTGCCCGCCGCCCGCCCCACCCGCTCACCGCAGCAGGAACCCGGCCAGGTAGCCGAACGCGTTGACCGCCCAATGCAGACCCATGGGCGCCAGCAGACTCCCGCTACGGCGACGCAACTCGCAAAAGAGCACGCCCGCCGCCCCGGTGAACAGCACCGCCGCCACCACGGCGACCGTCGCACCGAGCGCGGAACGGCCGAACACCGGCGTCAGAGCAGGCTTGTCGGTCGCCAGCCCCAGCGACGGCAGCACGTGCCACACCCCGAACAACACACTCGACACGGCCGTCGCCCACACCACGCCCCGAACCCGGCGCACCAGGCCGTACAGCACCCCCCGAAAGGCGACCTCCTCCAGCAGCACCGTCCCGACCGGCACCGTCACCAGGACACGTAACGCCACCTGCCCACCGGTCAGCCCGCCGTACCGCTCGTCCGCGAACAGCCCCCGGGTCACCGGCAGCAGCGCCGCCGCCGCGTACCCCACACCGACCAGCCCGACCAGCACCACCGCCCAGCGCGCGCCGCGCTTGAGCGATGCCGCACCCAGCCCCGCATCCGCCCAGGTACCTCCGGCCCGGAACAGCACCCCAACAACAGCACACAGACCACGACGGCGGTCAGCCCCCCGAACGACGGCGCCCACCGATTGTCGACCAGATTCGCCATCACCAACACAGCCACGGTGACACCAACAGCCACCCCGGCACCCCACGTCCGCGCCACACGCCTCCCCCACCGCCCGAGCCGCCCCACCCACTTCACGCCCCGCCCCCAGAAGCCGCCGAGCAACCCCACCGACGGCGTACCGCTCGCCCTGCTCATCCTGCACTCGGCGACCACCGCGGTCCACGGGCCGAGTCGGCAGCCGGCACGGCAGTTGCTCTCCGGCAAACCGCAGGCGCCAGGAGGCCTTTGCGGCTCGTTCGAGGATCACCCCCACTCCACATGACGCGTAACCGGAAAGGTGTCGCATCGGCCACCGGCCAGGGAACCCGCGGGTCCGAGACCGGCGTCGGCCTCCGCGGCACGGGCAGGGTGGAGGGACCGGTGAGTGCCCGAGGTTTGTCACGGTACGGGTCCTTGCTGCCACGATCGGCCGGTACGGCGGAGGTCATCGGGCCAGGTGTTCGGTTCTTCGTTCATGGTGTCCGCCAGGACATGTGCAGCGATGTCTCGCGGACCTGCGACGTCGTCGAGGTGGACGTGTGCAGTTCGCAGGCGCGGACAGCGACTGTTGATCATGCGCACCAGGCCGGCGAGTCGCTGGTCGGCGGCCGGCTGCGTGGTGTCGTGCGGTGCGCCGTGATGGCCACGGGTCACGACGTACAGTCGGGGGGTGTACCCGGAAGGTCGGGCAGGTGACGGAGCAGCCGGGTCAGCCATCGCGCGAGTCCGCGGTCCTAGCCGGCCCCCGTACGACCCGGTGCCGGGCCATACGGGGGCGGGGCGACGGCGATGACGCCCCTCGCCCCGGTGAGCTGTCCGATGACCGCCCTCCTGCCGAGGATGGTGCAGCGTCCGCCGCGGTCCTCCAGCGCCTGACCGATCCGGTGCGCCAAGGGGTCTTCGAGCCAAGAGTCCGCGATCGTGGTCAGCAGCCAGGTTCCGACGTCCGCGGTGTCCGGCCCGCAGCGGGCAGGTCCCCGGGCCCGGCTGTCGGCGGGCCGGTGCGATACGAGCGGTTCCCGGCCCCGGGTCCGCTCGGTACCAGGTCCGTCGTGGTGGTGCCGGCCGACGACGACCGGCACCGGGTTTCCTCCTGTCGTGCCGGGGCGCGGGTGTCGTCCGGGCGACCTGGGCTGTCTGCTTCGGCCATCCGTCGTACTCCTTTTATGGACGCATCGTCCCCGCCGTCCCCTGCGCGCGGCTTTCAGACCGCCGATGTGGTGGCGAGGCCGTGCTGCTCGGCGAGCCGGCCCAGGAGGTAGTCGCTCAGCGCCGCGACGGTGGGGTGGGTCCACAGCGCCGTCTGCGGGAAGGTGAGCTGCAGTTCGCGCTGCAGCCGGTTGCGGATTTCCACGGCGCGCAGGGAGTCCAGGCCCAGCAGGGTCAGGGAGGCGTCGGGGCCGCAGCGTTCCCGGTCCAGAGCCAGCACGTCGGCGATGTGCTGGGCAGTCCGGTCCCGCAACAGCGTGCGACGTTCGTCCTCCGGTGCTTCCTGCAGGACGGCCAGCACACCGTCGGAAGTGCCGGGGGCGCTCCGCGGACCGTGGGCCATGCCGGTCAGATCGGCGAAGTAGTCCAGCGCCGCGGTCTGCGAGTAGGAGGCGAGCCAGTGGTCGATGTCCAGCGGGCTGTATCCGGTCCGGGAACGGTCGTGGCGCAGGATCTGTTCCAGTGCGGCGATGCCGTCATCAGGTTCGATCATGATGTGGCCGCGTTCCTCCAGGCCACTGCCGCGGCCGTACCGGGCCCAGGGGCCCCAGTTGATCCCGGTTGCGGGCAGGCCCTGGGCGCGACGCCAGGTGATGAATTCGTCGAGCCAGGCGTTGGCGGCGGTATACGCGCCCTGGCCGGGGCTGCCCAGGACCGAGGCGACGGACGAGAAGCCGACCCACCAGTCGAGGTCCGCGTCCAGGGTGGCGTGGTGCAGGTGCCAGGCACCGTCCACCTTGGGCCGCCAGACGCGGTTGAGCAGGTCATCGGTGATGCGTGCGGCGGTGGCATCTTCGACGACGGCTGCGCAGTGCAGGACGCCACGCAACCGGTGCCCGTCGGTGGCCGCGGTCGCTACGAGACGGGGCGCGGTGGCCGGGTCGGCGATGTCTCCTTGCACTATGTCAATGCGAGTTCCGGCGGCCCGCAGGTCCCCGATCACCCGCTTGGCATGACGGCCCGGGCGGGAACGGCCGGTCAGCACGATGTGCGGGGCGCCGTTGTGGGCGAGCCAGCGGGCGGCGAGCAGCCCCAGGCCGCCCAGACCGCCGGTGATGATGTAGCTGCCGTCCTCGCGGACGACGGCTGCGTCGTGCGGCCGGACGGGAACGGTGATGCTGCCCTGTTCGGGCCAGGTGAGGACCAGCTTGCCGGTGTGCTGGGCTGCGGCCATGGTGCGGAAGGCTGCCGCGGCGTCCTCGATCGGATAGGTGGTCACCGGCAGCAGAGTCAGAGCATCGTGGTGCAGCGCGTCGGCGACTTGCGTGCACAATGTCTCCGCGAGCCGGGGGTTGTGCCGGCCTACCGCCAGGATGTCGACACTGCTGAAGGTGATGCCGCGGCGGAAGGGCAGGAGCCCGAGCCGCGTATTGGCGTAGATATCCTGTTTGCCTAGTTCGATGAACCGGCCGTACGGGGCGAGCAGGTCCAGGCTCGCGCTCTGGGCGGGCCCGGTGAGGGTGTTGATGACGACGTCCGCCCCACGCCCCTGGGTGAGGTCGCGTACTTGGTCGGCGAAGTCCAGGGAGCGGGAGTCCATCACGTGGCGTACGCCCCGGCGCCGTACGAATGCGCGTTTACCCGGGGTGCCCGCGGTGGCCAGGACATGGGCCCCACGGGATTGGGCGAGATGGATGAGGGCGAGACCGGTTGCTCCGCTGGCGGTGTGGACCAGGACGGTTTCGCCGGGGCACAGCCGGGCGAGGTGGTGCAGCGCGTACTGAGCGGTGAGGTAGGCGAAGGGCAGCGCGGCGGCATCTGCCAGACCCATGGTGCCGGGTACGGGCAGGGTCAGGCCGGCGCGGGTGCGGGCGAAGGAGCCGATGGCGCTGCCGAGGACCCAGGCCGCGACCCGGTCACCGATCTGCCGGCCGGTGACGCCCTCGCCCACTGCGGTGATGACTCCGGCGCACTCGAATGTGTCGCACGTCGGCCCGTCGCCCGGTGCGCGGAAACGGTCGTAGACGCCGAGAGCCTTGAGCACGTTGATGAAGCTCAGGCCCGTCTCCTGTACACGGATCTCCACTTCTCCGGGGGCCGGCGGGCGGCGCCGTTCGGCGACGAACCGGAAGGAGCTGAGGTCGCCGTGGCGCTCCAGGTCGAGGGTGAGGGCGTCGCGGGCCCGGTCGACCACGGTGTGACGCAGGTCGTCGTCTCCCAGCGGCTCGGTCGCCGGCCGCGCCATGTACCGCTGACCGTCGCGGTAGGCGATGTCGTCCTGCTCGGTGGGACAGGCCGGCAGTTCGCGCGCCAACACCGCGGCAGGGGTGCCGGCTTCGATGTCCACCGTGGTCGGGTGCAACTCGGGATGCTCGTAGCTGAGGGTACGCATCAACCCGCGGACCCCCGCTTGCCCCAGGTCCGGGACATCGTCGGGGCGTACACGCTGCGCGCCGCGGGTGATGACCCACAGGCGCGGCGGGAAGGTGTGCTCGTCGCGCAGCAGCGGCTTGACGATCTTGTTCAGGAGGTGGCCGACGGCCTGCCGGGCGTGGTCGGGGGCTGAGTCCGCGCTGCTGTCCTGAGCAGTCGAGAACATCACCACAACACTGTTTGGACGGGTGCTGTCCCTCGTCACGCTGTTGAGCAGGGAGTTGAGGGGTCCGTGCTGCGCCCCCTGCTCCTCGTCCGACGCGCTCGGTCCGGCGACGGTGGAGGCGCTGCCCTGAGCCCCCAGGGCTTCAGCCAGGTCCCGCGCGGCACTGCCGGTTCCCGAGGCGTCAAGCACCAACCAGTCACCGGAGGTGACGGGGTGGCCGTGGGCAGCGGCGCGGGGACCCACCGTGTCTGGAGCAGACGGCTGTTGAAGGTGTCTTCCGGCGACTGAGCGGGGCGTCGGACGAACTCCAGGCCGCGCATCTGCGCCAAGACGTGTCCCTTCTCGTCGAGGAGGTCGATATGAGCCGTGCACGCCTCATCTCCGGCTTGCTCCAGCCGTACGTGGCAGTAGCAGCCCTGCGCCGTGTCACCGTGAACGGCGACGGTGGCCAGACGCACGGGAAGCAGCATGCCTGAGTCAAGGCCGCAGGCCATCAACCAGGCCGCGATGCCCGCCTGGCCGCAGATGTCGATGGTCACCGGGTGCGAGTGCAGGTCCCGCACATGCTGGCGCGCCGCGTCGGGCAGGCAGATCTCGGCGAGCAGACTCATGGGGCGGGGGCCGCCGCGGTGCCGGACCGTGATCAGACCGGCGAAGGCCGGGCCGTGCTCCAATCGGAAGTCACCCCGGAAACGTTCGTACACCTTTTCCACCGCGACCTTATGGGAATGCCGGGCCGCCAACTGGTCGATGTCCTGCTGGGGCGGCTGCGCCGCGATGCGGCGCAGCCGGGCGGTGGCATGGACGGTGTACATCCCCTGACCGCTCGATACGCCCATCTCCCACCGGGCGGAATCATCGCCGTCCTTGCGTGCACTGCACGTGACCTCGGCCGCTTCGGTCAGCGGCAGCAGGTGCCGCAGGTCGATGTCCTCCAGGCGCACGCCGGCCGGTTCGGTGGAGAACAGGTCGACGGCTGCGCCCAGTGCCATCTCGATCATGGCGGTGGCGGGCAGGACGCAGGTGCCGTCGACCTGGTGGTCCTGGAGCCAGGGGATGCCTTCGACGTCGATCCGGGATTGCCAGTAGTGCGTGCCGTCCCGTACCGGGTCGGCCAGGTGGACGCCGAGCAGGGGATGTTCCGAAGGAACTGACTGCGCGAGTGCGCCGGGCCGGGCGTAGCGGGTGACCTCGTAGTGGTGCCGGTCCCAGGAGGTGGCGGGCAGCTCGGTGAAAGTGCCATGGCTCTGCAGGCCTTCCCACGGCAGCGGGTGGCCCGCGCAGTGCAGCGCGCAGAGCCGCATGGTGAAGGCTTGCGGCGAGTGGGCTTCCTTGCTCATCGAGGCGAGCACTGCGACATCGCTGGGCCCTGCGTCGTGCAACGTCTCCTGGATGGCGGAGGTCAGCAGTGGGTGGGGGGAGATTTCCATGAACAGCCGGTGTCCGTCGTCGGCCAGCGCCTTGAGGGCGGGTGCGAACTGGACGGTCTGGCGCAGGTTGGCGGCCCAGTAGTCGGCGTCCATGGAGATCCGGGCGCGCGGGTCGGGCAGGACGGTCGAGTAGAACGGGACGGTGGCGGGACGTGGTACGACATCGCGCAGAGCGTGGGTGAGCTCTCCCAGGATCGGGTCCATGTGGCGGGTGTGCGAGGCGTAGTCGACCTCGACCAGGCGGGCCGTGACATCGCGCTGCTCCCAGTACGCGATCAGCTCCCGTACCCGGTCGGTGTCACCGCCCACCACCGTGGTGCTCGGGGAGGCGAGCACGGCCGTCTCGACCGACTCGATACCGCTGGAGGTGATGTCCGCGGCCACTCGCTCGTGTGGGAGCAGGACCGAAGCCATGGCGCCCGAGCCCGGGGTCTGCAGGGCCAGTCGCGACCGGCGGCAGATGATCTTGACTCCGTCCTGGGTGTTCAAGGCGCCGGCGGTGACGGCGGCGGCCACCTCCCCCATCGAGTGGCCGATGACGGCGGCCGGTCGCACGCCTCGCTCGCGCCACATCGCGGCGATACCCATCTGCATGGCGAAGAGGACGGGCTGCACGGTGTCCGCACCGGTCACGACCTGCGGCGCCAGCAGCGCTTCACGCACGGAGAAGCCGGACTCGGCGGCGATCAGTGGCTCCAGCTCGTCGATGGCGGCAGTGAAGCCACGGTCCCGGTCGAGCAGGCCGCGGCCCATGCCGGCCCACTGTGAGCCGTGTCCCGAGAACACCCACACCGGGCCCGGCCCGGTGTCGGACAGGGACGTGCCTTCCACCAATCCCGTCGCCGTATCGCCTCGCGCGCACGCCCGGAGCGTGGCGACGAGTTGCCGATGGGAGCCGGCCACAACGCCGGCGCGGCAGCGGCTGTGCGAGCGGCACGCGGACAGCGTGTAGGCGATGTCCTCCAGGGCGACGTCCGCGCCTGGCCCCTCCAGCCAGCCCGCCAGGCGCGCCGCCCCGGCACGTACCGCCTCATGGGTCCCGCCGGACAGCAGGACTATCCGGTTCTTCACATCATCGGGGCCGGTGATGCGGATCCGCGGGCTACGCGGCAGGGCGGAGCGCGTGCGGGTGACGGACCGGGCGGCCGGAGCCTGCTCGACGAGCATGTGCGCGTTGCTGCCGCTGATTCCGAAGGCTGATACGGCGGCCAGCCGCGGTGCCGGGCCCGGCACCGGCCAGGGCACCGTCTGCGTCGGCACGAACAGCCGTGCGCCCTCTGCATCGATCT
Organism: Streptomyces sp. MST-110588; assembly: GCF_022695595.1. Taxonomy (NCBI): domain Bacteria; kingdom Bacillati; phylum Actinomycetota; class Actinomycetes; order Kitasatosporales; family Streptomycetaceae; genus Streptomyces; species Streptomyces sp. MST-110588. Next base: position 1,791,807 of record NZ_CP074380.1, read on the forward strand.
GCGGGTTCCACCGGGAGAAGTTCAGGGTGGGAGGAACGAGACCGTGTCGCAGGGTGGCGATCACTTTCAGCAGCCCAGCGATCCCGGCGGCCGGTTCCGCGTGCCCGAGGTTGGTCTTCACCGCGCCCAGGGCGCAGCCGCTGTCCCCGGCACCGTAGACCGAGGCCAACGCGGCGAACTCGATCGGATCACCGACCGCTGTGCCGGTTCCGTGTGCCTCGATCAGGCCGACCTCGTGCCCCGCGACCCCGGCCCGCTGCAGCGCCTGTCGGTACACCGCTTGCTGCGCCCGCATCGACGGCGCTGTCAGGCGGGTGTCCCGGCCGTTCTGGTTGATCGCCGATCCCCGTGACACCGCCAGTATCCGGTCACCGTCGCGGACGGCGTCCCGGTACCGCTTGAGCACCACGACGCCGCAGCCTTCGCCGCGCACATAACCGTTGGCCGCGGCGTCGAAAGCGCAGCACCGGCCGGTCGGCGAGAACGCCAGCCAGTGCGCCATGGCGGCCGTGGTCTCCGGCAGCAAATGCAAGATCACCCCGCCCGCGAGGGCGAGGTCGGCCTCCCCGGCCCGCAGGCTCTGGCACGCCAGGTGCACTCCGGCCAGACCGGAGGCGCAGGCCATCTCAAAAGGCACCTGGGGCCCGCGTACATCCAGCAGGAACGCCAGGCGGCCCATGCCGATGCTGTCGCTGTTCGCGTACAAGGCGTACGGCTCGCTGTCAGCCAGCGGCCGCTGGCTGCGCAGCAGGTAGTCCCGGCTGTAGAGCCCGAAGAACAACCCTGTCCGGCTGCCGGCCAGGGACAGCGGAGGGATGCCCGCGTGCTCCAGCGCCTCCCACGACACCTCCCACAGCAGTCGCTGCTGCGGGTCCACCCAGGCGGCTTCCTGCGCGTTGACGCCGAAGAACTCGGGCTCGTACGCGTACACGTCACCGTCGAGGAAACATCCCCACCGCATACGGTCGGCCACTGCCGGCGGAAGGACGGCCAGGTCCGCCTGGGTCCACCGGTCGGCGGGGACTTCACCCACCGTCTCGCGCCCCGCGTAGAGCAACTCCTCCAGCGCCTCCAGCGAATGCGCGCCCCCGGGGTACCGGCACCCTGCCCCGATCACCGCGATCGGCTCGGCCGCCCTGTTACCCATCATCTATGGAACCTTCCTTTCTCGATCACAGAAAAACTGCGCGCCGCCGGACTGCTCGGAATCTGACGGACGGTCGGCACGAGCCCTCACAGCAGGGCACCGCAATGCTCTGAGCAGTATCGAAAGGCGTTGATCGGCTGCGAGACGACCAACTGCGAGCAGCTTCCTCACTCGGCGATTGCGGTGCTGTAACCCCATTCGGCGACCGGCATCGCCGTACCCTCCAGGTTTTTGAACTTGCCGGTGAATGCGAAGTGCTCATTGCGCCCGCGATGAGCGATCACCAGTCGGGAGCTGTCCGCAACCACGGCGTCGGCGATGCAGAAAGTCTGCGGCAGCGTCGGCGGCCCGCCTCGCAGAAATACGCTCACGCTTCCCGAGATGATGTCCACTTCAGGCATATGCCTTACACCCTTCGGAATCGAGGAATCAAACCTCCATCCGCTGTACCCGGGAACGAGGAAAGCACTCCGGTAATTCGCCGGTTAAAGGCAGTGAAGGCGCGCGGGCAGCGCACAGGAGCGCGAAGACAGAGCGACCGTGACGCTCGGCGCACCGCGGATTCCTTGCCACTTTCCCATGCGCCCCCGTAGTGGCCAAAAAGGCTCACCAGATCAGTCAGACAGGACACAGAATGCCTCACGTGAAATCTCATGTCGCATCGACGTCAGACGTGAGCTCGCCACCCCACCGTCCCAGGCGCGACCTGAAGTACTCTCCCGGAATGCTCGCCGCGAAACGGCAGATGCACGCGCCACATGCTGTGGCCGTTGTCGCGGACCATCAAAAGACCGGAAGGGGCACTTTCCTGCCTTTCCGAAAGGCGCTGTTGACGCCATGCCGACCGACCGCGTTAACGTCGGGGAACGCGGGCGTCGAACAGACAGGAGACAGTCGCGGCACCTGCGCCGCGGCAATTTTCCATCGACAACGACAGCGGCCGGCGCCGTTCACCGCCCGATGCGCGATTTCGAAGAATTTGTCATCGATGATGCTTCAGGCGCAGCCCGTGCACCAGCGGGAAACCAACCAAGACAGCGCGACATTCGATATTCACAGGTTTCCACGCACCCGGATACACGCATGAGAAAGGTGCGGCATGGCGAAGAAGAAAAACGTCCTCGACAGGATGGTACGCGGCGTCGAGCGCATGGACAAAGACGCGCGAAAAGGGGTCAACACGGTCCTTCGTACCAAGAAAAAGAAGAACGGAGCCAAGGCGCGGGCGAAGCGGAACCAACGCCACATCGAAGCTCTCGCCGAGCAGGTGGGTCGGCTGACCCAACAGGTCTCCACGCTCACCTCGACCGTCGCCGATCACCGCAAGGACAACGCAGCCGACCGGTAGTACCGGCTCAACACAGCGGCATACGCCCGCGGGGAGGAAGCACGCCCATGGGGCGTACCCGTCGTACCGCCCGCATCGTGTCTCGGATCACCGCCACCGAGGCCGCTCGGGCGGTGCGTTCGCGCAGCGGACATCCCGGGAGGCGCCCGGCACCGGAAGCCGCCAAGCTGGGAAGAGCCCAAGGCATCCGCCACACGCTGGAGGAACTGGGGCCCCTGTACATCAAGATCGGCCAGATGCTCGCCACCCGTCCCGACTTCGTTCCGCAATACATCCGGGACGAACTGGAAAACCTCAATGACCGGGCTCGGGTCGAGCCGTTCACGCGCTTCGAGAACGTACTCAAGCAAGACCTCGGACCCGACTGGCGGACGGGCTTCAAAGAGATCCGGACGGAAGAGCCCCTCGGATCGGCCTCACTGGCTCAGGTGTACAAGGCGGTGGATGCCGGCGGCAGGCCGTGTGTCATCAAAGTGCAGCGGCCGGAAGCCCGCGAAGCTGTTCTCGGCGACATGTCGGTCCTGACGACGGCCGTCCGCCTGTTCGGCAAGGCGGCGCCTCACTTCAACGAAGTCGTTGACGTGAGCGCCATGCTGAAAGTCCTGTTCACCGTCATGCAAGACGAGCTGGACTTCACCAAAGAAGCCCGGAACATGAAGGACGCCCGCAGAGCCGCCAAGGGATTCAAGCGGGTCTGCGTCCCCAAAGCCTTGGCCGCCACCCCCGGGTACTGGTGCAGACCTTCGCAGAGGGAACCCCTGTCAACCGCGTCAAGCCCGACGAGCTCGGCAAGAAGCAGCGCAAGGCGATCTCCTACCAGTTGATGGAGTTCATGTTCCGCGGCTACTTTCTGGACCGCCGCTTCCATGCCGACCCCCACCCGGGCAACATCATCATCAGCTCCGAAGGCAAAGCCCACCTCATCGACTGGGGCATGGTCGGAAGAATCGACCGCGGTACCAGCATCGCCACCCTGGGCGTCTTCCTCGCCCTGGCGCAGAACGACGGGGCGGCCATGGCCCGCCAATGGGTGAACCTCGGTACCGCCACACCGTGGAGCAATCCCTCGGCGTTCATCCAGGACATCAGCAGGATCGTCCCCCACTGGACCGACGCGTCCCTGGCAGAACTCAACTTCGGCGTCGCCCTGATGACCCTGCTGCGCTACTCCTCCCGGCGCGGCATCCAGATCACTCCGCTGACCTCCGTCGTCGGCAAGTCGGTCGCCAACATCGAAGGATCGGTGCGCTGCCTCAATCCCGAACTGAAACTGTCCACCGCCCTGCACGGCACCCTTCGGGACGTCATGCAGGACCTCGTCCTGGAAACGCTTTCCGGAGAACAAGCCGCCCAGACGGCTCTGCACCTGCTGAGCACCTTGATCCACGGTCCCGCGCAACTGCAGGCTTCCCTGACCGACCTCTCCACCCGGCAGTTCACCTTCCAGGCCCGCAACAACCTGGGCGATCCCATACAGGCAGGGCGGCACCACAGAGGCGTGGCCCCTGCTTTCACCTTGCCGGCCCTTGCCATGGGGGCCGCGTACCTCCGCTCACGGCGCCGGAAGCAGAACTCCTGACGCCGAGAGCACCCTGAGGGGCCACGCTCAACTGGTGGCACAAGCGCCTGACACCCCGTCAGGACGAGCGTGCATGAGCGTCACAAGCGCCATGTCAGCGTCGAGACATCGCCCGTAACGCCCACACCGCACCTAATGCGCACCCGCAAAACCGCAGGTCAGGAGCCCTTAGCGGTCGGCTCAAGGATCGCCACGCACTCCACGTGATGCGTCATCGGGAAGAGGTCGAAGGCGCGGAGGCGGCGCGGGTGTAGCCGGCGGTGCGGAAGTGGGTGAGGTCGCGGGCCAGGGCGGCGGGGTCGCAGGCTACGTAGGCGATGCGGCGGGCGCCGAGGGTGGCGAGGTGGTGGACGGTTTGTTTGCCGGCGCCGGCGCGGGGCGGGTCCAGGACGATGAGGTCGACGCGGTCGATGCCGGTGCGGGGGAGGATCTGTTCAACCTTGCCGTGTTCGATGCGTACGCGGTCGAGGTCGGCGAGGTTGTGGCGGGCGTCCTCCACGGCGCGCTTGCCGGACTCGATGCCCAGGACGGCGCCCTTTTCGCCGACCCGGTCGGCCAGGGCGCCCGCGAAGAGGCCGACGCCGCAGTAGAGGTCCAGGGCCATGTCGCCCTTTTTGGGCATCAGGCCCTGCATGACGGCTTCGACCAGGACGTCGGCGGCCTTGGGGTGGATCTGCCAGAAGCCGCCGTTGCCGACCCGCCAGGTGCGGTCGGCGGCGCGTTCGCGTACGAAGGGGCGGCCGTGGACGCGGTGGACGCCGCCGTCCTTCTCGTTGACGCGCAGGACGGAGACGGGCTTGTCGAGGTCGACGATGGGCAGGCGACCGCCGGGGGGGGGTCAAAATGACCTGGCGGTCGTGGGAGCCGGTGGCGGCGATGGCCTCGACGGTGGCCATCTGGGGCCAGTCGCGCTTTTCGACGCCGAGTTCCGAGACACCGGGGGCGGCGATCAGGCAGTGGTCGATGGGCTGGATGTCGTGGGAGCGGTGTTTGCGCAGGCCCACACGGCCGTCGGTGTTGATGGCGTACTGGACGCGGGTGCGCCAGGCCGGGACCTCTCCCTTGGGGACCTTGTCGCCCGGGGCCGGTTCGACGGTGCCGTCCCAGTTGGCCTGCTCGGGGGTGAGGCCGGCCAGCCGGGAGAGCTGCTCGGCGATGACGTCGGCCTTCAGGCGGCGCTGCGCGCCGGGCGCCGCGTGCTGCCAGTCGCAGCCGCCGCACCTGCCGGGGCCGGAGAAGGGGCAGGGGCCTGGACGCGGTCCTTGGAGGGGGTGCGGATCTCGACGGCGTCGGCGCGCAGGAAGCGGGCGCCCTCCTCGCCTTCGGTGACGCGGACCACGACGCGTTCGCCGGGCAGGGCGTGCCGTACGAACAGGACCTGGCCCTCATCCGTACGGGCGACGCAGTGGCCGCCGTGCGCGACGGGGCCGACCTCGACCTCGTACTCCTCGCCTACCAGCGACTTCTTCGGTTCTGTCTGCATGGCGGGAGGGCTCCTGGAGGGGGAGGGGGAGAGAGGGGCAGCCCTCTAGTCTACGGGGTGGCGGGGGCGTGTCGGGACGGGCACGCGTCGGGCCCGGTCCTGGTGGTGGCCAGGAGCCGGGCCCGACGCGGCGGCGGTCAGCGCTTGGTGGCGGCCTTTTCCTTCTTCGGCGCGGCGACCGGGCCGCGGCGTACGGCGCCCGGCGCGTTCCACTCGGCCCGCTTGCGGGCGCGCTTCTTGGCGGCCTCGGAGGAGTCGAGCTGCCAGGGGACGGAGGTGACCATCACGCCGGGTGTGAAGAGCAGCCGGCCCTTCAGGCGCAGGGCGCTCTGGTTGTGGAGCAGGTGCTCGTACCAGTGGCCGACGACGTACTCGGGGATGTAGACCGAGACGGCGTCGCGCGGGCTTTCGCGGCGCAGGGACTTGACGTAGTCGATGATGGGGCGGGTGATCTCGCGGTAGGGAGAGGCGAGGACCTTCAGGGGGACCTCGATGCCGCGGCGCTCCCACTCCTCCTTGAGGGCCTTGGTCTCGGCGGGGTCCACGTCGACGCTGACGGCTTCGAGGGCGTCCGAGCGCATCAGCTTGGCGTAGTTCAGGGCGCGCAGGGTGGGCTTGTGCACCTTGGAGACCAGGACGATGGAGTGCACCCGGGAGGGACGTACGACCTCGTCGCCGGGGAAGTCCTCGGCGGCGATCTCCTCGGCGACCCGGTCGTAGTGCCGGCGGATCGCGGTCATCGTCACGTAGAAGATGACCATGCCCAGGAGGGCCACCCAGGCGCCGTGGGTGAACTTCGTCAGCAGGACGACCACCAGGACGAGCCCGGTGAAGAAGCCGCCGAAGGCGTTGATGGTCCGCGAGCGGTGCATACGGCGGCGCTGGGCCGGGTCCTTCTCGGTCAGCAGGTGGCGGTTCCAGTGCCGGACCATGCCGATCTGGCTGAGGGTGAAGGAGACGAAGACGCCGACGATGTAGAGCTGGATGAGGCGGGTGGAGTCGGCGCCGTAGATGTAGACGAGTATGGCGGCGGCGCCCGCGAGCAGCACGATGCCGTTGGAGAAGGCCAGCCGGTCGCCGCGGGTGTGGAGCTGGCGCGGCAGGTAGCGGTCCTGGGCCAGGATCGAGCCGAGCAGCGGGAAGCCGTTGTACGCGGTGTTGGCGGCCAGGAAGAGGACCAGCGCGGTGGCCGCGGCCAGCACGATGAACAGGAACGTGCCGTCACCGAAGACGGCGGCGGCGACCTGGGAGATCACCGGGTCCTGGGTGTAGCCGGCGCCGACCGGGGTGCCGTCGCGCAGCAGGTCCGTGGCCGGGGTCTCGGCCATCTTGACGTGCGTGGCCATGGCCAGGGCGATGATGCCGCAGAACATCGTGACGGCCAGGCCGCCCATGAGGGCGAGCGTGGTGGCGGCGTTCTTGGACTTGGGCTTGCGGAAGGCCGGGACGCCGTTGCTGATGGCCTCGACGCCGGTGAGCGCCGCACAGCCGGAGGAGAAGGCGCGCAGCAGCAGGAAGACCAGCGCGAAGCCGGCCAGGCCGCCCTGTTCGGCGTGGATGGTGAAGTCCGCGGTGGGGGCCTTCATCGTCTCGCCCATGACCAGGCCGCGGGCCGCACCCCAGACGATCATGATGAAGACGCCGGCGACGAAGACGTACGTCGGGATGGCGAAGAGCTTCCCGGACTCCTTGACGCCGCGCAGGTTCATCAGCGTCAGCAGCAGGATGATGCCGATCGCGCACAGCGTCTTGTGCTCGACGACGAAGGGGATGGCCGAGCCCAGGTTCTCCACCCCGGAGGAGATGGAGACGGCGACCGTCAGGACGTAGTCGACCAGCAGGGCGCTGGCGACGGTCAGACCCGCCTTGGGCCCGAGGTTGGTGGTGGCCACCTCGTAGTCGCCGCCGCCGCTCGGGTAGGCGTGCACGTTCTGCCGGTAGGACGCCACGACCGTGAACATCAGCACCACGACCGCGACCGCGATCCATGGGCTGAAGTGGTACGCCGACACACCCGCGACGGACAGGACGAGCAGTACCTCGCCGGGCGCGTAGGCCACGGAGGACAGCGGGTCGGAGGCGAAGACGGGGAGTGCGATGCGCTTGGGAAGGAGGGTCTCCCCCAGCTTGTCGCTGCGCAGAGCGCGCCCGATCAAGATCCGTTTGGGCAGGTCGGTCAGTTTGGACACGCAGAGGATGCTAAGCCTTCGTCAAGGCCCGCGCCCACCCGCCACCCACAGGGGCGGCCACGGTGTAACGGCGTACCGCCCGCTTGGCCCGTATGCGCGAAGGGGCGGTGGCGGGGGCGCGCCGGCGGGGAGCGTTGTTCGTCACTTCGCGCCGCTCGGCGCGTCCCGCGGCCCTTGCCGTCCCTCCCCGGTCCGCCCCGGACGGTGGTCGTGGCGTGCGGGAGGGCGGGGCGGGCGGCGACATCCTCACCCCCGTCGGGGATGTCGCCGCCCCGGGCCGCCGGCCGGCTCACGGCCCGGTCCGGCGGGTCGCCGCGGGCTGCCGGTGACCCGGTTGATGGTGGCCGGGTGCGGCGTCCGGCGGATTGCCCGATCCCGGCAATCTTTACGCTTTCCTGATGGCCTGTTAACGGTGAGCGGTCAGGACACACCCGTCCGGAGGCCGGATCGGGGGTCCGGGCGGGGTCCGGGCGGGGTCCGGGCGGGGTCCGGGCGGAGCCTGGGCGGGGTCTCGGGGCGTCCTGTCTTCCCGTTGCTATCCGTCCTGCCGGGCGGGCCCGGTGGCCCCGGTGGTCCCATTGGTCCGGGCGGCCGGGCCCGGTCTGCGGGCCAGCAGATCGCCCAGCCCCTGGCGGGTGGCGGCCAGCAGCACCCGGTCCTGGGGCCGCAGGACATACCCGGGGCCGAGATCACCGGCCAGGCGGGCGGACGCGGACGCCCGCTCCTCCCCCGCCGGGGGTGACGCGGGTGCGGCGTGCGCACCGGCGTGCGACCGGGCGTGCCCGCCGGTGCTCGCTCCGGAGTCCGCGCCGAAGTCCGCGCCGGTGTCGTCGGGGACGGAGGTGTCCACCGCCAGGACGCGCAGCCGTCCGGGCCGGAAGACCTCGGCGACCGTACGGCCTTCCAGGGCGGCGTGCCCGCGTACCTCCACACGGGCGAAGAGCAGCACCCGCCGCTCCACCGGTATGGCACCCAGGATCTGCCGGCCCACCATCGCGCCGGCGAAGGCGGGCGCGGACAGGAAGCTGACGCTGCGGCTGCGGGTCAGGGCGTGCGGATGGGCGGCGCGCAGGGTGCGGTAGACGGCGGTGGCGAAGCGGTCGTCGAACAGCCGCAGTGTCACCCGCAGCCGGGGCGTGACCGAGCGGGCGTAAAGAGCGGCCTCCAGGTTGGTGGTGTCGGAGCTGGTCAGCGCCAGCAGGACCCGCGCCCGGTCGATCTTGGCGGCCTCCAGTACGCCTTCCTGCGTGACGTCCCCCACGACGGTGGGCACCCGCAGCCGCCGGGCCGTCGCGATACCGCGGGCCTCGGGGTCGGCCTCGACGCACACCACCGGGATGCCCATCTCGTGCAGCCGGGCCAGGACCCGCGTACCCACCTTGCCCAGCCCCAGCAGCACGACGTGGCCGGTCAGGCCGCGTGGCGGGCGGCGCAGCGCGGAGGCGTTGCGGAAGGTGCCCAGCCCCTCCAGCGCCGCGGCCACCAGGACGGGGAGCAGCAGCAGGCCGGTGAGTCCGGAGAGCAGTTGCAGGATCTTGCGGGAGGGCGGTTCGTCGAGCGCGGGGTCGTTGATGGCGAAGAGGTCGAGCAGGGAGAGGTAGGCGGCGTGCAGCGGGGCGTCGCCGGTGGTGAGGAACGAAGCAACGGCCAGGGCGAGGACGGCGCCGACGACTCCGGCCAGCGACCAGCGCAGCCGCCGTGAGAACAGCGAGCGCAGGGGCGCGCCGCGGCCCCCGAGGGCGCCGGACCGTATCGGCCGCCCCTGATAGGAGACGGTTTCCAGGACGATGGCGCCGCGCCCGGCCGCTGCCGCCGCGACGGCTTCGTCCTCGTCGGGCAGCAGCGAGGGGCGCTCCTCGCCGGATGTCTGGGCGTACGGCGAGGGCGGCGCGGGGGCGGCGGCAGTGGGGAGGGAGGCCGGATCGCCCGCGGTGGCGGACAGGACGGCCAGGGTGCACAGCCCGGGGCGGGTGGCCCGGTCGGCGGCGCCGCGCTCCACGGCCCGCAGCAGCAGCCCGTCGGCCTCGATGACCTTGCTGGTGCCCGCCACGGCGGTGGCCGCCAGCGCGGGCGCGACCGTGTCCGCGTCGGAGAGCACGGTGGTGGAGGCGTCCACGCCCTCGGCGTCCGGGGCGCCGACGGCCGCCGCCTGGTCGAGCAGCTCCTCCAGGTGCTGGCCGAGTTTGCGGTTGTAGAGCCGGATGACCAGCCGCAGCCGCGGGTTGAGCCGGCGGGCCCGTAAGGCCGCGTGGATGTTGGTCTCGTCGTCGTCGTAGACGAGCGCGAGCGCGCCGGCGGCTCCGATCCCGGCCTCGGCCAGCACGTCGTCGTCGGCTTCCGGTGCCTCCAGGACGCGTACGGGTTCCTCGGGCGGCTCGCCGTCGTCCAGGTCGGTTCCGGGCGCGTCGGGCGGGGCCGCGGCCGTACGGACCATGGCGGCCGAGACCCGGCCCAGCAGGGCCTGGGCCCGGCCCAGGCCGCGGACGGGCGGGGGGATGCGGGGGCGGTGCGGCACCCGGGCCGAGGGGACGACCAGGGTGACCCGCTCGCGGTAGACGTCCTGGAGTTCGGCGGCCAGACGGTGGGCGAGGGCGTCGTCACCGCAGACGATCATGTGCGGGGCGGCGGGCGGTCCCGGCTGGGGACGCGACGGGGCAGGCAGGCTGGGCACGTCCGTAGCGTGCCGTACGCGGCCCGGCGGCGCAGTGGAATACGTACGCCGGTGCTGTTTGATCGGCCCGTACGTCGGTGAGGAGCCCCACGCGCGGTCACAGCCACCACCGCCCTCGGAACCCGGTCGCCGAAACCCGGCTGTCAATACCTCGGCTGTCGAAGTCCGGCTACCGAAACCCGGCTGTCGAACAATTGCGAACAGTTTTCGCGCCGTTCCGCAAGGGAACTTACCTGACACTTATGCGCTCTTGTCGCGTTCTTAACGCCCGACAGGGCCGTACGGGCCGTCGGCGTGGATGCAGCGGCCCGTACGGAAGGTAGCGTGGTCGCCGAACAGCCGGTCCCGGACGGCCGGTGGCAGCAGTCGGGTCGAGCACAGGGAAAGGTGCGAGGTAGGGGCCGATGCACATCGTCATCATGGGGTGCGGGCGCGTGGGTTCCGCGCTCGCACAGACCCTGGAGAGCCAGGGCCATACGATCGCGGTGGTCGACCAGGACCCCACCGCCTTCCGCCGCCTGGGCTCCTCCTTCGGAGGCCGCCGGGTGACCGGGGTCGGTTTCGACCAGGACACCCTGCGCGAGGCGGGGATCGAGGAGGCCGGCGCGTTCGCCGCCGTCAGCAGCGGCGACAACTCCAACATCATCGCGGCCCGGGTGGCGCGTGAGATGTTCGGGGTGGAGAACGTGGCCGCCCGCATCTACGACCCGCGCCGCGCGGAGGTCTACCAGCGCCTGGGCATCCCGACCGTGGCGACGGTCCGCTGGACCGCGGACCAGATGCTGCGCCGGCTGCTGCCGTCGGGCGCCGAGCCGCTGTGGCGCGACCCCAGCGGCGGCGTGCAGCTCGCCGAGGTGCACACCTCCCCGGCCTGGGTGGGCCACAAGATCAGCAAGTTGCAGGAGGAGACCGGCGTACGGGTGGCCTTCCTCACCCGCCTGGGCGAGGCGATACTGCCGACGTCGCAGACCGTGCTCCAGGAAGGCGACCTCGTACACGTGATGATGCGCACCGACGACGTCGAGAAGGTCGAGGCCGCGTTCGCCGAGGGTCCCGAGGAGGCGCACGCATGAGGGTCGCCATCGCGGGTGCCGGCGCGGTGGGTCGTTCCATCGCCGGCGAGCTGCTGGAGAACGGTCACGAGATCCTGCTCATCGACAAGGCGCCGACGGCGATCTCGGTGGAGCGGGTACCGCTGGCGGAGTGGCTGCTGGCCGACGCCTGCGAGATCACCTCGCTGGACGAGGCCGCGCTGCAGCGCTGCAACGTCGTCATCGCGGCGACCGGCGACGACAAGGTCAACCTCGTCGTCTCGCTGCTCGCCAAGACCGAGTACGGGGTCCCGCGGGTCGTCGCCCGTGTCAACAACCCCAAGAACGAGTGGCTGTTCAACGAATCGTGGGGCGTGGACGTCGCGGTCTCCACGCCGCGTCTGATGTCCGCGTTGGTGGAGGAGGCGGTGAGCGTCGGCGATCTCGTACGGCTGCTGCGCTTCAGCCACGGCGACGCCAACCTGGTCGAGCTGACGCTGCCGCCGGAGGCGGCGCTGGCCGGCACCCGTGTGGGTGACGTCCAGTGGCCGGAGGACACCTCCCTGGTCACGATCATCCGCGGCTCCCGCGTACTGACCCCCAACAAGGAGGACGCGCTGGAGGCCGGTGACGAGCTGCTGTTCGTGGCGGCCCCCTCGCGCGAGGAGCAGTTGGAGGACCTGCTGTCGGTGCGCCGGGAGGGCACGGCGGGCTGATCCGTCCGTACGCCTCATATGCCGCAGGGCCCCGGGAACCATTCATACGGTTCCCGGGGCCCTGCGGTGTTCGCCCTATGAAGCGTACGGACGAAGAGGCGGTACGGGCCGAAGAGGCGGTACGGGCCGAGGTCAGCGGCGGTGCCGCGGCACGTTCCGCGTCCGCTCGCCGGCCGCCCGCGCGCTCTCGGCGACGGCCTGTGCCGTGACGTCCTGCGCCAGCTCCTCGGCCACCCGGTCCATGAGCCCGCGCTCCCGCTCGGCGGCGTTCACGCGCTTGTCCTGCTCTTCGCGCTTCTCCCGCTCTTCGTGCTTCTCCCGCTCTTCGCGCTTCTCCCGCTCCTCCATCTCGGCGAAGACGTCGATGGGCGGCGGCGCCTTCACCAGGAAGACCCAGGTCAGATAGGCCGCGAGCAGGAACGGCGGGATCTTCAGCGCCACCAGCACCCAGCCCAGGTGCGTGGTGTCCGCCCACCAGTACAGCGGGAAGAGGATCGCGCACTTGCCGAGCAGGATCAGTCCCCAGGCCCAGCTCGCCTTGGCGTACGCCTTCTTGCGGCCCGGGTTGCGGGTGCGCCAGGAGAGGTTCTCCTTGAAGATCGGGCCCAGGATCAGGCCCATCAGCGGCACACCCGCCAGCGTCGTGGCGATGTAGGCGGCGCCCATACCCAGCGTGTAGAGCATGCCGGGCAGGTAGAAGTCCTTGGCGTTGCCCGTGAACATCGCGAAGGCCACACCGAAGGCCACCCCGAACACACCGCTGAAGGCGTGCTTGACCGTGTCCCGGCGCACCAGGCGGACGGCGACCAGCAGCAGCGAGACGCCGAGCGCGGCGATCGCCGAGAGGTGCAGGTCCTTGTTGATCGTGTAGATGGTGACGAACAGCAGGCCGGGGAGGACGGTCTCCACCATGCCGCGTACGCCGCCGAACGCCTCGAACAGGGCGGCCTCGGTGACGGCTCTGCCGTCAGGGTCCCGCTCCTGGTCCTGAGGGGTCCGTGGGGGGCCCACCGGGGTGCCCGCCGGGCCCGGCGGTGGGGTCGGTCGGTCGTCGGCCGTCACCGGCTACTCCTGTCCGAGTGGTCGGAGTTCGTATTTCGGATTGAACAGCACCCGGCGTCCGTGGCTCATGGAGATCCGGCCCGAGGCGATGAGTTTGCGGCCGGGTTCTATGCCGACGATGGACCGCCGTCCCAGCCACACCACGTCCAGGGGCGCGGAGCCGTCGAACAGCTCCGCCTCCAGCGCGGGGACACCGGCGCGGGGCCGCAGCGTCACATGCCGCAGCGTGCCGGTGACCTTGACGATCTGGCGGTCGTCGGTGTCGCATATGCGGGTGCAGCCCGCCGCCTGCGCGTCCTGCTGCAGCTCGGCCGACTCCAGCTCCTCCTCGGAGGAGGAGAGCCTGTCGAGCATCCGCCGGAAGCGGCCGGCCGGCTTGTCGGAACGGGTCCCAGCACTCATAAACCCAGCGTACCGGTGCGGGCGGGCCCGGATCACGGCGCGGAGCCCGGTCGCCACGCCCGGCGGGGGCCGCCCCGGCTGTCACGCCCGGCCGGGGACCGTCCCGGCCGCCGTCAGGTCACTGTTCGAAGCGGTAGCCCATCCCGGGCTCGGTGATGAAGTGCTTCGGGTGCGAGGGGTCGGCCTCCAGCTTGCGCCGCAACTGCGCCATGTAGACGCGCAGGTAATTGGTCTCGGTGCCGTACGAGGGCCCCCACACCTCCTGGAGGAGCTGCTTCTGGCTCACCAGCCGGCCCGTGTTGCGCACCAGCACCTCCAGCAGGTGCCACTCGGTCGGGGTCAGCCGTACGTCGCGTCCGCCGCGGTTGACCTTCTTCGCGGCGAGGTCGACGGTGAAGCCGTCGGTCTCCACGACCACCGCGTCGTCGGCCGGCCCGGTCGGCTCGGCCCGGCGTACGGCGGCCCGCAGCCGCGCCAGCAGTTCGTCCATGCCGAACGGCTTGGTGACGTAGTCGTCCGCGCCGGCGTCCAGCGCCTCGACCTTCTCGTCGGAGGTCTGCCGGGCGGAGAGCACCAGGATCGGCACCCGCGTCCAGCCGCGCAGCCCCTTGATCACCTCGACGCCGTCCATGTCGGGCAGGCCCAGGTCCAAGACGATGACGTCGGGGTGGCGGGCGGCGGCGAGCTTGAGGGCGCTGGCCCCGTCGGGGGCAGCGTCGACCTCGTACTTGCGCGCCTTCAGGTTGATCACGAGGGCACGTACGATCTGCGGCTCGTCATCGACCACAAGCACCCGGTTCACTGGCGTTCTCCTCGTGGGGTGGGTCCCCGCCGGGCCGGGCCCGCGGGGTGGGGTCTGGGGTGCGTCGTGTGGGGCACCGGGGTCATGTCAGGGGGACCGGTTCCGGCCGTGGACGGCGGGGGCGTCCGCGGGGCTCCCGGCTCATGTCGTGGCCTGGGCGGGGAGATCCGGCCGGGCCGGGGGCCGGCCGGCGGCGGCCCGCAGGGTGAGGACCATGCTCATGCCGCCGCCGGGGGTGTCCTCGGCGGCGAGCGTACCGCCCATGGCCTCGGCGAAGCCGCGGGCGACGGCCAGGCCCAGGCCCACGCCCGCGCCGCGCGGGGCGTCGCCGTACCGCTGGAACGGCTCGAAGATACGGTCCTTGGCGCTGTCCGGCACGCCGGGGCCGCGGTCGACGATGCGCAGTTCGACGCGGTCCCCGAGGGCGCTGGCGGAGACCAGCACGGGAACGCCGTCCGGGCTGTACTTGACGGCGTTCTCCACGAGGTTGGCCACCGAGCGCTCCAGCAGGCCGGGGTCCACGGCGACGATCGGCACTTCCTCGGGGATGTCCAGGGTGACGCTGCCCTCGGGGACGCCGCCCAGTGCCATGGGCACCACCTCGTCCAGGTCGGTCTCGCGGATGAGCGGGGTGACCGTACCCGTCTGGAGCCGGGACATGTCCAGCAGGTTGCCGACCAGGTGGTCCAGGCGGTCCGCGCCGGCCTCGATGCCGGCCAGCAGTTCCGCCTCGTCCTCCTGGGACCAGGCGACGTCGTCCGAGCGCAGGGAGGTCACGGACGCCTTGATGCTCGCCAGCGGCGTACGCAGGTCGTGGCTGACGGCGGCCAGCAGGGCCGTACGGATGCGGTTGCCCTCGGCCAGTTCGCGGGCCCGCTCGGCCTCTCCCACCAGCCGCTGCCGGTCCAGGACGACGGCGGCCTGGGCGGCGAAGGCGGCCAGCACCCGGCGGTCCTCGGCGGGCAGCACCCGGCCGGACAGCGCCAGCGCCATGTGGTCGCCGACGGGCATGTCCACGTCCGCGTCCTCGGGGCGCCGCAACGGCTTGGCGAGGTCGCCCACCCGGCCCGCGCAGGTCCAGGGCTCGACGTCGCTGTTGCGCTCCAGCAGGGCGACCGAGTCCATGGCGAAGGTCTCCCGGACCCGCTCCAGCAGCGCGTCCAGCGTGGTCTCGCCGCGCAGCACGCTGCCCGCCAGAAAGGACAGGATCTGGGACTCGGCGCGCAGCCGGGCCGCCTGGTGGGTGCGGCGGGCCGCCAGGTCCACGACCGAGGCGACCGAGACGCCGACCGCGAAGAAGATCACGATGGCGACGATGTTCTTCGGGTCGTAGACGGTCAGTTCGTGGGTGGGCGGGGTGAAGTAGTAGTTGAGCAGGATCGAGCCGGCCGCGGCGGCGGCCAGGGCCGGCAGCAGTCCGCCCAGCAGCGCGGCCAGGACGGTCAGGAAGAGGAAGAGCAGGACGTCGTTGGCCAGCCCGGGACCGTTGTTGAGGGTGGTGAGCAGCAGCGAGAGCAGCGCGGGCCCGGCGACGCCGACGAGCCAGCCGGCGACGATCCGGGCCCGGCCCAGGCGGGCGCCGCGGGCGACGGGCAGCCCGCGGCCCTTGGCGACCTCGTCGTGGGTGACGATGTGGACGTCCAGGTCGGGGCCGGAGTCCCGGGCGACGGTGGCGCCCACACCGGGGCCGAAGATGTACTGCCAGGTCTTGCGGCGGCTGGAGCCCAGCACGATCTGGGTGGCGTTCACGCCGCGGGCGAACTCCAGCAGGGCGCTGGGTATGTCGTCGCCTATGACGTGGTGGAAGGTGCCGCCCAGGTCCTCCACGAGGGTGCGCTGCACGGCCAGTTCCTTGGGGGAGGCCGAGGTCAGCCCGTCGCTGCGGGCGATGTAGACGGCCAGCACCTCGCTGCCCGAGCCCTTGGCCGCTATACGGGCCGCGCGGCGGATGAGCGTACGGCCTTCGGGGCCGCCGGTGAGGCCGACGACGATGCGCTCGCGGGCCTGCCAGGTGGAGCGGATGGAGTGCTCGGCGCGGTACTGCTGGAGGTACTCGTCGACCCGGTCGGCCACCCACAGGAGCGCCAGTTCGCGCAGGGCCGTGAGGTTGCCGGGGCGGAAGTAGTTGGACAGGGCGGCGTCGATCCGGTCCGGCTTGTAGATGTTGCCGTGTGCCATGCGTCGGCGCAGCGCCTGGGGAGACATGTCGACCAGCTCGATCTGGTCGGCCCGGCGGACGACCTCGTCCGGGACGGTCTCCCGCTGCCGTACGCCCGTTATCGATTCGACGACGTCGCCGAGTGATTCCAGGTGCTGGATGTTGACCGTGGAGATCACATCGATCCCGGCTTCCAGCAGCTCCTCGATGTCCTGCCAGCGCTTGGTGTTGCGCGAGCCGGGGATGTTGGTGTGCGCGAGTTCGTCGACCAGGGCGACGGCGGGCCTGCGCTCCAGGACCGCGTCGACGTCCATCTCGGTGAAGGTCTTGCCGCGGTACTCCAGCTCCGCCCGCCGGATCTGCTCCAGCCCGTGCAGCATGACCTCGGTGCGCGGCCTGCCGTGGTGCTCGACGAACGCCACGACCACGTCCGTGCCGCGCTCCATGCGCCGGTGCGCTTCGGAGAGCATCGAGTACGTCTTGCCCACGCCCGGTGCCGCACCGAGATAGATCCGTAGCTTGCCGCGTGCCATGGCCCCATTGTCTTACGTGAAGGCCGCCCCCACCGGGCTGTACCTGAGGCGACCCTACCGACCCCGGACAGGGCAAAAGACCCAGGTGGCGGCTTGGGCCCCGGTCTTTACGCGACTCTGATACGGCTCGCGCCACCGCCCCGGACCGCCCGCTGCCGCTGCGCGTCCCCGCTGCGTACCAGCGGCCGGCGACCTCGCAAATTACCGTGCCACCGGCCGGACCGCCCTGCGAGGATAAGACGCATGATCGAGTTAAACATCGCGCACACCGCTGATCTGCCGGCCGCCACGCTCAAGGCGGCCAGGGCCCTCCTCAGTGAGGTCTTCGAGGAGGACATGAGCGAGGAGGACTGGGAACACTCTCTGGGCGGCATGCACGCTCTGGTGTGGGAGGACGGTGCGCTCATAGGCCACGCCGCCCTGGTGCAGCGGCGGATGCTGTACGGCGGACGGGCCCTGCGCTGCGGGTACGTCGAGGGTGTGGGCGTACGCGCGGACCGCCGCGGGCGGGGCCACGGCGCGGCGATGATGGCGGAACTGGAGCGGATGGTGCGCGGCGCGTACGACCTGGGCGCGCTGGACGCCGCGGACGAGGCCGGGGAGTTCTACGCGGCCCGCGGCTGGCAGCTCTGGCAGGGCCCCTCCTCGGCCGTGTCCCCCGCCGGCACCGTACCCACCCCGGACGAGGACGGCTTCATCTACGTCCTGCCGACCCCGGACGTCCCGCTGGACCTGACCGCGCCCCTCGCCGCGGACTGGCGCGACGGCGACGTCTGGTAGCGACCCAACGGGCCCCGGCACCCATCCCACCCGAAGTCCACCCGTCCCCGGGGCCCGCGCCCGGCGGGCCCCGGCACCCCACCCCGAGCCAACCCGCACCCGAGGCCCCACCTTTCTTCTGGAAACTGCTCCTTATGGGGGCTGCCCTCCCCACCGAGCCGTACCCCGAGTCCCCTCCTCGGGGCCCCCCCCCACCCACCCCTCCCCCCCCCTGTCGGACCGACCAGCAGGCTGCATCACCGTGTCGCCGGGTGGCAGCCTGCACCCGCCCCACTGCCAGGCGACAGCCTGCACCGGCCTCACCGCCGGGTGGCGACAGCCCACGCCGGCCTCACCACCGGGCGACAGCCTGCGCCGACCTCACCACGGGCGACAGCCCGCGCCGGCCTCACCACGGGGTGGCAGCCCACGCCGACCTCACCACCGGGTGGCAGCCTGCACCAGCCTCACCACCAGAGCGATAGCCCGGGCCGGCCTCACCGTCGGTCGGCAGCCCGCGCCACCTTGTCGTCAGACCGATAGCCCGCATCGCTTAGCACCTCGGACCTACAGCCCGCACCGTTTAGCCCCTCGGACCCACAGCCCGCACCGCCTCGCACCTCGGACTACAGCCCGTACCTGCTCACCGTCAGGCCAGCCAACAGGGACGCGCCGATCCTGCCGCCGGGCTGAGCTGAGCAGTCCACCTCGCACCTCGGCCTCGCCGCCGGACCGGCGAGCAACCTCCTGCCATCGCATAGCGGTGTCGTGCCGGTGCCGGCTTCGATGTCGGCATCGGCACCGGGCTCCGGCGGCCCGGCCCGCGCGGGCACGGCGCGGCACGTCTGCCCGTGGTGCGGCTCCAGAGACATGCAGGTCGCCGCTCGCCGTACCCGGTGCCCCCATGTACGCGGGCCGACGCACCTGGTGGTGTTTGTGCTTCCCCCTGTTGTCAGGGGGTTCCGGTTATCGGCCCGCCGATTGGCTCCTGTGCGCGATCGGACAGAGATGGCGCCGCCTCGCGCGGGTGTGTCGGTGTACCGCCGTCCGCCCCGTCCCCGTCCTCATTCCTCATTGCCCATCCCCCGTTCGTGAGTCGGCCGGGCATCGTGCGAACGCGCTCTTCTGCGTGCCCGCGACCTGCCTGGCTGTCTGTTCTGCTGTTCCTGCGACTGCTGCGGTTGTCAGTATGCGGAGGGTGCGAGCGGGCGGGCAATGCCTGTGGATAACTCTCGGGGGAGGCGAGGAAGAGGGAGAGAAAGGGGACGGGGAAGAGGAAGACGACGGAGTGGTGAAGCCCCCGGAGAGGGACGAGAAGTCCTCTCCGGGGGCGGGAGCCGGGCGGCCGGGCCGCGGGGCGGCCGACGGGCGTCGGCGGCGGCGTCGGTTCAGTGCTGCTTGGCCAGGTCCTTCAGGGCGATGTTGAGTTCAAGGACGTTGACCCGGGGTTCGCCCATGAAGCCCAGCAGGCGGCCCTCGGTGTGTTCCTGGACCAGGTCCCGGACCTTCGCGGGATCCAGGTGGTTCTCCTTGGCGACCGTGCCGGCCTGGAGGCGCGCGTACTCGGGCGAGATGTGCGGGTCCAGCCCCGAGCCGGAGGAGGTCACGGCGTCCGCCGGGACCTGGGACTCGGGCACCCCGTACGTCCGGGAGACCCACTGCTTGCGTTCCTTGACGGCCTTGACCAGGTCGGTGTTGCTCGCGCCCAGGTTGGTGGCTCCGGAAACCTTCAGGTCGTACTGGGTGTTGACCCCGTTGGTCTTGTTGCTGCCCAGGCCCGCCGATGGGCGCGGCTGAAAGAAGCGCAGGTCGGGGATGGGGTTGCCGTCCTTGTCCTGGCCCTTGTCGTAGCGCTGGCCGATGAGGCGGGAGCCGACGGTCTTGCCGTCGTGGCTGATCTCGGAGCCGTTGGCCTTGTTGGGGAAGGCTGCCTGGGCCACGCCGGTGACGACCAGCGGGTAGATGACGCCGCAGACCAGGGTCAGGACGAGTACGGCGCGCAGGCCCGCCCCTATGAGCCGGGCGCTGTTCTGTACGGAGTTGTTCATGGCGATCACAGGCTCCTGGTTCAGCTCAGCCCGGGGATGAGGGAGATGAGCAAATCGATGATCTTGATGCCGATGAACGGGGCGATCAGGCCGCCCAGTCCGTAGATCCCCAGGTTGCGGCGGAGCATCTTGTCGGCGCTGACCGGCCGGTAGCGCACGCCCTTCAGGGCCAGCGGCACCAGCGCGACGATGATCAGCGCGTTGAAGATGATGGCGGACAGGATCGCGGAGTTGGGGCTGGACAGCCGCATGATGTTCAGGGTGTCCAGGCCCGGGTAGGCCACCGCGAACATCGCCGGGATGATCGCGAAGTACTTCGCGACGTCGTTGGCGATGGAGAAGGTGGTCAGGGCGCCGCGGGTGATCAGCAACTGCTTGCCGATCTCGACGATCTCGATGAGCTTGGTGGGGTTGGAGTCCAGGTCGACCATGTTCCCGGCCTCCTTGGCGGCCGAGGTGCCGGTGTTCATGGCCACGCCGACGTCCGCCTGGGCCAGCGCGGGCGCGTCGTTGGTGCCGTCACCGGTCATGGCGACGAGCTTGCCGCCCGCCTGCTCGCGTTTGATGAGCGCCATCTTGTCCTCGGGCGTGGCCTCGGCGAGGAAGTCGTCCACGCCCGCCTCGTCCGCGATGGCCTTGGCCGTCAGCGGGTTGTCGCCCGTGATCATGACGGTCTTGATGCCCATCTTGCGCAGTTCGACGAACCGCTCGCGCATGCCCTCCTTGACGACGTCCTTGAGGTGGATGACGCCCAGCACCCGGGCGCCGTCCGCGTCCTCCACGGCCACCAGCAGCGGTGTGCCGCCGGCCTCGGAGATCTGGTTGGCGACCTGGTCGGCGTCGTCGGGGACGGTGCCGCCCTGTTCCTCGACCCAGGCGATCACGGAGCCGGTGGCGCCCTTGCGGACCTTGCGCCCGTCCACGTCCACGCCCGACATACGGGTCTGGGCGGTGAAGGGCACCCACTCGGCGCCCGTCAACTGCCCCTGGTGGCGCTCGCGCAGCCCGTACTTCTCCTTGGCCAGGACGACGATCGAGCGGCCCTCGGGCGTCTCGTCGGCCAGCGAGGAGAGCTGGGCGGCGTCCGCGAGTTCGGCGGCGGTCGTGCCCCGTACGGGGACGAACTCGGCGGCCTGGCGGTTGCCGAGGGTGATGGTGCCGGTCTTGTCCAGCAGGAGGGTGGAGACGTCACCGGCGGCCTCCACGGCGCGTCCGGACATCGCCAGGACGTTGCGCTGGACGAGGCGGTCCATGCCGGCGATGCCGATGGCCGAGAGCAGCGCGCCGATCGTGGTGGGGATCAGACAGACCAGCAGCGCCAGCAGCACGATCATGGGCTGTTCGGCGCCCGCGTAGATCGCGAACGGCTGGAGGGTGACCACGGCCAGCAGGAAGACGATGGTCAGCGAGGCCAGCAGGATGTTCAGCGCGATCTCGTTGGGCGTCTTCTGCCGTGCGGCGCCCTCGACGAGGTTGATCATCCGGTCGATGAAGGTCTCGCCCGGCTTGGTCGTGATCTTGATGACGATGCGGTCGGAGAGGACCTTCGTACCGCCGGTGACCGCGGACCGGTCGCCGCCGGACTCGCGGATGACCGGCGCCGACTCGCCCGTGATGGCGGACTCGTCCACCGAGGCCACGCCGTCGACGACATCGCCGTCACCGGGGATGATGTCGCCCGCCTCGCACACGACCAGGTCGCCGACCCGCAGTTCGGTGCCCGGGACCTGTTCCTCGCTCGTGCCGTTCAGACGGCGGGCCACCGTGTCGGTCTTGGCCTTGCGCAGGGTGTCGGCCTGTGCCTTGCCGCGGCCCTCGGCGACCGCCTCGGCGAGGTTGGCGAAGACGACGGTCAGCCACAACCAGACGGCGATCGCCCAGCCGAACCAGTCCGAGGGGGAGGCACAGGCGAAGACGGTGGTCAGGACGGAACCGACCTCGACCACGAACATGACGGGCGACTTGATCATCACCCGCGGGTCGAGCTTGCGCAGGGCGTCCGGCAGCGACTTCAGCATCTGCCTGGGGTCGAACAGTCCGGCGCCGACCCGGCCGTCCTCGGGCTTGTGCCCGCTGGGAACGTCCTGGTGCGGGGCACGGGTGGGCGTGACGGTGGACATGGAGCCGGGCTCCTCTTGCCTTGTCTCGGTGGTCATGACAGTCCCTCCGCCAGCGGGCCCAGGGCGAGCGCGGGGAAGTACGTCAGACCGGTGATGATCAGGATGGTGCCGACCAGCAGACCCGCGAAGAGCGGCTTCTCGGTACGGAGCGTGCCGGCGGTCTCCGGGATCGGCTTCTGTTCGGAGAGCGAGCCGGCCAGTGCCAGGACGAACACCATCGGCAGGAAGCGGCCGAGCAGCATCGCGAGCCCGATCGTGGTGTTGTACCAGGGGGTGTTGGCGTTCAGGCCGCCGAAGGCCGAGCCGTTGTTGTTGGCGCCGGAGGTGAAGGCGTACAGCACCTCGGAGAAACCGTGCGAGCCGGCGCCCAGCGCCTTGGTGTTGAGCATCGAGCCCAGCGCGTCCGGCAGCACCATCGAGGCGGCGGTGAAGCCCAGGACCAGCGTGGGGGTGATCAGGATGTAGCAGGCCGCAAGCTTGATCTCGCGGGTGCTGATCTTCTTGCCCAGGTATTCGGGCGTACGGCCCACCATCAGGCCCGCGATGAACACCGCGATGATCGCCATGACGAGCATGCCGTACAGGCCGGAGCCGACGCCGCCGGGGGCGATCTCGCCGAGCATCATGCCCAGCAGTTGGATGCCGCCGCCGAAGGCGGTGAAGGAGGAGTGGAAGGAGTCCACGGCGCCGGTGGAGGTGAGGGTGGTGGCGACCGAGAAGATCGCCGAGCCGCCGATGCCGAAGCGGGTCTCCTTGCCCTCCATCGCGCCGCCGGCCGCCTGGAGCGCCGGGCCGCCGTGGGCGAACTCGGTCCACATCATCAGGGCGGTGAAGGCCAGCCAGATGAAGCCCATCGTGGCCAGGATCGCGTAGCCCTGCCGGATGTTGCCGACGAGCTTGCCGAAGGTCCGGGTCAGCGAGAAGGGGATGACCAGGATCAGGAAGATCTCGAAGAGGTTGGTGAAGGCGTTGGGGTTCTCGAAGGGGTGGGCGGAGTTGGCGTTGGCGACGCCGCCGCCGTTGGTGCCCAGTTCCTTGATGACCTCCTGCGAGGCGTACGCACCGCCGCCGGTCTGCTGCGAGCCGCCCATGAACTGGCCGACCTCGTGGATGCCGGCGAAGTTCTGGATGGCGCCGCAGGCCACCAGCACCAGCGCGCCGATGACGGAGATCGGCAGCAGTACGCGTACGGTGCCGCGCACCAGGTCCGACCAGAAGTTGCCCAGTTCACCGGTGCGGGAGCGGGCGAAGCCGCGTACCAGGGCGATCGCCACCGCCATGCCGGTGGCGGCCGAGACGAAGTTCTGCACCGCCAGGCCGGCCGTCTGCACGACGTGGCCCATGGCCTGCTCGCCGCTGTAGGACTGCCAGTTGGTGTTGGCCACGAAGGACGCGGCGGTGTTGAACGCCTGGTCGGGGCTGATGGAGGCGAAGCCGAAGGACAGCGGCAGGCTGCCCTGGAGACGCTGCAGCAGGTAGAGGAAGAGCAGGCCCACCAGGGAGAAGGCCAGGACGCCGCGCAGGTACGCCGGCCAGCGCATCTCGGTGTCCGGGTTCGCGCCTATGCAGCGGTAGATCGCTTTCTCGACACGCAGGTGCTTCTTGGAGCTGTACGTGGCGGCCATGAAGTCGCCGAGGGGGCGGTACGCCAGGGCCAGCGCCGCGATCAGCGCCATGAGCTGGAGCACGCCTGCCAGGATGGGGCTCATGTCGGTGCTCAGAACCTCTCCGGGAAGACGAGGGCGAGGACCAGGTAGCCCAGCAGGGCGACGGCCACGACCAGGCCGACGATGTTCTCGATGGTCACAGCTTCGCCACCCCTTGGCGACGAGAGCCACCACCGCGAAGACCGCGATCATGGTGACGACGAAGGCCACGTCGGCCATCGTGTGCTCCTAGGTGGGTCGGTTGGAACGGACCCCTAGAGCAAACCTCCAACGTGACCAAGTGGGACCGCCGTTGACGTCTCCCTTACGGCCATTAGCGCACCGTTGACGGTTTCCATACGCTTCGCGCCCTGACCTGCACAAAGGCCGGTGGGCCGTACCCCTTCAGAAGGGATACGGCCCACCGGAACCGTCACTATTGAGCCGCCGCGCGGTCCGCCGGCGCCGCCCGGCTGCGGGGCGGGCGGGCACCTGGGGACCGCGTGCCCGGCCCGGTATCAGCGGATCTCGGTGATCTCCGGCCCGCGCTCCAGGCGCTCCACGCCGCCGCCGAAGCGCGACTCGCTGCGGTCCTGCTGCACGCCGTCCGGCACCATCTGCGCGTCCTCCGGCAGCTTCAGGACGATCGGGTCACGGGGCGCCATCGGCGCCTCGCCCCGTACCACGACCGTGTCCCGGAAGATCTGCTCCAGCACCCCGGCGGCCTGCGGCTGCACCGCGCCCTGGCCGGAGATGACACCGCGCAGGAACCACCGCGGCCCGTCCACGCCGACGAAGCGCACGACCTGCACGCCGTTGGTCCCGTCCGGAAGCTGTACGGGGACCTGCGCGCGCAGCTCCCAGCCCAGCGGCCCGTCGACCTCGTCGACGACACCGCCCTGCTGGGTGATGCCGACGCCGATCTCCTCGCGGACCTCGTTCCAGATCCCCTCGTTCTTGGGGGCGGCGAACGCCTGGAGCTGTACGGCGCTGTCCTGCAGCACCACGGTCGCGGCGACGATCGCGTCACCGGCGACCTCCACCCGCAGCTCCATGCCCTCCACGCCGGGGACGAACAGACCGCCGAGGTCCACCCGGCCCTCGCCCGGCTCCCTGACCTCGGAGACGTCCCAGGGGCCGTCGGGGCGCGGGGCCGGCGGCAGGCTCACGCGCTGCGGCTCCGCGTCGTCCTCCTGCGCGGTGGTCCCGTCCGCGGTCGCCTCGTCGGCGAGGTCGGACGCCCGCACCGACGTTTCAGGAGCCTCGTTCTTCTTGCGACGTCCGAACACGTCACTGTCCTTCCCGGTCGGCACCGACCGATGCGTATCCATTCCCACCCGTGGAGCCGTCCACCGCCGCATGACCGCCGGTGGAACCGAATCCCCCCTCGGCCCGCGCCGAGCCGGGAAGTTCCGCCACCTCGTGGAAGCGCACCTTCTCGACCTGCTGGACGACCAGTTGGGCGATCCGGTCGAACCTCTCGAACCGCACACTGTCGCGCGGGTCCAGATTGACCACGATCACCTTGATTTCCCCACGGTACCCGGCATCCACCGTCCCGGGGGCATTCACGAGCGCCACTCCGCAGCGGGCGGCCAGGCCCGAGCGCGGGTGCACGAAGGCCGCGTACCCGTCGGGGAGCGCGATGGACACTCCGGTGGGGAGCACCGCGCGCTCCCCCGGCCCCAGTTCCGCCGCCTCGGTGGTGACCAGGTCCAGCCCCGCGTCGCCCGGGTGCCCGTACGAGGGCACGGGCACCTCCGGGTCCAGACGCCGGAGCAGTACATCCACCGGATTCCGTACGTGACTCACGGGTTCACCTCAAATGCGCGGGCTCGCTTGACCTGGTCGGGGTCGGCCATCGCGGCCCGGATGTCCGACGGCCGGCCGTTGTCGATGAAGTGGTCGACCCCGACCTCGATGAACAGGGCTTCGGCGCGCACCGCGACCGGGCCGCCGGGGCCGCCTATCCGGCCGGTGGCCTCCGAGTAGATCTTCCTTCCGTGGACGGCGGTGATCCGCGCGTCCAGGTGCAGCACCGTGCCGACGGGTACGGGCCGCAGGAAGTCGGTCTCCAGCCGCCCGGTCACCGCGATCACCCGCAGCAGCCAGTTCAGGGAGCCCAGCGTCTCGTCCAGCGCCGTGGCCAGGACGCCGCCGTGCGCCAGGCCCGGCGCGCCCTGGTGGGCCTCCTTGACCGTGAACTCGGCGCTCACGCTCACACCGGCGCCGGCCCGTGCTTCCAGGTGCAGGCCGTGCGGCTGGCCCGTACCGCAGCCGAAGCAGCGGTCGTAGTGCGTGCCGAGCAGTTCTCCGGGCGCCGGGGCGTCGGGGTGCCGCACCGGCGCGACGGCGTCCGGCGGGGGCGTCAGCCGCGTCGGGGCTTGGTCAGTTCCACTCACGAGTGCAGACCCTACCCGCGCGCGTAACGGACCTGCGCCTCCGTGCCAAGCTGGAGCCATGCAGTCGTACGAAGAACGTCTCACCGCGCCCCGCTCCTGGTGGGTGATCGCCGGGCTGATCGGCATCTCCTGCGCACTGATCCTGCTTCCGCTGGGGACCCCGGCGATGCTCGGCGGTCTGGTCGGCGGAAGCGCGCTGGCGGCGGTGGCGGTGAGTTCCTACGGTTCGGCGCGCATCCGCGTCGTGGGGGACGCGCTGATCGCGGGCGACGCCCGGATCCCGGTCTCCGCGCTGGGCGAGGCCCAGGTGCTGGACGCGCAGGAGGCGCTGGCCTGGCGTACGCACAAGGCCGACACCCGTGCGTTCATGCTGCTGCGCAGTTACATCCGGACGGCCGTACGCGTGGAGATCACCGATCCCGCGGACCCGACGCCGTATGCCTACCTCTCCACGCGGGAGCCCGAGCGCCTGGTGGCGGCGCTGGCGGCCGTACGGGCCTGAGGGGCCTGCGCGGGTCCTTGCGGGGTCCGGCTGCCCCTGGAGGGGCCGCTGAGGCGCCCGGCCCGGGCGCGGGCGTCGGCCGCGGCTCGGGGCGTGGCGGCTCGGGGCGTGGCGGGTCGGCCGCAGCTCGGGGCGCGGTCTTCAGCCGGCCTGCTCGTGCTCGAAGCCGCCTTCCGGCAGCTCGGGCTCAAGGCCGTCGTACGGCAGGGCGTCCCACGACACCTGCTTGGCGCGCAGGTCCTCGCGGACGCGGTCCGCGAGCTTCTTGGTGTCCCGGTAGTTCATGACGGCACCGACCGCGGCGCCGACCATGAACGGGGTGAGGTTGGGGAGGTTGCGCAGCGTGCGCTTCATGATCTGCTGGCGCAGCTCGCGCTTCATCTGCCCGCCGAGGGCGGCGTTCACGGAGGTGGGCCGGGTGACGTCGATGCCCCGTTCCTCGGTCCAGGACGTCAGGTAGGCGCCTGCCCGCTCCTTGAGGTTCCCCTTGGGCCGCAGGCCGTAGACCTCGTGGAGCTCGGCGATCAGCTTGATCTCCACGGTCGCCACCGCGGCGATCTCGGCGGCCAGCTCGGCCGGCATGGCGGGCGGTACGGGCAGCATGGCCGCCGCGCCCACGCCCGCTCCGACGCCCGCGGTGCCCTTGGTGGCCCCGCGGACCAGCTTGTCGGCCAGTTCCTCGGGGGACAGTCCGGGGAACTGCGCGCGCAGCGTCGCCAGGTTCCGTACGGGGATGCGCGGGGCTTCGATGATCCGGTCGGCAGCCATGGACAGCGCCGCGCGCACGCCCCGGCCGCCCTTCTTGGCGCCACGGCCGAGCGCCGCCGCGAGCGAGGCCGCACGGCCCCGCTCCTGCGGTACCTCGGCCGTCCGCTCCGCCGGAAGGGCGGTCGGGCCGGCGGGCGCGGGCGCGTCTGTTTCCTGTGGTCGTGCGCCGGTCGCCGGGCCTGGCCCGCCCTCGTGGTCCTTGCGGCCCTTACGGAACGGGTTCACGCCTGCCATGGCGTCGACCGCTTCTCAGGCCGCGCAGTCGCGGCAGATCGGCTGACCGTTCTTCTCCTCGGCCAACTGGCTGCGGTGGTGCACGAGGAAGCAGCTCATGCACGTGAATTCGTCCTGCTGCTTGGGCAGCACGCGCACGGCCAGCTCTTCGTTGGAAAGATCGGCGCCGGGCAGTTCCAGGCCCTCGGCCTGCTCGAACTCATCGACGTCGACGGCCGAGGCGGACTTGTCGTTCCGCCGCGACTTCAGTTCCTCGATGCTGTCCTCGTTGAGGTCGTCATCGGTCTTGCGTGGGGTGTCGTAATCCGTAGCCATGTCGCTCTCCCCTCTGGGTGTCTGCGGTGTCTCCAGCGCACGTAACGCGTGAGAGGCCGGACTTGTGCCCGACCTGAGGCGGAGATTTTGCCTCACATCAAGGTCTGTTACTCAATCGACACCCAACCGCACCCCTGAAGAGGTGATCGGTTTGGATGGCGAACAGGACCGTACACGGTCCGAATGTCGCACCTCGCGCACGCCATCACGTGTACTTCCCGTGATCAAGGGCCCCGGAAACCCGGATTTTCCCGGCTTTGCACCGGCTGTTCTGATCACGGCGAGTGGATGGCCGGAAATTCGCGCCTGTGAGCGATCACACACCTCCAAAACGGAGGGCGGACCGGAGGAATTCCGCGCAAAGCGAACTCGGCGAAGGATCCCCGGCCACCCCCCGTCACGTCAAGCCGGACCGGCGTGAGGGGCTTACAGCGGCAGGACGACCCGTATGACCAGCCCGCCGCCCTCCCGGCCGGGCCGAGATCGTGCCGTCGTGGGCGCGCACCACGGAGCGCACGATGGACAGCCCCAGGCCCACCCCCTTGTCGCTGCCCGTTCGCTCCGTACGCAGCCGCCTGAAGGGCTCGAAGAGGTTCTCCACCTCGTACGCCGGGACCACCGGGCCGGTGTTGGAGACGACCAGCACCGCACAGCCCGGCTGTGCCTCGGTCGTGACCTCCACCCATCCCTGCTCGCGTACGTTGTAGCGCACCGCGTTCTGGACGAGGTTCAGCGCGATGCGTTCCAGCAGGACGCCGTTGCCCTGGACGAAGACCTCTTGGCGCACGCCCTTGAGCTCCACGCCCTTGACCTGCGCCTCCGCGCGGGTCTGGTCCAGTGCCTGCGAGGCGACCTCGGCGAGGTCGACCGGCCTCTTGTCCACGATCTTGTTCTCGCTGCGGGCGAGCAGCAGGAGACCCTCGACGAGCTGTTCGCTGCGCTCGTTGGTGGCCAGCAGCGTCTTGCCGAGCTGGGCCAGCTCCGGGGAGGCGTCCGGGTCGGCGAGCTGGACCTCCAGGAGGGTGCGGTTGATGGCCAGCGGGGTGCGCAGCTCGTGCGAGGCGTTCGCCACGAACCGGCGCTGGGATTCGAACGCGCGATCGAGGCGGTCCAGCATCTCGTCGAAGGTGTCGGCCAGCTCCTTGAGCTCGTCGTCCGGACCGCCCAGCTCGATCCGGCGGTGCAGGTCGGAGCCGGCGACCCGCTGGGCGGTCCGCGTGATGCGGCCCAGCGGGGAGAGCACCCGGCCCGCCATGGCGTAGCCGAAGGCGAAGGCCACCACGGTCAGGCCCAGCAGCGCCAGCAGGGAGCGGTTGAGCAGCACCCGCAGGGCCTCCGCCTGCTGGCGCTGGACGCACGCGTTGATGGCCTGGTTCAGGATGCCGGCGTTGTCCGAGGAGGACAGGCCCGGGCAGGTGACGCTGTCGAGCTGGAAGTCCCGGCCCACGGTGCCGTAGATCTTGAAGGGGGGCTGGCTGCCGTTCCTCAGGGCGGTGGCGGCCAGCATGTAGATGATCGCCAGCAGCACGATCCCGGCCATCAGGAACATCCCGCCGTACAGCAGCGTGAGCCGTATGCGGATCGTGGGACGCAGCCAGGGGAAGGGCCGCACATTGGCCGGCCGGGGGTCCCAGGTGGGCTTGGGCGGGGCCGCGGGCGGCGGGGCGGGCGTCTTGGAGAAGGAGGGCATCGCCGGTCAGATCCGGTAGCCCGAGCCGGGCACCGTGACGATCACCGCGGGCTCGCCGAGCTTGCGGCGCAGCGTCATGACCGTGACCCGTACGACATTGGTGAACGGGTCGGTGTTCTCGTCCCACGCCTTCTCCAGCAACTGCTCGGCCGAGACGACCGTGCCCTCGCTGCGCATCAGGACCTCCAGCACCGCGAACTCCTTGGGCGCGAGCTGGACCTCCTTGCCGTCCCGGAAGACCTCGCGGCGATTGGGGTCCAGCTTGATGCCGGCCCGCTCCAGCACGGGCGGCAGGGCCACGGTCGTACGGCGCCCCAGGGCCCGTACGCGGGCGGTCAGCTCGGTGAAGGCGAACGGCTTGGGCAGGTAGTCGTCCGCGCCGATCTCCAGGCCCTCCACGCGGTCGCTGACGTCACCGGAGGCGGTGAGCATCAGGACGCGGGTGGGCATCCCCAGCTCGATGATCTTGCGGCAGACGTCGTCACCGTGCACCAGCGGCAGGTCACGGTCCAAAACGACCACGTCGTAGTCGTTGATCTCGATCCGTTCCACCGCAGCCGCGCCGTCGTAGACCACGTCGACCGCCATGGCCTCCCGGCGCAGTCCGGTCGCCACGGCATCGGCGAGCAGTTGCTCGTCCTCGACGACGAGTACACGCACGTCGCTAGTCCTTCCTCACGGCCCCGGGGAGCAGGGCACAACAAAAGCTTCAGAGCCCTTCCATCCTGCCCGTAAGAGCCGTAAACCGGCAGTAAGGGGAAGGTCCGGCCCCGATCGGCGGGATTGCCGGCCCGCCTGAGGTTTCCCTGAGGTCCGGTGTGGGGAGGACGACTGCACATCCGCGATCACGCCCTGTAGGGCTGCATGCCGCTACCCGATCCACTCGCAGGGACCACGCCGTGATCGATGCCCTCCGGCCCCGGCCGCAGGGAACCCTCCCGGGCACACCCCCGTGCCACCCGAACCGACCCACGACGAGGGGGCGCACATGGACGCGTTCACCGCAGGCATTCTGCAGCGCATACGGAACACCGAAGCCGACCTGGACCGGGCCCGTGCCGCGGGCGACGACTTCCTCGCCGACGTCGAGCAGGCCGAGCTGGAAGACCTCCGGCGACTGGCCTCCGAGCACGGCGTGGAGGTCAGCCCGGCCAGGGTCTGACCTCCGGCGGCCCGTGACGGCTTGTGCCCGTCGGACCGCCAGGTATGCACGACGGCGCCCCGGTGCCCCGCGAGGGTGCCGGGGCGCCGTCGTGCGTTGCGCGGACGGTGGAGGTGTCCGGCGCTGGACCGGGCCCGGCGCGCGGGCCCGGCGCGGGTCGCGGGCCCGGGCCCTGCGGGGCGCCGTCAGTCGTGCCAGGCGCCCAGCTCGTCCAGGAGGGGCTCCAACTCCTCGAAGACGCCCGGGGAGGCCGCCAGGACCAGTTCGCCGGAGGCCGGCTCGCCCGGCCGGCCCCCGGTGCGCGCGCCGGCCTCCCGGGCGATGAGCTCGCCCGCCGCCAGGTCCCACGGGTTCAGCCCCCGCTCGTAGTACGCGTCCAGCCGGCCGCACGCCACGTCGCACAGGTCGATCGCGGCCGACCCGCCGCGCCGGATGTCACGCACCCGCGGCAGCAGCGTCCGCAGCACCTCGGCCTGGGCCGCCCGGCGCTCGGCGACATAGCCGAAACCGGTGCCGACCAGCGCCTGGGACAGCGGCGGCGCGGGGTGCCGGACACGGACGGGCTCGCCGTTGGCATGCGCCCCGCCACCCAGGACGGCCTGATAGGTCTCGCCGCGCATCGGCGCCGCCACGACGCCGACGATCACCTCGCCGTCCTTCTCCGCGGCGATGGACACCGCCCAGGACGGCAGCCCGTACAGGTAGTTGACGGTGCCGTCGACGGGGTCGATGATCCAGCGCACGCCGCTGCTGCCCTCGATGCTGGCGCCCTCCTCGCCCAGGAAGCCGTCGGCGGGGCGCTGCTCCGTGAGGAAGCCGGTGATCAGCTTCTCGGAGGCGACATCCATTTCGGTGACGACGTCGATGGGGCTGGTCTTGGTGGCGGCGACGCCGAGGTCGGCGGGCCGTCCGTCGCGCAGCAGGTTCCCCGCGCGCCGCGCGGCTTCCAGGGCCAGCTCCAGCAGTTCGTCCTTCAGGTGGTCCTTCAGGTGGTCCTTCAACTCGTCCTTCAGCGGATCGGACACGGTGCTCCTTGGTCGTACGAGAGCGTCGTACGGGTCGGACATACGGGTCGGACGCACGGGGCGTCGTCATGGGTGAAGGCCTGCGGGCGCTACGCCGGGGCGTCGGCGCCCGCGGCGGCCGGGCGCGGCGTACGGGCCGGGCAGCACCCGGCCGGGCACAGGTCGTGGCTGGGCCCCAGCGCGCCCAGGGCACAGCGCTCCGGGTTCCGCCCCCGCTCGGCGGCGGCACGCTCCAGGACCAGGTCGCGGACGGCCGCGGCGAAGCGCGGGTCGGCGCCGACGGTGGCGGCGCGGGCGACCGGCAGGCCCAGCTCGGCGGCCTTGTCGGCGGCCTCGGTGTCCAGGTCGTACTTGACCTCCATGTGGTCCGAGACGAACCCGATGGGGGCCATGACCACGGCCGGGACACCGGCGCCGTGCAGCTCCTCCAGGTGGTCGCAGATGTCCGGCTCCAGCCAGGGGATGTGCGGGGCGCCGCTGCGCGACTGGTAGACGAGCTGCCAGGGGTGAGCGGTGCCGGTCTCCTGGCGGACCTCCTCGGCGATCACCTCGGCCACGTCCAGGTGCTGGGCGACGTACGCGCCGCCTTCGCCGCCCTCGGTGTGGTCCTGCGGCGGGCCGGAGGTGTCGGCGGCGGAGAGCGGGATGGAGTGGGTGGTGAAGGCCAGGTGCGCCCGGTCGCGTACGGCTTCGGGCAGCTCGGCGAGCGCGGCGAGCACCCCGTCGACCATGGGGCGTACGAAGCCGGCGTGGTTGAAGTAGTGGCGCAGCTTGTCGACCCGGGGCGGCCGGAGGCCCTCGGCCTGGAGGGCGGCGAGCGCGTCGGCGAGGTTCTCGCGGTACTGGCGGCAGCCGGAGTACGAGGCGTACGCGCTGGTGGCCAGGACGGCGATGCGGCGGCGGCCGTCGCGGACCATCTCGCGCAGGGTGTCGGTCAGATAGGGCGCCCAGTTGCGGTTGCCCCAGTAGACCGGCAGGTCCAGGCCGTGTTCGGCGAAGTCCTTGCGCAGTGCCTGGAGCAGCTCGCGGTTCTGCGCGTTGATGGGGCTGACGCCGCCGAAGCGGAAGTAGTGCTGCCCCACCTCCTTGAGCCGTTCGCGGGGGATGCCCCGGCCGCGGGTGACGTTCTCCAGGAACGGAACGACGTCGTCCGGTCCTTCGGGGCCGCCGAAGGACAGCAGCAGCAGGGCGTCATAGGGAGCGGCGTCGGGGGTGGTGTCCGGGCCGGGGCTCCCCCCGGCGGAAGGGGCGCGGGACTCGCTCTGTTCAGGCATGTTTCGATCCTGCCACCCTCCTCCCGGCAGCGCCGTGGGACCCCCTGGGCGGGGAGGCGGGCGCGGAGGCAGGAGGGGACGCGGAAAGGGGGCGCGAACAGGGGGCGCGGGGGCGCGGAAATCCGGAGGCGCGTGCGCCCCTGCACCCGTAAGCTGTATCAACCCCTGTCATGCCTTACTGGTCGCCGGTCGCGCCGGCCACCGGTCCTCATCCGGCGGAGCGCCCCTTGCCCAGTCCCTACCGCGCCATATTCGGCCGCCCCGGCACCGTGGCGTTCTCCGCCGCCGGGCTGCTGGGCCGGATGCCGCTGTCGATGCTGGGCATCGGCGTGGTCACGATGGTCTCCCAGCTCACCGGCCGCTACGGCCTGGCCGGGGCGCTCTCGGCGACGCTTGCGCTCTCCGCCGCCGTCCTGGGCCCGCAGGTCTCCCGGCTGGTGGACCGGCACGGCCAGCGCCGGGTGCTGCGCCCGGCCACCTTGCTGACCGTCACCGCCGTCGCGGGACTGCTGCTCAGCGCCCAGCAGGGCTGGCCGGACTGGACGCTGTTCGTCTTCGCCGCCGGGGCGGGCAGCATGCCGAGCGTCGGCTCGATGGTGCGGGCCCGCTGGGCGGCGATCCACGACGGCTCCGCCCGGCTCCTGCACACCGCGTACTCGTGGGAGTCGATCGTCGACGAGCTCTGCTTCATCCTGGGGCCCATCCTGTCCATCGGGCTGTCCACGGCGTGGTTCCCCGAGGCGGGCCCGCTGCTGGCGGCCGTCTTCCTGGTGGCCGGTGTCCTGTGGCTGACCGCGCAGCGCGCGACCGAGCCCGTACCGCATCCGCGCGAGGAGCACACCCGGCAGTCGGCGCTGCGCTCCCCCGGTCTCCAGGTGCTGGTGGCGACCTTCGTGGCCACCGGAGCGATCTTCGGCGCGGTCGACGTGGTGACGGTGGCGTTCGCCGAGGAGGCCGGCCACAAGGCCGCGGCCAGCGTGGTGTTGGCGGTCTACGCCCTCGGATCGTGCGTGGCGGGCGCGGTGTTCGGCCTGCTGCACCTCAAGGGTGAGCCGTCCCGCAGGTGGCTGGTGGGCGTCTGTGCGATGGCCGTGAGTATGATCCCGCTCCAACTGGTCGGGAACCTCACGTTTCTGGCCGTGGCGCTCTTCTTCGCGGGTCTGTCCATCGCACCGACGATGGTGACCACCATGGCCCTGGTCGAGCAGCACGTACCGCGCGCGAACCTGACCGAGGGAATGAGCTGGACCAGTACCGGGCTCGCGGTCGGGGTGGCGCTCGGCTCGTCGGCCGCCGGCTGGGTGGTGGACGCGGCCGGGGCCGGCGCGGGGTATCTGGTGCCGGCCGTGGCGGGGGCGCTCGCGGCGGTGGTGGCGTTCCTCGGATACCGCCGGCTCCGTCCGGCGCCGCAGCGGGAGGGCTCGGCCCTGTCGCAGGCAAGGGGAGGGATGAGCACGGATGACCCAGGTACGAGGGACCGGAGCGAACGGGGCCGGGACGAATCGGTCCGGGGCAGAGCGTCCTGAAGCAACAAGGCCCGGGAACCGGCCGG
This sequence comes from Streptomyces sp. MST-110588, assembly GCF_022695595.1. Lineage (NCBI taxonomy): Bacteria > Bacillati > Actinomycetota > Actinomycetes > Kitasatosporales > Streptomycetaceae > Streptomyces > Streptomyces sp. MST-110588. The sequence continues at coordinate 1,826,425 of NZ_CP074380.1, forward strand.
GCGCGGCACGCGGCAGCGGGAGCGGGAGCGGGCCGGGGACCGTATGGCGCAACTGGGCGGGGAACATCACCTCCCGTCCCGTACGGACCGTGGTGCCGTCCACCACCGAGGAGCTGGCCGCCGCGGTCCGCCGGGCCGCCGCCGACGGGCTGACCGTCAAGGCGGTGGGCACCGGCCACTCCTTCACCGCGGTCGCCGCCACGGACGGACTGCTGATCCGCCCCGAACGGCTGTCCGGCGTACGGGAGGTGGACCGCGCGGCGGGCACCGTGACCGTGGGCGCCGGCACCCCGCTCAAGCACCTGAACCGGACCCTGTCCGCGCACGGCCTGTCGCTGACCAACATGGGCGACGTCATGGAGCAGACCGTCTCGGGAGCCACCAGCACCGGCACCCACGGCACCGGCCGGGACTCGGCCTCGATCGCCGCGCAGATCAGGGGCCTTGAGCTGGTCACGGCCGACGGCTCGGTGCTCACCTGCTCCGCCGAGGAGAACCCGGAGGTCTTCGCGGCGGCCCGGGTGGGTCTCGGCGCGCTGGGCGTGATCACGGCGATCACCTTGGCGGTGGAGCCGGAGTTCCTGCTCACGGCCCGCGAAGAACCGATGCCCTTCGAGCAGGTGACGGAAGAGTTCGATCAGCTCGTCGCCGAGAACGAGCACTTCGAGTTCTACTGGTTCCCGCACACCGGCAGTTGCACGACCAAGCGCAACAACCGCAGCCAGGGCCCGGCGGCGCCGCCCGGCAGGATCAGCGGCTGGATCGAGGACGAACTGCTCTCCAACGGCGTCTTCCAGATCGCCTGCTCGGTCGGCCGGACGGTGCCGGCCGCCATACCGGGCATCGCCAAGGTCTCCAGCCGCGCCCTGTCCGCCCGTACGTACACCGACATCCCGTACAAGGTCTTCACCACGCCGCGCCGGGTGCGCTTCGTGGAGATGGAGTACGCGCTGCCGCGGGCGGCGGCCGTCGAGGCGCTGCGTGAACTGAAGGCGCTGGTGGAGCGCTCCGCGTTCCGGGTCAGCTTCCCGGTGGAGGTACGGACCGCGCCCGCCGACGACATCCCGCTGTCCACCGCCTCTGAGCGGGACACGGCCTACATCGCCGTGCACATGTACCGGGGGACGCCGCACGCGGCGTACTTCGCCGCCGCCGAGCGGATCATGGTCGCGCACGGCGGACGGCCGCACTGGGGCAAGCTGCACAGCCGCGACGCCGACTACCTCCGCGGTGTCTACCCGCGCTTCGGGGAGTTCACGGCGCTGCGGGACCGGCTGGACCCGCAGCGCCTGTTCACCAACGCCTACCTGCGGCGCGTCCTGGGCGAGTGAGGAGCGGCGGCCGTCCCGGGCGGGCGGGGGCGAGCGGCGCCGGCGGCCGGCTCAGGAGGACTTCGGGTCCGGGGCCTGCCGGCCGTCCTGCGAGCCGGGCCGCTGCTGCCCGCTCCCGCCTCCGTCGGCGGCGCCGCCCTCGGCACCGCCGCTCTTCCCCCGGTCGCCGGTGCCGGAACCGGAATCCGAGCCGGAGCCCGAGCCGGAACCGGAGCCCGAGCCGCTCTTCGAGCCGCCGTCCGACCCGGTGCCCGTACCCGTGCTCGGCGAGCCGCCGGTGCCGGGCGACGGGGGCGGGGAGGAGGTGCCGTCCCGGGACGGCGAGGAGTGCGGTGACGCGGAGGGGTCCGCGCCCGCGGAATCACCGGTTCCGCCGTCGGTGCCTTCCTTCTTCCCCGAGGACTCGCCGGGGCCGGGGGTCGCCCCGCCGCTGCCGTCGCCCGCTCCGTCACCGGGCGAGCGGTCCTCCGAGGTCGAGCCGTCCGGCTTCTTCGGCGCGTTGTCCTTGGAGCCGGCCGGATCGATGACGCGCCCCAGGGAGCTGCCCGTCCCGCCGTCCGCCGCGTGCCCCGTCGCCAGTTCGATCCCCGTCACGACGCCCATCGCCAGGACGAAGACCGCCAGCGCGGCGAGGACCGGTCGTTTCCAGCCACGCATCCGCGTCCCGTACGTGGCCGAGGTGAACTCCCCCGTGCCCCCGGAGGCGGCGACGGCGGTCGTCCCGTCCGGCGCGCCCGTCCGGTCGTACGTGGGCAGCACCACGGTGGGGTCGGCGGGCGGCGGGAGGGCGGCACCTGGCCCGTACGGGAGCGGCGCGGTCCGGTCCGGGTACTGACCGTGACTTCCTTGAGCTGCTCACCCGTACGCCGGAAGAAGTGCTGGAAGACCGGGCCGCCGGTGGTGGCCACCACGCTGACCAGGCCCGCTCCGACGATGGTCCCGTAGACGCCGAGCCGGCCCGCGAGGAAGGCGGCCATCGCCGCCGCCAGGGAGCTGCCCGCGACCTGGGCCAGGCTCAGGTCGATCCGCTTCCCGCCCTTCTCACCCTTCTCGCCGGCCCCCTTCTCCTTTGTGCCGGTATCGGTTCGCTCGTCCATCTCCCGCCCTTGATCGGCCTTTCGATCCGTCTTGCACGGAGAAGGGACCTTCAAACGGCGGAGTTAGTTCCGAATCGGACCAATCTGTGAACCTCGCCACCCTGCTTTGTGTAGAGAGATCGACAAGACGACCCAACTCCCTTGACTTGCGAGAAGTTCGGCGGCGCGGCGGTCCACCTCAGTGGCCCGAATGGAGTACTGTGGCGAGCCCTGGCCCCGGAACCCGTCCGGCTGCCCGGACCCACGGGAGGGGCCCTGAAGGCGACACTCACCCGGGGGCGCCGCCGTTCGGAACGGGTCGATCGGGCCCAGGGCAGGACATGGTCACTGAGCGTTGCGAACTGGTAACCGTGTCATAACGGCGTTTCTGGGCCAAGCCCCGACACGCCGGGTAACTCGGCAATGTTGTGGCAGGCTGCACCCGGGCAGGCCACACTCGACTAGCGGAAGCAGCGACGCACGTGACGTCGGCAGGCACCACCCGGGAGGTCCCCATGCCCGAACTGCGTGTCGTGGCCGTCTCCAACGACGGCACACGGCTGGTGCTCAAAGCTGCGGACAGCACCGAGTACACGCTTCCGATCGACGAGCGGCTGCGCGCCGCGGTCCGCAACGACCGCGCGCGTCTGGGCCAGATCGAGATCGAGGTCGAGAGCCATCTGCGTCCGCGGGACATCCAGGCGCGCATACGGGCCGGTGCCTCCGCGGAGGAGGTCGCCCAGCTCGCCGGCATCCCCGTGGACCGCGTACGCCGCTTCGAGGGCCCCGTGCTCGCGGAGCGCGCCTTCATGGCCGAGCGGGCCCGTAAGACGCCCGTACGCCGGCCCGGCGAGAACACCGGACCGCAGCTCGGCGAGGCGGTGGCCGAGCGGCTGCTGCTGCGCGGCGCCGACAAGGAGTCCGTGCAGTGGGACTCCTGGCGGCGGGACGACGGCACCTGGGAGGTGCTGTTGGTCTACCGCGTGGCCACCGAGCCGCATTCGGCGAGCTGGACGTACGACCCGCCGCGACGGCTCGTCCAGGCGGTGGACGACGAGGCGCGGGCGCTGATCGGCGAGACGGACGACACCCCCGAGCCGAGCTTCCCCTTCGTACCCCGCATCGCGCGGCTGCCGCGTGACCGGCCGCTGGACCGCGCCCTGGACCGCCAGATGCCGGACCGCGACCGGGACCGTTCCGAGCGCGACCGCGCCAAGGTGTCCGCCGAGGACTCCGGGAGCGGCGAGGAGAACACCGCCGGTGAGCGGGAGCGCGAGCGGGACTCGCTGACGAGCCTGCTGGAGGCCGTGCCCAGCTTCCGGGGCGACATGATCGTGCCGGAGTCCGCCAAGACGGCGCAGAGCGATGAGCCGGCCGCGCAGGCGGAGGTCGAGGAGCCGCCCGCGGCGAGCGCCGGCGCCGGTTCCGCGTACGCCGACGTGCTGATGCCCAGGGCGGTGGCGGGCCACCGCGACCGGCTGACCGGGACGACCGACCGGCAGGCCGAGGCGGACGGCGTACGGCCGGGGCGGCGGGCCGCCGTGCCGAGCTGGGACGAGATCGTCTTCGGGACGCGGCGCAAGAAGCCGGAGTAGGAGCGGGGCCGGGAGCCGGAGGCCGGCCGGCCCGTTCCACCAGGAGGTTCGCAGCGCGATCAGCAGGTCCGCAGCGCGATCAGCCCTTCCGTGCCGCTGTGTGCCCTGTACCTGCGCGCGTACGGGGCTGCCGAACTCCGCACGCCGTACGGCCTTGCCGCCGTACGCCGTACCGCCGCATGCGGCCCCACAAAGCCCACCGCGCCGCGCTTCCCGACCCCTGACGGCGGGCCCGCGTGCGTCGCCGTACGCGCGCCCGGCGCCCGCGCCCTTGCGGCACTCCCCCCGGTGCCCCTTGGCACCGGTACGCCGCCGGCCTCACCCGTACGGCCCAACCGCCCCTGATTTTTTTGCCGGGGCGCACGGGGTACGGGCGCGAGCCCGCCGTCGCCCGAGCCGCGCCCCCTTCTTGCCGGCTTCTTGCCGGCTCCCGCTCAGCCCGGCTGCGGTCCCGTGGCGACCGGCCGCGACGCGTCCGAGGACCACTCGCTCCAGGAGCCGACGTACAGCGCGGCGGGCACGCCGGCGATGGCCAGGGCGAGGACTTCGTGGGCGCCCGAGACGCCCGAGCCGCAGTAGACGCCGACCTCCGCGCCGGCCGTCGCGCCGAGCGAGGAGAAGCGTTCGGCGAGTTCACCGGGCGCCCGGAAGGTCCCGTCGGGCGCGAGGTTCTCCGTCGTCGGGGCGCTGAGCGCGCCCGGGATGTGGCCGCCGACCCGGTCGATGGGCTCCACGTCCCCCCGGTAGCGCTCGGCCGCCCGTGCGTCCAGCAGGACACCGCGGCGGGCCAGGGCCGCCGCGTCCGGCGCCGTGAGCAGGGGCAGCGCGCCGGGAGCGGGGGTGAAATCGCCCGGTACGGGTTCCGGTACGTCGGTGGTCAGGGCGCCGCCGGCCGCGGTCCAGGCGGCGAGGCCGCCGTCCAGGACCCGTACCGAGGAGTGCCCGGCCCAGCGCAGCAGCCACCAGGCGCGGGCCGCGGCCCAGCCCGCCGCGGGGTTCTGTGCCGGGACCTCGCCCGGCCCGCCGTCGTACACGACCACCTCGCTGTCCGCGCCGATGCCCGCCCGGCGCATGGCCGCGGTGAACACCTCCAGGTCCGGCAGCGGGTGGCGGCCGGCCGGACCGGAGGGGCCCGCCAGTTCGCCGTCGAGGTCGACGTAGACCGCGCCGGGCAGATGGCCGGCCGCGTACTGCGGACCTCCCGGCGGCCCCCCGAGCTGCCAGCGGACGTCCAGCAGGACCGGCCGGGCCTTCCCGGGCTGCCCGCCCGCGAGTTCGGCCATGAGTTCGGTCGCGGTGATGATGACAGTCATGGCGCCCATCCTTGCGTAGCGACCCCTACGCGCTGAAGCCCGGCGTCCGCCCTGCGCACGACGGACAACGCCCGTCGGCAACAGCATCGGCAACAGCGCCGAAACGGAAGCGAAACATCAAATCGGGCAATCTCCTGTGGGAACGCGCCGAAGTCGGCGCGGCCGGGGCGCGTAGCAGGTCCGGTGGTGCGAGCATCGGCTCGGGGCCGGATCCAGTGACGTACCGACCCCGCACGGTCACCATCCCGAGGGTCCGAGGAGCAAGTGACGATGACGACGGAGGCAGCGGCCCGGCGGACGCCGGGCGCGCCCTGCTGGGTAAGTCTCATGGTGCACGGCCTGTCCGCCACGCAGAAGTTCTACAGCGCTTTGTTCGGTTGGGAGTTCGGGCCGGGGCCGCAGCACTTCGGCCCGTACGTCCGTGCCTTCCTCGGCGGCCGGGAGGTGGCCGGGATCGGCGAGCTGGCACCCGACCGGCATCTCCATGTCTCCTGGACCACCTATCTCGCCAGCGACGACGCGGACGCGGCGGCCGAGCGCATCCGCTGCTGCGGCGGCACGGTCGGCGTCGGTCCGCTGGACGCGGACCAGGAGGGGCGGATGGCCATCGCCTCCGACCCGCAGGGCGCGGTCTTCGGGCTCTGGCAGGGCAAGGCGATGCAGGGTACGGCGGTGGCCGGGGAGCCGGGCACCCCGGTGTGGAACGAGCTGGTGACCAGGGAGACGGACGCGGTCGGGGCCTTCTACGAGACGGTCTTCGGCTACGAGACCGAGCCGGCCGCGACGGCCGGGGTGGATTATCTGACGCTGTACCTCAAAGGGCACGCGGTGGCGGGGATCCACGGCGTGGGCGACGCGCTGCCGCGTGACCGGGGGCCGCACTGGATGACGTACTTCGCGGTCTCCCACACCGATGCCGCGGTACGCCGGGTCGCGGAGCTGGGCGGGCGGGTGCTGCGGGGGGCGCGGGACTCCGCACACGGGCGGCTGGCGACCGTCGCCGACCCCGAGGGCGCGGTCTTCACGGTGATCGAACCGTACGAAGACCCGGAAGACCCGGCAGAACCAGCAGGACCAGCAGGACCGGCGGGCCCGGCGGGCCCGGCGGGCCCGGCGGGCCCGGCGGACCCGAACGAGTGAGCGGGGAGAGCATGCGGCGGTCCGGGTTATCCGGTAGGGATGGACCATCGGCTCCACCTAACGGTGGCCGCGAGCCTGCCACGTCACCCGTGTCGACGCGCTGGGGCCCCCTGCGTTTAGCGCGCGGCGTCGACCGGCAGGACGTCCGGTGACAGGGCCGCCGCGTGGGCGGTGGCGGAGGTCTGGCGGCGCCGGTGGTGACGCCGGCACAGCACCTCGTAGCCGACCTCGGCCCGCGGGTCGTCCACGTCGCCGATGACGACCTGCGCGCCCTCGACGACCATCCTTCCCCCCACGGTACGGGCGTTGTGCGTGGCGCGGGCGCCGCACCAGCACAGGGCCTCGACCTGGAGTACTTCCACCCGGTCGGCCAGTTCCATCAGGCGCTGCGAGCCGGGGAAGAGCTTGCTGCGGAAGTCGGTGGTGATGCCGAAGGCGTAGACGTCCAGGTCCAGGTCGTCCACGACGCGCGCGAGCTGGTCGATCTGCTCGGAGGTGAGGAACTGGGCCTCGTCGGCGATGACGTAGTCGACACGTCCGCCGGAGGTCAGATGGCCGACGACATGCGCGTAGAAGTCCATGTCGTCCGCCGCCTCGACCGCCTCGGTGACCAGGCCGAGACGGGAGGAGAGCTTGCCCCGGCCCGCCCGGTCGTTGCGGGTGTAGATCATTCCTTGCAGGCCGCGGGCCGAGCGGTTGTGCTCTATCTGCAGAGCGAGGGTGCTCTTTCCACAGTCCATCGTTCCGGAGAAGAACACCAGCTCGGGCATAGGGGGTTGCGGGCCTTTCGGGCTCGTGCGCAGGGCGGATGCGGAGGGGGCGGGTCGGGCGGCAGGTCGGGGGCGTTCGGGGCGGCGGTGCGCGGCGGGGTCGGCTCAGGTACGGACTTCCAGGAGCGGGACCAATTGTTCGACCGGGGTCATCGAGCCGTGCATGCCCACCATCGCGGACTCCCCGGGCTCGGACTCGGTCGCGACGACCACCATGTCGGCGTGCGCGGCGGCGACGACGTCACCGATGCGCTCACGGACCCGGTCCTCCACCCGTGGCCCGAACCACCCGGCGGCGATGGCCTCTTCGCGGCTCGCCACCCACATCTGCTCGCCGACCACCTCACGCCAGACGGCGAGCACGTCGGCGGCGGCGCCGGGGTGGGCGTACACATGCCGGGCCCGTCCCTCGCCGCCCAGCAGCCGCACCCCCGCGCGCAGCTCCCAGTCCTCGTCGAAGTCGATACGGGACTCCGGGCCGAAGGGGATGTCGATCATGCCGTGGTCGGCGGTGATGTACAGGGCGGAGCGGGGCGGGAGTTGTTCGGCCAGGCGCTGCGCGAGACGGTCGACGTACATGAGCTGTCCACGCCAGGCGTCGGAGTCGACGCCGTAGCGGTGGCCCTTGCCGTCCACCTCCGCGTAGTACGTGTAGACCAGCGAGCGGTCCCCGGCGGCCAGTTGTCTGGCGGCCAGGTCCATCCGCTCCTCGCCGGAGAGCCGGCCGTGGAAGGTGCCGCCGCTCAGGGCGATCTCGGTGAGCGGGGTGTGCTGGAAGTGCGGGGAGGAGACCTGGCAGGTGTGGATGCCGGCCGCGTCGGCGAGCTGGAAGACCGTCGGGTACGGCTGCCAGGCGTACGGGTCGGTCCAGGGCTGCCAGCGGAGCTGGTTCATCAGGACGCCGGCGGCCGGGTCCTGGCAGGTGTAGCCGGGCAGGCCGTGGGCGCCGGGCGGCAGTCCCGTACCGACCGAGGCCAGCGAGGTGGCGGTGGTGGACGGGAAGCCGGCGGTGATGGGGCGGCCGGTGTTGTTGAACGAGGTGCCGAGGAGGGACGTCAGGAACGGGGCCTCGTCAGGGTGGGCGCGGAGCTGCTCCCACCCGAGGCCGTCGATCAGGAAGACGCAGGCGCGGTCGGCGGGGGTCAGGTCCATGCCCGGGTACGCGGGTGGGGCCGGGTCCTCGGGGGCGTCCGGGCCGCCCGGGTTCGGCACCTCCGGTACGGCGTGCGGCAGCAGGCCCTGGCCCGCGACGATCGCGGGGAGCAGGTCGGCGAGCGAGCCGGTGCCGTACCGGGGAACGGGAGCCGTCGCCGGGTCGAGCGGTTCGGGTTCGGGCCAGGCGGGGGCGGCGGAGTGCGCCATCAGCGGGCGGTGGCGGTGGCCGCGGTGGCCTCGGAGAGCGCCTGGGCGAAGGCGAGGGTCTGGCGCACGGTGTCCGGGCCGTCGCCCGCCTCGCTGACCCGCAGCGAGAGGTCGTCGGCGGTGGAGGAGCCGGTGTAGCCGTGGTCCGCGTCGCAGTCGGGATCGCCGCAGCTCGCGGGCTCCAGGTCCAGCCGGGCGACGGCACCCCAGCCGATGGTCAGGACGACCTCGCGGGGCAACTGCCCGGGGGTGTAGGACTCGGGGTTGGCCACGACGCGGCTGAGCACCACGGAGGAGATCCGGCCGAGCTTGACGGACTCGGTGGAGGTGGTGGCGTACGGCGAGGGGGAGGTGGCGTCGGCGGCCTGCTCGTCGGTGTGGCTGACGATGAAGCGGGTGCCGGTCAGGACGAGGACCGTGACATGGCGGCGTACCTCGTTGGCGTCGAAGGTCGTCTCCTGGTGCACCAGGTACGAGACCACGGGTTCACCGCCGACCGCGGCCTGCACCGCCTCGGCCACGAGTGCCGGGTAGTAGCCGCTGCGCTCGATCGCCGCGCGCAGCCCCTGGGTCGTCGTACCGGTCTTTGCCATGGGGTCCATCCTACGGGGCGTACCGGGCTGTATGGGTCTGCGCGCTTCAGTAGGCGGGCAGCCGGCGGGGGCCGAGGTCGGTGGTGGCCGGGGGGCGGGCCAGCCGGACGACGGCCTCCAGCACCGAGACGCCGTGCGGAGCGACGACGACCGGTTCCAGGTCCACGCCGACCACCTCCGGATGGTCGTCGACCAGCCGGGAGACGCGCAGCAGCAGCTCTTCGAGGGCGGCGGTGTCCACGGGCTGGGAGCCGCGCCAGCCGAAGAGCAGCGGGGCGGTGCGGATCGACCGTATCTGCCCGGCGACGTCACGGTCCGTGGCCGGGATGAGCCGGTGGGCGGTGTCACCGAGCAGTTGGGAGGGGGCGCCGGCCAGGCCGAAGGTCAGGACGGCGCCGGCGGCGGGGTCGATGGCGGCGCGTACGAGGGTGTCGACGCCGCGCGGCACCATGCTCTGGACGACCGGGCGCAGCTCTTCGGGCGTGCCGAGGGAGTCGGTCAACTCCGCGTAGGCGCGGCGCAGTTCCGCCTCGCCGGGCAGGTCGAGCCGGACACCGCCGAGGTCGGGGCGGTGCCGCAGGTGGGGGGCGGTGGTCTTCAGGGCCACCGGGTAGCCCAGGCCGGCGGCGGCGCGGACGGCGGCGTCCGGGTCGGGCGCCGGGAGGGCGGGGCGGACGTGGATGCCGTAGCGGGCGAGGAGGGCGCGGGTGGCGTCGGGCGGCAGCGGGACGGGCCGGGCGGGGTCGGCGTCCCGGGTGAGGTCGTTCAGCAGCCGCTCGATGTCGGCTCCGGCGGCGGCTTCCTGGATGTCGTCGTACTCCGGCACCCGGCCCGGCTCGGCCGCGTCCTGGCGCCACTGCGCGTAGCGCACGGCCTCGGCCAGGGACCGTACGGCCCGCTCGGCGGCGGGGTAGGCGGGGATTCTCGGGGCGATGGGGATGGCGGAGGTGGCGGGGGCGACAGAGGTGGCGGAGTCGGCAGGCACGGTGGGGGGCCGTACGGGGGCCGTGGAGCCGCCCTCCTCGGTGGGCGGCCGGAGTTCCGTACCGGTGTCCGGGCCCGGGTCCGTACCCGGCGGCAGGCCGGTGCCCAGGGCCTCGGCGAGGGCGTCCATGGCGAGGTGGACGACGGCCACCGGCTTGGCCGCGCCGCCGCCGGCCGCCTCGCGCAGCGCCGTGGCCAGGGCCGCGCCCTCGCCCGGCACGGCACTGCCGCCCTCCCCCACCCAGGGGATCGCGGTGACCACGACGGCGTCGCAGCGGTCGTCGGCCAGGGCTTCCTTCAGGGCGGTACGGAAGTCGCCGGGGGTCGCCGAGGAGGCCAGGACGTGCGGGCGCAGGGGCCGCAGCCCTTCGGTGAGACAGGCGTCGTACGTCAGCAGGGCCAGCGCCTCGGAGTTGCCCAGGATCGCCACCCGCGGGCCCGTGGGCAGCGGCTGGGAGGCCAGCAGCAGTCCGGCGTCGATCAGCTCGGTGACGGTGTCCACCCGCAGTACGCCGGCCTGGCGCAGCAGGGCGGAGACCGTGCTGTCGGGGATACGGGTGGTGGGGACGGTGTGTCCGGGCGGGGCGGTGCCGTTGTGGCGGGCGCCCTTGGCGACGACGACCGGCTTGACGGCGGCCGTGCGGCGGGCGAGGCGGGTGAACTTGCGCGGGTTGCCGATCGATTCGAGGTAGAGGAGCGCCACGTCGGTGTCCGGGTCCTCGTACCAGTACTGCAGGAGGTCGTTGCCGGAGACGTCCGCGCGGTTCCCGGCGGAGACGAAGGTGGAGATGCCGCAGATCCCGCCGTCCCCCGGGCCGCGCTGGTGGAGGCCGCTGAGCAGGGCGATGCCGATCGCGCCGGACTGGGTGAACAGGCCGATCCGGCCGGCGCCGGGCATCTGGGGTGCCAGCGAGGCGTTGAGGCGGACGGCCGGGGCGGTGTTGATCAGCCCGAAGGCGTTGGGACCGATCAGGCGCATGCCGTACGAACGGACCTGGCGCAGCAGGTCGCGCTGACGCTCCCGGCCCGGCGGCCCGGACTCGGCGTACCCGGAGGAGAGGATGACCAGGCCCTGGACGCCGTGTTCGCCGCAGTCCCGGACCACTTCGGGGACCTGGGCGGCGGGCACGGCAAGGAGGGCGAGGTCGACGGGCTCGGGGATGTCCCGGACCCGCCGGTAGGCCGGTACGCCCTCGGGCTCCAGCCTGCCGCCGCTTTCGGGGAAGGCGTGGTTGACCGCGTACGTACGGCCCGTGAAGCCGGAGCCGAGGAGGCTGCGCAGCGCGGAGCGGCCGACGCCGCCGGGGGTGCGGCCCGTACCGACGACGGCGACCGAGCCGGGGGCGAGCAGGCGCTGCACCGAGCGGGCCTCGGCACGCTGCTCACGGCCGCGCATCACGGCCATGGACCGCTCGGTGGGCTCCAGGCCGAACTCCAGGCGGACCACGCCGTCTTCGAAGGTGCGCTTGTGGGTGTAGCCGGCGTCCGTGAACACCTTGATCATCTTGGAGTTGGCGGGCAGCACCTCGGCGGCGAAGCGGCGGATGCCGCGCTCCTGGGCGACGGCGGCGATGTGCTCCAGGAGGGCGGAGGCCACACCGCGGCCCTGGTGGGCGTCCTGGACGAGGAAGGCCACCTCGGCCTGGTCGGCGCCGGGCTCCTTGGCGGGCAGCCCGCGCTCGTCGATGCGGTCGTAGCGGACGGTGGCGATGAACTCGCCGCCGACGGTGGCCGCCAGGCCCACCCGGTCGACGTAGTCGTGATGGGTGAAGCGGTGCACGTCGCGGTCGGACAGGCGGGGATAGGGCGCGAAGAAGCGGTAGTACTTCGACTCGTCGGAGACCTGCTCGTAGAAGGAGACCAGCCGCTGGGCGTCGTCGGGCGTGATGGGGCGGATCCGGGCGGTGCCGCCGTCGCGCAGCACCACGTCGGCTTCCCAGTGCGCCGGGTAGGCGGACTCCGACAAGGTCGACATGCGCACAGCGTACGACCCGCCACCGACAACCGGCTCGGCATGCGTGCCCGTACCGCGCGGGCAGGCTGAGCGGGCGGGAGGGATACCGGCCGAAAGGCGGGGAAGACGACCGCCGGGCGCGGAAAAGGCGAGGTCAGGGCGCGGGAAAGGAGAGGCCGGGACGTGGCCGCGCCGGAGCACTCCCAGCAGCGTGCGACACTGGTCTAGACAACCCGCAACGACTTGAAGGGCAACACCATGGCTGAGCGCCGCGTCAATGTCGGTTGGGCCGAGGGTCTGCACGCCCGCCCCGCCTCGATCTTCGTCCGTGCGGCCACCGCCGCCGGGGTGCCCCTGACGATCTCCAAGGCCGACGGCAAGCCCGTCAACGCCGCTTCCATGCTCGCGGTGCTGGGCCTGGGCGCCCAGGGCGGCGAGGAGATCATCCTGGCCTCCGAGGCCGAGGGCGCCGACGCCGCGCTGGACCGCCTGGCCAAGCTCGTCGCCGAGGGCCTGGACGAGCTGCCCGAGACCGTCTGAGCCCCGAGCCGGGCTCCGGTCCCCGCGGGCCCTTCGGGGACCCCGGGATCCGGCACGCGCGGCCCTGTCGCAAAGACCGTACGACGGTCGCCGCGGCAGGGCCGTTTTCTTTGCAGACACCTGCTCGCAGACACCCGGCTCGCAGACACCCGGCTCGAAGATTTCCGGCTCGAAGATTCTTGGCTCGGGGATTCCCGGCTCGAAGGATTCCGGCTCGAAGAACCTCGGCCGTACGTCGTGCCGCGCCGCGGAACTTACGGGGAGGCGGTCCCGGAGCACGCATCGCCCACCCGCCCGATCCCGATCCACCCTTTCCTTTTCCGGCCCGAATCCCGTATACACCGGAATTGTTAATTGCGGGCACGCGCCGTGTTGACGGGATGTTTCGCGGTGCTCACCACGTGCGCGGCGGGACGGCGCAGCCGGTAGGCCGGCAGCGCCCGCTCGATGTGCGCCGCCATCAGGGCCCGGGCCCGCTCCCCGTCCCCGCGGCCCACCGCGTCCACCACCGCCCCGTGCTCCCGCCACGACTCGGCGGCCCGGGCGGGCGGCCCGACCACGTACATCCACTCGATCTTGCGCCGTAACTGGGTGAGCAGCGCGGTCAGGCTCGGGCTGCCGGACGCCTGCGCCAGCGTCCCGTGGAACCAGCCGTCCAGTTGACGCAGGTCCGCGGCGAGCCCGTGGCGGGCCCTGGCCTGTCCCAGTTGCACCAGCGCCCGCAGCACCTTCAGGTGGGTGGGGGTGCGGCGGGCCGCCGCGCGGGCCGCGCCCAGCGGCTCCAGCAGGGCCCGCATCTCCAGCAGGTCGGCGGCCTCCTGTTCGGTCGGCTCGGCGACACAGGCACCGGCGTGCCGGCGGGTGGTGACGAACCCCTCCGACTCCAGGGTGCGCAGTGCCTCCCGTACGGGGACGCGGGAGACCCCGTAACGGCCGGCGAGCAGTTCCTCGACGAGGCGGCTGCCCGGCGCCAGGGCGCCGGAGACGATGTCGTCGCGGATCGCCGTGCACACCGCGTGCGCGGAAATATGGCCTCGCATCGTCCGTGCCTCCCCGCGATTCCCGGGAAACGCCGCCGGTCGGCGGCTTTTCCGTGACTCTATTCGACCGTGGTCGCCTTTCCGGTGGCCTTCTCCCGTTCATGGATATGTTTTGGCCATGAGCACGGGTGACGGAAACCCGTGGAGGGAAATCCGCCCGAAAACGCCGGAACCCCGGCCGGGGCCGGGGTCGGAGTCGGGGGAAGCGACGGTCTTCTCGTCAGGGGCGACGGTCTTCCCGTCAGACGTTGACGCCGTGTGAGCGCAGGTACGCCACGGGGTCGATGTCCGAGCCGTAGTCGGGCGACGTACGGGCCTCGAAGTGCAGGTGCGGGCCGGTGGTGTTGCCCGTGTCGCCCGACAGGGCGATCTGCTGTCCCGGCATGACGGTCTGGCCGACCTGGACGCTGATGGAGGAGAGGTGGCCGTACTGGGTGTACGTGCCGTCGTTCATCTTGATGACGACGTTGTTGCCGTACGCGCCGCCCCAGCCGGCCTCGACGACGGTGCCCGCGCCGACCGCGTGGACGGTGGTCCCGGAGCCGGCGTGGAAGTCGACACCGGTGTGGCTGCCGGAGGACCACAGGCCGCTGGACGCCTTGTACTGGGTGGAGACGTAGGAGCCGTCGATCGGCGCGACGAAGGCGTTGAGGCGCTTGCGCTCCTCCTCGCGGGCGGCCCGCTCCTTGGCCTCGCGGTCCTTCTTGGCCTTCTCCTCGGCCTTGCGCTTGGCCTCTTCGGCGCGCTTGAGGGCCTGCTGCTCGGCCTTGGCCTGGGCGGCGGCGGCCTCGGCAGCCTCCTGCTGGGCGTCGGCCTGGGCCGTGAGGTTGTCGGCGAGCTCGTCACCGATGGCGACGGCCTGGCGGAGGCCGGTGTCGTGCAGGCTCGCGTCGTCCGTGCCGGCGGCCATCGCGGGGGAGGCGACGGAAGCCATGACGCCGGACGCGGCGAGCGTGGCTATGCCGGCGATGTTGCGGGTCGTACGGGCGCTGCGGCTCGGACGACGGTGCTTCCCGGTGGCACGGGTGAACGCCATGGGGCGGCTGTGTCCTTTCCTTCCCTCTCGCCTACCGGGTTAGCTGACGGGTTCGGAGCAGGAAGGTCTCCTACGGGCTCCTCCGGAGAGGAGACCGATTCACCCCATGGGGACGTTGGGTCCCCGGCTCCCCTGGCTCGCGCCGTACGGGGACTCGGCGATCGCTGTCCGGCGCCGCGGCGCGGCTCACTGGTGACGGACAGCGCATCCGACGCTAGACGCGCCGTCTTGGAATCGGCAAACAGAAGCGCGAATTTGTGCCGTACGCCACACGACTCTCGTGGAACCGCCCCCAACAACCCGGGCAAAAGGAAGATCCCAGGGCACATGAGCACCCTGGGATCTCTTGCGTCCCTCAAGGGGCGCCGTACGTCTCTCAAGAGCCGCCGTGCGCCCCACGAGGGCCGTCGACGGCCGATGAGTTGCCGCCGGCTGGCGCCGGCGGCCGGCCCACCGGGGTCAGCCGGTGACGATCCGTACCTCGCCGATCCCCAGCGCCTTGACCGGCTCGGCGATCTCCGAGGCGTCCCCCACCAGGACCGTGACCAGCCGGTCCACCGGGAAGGCGCTGACCACGGCCGCGGTCGCCTCGACCGTGCCGGTCTCGGCCAGCCGCGCGTACAACTGCGCCTGGAAGTCGTCCGGGAGGTGCTGTTCCACCTGGTCGGCGAGGGTCCCGGCGACCGCCGCGGCGGTCTCGTACTTCAAAGGAGCCACACCCACCAGGTTCTGCACCGCCACGTCACGCTCGGCGTCCGTCAGGCCCTGCGCTGCCAGCGTGCGCAGCACCTTCCACAGGTCCTCCAGCGCCGGGCCGGTGGAGGCGGTGTCGACCGAGCCGCTGATGGCGAGCATCGCGGCGCCCGTACCGTCCGGGGCGGAGCGCAGCACCTGGCCGAAGGCCCGTACGCCGTAGGTGTAACCCTTTTCCTCGCGCAGCACGCGGTCCAGACGGGAGGTGAGCGTGCCGCCCAGGCAGTACGTGCCGAGGACCTGGGCCGGCCAGACGGGGTCGTGCCGGTCGGCGCCGATACGGCCGATGAGCAACTGCGTCTGGACGGCGCCGGGGCGGTCCACGATCACCACCCGGCCGGTGTCGTCGGCGGTGACGGGCGTGGCCTTGAGGGGCTCGGCGGCGGAGCCGGTCCACGCCCCGAGGCTGTCCGCGAGCGCCGTGTCCAGGTCCACGCCGGTGAAGTCGCCGACGATCACGGCGGTGGCCGTGGCGGGGCGCACATGGGCCTCGTAGAAGGCGCGTACGGCCGAGGCGTCGATGCGCTCGACGGTCTCCTCGGTGCCCTGGCGGGGCCGGGACATCCGGGAGCCGGCCGGGAAGAGCTCCTTGGACAGGGCCATCGCCGCGCGCCGCGCCGGGTTGGCGAGCTCGTGCGGGATCTCGTCCAGCCGGTTGCGTACGAGCCGCTCGACCTCGCTGTCGGGGAAGGCGGGGGCGCGCAGCGCGTCGGCGAGCAGACCGAGCGCCTTGGCCAGCCGGGAGGCCGGGACCTCAAGGGAGACCCGTACGCCCGGGTGGTCGGCGTGCGCGTCCAGCGTGGCGCCGCAGCGCTCCAGCTCGGCCGCGAACTCCTCGGCGTCGTGCTTGTCCGTGCCCTCGGACAGGGCGCGCGCCATGATTGTTGCGACCCCGTCCAGGCCCTCGGGCTCGGCGTCCAGCGGGGCGAGGAGGTTGATCTCGACGGCGACGACCTGCTGGCCGGGGCGGTGGCTGCGCAGCACTGTCAGGCCGTTGGGCAGCGTGCCGCGGCCGGGGGCCGGGAACGCCCACGGCTTGGGGGCGCCGGCCTGCGGCTGAGGGTGGAATTCCATGGTCGCTCCGGCCTGCTCGGCCTGTCCGGTGCTGGTCACGGCGTCGCTCATCGCTGCTCCTCGCTGCGTTCGGAGCCGCGTGCGCCCGGCGTGCTCCTGTTGATGTTTCCTGCGCGGCGCCCGCTCACCGGGCCGCCTCCTTGGCGCCGGCGGCACCGGCGGCGGCATCGGCGGTCCCGTCGTCCTCGGCGCCCTCGTCGCTCTTCCCGCTCCCCTCGGCCCCGTCGGTCTCGGCCGCGGGCCCCGTGGGCTCGTACACCAGCACCGCGCGGTTGTCGGGGCGCAGCCGCGCCTGCGCGACCTGCTGCACCTCCTGGGGGGTGATGTCCAGTACGCGGTTGACGGCGGTCAGCGCGAGCTGCGGGTCGCCGAACAGCACGGCGAAGCGGCACAGTTCGTCCGCCCGCCCGCTGACCGTCGCCAGCCGGTCCAGCCACTCGCGCTCCAACTGGGCCTGCGCGCGCTCCATCTCCTCGGGCGTGGGGCCCTCGGCGGCGAAGCGGGCCAGCTCCTCGTCCACGGCCCGCTCGATGTCCGGCACCTCGACACCGCCGGAGGTCTTCACGTCCAGCCAGCCCAGCGAGGGCGCGCCGGCCAGCCGCAGCAGGCCGAACCCGGCGGCCACGGCCGTACGGTCGCGGCGCACCAGCCGGTTGTACAGGCGGGAGGACTCGCCGCCGCCCAGCACGGTCAGCGCCAGGTCGGCCGCGTCCGCCTCACGTGTGCCGTCGTGCGGCAGCCGGTAGGCGGACATCAGGGCCCGGGCGGGGACCTCCTCCTCGATCACCTCGCGCAGCTCGCCGCCGATGACGTCCGGCAGCGTGCCGTCGCGCGGCGGGCGTTTGCCGTCGTGCGAGGGGATCGAGCCGAAGTACTTCTCCACCCAGGCCAGCGTCTGCTCGGGGTCGATGTCCCCGACGACGGACAGCACGGCGTTGTTGGGCGCGTAGTACGTACGGAAGAACTCCCGTGCGTCCTCCAGGGAGGCGGCGTCCAGGTCGGCCATGGACCCGATGGGCGTGTGGTGGTACGGGTGGCCCTCCGGGTAGGCCATGGCCGTCAGCCGCTCGAAGGCCGTGCCGTAAGGAACGTTGTCGTACCGCTGGCGGCGCTCGTTCTTCACGACGTCGCGCTGGTTCTCCATGGACTCCTCGTCCAGCGCGGTCAGCAGCGAGCCCATACGGTCCGCCTCCAGCCACAGCGCGAGTTCGAGCTGGTGGGCGGGCATGGTCTCGAAGTAGTTGGTGCGCTCGAAGCTCGTGGTGCCGTTGAGGGAGCCGCCGGCGCCCTGGACGAGTTCGAAGTGGCCGTTGCCCTTCACCTGGGCCGAGCCCTGGAACATCAGGTGCTCGAAAAGGTGAGCCAGACCGGTACGGCCCTTGACCTCGTGGCGCGAGCCGACGTCGTACCAGAGGCAGACCGCGGCGACCGGTGTCAGGGGGTCCACCGAGAGCACCACGCGCAGGCCGTTGGCCAGCCGGTGCTCGGTCGCTGTCAGGCCGCCGGAGCCGGCTTGTTCTGTGGCCGTGTGACCCATGGGCATGTACGTCCCTTCGATCCGCTTGCGAGGAAGTTCTGTCACTGTATGCAAGCGCGCCGACGTATGGCGAAGTTCCCGCCCGAGCGGCCCCTTACGAGCGGATCCGGGCGTCCCCCTCCGGGGTGGGCGCGGGGTCCCGCCGGCGGAAGAGGGAGGGTCGCGGTCGGCGTTGTCAGTGGGGCGGTCCACAATGGTCGGCGTCGGACACAGCAGAACCACATCCGCGTCGGACACAGCAGACCCACACCTCGGCCCCAAGACTTGGCAGAACCGGCCGGACTTGGCCGCCCACCCCCCATCGGCAGTAGACGCAGCAGAAGGAGCCGCAGCCGCGATGGCCCGCCGCAGCACGAAGACCCCGCCGCCGGACGACTTCGAGGAGAGGATCCTCGACATCGACGTCGTCGACGAGATGCAGGGTTCCTTCCTTGAGTACGCGTACTCGGTCATCTACTCCCGCGCCCTGCCGGACGCCCGCGACGGCCTCAAGCCCGTACACCGCCGCATCCTTTATCAGATGAACGAGATGGGGCTGCGGCCCGAGCGCGGCTACGTCAAGTGCGCCCGGGTCGTCGGTGAGGTGATGGGCAAGCTCCACCCGCACGGCGACGCCTCCATCTACGACGCACTGGTGCGCATGGCACAGCCGTTCTCCATGCGGCTGCCCCTGGTGGACGGGCACGGCAACTTCGGCTCGCTGGGCAACGACGACCCGCCCGCCGCCATGCGGTACACGGAATGCCGGATGGCCTCGGCGACGTCCCTGATGACGGAGTCGATCGACGAGAACACCGTCGACTTCGCCCCGAACTACGACGGCCAGGAGCAGGAGCCGGTCGCGCTGCCCGCCGCGTACCCGAACCTGCTGGTCAACGGCACCTCCGGGATCGCGGTCGGGATGGCGACGAACATGCCGCCGCACAACCTGGGCGAGGTCATCGCCGCCGCCCGCCATCTGATCAAGCACCCGAACGCCGACCTTGAGACGCTGATGCGCTTCGTGCCCGGCCCCGACCTGCCGACGGGCGGCCGGATCGTGGGCCTGGGCGGCATCCGGGACGCGTACGAGACCGGCCGCGGCACGTTCAAGATCCGCGCCACGGTCTCGATCGAGAACGTCACGGCCCGCCGCAAGGGCCTGATCGTCACCGAACTGCCCTTCACCGTCGGCCCCGAGAAAGTCATCTCCAAGATCAAGGACCTGGTGGGTGCCAAGCGCCTCCAGGGCATCGCGGACGTCAAGGACCTCACCGACCGTGAGCACGGCCTGCGGCTGGTGATCGAGGTCAAGAACGGCTTCAACCCCGAGGCCGTACTGGAGCAGCTCTACAAGCTCACGCCGATGGAGGAGTCCTTCGGCATCAACAACGTCGCGCTGGTGGACGGCCAGCCGCTGACCCTGGGCCTCAAGGAGCTGCTGGAGGTCTACGTCGACCACCGCTTCGAGGTCGTCCGCCGCCGCAGCGAGTTCCGGCGCGGCAAGCGGCAGGACCGGCTGCACCTGGTCGAGGGCCTGCTGACGGCCCTGGTCGACATCGACGAGGTCATCCGCCTGATCCGGTCCTCCGAGAACAGCGCCCAGGCCAAGGAGCGGCTGATCGGGCGCTTCTCGCTGAGCGACGTCCAGACCCAGTACATCCTCGACACCCCGCTGCGCCGCCTGACCAAGTTCGACCGGATCGAGCTGGAGGCCGAGCGGGACAAGCTCACGGCGGAGATCGAGGAGCTGACCAAGATCCTCGATTCGGACGCCGAGCTGCGCAAGCTCGTCTCCGGCGAGCTGGCGGCGGTGGCCAAGAAGTACGGCACGGACCGGCGCACGGTCCTGCTGGAGTCGGCGGGCGCCCCGGTCGCCTCCGTACCGCTGGAGGTCTCGGACGACCCCTGCCGGGTCCTGCTGTCCTCGACGGGGCTGCTGGCCCGTACCGCCAACGGCGAGGCGTCCTTCGACACCGACGCCAAGCGCGTCAAGCACGACGTGATCGTCTCGGCCGTGCCGGCGACGACCCGCGGCGAGGTCGGGGCGGTGACCTCCCTGGGCCGGCTGCTGCGGCTGCCGGTGATCGACCTGCCGCAGCTCCCGGACACCGCCGCGGCGCCGAACCTGTCCGGCGGCGCCCAGATCTCGGAGTTCCTCTCCCTCCAGGACGGCGAGGAGCTGGTCTGCCTGATGACACTGGACGAATCCTCGCCGGGCCTGGCGCTCGGCACGGAAGCGGGCGTCGTCAAGCGCGTGGTCCCCGACTATCCCGCCAACAAGGAGGAACTGGAGGTCATCACCCTCAAGGAGGGTGACCGCATCGTGGGCGCGATGGAACTGCGGACGGGCGAGGAGGACCTGGTCTTCATCACCAGCGAGGCGCAACTGTTGCGCTACCCGGCCGCGCAGGTGCGCCCGCAGGGCCGTCCGGCGGGCGGTATGACGGGCATCAAGCTGGGCCCGGACGCCAAGGTCATCTCCTTCACGGCGGTCGACCCCGCGGCCGACGCCATGGTCTTCACCGCCGCCGGCTCGCACGGCACGCTCGACGACACGCCCACGACCGCCAAGCTCACGCCGTTCGACCAGTACCCGCGCAAGGGCCGGGCGACGGGCGGGGTGCGCTGCCAGCGGTTCCTCAAGGGCGAGGACCGGCTGGTGCGGGCGTGGGCGGGGGCCGCGCCGGTACGGGCCGCGGACGCCAAGGGCGCTCCGGTGCCGCTGCCGGAGGCGGACCCGCGGCGGGACGGCTCGGGGCTGCCGCTGGCCAAGCCGGTGGCCGCGCTGGCCGGGCCGGTGTAACCGGTGTAACCGCCTCCGCGCGCGGACGCGTGAAGGTGCGTGGCGCCGGGCCCTGAGGGAGGGGAGGGCCCGGCGCCTGCCGTCCGAGGTCTGTCGTCCGGCTTCCGGTGTTGCGGCTTCCGATGTTGCGGCGTCCGGTGTTTCGGCTTCCGGCGTCCGGCGTCGGTCAGGCGGTCGGGTCGTACGGTGACGGGTCATACGCCGTGGGGTCGTACGCCACCGAGTCGTACGCCGTGGGGTCGTACGCCGGTTCCGTACCGTCCGCAGGCTCGGACGGGACGACGTAGCGCAGCACGCCCCACATGCTGTCCGCCGTGCTGTCCGCGTCCTGGGCTCCCCCCGGCGTGCCGGTCCGGCGGCAGCCGGCCAGCTCCTCGCGGAGGGCCGGGGCGTCGATACCGCTGCCGATCATGACGAGCTGGGTGACACGCGGCTCGTCCCGCTGCCACGGACCGGGATAGAAGCGCAGGAAGTCGCCGACGGCGTGCACGGTGAACTTCTGGCGGTTCTCCGGGACGTCGAAGTGGACGAAGCCCTTGATGCGGTAGAGGCCCGCGGGCCTGCTGTCGAGGAACGCCATCAGCCGGCGGGGATCCATGGGCTCCTCGGAGGTGAATTCCACACTCTGGTAACCGGAGTGCAGATGACGGCCGCAGTCCGGACCGTGCTCGTGCTCCGCACCGCACCCATGCCCCGGAGCGCAGCCTTCCGCTTCCGCCCCTCCCTCCGCTTCCTCCGCTTCTTCCCGCGCCTCACGGAGGAAGTCCTCGAAGGAGAGCTGCCGGACCGCTTCGTGAAGGTCCTCGCGCGGCTTGCGGTCGAAGAACAGCTCCGGGTCGATCCGCCCGTACGCCGCCGGGACGACGGGCGTTGCGGCACTCAGCTCCGCGAGCGTGTCCAGGAGGGACTGCCGCTCCCGCTCACCGATCCGGTCAGCTTTGTTCAGGACCACGAGGTCCGCGACGGCCACATGCCGGTCCAGCTCCGGGTGCCTGACCCGCGTGGCCTCGAACTCGGCCGCGTCGACGACCTCGACGAGACCGCCGTACACGATGCGGTCGTTCTCGCTCGCCAGGACCATACGGATGAGTTCCTGCGGTTCCGCCAGGCCGCTGGCCTCGATGACGATGACGTCGATACGGGCCGCGGGGCGGGCCAGCCGGTCCAGGTACTCGTCCAGCTCACTAGTGTCCACCGCACAGCACAGGCACCCGTTGCCCAGGGAGACCATCGAGTCGACCTGCCCGGCGACCGCCATGGCGTCGATCTCGATGCTGCCGAAGTCGTTGACGACGGCCCCGATGCGGCTGCCCCCGCTCCTGCTCAGCAGGTGGTTGAGCAGGGTGGTCTTGCCCGACCCCAGGAAACCCGCGAGCACGATGACCGGGATCTGTTGTGTGGGCGTGGCCAAGGGGGCGCCTCCGTCGTCGTCAGTAGTCGTCACTCACCCGCCGGGCCTCCGCCCTCGCCGGCCCGTGCCGCCGTCCGGAGCTCCGGGGCGGGCACCGGCTGCGGCGGGGGCGGGCCGACATAGCGGGCCGCCGGGCGGATGATCTTCGAGTCCTCCGCCTGCTCCAGGATATTGGCGCTCCACCCGACCACGCGGGCCGCACAGAAGGTGGGCGTGAACATCTCGCGCGGCAGCCCGCACAGCTCCATGACCACCCCCGCGTAGAACTCCACGTTGGTGTGCAGCTCACGCCCGGGCTTCAGCTCGGCCAGGATCGCCTCGACCCGCTCCTCCACCTGGACCGCGAAGTCCACCAGCGGCCCTCCGAAGTCCTGGGCGATCTCGCGCAGCATCCGCGAGCGCGGGTCCTCGGTGCGGTAGACGGGGTGACCGAAGCCCATGATCCGCTCCCCCGCCAGCACCCGTTCACGGATCCAGTCATCGATACGGTCCGGCGTGCCGATCGCGTCGAGGGTGTCCAGGGCCCGGCTGGGGGCGCCGCCGTGCAGCGGGCCGGACAGCGCGCCGACCGCGCCGGCCAGGCAGGCGGCGAGGTCGGCGCCGGTGGAGGTGATGACGCGGGCGGTGAAGGTCGAGGCGTTGAAGCCGTGGTCGATCGTGGAGATCAGATAGCGCTCGATCGCCCGGACCCGGGCAGGATCGGGCTCCTGCCCCGTGAGCATGTAGAGGTAGTTGGCCGCGTACGGGAGGTCCTCACGCGGTTCCACCGGGTCCAGGCCCTGGGCGATGCGGTGGAGCGCGGTGAGCAGGGTGGGTACGGCGGCGGCTGCCGTCAGGGCGTCCTCCCGGCGCCGGCCGGCGTCGATGTCGTACAGCGGCCGGAAGCCGACGGAGGCACCGAGCAGGGAGAGCGCGGTCCGCAGTCCGGCGAGCGGACCGGACAGGGCGCAGGCCCGGGCGATGCCGGGGAGGGCGTCCCGTACGGCCTCGGGCAGATGCCGCAGGGCGGTGGTCCGCGCCGTGAAAGCCGCTCGCTGGTCCGCGTCCGGCAGGAAACCCTCGAACATCAGATGCCAGACGTCCTCGAACGTACGGCTGCCGGCCAGCTCCACGGCGGAGTACTGGCGGTAGTGGTAAAAGCCCTCCCGGCCTCGTACGTCACCCAACCGGGTCTCGGTGACGACGACCCCCGCGAGCCCCCGTGGCACGTCGATCGGCGCACTCGCCTCGGCGATCGGCATGGCGAATCCCTTCCCTCGTACTCTCCGGCTCTCCTTCCGAGCCTTGATGCGACTGTCTATGATTGACAAGTCAGCCGTCAATATTGATTGAATCAATACATGAGTCGCGGATACGGTGAGACCCATGGCAGATCAAGGAGCTGACCGCATGGCGGGCGAACGGCGACTGACCACCCGAGAAGCGGCCGAGCGGCTCGGTGTGAAGCCGGAGACGGTGTACGCGTACGTGAGCCGTGGCCAGTTGACCAGCCACCGGGCGCCGGGCGGCCGGGGCAGCACCTTCGACGCCAAGGAGGTGGACGCGCTCGCCCGGCGCGGCGGACGCCGCGAGCCCTCCTTCGGCGGCAGCGAACCCGCCGTCCGTACCGGCATCACCCTCATCTCGGAGAACCGCTGCTACTACCGCGGCGTCGACACCACCGAACTCGCGGCCCGGTACGGCTACGAAGAAGTCGCGGAGTGGCTGTGGACCGGCGCACTACGGCCCGGCATCCGCTTCGGCGCCCCCGAGGAAGCCCTGACCGCCGCCCGGCGGGCCGTCTCGGCACTCCCCGCGCACAGCGGGCCCATGGACCGGCTGCGGGTCGCGGTCACCGCGGCGGCGGTGTCCGACCCGCTGCGCTTCGACCTGTCCGACCAGGCCCTGCTGGCCACCGCCCGCACCCTCATCCCCACCCTCGTCGACGCCCTCCCACCCGCCGCCGAAGATCACTCCAACACCTCTAGCCACTCCGGCGCCTCCAGCCCCTCTGGCACCGCCGCCCCCGACCGGATCGCGCACCGCCTGTGGACCCGCCTGACACCCGAGGAACCCGACGAGGCATCAGCGCGCACCCTCGACGCGGCCCTGGTCCTGCTCATCGACCACGACCTGGCCGCCTCGACCTTCGCCGTACGGGTCGCCGCCTCGGCCCGGGCCCACCCGTACGCGGTCGTCTCGGCCGGATACGGCGCACTCGACGGCCCGCTGCACGGCGCCGCCAGCGGCCTGGCCCACCGCATGCTCGTGGAGGTCCTGGAACGGGGCAGCGCGGCGGCGGTGGTGGCGGACCACCTGCGCGCCGGTCGCCGGGTCCCCGGCCTCGGCCACCGCCTCTACACCGACGAGGACCCACGTGCCCGAGCCCTCTTCGCACTCCTTGCGGACATACCGCGTGCCCGTCCGGCCCTGGAGGCGGCGCGCGAGGTCGTCACCACCACCGCCCGGCACACCGAGCTGTACGCCAACGTCGACCTGGCCCTGGCCGTCCTCACGGTCTCCACGGGCATGCCCGCCGAAGCCGGCGAGACGCTCTTCGCCGTGGCCCGTACGGCAGGCTGGATCGCCCACGCACTGGAGGAATACCAGGAACGCCCCCTGCGCATGCGCCCCACCGGCCACTACCAAGGCCCCCGCCCACCCCAGCCCCTCCCCTGACCACCCCACCGACCGCCGAGTGCCCGCCCCTACAGACAACGGACCTGTCGCTACTCCTCGGTCCAGTCGGAAGTACGTGTACGTGGCGGTGCGATGCCGACCCGTACCGAGGCGGATCTCGGCGAGCAGGCGCCCCGTCAGGGGCAGCTCGGCGCCCGCCTCGGCCCGCTGCCATGCCGAGCCGAGGAGTCCGGTCAGCACGCGGACCGGGCCAGAGGTCGACGCGGGTGAGCCGGGCCAGGTTGTCCGGTCTCACCATTCCGTTAGGAGATCTAGCAGCGGCCCTCGGCCCCGAGCCGGAAGACCATGTAAGCGGCATCGCCCTCAACAGCGTTGCCGTTGCCGTCGGTTACCGACACCGTGACCAGCCCGGCCGCCGCGGCAAGCTCCTCGAACCCGGAACGGGTGTACCAGTGCAGCACCCACGGACGCTCCACGACAGTGCTCCCGTCGTCACCATGACGCTCGTAGCGCACCAAGGCGCTCTGGGTCCGTAGGTGTTCGTCGCGCTCCTCGGACACCAAGGAGAACCGCAGCTCGACGCCGTCGTCGGCGACAGCGGTACGGACCTTGCCGACCTGACCGGCGGGAGTGGGAGACGGGATGTGCAGCGGGATCAGCGCGGCACCGCCGTCGACCAGATGGCGGCGGATGCTCCGCAGGGCGGCAGCGGCGGTCCCGTCGTCCGGCAGCAGGTTGAAGGTCGGCCCGGCCAGGAAGACCGCTTGGAACCGGCGTGGCAGGTCGAGCGCTTCCATCCGCTGGTGGTGGACGGTGACGGCGACCCCCGCCTCCTCGGCCCGGCGGCGGCAGCGCTCCAGCATGTCCGCGGAGGAGTCGACCCCCTCGACGTCCAGGCCGCGCCGCCGAAGAGCGAGCAGCGGATCACCGTCCCCACAGCCCAACTCCAGCGCCGGAGCACCCGTCTCGCGCACAAAGGCCGCATAGACCTCGGCGTCCGGCGAGAAGGACTTCAACGGCGCGTAGCACTCCGCGACGATGCCGGTATAGAAATCAGCCGGGTCTGATCCATGCGCGTTCATCAATCCTCCCCACCATGTCGCGTCCGTGCCGACAACCGCCCCCGGCCGCCGGACGTCAAGATCATTACCGTGTCTTCGCTGCCGCAGCAGCACGTCTGCGGCAGCCGTGGCAACGGCGGCAACGGCAGCAACGGCGGCAACACCAACGCCGATGATCAGCTTCGTGATCCCGGCGCAGGCTAATGGTCAGGTGATCGGAACCACCAGCGAATAACCACTCGGAATTCGAAGCGCCCCCGAAGCGTCCCCGAGGCGTCGCGGGCGTGCGGTCGGAGAAGTGCGGCCGGCCATCGATCACCGCCGGGGCATCGGACATGTCAGGTGATGGTCTGTTGCTTCCCCCCCCTGATCCGCTGGTGTCCACAGACCGTGGTCGGATGTCGTTCGCCGTCAGGTGGCGGGCAGCCATTCCAGGTTAGGCTTACCTTTGTGAGTACCTGCGCTACTGCTTCCCGTGAGTCGGCTGAGCCGATGGCCGGTACCGCTGCCACCGCCCGTACCTGGTTGCTCATCGAGCAGACCGGACCATGGGGCGCCCAGGCCCTGACCAGCAGTCACCTCGATTCTCGTGTCGGACGTACCCTGGAGTCGGCCGCCGAAGGCACCGGCGTACGTGTCGCCCTGATCCGCCGCCCCGGCCGGCATGCCGACTGCCATGCCTCCTTGCACCGGCGCGTCTACGTCGCCCACACCGCCCCGGGCCGTTCCTGGATCCGCACCACCACACTCACCGATCCGGCAGCCTTGCTGGAACTGGATTTCGCGGCCCTGGGCGCGGGGGAGGCCGGGACCCTGGACGGTCCGACGGATACGCCGACGGACATGTCGGCGGATATCCCGGGCGGTGGGGCGTCCCAGGCGCTGGAGACCCGGAGGTCGGGGGGCGATGAATCGGGGGGCGATGAAGCCGCCGGGCAGATGTCATGGCGTCCGCACGGCGGTGAGCCGCTCGTATTCGTCTGCACCAACGGCAGACGCGACCGCTGCTGCGCCCTCCTCGGCCGTCCGCTGGCCGCCGAACTCGCCGCCGATGGAGCCGATACCTGGGAGGTGACCCACATCGGAGGCCACCGCTTCTCCCCCACGCTCCTGCTGCTTCCGTACGGATACGCGTACGGAAGGGCCTCCGCACACCTGGTGAAGGAAGCCGTCGAGGCGGTCCGGGACGGCCGGGTGTCCCTGGACCACTGCCGTGGCCGCTCCACCTGGGGCCGCCCGGCACAAGCCGCCGACCTGGCGGTCCGCGAACTGACCCGCGAGGAGCGGGCGGACGCGCTCGACGTCGTACGGGTCGAGCAGGTCGAGCGGGTCGAGGCAGCAAGCCGGGGCGAGGGCACCGGGCCTTCGTGGAACGTCACCGTGGCACACGGCGACGGACGCACCTGGCAGGTCGCGGTCGAGCAGCGGTCCGACGGCGCACCCACCCCCGCCAGTTGCGGTGCCCCTCTCGGCCCGCCGGCGCGCATGGCCGTCGCCGGCATCACCGCCCTTGCCGCCTGACGCGCCCGCCCCAGACCCCGCCGCAGTGTGCGGATCATGATCACAACTCCCCCGTCCGGCCTCATTCCACCCTGCCCCTTCCCGTATCCGCCCTCGCCCTGCGGGCTCGGCTTCCCCTGATCACGTTTCGAGGTTAAGCGCGCACGCTTCGCGACGTAAGCCCTGTGGATAACTCTCGGCGGAACCCTCCCACAGCCGCGCGGACCTGCGCTTTCCATTGCGCAAGCCGTCGTCGCCGTCGGCTGTGGCAAGCGGGAGGGATTACCGGGTGGCAGGTTCGCCCGCTTACTGTTCGTCCGTATGGGCGAGAGGGATGAGAGCGCCGCCGAGGCGAGTGGCGCACGCGGGGCCGACGGCAGGCGCCGGTCCGTCCTGACGCGCCTGCGGCCGGGCCGGCCGCGCCGGGTCTTCGCTCAGGTGCTGGTGATGCAACTGGCCATCGCCGCCGGTGTCACCGCCCTCGCCACCGGCCTCTTCCTCGCGCCGCTCGGCGCCGAGCTGGACGACCAGGCGATGCACCGCGCGCTCGCCATCGCGCAGACCACCGCGGCCGAGCCGCGCCTGGCCGACGCGCTGAACAGTTCCCGGCCGACCCGCGACAACCCGCTCCGGGACAGGGCCGAGCGGATCCGCCGCGCCACCGGGGCGGAGTATGTCGTGATCATGGATGAGCACGGTGTGCGCTGGTCCCACCCCGACCCGGAGGAGATCGGACGGCATGTCTCCACCGATCCCGACGCCGTCCTGTCCGGCCGCGAGGTGATGCAGATCGACGAGGGGACACTCGGCCGGTCCGCGCGCGGCAAGGTGCCGCTACGGGACGCCGGCGGCCGGATCGTCGGCGCCGTCTCCGTCGGCATCGCGTACGAGAACGTGCGGGAGCGGCTCCTGTCGACCGTGCCGGCCCTGCTGGCGTACGCGGGCGGTGCGCTGGCCGTCGGTGCCCTCGCCGCGTATCTGGTGGCCCGCCGGCTTCAGCGCCGCACCCATGACCTGGCCTTTTCCGACATTTCCGCGCTGCTGGCCGAACGGGAGGCGATGCTGCACGGCATCCGTGAGGGCTTCGTCGCACTCGACCGGCACGGCCGCATCCGCCTGATCAACGACGAGGCGCAGCGCCTGCTGGATCTGCGGACACCCGAGGAGGTCACCGGGCGCTCCCTGGACGCCGTGCTGCCCCCGGGGCGCACGACCGACGTCCTGGCGGGGCGGGTGTCCGGCGCGGATCTGCTGGCCGTCAGTGGGCAGCGCGTGCTGGTGGCGAACCGTATGCCCACCGGTGACGGCGGTGCGGTGGTGACCTTGCGGGACCGTACGGAACTGGAACGGCTGGGACGTGAACTGGACGGAACCCGCGGGCTCATAGACGCGCTGCGCGCTCAGGATCATGAGCACGCCAACCGTCTGCACACCCTGCTCGGTCTCCTGGAGCTCGGGCTGTACGAGGAGGCGGTGGAATTCGTGACCGAGGCGGTCGGAGTGCACCGGGCGACGGCCGAGCAGGTCACCGAACGCATCCACGATCCGCTGCTGGCCGCCCTCGTGGTGGGCAAGGCCACGGTCGCCACCGAGCGCGGCGTCCGGCTGAGCCTGACCGCCGCCACCCTGCTGCCCGACCGGCTGGTCGATCCGCACGGCCTGGTCACCGTGCTGGGCAACCTCATCGACAACGCCCTGGACGCCACGGCCGGCCGGCGCGGTGCCCGGGTGGAGGTGGAGGTACGGGTCGCCGGCCCGACCGCCGTGCTGCGGGTCCGCGACAACGGTCCGGGGGTCCCGGAGAACCGTCGCGAGGTGATCTTCACCGAAGGCTGGACGACCAAGGAACCGCCGGCTCATGGGCGGCGCGGCATCGGCCTGGCACTCGTACGCCGGCTCGCCGAGCGTTATGGAGGCACTGCCGAGGTCGGTGAGCACCCCGAGGGGGGCGCGGTGTTCACCGTCACGCTGCCGGATGCGCTCTCCGGTCCGGTGACGGACTTGGACTCGGCCTCGGACCCGGGCCCGGACCCGGACGCGTCCTCCGCGACGCCCGACGACGGCAACGGGGACAGCCACGGCCACCGCGACGGCGACCGCGACCGCGACGACAGCGGTGACATGCGCGGCGGGCCCCTCGTCGCCTCTGACGGCCGACACCCCGACGACCCTCCGGGAGCCTGGCGATGAGCGACGCACCGATCGACGTACTCGTCGTGGACGACGACGTCCGCGTCGCCGGCGTCAACGCGGCGTACGTGGCGAAGATCGCCGGCTTCCGCGTCGTCTCCCTCGCCCACACCGCCGCCGAGGCCCTGGCCGCCCTGGAGACCCAC
Organism: Streptomyces sp. MST-110588; assembly: GCF_022695595.1. Lineage (NCBI taxonomy): Bacteria > Bacillati > Actinomycetota > Actinomycetes > Kitasatosporales > Streptomycetaceae > Streptomyces > Streptomyces sp. MST-110588. Next base: position 1,856,235 of record NZ_CP074380.1, read on the forward strand.
CCCGTCGACCTGGTCCTTCTGGACCACTACCTGCCGGACGGAACCGGGCTCCACCTGGTGTCCCGGCTGCGGCAGCGCGGTCTGCTCACCGACGTGATCATGGTGACGGCGGCCCGCGACATCGCGACCGTCCAGGCCGCCATGCGTCACGGCGCCCTTCAGTACCTGGTCAAGCCCTTCACCTTCGCCGGGCTCCGCTCGAAGCTGGAGGGCTACGCGGCGCTGCACCGCAGGTTCGAGGGCGGCGGGCAGGCCGAGCAGTCCGAGGTGGACCGTATCTTCGGAGCGCTGGGGGCCGCCCACGCCGGTCCCGCCGAGCTGCCCAAGGGGCACTCCACGGCCACCGCCGACCGCGTGCGTTCCGTACTGCGCGGTGCCCCGGCCCCGCTGTCCGCCCAGGAGGTGGCCCGGTTCGCCGGGCTGAGCCGGCAGACCGCTCAGCGCTACCTGAAGCTGCTGGAACGCGCGGGCCGCGTCCGGCTCACCCTCAGATACGGCGAGACCGGACGCCCGGAGCACCGCTACGAGTGGATCTGAGACGCCGCGGAGTACGTACGGACGGGCGCCGGTCCACACATCGGCCTACGTACCGCCTACATACCGGCTGCATACCGGGCCACACGTCGGGCTACCCACCGGGCCGCTCGCCGGGCGGTTGCGCGAGCCCGTGACGGTAGGCGTAGTGGATCGCCTGGGCCCGGTCCCGTACCCCGGCCTTGGCGAAAAGGTTGTTGATGTGGGTCTTGACCGTCGCCGTCGAGACGTGCAGCGTCCGGGCGATCTCCGGGTTCGAGAGCCCTTCGGCGACATGGCGCAGCACCTCCACCTCGCGGGCGGTCAGCCCGTCGGGGGGCGGCTCCGTGGCCGGCCGCGAGGGGTGCACCGGCTCGGCGAACCGTTCCAGCAGCCGCCGCTGCACCTGCGGGGAGAGGCCGGCGTGCCCGGACAGCACGTCCTCGATGGCCTTGACGATCTCCTCGCCGTCCGCGTCCTTGGTCAGATAGCCGCGTGCCCCGGCCTGGAGCGCCGGAAAGAGCGAGTCGTCATCGGCGTAGGTGGTCAGCACCACGACCTCGGTGCCGGGGTGCTCCTCCCGGATGCGCCGGGTCGCCTCGACCCCGTCGCAGCGCGGCATCCGCAGGTCCATCAGGACGACGTCCGGCGCCAGTTCGGCGACCAGGCGAACCGCCTCGTCGCCGTCCCCTACCGAACCCACGACCTCGATGCCCGGCAGCAGCCCCAGCAGCATCACGATTCCCTCACGCACCACGGTCTGGTCGTCGGCGACCACTACTCGCGCCGTCATGCCGGCACCCGCAAGCGCACCACGAAACCCTCCTCGTCGGGGCCGGACTCCAGCGTTCCGCCGAGGAGTTCGGCACGTTCCCGCATCCCCAGCAGACCGTACCCGGATCCGGAGGCCGCGAGCGCGCCGGGCCTGTCGCGTCCGCCCCGGTTCCGTACCATCAGCTCCACCTCCCCGTCCGCGTACTCCAGCCGTACGGTCACCCGGGCGCCCGGCGCGTGCTTGCGCACATTGGTCAGCGCCTCCTGCGCGGTCCTGCGGACGGCCAGGCCCGCCTCCGGCGCCAGCTCGCGCCGCTCCCCCACCACTTCCAGCCGTGCGCCCTCCGTGGCCGCCATCAGATGGCGCAGGTAGTCCTCCACCGGGGCCATCTCGCCGCGCAGCGCGGACAGGGCCTGACGCGTGCCGTCCAGGCCCTCACGGGCCATCCCCCGGGCCGCCACGACCCGCGCCAGGATCTGTTCCCGGTCGGCCTCCAGGTCCGTGCTGCGCTGGATCTGGAGGCGGGCCGCCTCCAGATGCACCAGTTGGGCGCTGAGGCTGTGGGCGAGGACGTCGTGGATCTCACGGGCGATCCGTCCGCGTTCGGCGAGGGCAGCCGTCTCCGCCTCGGCCTTGCGGGCCGCGCGCTCCTGCGCCAGCAGCCGCTGGGCGTTGCCGCGGGCCTGGGCGTCCAGCCGCAGGACGTAACCCGCCAGCCCCATGCCGATGGTGGTCGCCATCGTCGTGACCCAGTCGTCGTTGTTGGCCGCGGCGTAGGCGCCCAGGCTCACGACGGCTCCGGGTACGGCCAGGCGGAGCGGCAGCCGTTCCATCGCGGAGATGCCGCAGGCGCACCACAGGACGATCGCCGGCACCCGCGCGCCGGCCAGGTGGAAGGCGTACGCACCGGCCACCAGCAGCACGAACAGTCCGCCGGCCGGCCACGTCCGGTGGGCCAGCGTCGCGCGGAAGAAGCCCCAGAAGGCCAGGCCGCCGAGCATGATGCCGGTCAGCACCGCGGCCAGCCCCAGGTCGCTGAAGGTGCGGTTCGCCAGGGCGCTCCACAGCAGGGCGCCCATCACCAGGGCGCGGGCGGCGCGCCCCAGCCAGAGCCGGGTGCCACTGTGGCCCTCACGGGACAGCGCCTCCCGTAGGGGCCAGCTCGTCCAGGAGTTCAGTGGCACATACGGTCCTTCCTGCGGGCACCGCCCGGCGTCATCGGCCGGCAGGGACACGGTACGTCGCCTGGTCCCCCTGGGCCCGCCAGGTCAGGACGCCGGTACGGGCGAGCAGCATGGCGGCCATGGTCACCATGGTGGCGGGGCTGCCCTGATGGACACCCAGTGCCGTCGCGACGCCGTACAGGCCCAGCCGCAGGGCGATCCCGCCGGCCCATACCGCGAAGGTCACGGCGCGCCCCTGGCACCAGGTCACCCCGTCCCGGTCGGTCCATATGCGCGTCGTCCATGCCCATACGGCGCCGGTCAGCAGGGCGGTGATCACGCCCACGGCCAGCAGGGCGACGGACGCCGTACGGTGCGCGGGGTCCAGGAGATCCGGCTTGCGCAGCGCCATGAAGGCGAGCACGGCGGGCAGCACCCACCAGCTCTTGCGGTCCAGGGACAGCTTCTGCGGCCTGAACTGCTGGACCAGCACGATCGCGACAACGGCGACGATCACGAGAACATCGGGCACGCCGTTCATGGCGGAGCCTCCGTGGTACGAGAAAAGACAGAAGCGAAGAGAAACGAAGCGAACGAGCCAAAGGGATCGGCGAACGATCAGAAAGCGATCGATCGGAGAGTGATCAGCGAGCGACAACGTTCGTTCGTGTTCGACGCTACGGAGACGGCCCGGGTGACCGGATCGGCGCCAGGGTGGGCCCCGGGTGGAAAAACGCGACGGGCGGACGTCCACCCATAGGTGGACGTCCGCCCGTCAGGACCAGGCACAACCCCTGGTCGAAAGGCTTCTTCGGGCAGGCGCCCCGACTGCTCGGCAGGGGCGCGCCTCACTCAGGTGTCGATGCGCGACCGGTCCAGCGTGGACGCGGACGCGGTGATGAACTCCTTACGGGGCGCCACCTCGTTGCCCATGAGCAGGTCGAAGGTCTTCTCCGCGGCCTCCAGGTCGCTGATGTTGATCCGGCGCAGGGTGCGGTGACGCGGGTCCATCGTGGTCTCGGCGAGCTGGTCGGCGTCCATTTCGCCCAGGCCCTTGTAGCGCTGGATGCTGTCCTTGTAACGGACCTTCTTGCGCTGGAGTTCCAGCAGGGTCTGGCGCAGTTCGCTGTCCGAGTACGTGTAGATGTACTTGTCCTGGCCCTTCTTGGGCTGGAGCAGTTCCACCCGGTGCAGCGGCGGCACGGCCGAGAAGACCCGCCCCTGCTCGACCATCGGCCGCATGTAGCGCTGGAAGAGGGTGAGCAGCAGGGTGCGGATGTGCGCGCCGTCGACGTCGGCGTCCGCCAGGAAGATGACCTTGCCGTAGCGGGCGGCGTCGATGTCGAAGGTGCGGCCGGAACCGGCCCCTATGACCTGGATGATCGCGCCGCACTCGGCGTTCTTGAGCATGTCCGCCACGGACGCCTTCTGGACGTTGAGGATCTTGCCGCGGATGGGCAGCAGCGCCTGGAACTCGGAGTTGCGCGCCAGCTTGGCCGTACCCAGCGCGGAGTCCCCCTCGACGATGAACAGCTCGCTGCGGTCCACGGCGTCGCTGCGGCAGTCGGCCAGCTTGGCGGGCAGCGAGGAGGACTCCAGGGCGGTCTTGCGGCGCTGTGCCTCCTTGTGCTGCCGGGCGGCGATCCGCGTACGGGCCGCCGCGACGATCTTCTCCAGGACCGCCCGCGCCTGCTGCTTGGCGTCCCGCTTGGTGGAGGTCAAGAACGCCTTGAGCTCCTTGGCGACGACCTGGGCGACGATCCGGGAGGCGGCCGAGGTGCCCAGCACCTCCTTGGTCTGCCCCTCGAACTGCGGCTCGGCCAGCCGTACGGTGACGACCGCGGTCAGGCCCTCGGTGGCGTCGTCCTTGACGACGTCGTCCTCGGCGACCCGCAGCAGCTTGGCGGCGCGCAGCGCCTCGTTGACGGTCTTGGTCACCGAGCGTTCGAAGCCGGTGACGTGGGTGCCGCCCTTGGGGGTCGCGATGATGTTGACGAACGACTTGAGTGTGGTGTCGTACCCCGTCCCCCAGCGCAGCGCGATGTCCACGCCCAGCTCGCGCGTGACCTCTGTCGGCGTCATGTGGCCGCGCTCGTCCAGGACCGGCACGGTCTCCTTGAAGGTGCCCTGCCCGCTCAGCCGCAGCACGTCGCAGATGGCCTTGTCCTGGGCCAGGTACTCGCAGAACTCGCTGATCCCGCCGTCGTAGCGGAAGGTCTCCTCGGAGGGGCCCTCGCTCTCCACACCGCGCTCGTCCCGTACGACGAGGGTGAGCCCGGGCACCAGGAAGGCGGTCTGGCGGGCGCGGGCGTGCAGCGTCTCCAGGGAGAGCTTGGCGTCCTTGAGGAAGATCTGCCGGTCCGCCCAGTAGCGCACCCGCGTGCCGGTCTTGGTCTTGGCGATCCGCTTGCTCTTCAGAAGGCCGTTGGCCGGGTCGAAGGGGGCCTCGGGGCCCGATTCGGTGAAGATGCCCGGCACGCCGCGCCGGAAGCTGATCGAGTGGGTCCTGCCGTTGCGGTCCACCTCGACGTCCAGCCGGGCGGACAGCGCGTTGACCACGGAGGCGCCGACGCCGTGCAGGCCGCCGGAGGCCGCGTACGAGCCGCCGCCGAACTTGCCGCCGGCGTGCAGCTTGGTCATGACGACCTCGACGCCGCTCAGCCCGGTCTTGGGCTCGACGTCGACGGGGATGCCGCGGCCGTTGTCCCGTACCTCCACCGACCCGTCCTCGTGGAGGACGACCTCGATGCGGTCGCAGTAGCCGCCCAGGGCCTCGTCGACGGAGTTGTCGATGATCTCCCAGAGGCAGTGCATCAGGCCCCGGCTGTCCGTGGAGCCGATGTACATACCCGGGCGCTTGCGGACGGCTTCCAGGCCCTCCAGGACGAGCAGATGCCGCGCGGTGTAGTTCGATCCGTCCCGGTCTGCCCCGGTCAGCACGGCGGTGGACGGCACAGACATCTCGGCGGTCACGCGGTTCGCTCCTCGCTGAATTTCTGGCGGTCCGCATTCCGCGGACCGGATGGTGGCGGTATCGCCGGTCAGAGCGTACCGAGGCCCGGTAGAGCCGATGTGACGCCACCCGTAAGCAGGCCCATGGTAGTAGAGTTTCGCTCGTACGTTCGATCCCTCGTTGGGGTGATGGCGGACTGACGCGCACATCACGTTCCCTTCGAGGCATGAACCATTTAGGCTCCGGGCACGTCCTCTTGAACAACCCGGCAAGCCAGCCGGGAGGACGAAGCCCGGCAAACAACGTGAATCACACCACCCAGCACTACGGCTCATTCGCCGCCACCCGGCAGCACCCGGCCCTCCGGAGAAAAAGTTTCGGAGAAAAGGCACGAGCGGGAACGTTTTCGGCCTGGTTGGATGTTGACCCTGGTACGACAGCTCGTCGAGCTAGAGAAGAGGCGACGTGACTACTGTTCTGACCCCCGCGAGCCCGCTGACGGCCGCTGACCGCTGCGACCGCTGCGGCGCCCAGGCATACCTGCGCGTCGTCCTGATGTCCGGCGGAGAACTGCTCTTCTGCGCCCACCACGGTCGCAAGTTCGAGCCAGAACTCAAGAAGATCGCCGCGGAAATACAGGATGAGACGGAGCGGCTGACCGCCTCTCCCACGCCTGCGTCCGAAGAGGAACGCTGACACATCGCATCCACGACGAGCGAGTAGCGGCCCAGGGCCGTGCAGCGGGCGGGCTCCCCGGCACCACCGGGGAACCCGCCCGCACTCGTACGCTCAGCCGCCCGGGCGCCCTCCGCGGGCACCGGGTACGCGCGCCTGCACCCGCCCGTGCGGCCCCCGTCCGGCTCAGCCGCCGCCATGCTCGGTCACCAGCCGGCTCACCGCCGAGATGCGCGTGTAGACGCCCGGGCTGCCCGCATTGCCGCAGCCCGCTCCCCAGGACACCAGCCCCACCAGCCGCCCGCGCGCGACCAGCGGCCCTCCGCTGTCGCCCTGGCAGGCGTCCCGACCGCCCGCCGGCACGCCCGCGCACACCATCGACTTGGCTTGATATGTACCGTCGGCGCCCCCCGGGTACGCCGCCGAGCACACCGTGTCCGCGAGGATCTGCACCTGCGCGGCGTGCAGGGTCGAGGCGTAGTCGCCGTTCCCGGTCGTGTCCCCCCAGCCCGAGACGGTGGCCTCGGTACCCGTCTCGTACGCGTTGTCCCCCGCCGCCGCCATGGGAATCGCCCGGCTGCCCGTGGGCTGCTCCGCCAGGGTGAGCACCGCGACGTCGTTGGCGTTGGTCCGGCTGTCATAGGCCGGGTCGACCCACACCCGCTGCGGCTTCAGCTCCTGCCCGACGGTGCCGCGCATGTCGTCGCGCCCGGCGATGACCCGCAGGTCGCCCACGTCCTGCCAGCGCTTGCCCAGCACCTCCCGGCTCAGGCAGTGCGCCGCCGTGACCACCGTCGTACGCCCCACCACGGCCGCGCCGCAGAACTGGCCGGACCGGCCGCTGCCGAAGCGCTCGCGGGAGGCCAGCGCGACCGTCCAGGGGCTGTCCGCGACCCGTACGGCATGCCCGCCCACCACCGATTCGTCCGCGGCCGACGGCACCGGCACGGCGAGGACGAGCGCGAAGGCTCCGAGGAAGGCGGCACGGGCGGACGATCGCATACGGGCTCCTGTACTCCGGGAGATGAGTCGTATACCCACAGTGAGGCCACCGGGCGCGTCGCGCACCCGGACGGCCCCGGGCCCGGCACTCGTACGGCCCCGGGCGGTCACCCGTACGGAGGATGCCTCGCACAAACAACCGGGGGCCCGGTCCTCTCCTGAAGGAGGAGGAGACCGGGCCCGGGGCAGGGATTCCGGAGCGGGAGCGTCCGCCCGCCGGATCAGTTCCGGTAGTCGGATCAGTTCCGGTAGTCGAACCGGTCCAGATAGCTGGACCGGTCCCGACAGCCGGATCAGACCAGGTAGCCGGATCAGTCCAGGTAGTCGCGCAGCACCTGGGACCGCGAGGGATGGCGCAGCTTCGACATCGTCTTGGACTCGATCTGGCGGATGCGCTCACGCGTGACGCCGTAGACCTTGCCGATCTCGTCCAGCGTCTTGGGCTGGCCGTCGGTCAGGCCGAAGCGCATGGAGACCACACCCGCCTCACGCTCGCTGAGCGTGTCCAGGACGGAGTGGAGCTGCTCCTGGAGCAGGGTGAAGCTGACCGCGTCGGCCGGAACGACCGCCTCGGAGTCCTCGATGAGGTCACCGAACTCGCTGTCGCCGTCCTCGCCGAGCGGGGTGTGCAGCGAGATCGGCTCGCGGCCGTACTTCTGGACCTCGATGACCTTCTCGGGGGTCATGTCGAGTTCCTTGGCCAGCTCCTCCGGGGTGGGCTCACGGCCCAGGTCCTGGAGCATCTGGCGCTGGACACGCGCGAGCTTGTTGATGACCTCGACCATGTGGACGGGGATACGGATCGTACGGGCCTGGTCGGCCATGGCGCGGGTGATGGCCTGGCGGATCCACCACGTCGCGTACGTGGAGAACTTGTAACCCTTGGTGTAGTCGAACTTCTCGACCGCGCGGATCAGACCGAGGTTGCCCTCCTGGATCAGGTCCAGGAACAGCATGCCGCGGCCCGTGTAGCGCTTGGCCAGGGAGACGACCAGACGGAGGTTGGCCTCCAGGAGGTGGTTCTTGGCGCGGCGGCCGTCCTCCGCGATGATCTCCAGCTCGCGCTTGAGCTTGGGGGCGAGCTTGTCGGAGTTCGCGAGCTTGTCCTCGGCGAACAGGCCGGCCTCGATGCGCTTGGCGAGCTCGACCTCCTGCTCGGCGTTGAGGAGCGGAACCTTGCCGATCTGCTTGAGGTAGTCCTTGACCGGGTCGGCGGTGGCACCGGCCGCCGCGACCTGCTGGGCGGGGGCGTCGTCCTCGTCCTCGTCGGACAGCACGAAGCCGGCGTTCTCGGTGCCCTCGGCCTCGGCCGCGTCGCCGCCCTTGCCGGGCGCCGGGGTGTCCTCGATCACCTCGTCGTCGAGCAGCTCGTCGACGTCCTTCTTGGACGTCGTCTTCTTCGCGGCGGTCTTCTTGGCGACCGTCTTCTTGGCCACCGTCTTCTTGGCCGCGGCCTTCTTCGCGACCGTCTTCTTCTCGGGCCCGCCCTCGGCCTCGCCGTACGACCCGTCCCCCGTGGGGGCGGCGGCGGTGGTCTTCCGTACCGTGGCGGTCTTGGCCGCGACGGACTTGGTGGCGGTGCGCTTTGCCGGACTCTTCGCTGCGACGCTCTTGCGGGTGCGCTTGGGCGCCTCTGCGGCACTGACCATCAGCGTCACACCCTCCTCGTCGAGGATCTGGTTGAGGCTGCGCAGAACGTTCTTCCACTGGGTTGGCGGAATCTGGTCAGCCTCGAAGGCCCGACGCACGTCATCGCCGGCGATCTGCCCATCAGCCTTTCCCCGCTCGATGAGCGCCATCACAGACTCGGACTCGGCGATCTCCGGCGGGAGCGTACGGGATGTGCTGGCCGACACGAACAACCTCTCGGAACGATGGATACGGCTTCCGACCCCGTCCACTGTGGATCGGAGCCGACGACCGTCGGCGGGGATTGGACCGACGGCGCAGGGGCAACCGGGGAGTTGAACAGCGTCGCAAACGCCGTCCGTATTCCTTCCTCGGCCATCACCTCTTAAGTCATCGCGCATCCCCGACGAGCGTTACGCCCAATCTGCGTGGCCCGAGTCACACCGCATAACGACACATTCCCCGCTATATGGCGCGCAATCCTCTCTTCGGCGCCCACGGCAGCAGCGACGGCAGCGCGGCAGCGACAGATCCGGCGGCGGCTGATCGCGGCAGTCGTGGGCCACGGTGGAGGTGGAGCGGTGGTGGAGTGGTGGTGGAGCTGTGATCGACGGCGGCAGCGGCCGGTGACGGCAGTGACAGTGGCGACGTCAGTGACAGCGGGGGTGGCAGGCCCCACAGCGATGGCGGGGACCTCAGTGACTTCAGGGACGCCGGTGGCTTCAGGGACGTCGGTGGCGGCCGGGGCGTCGGTGGCGGCGTCAGAGGATCGACGGCTGCGGCTACGGCGACGCCGGCGCCCCTTCGGAGAGCGGCGGAGCCCCGTCAACAGCATCGCCGGATCCGGGCATGTCCCGGACCCGGCGATCTCCCGAACACCGGCGGTCCTCCCGCCGTGGCGGTCCTGTGCGGGTACGTTTCGTCCGCGGTCGCAGACCTGCGACGGCCGTCAGTGCTCGCGGGGCGCGGGCACCACGTGATCCGCCGGAGTCCCGGCCCCCTGGGCCCCGGCCTCACCGTGAGAGGCGAGCAACTGCCGCATCGCGCTCTCGGCGCCGGCCGCGTCGCCCGCGCCGATCGCGTCGACGATCCGCATGTGCTGGCCCACGGACACCTCGGCGGGGCGCTCACAGCCGCCGGCCGGGCCGCCCGAGACGTGCAGGGCGGAGGTGACGATGCCGGAGAGGTGCTCCAGCATGCGGTTGCCGGCGAGCTGGAGCAGGAGCGAGTGGAACTCGGCGTCGGCACGCGCGAAGGTCAGGGTGTCGCCCTGGGCGGCGGAGTGGCCCATGATCTCGACCATGTCGGCCAGCCGCTGCTGGATGTCCTCACGGCCGTGGCCGGCGGCGAGACGGGCGGCGAGCGGCTCGATCGTCCAGCGCAGCTCGGACAGCTCGCGGCGCTGGTCGTCGCGCTGTGGCCCGTACGCGCGCCACTCGATGATGTCGGGATCCAGCAGGTTCCAGTCGCTGACCGGGCGCACTCGGGTGCCGACGTTGGGGCGCGCGCTGACCAGGCCCTTTGCCTCCAGGACGCGCAGTGATTCGCGTACGACGGTGCGGGAGACCTCGAAGCGCTGGCCGATCTCCTCGGGGACCAGCGGCCGGTCGGCGCCGAGATCGCCGGAGACGATCATCTGACCGAGCTGCTGTACGAGTTGGCCGTGCAGCCCGCGGCCTCGGCTGCCCGCGGCCCGGCGGCCGACCCGGTTCATCTCTGCCTCGGTGCCGTCCCAGGCCGGCGAGACGCGGTCGGTACGGTCGGTGCCGGTCCCGCCCGCCGCGTTGGGGTAGGGGTAGCGGTCAAGCTCGCCCGGTCCTGCGAGGCCGGAGTCGACGGGGCGAGCCGCGGTCATCATGGTGTGCGCAAGGGTACTCACGCATCCTTTGTCGGCGACACCCCGAAGGCCCTTGAGGTCTTTGGTGAAAAGCACACGAAAGGGTGATCGCCCACAGCCCCTCAATTGACGCTTTATCGGAAAGAAAGGGGCTGATCGCTGAGGGTGTGGGGTGGTGGCGGGTTTGGGGGTGGGGTTGATCGGGAGTTCGTCGTGGGACCGGTCGCAAGGCTGGTCGCGGGGCGGTCTCGGAGGCGATTTCGCGGCTGTCGGGTCCGTGGGCCGGGCCGGGTACGAGGCATGGGCTACGGGGTGCGGGGGTTTTCGGAAAAAGGAGGGGCAGGCCGGAGTGCCGCCAGGGCTGTCACCGGCTCAGCGGATCCTTCGGCTCAGCGCCGTCAGGACGTACGCGCACACCAAAGTGGTGAGCGCCAGCACCAGTGCTCCTCCCACAGGCTGAGCCGCCATCCGCAACACCACCGACGCCTCCCGGTCGAACCCGGGTGGCCACTGGATCAGCGCCGCCGACCGCAACCGCGCGGAGACGTCGGCCAGGGCGCGGGCAGCAGGCACGTCCCACAGCCGTTGCACGGCCGGGACGATCAGCATCGGCACGGCCAGCACCACCGCCAGCCCCATGGCGGTGGACCGGAACAGCCCGGCGGCCAGCAGCCCCGCCCAGGCGCAGCCGACCACGAGAACCGTCCAGCCGAAGGCGAACAGCGCTCCGTCAGCGGCCCGCGGCAGCGCCTGCGCGCCGAACAGGACGCGCATGAGCAGACCGTCCACCAGCAGCACGGCCGCCGCGAGCAGTAGCGCTATCGCACCGCTGACCAGGAGCTTTGCCATGAGCAGGCCGAGGCGCCGAGGGACGCCGCCCCGGTCCGGGGCGAGCGCCGGGTACCGGAACTCCTGGCCGAAGGCGAGCGCGCCCGCCAGCCCGGCGCCCAGGGCGGCCGGCGGGAACGGGAGCTGGGCCGGCCAGGCGGTGATCACGCGGGCGAAGGAGACGTCGGCGGTACGGGTCTGCAGCAGCGCCAGGGCGACGGACGCGGCGAGGGCGACGGCGGGCACCAGCAGCGCCGCGCGGTCGCTGACGGTACGGCGCAGTTCGTACCGCAACGGCCATACGGGAGCGGGGGCGGACAGCCGTGGGATGACGCCCCGTGCGGCGGCGGAGGAGCCGGAGGAGGGGGACGCAGACGCCGAGGTGTTCGCCGGTCGCAGAGCCGATCGGGACCTTGACCGGGGCGTCCTGGGAGACGCGGTGCCGGGCGGCGCCGGGGAGGCGGAGGACGAAGACGCGGATGCCGCCGTACGGGCAGTGGCGGGGACCGCGGGCACTCCGGGGCGGCGGGCGATGAGCGGCGTCATCGGCTGCGTCATCCGAGGGGTCGGCCGGGAACTCAGCCGAGGGGACGTACCGGGGGCCGATCGCGGGAACGAGCCGGGCGCCGATCCCGGGGACGGTCCGGGGGCCGGCCGGTGGGACTGTCCAGGGGCCGGCCGACGGGACGGCCCGGGGGCCGATCGGGAGTCCGGCTCTGGTTGCGCCGCGTCGGACCGGGTGACGCCCGCTGGGTCGGTTGACGCCTCGGGTGATCTCCTGGCCACCACATGGTCCGGCTCCGCACCCGGGACCACCACCGCGTGCAGCGTCATAGGAGGCGCTACCGAGGACACATGCGGTGCGGCGGTGACGGTCACCTCGCTCACCTCACCCACCCCGCCCGCCTCTTTCGCCTCGTCCGCCCTGTTCGACGGGGACGCGAGGCGGCCGTCGGCGCGATCGAGCGGGGTGACCGGACCGGTGTGCCCGACCTCCTCCGCGAGCCGGTGCACGAGGATGCCGTGCCGAAAAGCCGTGTCGCCGACAGTCGCACACGTGCTGCCGTAGACAGCGATACGGCTGCCGCTCTCCCGTACGACTTCGATGGCGCGGCCCACGGCGGGATCGGTGGCGTGCCGGGCGCGCTGGGATTCGTCCATGAGGACTGCCGCGAGCCGGTCGGCGTGTGGGGACCGTACGACGACGCGGGGACGCAGACGGGTTCGGGCGAAGTCGGTGGCGTCCTGGTCCGCGACCAGCCGGCCCTCCTCGATGGTGACCACCCGGTCGGCGAGCCGCGCGGCTTCCCTGGCGTCTCGGGAGGTGACCAGTACGGCGGCGCCCTGTGCCGCGTACCCGCGCAGCAGGCCGTGCAACCAGGCCACCTCGCGAGGGGACACACCGGCCGAAGGATCGTCGAGGACGAGGGTCTGGGGATCACCGAGGAGGGCGACGGCCAGAGCCAGCCTGCGGTCCATGCCCCGCGAGAACTCGCCCAGGCGCTGGTAGGCGAGTCCGCTGAGGCCGACGACGTCCAGTACGTCATCGGCCCGGCCCGCCGGAACGCCCGCCGCCGCACTGAGCATCCGCAGGTGCCCACGGGCCGTACGGGACGGGTGACCGGGGACGTCACCGAGCACCACACCGACTTCGCGGGCCGGGTTGGGGACGCGGTGCAACGGACGGCCGCGGAAGAGCGCGACGCCACGGCCCCGTTGGAGTTGCAGCATCAGCCGCAGCGCGGTCGTCTTGCCCGCGCCCTCGGCTCCGAGCAGGACGGTGATCTTTCCGGGAGGCGCCTCAAAAGTGAGGTCGTCGACGGCGGGGGGCAGCTCACGGCGGCGGGCGCTGGTCAGTCCGATGGCTTGGATCATCGCGTCCCTCGTGGGGCGTGGGATCGCGTCCCTCGGGGGGCGTGAGACCGAGGGCGGGCAGGAGCGGGGACGAAGGGACTCACCCCGCCAAGGTAACCCTTTATGTCCCATTTGCCGGGGATGAGAGGAGTGGGATGGGGCTTCGTGTCAAACCCGCCCCGATCCCGGTTCCGGGCCCCTCCCCCTCCCCCACCCACCCCGCCTCCACCTCCGCCTCGCCCTCGCCCCGCCTCCGCCCAGCCCACAGCGCCCCTCGTGCTCCCCCATCTCTGCCACACCCTGGCCGAACAGGGGGCTTGAGCACGCTCAGAGTTCTTCAGGGGCTTGAGCACGCTCAGAGTTCTTCAACTGACCGCCTTCCTCAACTGGCTGCTCTCGCCTGACCGCTTCTGAAGCGGGACGCCAGGAAGGCCGTCGTGACATGGCCGGCAGCTTTGCGTGCCACCCCGCTTGAGCGCTTCCGGCAGCGCATTCCGGGGAAATGAAGCTCACCGGGCAATCGCCTCTCGCCGGCGCTGGACGCATGCGCAGGCGCGTCGGCTGCTCTCCCGTGTCCGTACGGCCATCGGTCATCGCCCGGCCGGTCGCGCTCGGGACGGGTGATACCGCATCGTGAGCAACACGTCACACATCACATGTCGCGTCCGAGGTCACGGGTGCGCAGATCACGGATACGGACCGGGTCCTGGCTCGGGCCGTCTGTCTGCGGTTGCGCGTGCGGCCGGCAAGCGCAGGTCGCAGCAGGGGGTGGCTCAGACCTCGGGGCGGAGCATCGGGGGGTTGAGGAGGGTGGCGCCGCCGGCCCTGAAGAGTTGGGCGGGGCGGCCTCCCTGTCGTGTCGTCGTGCCGCCCGTGGGGACCAGGAAGCCTGGCGTGCCGGTCACCTTGCGGTGGAAGTTCCTGGGATCCAGGACCACCCCCCAGACCGCCTCGTAGACCCGTCGCAGCTCGCCGACGGTGAACTCCTGCGGACAGAACGCGGTGGCGAGCGAGGAGTACTCGATCTTGGAGCGGGCCCGCTCCACGCCGTCCGCGAGGATGCGGGCGTGGTCGAACGCGAGCGGCGCGGCCTGGTCCGCGTCACGGACGTGGTTGTTCTCCTGCTCCAGAAGCGTCTCGACCGGGGCCCAGCGCGCCCCTTGGGTGTCGCCGCCCGCTCGCGGGGCGGGCAGGTCGGGGGCGAGCACCAGATGCGCCACGCTGACCACGCGCATCCTGGGGTCGCGCTTGGGGTCCCCGTAGGTGGCGAGCTGTTCGAGATGTGCGCCGTGGGAGGGGGCGGTCCGGCCGGGCCGTGGGCGTGCAGCCCGGTTTCCTCGGCCAGCTCCCTGGCCGCCGCGGCCTCCAGGTCCTCCTCGGCCCGTACGAATCCGCCCGGCAGGGCCCAGCGCCCCTGGAACGGCGGTTCTCCGCGACGCACGGCCAGCGCGCACAGCGCGTGGCGACGCACCGTGAGCACGACCAGGTCGACGGTGACGGCGAACGGGGGGAAGGCCGACGGGTCGTAGGGAGACATGGCGCGATCATAGTCGTCCGCCTGACGATAAACAGGCCCTGCAGCACCTCACGCCCCCAGTTGCAAGCCATTTGCCGCCTCCTCCACCATCCCTAGACCCAGCCTGCTGATCCGTACGGCGAACGGCTTTTCCGCCACGCTCAGTCCGGTGAACTGGAGCGCCCCCAGCGGTGTGCTGCCGGCCGGACGCAGCGCGACGCTGCCGGCCGGCACATCGGGGCGGATGCCGGCCAGAGCGGCCAGTGCGTGTACGGCGCCTGCCGCGGCGACCGCCGCGGGCCGGCAGGCCGCGGGGTGCGGGACGGGGGCGCCGCCGCCGGTGCGCTGATCGCCCGCGTACATCTCCGGGAGGCGGTAGGAGAAGCTCTGTGCCGCGTCGAGCATCCCCCGTACCAGGGACCCCGCCTCCTTCTCGTGGCCCGCGGCCAGCAGCCCGGACACGGCGATCGCCGTTTCATGGGTCCGTACGGCACCGCTTCGGTGACCGAAGGGGTTGTAGCCGCTCTCACCGGTTCCCAGGCCGCGCAGGCCCCAGCCGGAGTCCATGGCCGGGCCGCCGAGCAGCCGCGCGAGCTGCTGTGTACGCGCCTTGTCCAGCAGGCCGACGGCGTGTTCGCCACCGCCGAGCAGGCCGGTGTCCAGGAGGTGCGCGGCGAAGGATCCGAAGCGGGGCATCAGGCGCCCGTCGGCGGTTCTCAGGGCCGCCGGGCGCCCGCCACCGCGGTCCTCGACCCAGAAGTCCTCGCGGAACCGTGCCCGCAGGCCGGCCGCCCATTCCCGCAGGGCCGTGCCGCCCGGGCGGCCTGTGGCGTCGAGGAGGTCGGCGCCGAGCAGGGCGGCGCGGTGGGCGTGCGCCTGGGTGGCACAGCGGTACGGGCCGCTGGGCGCGGGGTCGGGGACATAGCCGCCGATCCTGGCTCTGCCCCGTTCCCCGGCCGCTGTGCGCAGCCACGCCAGGCAGCGTTCGGCGGCGGGCAGCAGCGGCTCGGTCTCGTGGTCCGGCAGGCCCCAGCGGCGTGCCTCGGCGAGGACGGTGGGGAACAGCAGGGTCGCTTCGACGCCGGTGCAGCTCGGCGGGGCATAAGGTCCGGCGTCGCGCAGGGCCCCGGGAATTCGGCCGAAATCCGCCCCCGCGGCGGTCACTTGGGTACGGGCGAGGCAACGCAGCGTACCGGCCGCGAGACGGGTGCCCAGGGGCAGCAGCATGCGCGCGGACCACAGCGCCT
Source organism: Streptomyces sp. MST-110588 (assembly GCF_022695595.1). NCBI lineage: Bacteria > Bacillati > Actinomycetota > Actinomycetes > Kitasatosporales > Streptomycetaceae > Streptomyces > Streptomyces sp. MST-110588. The sequence goes on from NZ_CP074380.1 coordinate 1,872,227, forward strand.
CGGCGGGGGAGAGGCCGCATCGCCACGGGGCGCCGCCGGCGATGTACATGTCCAGGGGCGCGCCGGGGACGCGGGTCAAAAGGCCGTGGAGGTCGTCGAGGCCGGCCTCCAGCAGTGCGTCGGCCCGGGTGTCGTCGCAGCGGAGCTGTGCCACGGACCAGGGCCTGGGCGGGCGTTCACCGCGAAGCCCCGTCAGGGCGGAGGGCGTCGAGTGACGCGGGTGGGGGGCGGTGGGTCTCTCCAGTCGTACGCGCAGCTCGATGGTCCGCCGGCCGCCGGGTTCCAGGTCCAGCTCCCAGCACAGCAGTCCCGCCGAGGCCATGACGTCGTTCGGTGCCGGGGAGGCGGTCACGACCGCTTGCGCCCCGGTCGTGGACCAGTGCAGTCCACAGTCGTGGACGCTGGCGGGCAGTTCGGGTCCGGTGAGCCCGACGGCCGCGCCGCTCAGCTCCGCGAGGTCCGTGCCGAGCCGGGTCTCGACCGGGATCCGCAGCGGTCGCAGGGCGCTGTTGTGAAAGGTGATCCGCTCCAGGCCGTCGGCGCTCCTCAGGCGCTCCACGCGGATTTCGGGGTCCGGGCCCCGGTCCGCGGCCGTACGCACCGTGCCGATGAAGCGGGCCCGGTCGGAGGCGATCATCCGACCTTGTACGGCCAGTGGTTCACAGCCCGCGACCCGCAGCTCGCACCGGGACAGGAGGCGGCGGCCGGCGCGGTAGAAACCGTTCAGGCCCCGGCCGGTGAGCTGGCCGTCTTCGCCGGAGATCGCCAGGGCCGGCAGGGCGACGCAGATCAGTGCGGAGTGGACAGGCTGGGGCTCCGGGGCCCGGGTGGACACCGGGCGGAGTTCGCCCGGTACCCGGCGGGCCGGCTGGGTGAGGGGGACCATGCTCGGCACTCTGTGCGCTCCCTGGTGTCTGGGCTCCGTAAGGACTGCGCCACATACAAGAACGGCGGGTTCGGAACTCAGGTCACGCGCGGCGTACGGCGGCGTGCCCGGTGCGGGGCTCAGCGCTGTGTTCACTGTCGGCTCCGGTCGTCGTCCGGGCTGATGCGGCGCCCGGTCCGGCCGGTACCGGGAGGGCTGTCGGAGCCGGCACCGGTACGGGGACGGGTGCGCGTGCGGGTACCGGGGCGGTTGTCGGGGCGGGTCCGGGCCCGGGGCCCGCCGGGGCGGTCAGTGGTGGGACGGCCGGTGGTGGGGCGCCCCGCGCGGGCCTGACGCCCGGGCCCGGCGCTTTCGCTCGCCCGGGCGTTCCTGCGCGGGAGCTTCGGCCGCAGGGCTCCGGCGGGCGGGGCCACGGATTCGGTGGTAGGGAGCGGGGAATCGGTGGAGAGCGTCAGGGAGCCGGTGGGCGGGGGCACGGATCCGGTGACCGGCTCGGTGGAGGGAGCGTCCGGCCGGTCCTGGTCCGCTTCGCGCAGACAGCGGCGCAGCAGTTCGGGGTCGAGGCCCTCGTTGAGGGCGTGGTGCAGCAGTTGGGCGAAGAGGTACTCGGGGTCGATGCTCAGGGCACGTCCCAGCGCCACGCGCGCGGCCGGTTCGTCATCGGTCGACCAGGCGGCCCAGCCCGCCAGGGCCAGCGGGGCGACGGCGTGCTCGGTGTAGCCGTTGACGCAGCGGCGGGACAGGGCACGCCACAGGCGCAGGGCCGGCTCGGCGTCGGCTCCTTCCATCCAGCGGGTCGCGGCCTGGTCCCGGGCCGCGCGGTCCTGGAGCCCGAGGATGAGCTGTGCGGCCTCACCGTCGGCCAGGAGCGCGTCGTCGCAGGCGTCCCGGGCGCGGCGGCTGCCCGTCGGCGGATCCTCGCGGAACCGGTGGACCAGCCGTGCGGCGAGGTCGAGCGTCTCCTTGCGGACGTCCATCTGGTCCTGTGTCCGGAGCATACGAGGGATCAGGGCCAGGGCCGTGGCGTCCAGTGCCTTTTCCTGACCCCCGGCTCGCGGCCCGCTGTGGGCGGTCAGCCGGGCCTCCATCTCCCGCAGGGAACCGCCCACTTGCACACCGGCGAAGGCGGCGGCTGCGGCCATCACCGACGTACCGGGCATGACCAGGGCGGAGCCCTCCACAGGGCAGCAGCGGAAGTCGGGGCAGCAGTAGGACCAGTAGCGTCCACGGGAGATGCACAGCGCTTCGAGGACGGGGACGTCCAGGCTCCCGCAGGCGGTGCGGAGCCGCTGGGCGAGCGGACGGAGCCGTTCCATCACGTCCCGGCCGGTCTCCCCCTCCCGGGGCTCCCGGCAGAGGTAGACGATGACTCCGTCGGGGCGTCGACCGCGCTGCTCCCCGGCGGTGATCAGACAGCTCGCGAGCTGGTCGCAGATGTACGGCCACTGCGTCCTGTCGGCCGGGATGCCGAGCCTGACCCGTCCGCCGAAGCGTCCTCGCGGGCCGTGCAGTGCGACCAGGACGATGCTGTCGTCAGGGTAGAAGCCGAGCAGGTAGGGCAGGGCGTCGGCCAGTTCGGCCGGGCTGCGCAGGGTGACCTGGGGTTCGTCGGACAGGGCCGGGGCGGCCGGTGCCGAGTCGGAGCGGGCGGGCTCAGGGCGGGCCGGGTCCGGGCGGACGGGCTCGGAGCGGGCCGGGTGGGACCGTTCGGGGCCCGGGCGGTTGGGGGACGGGAGCGGTCGCAGGAGCCGAAGGAAGCGGAAGAAGTGGAGGAGCTGGAGGAGCTGGAGGAGCTGGAGGAGCTGGAGGAGTTGGAGGAGTCCGACGGATTGGTGGGTTCGGTGTGCTGGTTCATGGCTTGAACATCCCGCGAGTCGCCGCTCCGCCGCGACCCCTGTGGATAACTCAAGGGTGACCGATGTTTTCCACAGCCGCGGGTGAGCGTTCGCGCGTTGTCGGTGGCATCGGGTTGCATGGAGCCATGAGCAACGAAGACCTGCGCGCCTCGGCCGATGCCGTCCTGTCCCGCCTCGTCGGCGACCCCGGCGGCGGCGCCACGCTGCGCGAGGACCAGTGGCGGGCGATCGAGGCGCTGGTCGCCGACCACCGCCGTGCGCTGGTCGTGCAGCGTACGGGCTGGGGCAAGTCGGCGGTGTACTTCGTCGCGACCGCGCTGCTGCGCCGGCGCGGCAGCGGCCCGACCGTGATCGTCTCCCCGCTGCTGGCGCTGATGCGCAACCAGGTGGACGCCGCCGCGCGCGCGGGTATCCACGCGCGCACGATCAACTCCTCCAACACCGAGGAGTGGGACACCGTGCAGGCGGAGGTGGCGGCGGGCGAGGTGGACGTCCTGCTGGTCAGTCCGGAGCGGCTGAACAACCCCGACTTCCGCGACCAGGTGCTGCCCAAACTCGCGGCTGCGACGGGGCTTTTGGTGGTCGACGAGGCACACTGCATCTCGGACTGGGGCCATGACTTCCGGCCGGACTACCGGCGGCTGAGGACGATGCTCGCCGACCTTCCGCCGGGTGTGCCGGTGCTGGCGACGACCGCGACGGCCAACGCGCGGGTGACGGCCGATGTCGCCGAACAGCTCGGTACGGGCGAGGGTTCCGCCGAGGCGCTGGTGCTGCGCGGGCCGCTGGAGCGGGAGAGCCTGCGCCTGGGTGTGCTGCCGCTGCCGGACGCCGCCCACCGGCTGGCCTGGCTCGCCGATCATCTGGATGAGCTGCCGGGCTCGGGCATCATCTACACCCTGACCGTGGCCGCGGCCGAAGAGGTCACCGCTTTCCTGCGGCAGCGGGGCCACACCGTTGCCGCGTACACCGGCAAGACGGAGAACGCCGACCGTCAGCAGGCCGAGGACGATCTGCTGGCCAACCGCGTCAAGGCGCTGGTGGCGACGTCGGCGCTGGGCATGGGATTCGACAAGCCCGACCTGGGTTTCGTGCTGCATCTGGGATCGCCGTCCTCCCCCATCGCCTACTACCAGCAGGTGGGGCGGGCCGGCCGCGGGGTGGAGCACGCGGAGGTGCTGCTGCTGCCCGGACGGGAGGACGAAGCGATCTGGAAGTACTTCGCCTCGCTCGCCTTCCCGCCCGAGGAGCAGGTGCGGCGGACCCTGGAAGTGCTGTCCGCCGCCGACCGGCCGCTGTCGCTGCCGGCGCTGGAGACACAGGTCGAGCTGCGCCGCTCGCGTCTGGAGACGATGCTCAAGGTCCTGGACGTGGACGGCGCCGTGCGGCGGGTGAAGGGCGGCTGGACCGCGACGGGACGGCCGTGGTCCTACGATGCCGAGCGTTACGCGTGGGTGGCGCGGCAGCGTGAGGCGGAGCAGCAGGCAATGCGGGACTACGCCACGACGACGGGCTGCCGGATGGAGTTCCTGCGGCGGCAGTTGGACGACGAGGCGGCGGCCCCCTGCGGGCGCTGCGACAACTGCGCCGGGGCCCGGTTCACCCCTGAGGTGTCCGCCGCGTCCTTGGACGCCGCACGGGGTGAGCTGGGGCGGCCGGGTGTGGAGGTGGAGCCGCGGCGGATGTGGCCGACGGGGCTGCCGGCCATCGGCGTGGACCTCAAGGGCCGTATTCCGGCCGGGGAACAGGCGGCGACCGGGCGGGCCCTGGGGCGTCTGTCGGACATCGGGTGGGGCAACCGGCTGCGTCCGATGCTTTCGCCCCAGGCGGCGGACGGCCCGGTTCCAGATGATGTCGCGGCGGCGGTGATCACGGTGCTCGCCGACTGGGCCAAGGGCCCCGGGGCTGGGCCTCGGGTGCGCCGGACGCGCCGGCCCGGCCGGTGGGTGTGGTGACGGTGGGCTCACGGACCCGGCCGCAACTGGTCCGCTCGCTCGGTGAGCACATCGCCTCGGTCGGGCGGATGCCGTTCCTGGGGACGGTGAGTGTTGTGGACGACGAGGGCGGTACGCGGATTTCGCGGAGCAACAGCGCGCAGCGGCTGCGGGCGTTGCACGGCGCGTTGAGTGTGCCGCCGGCGCTGGCGGAGGCCCTGGGCTCGGCGGGTGGCCCCGTGTTGTTGGTGGACGACTGGGCGGACACCGGCTGGACGCTGGCGGTCGCCGCGCGGCTCGTACGGAAAGCGGGGGCGGCCGGGGTGTTCCCGCTGGTCCTCGCCGTACAGGGATGAGGTGAGGGGAGTGAGCGGGTATCGGCGGCCGGTGGGGCGGGAAGAGATAGGAGGAGTGCGCCGGATGGCAGGGCGTCCGCGTGGATTGCTCGTTGCCGCGCGCCGGTGCGGCGGTGAGAATGGAACTCGCTTCCCCCTATCAGCCGTCCGCGGTCAGGCCGTGCCGGGCTGCGCCGGCTCAGCCGGCCGCCGTCCGAGCCGCTGTCCGACGCGTGCACGTGGAGACGAAGGGAGGGCCGTGACCTTCGGCATCGCCCGGCCCGCGCATGTCTTTCTGCCCGCCTCCGCCGACTCCACCGCCCGACTGAGCCGCATGCTGGCGCCCTCCGAATGGGCCTCGGCGGGTATTCCTCCGCTGCGTGACGCCCAGGAGCTGGTCAGCGGTCTGTACGAGCGCCATGCGCCGGAGTTGTGCACCGCCGTCGTGGCCGTGCTGGACCTGGAGGACCGGGTGACCGCGAGTGCGTCGTTCGTCCAGCGTGCCGACGCTCCCGACGGCTGGGAGCTGCGCAACGCCCTCCTGGAACGGTTACGCCGGATCGTCGCGCACGACCTGAGGCTGCGTGCCCCTGTCCGTACGGCCGTACTGCTCTACTGCCGCCAGGGTGACGCGCGTTGGACGGAGACGGACGGCGCCTGGATGTGGGGGCTGCGTGACGCGTGCACGCTGCACGGTCTGCGGTGCGGGGCCTACGTCACGCTGACGGCCGACGGCTGGCGGGTGCCGAGCGAGGACCGTGGCGGGAAACGACCGTGTGCGCTCGTGCGCCCGCTGCCTGATCAGGGGCGGGACCGGTCACAGGACCCGTCCCGCGATCTTGTGCAGTCGATGCCCCGGGAGCAGCCGTCGCAGCAGACCCGGCCACGGTCACCGGCGCGTCCGCTGTCGGCTCGGGGAGCCCGCACGGCTGACGGCATCCGGCCGGCGGCGGAAGTCCGGTCGACCGATGGCATCCGGTCGGCAGCCGGGGGTCGGTCGGTGGGCGGTGCGGCGACCGGGGCGATACCTGTGCCGGTAGGGAGCAGCGGTCCCCAGGCGACAGGGCGCGGCGACGACGGGGTGGCGTGGAGCCCGCGGCGGGCGACCGGTACGGCAGCCCGGTGACGTCCCGGTCCTGTGCCACTGCCGTACCGCAGCGTCCCCTTCAGGCGAATCCCCTTTAGGCTAGTCCGCTTTGGGGGTGAGCCCTGGGGGCGTTCACCGGCCTTTCGTACCGGTCGCCCGTCGTCCCATCGTCTCGCCGTCTCGTCCTCTGCGCACGGACCCGGCGCCGGCCGTTGACCGGTCACCGGGGGATGCAGCGAGACGGAGGCGCAGAGCCGCGGAGGCACAGAGGAGAGGCACGGACGCCCGGGGCAGGGAGGCGCGGCAGCGAGCCCGGTCGGTCCGGTGACCGCCGGGCTGCTCCCTGCCGCTCCCGCTAGGCGCTCGCGCCGAGGATCGCGTTGATCCGCTGCGGGTCGCCGCAGACGATCAGCAGGGATCCGGCCCGGGCCATGGCGGTGGACAGCGCACGCACGGTGGCTTCCTCGGTGCCGCCGTTGACCGCGGCGACCACGACGGGACGCCCCGTGACACGCTCGGCGGCGGCCTGCGCGTAGAACACGTCGTCCGCGGCGTCGTGCTGCGCCCAGTAGGACGCCTCGCCGAAGGACAGCTCGTGCGCGGCCCAGGGGTGATTCTCGCCGGTGGTCAGCACCAGGATCTCGCCCGGCGCGCGCCCGGACTCCAGCAACAGGTCGACGGCCTCGTCGGCGGCGTCGATCGCCCCGCCGTCCGGTGCCGGGATCAACTGGAGCTGGGGTCCGGAAGCGGCGCCGGTGCCGGAACCGGTGTCACCGGTGGGGGCGGCGGACTGCTTGCCGGGGCCCGGGCGCTGGGCCGGCGGAGCCGCGACCGGCCCGCGGGGCGGAGCGGCGGGTCCGGGCTTGCCGGGGCGGGCACTGGCCGCGGGCGCTCCGCGCGGAGGCGCGGGGCGGGGCCGGGACCAGGAACAGGACGGGGGGTCGGCGCGGTGCGGCCGGCGGCCGGAGTTGCGCGGGGACCCGGGACACTCTCGTGAATCTGAGGCTCCTCGGGGATGAGAGGCATAAAGGGATGTCTATCAAACGTAGGTGCGGAACGCGTCAGCGGGTACCGAATTCACGTCCGCACCGCTCAGAAGTCGAAGCCGAGTTGGCCACCGGCCTCCAGAGCGGCTGATTCAGGTGTCATGCGCACTTTCTTCAGGTGCTGCCAGCGGGGCAGCGCGTCCATGTAGGACCACGACACCCGGTGGTGCGGCGTGGGGCCGTACTCCTCCAGGGCCGTGCGGTGCGCCGGTGACGGGTACCCGGCGTTGTCCGCGAAGGCGAAGTCCGCGTGTACACCGTCGAGTTCGGCCATCATGGCGTCGCGTCGCACCTTGGCGATCACCGAGGCCGCGGCGACCGCGACACAGGACTGATCCCCCTTGATGACCGTACGAACCCTCCAGGGCGCACCGAGGTAGTCGTGCTTGCCGTCGAGGATGACCGCGTCCGGGCGGACCGGAAGCCCCTCCAGAGCCCGTACGGCCGCCAGTCGCAGTGCCGCGGTCATGCCCAGCTCGTCGATCTCCTGCGCGGTGGCGTGCCCCAGGGCGTAGGCCGTGACCCAGTCGCCGAGGAGTGCGGCGAGTTCGGTCCGGCGCTTGGGTGTCAGGAGCTTGGAGTCGGTGAGTCCGGCGGGCGGGCGGCGCAGTCCGGTGACGGCAGCGCAGACGCTCACCGGGCCGGCCCAGGCACCGCGGCCGACTTCGTCTACTCCCGCGACGATCTTGGCGCCCGTGGTGGCGCGGAGTGATCGCTCGACGGTGTGGGTTGGGGGCTCGTACGGCATGGCGCCAGTCAGGGTACGCCTAAACGCGGCGGGCGTCCGCATCGGGCGTGGCCGGGGCCCGCCCCACCCCTCTCACCTGGGCCGATGAGGCGTACGGGGGCCCGGCCCCGACCAGCCACCGCCGGCGCCGGGCAACGGCCCCGGGAGGTCCCGCCGGGGCTTGTGCCGCAGGCCCGGCAAGCGTCGGGGCGCGATCGGACGGAGTACGGCTTCGCCTGATGCCGAGAACCGGACGGCGAGGCGGGCAGGGCGAGCCGGAGCGGGGCGATGCCGGGCGTCCGGCCGGACGGAAAGTGGAGGATCGCATTCCGGTTGCGGCCTTCAACTGCCCGCCTGTCGACTCGGGTTGAATGGTCGGCGGTACGGGCACCCTGGCGCGTCGGCAGGCTGCACCGACAGGCCGACGTGCGCGGGACTGGCGACGGACGGGCCCGCCGGTCCCGCACTCGTCAGCCCCGCGCACGCCGCCGGTGGCTCCCATGGCCGTACGGAAGCAGCGCACTGGCAACAGCCCGTACCCGGGCGGCTCGCTCAGGCGGCGCGGGCCGGCACCCAGGCAGGGAGGGGTTCGGTGCGGTCCAGCCAGTCCCGGGGCGGGGCGCCGCCCTCGGAGGCGCCGACGATCCCTCCGACGATCGCGCACGTCGTGTCCACGTCACCGCCGGCCTGGGCCGTGGCCCAGAAAGCGTCCTCGTACGCACCCAGGTGACGTGCCGCGGCCCACAGCGTGAACGGCACGGTGTCGTGGGCACTGGTGCGCCGCCCGCAGCCGAGCACCGCGGCGACCGTGCCCGCGTCGCCGTAGTCGAGCATGTCCCTGGCGCGCCGCAGACCGGCCTGGACGGCGCTGCGCGGGATCAGCTCCAGCACGCCGTCCAGCAGCTCCTCCGGCTTGGTTCCGCGGGCCGGACCGGCGGCGATGGCCGCCGCGGCGGCGACCGCCATCGCTCCGACGACCGCCTCGCGGTGCTGGTGGGTGGTGTAGGCGGAGATCTCCGCCTGATGCGTGGCCTGCTCGGGGTCATCGGCGTACCAGGCCCCGAGCGGGGCGATACGCATGGCGGCGCCGTTGCCCCATGACCCCTGGCCCTTGAAGAGGCCGGCCGCCAGCTCCCGCCAGTCGCCGCCCTCGCGGATCAGCCGGAGCATACGGCTGACCGCCGGGCCGTAGCCGCGGTCGACGTCGTGGTGCTCGGCGAAGGACAGGGCGAGCGCGTCCTGGTCGATGCGGCCGTGCGCGGTGAGCACGGCCAGCACCGAGCAGGCCATCTCGGTGTCGTCGGTCCACTGCCAGGGAGCGGGCGGAAGCCGGCGCTGCTTGAGCTCGGGGTAGTGGACGGGGACGAAGAACTGGGATCCGAGGGCATCGCCCACGGACAGTCCTCGCAGGCTTGCGAGGGCCCGCTCGAAGCGGTCTGCGTCACGGTGGTCGGCGGTCATCGGTGTGCACTCTAACCGGTGATGCCGTACGGCTCCGGTTCACGCCAGCGCTCGAACGGGCGGTCCAGTGAGTAACGCCCGTCCGGACCGAGCAGCAGCGTGCGCCACTCGGCGTTGCCCGGGTTGGCCAGCGACTCGAATTCCGCCACGGTCCAGTGGAACCACCGCATACAGAACAGCCGCATGGTCAGCCCGTGGGTGACGATCAGGACGTTGGGCGGGTGGTCCGGGTCCTCGAAGCTGCGCCACAGGCTCTCCAGGAACGCTCCCACCCGGTCGTAGACGTCCGCGCCGGACTCGCCCTGCGCGAAGCGGTAGAAGAAGTGCCCGTAGGCGTCGCGGTACGCCTTCTGCCGCCGTACGTCGTCCCGGTCCTGCCAGTTGCCCCAGTCCTGCTCACGCAGCCTGGGCTCCTCGCGGACCCGGACCCGCGTCGCGTCCAGGCCCAGCGCCTGGAAGGTCTGGTGCGTGCGGCGGTAGGGCGAGACGTAGGCGGATATCCGCTCGCCGCCGAACATCCCGCGCACCGGCTCTCCGGCCTCCTCCGCCTGCCGCAGCCCGGCCTTGGTCAGGCTGAGCGCGTGGTCGGGCTCTCGCTCGTACACCGTGTCGTCGATATTCCCCTCCGATTCGCCGTGCCGGATGAGGACTATGCGTCGGGGCCGTGCCATGCCGCCACCCTAAAACGCCTGCCCTGTACATGCCTCGTACGGCTGTCGTTCTCCTGAGGGCCCCTGCGTGCCCGGGGCCTCCACGCCCTCATCGCGGACCGCCACAGACCACCGCGAGCCACCACAGGCCACCACAGAACGCCTCGAACGCTTCGAACGGTCGCGCGCGTGCCGAGCCCCGGTCCACGGCCCGCCCATACCGCTCGCGCTCACCGCGCCGGTATCAGGTGACCCCGGCGTATCTCGCACCGCCGACCGGTGAAGTGCCGGGCCAGGTCGCGGTCGTGCGAGACCACGACCAGGGCGCCGGGCCAGGCCGCCAGCGCCTTCTCCAGTTCCTCCACAAGGTCCAGGGCCAGGTGGTTGGTGGGCTCGTCGAGCAGGAGGAGGTCGGCGGGACGGGCCAGCAGCCGGGCCAGGGCCAGCCGCCGCCGCTGGCCGACGGAGAGCGCGCCGACCGGCACGGTCAGGTCCCGCTCGCGGAACAGGCCGAAGGACAGCAGCAGTTCGGACAGCTCCCCGTCGTCACCGGGCAGCCCTTGCCCGAAGGCCGTCAGCAGCCGTTCCCGCGGACGGCGGACCGGTATCTCCTGGGCGAGGTAGCCGATGCGCCCGCGCCGCACGACCGTGCCCGCGTCCGGCTGCCGGACGCCCGCCAGCACGCCCAGCAACGTGCTCTTCCCCGCACCGTTGGCTCCCTGGACCAGCAGTCGCTCCCCCGCCGCGACGGCCAGCCCGTCCACCGCCAGCCGGTCCCCCACCCGCACCCCGACGAGCTCGACGAGAGTGCCCTGGGCCGCCGTGGCGTGCGACGGCATCCGGAAGCGCAGCGGTTCGGGGGGCTTGGGCACCGGTTCCGCCCGCAGTCTGCGCAGCCGTTCCTGGGCGTTGCGCACCCGGCCGGCCACCGAGGACTGCACGCGCCCCTTGTCGCGGTCGTACGCCATTTTGTTGTTGTCCTTCATCGCCCGGCCCGGTGCGACGCTGCGCGCGGTCGTCGCCGCGAAGTCCGTCAGTCGTGCCACCTCCGCACACCACTGTGCGTACTCCTGCTCCCACCGCCGCCGGGCGGCTTCCTTCGCGGCGAGGAAGGTGCCGTATCCGCCGCCGTGGCGCACGACCGTGCGCCGGTCGGCATCCACCTCGACGATCGTCGTGGCGACCCGCCGCAGGAAGAGCCGGTCGTGCGAGACCGCCACGAGCGTTCCGCGGTGGGCCAGCAGCGCGCCCTCCAGCCATTCCAGGGCCGCCGCGTCCAGGTGGTTGGTCGGTTCGTCCAGCAGCATCACCTCCGGTGCCGCCGCGATCAGACAGGCGAGGCCGAGCCGCGCCTGTTCACCACCGGAGAGGCTGCCGAGCGTCCTGTGCCGCGTTATGTGGTCGAGACCGAGGCCGTGCAGGGCCTTGTCGACGCGGGCGTCGGCTTCGTACCCGCCCCGCAGCTCGAAGAGGGTGAGCAGGTTGCCGTACTCCTCAAGCAGCGCCGGCTCCGCCGTCCCGGCGGCACCCATCCGGCCCTCCAGTTCACGCAGCCGGCGCTCCATGCCGCGCAGTTCCGCGAGCGCGGCGTCCACCGCCTCCTGGACCGTCCGGTCCGGGGGAAGGCCGGGTGTCTGGCCGAGACGGGCCGCCCCGCCCTCGGCGACCAGCACCGCCCGGCCGTCGTCCGGCCGCTCCGCACCGGCGAGGAGCCGCAGGAGCGTCGACTTGCACGCACCGTTCTCCCCCACGACCCCGACGCGGTCGCCGGGACGTATCGCCAATGAGACTCCCTCCAGCAAGGGGCGGTCACCATAGGACTTGGTCACTTCGTGCAGCGCGATCTGTGTGGGCAATCGGTACCTCCGGACGCGGACGGGCTGGCTTCGGACAGGAACGGCGGGGCGACACAACGACGCCAAATGCTACGGCTGTTGCATTACGATGATGATGGCACAGTCGACCCGACTAACGCAACTGGAGTTGCAGTTGACCGAGAAATCCGAGGCCGCCGCGCCGGCGCCGGGCAGCCGCCGCCCCGGCGGGCGCACCGCCCGCACCCGCGCCGCCGTCCGCGACGCCGTCCTGACGGGACTGGTCGAATACGGCTACCCCGGCCTGACCGTGGAGTACGTGGCCGAGCACTCCGGCGTCCACAAGACGACGCTCTACCGCCGGTGGGGCGGGGTGGAGGGGCTGGTCGCCGACGCCCTGGACCTGGCCGGCGAGGACACCTGGACACCGCCCGACACCGGCTCGCTGGAGGGTGATCTGCGCGCGCTCGCCCACGAGGTCCTGGAGTCCTTCACCGACCCGGCCGTCGCCGCGTCCGCCTCCGCCGTCATCGCCGCCGCGTTCCGTTCGCAACAGGCCGCCGACGCGCTGCGCGCCTATTACGGCGAGCGCTTCACGCGCTGCGAGGCCATCGTCGGGCGCGCCGTGGAGCGCGGCGAACTGGCCCCGGGCCCGCACGAGCGCATCGACGCCGGCGCGCTCGTACGAGCCGTCTCGGCACCGCTGCTCTTCCGCCTGATCATCACCCGCGAACCCGTCGACGGCAGGAGCGCCGACCAGGCCGCCGCGGCAGCCCTCGCCGCCGCTCGCGCCGGGGTGTTCACCGCGGCGGCAAGCGGGTCGGAGCCGGTCCCGGGAACGGCCCCCTCCGGCGCCGCCTCACCGACAGCCTCGGCCTGAACCGTCGGCGGCGTACGGCGCGGAGCGCGAGGACGCGCCTGTCACGCCGGTCACGCACCCCGACGCGCCCCTCACGGCACAGACCGCCCGCACCACACCCCGCCGCAACCGGCAGCGCCCGGGCGGGCGGCGCGTGTGTCACCAGGCGCCGCCCATAAGGGAGTTCAGGCCTGGGCAACAGATGGCAGGCAGTGATGCCGGGCACGTCTGAGCCGTACGATGGCGCGGTGCTGGTCAAGTGGATTAGTTGCACAGTCGTGGACCGTCGGGGTTTCGAACGGGGGCAGCGGAAATGGGCGGGGCTTCTGGGGGAGCCGGGGTTCCGCGGGCAGGGCGGCGGCTGGAGCAGGTCCCGGCCCGGTGTCGCGCACCTCGTCGCCTTCTGGGAGAGCAGGGCGTTCTACGACTCCTTCATGGCCCGCTCCCACGACCGGCTGGCGGCGGCACAAACAGGTACGTACAAGGACATCCGAGTCCGCCTTTTCGAGCATGAACTCGATGTGAAGGTGGGGTTCCGGCCCGTCTTCACGGACGCCGATGTGCTGCGGATCGCGCACTGCCAGGTACGGGGCAATCGCGTGGACCACTTCATGCTGATGCAGGAGAAGGTCTGGAACCCGGCGATGGCGGGATCGCCGGGCATGCTGCGCGGGCTGCTGGGGCGCGCTCCGGGAGAGGAGTTCCTGATTCTTTCGATGTGGGAGTCGGCGGCCGAGCGGGGGAAGTACCGGCCGGAGCGGGTGGAACGGCTGGCGCTGCGCGCGCAGACGGAGGCGGACGTACGGGTCGTGACGGGGGACGTGGCCGACCTCGAACCGTCGTGGACGGTGGTGTGAAGCGGGGTTCCGGAGAGGGGGCCCGGAAGAGGGAACCCTGGGGCGCAGCCTCCGAAGCGCGAACGCCGAAGTGAGAGCCTCGAAACGCGAGCCTCGAAGCGTGAGTTTTGAAGCGTGAGCCTTGGAGCGTGAGTTTTGAAGCGTGAACGCCGAACTCGGCGTCGCCGTCGCCGCATTGCCGCGCCCAGATCCGCCCCGCCCTCCGGCCACGCGGAAGAGCTAAGCTGAAGATCATGGACGCCTTGTATCCGCGCCTTCTGGTGGAGGATTTCGAAACCTCGGTCACCTTCTGGCAAGCCGCGCTCCGCGATCTCCTGGACATCGAGCCCGTGAAGGTCATACCCCAGGCCGGCTACGCCAACTGGGACCTGGACGGCCAGGCCGTGCTCGTCCTCTTCTCGCGTGCGGCCCTCGCCAAGGCCGTCGGTACCGACAACCTGCCGGTCCGCTCCACGGCCCAGGACTCCGCCATGCTGGTGTTGCGCGTCCCGGACGTGGACGACGCCGCCGGCCGCCTCGCCGCGCACGGCGCCGCCCCCGTCACCGAGCCGCAGGACCGCCCGGACTGGGGGCCGAATCTGCGGACGGCCCATCTGCGGGCCCCTGACGGTACGTTGGTGGAACTCCAGTCCTACTGAGCAGCCCGTACGGTCAACGCGCCTCCATAGAAGGGACGTCCGGTGAGCAGTCTCAGCAAGGGGATCAGGAAGGCCGAGGTAGCGCTCAAGTGGGATTCGAGCCCCCTCGGCACCCCGGCCCACGATCTCGATCTCGTCGCCGCGACCTACACGTCGGACGCCCCGTACGGCCCCTTCGCCTACCTCGTCTATTTCGACCAGCGGTCACCGGACGGCACCATCGCCCTCAACAGGGACAGCCGGACGGGCCTGGGCCTGGGCACCGACGAGGTCATGACCCTGGAGCTGGACCGGCTGGCGCCCGACTACGTCCGCGTGGTGGTGGGGGTGACCGTCCAGCAGCGCGACGGGCGCCGGACGTTCGGCGATGTGGCACGTACGGGCGTACGCGTCCTTGAGGGGCCCGAGGTGCTGGCGGAGGACGACCTCGCCGACGTCGCGGACGCCACCGCCGCGACCGTCGCGGAGTTCACCCGGAACGACGCCGGGGTGTGGCGGTTCCGCAAGCTGCTGCGGGGCTTCGACACCGACCCGGCGGGCTTCGCCGACCTGATGGGCTCCCCGGAACCCTGACGGTTTCGATGACGGCGCGTAACAGCACTCACCGAGCCCCGGCCGGCTCCACGCATACACGTACAGCTCGTATGCACGTACGTCTCGGATGACACGTACACCTCGTATGACACGTACGGCACATACGTGTCATACGAACCGTGGCACACCTACGGCGCCTACAAAACGCACGACACATACGACGGACGGCCGACGACCGCCGCGGCGTCGGACACCAGGCGGGCCACGGTACGCGGATCGGCCAGGCAGGTCAGGTGCCCCTGCCCGGGCCAGACGACGAGCCGGCCGTCGCGGCAGGCCCGTACGAACGCGTGCGCGTCATGACGGAATGGGTCCTTCGTCCCGTACGCCAGCCAGACCGGGCCCGGATAGGCGGCGAGCGCGGCCGGCGGGTCGAAGCCGATGACGGCGCCGACGACGGCCGGCACCACCTCGCTGGTCAGGCCGCCACCGATCAGCGCCTGGGCCGCGGGCCGCGGGAGCTGCCGCCGGAAACCCCACGCGCTGACGCGGTTTCCCGTGGGCGGGTGGAGCGCCGCGGCGCGGGCCACCCCGCGGAACGCGGCGGCGAACAGCCCGCGAGGCAGCGCCGTACACCCGATGGCCACCAGCCCGGCGACCTTGTCGGGGTGACGCTTTGCGGTGGCGATCGCCACATAACCGCCCAAAGAGAGCCCGACGACCAGAGCCCGTCCGCCGAGCCGGTCGATGGCCTCGGCCACCGCGTCCACGGCCGCGGGCAGGGTGAACGATTCGCCGCGGCGCCGGCCGTGCCCGGGCAGATCGGGCGCCTCTACGGGGTGACGGGCTTCCACGGCCTCCATCACCGGTCCCCACATCGTCCCGCTCACCCGCATGCCGTGCACGAACACCACAGGCAGTCCACGCGCAGCCAGTTCCCTTGCAGCCGGCTCGCTCACAACCAATTCCCCCTCGGACAGTGCGCTCTCTCGGCTTCTCGCGGCTTCCATGACCGCTACGCTAGCGCAAAACGCAACGCTACGTTGCGTTGTTTTTCGACTAGAGTAGATCGCATGAGCGACGACAACGCACAACGCCGGGCACCGGCCGCACCCCGGAACGGCGGTGGCCCGCGCAAGAAGCAGGAGATCTTCGACGCGACGCTCGACCTGCTCAGGGAGAAGGGCTACGCCGGGCTGACCATCGAGGGCGTCGCCGAGCGGTCCGGGGTCAACAAGACGACCATCTACCGCTGGTGGCCGTCCAAGGGAGCGCTGCTGGGCGCAGCCCTCATAGGCGCACGGCAACTCGGCCTCACTCCCCCGGACACCGGCACCCTTCAAGGCGATCTGGAAGCGCTGCTGCGGACGATGCTCAAGCTGCTCACCGACGCGCCGGCCGCCGACATCGTGGTCTCCGCCCTGGGGGCGGCCACCCAGAGTCCCGAGATGGCGGAGCACGCCCGTGGCTTCTTCGCCGACCGGCTCGCGCGCGAGCGGCCGATCTTCGAACGCGCAGTCGCCCGCGGTGAGCTCCCGCCGGACACCGACCCGATGCTGCTGGTGGATCTGCTGGCCGGCGCCGCCTGGCTCCGGATCGTCTTCCGCCGCGAGCCGGCCGGCGAAGACTTCGTGACGCATGCCGTACGTACGGTCCTGAGCGGCGCGGCCGTCCCCACCCTGCCGTCGGACCCCTCACCGAAGCCCTGACCCGGCCCCGCCCGCAGGCGGCCCCCGCCCGCACCCGCACCCGCGCACACGTACACGCTCGACGAGAGGGACCGGCGTGCTGCCGGTCCCCCATGAGCGTCAAAGTCAGCTACGCGCGCGCCACCGGAGCGTGCCGTCCCTCATCGGGTGGCGCCGGGGCACCGAACGCCCGCAGACCCAGGTCGGACGCCGTCCCGGCAAGCCGGGCGAACCGCTGGTCGCCGGCTGCCAGAGCCTTCCTCGCCGTCCCGCACCAGTCCTCCCGGTCGAGAAGTGCCAGGTAGCCGTCCCGATAGGTCCGCCAACGGCCGACGGGGCCGATCGAGCCCGGGTCGCCGTGCTCCCCCAGGTTCCTCGCGAGCAGTGCGGCGATGTGGTACCGGCCGGGGGAAGGCCCCAGCCGGTCGAGGTGACGCAGGTGGGCGGCCAGTACATCCTCGGCGTGCGGATAGCTCCCAAGGGTCGTGCCCATGCCGTCGCACCAGGTGAGTACGTACAGGAGCAGGCCGGCGTGTTTCACGGTCCCGGCATCCGCGGTCGGTCCGCCGAGGGCCTGGTGCAGGGCCGCGGCCCGGGCGACCTTGCCGGCGAAGTATCCGTTGAGCACGTCCCCGTCAACGGCTTCGCGAAGCAGCCAGTCCCGGACGTCCGAACGGCCGTCGGCCAGCCGGCAGAGCACCTCGACCACGTAGACCCGCCCCCAGCCGGTTACCCGGTCCGCCAGCCGGAGGAGTGGCTCCGCACCGTCCGGCAGCCGCTCCAGCGCATGCGCCGCGAGCGGACCGAAGGTGCGGGAGAGGAGCCCGATGGTCTGGATGTACGGAACGTCCTCGACCGTGCCCACCGCGGCGAGCAGGGCCAGACCCACGACGACGTCGTCCGTTTCGGTTCCCTGCCCGACGAGCCGGCGCCCGGCCTCCCTGGCCCGCGGGCCCGCGCGCAAGGCGGCCTCGGTGATGCGTCTGTTGGGATGGATGGGTACGTGGATGCCGTGGAAACGACCGGCCAGTTGACCGGGTACGGAGCGCGGGTCGGCGAAGTGCTCATCGAGGACGGCCGCGATCTCGGCCCCGGCCTGATCACGGTCACGTGAACGGTCCGATTTCCGCCTGCTGCGGCGACGCTCCTCATCGGGGTACGGCTCGCCGTCCTGTGGCAGTGGAGCGTCGGGGGTCAGCTCGTGCAGCCGGAGAGCGTGCTCGAACAGTGTGGTCCTGGATCCGGGAAGCTCGGCCCCGGGCGCCTTGTTCATCGGCGGACGGAGGACTCGATTCTCTTGATCATGACCCAAGCTTAGCCAGTACGGCACTCATGGCGGCAAGCCCCGTCCGCAGGAACGTCACCACGCCACCACGCCGCCAGCACGACGAGAAGGAAGACGACGAAGACGAAGGGGACCGACACGATGCCGGTCCCCTTCGTGAGCCGTGGGTCAGCTACGGGCGCGGACCACGCCGGACGCCATGTCCCACGCGGTTCCGCCCGATATCAGCTACAACCGCTGGTCGAGCCGCAGCCCTCGCACAGGTAGCAGCTTCCGGCGCGCTGCATCTTCGTGCCGCAGGAGAAGCACAGCGGCGCGTCGGCGTTGATGCCGAGCTGCATCTCCACCAGTTCGGCGTTGGTGTGCGCCTGCTTGGGAGCCGGGGCGGCGGTCTCCTCGACGATCTTGATCGCCGGGGTGTCCTTCTTGGGCGTCTCGATCTGGCGCGGCGCGGACTGGGCCAGCCCCTCCACGTCGACCTCGTCGTCGGCCGGCTCGTACGAACCGGTCTCCAGGTGGCGCTGGCGCTCCTCGACGGAGTGGATGCCCAGGGCCGAGCGGGTCTCGAAGGGCAGGAAGTCCAGCGCCAGGCGGCGGAAGATGTAGTCGACGATCGACTGCGCCATCCGCACGTCCGGGTCGTCCGTCATGCCGGCCGGTTCGAAGCGCATGTTGGTGAACTTCGAGACGTACGTCTCCAGCGGCACGCCGTACTGGAGGCCCACCGAGACCGCGATCGAGAAGGCGTCCATCATGCCCGCGAGGGTCGAGCCCTGCTTGGACATCTTCAGGAAGACCTCGCCCAGACCGTCGTCGGGGTAGGAGTTGGCGGTCATGTAGCCCTCGGCGCCGCCGACCGTGAAGGAGGTGGTGATGCCGGGACGACCCTTCGGGAGGCGCTTGCGGACGGGGCGGTACTCCACGACCTTCTCGGCCGTGGCGGGCTCCTCGGCCTTGGCGGCCTCCTCCTTCTTCTTGGCGGAGAGCGGCTGGCCGACCTTGCAGTTGTCGCGGTAGATCGCCAGTGCCTTCAGGCCCAGCTTCCAGCCCTCGAAGTAGACCTCCTCGACCTCCTCGACGGTGGCCGACTCGGGCAGGTTGACGGTCTTGGAGATCGCGCCGGACAGGAACGGCTGGGCCGCCGCCATCATCCGTACGTGGCCCATGGCGGAGATCGACCGCTCGCCCATGGCGCAGTCGAAGACCTCGTAGTGGGCCGGCTTGAGACCGGGGGCGTCGATGACGTTCCCGTGCTCGGCGATGTGCGCGACGATCGCCTCGACCTGCTCGGGCTGGTAGCCGAGCCGCTTCAGGGCCTTGGGGACCGTGTTGTTCACGATCTGCATGGAGCCGCCGCCGACGAGCTTCTTGAACTTGACCAGGGCCAGGTCCGGCTCGACGCCCGTGGTGTCGCAGTCCATCATCAGGCCGATGGTGCCGGTGGGGGCCAGCACCGACGCCTGGGCGTTGCGGAAACCGTCCTTGTCGCCGAGGCGGATGACGTCCTGCCACGCCTCGGTGGCCGCGGCCCAGACGGGGGTGTCCAGGTCGTCCATGCGCTTGGCGGCGGCGTTGGCGTCGGCGTGCTGCTTCATGACGCGCTTGTGGGCGTCGGCGTTGCGGGCGTAGCCCTCGTACGGGCCGACGACCGCGGCCAGCTCCGCGGAGCGCTTGTAGGACGTACCGGTCATCAGCGAGGTGATCGCACCGGCCAGCGCACGGCCGCCGTCGGAGTCGTAGGCGTGACCGGTGGCCATCAGCAGGGCGCCGAGGTTGGCGTAGCCGATGCCGAGCTGGCGGAAGGCGCGGGTGGTCTCGCCGATCTTCTCGGTGGGGAAGTCCGCGAAGCAGATGGAGATGTCCATCGCGGTGATGACCAGCTCGACGACCTTGGCGAAGCGCTCGGCGTCGAAGGACTGGTTGCCCTGGTCGTCGTCCCGCAGGAACTTCATCAGGTTGAGCGAGGCCAGGTTGCACGAGGAGTTGTCCAGGTGCATGTACTCGCTGCACGGGTTGGACGCGGTGATGCGGCCCGACTCCGGCGAGGTGTGCCAGTGGTTGATGGTGTCGTCGTACTGGATGCCCGGGTCGGCGCAGGCCCAGGCGGCCTCGGCCATCTTGCGGAACAGGCCCTTGGCGTCGACCTCCTCGATGACCTCGCCGGTCATCCGGGCGCGCAGCCCGAACTTCGAGCCGGTCTCGACGGCCTTCATGAACTCGTCGTTCACCCGGACGGAGTTGTTGGCGTTCTGGTACTGGACGGAGGTGATGTCCTCGCCGCCCAGGTCCATGTCGAAGCCGGCGTCGCGCAGCGCGCGGACCTTCTCCTCCTCCTTGACCTTGGTCTCGATGAACGCCTCGACGTCCGGGTGGTCCACGTCCAGGACGACCATCTTGGCCGCGCGGCGGGTGGCGCCGCCCGACTTGATCGTTCCGGCGGACGCGTCGGCGCCGCGCATGAAGGAGACCGGGCCGGAGGCGTTGCCGCCGGAGGACAGGAGTTCCTTGGAGGAGCGGATGCGGGAGAGGTTCAGGCCGGCGCCGGAGCCGCCCTTGAAGATCATCCCCTCTTCCTTGTACCAGTCCAGGATCGACTCCATGGAGTCGTCCACGGAGAGGATGAAGCAGGCGCTGACCTGCTGCGGCTGCTTGGTGCCGACGTTGAACCACACCGGCGAGTTGAAGCTGAAGACCTGGTGGAGCAGCGCGTGGGCGAGCTCGTGCTCGAAGATCTCGGCGTCCGCGGGGGACGCGAAGTAGCCGTTGTCCTCGCCGGCCTTGCGGTAGGTCTTCACCACACGGTCGATGAGCTGCTTGAGGCTGGACTCGCGGTCCGGGGACCCGACCGCACCACGGAAGTACTTGCTCGTGACGATGTTGACCGCGTTCACCGACCAGAATTCGGGGAACTCGACGCCACGCTGCTCGAAGTTGATCGAGCCGTCGCGCCAGTTGGTCATGACGACGTCACGGCGCTCCCACGTCACCTCGTCGTACGGGTGCACGCCCGGGGTGGTGTGGATGCGCTCGATACGCAGACCCTTGCTCGCCTTGCTGCCCTTGGCGCGGGAGCCTCGTGCCGGGCCGCTCGTCGTCTCTGTCATTCCGCCTCCCTGTACGGGCAAACGCCCATATGTGCGCACTTCTTCCCGTGGCACGGTGTGTGTCTGTCTGATGCCGGAACGCCTGCTGTGTCCCGGCCAGTCCTGGATGTGCGCCGAACTCAGTCGGCGGCGGTGGCGGGCACGGGGACCGCTGGGTCCCCAGCGCCTCCTTCAGGCCCGCAGGTGCACGCGGGAGATCCCGGCGCGGGCGACCCCGGCGCGCGCTGCTGGCGCAGCTCGGCGACGGCCGCCTCGAAGTCGTCCAGCGAATCGAAGGCGCGGTACACCGACGCGAAGCGCAGGTACGCCACGAGGTCGAGTTCCTGGAGCGGGCCCAGTATGGCGAGCCCGACGTCATGGGTGGACAGCTCGGCACTGCCGGTGGCGCGCACCGCCTCCTCGACCCGCTGGCCGAGCTTGGCGAGGGCGTCCTCGGTGACCGGGCGGCCCTGGCACGCCTTGCGCACTCCGGCGATGACCTTGTTACGGCTGAAGGGCTCGGTGACCCCGCTCCGCTTGATCACCATGAGTGACGCCGTCTCGATGGTCGTGAAGCGACGGGAGCAGTCGGGGCACTGGCGGCGCCGGCGGATCGAGGTGCCGTCGTCGGTCGTGCGGCTGTCGACGACCCGGCTGTCGGGGTGCCTGCAGAAGGGGCAGTGCATGGCTTCACCCTCCTCACCCTCGAATACGGACGCACGCCACCGTTCCCGGCGTACGGCTGATGAGCCCCCAACGGCCTGGTCGGGCCCCTCGGAGCAGCCCCAAGCATAGGCGATCCCCGGAACCCCGAAAGACCAGCCACCACAACTTGTAGGCGGTTGACAGCATCAAACCACTAGATGTGGTGTCAGGTGGTGAGCGTCACCCACAGCGTGTCGCCGCACGGTGAGGGGGGAGGGGGCGTCCTGGAGGCCGTCCACGAGGTTACGGGAAAGGCCCCGGCGGGCGGGACGGCGGGGCGGGGATGACAGAATCGACCGTGTCGCGGCGCTCGCTCACCGGCGTTCGGACGCCTGCGGAGGCGGACAGCCGTGGCCGCACCGGGCCAAAAACCTCGTAGCGAAGAATACCGTAATGACCCGAATTGCGATTCGGCTATACACCTAACTACGTGATCAGGTCAGGTAATCCGGAAATTTTCACTCGAACGTGTGTTTGGCGCAACCTTTCGAAAGCAACTACCGTTGGCTAGCTAGGGAGCACTTTCCGAGAGGGGCCGACGTGACCACCACCGCAGACAGCGCCACCATCACCGCCCAGAGCCACTCCCCTAGCCGATTCGAGCATCCGCAGCAGGCCCAGAAACCGCCGATGGACGAGAACACCATGAATGCCGAGGGGCAGAAGCCCGCGCGCTCGCTGCCGGGCCGGCCACCAGGAATCCGCGCCGACAGCTCGGGGCTCACCGACCGGCAGCGCCGGGTCATCGAGGTCATCCGGGATTCGGTCCAGCGCCGCGGCTACCCGCCGTCCATGCGCGAGATCGGGCAGGCGGTGGGGCTGTCCAGCACCTCGTCCGTCGCCCACCAGCTCATGGCCCTGGAGCGCAAGGGCTTCCTGCGCCGCGATCCGCACCGCCCCCGGGCGTACGAGGTCCGTGGCTCGGACCAGCCCAGCAGCGCCCCGGCCGACACCGCGGGCAAGCCGGCCGCCTCCTACGTTCCGCTGGTCGGCCGGATCGCCGCGGGCGGTCCCATCCTCGCCGAGGAGTCGGTGGAGGACGTCTTTCCGCTGCCCCGGCAGTTGGTCGGGGACGGCGAGCTGTTCGTCCTGAAGGTGGTCGGCGACTCCATGATCGAGGCCGCGATCTGTGACGGCGACTGGGTGACGGTCCGCCGCCAGCCGGTGGCGGAGAACGGTGACATCGTGGCCGCCATGCTGGACGGCGAGGCGACGGTCAAGCGCTTCAAGCGCGAGGACGGCCATGTGTGGCTGCTGCCGCACAACGCGGCGTACCAGCCGATTCCCGGTGACGAGGCGACGATCCTCGGCAAGGTGGTGGCGGTTCTGCGGCGGGTCTGAGGGGTCCGGCCCTCCGCTCACAACCGGGCCCCGGAGCCACTGCGCCGGTTCCGGGGCCCGTGTCCTACCTCGTCCACGGACCGCTACGCGCTGTTACCGTCCCTCCGCCTTCGCCGCCGCGTCGATCGCGGCCAGGGAACGGCGGACCTGGTTACGGTCCGTGGTGTACCAGAACTCCGGCATCGACTTGCGCAGGAAAGATCCGTAGCGGGCCCGCTCCACCCTGGGGTCCAGGACGGCCACCACCCCGCGGTCGCCCGTGGCCCGTACGAGACGGCCCGCGCCCTGGGCCATCAGCAGGGCCGCATGGGTCGCCGCGACCGCCATGAAGCCGTTGCCGCCGGCCTCCTCCACGGCCTTCTGCCGGGCGCTCATCAGCGGGTCGTCCGGACGCGGGAAGGGCACCCGGTCCATGACCACCAACTGACAGCTCGGTCCCGGCACGTCCACGCCCTGCCACAGCGACAGCGTGCCGAACAGACACGTACGGGCATCCGCGGCGAACGTACGGATCAGCTCGCCCAGCGTCTCCTCGCCCTGGAGCAGGACCGGCATGTCCAGGCGCCCGCGCATGGCCTCGGCCGCGGCCTGGGCGCCACGCATGGAGGAGAACAGACCGAGCGTCCGGCCGCCGGCCGCCTCGATCAGCTCCGCCAGCTCATCCAGCATGTCCTCGCGGCTGCCCTCGCGGCCCGGCTGGGCCAGATGCTTGGCGACGTACAGGATGCCCTGCTTGCCGTAGTCGAAGGGTGAGCCGACGTCCAGGCCCTTCCACCGCGGCTCGTCCTCGCCCGCCGTGCCCTCGGGGGCCAGGCCCAGTGAGGCGCCGACGCCGTTGAAGTCCCCGCCCAGCTTGAGGGTGGCCGAGGTCAGGACGACGGAGCGGTCCGCGAAGAGCTTCTCGCGCAGCAGCCCGGACACCGACAGCGGCGCCACCCGCAGCGAGGCGCCGAAGCGGTCGTGGCGCTCGTACCAGACCACGTCGTACTCGGAGCCGTTCGCGATGCGCTCGGCTACCGCGTGCACGTTCTCGACCGAGGCCAGTGCCTGCTTGCGTACGGCGTCCTCGTCCTGGACGGACTTGTCGCGGGTGGAGCCGAGCGCCGAGATGACCGTACGGGCCGCGTCGCGCAGCGCCATCAGGCAGTACCCGAGGTCTTCGGGGATCTCCTCCAGGCGACCGGGCAGGGCCAGCTCCATGAGGCGCTCGAAGGAGTCCGCGGCCGTCTGGAGCTGGTCGGCGGCCTTCTCGTTGACGAGCTTGGCCGCCCGCCGGACCGCGCGGTTGACCTGCCCGGGAGTCAGCTCGCCGGTGGCCACGCCGGTGACCCGGGAGACCAGCTCATGGGCCTCGTCGACGATCAGTACCTCATGCTGCGGCAGGACCGGGGCGCCCTCGATGGCGTCGATCGCCAGGAGGGCGTGATTGGTGACGATCACGTCGGCGAGCTTGGCGCGCTCGCGGGCGGCCTCGGCGAAGCACTCCGCGCCGTACGCGCACTTCGAGGCGCCCAGGCACTCGCGGGAGGTGACCGAGACCTGTCCCCAGGCCCGGTCGGAGACGCCGGGGGTGAGGTTGTCGCGGTCGCCCGTCTCCGTCTCGTCCGCCCAGTCCCGCAGCCGCAGCAGGTCCTTGCCCAGCTTGCTGGTGGGGGTGGCCTGCTCGAAGGGGTCGAAGAGGCCCTCCTCCTCTTCCTTTGGGACACCTTCGTGGAGCCGGTGCAGACACAGGTAGTTGGACCGGCCCTTGAGCATGGCGAACTGCGGACGGCGGCGCAGCAGCGGGTGCAGCGCCTCGACCGTACGCGGAAGATCGCGCTCGACGAGCTGGCGCTGGAGCGCGAGCGTGGCGGTGGCCACCACGACCTTGTCGCCGTGGGCCAGCGCCGGGACCAGATAGCCGAGGGACTTTCCGGTGCCGGTGCCGGCCTGGACGAGCAGATGCGCCTGGTCGTCGACCGCCTCGGCGACGGCTTCGGCCATGGCGACCTGGCCGGGGCGCTCGGTGCCGCCGACGGCGGTGACGGCGGCGTGGAGCAGATCAGGGAGGGAGGGCTTCGTCATAGCGTTGCCACCCTACGCGGGACCACTGACAAACCGCCCGGTCATGGGAGAAGGACCGGATGTTCCCGGACCCGGAAACGGCTGTCACCGGGCCCGGACACCGTTGCCACAGGGCCTGAAACGGATCTCATCGGGCGGCCGGGAGCGGCTGCCGACGGGTACGGACGATGATCACAGGCCGTGGAGCGGATTGGGGACGGTGCCGTGTACGGCCGCGTGCGGACGTGCCGCGCGGTCGCGGTAACCGTCCAGATGGAGCCGGTTGCGGTTCAGGCACAGCCGCTCGATGCGCGGGGTGAGCAGGTCGAAGGTCTCGTGCCGTTCCTTCAGGTGCGGGAAGCGTTCCTGATGGCGCAGGATCTCCGCCCGTACGAGTGACCAGAACTCCCCCTCCGGTACGGACAGTTGCCCCTCGCACAGGGGGGCGAGATAACGGAAGACACCGATGAACAGGCCCGAGTGCAGGAACTGGGTGAGGAAGGCGGGCGGCTCGGTCAGCAGGACGGAGCGGACGTCCTGCGGCATGGTCTCGTGCTCCGGGAGCCGTTCGGCACTGGTGTTGACGTCGTCGACGAAGTCCTTGACGGCCAGGCGGGTGGGGACGTCGTGTTCGTCGAAGACGACGATGGCGTTCTCGCCGTGCGGGGAGAAGACCGTGCCGTACTGGTAGAGGAAGTGCAGCAGGGGCGGCAGCAGGGCGGCGAACAGGCGGCGCAGCCACGCCCGGGGGCCAGGCCGGACCGGTGCACCAGCTCGGCGGTTAAAGCGCGGCCGGACGGGTCGGTCTGGAGCAGCGCGGCCAGGGTCCGGGCGCGCTCGCCGGGATCGAGGTACCGGGTGATCGGCTCGCGCCAGATGCAGCCGAGGAGTTCCTTGTACTGGTACGGGACACCGGGCAGCCGGTCGTACAGGGGGTGTTCGACGGTGACGGACGCGGTCTCGCCCAGCAGGATGACCCGGGTCTCCTCGCGCAGATAGCGGTCGGCGTCCCGCAGGCCGAGCACCCAGGAGGTGACGGCGGGGGCGGCGATGGTGCGCTCGGTCGGCAGACCGCGCCACACAAGGGTGTTGAGGATGGACAGCGGCAGCTTGACCGTACGGGCCTGCGGACGGCTGGCGTTGAGGAAGGTGCGGATGGACTGCTGGGGCAGCCGCAGGTCGTTGTCAGTGGGCAGGGGGATGATGGATCTGTCGGCGAGCTGCGGGGCGAAGAGGGGGGCGATCGTTTCGTCCCACTGCCAGGGGTGGACGGGGAGCCAGAGGTAGTCGTCGGGGTTACGGCCCAGGGAGGAGACGGTGCGGGAGAAGGTGTCACGGGTGCCGGCGGAGAGTTCTTCGCCGTAGAGACGATCGGGGGTGGCCAGGGCGGGGACGCCCCGGTAGGTGGCGAGGTCACGGCGGGCGGCGAGCCACGGGAGGCGCTGGGGAAGGCGCGCTTCGGGGGTCCACTGCTCGGCGTCGGCGGTGGAGAAGCCGAGCCGTCCTTTGTTGGCGACCAGCCAGGGGTGGCCGGTCTGATGCCCTTCGAGGGTCGCGTAGTCCAGGTCGGCGAGTTCGGCCGCGTCGACGGCGGTGGTGTCCAGGCGGAGGTCGGCGGCGAGGGTGGCGGTCAGCTCGCGGATGAGGTGGCCGGTGGTGTCGCCGGTCAGGTTCAGCACGGTGTCGTGGGCGTGGGCGATGAAGTGGAGGGGGTCGCCGCTGGGGGTGATGGAGTCGGGGTCCACGCGCCAGTGCCCGTACGCACCGCGGCGGGCGACGAAGCGGTAGGTGATGTCGCCGGTGAGCCGGAGGCGGTACCGGGCGCAGTTCGCGGGTGCGGCGCCGACCGGCGCGCACCTCCCGGGTGGACAGTCATCAGGTGGGGGGCCGCCGGTTGCGGAGCCGTCGGGTGCGGGGCCGTCGAGCTCGGGGGTGATCACTTCTTCGTACGCGAATTCCGCCAGCATCTTGGCGAGCAGCCGGCGCGCGGCGTGCCGCCAGGCGATGTCCGGAGTGGGGGGTGAAGGGGACAAGGCGGGACTCCTCGGGTGGGACGAGGTGGGACCGGATCGGCACGGACAGGGGGTGGAGGGCCCGTGAGACGAGGGCCGAAGACGGAGGGCCGGAGTACGGAGGGCTCTGGGGTGCGGAGGGCTCTGGACTACGGAGGGAGGGGCGCGGCGAGGAGCCTGGGTGCGGGCCGGGGACCGGGCCCGCGGGTCAGAGCAGGTGCCGCAGGGCGCGGTCGCGGATCATCAGGGCCGCGCGCTTGTTGGGCAGGTCGATCTCGGCGCTGTAGCGGAAGCCGGCGCCGAGGAAGGCCGCGACGGAAGGGGTGTTGCGCAGGTCCGGCTCGGCGACGACCCGGCAGCAGTGCGGGCGGTGGTCCAGTACGAGGTCGGCGACGGCCCGCAGCAGGGTGGTGCCCAGGCCGCGCCCGCGGTCGGCCACGCCCCCGAGGAGCAGGTGCACGCCGGTGTCGTGCGGGCGGGCCGGGTAGTAACGGGCGACGGGGTCCAGATCGGCCCGGTAGATCTCCCAGTAGCTCATGGGGACACCGGCCAGGACGCCGAGGCAGGGCACGCTGCGCCCGTCGCCGTCGAGTTGGGCGCGCAGATGGGCGCCGGTGATCTCCGGGGGCCCCGCCAGCTTCCAGAAGGCGGCCACCGCGGGATCGTTCATCCAGCCGGAGATCAGGCTCAGATCACGGTCGGGACGGACCGGGACGAGCTGGAAGAGGCCGGCCGACGTGTCGGCGGGACCCCAGGCGGCGAGGTTGTCCAGGAGCGGACCGGCGCACGGCTCGTCGTCCTGGACGGGCGGCCGGCCCCCGTCGGTGAAGAGCGCGGCGCCGCATGCGGGGGGAAGTCCCAGGTCTTCGGGTGGAAGTCGCAGGTCGAGGGTGTCGTCGGTGCTGGAGCTCGGGCTCGGATCGGAGGGGGGCACGGCGACGCTCTCCTCTCATGGCCTCATGGGTCATAGGGGGTGGGTAGGAGGAGTACGGGACGGCTGGGGGTCATGGGTGCAGGGGGTTGGGGATCGTGACGTACACGGACTGGGTGTCGACCGGGCCGACGAGTTCGTCCAGGCCCTGGAGGCGGGTCAGGAGATTGGCCTTGCAGCGCAGGGTGGGTGTGGCCAGGAGGTGGCCGGGCAGCGGTGAGCGGTGTGCGGCGGGTGCGCCGGCGGCATCGGCGAGGAACCGCCGCAGGGCGGCGAGCAGCACGTCTTCGCGGGCGAGTCCTTGTGCGCCGAACGCGCCGATGAGCCCGAGGACGTTGTTGATGCCCAGGTAGTAGGCGAAGCGCTCGTCGGTGACGGTGTCGGCGACGAAGGTGTCGCTGGTGGCGCCGATGCCCGGCAGCCGCCGCTCCAGCTCCTCGCGCCGGGACGCGCGGAAGTAGTAGCCCTGGTTGTCGCGGTAGCGCCCGCCGCTCGGCCAGCCGTCGGGGTCCAGCAGGACGAGGGTGTTCTGCTGGTGGGCCTCCAGGGCGATGCCCGCGGTGCCGTCGAGCCATAGGACGGGCCGTACGACCGCTTCCAGGTAGCGCAGGAACCACTCGGCGGCCACGGCGCCCGCGGGCCGGCCGGTACGGGCGGTGAGCGCGCCGATCAGGTCGGCGAGCCGGGAGCGCAGGCCCGGGCGGCCGGGCCAGGGGCGGGGCGAGGTGAGCGCCGCGATGCACACGGCGTCGTCGTGGGCGGCGAAGGGGTTGTGGCGGATGACGGCGTCCAGGCCGCGCACCGGCCGCCCGTCCGCCGTGGTGACGGCCAGCCACGCCGGGTCGCGGACGATGTCGAAGCCCGGGTGAGCCGCCTGCCACTGCTCCGCCAGGCCCGTACGCAGCAGCCGGTGGACCTCGACGCCCCGCTCCAGCTCCTTGCGGAGGTTCTCCCGGCGCGAGTTGGTGATGCGCAGGCCCAGCGAGAGCTTGAGCATGGCGTTGGTGCCGGGCCGGCAGACGGTGCGTACGGAGGAGGTGGGGTGCCAGGGCGCGCCGTGCGGGCCGAGGTCGCGCAGCAGCCCGGCGTCGATGAGCGCGGCGACGTCCGGGCGGTGACGGAGTTCCCGGGCCTGCCAGGGGTGTACGGGCAACAGGGCGTCGCTGTCGGGGAGTTCGAGCGGTGCGCCGGTCAGCCGGGCGGCGAGCCGGTCGGCCGTGACCGTACGGCCGCGTTCGGTCCACGCCGAGTCGGTGGCCAGTACGGAGCGGTTCACGGCCATCCAGTGGAGCGGGAAGGAGCCGCGCAGTTCGGGTGAGTACCGGTGGGTCTCGGCCTCGGAGAGCCCTTCCCGGCTTTTGGGGGTGGGGTGGAGCGGATGGCCGAACAGGAGGGACTGCTCGGCTCCGAGGAAGAGGGACCGGTCGGCGCTTTCGGCGCTTTCGGCGCTTTGGACGTTGGCGATGCGTTCGGCACGGTCGGCCCGCTCGGCATCGGGGCGCTCGGCATCGGGGCGCTCGCCGGCGGCCGTACGGTCGTCGGTGGGGCGGGCGCGGCGGTCGGCGAGGAAGAGGGCGGTGCAGCGTACGGAGTTGGCGACCCGGCCGACCAGGTCACTGCCGTCCGCGTCCGGCACCCCGCCACCGCCGTCGCCGCGCACGGCCTCCCGGCGCAGCAGTGCGGCGACGGTGACGGCGTCCAGCGGGGGGGCGTCGGCCGGGGCGCCTTCCAGCCGGGGGATGCCGAAACGGTGCCAGCCGGTGGGCGACCAGTAGCGGACCGGCAGACGCAGTGCCGTGGCGCTGGCGTCCAGGGGGATGCGCAGGGTGTGGCCGGCGGGACGGGCGATGCCGCTCTCCCGGACCCAGCAGCGCAGCAGGTTCTCCGTACCGGCGGCGTCGGCGGCGGTCACCGGGTCGAAATGATCCAGCGGGTCCGGCTGATGCACCGGGTCCGCTTGCTCGGCCGGGTCCGGCTCGCTCGAAGGGCACGGCTCGTGCCGGGGGGCCGGTTCGTTGAGCACCGCCGACTCGTCCAGCACCACCGGTTCGCTCAGGGGCATGGGGTGGTCGTGCGGCACGTCCGGATCTCCGTACCGTGCGTCGTCCGCCCCGGCCTCCGCTTCCGCGCCAGGCATACCGGGCGCACCGGGTGTACCGGGCGGACCAGGCGGACCAGGCGGACCAGGCACGCTGACGCACAGCTCGTCCGCGCCGGCCACCACCGCGCCGGAGCCTTCGGCACCCGGCACCGCGGCGGCCCGTACCTCCCGGCCGCCGCTCCACTCGCCGCACTCCATGGACTGCTCACGCTCGACGCGCTCCCCGTACTCCAGCGGCCCCGCGAACTCGCCGGGCCTCGGTACGGACACCCCCTCGGGTTCGTCCCGCAGCCGGCCGCCACGGCGCTTCTGTCGCGGTACGGCGGGCTCGATCACCTGGGCCAGGGGTTCGCCGACGGGTGGTCGCTCTTCGGCTGCAGCCCCGTCGGGGCCGGTGTGTTCGTTCATCGGGGTGTGCCTCACATGCTCGGCGTGGTGGTCGGGCGGGGCGAGGCCGTGGGCCCGGTGGACGTGCGGACCGCTGCCGCCATGGCGTCGGCGAGCCGGTCCAGGACCGCCTCCGCCTGTTCGTCGGTGATGGTCAGTGGGGGCAGCAGGCGGACGACGGCGGAGTGCCGTCCGCCCAGTTCGACGATCAGTCCTCGTCGCAGGCACTCCTGTTGGATCGCCGCGGCCAGCTCCGGAGCGGCGGGCAGCGCACCGGCGTCGTCCGCCGTGGCCCGTACGTCGACGATCTCGATGCCGATCATGAGCCCACGGCCGCGCACGTCACCGACGCAGTCGTGTTCCGCGGCGAGCCCGCCGAGCCGCGCGAGCATCCGGGCGCCGAGGTCCGCGGCACGCCGGGCGAGGCCGTTCTCCCGTACGTACGCGAGCGTGGCGGCGCCCGCGGCCATGGCGAGCTGGTTGCCGCGGAAGGTTCCCGCGTGGGCGCCGGGGCGCCAGCAGTCCAGCTCCTCCCGGTAGACGACGACCGCGAGCGGCAGGCTGCCGCCGATGGCCTTGGAGAGAACCAGTACGTCGGGGACGATGCCGCTGTGTTCGATCGCCCAGAAGGCGCCGGTCCGGCCGACGCCGGTCTGCACCTCGTCCACGATGAGCGGGATGTCCCTGGTGGCGGTGATCTGCCGCATACGCCGCAGCCAGCTCTCCGGCGCGGGGATCACCCCGCCCTCCCCCTGGACCGGTTCGAGGATCATTCCGGCCGGGTGGGGCACGCCGGCCTTCTGGTCGTCCAGTAGGTTCTCGGTCCAGCGCGCCGACAGCTCGGCGCCGCGCCCGCCGCCCGTACCGAAGGGGCAGCGGTAGTCGTACGGGTAGGGCAGCCGGGTCACGGTCGTATCCGGCGCGCCTCCTGACGCGGCCAGGGCGCCCGCGGTCATCCCGTGGTAGGCGCCGGTGAACGCCAGCAGGCCGTCCCGGCCGGTCGCGGTCCGTACGAGCTTGAAGGCGGCCTCCACCGCGTCCGTGCCGGCCGGCCCGCAGAACTGGATGCGGGCACGGTCCGCGAACTCCGCGGGGAGGGTGGCGAACAGCTCTGTGGTGAAGGTGTCCTTGACGGGCGTGGCGAGGTCCAGGACGTGCAGCGGGGCGCCGGAATCCAGGACCGCGCGGATGGCTTCCAGTACGACGGGGTGGTTGTGGCCCAGGGCCAGGGAACCGGCCCCGGAGAGACAGTCGAGGTAACGGCGGCCGTCGGCACCCTCGATGGTCAGTCCGCGGGCACGTACCGGGACGATGGGGAGGGAGCGGGCGTACGTGCGGGCAGCGGATTCGCGGAGCGACTGCCGCCGCAGGATGCCCTCGTGAGCCGGGGGCGGCGCCATCGGCAGAGGCTTGGTCAGGGCCACGGCGATTCGGTCCTCCTGCTGCTGAACTGCGTCGGACTGAGGTGCTAGGTGCTAGGTGCTAGGTGCTATTGAGGCGCTACTCAGGTGCTGAGGTCGTGAGGAACTGCTGCGCTGCTGCTGTTGTTGCTGTTCGCGGTGGCGGTGCTGTTGTGGTGCTGCTGTTGCTGTGGTGGTGCCGGTGTTCTGCTGTTGCGGTACCGGCCGGGGGCCGCCGGTCCGCTGGCGCGCGGCCTCGCCGTCCCCCGTACGTACCAACGACGCCGCCGACCCGGGATCACGGTCTGACGAAAGATCGTTGCGGGACGGAACCGGGGACCCGCTCATCACCGTCACCATCAGCACCGGCATAGTGGGGTCTTGCACCTGGACCCTTAAGGTGCATGACAAGCAGCACACAAGACGCCGCGCATTCCGTTGGCACATCGGTCGCGACGTGCACAGCAGACAGAGCAGACACACCAGTCATAGCAACACAAGTCCGTACAGCACAGCTTGAACACACACAGAGCTGGAACACACAGGGGGAACTCACCCATGCGATCCATACGTCGGCCTGTCCTGGCCGCCGCCGCTCTCACCGCCGTGGTGGCGCTGACCGCGACCGGGTGCGGCCCGGAGAGCTCTCAGGCGGATGGCAAAGCCGACCAGTCCGCGGGGCAGAGCAGCTCGGGCGGGGGTGAGATCAAGATCCCCCAGGAGATCCAGGACAAGCTGAAGGAACACGGCATCGACCTGGACAAGTGGAAGAACGGCGAGTGGAAGAACTGGTCCAAGGACAAGTGGCTCCGCGAGGCCGGCGAGTTCATCAACCCGATCATCAAGGACTTCTGGAACCCGGACCGGATCGGTAAGGCCAAGCCGCCGGAGCAGCCCAGCAAGCCCGAGGACATCTCCCAGGACCAGGGCAAGACCGACCCGGAGCCGCGGCCCGTCACGGCCCTGCCGGTCAAGACGCCGCTGACCAAGACCGCGCCCGGCGTCGGCCTGCTGCTGTTCAGCACGCCGCAGGGCAACGCCCAGTGCTCGGCCACGGTGGTCAAGGACCCGGCGCACCCCGGCAAGTCCAACCTGGTGTGGACCGCGGGTCACTGCGTGCACGCCGGCAAGAACGGCGGTTGGTACCGCAACGTCATGTTCGTGCCGTCCTTCAACCGGACCGGCAAGCCCGCGAGCCAGATGAAGACCACGCCGTTCGAGGACCGGGTCCCGGCAGGCAAGTGGTGGGCGGACGACATGGCGACCTCCGACCAGTGGATCAAGGACGGCGGCGCCGTTCCGGGCGTGCCGATGGCTCCGTACGACTTCGCGCTGATGCACGTGAAGTCGGAGGACGGCAGCGGCAAGTCCCTGGAGGAGATGGCCGGCGGGGCGTACAAGGTCGAGTTCAACGCTCCGGCGATCGGCAAGATCTCGAGCCTGACCGCGCAGGGCTACCCGGCCGAGGCGCCGTTCGACGGCGCGATCCAGGAGCAGTGCACCGACAAGCCGGGCCGGCTGTCGATGGACGCCAAGAAGCCGACCATGTACCGGATCGGCTGCACCATGACCGGTGGCTCCTCCGGTGGCCCCTGGTTCATCAAGGGCAAGGACGGCCAGACCGTGCTGGTGTCCAACATGTCGATGGGCCCGCGGCCCGCTCGCTGGTCGGCCGGACCGCACCTCGGTCCCGAGGCCAAGAGCATGTTCGCCGCCATGAGCAAGAAGTGGGCGAGCAAGCAGTGATCCACGGCGGGGCGCGCTGAAGCGGGCGCCCCGCGCGTATGCCACAGGGCCCGCCTCCGGTTTCCCGGGGGCGGGCCCTGTGCTTCTGTGCTGTGTGCTGCTGTCCCTGTCGTACGGCTGACGCGGTGCCCTTACGGGGACACGGAAACGGACACGGACGCGGGAACGCAAACGGACGGCGACGGCGGATTCGACGGCAGCGGCGGCGGCAGCGAGTGCGCCGGGCCGCCGCCGCCCGCCGACCCCGTCAGCTCCTCGCCGCCGGGGTGTACGGCTCCAGCTCGGCGGCCAGTTCCTCGTGGACCCGCGCCTTGAGGACCGTGCCCTCCGCGGTGTGCTCCTCGGAGATCACCTCGCCCTCGGCGTGCGCCCGCGAGATCAGCGCGCCCTGCGTGTACGGCACCAGCGCCTCGATCTCGACCTGCGGTCGCGGCAGCTCCTCGTCGATCAGGGCGAGCAGCTCCGGGATGCCCTGGCCCGTACGGGCCGAGACGACCAGGGCGTGCTTCTCCCGCCGCAGCAGGCGCTGGAGCACCAGCGGGTCCGCGGCGTCGGCCTTGTTGACGACCACGATCTCGGGCACGTCGGTCGCGCCCACGTCACGGATCACCTCGCGTACGGCGGCGAGCTGCTCCTCCGGCGCCGGGTGCGAGCCGTCGACGACGTGCAGGATGAGGTCGGAGTCGCCGACCTCCTCCATCGTGGAGCGGAACGCCTCGACGAGGTGGTGCGGCAGATGGCGGACGAATCCGACCGTGTCCGCGAGGGTGTAGAGCCGTCCGCTGGGCGTCTCGGCACGCCGCACCGTCGGGTCCAGGGTGGCGAACAGCGCGTTCTCCACCAGCACGCCCGCGCCGGTCAGACGGTTGAGCAGCGAGGACTTGCCGGCGTTGGTGTAGCCGGCGATGGCCACCGAGGGGACCTTGTTGCGCCGGCGCTCCTGCCGCTTGACGTCGCGGCCGGTCTTCATCTCCGCGATCTCCCGGCGCAGCTTCGCCATCTTCTCGCGGATCCGCCGCCGGTCCGTCTCGATCTTGGTCTCACCGGGACCGCGCGTGGCCATGCCGCCGCCACTGCTGCTGGAGCCACCGCCGCCCATCTGCCGGGACAGCGACTGGCCCCAGCCGCGCAGCCGGGGAAGCATGTACTGCATCTGCGCCAGGGACACCTGCGCCTTGCCCTCACGGGACTTGGCGTGCTGCGCGAAGATGTCCAGGATCAGGGCGGTACGGTCGACCACCTTGACCTTGACGACGTCTTCCAGGTGGATGAGCTGGCCCGGCGAGAGCTCACCGTCGCACACGACGGTGTCCGCGCCGCTTTCCAGCACGATGTCACGCAGCTCCAGCGCCTTGCCCGAGCCGATGTACGTGGCCGGGTCCGGCTTGTCGCGGCGCTGGATGACACCGTCGAGCACCAGGGCACCCGCGGTCTCCGCCAGCGCGGCCAGCTCGGCGAGCGAGTTCTCCGCGTCCTGCACGGTCCCGGAGGTCCATACGCCGACCAGTACCACGCGCTCCAGGCGCAACTGGCGGTACTCGACCTCGGTGACGTCCTCCAGTTCGGTGGACAGGCCGGCCACGCGGCGCAGCGCCGCGCGCTCCGAGCGGTCGTACTGGTCGCCGTCACGCTCCCCGTCGATCTCGTGGCTCCAGGCGACGTCCTCTTCCATCAGGGCGTCGGCCCGCAGGTTCTCCGAGAGGCGCTGGCGGTCCTGTGGAAGGGAAGAAGAGGAGGTCATTTGATCCTTTGCGTCGTTGGTAGGCCCCGGCGGGACCGGCCGGTCCCGGGGCACTCGATGATGACAACGTACGGACCGCCCGGGAGATTCCCGGCCGCCGCGGCGTCGACGCCTTGATGGTCGCACGGTGCGCGGGGGCCGTCACACAGGTTTTCGTCCGCCTGCCTGCCACGGGCCGGGCCGCGGTTTCCGGCTTCGTCACCCGGCGGGGGCCTGCGGGCCGGTCGGCCGGGGGACCGGCTTCGTCGTCGGCCGGGTGCCGGGGGTGGCTTCCGGGTCCGTGGCGGGCTTCGTACCGTCCGGCTCGGTGTCCGGCTTCGCCGCCGGGTCGGTCTGCGGCGTGGTCTGCTGCGGCGGCCTGGTCTCCTGTGACGGCTTCACCTGCTGTGGCGGCTTGGCCTGCTGCGGTGGCTTGGCCTGCTGCGGTGGCTTGGCCTGCTGTGGCGCCTGGGGATCATCGCTCTTCCAGTCCGCGTGCCCCGGCATGGGAGGCGTCTTCGTGTCGTACAGCCAGCTCCGGAAGAACGCCGAAAGGTCCTGTCCGGAGATGCGGGAGGCGAGTGCGACGAAGTCGGCGGTGCCCGCCACACCGTCGCGGTGCCGCGTCACCCACGAGCGTTCGAGCCGGTCGAAGGCGTCCGCGCCGATCTTCTCGCGCAGTGCGTACAGCACCAGGGCGCTGCCGTCGTAGATGACCGGGCGGAAGATGCTGATCTTCTTGCCGGGGGCGGGGGCCTTGGGCGCGGCGGGCGGTCCGCCGGTGGCCCGCCAGCGGTCCGAGGACCGGTAGGCGTTGCGCATCCGCTCCACCATGGGGGCCTTGAAGTGCTCCTGGAGGAAGAGCTGCTCGTACCAGGTGGCGTGTGCCTCGTTGAGCCAGACGTCCGACCAGACGCGCGGGCTGACGCTGTTGCCGAACCACTGGTGTGCCAGCTCGTGCACCATCACGGACTCGACGTACCAGGTGGGGTAGCGGGGGTCGGAGAAGAGGCGGTGTTCGAACAGCGAGAGGGTCTGGGTCTCCAGCTCGAAACCCGTTTGCGCCTTGGCGATGAGTACCCCGTACGTCTCGAAGGGGTAGCGGCCGACCTTGCCGCGCATCCACTTCAGGTGGCCAGGCGTCTTCGTGAGCCACCGGGCCATCTTCTCGCGGTCGGCGGCCGGGACGACGTCGCGCACCGGCAGGCCGTCGGGCCCGGTGCGGTGCAGCACCGCGGAGCGCCCGATGGAGACCTGGGCCAGTTCGGTGGCCATGGGGTGGGCGCCGCGGTACGTCCAGGTGGTGGCCGGGCCGGGGACGGCACGCCGGGCCGGCAGGCCGTTGGCGACGACCGTCAGGCCGGGCGGCGCGGTGACGTGGAAGGTGAAGAGCGCCTTGTCCGCCGGGTGGTCGTTGCAGGGGAAGACGCGGTGCGCGGCGTCCGCCTGGTTGGCCATCACCAGTCCGTCTTCCGTACGGACCCAGCCGTCGTCCCCGCCGCCGCGCGGGTCGCTGGTGTGCCGCACGACGATGCGCAGCGGCGAGCCGGGCCGCACCGGGCGCCGGGGGGTGAGAACCAGGTCCTCGCCGCGGGTTTCGTACTTGGCGGGCCGGCCGTTGACCTGCACCGAGCGGACGGTGCCGTGGGTGAAGTCGAGGTTGACGCGGTCCAGGTTTCCGGTGGCCCGGGCTTTGATCTTGGTCACGGCCTCCATCGGCCGGTCGTTGTGGCCGGAGTAGTTCAGGTCGATGTCGTAGGAGGTGACGTCGTACCCCGGGTTGCCCAGCGCCGGGAAGAGCGGGTCACCGATGCCCGCGGGGCCCGGCGGTGGCGGCCCGGCCGCCACGAGCGTGGCGACGGCCAGCAGCCCGAGGCCCGCGGTGCGCCGGGAGGCGGGCACCCTGCGGCGTACGGCGGACAGACCGCGTACCACGGACAGACGGCGTGCCACGGACAGACGGCGTACGGCGGCCCGATCGGGTACGGCGGACAGATCACGTACGGCTTGCAGGCGGAGGACGGCGGCCAGCGGGCGGAGGACGGCGCGCGCGACGGGGCGCGCGATGACGGGACGGCGCGAGGAAGGCGTCATGGCTTACCGCTACCAGCGCGGCCCCCTCTCCCACCGGGGATGCGGCGATACGGCACCCGAACGGAGGGCTCCGGATCGCGATCCGCCCCCTGTACGCGCCGGGCACGGCCCGCCCCTCATACGCACCGGGGCGCACTCCCTCCGCTCCCCCGCCAGCCGCGCCCCCAACTTCACAGGGCCTAAGGCTGGCCTAAGGCTGGCCTAAGGCCGGGCCGCCACGGTCGGCCTCGTACGGCCCGCCCGCAGCACGTCGAAGACCCCGGGGACCTGCCGCATCGCGCGCATGAGGGACGGCAGCGCGGCGGCGTCCGGGAGGTGGAGGGTGTAGGTGTGCCGTACCCGCTGCTCGTAGGGCGGCTCGACGGCCGCCGAGACCACGGCGGCCCCTTCGGCCGCGATGACCTCCGTGAGATCGGCGAGGAGCTGGGGCCTGCTGAACGCCTCGGCGAGGAGGGTCACCCGGCAGCCCTGTACGGCGTCCGCCGCGCCCCGCCAGCGCGCCCCGACCGGCTGCCGGCCGGCCGCGGCCATCCGGGCGACGACCGGGCACAGCGCGCGGTGCACGGTGACCGTACCGCCCCGTACGGCGAATCCGGTCACGGAGTCCGGCGGTACGGGGGTGCAGCAGCCCGCGAGCCGTACGGTCGCCGCGGGGACGTCGGTGACGGCCAGGACGGACGCGGGGGCGGCGAGGGGGGCGCCGGACCGGTCGGCGGGAGCGGAGCCGGCGGCGGGCACGGTCTGCCGCTCGGTCTGCCCCTCGTCCGTACGGGGAGCGGGGCCGCCCGGTCCGCCGGCCGCCCGCTGCCCGCTGTCCCCGGGCTCGGCCGGGGCGTGCCCTGGGCGAGGGGGCGCCGCACGGCCCGGCCCGGGTCGGACGCCCTGCCGTCGTGGGACCGTCCCCCGGTCCGCCGGCCCGGGTGGTTCCACCGGCCCGGACGTTTCGGCGGGTCCGGCCGTCCCGGATGATCCGGGCAGAGCGGAAGGTTCGGGTGACCCGGACGGTTCAGGTGACCCGGACGGTTCAGGTGACCCGGACGGCTCCAGCGACCCGGACGGTTCCAGCGGGCCGCGTGGCCCGGACGGGATGGACGGGTCGGACGGGGTGGACGGGGCGGACGGGATGGACGGGTCGGACAGGGTGGACGGCTCGGACGGCCCGGACGGCGGTGTCCGGCGGCCGGCCCCCGGCCCCGGGCGGTCACCTCCCTGGTGCGCCTGGTGAGCCGCCAGCCAGCGGGAGATGGCGAGCCTGGCGGCAGGCGTACGGGCATGGCCCAGCCACTCCGGGGACGGCCCGGCGGCGGAGTCGGTGGCCATCAGCACATGCACGCTGTCGCCGTCGTGCAGCACCGTGGAGAGCGTGGCCAGGCGGCCGTTGACGCGGGCGCCGATGCAGCGGTGGGCCTCGTCGCCGTACCGCACATACGCCGCGTCCACACAGCTCGCCCCGGCGGGCAGCCCGACG
The DNA here is from genome assembly GCF_022695595.1 of Streptomyces sp. MST-110588. Taxonomy (NCBI): domain Bacteria; kingdom Bacillati; phylum Actinomycetota; class Actinomycetes; order Kitasatosporales; family Streptomycetaceae; genus Streptomyces; species Streptomyces sp. MST-110588. The sequence goes on from NZ_CP074380.1 coordinate 1,910,915, forward strand.
GTGTCCGTTCCGGCCGCCCCGCCCGGCCCGTCGTCCACGCTGAAGACCGTGATCTCGCGGTCCTGGGCCAGGTCGGCGCGGAGCGAGGTCCAGAAGGTGTCCGGGTCCGGGGTGGCGCGCTGCCAGTCCAGCAGGCGCGAGAGCCAGCCCGGCCGGGTGGGGTCGGCGCGCTCACCGTCCGGTGCACGCTCACCGTCCGGTGCGCGCTCGCCGTCCGGTGTGTCCGCGCCGTCCGTAGGGGCGTACGGATTGCCCAGCGCGACGACCCCGGCTTCGGCGACCCGGTGCATCTGGTGCGTACGGATCAGCGTCTCGGCGATCTCCCCGTGCTCGCCGGTGACCGCGGTGTGCAGGGACTGGTAGAGGTTGAACTTGGGCGTGGCGATGAAGTCCTTGAACTCCGAGACCACCGGCGTGAAGCAGGTGTGCAGCTCGCCGAGGACCGCGTAGCAGTCGGCGTCCTCCGTGACGAGCACCAGCAGCCGCCCCAGGTCCGCGCCGGTCACCTTGCCGCGCCCCAGGCGCACCCGGTGGACGGAGACCAAGTGCCGCGGCCGGATGAGCACTTCGGCGTCGATGTCGGCCTCGTGCAGGACGGCGCGCACCCGCTCGGCGATGGCGGCGAGCGGGTCGGGGCGCCCGGCGTGCTCCAGTACGAGCAGCCGCGTGGCCTCGTACTCCTGGGGGTGCAGGATCGCGAAGACCAGGTCCTCCAGTTCGGACTTCAGGGCCTGGACGCCCAGCCGCTCCGCCAGCGGGATGAGCACGTCGCGGGTCACCTTGGCGATCCGGGCCTGTTTTTCGGGGCGCATCACGCCGAGGGTGCGCATGTTGTGCAGCCGGTCGGCGAGCTTGATGGACATCACGCGTACGTCATTGCCGGTGGCGACCAGCATTTTGCGGAAGGTCTCCGGTTCCGCGGCGGCACCGTAGTCGACCTTCTCCAGCTTGGTCACGCCGTCGACCAGGTAGCAGACCTCCGCGCCGAACTCCGCGCGCACCTGGTCCAGCGTCACTTCCGTGTCCTCGACGGTGTCGTGGAGCAGGGAGGCGGTCAACGTCGTGGTCTCGGCGCCCAGTTGGGCCAGGATGAGCGTAACGGCCAGCGGGTGGGTGATGTACGGCTCGCCGCTCTTACGGGTCTGGCCGCGGTGGGAGGACTCGGCCAGGGCGTACGCCTTGCTGAGGATGTCCAGGTCGGCGTCGGGGTGGTGGGTGCGGTGGACCTTGGCGACGTGCTCCAGGGCGTCCGGCAGTCCGGTGCGCGGGGCGGGGCCGAGCAGCGCGGCCCGTCCGATGCGGCGCAGCCCGCGCAGCTCCAGACGGGGGCGGGCCCGCTTGCGGCTCGGGGCTCCCGGGCCGGACTCGGGGGGCGCATCGGGGTTATCAGGGTCTGTGGCCTCTGCGCTCATGGGCACCTCCGGCGGCGTCGACCGGCGGCCGGGCGTTCTTCAGTCCGTCGCCCGGGCCGGTGCTTGATGCTACCGAGCCCATCACGCACCGCTGTCCGGCTCTCGCCCAGCGTGAACCGGATCACCCATTCGAGGGAAGCTCAGGGCGCGTCTCACACGTCGTCCGGAGTGGCGGTGAGCGCCCTGGAGTGCCCTGGTGTGGCCCGGAACGGTCAGGAGCCGTCCGGTGGAGTCGTCCGGTGGAGTTCTCCGGCCGGCGTTCCTCTGCGGACGCGCGCGCCGCCACGTACGTACGCGGCCGTGGTCCGTACGTCCGGCGCTGTACGTCCGGCGTCGTACGTGGTGCCGTGCGGCCGTCCCCGCGCCCGGGTCACGCGCGAGGACGGCTGCCCGGCACCGGGTTCAGCCCAGGGCCGTGACCAGCCAGGCGGGGTCGACGGTGCCCTCGGCGACGATGACGGCGGGGCCGGTCATCTCGACGGTCCCGTCGGGCAGCTCGGTGATCGCCAGGCTGCCGCCCAGGACGTCGACGGTGTACGTGACGGGGCTGCCGGTCACCGAAGGGTCCGCGCCGTCGCGGCGGGCGGCGGCCACGGCCACGGCGCAGGCGCCCGTCCCGCAGGACCGGGTCTCCCCGGCTCCGCGCTCGTGCACCCGCATCGCCACGTGGCGCGGGCCGCGGTCGGCCACGAACTCGATGTTCACGCCGTCCGGGTAGACCGGGGCGGGGGCGAAGGCCGGGGCGTCCTTCAGGTCTCCGGCGTGGGCCAGGTCCTCGACGAAGGCCACGGCGTGCGGGTTGCCCATGTTGACGTTACGGGCCGGCCAGTGGCGGCCGTCCACGGTGACCGTGACCGTCTCCTCGGGGAGCACCGCCTTGCCCATGGACACCGTCACCTCGCCGCTCCCGGCGACGCGCACGGTGCGCACGCCGGAGCGGGTGGCGATCGCCACCTCGCCCGGCTCGACCAGCCCGGCGTGCAGGAGGTAGCGCGCGAAGACGCGGACACCGTTGCCGCACATCTCCGCGATCGAGCCGTCGCCGTTGCGGTAGTCCATGAACCACTCGGCCTCGTCGGCCATGGGGCGCGCTTCGGGGTGCGCCGCGGCCCGTACGACGCGCAGCAGGCCGTCGCCGCCGATACCGGCCCGGCGGTCACAGATCCGCGCGACCGCCGCCGCGGGCAGCTCCCGGCGGCCTTCGGGGTCCGGGAGGATGACGAAGTCGTTCTCGGTGCCGTGCCCCTTGGCGAAGGCGACGCTGTGCTCGGTGCTCATCCCCGCATCGTACGGGGGCGCCGCGGCCCTCAGCGCAGCCGGGCCACGCGCCAGATGGCCAGCGCGGCCGGGACCGCCACCACGGCGACGTAGGCCAGCACCACGCGCCATTCCGGGCGGCGGCCGGAGCCGCGGGCGGGCAGGCCGGGCCAGGGGTAGCCGACCCGGCGGGCGGCCATCATGCCCCAGCCGGCGGCGCAGCAGGACAGCAGCAGTCCGAGCATGGCGATCATCGCGCCGCCGTCGCCGCCGAACTCGAAGGCGAGGGGGAAGGCGAACATCAGCGACCCGACGGCGGCCAGCCCCACGATGGGGGCGAGCTGCCACAGGCGCAGCCGGCGGGGCGGGCGCAGTTCACGGAAGGACTCGCCGCCCTTGGGGACGTCCGGGTCCTGGGCGTCGGGGCCGTCCGAGCCGTCCAGGGCGTCCCGGTCACCGGGCTCGCCGAGCCCGTCCGCGCCGTTGACGCCCTCCGTCCCGCCCGTGCCGTCCAGCCCGTCGAGGTCCGCGAGGGCAGCCGGTTCCTCCAGCGTGCCCGGTTCGTCCCGGGGGCCCGGAGGGCCGGGGCTGTCCGGTGCCGTGGGCGGGGCGTCGCCGCGGGCCCCGTCCGGTTTTTGTGGTCTGTTGCGAGGGCCGGCCTCCATCGCCACGCGCCCTCCCCATTCACGACTTCACGCATCGATCGAAGGTCGATGATGACACGCTCCCAGGGGCCCGGATGACGGGCGGGGCGTCCCGATGCCATGACGTGATCAGGCTGTGACCGGTCGTTCGAGCAACGCCAGGGCCAGACCGGTGAGTTCCTCGCGCCGGTCGGCGGCACCGCTGAGCCAGTGGACCCGTGGGTCCCGGCGGAACCAGGAGTCCTGACGGCGCGCGAAGCGCTTGGTGGCGCGTACGGTTTCCTCGCGCGCCTCCTGCTCCGTGCACTCGCCCGCCAACTGCGCCAGCACCTGCTGGTACCCGAGCGCGCGGGAGGCCGTGCGCCCCTCGCGCAGTCCCGCGCCCTCCAGGCGCCGTACCTCCTCGACGAGTCCTTCGTCCCACATCCGGTCCACCCGCGCGGCTATCCGCCCGTCCAGCTCGGGGCGCTCGACGTCGACCCCGATCTGGAGTGTGTCGTAGAACGCCTCGTGACCCGGGAGGTTGGCGGTGAAGGGGCGGCCGGTGATCTCGATGACCTCCAGGGCCCGTACGATGCGGCGGCCGTTGCCGGGCAGGATGGCGCGGGCGGCCTCGGGGTCGGCGGCGGCCAGCCGGGCGTGCAGCGCGCCGCTGCCCAGCTCCGCCAGCTCCTCCTCCAGCCGGGCCCGTACCTCCGGGTCGGTGCCGGGGAAGTCCAGGGCGTCGATGGCGGCGCGTACGTACAGGCCGGAGCCGCCCACCAGGACCGGGGTGCGGCCGGCGGCGAGCAGCCGGTCGATCTCGGCGCGGGCCAGCCGCTGGTACTCGGCGACGCTGGCCGCCTCGGTGACGTCCCAGACGTCCAGCAGGTGGTGCGGCACATTCCGGCGCTCGGCCACCGTCAGCTTGGCGGTACCGATGTCCATGCCCCGGTAGAGCTGCATGGAGTCGGCGTTGACGACCTCGCCGCCCAGGTGCCGGGCGAGCGCGACGCCCAGATCGGACTTTCCGGCCGCGGTGGGGCCGACGACGGCGATGACCCGGGGTACGGGAACTGCGGTGTTCACCTCGTCAGTCTCGCAAACCTCGGGGCTTCATCTCGAATGAGCGACGTAACGGTCGGCCTTCGGGTTCGTTGCCTGTTGCGAGGTTCCGACAGCCGGTTCACGGGCCGGTGCCCGCGGGCGGCGCAATGGGACGCTCCGCGCAGCGCGGGATTTCGCCCACACGAGTAAGGTCTGGAGTAGATATGGGCGTGTTTTCACGGTTTCGCCGCCGTAAGGACGAGGCGTCGACAGAAGAGGCGGCTGCCGCGGCGGTGACGGCGGAGTCTCAGGCCCAGGGGGCCGGCGAAGAGGCCGCGGATTCCACTTCGGGGGACGACGGCGCCGAGGAGGCCGAGGGGGAGGCCACGGGCGCGCGGACGGACGAGGGCGACACCGCGGCGGCCGAGGGCGTCGAGATCCCCAAGCAGCAGTCCGCCGAGGCGGCAGCCGACAGTGAGGCGGGCGAGGGCGCCCGCCAGTGACGGGGTGAGCGGACGGGCGGCGCGGTGGTCACGGCGGCGCGGGCCCCGTCCCGGAATCCGTACGGGAAACGGCCGGGGAGCACACGCTCCGCGGCCGTTTCCGTGTCCACGAACGCCGGCTCGCCGGCCTGACGGTCTGACGGCCCGGTGACTGGGTGGCCGGCGGCCGGACGGCTTGACGGCCGGCGGCTGAACGGCTGGTGAGTCGGTGGCGCGCCGTCCCGGTGGTTCGGAGGGCCGGAGGGCCGGTGGGCCGGAGGCTCTACGACCAGGCCGCGACGAAGTAGCCCACCCCGTACGGCGCTTCCTCGCGCAGCAGTTCACCGCTCAGGCCCGCTCCCCGGGCGGCCCCGGCCAGTACGTGCCAGCAGGCCCGGCCGGACGCCTTGAGCGCGGCGGCCAGCTCCTCGTCCAGTGCGCTCAGCGCCGCCACGTCGGCGGTTCCCAGCGCGCGGGCCGCCTCGGCGTCGAACGCCTCGGCCCGCTCGTCGAAGTAGCCCGGCGCCTTGACCGAACGGCAGGCGCTGCCGTCCCCCATGACCAGCAGCGCCACCCGCCCGGCCGACGCGGCGATCTCCTGCCCGGCCTGGAGGCAGCGGTCCCGCTCCAGGGTCTCTGCGACCCCCAGCCCCTCCACGGGGGCGTCGGCCCAGTCCGTACGGCCCAGCAGCCAGGCGCCGACGGCCAGCGACGGCGGCAGCGACCGGCCGGCGGACGGGTCGGAGGGGGCCGGGGCGGCGGAGGGGACCGACGGGCCCAGCCGGACCTCCAGGTCCACGCCGAAGCCGCGGAAGGATCCGACGGCCCCCTGCGGGTACGGGCCCCGGCCGTCCTGCCCGGCCGGGCCGAGCACGACGAGCCGGTCGGGCCGGGCCGCGGCGAGCACACCGACGGCGTCCAGGCACGCGGCCCGCAGACCGTCCAGTTCGGGCGCGGCACCCGAGGCGACCTCGGGCACCAGAAGGGGCGGGCAGGGGCAGACTGCGGCGGCTACGAGCATGTCTGGCAGCGTAGCCGCCCGCCCCGCGCCCGGCCGCGCCCGACTGCCGGCTCGTACGGACCGGCCCGCCGCCCGTGACGACCGGAACAGCGCACAACGGCCCGGAACAGCGTTACAGAAACGCCCGATGAGACCGCAGAAACGCGGTAACGGCGTTACAGAGGGCAGCAGGGCAGCACGGCAGGTCAGCGCGGCAGGCACCTCCGTAACAGCGTTACGGAGGTGCCTCACCCAGGCGTATCCCTGGAGCCGGAGCCCTTACGCGTCGCAGCCGCAGCCCGGCGCGGCAGCCGCGAGCGGCGCCGGGGCCGGCGCGCCGATCTTCGGCAGGCCCAGCATCACGCCGGCCGGCTTCTGCACCGGGGCGGCGTTGCGCTTCTCCCAGGCGTCGCCCGCCCGCGTACGGCGTACGGCCTTGGCGGGCCCCTCGGCGAGCAGGTGGTGGGGGGGCGTAGGTGACCTCGACGGTCACCACGTCACCCGGCCGGACCGGCTCCTGCGGGCGGGTGAAGTGCACGAGGCGGTTGTCGGGCGCACGCCCGGACAGACGGTGGGTGGCGTCGTCCTTGCGACCCTCGCCTTCGGCGACCAGCACCTCCAGGGTGCGGCCGACCTGCTTCTTGTTCTCCTCCCAGGAGATCTCCTCCTGGAGGGCGACCAGCCGCTCGTAGCGCTCCTGGACGACGGCCTTGGGGATCTGGCCGTCCATCTCGGCGGCCGGGGTCCCGGGCCGCTTGGAGTACTGGAAGGTGAACGCCTGCGCGAAGCGGGACTCCCGGACGACGTGCAGGGTCTGCTCGAAGTCCTCGTCCGTCTCACCGGGGAAGCCGACGATGATGTCGGTGGAGATGGCGGCGTCCGGCATGGCGGCGCGCACCTTCTCGATGATGCCGAGGTAACGCTCCTGCCGGTAGGAGCGGCGCATGGCCTTCAGGACCGTGTCGGAACCGGACTGGAGCGGCATGTGCAACTGCGGCATGACGTTGGGGGTCTCGGCCATCGCCGCGATGACGTCGTCGGTGAAGTCGCGCGGGTGCGGCGAGGTGAAGCGGACCCGCTCCAGGCCCTCGATCTTCCCGCAGGCCCGCAGCAGCTTGCTGAAAGCCTCGCGGTCGCCGATGTCCGAGCCGTAGGCGTTGACGTTCTGGCCGAGCAGGGTGATCTCGCTGACGCCCTCGGCGACCAGGGCCTCCACCTCGGCGAGGATGTCGCCGGGCCGGCGGTCCTTCTCCTTGCCGCGCAGCGCCGGGACGATGCAGAAGGTGCAGGTGTTGTTGCAGCCCACCGAGATGGAGACCCAGGCCGCATACGCGCTCTCGCGGCGGGTGGGCAGCGTCGAGGGGAACGCCTCCAGCGATTCGGCGATCTCGACCTGCGCCTCCTCCTGGATACGGGCCCGCTCCAGAAGCACCGGCAGCTTGCCGATGTTGTGGGTGCCGAAGACCACGTCGACCCAGGGGGCCTTCTTGACGATGGTGTCGCGGTCCTTCTGGGCCAGGCAGCCGCCCACGGCGATCTGCATGCCCGGCCGCTGCGCCTTCTTGGGCGCGAGCTGGCCGAGGTTGCCGTACAGGCGGTTGTCCGCGTTCTCCCGTACCGCGCACGTGTTGAAGACGACGACGTCGGCACCGTCGGCGTCCTTGGGCGCGCGTACGTATCCGGCGTCCTCCAGGAGGCCCGAGAGCCGCTCGGAGTCGTGGACGTTCATCTGGCACCCGTAGGTGCGAATCTCGTAGCTTCTGGTTGCGCCCACTTCGTCCACTGCTCCGGTCCGGTCCCTGCTCGTCATCCCTCCAGGGTAAGGGGGGCCGGGGGAAGCCCGTGCAGGCGCGGTACGGCGCAGCCGGTCCGGTACGCCGCGCCGCAGCCGTCCCGGCCGGGCGGCGGGCACGGCAGCCGGGAGCCGTGCCCGGGTCGTGATGCGGCGGGCCCTCCCCTTCCCGGGGCCGGGCTGGCAGGATCTCCGCCATGCTCACAGCACTCCCCCGCATCGGCAGGCGCCGGGCGCTGCAGGCGGTCGCGGGCCTGGCCGGGCTCGGCCTGCTGCTGTGGTGGCTGCTGCCGCTGGGCGGCCCGCCCTCCCCCAGCGGCCGGGTGACACTGGCCACCGGCGTCCCGACCGGGGTGTACGCCCGGTACGGCGAGCTGCTGCGGCAGGACCTGCGCGAGGACCTGCCGGACCTGGACGTACGGCTGACCCGCAGCGAAGGCTCGGTCGACAACCTGCGGCAGCTCACCTCGGGCCGGGCGCAGTTCGCGATCGCGACGGCCGACGCGGTGGCCGAGTACCGGCGCAAAGGAGAGCGCGGCGCGCAGCGGCTGCGGGCCTGCGCGCGGCTGTACGACGACTACATCCAGCTCGTGGTGCCCGAGGACTCGCCGGTCCACTCGGCCAAGGGCCTGGCGCGGCTGCGGGTGGGGGTGGGCGCGGACGGCTCCGGCGTCCAGCTCATCACCCGGCGGCTGATGGAGGCTGCCGGGCTGGACTTCAAGCGGGACATCACGGCGGTACGGGTCGGGATCGACCGGATGCCGGGGATGCTGGAGCGCAAGGAGCTGGACGCCTTCGTGTGGTCCGGCGGGCTGCCGACCAGCGCGGTACAGCAGCTCGCGCGCCGGACGCCCGTACGGCTCGTCCAGCTCGCGGACCTGATCCAGCCGCTGCACAAACAGGGGGAGCGCAGCCGGTACTTCCGGGCGGCCGTCATGCCGGCCGACGCCTATCCGCAGGTCCAGCACGGTCAGGCGGTCAAGACCATCGCGGTCGCGAACCTTCTGGTGACCATGGATGGGGAGGACGCCGGGCTGACGGAGGGCATCACCCGTACGGTGATCAAGAGCCGGGACTGGATCGGGCGGGAGGTGCACGCGGCGCAGAAGGTGGATCTGCGGACGGCGGTCTTCACCGATCCGCTGCCGTTGCACGAGGGTGCGCGCCGCTATTACCAGTCGGAGAAGCCCTGATCCGGGCCGGTACGGGCCGATGCCGGTACCGGCCCGGGAACAACCGGGTCAGGCCACTCCAGGCCAGGTACTCCCAGACACGGACGCATTGCCCAGAGTCCGGACACAGTCACATATAGACGTCACATACCGACGTACGCACTCAGACGCGCGGCGCCCGCGTCGAGCGGCGGGCGGGCCGCCCGCCCCCGCTGCGTCCGCCGGCGCCCGTACCACGGCCACCGCCGCCGCCCGTACCGCCGCGACCGCCACCGCTCACCGCGCCACGACCGCCGCCGGTGCCGTTGCCGCCGCCCGTGGCGGCGGCGCCCCCACGACCCCGCCGCGACCGGCGACGCCCGCCGCCGGAGGAGGCGGCGGACGAGGACGCCGACGCGCCCTGCCCCTGCGGCGTCGGCGCCGTGAGGACCACCGGCACGCCGGACGGGGCCTGGGCACCGGTGATCCTTATGAGTTCGCCGTCGCCGGGGCGCACCCGCGCCGTCCCCGGCGTGATCTTCGCCCGGGCCATCAGCCGGTTCATGTCCCGGCGCTGCTCGGGGGTGACGAGGGTGACGACCGTGCCGGACTCGCCGGCCCGCGCGGTCCGCCCGCCGCGGTGCAGATAGTCCTTGGCCTCGGTCGGCGGGTCGACGTTCACCACCAGGTCGAGCCCGTCGATGTGGATGCCGCGGGCCGCGACGTTGGTGGCGATCAGCGCGGTCGCGTGGCCCGTACGGAACTGCTCCAGGGTGCGGGTGCGCTGCGGCTGGGACTTGCCGCCGTGCAGCGCCGCGGCCCGTACGCCCTGGGCCAGCAGGTGCTTGGTGAGCCGGTCGGCGCCGCGCTTGGTGTCCACGAACATGATCACGCGGCCGTCGCGGGCGGCGATCTCGGTGGCGGTGGCCCGCTTGTCGGTGGCCTCCACGTACAGGACGTGGTGGTCCATGGTGGTGACGGTCGCGGCCGAGGGGTCCACGGAGTGGGTCACCGGGTCGGTCAGGAAGCGGCGCACCAGCTTGTCGACATTACGGTCCAGCGTCGCGGAGAACAGCATCCGCTGGCCGTTCGGGTCGACCTTCTCCATCAGGCGGGTGACCTGCGGCAGGAAGCCCATGTCGGTCATCTGGTCGGCCTCGTCCAGGACGGTGATCGCGACCTGGTCGAGCGCGCAGGCGCGGCGGTCCAGCAGGTCGGCGAGCCGGCCGGGGGTGGCGACCAGGATCTCGGCGCCCTTGCGCAGCGCCTCGACCTGGCGGGTGATGGAGGTGCCGCCGACGACGGTGGCGGTGCGCAGGTCCAGCGCGCGGGCGTACGGCGTGAGCGCGTCGGTGACCTGGGTGGCCAGTTCGCGGGTGGGGACCAGCACCATCGCCAGCGGGCACTTGCTCTGCGCGCGGCGCCCCGCCGTACGGCTGAGCATCGCCAGCCCGAAGGCCAGTGTCTTGCCGGAGCCGGTCCGGCCGCGGCCCAGCACGTCGCGGCCCGCGAGCGTGGCGGGCAGGGTGGCGGCCTGGATGGGGAACGGCTCGGTGACGCCCTGCTCCCGCAGCGCGGTCAGGAGGGCCGGTGCCAGCGGCAGCTCGTCGAAGGTGGTGGCGGGCCCGGTCCGGGGGGACGGCTGCCGTGCGGACTGCTGTGGGACGGCGCTCGGTCGCGATGCGGTCGCTCGTGTCACTGAAGACCCTTCTGCGGAGGGAGAGGCGGGGTGGTGCCGGGGCGGGGTGCGGTGCGGCGCGCGGGTGCCGCCGGGGCACCGGTGCCGTACGCCGTACGGATCTTCCCGGAGATCCAGGGGTCTTCCTGGAGGCCGTACGGATACGGACGGGGCCCGCACCGGACGGCCGGTGCGGGCCCGCTCCGCGCGAGAGCCTGGTGGACACGCGGTCCAAGGGAACCATGCGGTCCAAGGGAACCATGTGGCCCGAGGGGACCGTGCGGTCCCAGGGAACCACGCGGCCCGGTCGGACCGGACGGCCCGATCAGAGCGCGCGGCTCATCAGAGCGCGAGGTCGGATCAGATCGCGCGGATGTTCTCCGCCTGCGGACCCTTGGGGCCCTGCGTGACGTCGAACTCGACCTTCTGGCCTTCGAGCAGCTCACGGAAGCCCTGGGCCTGGATGTTGGAGTAGTGGGCGAAGACGTCGGAGCCGCCGCCGTCCTGCTCGATGAAGCCGAAGCCCTTTTCCGCGTTGAACCACTTCACGGTGCCGGTAGCCATGTTTTTCTCCTTCATGGGGCAATACGGAGACCGCACCGTGCGGCCTCCACGTCGCCGAGATGATCGCCCCACACCGGAGGTCTGACGTCCGGAAAAACACGGAACGCCCGGGGCTACCAGCCTCCGGGCGCACACAACGTTCATGGGTACCACAACTGCAACTCCTCCAACGTAACACACGACCTCACGGCGCGGTACGGGGGACGGTCACGGTCACCCGCAGCCCGTGGGGGCGGTGCGGCGCGAAGGACAGGCGGGCCCCGCCGGGGGCGAGCAGCGCCCTGGAGATCGACAGGCCCAGGCCCGAGCCGGAGACGTTCTGGTGGCGTCCGCTGCGCCAGAAGCGGTCGCCCACGCGCGTCAGCTCCTCGTCGGTCAGGCCGGGGCCGTGGTCGGTGACGGTGACGGTGACGGTGTCCCCGTCGGCGGCGGCGACGACCGTGACCCGCTCTCCGCGCGGGGTGAACTTCAGGGCGTTGTCTACGACGGCGTCCAGGGCGCTGGAGAGGGCGACCGGGTCGGCCCAGCCGGTGACGGCGCCGTGACCCTCGTACGCCAGGCGCACCCCCTTGTCGTCGGCCAGCGGACGCCAGGCGTCGACGCGCTCGGCGGCCAGCGCCGCGACATCGGTGAGCTCCAGGTCGCCGGCGGCGTGTTCGGCCAGCGCCAGATCCAGGAGGTCGTCCAGGACACGTGCCAGCCGCTTGCCCTCCGTACGGACCGAGGCGACCTCCTCGTTGCCCTCGGGGAGTTCCAGGGCGAGCAGTTCGATACGCAGCAGCAGGGCGGCCAGCGGGTTGCGGAGCTGGTGGGAGGCGTCGGCCACGAAGGCGCGCTGCTGTTCCAGGACGTCCTCGACGTGGTCGGCCATCTCGTTGAAGGAGCGGGCCAGACGGCGCAGTTCGGGCGGCCCGGAGGCGGCGGCGACCCGGGACTTCATGCGGCCGGTGGCGATGTCGTGGCTGGCGGCGTCCAGGACGCGTACGGGACGCAGCACCCATCCGGTGAGGCGGAAGGCGGCGGCGACGGCGACGAGCACGGCGGCGCACTCGCCCGCGCCGATCAGCAGCCAGCCATGGAGGATGCGGGCACGCATCTGTCCGGTGGGTGAGTCGGTGACCACGACGGCGACCACGTCACCGTCCCGGATGACGGGCGAGGCCACCGCGATCCGGCCGTCCTGGGAACCGTCGCCCCAGGGCCACACCTGGCGGGGGTCGTGGCTGCGGCGGCCGGCGAGGGCTTCCTTGAACGCCTGCTCGCCCTCGCCCGCCTTGGGGACGCCCCAGCCCGTGGGGGCCGCGGCCATGGGGGTGCGGTCGCGGAAGAAGACGCCGGCGCGGATGCCGTACAGGTCGTGGTAGCGCCGGAGTTCGGCGCTGAGGGTGGCGTGCCGCTCGTCCTCGTCGGGCGTCTTGTCGTCGGCGTCGGGGCGCGCGGTGACGTACTGCGCCAGGGAGGCGAAGCGCGCCGCGTCGTCGATCCGGTCGACGACGACCCGCTGCTGCTCGACGCCGGCGGTGATCACGGCGAGCGGGATGCCGAGCGCGAGCAGCACGGCGGCCATCAGAGCGAGCAGGAGCGGGAGGAGTCGGGCGCGCACGGGTTTGCGAAAGCCTTCAGGAGGCCGGGGCGGCGGGCGGCGGCCCGCCCGGCGCCACGGACGCCGGTCCGCCCGGCAGGGCGAGCCGGTAGCCGACGCCGCGCACCGTCTCTATGAGAGCGGGCATCCTCAGCTTGGCGCGCAGCGAGGCGACGTGGACCTCCAGTGTGCGTCCCGTACCCTCCCAACTGGTCCGCCACACCTCGCTGATGATCTGTTCCCGGCGGAAGACGACGCCCGGGCGCTGGGCGAGGAGGGCGAGCAGGTCGAACTCCTTGCGGGTGAGGGGGACGGCGGTGCCCTCCACGCAGACCCGGCGGGTGGCCGTCTCGACGGTGACGGCGCCCAGGCGCAGGGTCTCCTCGGTGGTCTCGTCCTCGGTGGTCTCGCCGGGACCGGCCGTCGTACGGCGGCTGACGGCGTGGATGCGGGCGAGCAACTCCCCGGTGTCGTACGGCTTGACGACGTAGTCGTCGGCCCCGAGGTTGAGGCCGTGGATGCGCGAGCGTACGTCCGCGCGGGCGGTGACCATGATGACGGGGGTGGTGCTGATCTTGCGGATGCGTCCGCAGACCTCGAAGCCGTCCTGGTCGGGCAGGCCCAGGTCGAGCAGGACGACACCGAAGGGCGCCGCGTGGTCGGGGAGCAGGGCGGTCAGGGCCTCTTCGCCGTTGCGGGCGTGGGTGACGTCGAAGCCGTGCCGGGCCAGCACCGCGGACAGGGCCGCGGCGACATGGTCGTCGTCCTCCACGAGCAGCAGTCTCATCGGCCCTCCTCCTTGGGTGTGCTGGATGCGCCCGGGTACGTACGGGGGTACGGGCGCCCGGGCGTGCGGTGGCCCGTGCGGCGGCGGCCGTGCGCGCGAGCGGCCACAGGGCATCTACCGCGATCGGGGGCACGCGCGTCAAGAGCCGGCCGGCGGATAGCGGCTTCCGTTATCCAGCCGGTACCCCGGCCGCACCCCCCGCGCCCTGTTCACGCAGAGTGTCCGTTTGCGGCCGGATCGTTATGCTCAAGTTCCCCTCAGATCTGATGACGTTGATCGCAGGGCGTCACTAGGGTCCTCCCAACCGAGGAGGACGGAGCTACCCGCCGATGAGCGAAGTATCGGTGACCAAGAAGGCCGGGGGTCCCGCGCCGGCAGGCGACCCGCTGGTCGTGCTGGACAACGTCAACAAGCACTTCGGCGCGCTGCACGTGCTCCAGGACATCGACCTGACGATCCGGCGCGGCGAGGTCGTCGTGGTGATCGGCCCTTCCGGGTCCGGCAAGTCGACGCTGTGCCGAACGATCAACCGCCTGGAGACCGTGGACTCCGGACGCATCACCATCGACGGCAAGCCCCTGCCACAGGAGGGCCGCGAACTGGCGCGGCTCCGTGCCGACGTCGGCATGGTCTTCCAGTCCTTCAACCTCTTCGCGCACAAGACCGTGCTCGAAAACGTGATGCTGGGGCAGCTCAAGGTCCGTAGGACGGAGCGGCGGGCGGCCGAGGTCAAGGCCCGCAAGCTGCTGGACCGGGTGGGTGTCGGCGCGCAGGCGGGCAAGTACCCCGCGCAGCTCTCCGGCGGCCAGCAGCAGCGCGTGGCGATCGCCCGCGCGCTGGCCATGGGCCCCAAGGTGATGCTCTTCGACGAGCCGACCTCCGCGCTGGACCCCGAGATGATCAACGAGGTGCTGGAGGTCATGCAGCAGCTCGCCCAGGACGGCATGACGATGGTCGTGGTCACCCACGAGATGGGGTTCGCGCGCTCCGCGGCCAACCGCGTCGTCTTCATGGCGGACGGCCGGATCGTCGAGGAGGCCGAGCCGGACCAGTTCTTCAACAACCCGCGCAGCGACCGGGCCAAGGACTTCTTGTCCAAGATCCTCCACCACTGAGCCCGCGGTGGGCCACCATGATTGCCAACACTTGCTGAATCGAGGGAAGTTCGACATGAGGATGCGTAAGACGGCCGCGGCGGGCGCGGTGGCGATCGCGCTGGCGGCGACGGCGACGGCGTGCGGCGGCGAGTCGGGTACGCCGGGCGACAAGTCCGCGGGAGCCAAGGTCTTCACGGGTACGTACCCGGTCGCCAGCGGCGTCAAGCTGGACTCTCCCACGCTCAAGAGGGCGCAGGAGCGCAAGAAGCTGGTCATCGGCGCCAAGGCGGACCAGCCGTTCCTCGGCTTCCAGAACACCGACGGCAAGCGCACCGGCTTCGACATCGAGATCGCGAAGATGATCGCCGCCGACCTGGGCTTCGCGGAGAACCAGATCGAGTTCCAGACGGTCGACTCCAACGTCCGTGAGACCTCGATCTCCAAGGGCCAGGTCGACTTCTTCGTCGGTACGTACACCATCAACGAGGAGCGCAAGAAGCAGGTCGGCTTCGCGGGCCCGTACTACACCGCCGGCGCGGACCTCCTGGTGCGCAAGGACGAGACGACCATCACCGGCCCGACGTCCCTCAAGGGCAAGAAGGTCTGCTCCATCGTCGGCTCCACGCCGCTCCAGGAGATCAAGAAGCCGAAGTACGGCGCGGTCACCACCGAGCTGGCCAAGTACTCGCAGTGCGTCACGCAGTTGATCGACAAGCAGGTGGACGCGGTCACCACCGACGACGCGATCCTCAAGGGGTACGCGGCGGAGCGCCCGAAGAAGCTCAAGGTCCTGGACAAGCCGTTCACCAAGGAGCCCTACGGCGTCGGCCTGAACAAGGACGACAAGGCGCTGCGCCTGGCGATCACCGAGGCGATCGAGAAGCACATCAAGAACGGTGACTACAAGAAGGCGTACGAGGGCACGCTCGGCAAGTCCGGCTCGGCGTACGTCGCGCCGCAGACGCCGCTGCCGCGCGACTGACGGCGCTGTGCGCCCGGGTGCCGTCGTGGCGGTCCGGGCGCCGAGACGGCCCGGTGCCGCGCTTCCGGGGGCGGTGTCCTTAACCGCCGCGCTCCCGGGGACGGTGCCCCTGCCCGCCGCGCTTCCGGGGCGGTGTCCCTGACCGCCGCGCTTCCGGGGCGGTGTCCCTGACTGTCACGCTTCCGGGGGCCGCGCTCCGGAGGCCGTACGCCACGGTGCCACGCTCCCGCCCCGCCCGAACGCCGCCGGCCGCGCGCCGGGGTGCGCCCCGTACGCCCGCCGTGGCGGGAGTGCGGGGCGCACTGCCTGCCGACCGTCCGCCGCTGATCCGCCGCTGACCTGACCGCTACCGCGGAGAACCCATGAACGTACTCCTCGATCATCTCCCCGAGTTCCGCGAAGGGTTCCTGGGAACCCTGTCGATCACCGCGGCCAGCGCGGCACTCGCCCTCGTCCTGGGCGTCCTCATCGCCGGCTTCCGGGTCTCGCCCGTCCCCCCGCTGCGCGCCTTCGGGACGGCCTGGGTGACGCTGCTGCGCAACACGCCGCTGACCCTGCTGTTCCTGGTCGCCTTCTTCGTGGTCCCGCAGATCCTCTTCCCCGGTACGAGCTCGTTCGTGCTGGCCACCCTGGCGCTGGGCCTGTACACGTCCTCCTTCATCTGCGAGACCGTGCGCTCGGGCATCAACACCGTGGCGCTGGGCCAGGCGGAGGCGGCGCGCAGCCTGGGCATGACGTTCTTCCAGACCCTGCGCCTGGTCATCCTGCCGCAGGCCACCCGGAGCGTGATCCCGCCGATGAGCAGCATCTTCATCGCACTCACCAAGAACTCGGCCATTGCGGGCGCGTTCAGCAACGACGAGCTGTTCAAAGTCTCCAAAGGGCTCAGCGACGAGGGCTTCCCGATCGCCTGGATCTTCCTGTGGATCGCCCTCGCCTACTTGATCATCACCTTCGCCATCAGCGGCCTGTTCCGGCTGCTGGAGCGTCGCCTGGAGGTGGCCCGATGACCAGCAGTGTTCTCTACGACGCGCCCGGCCCCAAGGCCCGGACCCGCAACATCATCTACTCCGTCATCGGCGGGCTGGCGCTGATCGCGCTGCTCGTCTTCGTCGTGCTGCGGCTACAGGCCAAGGGTCAGTTCGAGCCGGAGATGTGGAACATCTTCAACTACGCGGGTGTGCAGAACAGCATCCGCGACGGCCTGCTGACCACGCTCCAGGTCTTCGCGGTGGCCGCGGTGCTCTCCCTGGTGCTCGGCGTGCTGCTGGCCGTCGCCCGGCTCTCGGACCACAAGCCGGTGCGCTGGCTGGCCACCGCCTTCATCGAGGTCTTCCGCGCCGTCCCCCTGCTGATCACCATCTACGCCCTGTGGGTGCTCTTCCTGTCCTACAAGACCGAGCTGGGCCTCACCGGCGACGCCACACAGTTCTGGGCGCTGGTGATCGGCCTGACCGTCTACAACGGCTCGGTGCAGGCCGAGGTGCTGCGGGCGGGCATCCTCTCGGTCCCCAAGGGGCAGTCCGAGGCGGCGTACGCGCTGGGCATGCGCAAGACGCAGGTCATGACGACGGTGCTGGTGCCGCAGGCCGTACGGGCCATGCTGCCCACGATCATCAGCCAGTTGGTGGTGACCCTCAAGGACACCTCGCTCGGCTATGTCATCACCTATCAGGAGCTGCTGTACGCGATCCAGCAGATGGCGGCCACCATCGTCGTCAACGACAACAATCCGTACGTGCCGATGATCATCGTCGGCGGTGCGATCTACGTGGCGGTCTGTCTGCTGCTGACCACTCTGGCCAACTGGATCGAGCGGCGCGGGCGGCGGGCCAAGACCGGTATCGCGGTGGCGACCGCCGGGGAGCCGGTCGCGGCGACGGACGCGCTGGACGCGATCGACGGCGCCACCACGGAGGAGCCGGTCCGCACGGCCAAGTGACGGCACGGGGGGCCGGCAGCCGTCGGATGTGACGGCGCAGGAGCCCGGCTGCCGTCGGACGCGGGTAGGGAAGCCGGCTGCCGTCGGACGCGGCAGGGAAGCCGGCTGCTCCTCGGACGCGGTGGCGTGCGGCATCGTGTGCGACGGCGTGAACCGTCGCTTGAGACGGCGTGAACCGTCGGGTGACCGTCGGGTGACCGTCGGGTGGAGGCAGTGGCGCGGGCGCCACTGCCTCTGTCACTTGACGCGGACGCCCGCAGTGGGTTGCATACGCTGTGTGATCGCGCACCGGGCTCCAACTGCCAGTTTCCGCACATCCCGTAAGCAGCACCGGGGTCGGGGAGCCGTGCTGTGGATCCGGTGATCGTGGTCGGGGCCGGGCCGGTCGGCCTCGCGCTGGCCCTCGCGCTCGCCCGGCACGAGGTGCGCTGCGTGGTCCTGGACGAGGCGCCGGCCGGATCCGGTGACGTACGCCCCGCCCGTACGGCCGTACTGAGCCCCGAGACGGCCGGATTCCTGGACCGGCTGGGCTGCCGGGACACCCTGGAGGCGGCCGGGACGCGCTGGGCGGCCTGGCGTACGGTCCACCGCCGCCGGCTCGTGGAGCGGGTGGAGTTCGACGGCGAGCAGCCCTCCCCCCTCCATGTGCCGCAGCACGCCTTGGTCCACGCGCTGCGGGCCGCGCTGGCCCGGGAGTACCTGGTGCGCGTCGTCCCCGGCAGCCGGCTGGACGCCCTGGAGCAGGACGAGCACGGCGTCCGCGCCCATACGCGCGGCGCCGACGCCCGCTGGTGGCAGGGCAGTTACCTGGTCGGCTGCGACGGTCCGCGGTCCACGGTCCGCAAGCTGCTGGAGATCCGCTTCCCGGGCCGTACGGCCGTCGAACGGCATGCCGTCGCCGCGCTGCGCACGGAACTGCCGTGGCCGGGCGAGGCGTTGGCGCACCGGGCGGCGCCGCGGTACGGCGGGGGCGGGGCGGGCCGTATGGACGGCGGTGGTCGTATCGGCGCTGGTCGAATGGGCGGTGCGGGTGGTGAGGTCAGTGCCCGGCCGCTCCCGGACGGGGTGTGGCGGCTGGACTGGCTGCTGCCGCCGGGACGGGACCTGGTCACGCCGGATGCGCTGGTCGCCCGGATCCACGAGACCCTGGGGGGCTGGGCGGCGGAAGCCGGGGCGGGCGGTGCGGCGTGGGCCGTGAGCGACGCGGGAGAAGCGGCGGGCGCGGCGGCGGGACCGGCGCACGCACGGGCCGTACGGGACGGGCGCGACGAACGGAATGAGAGAGGTCAGCGGGGCGTAGGGGACGAGCGAAACGTACGGGACGGTCGGGCCGTACGGGACGGGCGAGGTGAGCCGGAAGGGCGGGGTGAGCCGGACGTCCCGGCGTACGAACTCCTGGACACCGGCGTGCACACCGTCCACCACCGCCTGGCACGGCGCTGGCGGCGCGGCCGGGCGTTCCTGGCCGGGGACGCCGCGCATCTGCTCGGCGCACTGGGCACACAAGGGCTGGAAGAAGGGCTGCGGGACGCCGAGAACCTGGCCTGGAAACTGGGTCTGGCCTGGCACCACGGCGCCTCGGAAGTGCTGCTGGACAGTTACCAGACCGAGCGGCGGAGCGCCGTGGCGACCCGGCTGCGCGCCGCCGACCAGGCGCTCGCTCTGCTGCGCGGCGGCGAGAGGGGGCGCTGGCGGGCCGTACTGCCGGGCGTCGCCCGCGGGCACACGGCCCTGCTGACGGACGGGCATCTGGGGCGCGGCTCACTGGGCGCGCCCCCCACGTACACCCGTACGCCGCTCGCGCCGGACGCCGACGCGCTCCCCGGCGAAATCCCGTTGGAGACCGTACCCGGCGCGCCGGTCCTGGACGTGCCGGTGACGGCGCCGGACGGGACGGTGGTCGGGCTGCGCGAGCGTCTGGGGCGCGGGCTGCTGGTGGTGCTGGTCGCCCCCGGGACGGGCGTGTGGGAGCGACGGCACTGGCTGTCGGCGGGGCTGATGCCGCTGCTGTCCGACGCGGTCAGCGCCCTGCCGATGGCGGCGGAGGTGCTGGTGGCGGAGGAGTACCCGGGCGCCGCGGCACACACGGTCCTGGTCGTACGGCCCGACGGGTACCTGGTGGCGGCACTGGCGGGGGTGCGGCCCGACGAGCTGACCGCGTGCGCCGAGGCGGTACGGGGCGGCTCGGCTGAGCGGACGGTGACCTCAGGGCGGGTGGCGGGTGAAGCGGACGGTGCACGGCGGACGCACGCCCCGGCGGCAGACACCCCGGGGAACAGCCCGCTCTCAAAAGAAGATTCGGACGACAAGCCGACGGACGGCCCGGGAGCTGCGGAAACGGAGATTTCCGAGGACCGGTCCGGCCATCCGGCGGTTGACCCTGCGTGAACCACCGTGCTTGACTCCGCAACGTGACGGTCAACGGCTCGCATCTGTGGCGGAGGGTCCATCTGGACCTGGTCCGCTACGCGGGCTGCGTATGTCCTCCGTCCTGCTGATCCGCTTCTTTCTTCCCTCGCGCGGCCCCGGGCGTCCTCGATCGTTCCCGGCTGCCGCGTCTCTTCGCGATCATTCAGGACGGTTTCCGTGCCCGACGTACGTACTTCGGCGCGCCCACGCGCCACCGGGGCCGACAACGGCCCCAGCTCCTGCGATCTCCTGGACTTCGTCCGCCGTACCGCCGCGGACGCACCGCTGATCGCCGCGCTGCCCCTGGACCCCGAAGGCCGCACCTGGATCCGGCTGGACGGCCCCGGCGGCAGCGAGGCATGGCTGATCGGCTGGCCGCCCGGCACGGGCACCGGCTGGCACGACCACGGCGGCTCGCGCGGCGCGTTCGCGACGGCGGCCGGCGAACTGACCGAACAGTCGCTCGCGGCCCAACTGCCCACCGAGGGCTGGAAAACCCTCGAACTGGCCGACGGCGTGGACCGTGAACGCACACTGCGCGACGGCCGGGGCCGCGCCTTCGGTCCGCACCACGTCCACCAGGTCCTCAACCTCTCCCCCGACACCCACGCCGTTTCTGTACACGCCTACCACCCGCCGCTGCCACTGATGCGGCGCTACAGCCGCAGCGGGCCGGTCCTGCGCCTGGAAGAAGTGGAACTCCCACAGGAATGGCAATGAACGATCACGACCACGATCACGACCACCCGAACACATCGATGCATATCCGCACAGACAGGCCCACGGCCGCCCCCTCCGAGGCCAGCGCCATCGACACGCTGCTGGAGCGCGCTCGCCGCGAGCTGGACCGGGTGGGGCCGCGGGAAGCCGCCGCTCTCCAGGAGAGCGGCGGGCTGCTGGTGGACATCCGGTACGCGGCGCTGCGCGAGCGGGACGGCACCATCCCCGGCGCCCTGATCGTCGAACGCAACGAACTGGAATGGCGCCTGGACCCCACCAGCGAGCACCGTGCCCCCGAGGCCACCGGTCACGATCTGCCGGTCGTGGTGGTATGCGACGAGGGGTACGCCTCCAGTCTGGCAGCCGTCTCACTACGTCGCCTGGGCCTCCACCAGGCCACCGACCTGACCGGCGGCTTCCAGGCATGGCGCGCAGCAGGCCTCCCCACCCACAACTGACCCACCCGACCACCCGCCGACACCAGCGGGATGTCTCACGAAGCGACGTATCGAGCGGCTGCGGTGGGTTGGTTGGTGGGTGGGCGGGTTTGGCGGTGACTTAGTCGTACTCGATCCGCCGCCGGGTAATGCTGGTCCTTATGCCGGAGGCGCAGGTGATGGCTGAGAGGCCGGCGTGGGCCTTCAGACCACAGGCATCGGCGAAGCATCCATGATCGTCCCCAACCTCGGCGAGCACCCGGGCGCCGAGCTGGA
The DNA here is from genome assembly GCF_022695595.1 of Streptomyces sp. MST-110588. Classification (NCBI taxonomy): domain Bacteria; kingdom Bacillati; phylum Actinomycetota; class Actinomycetes; order Kitasatosporales; family Streptomycetaceae; genus Streptomyces; species Streptomyces sp. MST-110588. The sequence goes on from NZ_CP074380.1 coordinate 1,932,153, forward strand.
CGCCGAGGCCAGGGGAACTGAGTACTCCCTCAGCGTCCAGATGCTGAGGGAACGCCTCTTCCACCGCCTGGGCGAGGTCGTCGGCGGCGGCACAGGCCACCTCCGGCTGGATGAGCAGGACGAGTACCTGCCGTCCGATCGCGCCCTCGGCCAGCAGCGGCCGGTGGGCCCACTTCGCGGTGAAGACCTCACGCAACCGGTCGGCCTCGACGGCGATACCGCGCCACCGGTCACACCCCGGCGGAGCCCGCCCGGCACTCACCGCCTGCCGGTCACGGCCTCCCCTGTTACTGCCCGGTTCGGCGCTCGTCACCCGCCGGTCACGGCCTCTCCCGCTGCTGCTGGGCGGGTATGGCGTCTTCTCCGGTGCCGGCCGCGCAGGCTGGCGGTTACTGCTTGGCGGTGGCCACCGTCACGGGCCGGGGTATCAGGGCCATTCGGCCCGATAGGGCTGTCGCCGCCAGGGCCAGTAGTCCGGCCGCGCCGATCACCATGGCGTACACCGGCGGCAGTACGGCGGGAGCCGCTGTGCCCGTCATGCCTGTGCTGAACGCGGTCAGTACGGCCAGGGACATTCCGCTGCCCAGCACCACCGCCAGCAGCACCACGCTCAGCGCCTCCAGCCGCAGCATGCGCAGCACCTGGCGGCGCGTGGCCCCGGTCAGCCGGAGCATCGCGAACTCCCGTGCGCGCTCGGAGGTCGATATCGCCAGGGTGTTGACGGCGGCGATGGCGGTGAAGGCCACGATCAGGCCCATGGCGAGGTAGTTGACCCCGGCCTGTGCGTGCTGCCGGCCGTCCTGCCGTACCTCCGCCTCGCCGGGCGCCAGTAGCCGTACGCCGGGGAAGGCCCGTATCGCGGTCTCCAGCCGGGAGCGGTCGGCGCCGCCCGTGACGAGCACGGTCGAGGCGAGCGGGTTGTCGACATGTTGGGCGAGCAGGTCGTGTGGCAGGGTCAGGTCGCCGAAGCCGAGCCCCTTGGCGTACACGGCCACCACACGGACCGTGGTGGGGGTGCCGTCGCCGAGCGTCAGCTTCAGTTCGCCGCCGGGGCGCAGGCCGAGGCTGTCGGCGGCGGTCCGGCTGACGGCGACGCGGTTGCCGCCGAAGCTCGCGAGCGAGCCCTGGACCACCTGCGGGTCCCACGTGCGGGCCAGACCGCGCTCGGTGACGCCTTGGGCCGTGAGCTTCTCCAGATCGGCCGTCCGTACCGTAGTGCGCACGATCTCGGTGACGGCGGTGACGCCGGGGGTCCGGCGTACGGCCTCGGCCGCGGCGGCGGGGACTCCGGGCCCCTCGGCGGCCAGGACCCAGTCGGCGCGGGTGCCCTCCCGGGCCTGGTCCTGTGCGGCCTCGGCCAGGGTCGGCTGGGCGAACAGCACCGTACAGGCCATGCCGACCAGGAGGGTGAGGGGTGTGACGGCACCGGCCACCCGCCCGGAGTTGCCCCGCAGGTTGGCGATGGCGAGCCGGCCGCCGGGGCGGGCCGGCCGCAGTGGACCGGCCAACAGGGCCGCCGTGGCCCGTACGAGCAGCGGCCCGAGCAGGGCGACCGCGCACGCCAGGACGATGACGGCCAGATAGGTCACCGGCGTCGAGGCCGCCTCGGTGTTCAGCGCGCCGACAACCACGGTCAGGCCGGCGCCGGCGGCCAGGAACAGGATTCCGGCCACGACACGGGCCGGGGCGAGCCGGGGGCGTTCGACCGCGGCTTCGTCCAGTGCCTCGGCGGGGCGGATACGGGAGATCCGGCGGGCGGACACCCGGGCGGCGGCCCAGGCGCCGAGGAGGGTGGCGGCGAGGGCAGCGAGCACCGGGAAGACGCTGACGGCGGGCCGGAGCGTGGCGGGGATGACGCCCATGCCGGCGAAACGGCCGAGCAGCCACGTCCCGAGCGGCAGTCCGGCGAGTGCGCCGAGGGTGCCCGCGACGCCGCCGAGGAGCAGGGCCTCGCGGCTGATGAGCCGGCGGATCTGCCGGGGTGTGGCGGCGATCGCCCGGAGCAGGGCGAGCTCGCGGTGGCGCTGCTGGAGGGAGAGGGCGAAGGTTCCGACGACGACCAGGACGGCGATGGACAGGGCCGTGCCGCCGATGGCGCCGCCCATGCTGACGAGTTGCGTACGGGCCTTGGCGGCGTCGGGGAATTCGGCGGTGCCGCGGTCCTCGCCGGCGTGCACCCTGGCGGTGCTGCCGGTCAGCGCGCGCTCCACCTCCCGTCGCAGCGTTTCCGTGCCGGTGCCCGGCCCGGGGCGGATGCCGATGGCGCTGATCAGGCCGGGGCGGGCGGAGAGCCGCGCGGCCTCGGCGGTGGAGAAGAAGAGGCTGGTCTGGTGGCCGAGGCCGGCGCCGGAGGGCGCGGCGACACCGGTGACGCGGTAGGTGCGCGGGGCCTGGGTGGCCTGGACGGTCACCCGGTCACCGGGCCGGAGCCGGGTGCGGTCCGCCAGTTCACGGTCGATGACGAGGTCACCTGCCGCGGTGGGCGCATGCCCTTGGACGAGGCGGAAAGGCGTGAGCGCGGCCGACCGCCAGGCATGGCCGTACGACGCCCTGCCGCCCTCCTGCCCGTTCCCCGCCGGGCCGCCGGCATCCGGACCGCTGCTCATGATCCGGGCCGGGAAGGTCACCTCCGGCACCGCCTCGGCGACGCCGCGCACCGCCGCGATCTTCTCCACGACGTCCTCGGGCAGCCATGCGCGCTCGGCGAGCGGTTTGGCCTTGTGCTTCACCTTGGCCGTGCCGTCGTCCTTGTAGCGGACCGTGGTCCGGTGGGCGTTCTGGTCGGCGGTGACGATCAACGGCGATGCCGCGTACCGCTCGGTGACGATGGCGCCCCGCAGCCCGGTTTCCAGCAGGACACCGCAGGCGGTGACGAGCGCGGCGGCGCACAGGAGGGCGACGAAGGCGCCGATGAATCCGCCTTTGCGGCCCCGTAGGCTCAGCATCGCGTAACGCAGCATCATGCGTACACCGTGTCGCACATGCCCCATCCGCGGCACTCCGGCCGACCCGCGTCTTCCTGGTGGGGTTAACCCCCGCCCCCACCGCTGCCGCGCCCCACGTTCCACGTCTCCCCCGCTCCCCGACTCCATCGACCCATCGGCGCACCGGTCTCGTGGGTCATATCTCGGGGAAGTGGTGCTCCAGGAGCTCCGGGTCCTCTCCCTCTTCCTCCAGTGCCTGCCGCACCACCCGCAGCGCCAGTCCCGGCGCGTACCCCTTGCGCGCCAGCATCCCGGCGAGCCGGCGCAGCCGCTTCTCCCGGTCCAGCCCTCGCGTCGAACGCATTTTGCGGGCGACCAGCTCGCGGGCGGTGCGTTCCTCCTGTTCGGAGTCGAGCTGCTCGACGGCCGTCTCCACGATCGAGGCGTCCACGCCCTTGGTCCGCAGCTCGCTGGCGAGCGCGCGGCGCGCCAGGCCCCGGCCGTGGTGGCGGGACTCGACCCAGGCGTCGGCGAACGCCGCGTCGTCGATCAGCCCGACCTCCTCGAAGCGGGAGAGCACCTCTTCGGCGGTCTCCTCGGGGATGCCCCGCTTGCGCAGGGCGTCCCCGAGCTGTTTGCGCGTACGCGGTGACCCGGTGAGCAGGCGCAGACAGATCGCCCGCGCCTGCTCCTCGGGCGTACGCGGTGGTTCCGCCTCGGCCCTCGACGAGCCGGAACCACCGCCGTCCGCACGGTCCTGGCGCCGGGCAGGGTGGTGCACGCCGGCCCCGGCGCCACCGCCGGTGCCGGGATCGCTGCCGGGCCACTCCGTTCGCCGCGTCATGACGGATCAGCCCTTGGCCGCGGCGGCCTTGGCGCCCTTCGTCCCCTTGGCCGCCGAAGCCGGGGCCGCCTTGGCGGGCTCGCTCGCCGCCGCGCCCGCCGCGTCCGGGCCGGGCTCGGCCGCCGGGTCCGCCGGGCGCACGCCGATGCCCAGCTTCTCCTTGATCTTCTTCTCGATCTCGTTGCCGAGGTCGGGATTGTCCTTGAGGAAGTTCCGGGCGTTCTCCTTGCCCTGCCCGAGCTGGTCGCCCTCGTACGTGTACCAGGCGCCGGACTTGCGGACGAAGCCGTGCTCCACACCCATGTCGATCAGACCGCCCTCGCGGCTGATGCCCTGGCCGTAGAGGATGTCGAACTCGGCCTGCTTGAAGGGCGGGGCGACCTTGTTCTTGACGATCTTGACACGGGTACGGTTGCCGACCGCTTCCGTGCCGTCCTTGAGGGTCTCGATGCGGCGGATGTCCAGTCGCACCGAGGCGTAGAACTTCAGCGCCCGGCCACCGGTCGTGGTCTCCGGCGAGCCGAACATCACGCCGATCTTCTCGCGGAGCTGGTTGATGAAGATCGCGGTGGTCTTGGACTGGTTGAGCGCGCTGGTGATCTTCCGCAGCGCCTGGCTCATCAGACGGGCCTGGAGACCGACGTGCGAATCGCCCATCTCACCCTCGATCTCGGCCTTCGGCACCAGGGCGGCGACGGAGTCGATGACGATCAGGTCGAGTGCACCGGAGCGGACCAGCATGTCCGTGATCTCCAGGGCCTGCTCACCGTTGTCGGGCTGGGACAGGATCAGTGCGTCCGTGTCCACGCCGAGCTTCTTGGCGTACTCCGGGTCGAGGGCGTGCTCCGCGTCGATGAAGGCGACGGCGCCGCCGGCCTTCTGCGCGTTGGCGACCGCGTGCAGCGTGAGGGTCGTCTTACCGGAGGATTCCGGACCGTAGACCTCCACCACACGGCCACGCGGGAGACCGCCGACGCCGAGCGCGACGTCCAGAGCGGTCGACCCGGTGGGGATGACCTCGATGGGTTCGTCGGGCCGCTCCCCCATGCGCATCACGGCGCCCTTGCCGAATTGCCGTTCGATCTGTGCGAGCGCGGCGTCCAGCGCCTTGTCGCGGTCAGTGCCTGCCATGGGTTCCACCCGATTTGCTTGAGTCGATCGCTTCACGTCCACGACGCTAACGCCTGCCACTGACAATGCGCCCGGACCCGGTCCCGACCTGTGGATAACTCACCGGGCGCCCCCCGCTCCCACCTCGGCCACGGACCGCCCCACGAGCCGTCACACCGGCCAGAACTCCCATAAGAATAGATGTTCGATTTTGCTGTCAAGCGCATCACATACTCCGCCGGCGCCGGTCATCCGGCTCGGAAGCAGGCGCTCGCCGACCTGCCGTCACGGCCGGAGTGGGCGTGTGACGCAGATATCACCGGGTGCGCCGGGGAAGTGATCGCCACGGCGCAAGAAGAGGTGGCCAGGGCAGTGGGGCGGCAGGAAACCGGGCGCCGTCATCATTGCTACGGTCACCGGATGTCGGAATGGCCGACGGGCGGTGTACGCGCTCGGATACGGGAGATGGCGACACGGGACCCGGGGCGGGAGCGTTTCGGGGCGGACACGCACCGGTACGGGCTGGCGCCCGCGCTGCCGGAGGCACAGATCAGGGCGTTCGAGGCCGCGCACGGCATCGTCCTGCCGGCGCAGTACCGTTCCTTCGTCGCGCGGGTGGGCGACGGTCCCGCCGGTCCCGGTCATGGGCTGATGCCGCTGACCGCTCCCCGCCCGGAGGCCGGCGACGAGTGGGCCGTGGATGACGAGTGGAACCAGGACCGGCTGCCGGGACGGCTCGCCGCACCGTTTCCTCTCGCCGCGCCTCTGCCCGGCAGGATCGACGCCCGGACCGACGAGCTGACCCGGGGCACGCTCATGCTGGCCGAAGAGGGGTGCGGCACTTTCATCCGGCTGATCCTGAATGGCCCGCACGCTGGTGAAATCTGGCGGATCGATCCGGTCTGGAGTGGCTTCGTCCCGGCGAGCCCCGGTTTTCGCGCCTGGTACACCGAGTGGCTCCAGCGCCCGTGAATACGCCCCGACACCGGCGCACGCGCCGCGCCTGACCATCGCATCGGTCCACCGCGTCGGACCGCCGGCTCCGGCCGCCGGGCCCGACGGCCGCCCGGGGCGATGCGTTCCTTGGCCCGCCTCGGGTCAGGTCCTGGCCCAGCTCGGCATCTCGGCCCTCGAATCGACCCACGCCAGAACCTGCCCGATGACCGCGTCGAGCTCGTCCTTGGACCTGGGACGGTGATCCGCCGCCCAGACCACCCCGGTCAGGTCGTCGATCCCCATGAGATGACACCTGCCGCTCCTGTAGACGGCCGTGGTCACCCATCGGCTTCCCGCTTCGATGGTCACCCTCGCATCGGCGGTGGGCTTGCGTCCCGGACGATCAGGAGGTCCATCAGCAGGGCGGAGCCGCAGCACCACCCTGATACCGCGCGCCAGGCACCCGGCCTCGTTCTCCGCGAACCACGCCTGAAGCCACTGTGGCAACTCATCCATATCGTCCCCCCTCGCTCGCCACTCGCCACTCGGCAAACAGCACCAGGATGCCCCGGGAAGCGGCGGCCGGGGCCGGACCGGAATCGTCGTGAAGCCGCTGAGGAAAGAAGTAACCCGAACCCATTCGGCGTCCCCGGCTGTTCGACGTCCGCGCACCGGCCGGCCGCCTCCACCGGTCGCCTGTCTCCACCGGCCGTCTCCACCGCCCGTCTCCACCGGCCGCCTCCGCCGGTCCGGCGTTCCCGGCGGGCCCGGTTTCAGTGGACGGAGAATCCGCCGTCGACGAAGATCGACTGGCCGGTGACGTAGGCGGCGGCGCGGCTCGCCAGGAAGACCGCCGCGCCCGCGAAGTCCTCGGTCACACCGTTGCGGCCGGTCAGCGTGCGCGCGGCCAGCGCCGCCACCCTTTCGGGGTCGGCGGACAACCGGGTGTTGAGCGGCGTCATCACGAACCCCGGCACCAGCGTGTTGCAGGTGACGCCGTACGGCGACCACGCCTCGGCCTGGGAGCGGGCCAGCGACTCCAGCGCCCCCTTGGAGACTCCGTAGGCGCCGCTCTGGACGAACGCCCGATGGGCCTGCTGGGAAGTGATGTGGATGATCCGCCCGAAACCGCGTTCCGCCATGCCGGGCCCGAACCGCTGCCCCAGCAGAAAGGGCGCTTCCAGGTTGACCGCCATCGTGGTGTCCCAGACGTCCTCGCCCAGCTCACTCATCGGGGGCCGCAGATTGACCCCGGCGCAGTTGACGAGGATGTCGGGCTCCCCGAACGTGCCGGCCGCCTCCTCCGCCGCCGTACGCACGGCCTCACGCGTTCCCAGGTCGGCGCTCACCCAGGCCGCCCGGCAGCCGTCCGCCGTCAGTTCACCGACCGTCGCCTCCAGTTCGGCCTGCCTGCGCGCGACGATCACCACACTCGCCCCGGCGCGCGCCAGGGCTCCGGCTACGGCCCGGCCTATGCCGGAACTGCCACCGGTCACCACGGCGGTCCGGCCGTCCAGGGAGAACAGCTCGGAGAGGTACGCCTGTGAAGCCGAATTCGTCGGATTCGTCGAGTTCGCGGACACGCTGGAGGTCATGATCGAACTCTAGGCGGCACCGTCGCCCGTGTCACCGGACCGGCTCACCCGCGGCCGTTGCCTCCCTCACCACCGTCTCTTCCCTTACCCCCGTCGCTTCCCTTGCTCCCGTCCCTTCCCTCGCTCCCGTCACCGGCAGCGTCCGTCTCCTCCTGCGTCCGCTCGTCCAGCGGTGCGGAGGGCGAGCGTTCCCCCAGCGAGCGCCGTACGCGCGCGAGCGCCCGGGCCCCGCGCCTGGGCCGGCCGCGCCCATGCACCCGCGGGTCGTCCGTGACCTCGTACCGCTTGACGTACGCGCCCAGGAACGCCTGCAGCGTCGCGGTCGCCGGGATCGCGATCAGCGCGCCGACCGCGCCCATCAGCGCCGTGCCCGCGATGACCGAGCCGAAGGCGACGGCCGGGTGGATGTCCACGGTCTTGGCGGTGATGCGCGGCTGGAGCAGGTAGTTTTCGAACTGCTGATAGATCACCACGAAGCCGAAGACCCACAGCGCGTACCAGGGATTGACGGTGAAGGCGATCAGGATCGGCAGCGCGCCCGCCAGGTACGTACCGATGGTCGGGATGAACTGCGAGACCAGGCCGACCCACATGCCGAGCGCCGGCGCGTACGGGACGCCGAGGATCTCCAGCAGGATGTAGTGCGCGATGCCGGAGATGAGAGCCATCAGACCGCGTGAGTACAGATACCCGCCGGTTTTGGCGACCGCGATCTCCCAGGCGCGCAGCACCTCCGCCTGGCGGGACGGCGGCAGTACGGAGCACAGCGCGCGCCGCAGCCGGGGCCCGTCGGCAGCGAAGTAGAACGAGAACAGCGCCACCGTCAGCAGGTTGAACAGGCTGCCCAGAACGGTTGCCGAGACGGCCAGGACGTTGTTGGCGCTGTCCTGCACGTATTTCTGCAGCCAGTCCGACTTGAGCAGGTTGTTCTGGATCTCGACCCGCGACAGATGGGTGTGGAAGGTGGCGTTCATCCAACTGATCACGGAGTCCAGGTACTGCGGGAACTCCTCGACCATCCTGGCGATCTGTCCGGCCAGCATGGACCCCAGGAGCGCGAAGAAGCCCGCGGTCCCGATCAGGATGCCGAAGAACACCACGCCGGTGGCCAGTCCGCGCCGCATGCCGCGCGCCGCCATCCAGTCGACGGCCGGCTCGACGGCCAGCGCCAGGAAGAACGCGATCAGGATGTTCAGCAGCAGGGAGATGAGCTGGTGGAAGGCCCAGCTCCCCAGTTGGAAGCAGGCCACGAGCGCGAGCGCCAGCACCATGGCGCGGGGCAGCCAGCGCGGCATCCGCGCGGAACGCGGGTCGTCGGGGCGGTTGTCGCCGGAACGGCCGTCATCGGAACGGCTGTCGTCAGGGCTGCTGTCGTCAGGGCGGTTGTCGTCGGGACCGGTGATCTTCGGAGTCGCGGGCACGGGCCAAGTGTCGCGCACAGGTACGACAGTCCCCGCCCTGCCCCGCGCGTCAGCGCTTCTCGTACGGGATGTCCATCGCCGAGCAGACCGCGCGCCACACGTCCTTCGCGCTCCACCCCGCCTCCAGCGCCTGATGGACGGTACGCCCGCCGAGCTCGGACATCACGTGATCACGCGCGAAGGAATCGGCGTAGGCCGCGCCGAAATGATCCGCCATCTTCTCCCAGAAGATCGTCAACCGCATGCGTCCCGCTCCGTATCGGCTCGACCGGCTCCGCCGGCTCCGTCAGCTCCGACCTGTAGGTCTGTCCTGTCAGTCTGACCTGTAAGTTTCCCTTACGCCTGGTCCGCCCGCCGCATCAGGAGCGGCGGACCGCCGAGAACCCGAGTGGGAGGAACGGTTCCGTGCGCACCCATGTCCAGGGCGACGCGCCCCCGGCCGGCACACAGCCCCACGCTCACGCCATACCCACACCGATACCGGTACGGATACCGATGCCGATACCTCTGTGGTAGCCGTGCCGCCGGTCGTGCTGTCAGTCGTGCTGCCGGGCACCGGGCTGCTGGTGCTCCTGGGCCTGTGGGCGGTGCGGACCGTACGCGGGCGGGAGGAGCGGGCCCGGCTCGTCGAGGATCTGCGCCGCAGCCGCGAACAGGTGGCCCGGCTCTCCCATGAGGCCGGCCTCGCCGCGGAGCGGGAACGGCGGGCCAGGGAAGTCCACGCCGCTTTGGCGCAGGGTCTGACCGATGTCATAGGGCTGGTGGAGGCCGCTCGGTCCAGGGCTGACCGCTCCCCGGCCACGGCCCGTACCCATCTGTCGCTGGCCGGGCGGACGGCCGAAGCCTCTCTGGAGAAGGCCCGCGGTCTCGCGCCACCGGATTAGGAGCCGGGACGGAACGCGAAGAACCTCGGCCACGGCCCTGCCCGCCCCGCGGTGTGCACGGGGCGGACAGGGCCGGCCAGGTCACCGCCGGCCCGGTCAGGCCGTCAGTGGACCGTCCGGTCAGCCCATGTTGTTCTCGGCGTCGATGAACTGCTGGATACGGCGCTGGAGCGCGTCCGCCTGGGCGCGGGTGCGCTTGGCACCCGCGTGGTTGCCCGCACGGTCCTGCCGGTCGGCGCGGGCGCGCAGCTCGGCGACCTGCTTCTGCATCTCGCGGATGTCGACGGTGACGGCGCCGCCGCGGGCCGCCATCACGGCCTGGCCGGCCGTCGGGGCCGCGTGGGCGGGCAGAGCCGTGAACAGAACGCCTCCGGCCATCGCTGCGGTCACGGCGAGGGTGGAAATGCGTCGACGCATGAGTCTCCTTCAAAGTGCTGCTCGCCCGCCCCCGTTGGGAGGGGCGAATACCAGCCAGTAACCCTATACGACCCTGACGATCACCCAATTCGCTCCCAACGCCCCGGTTCATTCCCGGCATTCGCCTCTCATAGGGGCCGTCAACCGATGCGTCCGGTACCCCGCTCCTGAGAGTGCAGCCGTACGGGAGGCGCTGCCCCGTCGCGCGTTCCGGCCCTACCTTCGGTCCATGGCTGAAAATGGAGCATCATCGCCCGCGCAGGCCCGTGCCGAGCGCTTCATCTGGCTCACCGCCCGTGTGCTCGAACAGCGCCGCTTCGAGTACCACTTCCTGGACGGCGGGGCGGACGCGGTCGAGACCGCGCTGGCCGCGTACCTCAACGAGGACGGCGGGTACGGCCATGCCCTGGAACCCGACCTGCGCGGCCCGGTCAGCCAGCCGCTCCACACCGCACACGCGCTGACCGTCCTGGACCTCATCGGGCGCTGCGGCCCCCGGCAGGTGGAGCGGATCTGCCGCTACCTGACCCGGATCTCCACTCCCGACGGCGCGCTGCCGGCCGTCCACCCCTCCCTGCGCGGTTACCCGGCGGCGCCCTGGGTCGCGGTGACCGACGAGCCTCCGAGCGCTCTGCTGGCCACGGGTCCGGTGGTGGGCGTGCTGCACCGCAACGAGGTGTGGCACGCCTGGCTGTTCCGGGCCACCGACTTCTGCTGGCAGGCGGTGGAGGGCCTGGAGAAGACCCATCCGTACGAGGTCCAGGCGGCGCTCGCCTTCCTGGACGGCGCACCGGACCGCCCGCGCGCCGCCGCGGCGGCCCAGCGCCTGGGGGAACTCGTACGGGAACAGCACCTGGTCCTTCTGGAACCCGGGCGGGCGGGGCGGAGCCCGGTGGCCGAGGGGTACGCGCCCGGGGAGCACCACTTCGCGTACGACTACGCGCCGACGCCCGGTTCGCCGGCCCGCCGCTGGTTCACCGACGCGGAGATGGACCGGGCGCTGGACCATCTCGCCTCCCTCCAGGGGGAGGACGGCGGGTGGCCGGTCAACTGCCGCGCGTGGGCGCCGGGTACGACCCTGGAAGGGCGACCGATGGCGACGCTCGAGGCGCTGCTGACGCTGCGCTCGTACGGCCGGCTGGCCGTCTGATGATGAGCCACCCGGACAATCCGGACCGGGACCCGGACCGGGACCCGGACCGGGACCGGAACACCGGAACCGACGCCCTTACTGGTGCGGGCGGGGATGCCCGTACTGGTGCGGGTGCCGACGGATCAGCCGCCCAGGGCCCGTACGCCCGCGGTGACGAGCACGGCCACGGCGATCACGACGAGGAACGGCGCGCGCAGTACGAGAGCGACGACGGCGGCGCCGACGCCCGCGGCCCTGGCGTCGAGCAGGAGGTGGTGGCCGTCGCTGAAGGTCTGCTGTGCGGTGAGCGCCGCCAGGAGCGCCACCGGCAGCAGCGCCGCCAGCCGCTTGACCAGCGGACGTTCCAGGACGCCCGCGGGCACGAGCAGGCCCAGGTATTTGAACAGGTAGCAGCCGGCGGCGGTGGCGCCGATGGCGATCCAGACGCTCATCGCGCCTCCCCCTTCGGTGTCGCGGTACGGTCGCGCGGGGCGCGGCTCTCAGGAACGCGGGCCGGCCCGCTCGCCGCCGTACGGCCCCGGACGAAGAGGACGGCGGGGGCGGCGAGCGCGGCGACGAGCACCGGTACCCCCGCGGGCAGCACCGGGAGCGTGCCCACAAGGAGCACGACCGCCAGGCCCGCGACGGCTCTCTCGGCGGTGCCGCGCAGCATCGGGGCGAGCAGCGCCAGAAAGACGGCGGGGCCCGCCGCGTCCAGCCCCCAGGCGTCGGTGTCGCCGAGGGCCTGCGCCCCCATGGCACCGATGAGGGTGGTGAGGTTCCACAGGACGTACAGGGTCAGGCCGGTGGCCGTGAACCCCAGACGGGCGCTGCGCCGGTCGGGCTGGGCGACGGTGACGGCCGTGGTCTCGTCGATGACCCAGTGGGCGACGAACGGCTTGACCGCCGCCCGGTAGCCCAGGAGGCCGGACAGGCGCAGCCCGTAGAAGGCGTTGCGGGCGCCCAGGAAAAACGCTCCTGCGGCGGCCGTGAACGGGTTGCCGCCCGCGGCCAGCGCGCCGACGAGCGCGAACTGCGAGGCGCCGGTGAAGACGAGCAGGCTCAGCGCGCAGCTCTGGAGGAGGGTCAGCCCGGCGCCCGCCGCGGTCACCCCGAAGGCGAAGCCCGAGAGGCCGACGGCGATGCCGACGCCGAGCGCGTCTCTGATGACGGCCGCGTCCGCCTTGGCCCCGGGCGGCGCGGCGGGTACGGCTTCGGACGCCGCCCGGGTGTCCGGCACAACGGATGCGATGGATGTGACGGATGTTCCGGACACGACGGCTGTTTCCGGCACGTCGGATGCGGCAGGTGCTCCGGGCGCGCCGGTGCCGGACGACGCGGCAGGAGCGGCGTGCGCCCCGGACGGCGCGTCGATGGGTCTCTCTGTGTGTTCTGGCACGCCCCGGACGTTAGGAGCCGCCGTGCCCGCCCGTCTTGTACGTTCTTGCGCGGCGCCCCGCCCCACCCCTACTCACCGCTGACCAGCGGCACCTCACCGGCTCGTCAAGGCGGACGAGTCCATGGGGCGTTGTGGCCATCGGCGATCGAAGGCGGTGAGCCGGCGTGTGACCGCCTGCCGGGTCCAACGCGTCGCGCATCGTCTGGCAGTCGTCGGCCTTGGCTCCGGTGAGCGCGAGCCGCACTCGCCCCGGTCGGCGAGGGCGGAACCCTGGGCGGTTTCCTCTACCGCGCCCGTTCGCGGCGGTACGCGCCGGGCGGTACGCCGACGATCCGGGTGAAATGCCGGTTCAGGTGCGGCTGATCGGTGAATCCCACGGCGACGGCGGCCTCGGCGGGCATCGTCCCGGCTTCCAGGAGGTGGCGCGCGCGGCGCACCCGGGCGTCGGTGAGCCAGGTGTGCGGCGGCATTCCGTACGTCTCCTTGAAGGCGCGCAGCAGCGCGAAGGGACTGGTCCGCAGTTCGTGCGCCAGCCCTTCGAGGCCGGGCGGGTCGGCCATCCGCTCCTCCAGGAGCGCCTTGGCCCGCGCGGCGGTCCGGGCACCCGCCGTACGGGGCGTACGGGCCGGGAGCGGGCCGCCGTGACGGCGCAGCAGGCGGGCGAGGACGATCCGCAGCACGCTGTCGGCGGCGAGCGCGTCGCCCTCTTCGGCGGCCCGGTGCACCGCGTTGACCAGATGGGCCGCGCCCGGGTCGTCGGCCGTGGTCTCGGTGAATCCGGCCGTGCCGCGCAGGGTGCTCGTCTCGGCGGCGACATCGGCGACGAGCTGCGCGGACGGGTAGAGCGTGGAGTACGTCCAGCCTTCCGGTACGCCCGCGCGGGCGGTGTGCGGCACCTCCGGGTTGATCATGATGACGCTCCCGTGACCCGCCTGTACGACGCCGTGCGGGAGTCCCACCTCCTCGACGCCGGAGGTGACCGCGCAGACCACGTAGCCGTCGTGGGAGTGGCGGGGGAAGGAGTGGCGGACGTAGTGGGCGCGCAGCAGGTCAAGGCCGGGCAGTTGGGCGTGGCGCCAGTGCCGCGCCCACTCGCGCGGCGCGTGCCCGGCCCCAGCTCCGGCCCCGGCTTCGGCTCCGGCTCGTGCGCCCGCTCCCGCCTCCGGCCCGGCCGGGAGCCAGGTGTCCGGCACGGTCATGCGGTCTGCCCTGTTCGCCCGCTGCGCTCTCCGTATGCTCTGCACCATCTGTGTCCCGTGCATGCTCCTCGCCTCCTCACCCCCTCGCGTCACCGCCCCTCCCGGCTCATTGTGCTCCGCCCTCCCCACCGCTGACCTGCGCGTCCGCCCTGTGGACGGCTGACTGTCAGTGGTCCGGTGCACGATAGGGAACATGGCTAGGACAGCGCTGGACTCGTTCTCCCCCGCCACCCGGGACTGGTTCACGGGCGCCTTCCGCGCGCCCACCGCCGCCCAGGAGGGTGCCTGGCGGGCGATCGGCGAGGGCTCCGACGTCCTGGTCGTCGCGCCGACGGGTTCCGGCAAGACCCTGGCCGCCTTCCTCGCCTCCCTGGACCGTCTCGCCGCCACTCCTCCGCCCGCCGACGCCAAGAAGCGCTGCCGGGTGCTGTACATCTCGCCCCTGAAAGCGCTCGCGGTCGACGTCGAGCGCAATCTGCGCAGCCCGCTGACGGGCATCCGCCAGGAGTCCGTACGTCTGGGTCTGCCCGAGCCCGACATCCGGGTGGGCATCCGGTCCGGTGACACCCCGGCCGCCGAGCGCCGGTCGATCGCCAACCGCCCGCCGGACATCCTGATCACGACCCCGAATCGCTGTTCCTGATGCTGACGTCCTCGGCCCGTGAGGCGCTGACGGGCGTGGAGACGGTGATCCTCGACGAGGTGCACGCGGTCGCCGGTACCAAGCGCGGCGCGCATCTGGCGCTCTCCCTGGAGCGGCTGGACGCCCTTCTGGAGCGGCCGGCGCGCCGTATCGGCCTGTCGGCGACCGTGCGCCCGGTGGAGGAGGTCGCCCGCTATCTGTCCCCCCAGCGGCGGGTGGAGATCGTCCAGCCGCCCTCCGGCAAGGAGTTCGACCTGTCCGTGGTCGTCCCGGTCGAGGACCTCGGGGAGCTGGGCGGCTCCCCCGTCCAGGAGGGCGCCACCGGCGAGAAGCCCTCCATCTGGCCGCATGTCGAGGAGAGGATCGCCGACCTGGTCCAGGCGCACCGCTCCACGATCGTCTTCGCCAACTCCCGCCGCCTCGCCGAGCGCCTGTGCAACCGCCTGAATGAGATCGCCTACGAACGGGCCACGGGCGAGGCACTGCCGGAGGACCACTCCCCGCCGAGCTGATGGCCGAGTCGGGGGCGGCCAGGGGCGCGCCCGCGCTGCTGGCCCGCGCCCACCACGGCTCGGTCTCCAAGGAACAGCGCGCCCAGGTGGAGGAGGACCTCAAGGCGGGCCGGCTGCCGGCCGTGGTGGCCACCTCCAGTCTGGAGCTGGGCATCGACATGGGCGCGGTGGACCTGGTCGTCCAGGTGGAGTCGCCGCCGTCGGTGGCCTCCGGCCTCCAGCGGGTGGGGCGTGCGGGCCATCAGGTCGGCGCGGTCTCCCGGGGCGTGGTCTTCCCCAAGTACCGTGGCGACCTGGTCCAGGCCGCCGTGGTGACCGAGCGGATGCGGGCCGGCGCCATCGAGTCGCTGCGCATCCCCGCCAATCCGCTGGACGTGCTCGCCCAGCAGCTCGTGGCCATGACGGCGATGGACACCTGGGACGTGGGGGAACTGCTGGCCCTGGTCCGCCGCGCCGCCTCCTTCGCCACGCTGCCCGAGTCGGCGTTCACGGCCGTCCTGGACATGCTCGCCGGCCGCTACCCGTCCGACGCCTTCGCCGAGCTGCGGCCCCGCGTCGTATGGGACCGCGTCGCGCAGACGGTCACCGGCCGCCCGGGGGCGCAGCGGCTGGCCGTCACCTCCGGCGGCACGATCCCCGACCGCGGCCTGTTCGGGGTCTTCCTCGCGGGCGCCGACCCCAAGAAAGGCGGCGGGCGCGTCGGGGAGCTGGACGAGGAGATGGTCTACGAGTCACGGGTCGGTGACGTCTTCACACTCGGTACGACGTCCTGGCGCATCGAGGACATCACCCGCGACCGGGTGCTGGTCTCCCCCGCCCCCGGAGTTCCCGGCCGGCTGCCCTTCTGGAAGGGCGACCAGCTCGGCCGCCCGCTGGAACTGGGCCGCGCGCTGGGCGCGTTCCTCCGTGAGATCGGATCACTGGCCCCCGAGGCGGCCCGAGAGCGGCTGGCCGCCGCCGGCCTGGACGACTGGGCCGTCGGCAACGTCCTGGGCTATCTGGACGAGCAGCGGCAGGCGTGCGGCCATGTGCCGGACGACCGCACGATCGTCGTCGAGCGCTTCCGGGACGAGCTCGGTGACTGGCGGGTCGTGGTGCACTCCCCCTTCGGCGCGCAGGTGCACGCCCCCTGGGCGCTCGCCCTGGGCGCCCGTCTCTCCGAGCGCTACGGCATGGACGCCCAGGTCATGCACGCCGACGACGGCATCGTGCTGCGGCTGCCCGACGCCGACCTGATGGGCCTGGACCTCCTGGACACCGACCCGGCCGGGCCGGTCGGCTCCGGCGCGGCCGGCCGGGGCACCGAGTACGACCCCGAGCAGTCCCCGGTCGGCGCGGCCGACGTCGTCTTCGACAAGGGCGAGGTGGACCAGCTCGTCACCGACCAGGTGGGCGGCTCCGCGCTGTTCGCCTCCCGGTTCCGCGAGTGCGCGGCGCGCGCCCTGCTCCTGCCGCGCCGCTCACCGGGCAAGCGCACACCGCTGTGGCAGCAGCGCCAGCGGGCCTCCCAGCTCCTCCAGGTGGCCGGTGAGTTCGGCTCGTTCCCGATCATCCTGGAGGCCGTACGCGAATGCCTCCAGGACGTCTTCGACGTGCCGGGGCTGGCCGAGCTGATGGGAGACATCGAGGCACGCCGGGTCCGCCTGCTCGAGGTCACCACTCCCGAGCCCTCCCCCTTCGCCCGCTCGCTCCTGTTCGGTTATGTCGCACAGTTCCTGTACGAGGGCGACTCCCCGCTCGCCGAGCGCCGGGCCGCCGCGCTGTCCCTGGACTCCCGCCTCCTGGCGGAGCTGCTGGGCCAGGCCGAACTGCGCGAGCTGCTGGACGCGGACGTGCTGGCCGAGCTGGAGCGCGAACTCCAGTGGCGCACGGACGACCGCCGGGTCAAGGACGCCGAGGGCGTGGCCGACGCGCTGCGCGTCCTGGGGCCGCTGACCGACGCGGAGCTGGCCGAGCGCGGCGCGGAGCCGGGATGGGCCCAGGACCTGTCGGTGGCCCGGCGCGCCATCAGGGTCCGCATCGCGGGGCAGGACCACTGGGCCGCCGTCGAGGACGCCGGCCGGCTGCGGGACGCCCTGGGCACCGCCCTGCCCGTAGGCGTCCCGGAATCCTTCACCGAACCCGTCAAGGACCCCTTGGGCGACCTGCTCTCCCGCTACGCCCGTACGCACGGCCCGTTCACCTCCGAGCAGGCCGCGGCCCGCTTCGGCCTCGGCACGGCCGTCACGGACGGCGCCCTGCACCGCCTCGCCGCGGCCGGCCGGGTCGTACCGGGCGAATTCCGCCCACCCGTCGCCCACCACCCTTCACCGGAAGCGCTGCACGCCGCGCCTTCCCCTGGAACCGGCCAGGAGTGGTGCGACGCCCAGGTCCTGCGCCGGCTGCGCCGCCGTTCGCTGGCCGCCCTGCGCGAGGAGCTGGAGCCGGTACCACCCACCGCCCTGGCCGCGTTCCTGCCCCAGTGGCAGCACCTGGGCACGCACAGCCTGCGCGGCATCGACGGACTCCTGCGGGCCATCGAGCAGTTGCAGGGCGCCGCGGTGCCCGCCTCCGCCCTGGAAAAACTCGTCCTGCCCTCCCGCGTCACCGACTACACCCCCGCCCTGCTGGATGAACTGACCGCCACCGGAGAGGTGTTGTGGGCCGGCGCGGGCGCCCTGCCCGGCAAGGACGGCTGGATCTCCCTGCACCTGGCCGACTCAGCGCCGCTGCTCCTGCCGCCCCCGTACCCGCTCGAACCGACCGCGCTGCACGAATCCGTCCTGAGCGCCCTGGCCCCCGGCTACGGACTCTTCTTCCGCCAGATCGCCGACCAGGTACGGGCCACCACCCACCCCGAGTGCACCGACCCCCAACTGGCCGACGCGCTGTGGGAGCTGGCCTGGTCCGGCCGCCTCACCAACGACACCCTCGCCCCGCTGCGCGCCCTCCTCGGCTCGGGGCGCACCGCCGGGTCCACCGCGCACCGTGCCAAGCGCCCGGTGCCGCGCGGCCGTTATGGAAACGCCGGGGTGGGGTTCACGGCCGGCGCCCTCACCGGCGGCTCCGGGCGCATGAGCCGGCCCGCTTCCCGGTCCGGCCCGCCGACCGTGGCCGGCCGCTGGTCCCTGCTTCCCGGTCCCGAGCCGGAGGCGACCCGCCGCGCCCACGCCCTGGCCCGTACGCTCCTGGACCGGCACGGGGTCGTCACCCGTGGCGCGGTCACCGCCGAGGGCGTCGAGGGCGGCTTCTCCGCCGCCTACCGTGTCCTGTCCGTGTTCGAGGAGACCGGGCAGGCCCGGCG
The DNA here is from genome assembly GCF_022695595.1 of Streptomyces sp. MST-110588. Lineage (NCBI taxonomy): Bacteria > Bacillati > Actinomycetota > Actinomycetes > Kitasatosporales > Streptomycetaceae > Streptomyces > Streptomyces sp. MST-110588. Next base: position 1,950,452 of record NZ_CP074380.1, read on the forward strand.
CGGCTATGTCGTGGAGGGCCTGGGCGCCGCCCAGTTCGCGATGGAGGGCGCGGTCGACCGGCTGCGCGCGGTCGCCGCCCGGCGGGAGCGCACCACCGAGGAGCCCATGCCTCAAGTCTCCGCGCCCTGGCAGGAGGAGCGCCGCCGGACCGCGCCCGCGCGGGCGTTCGTACTGGCCGCCGCCGATCCGGCGAACGCCTACGGTGCCGCACTGCCCTGGCCGGAGCCGCCCGACGGCTCCACCCACAAGCCGGGCCGCAAGGCCGGCTCCCTGGTCGTCCTGGTGGACGGCGAGCTGATCCTCTACATGGAGCGCGGCGGCAAGACCCTGCTGGCCTGGCAGCTTCCCCGGGACGCCGGGGAGGCGACGGCCGGCAGCCGGCTGGGCCCGGCTCTGGAAGCGCTGACCGCCGCGGCCCGCGCGGGCGCCCTGGGCACGGTCACCGTCGAGCGCGTGAACGGCGTGGCGGCCCTGACCTCTCCCCTGGCCCCTGCCCTGGAAGCTGCGGGCTTCCACGCCACCCCGCGCGGTCTGCGCCTGAGACCGTGAGGGCGCGCCCGGCGGCCTCGTACGCGGACCGTGTCCGTACGCGCCACCACCTACCGGCGGCATCATGGGCGTATGCCCGAAGGTGACACGATCTGGCGCGCGGCGCGGCAGCTCCACGAGGCGCTGGCCGGCAAGACGCTGACGCGCAGTGACCTGCGCGTCCCCCGGCTCGCCACCGTGGACCTGACCGGCCGTACCGTCCTGGAGGTGGTCTCCCGCGGCAAGCATCTGCTCACCCGCGTCGAGGGGGGCCTGAGCCTCCACTCCCATCTGCGCATGGACGGCGCGTGGAAGATCTACGCCCCCGGCGAGCGCTGGCGCGGCGGACCCGCCCATCAGGTCCGGGCGGTGCTGGGCACCGCGGACCGCACCGCCGTCGGTTACCGCCTCCCCGTCCTGGAACTGCTGCGCACCGCGGACGAGTCCCGGGCCGTCGGCCATCTCGGCCCGGACCTGCTCGGCCCCGGCTGGGACCCGGAAGAGGCCCTGCGGCGGCTGCTCCGCGACCCCGGCCGTCCGCTCGGCGAAGCCCTGCTGGACCAGCGCAATCTGGCCGGCATCGGCAACATCTACAAATGCGAGCTGTGTTTCCTGCTCCGTGCCTCCCCCTGGCTTCCCGTAGGCCGCCTCACCGCTCCCGAGCGAACCGTCGCGCTCGCCAAGAAGCTCCTGGAGGCCAACAAGGACCGCCCCTACCGCGTCACCACCTCCAGCGCCCGCCAGGACCGCCGCCTGTGGGTCTACGGCCGCGCCGGACGGCCCTGTCTGCGCTGCGGCACCGCCGTCCGTACCGCTGACCAGGGACCCGCCGCCCAAGAGCGGGTCACTTTCTGGTGCCCGGCCTGTCAGCCGGAGGAGACCTCGGACCTCACCCCCGGCGCCGGAAGCCGGCCCCGCTGAACCACCCCGTACGCCTGCTCGCGCGCCCATTCGTACGCCCGCTCGCGCGCCCGCGCGGCCTCCTGCCATGCCCTTCCCACGGAACGCAGTGGACGGGCAACAGGCTCAGCCCCCAGCCGCCCGCCGCCACGGCTCCCTCCACCGCCCCGGACGTCTGCGGCCACAGCGCCAGCCGCAGCACGGCCCACCACCACATCCCCCGACGGCCGCCGCCACCCCCACCCACGCCCACCGCCACCGGCCTCGCTCGCCCCGTCTGCGCCGCCCGGCCCGTGCCGTGCGCAGCATCGCTTCGTACGCCTTGCCGCCCCTCACCCGCACGGCGGCGCATATGGCGGACACGGCCGACGCCAGGAACGCCATGGGCGCAAAGGACGCCGACGACGCCACGAAGACGGCCACAAGCCGGGAGCCCGATATCCGCGCCGCCGAGGTACGGGCCGAGATGTCCTGCCGTGCCATGGCTGCCTCCTCCGGCCGACGCTAGACGGACGCATCCGCCCCTGGGAGGGCGCACCGGGGCACTACCGGCGCGAACACAGCGACGAAAACACGCCCGGAGGTCCCGCCCCGGCCTCTTTGGCAGTCTGACCCGGCTCCGCGTCCACCGCATCCAGGCCGTACGCAGGCCACCGCACCGCCGCACGGCACATCGCCACCGGCCGCGCGCCGGCGCATCCCGCGCACGGCACCACGAAAGGCGCCCCCGGGCCCGCGCTCACGCACGCACCCGGGGGCGGCCCACTTCCCGTGGCAACACTTCCCCTGGTGATACTCCCCTGCGTCACTCCCCTGGTGATCCGCCCGGGTCACCGCTCAGGCGGTCTCGGCCTGGAACATCCAGTGGTGCTTCTCCAGGTCGGCGGTCAGTCCGATCAGGATGTCCTGCGTGACCGGGTCCGGCTCGTCCGTGACCTTGATGCGCTCCCGCATCCGCTCGATGACGGCTCCGAGCGCCCGTACGAGGGTCTGTACGGCGTCGGCGTCCTTGATCCAGCCGTCCTGCACCGTGCCGATCCCACTGGTCTTGGCGACCGTCTCCGCGCGCCCGTCCGGTGTCACGCCTATGGCCGACGCGCGCTCCGCGACCGTGTCGGCATGCTGCCGGGCGGTGTCCACGACATCGTCGAGCTGGAGATGTACGGACCGGAAGCGCGGCCCGTAGACGTTCCAGTGGACCTGCTTCGCCACGAGCGAGAGGTCCACGAGGTCGACGAGGGCTCCCTGGAGAGCGTCACCGACGGTCTTGCGGTCGTCGTCGGACAGCGTGCTCTTGACCACAGACATCCATTCACTCCTTTTCGGGCGAAATGTTCCGATTCGCCCATCCTACAAACTCTTGGCCTTGTCTGATGGCCCTGTCTGATGAGAGGCGGGTACCCAGGAAGAACACCGGAATGCCCGAAGTCCCGCCCGGCGCTCAAGGCCGGACGGGACTTCGGGTTCGGGACTTCTGCTTCGACTTCTTGGTCGGTTCTTCGCGGCCCGGCGAGAGCCACGGACAGCAGGAGTGAGGAAGTGAGGCGAGGAGAGAAGCACGCCTGTACGGATGCGGGCGCGCGACCGTACACGTAGGTGCACAGCTATGAGCCGTACAGGCAAGCACAAGCACAGGTGCGGGGCGACCCGAAGTGCCCAAAGTATGAGCGCCGGGAGTACGTGCGCCACCGGGCCGCCGCGCGGCGTACGTACGCGCAGGTCAGGCCGCGACGACGTCCACGGCCTCCGCCGGAGCCTTGATCGTCACACGGTCCTCCGGCATTCCCGTCAGAGAAGCGACCGACACCGCGTTGAACTTCGGTCGCACCGGAGCCGGCACCGGCTCGTTCGCAGCCGCGGACCGGGCCAGCTCCGCGAGCGCCAGCTCGTCGCTGACCTCCCGCATGAGCTCGGACATCCGCACGTCCAGCGCGTCACAGATCGCGGAGAGCAGTTCGGAGGACGCCTCCTTCTGCCCCCGCTCCACCTCGGACAAATAACCGAGCGACACCCGGGCGGAGGAGGAGACCTCGCGCAGGGTGCGGCCCTGGCGCTGACGCTGTCGTCGCAGCACGTCACCCAGCAGGCGACGAAGCAGGATCATCGCTGGCTCCCTCCTCGGACCTCGGATCCGGATCCTTCTCGCCCCACCGTACCGCCTCGGGCCTCGGCCGTGCGGGGCACAAGTTCGTGTTCACTCAGGGCTGTAAACATCAATTCCCCCCGTGTTGTTCCGTATCCTTTGCCGGCGCATTTCCCGTCAGTTCGCTCAACAGCAGTTCGATGACCGCCCCGACGCTGGACCGGCGGATCCGGTGACGGTCACCGTCCAGTGTCAGCCGTCGTACGCTTCCCGCACCGTCCGGCCCCTCGGCCGCGACGAAGACGGTGCCCACAGGCTGTCCGTCCTGGGGGTCCGGGCCGGCAACCCCTGTAGTGGCGATACCCCAGTCCGCGCCCAGCACACGCCGGACGCCGGTCGCCATCTGCCGCGCGACGTCGGCGTGCACGGCCCCGTGCGCGGCCAGCAGCGCCGCGTCCACGCCCAGCAGCTCGTGCTTGAGTTCGGTCGCGTACGCCGTGACCGATCCCCTGAAGACCCTGGAGGCCCCGGGTACGGCGGTCAGCTCGCCCGCGACCAGCCCGCCTGTCAGCGACTCGGCCACCGCCAGGCTCTGCCCGCGCGCCACCAGCGAGGCCAGTACCTCACCCGCCGTGGAGCCACCGCCCACCACGGGATCACCGCTGCATGCCGAGCCGGGCACGGAGCCACCGTTCACCGGCCCGGGCCCCGCTCGCCCCGCTGCGACTCCCGCCCGGGCCGCCGCTCCGCCGCAAGCCGCTCACCTTCGAGCCGCTCATCTTCGAGCCGCTCACCTTCGAGCCGCTGGCCTCCCAGCCGCTCCCGCTCCAGCTCGCGCTCCCTGGCCAGCCCGGCCCGCCGCAGCACGATCGCCTGCCGTACGTAATCCAGCCCGGTCACCACGGTCAGCACCACGGCCACCGCCATCACCCACCACCGGAACGTCGCCAGCGCGCCGTTCAGCGCGAGGACGTACATCCCCACCGCCGTGCCCTGGGCCAGCGTCTTGGCCTTGCCACCGCGGCTGGCCGGAATGACACCGTGCTTGATCACCCAGAAGCGCATCAGTGTGATGCCCAGCTCCCGGAAGAGGATCAGGCCGGTCACCCACCACGGCAGATCGTCGAGCACCGACAGGCAGATCAGCGCCGAACCCATGATCGCCTTGTCCGCGATCGGATCGGCGATCTTCCCGAAGTCCGTGACCAGGTTGTACTGGCGGGCCAGGTGGCCGTCGAACACATCGGTGATCATGGCGATGGCGAAGGCCGCCCAGGCGAAGGACCGCCAGGCCGGGTCGTAGCCGTCGCCGTGCATCAGCAGCAGGACGAAGGCCGGTACGAGCAGCAGCCGCACCATCGTCAGGACGTTGGCGATGTTCCACAGCCCGGCCTGCCGGACGGCCGACGCCGGACGCGGCCCACCGGTCGCCGAAGCCGGGACTCCGCTCATCTGCCCGCCTCCTCGGAACACGGCGCGCCGTCCACGGACAGCACCTCGGCGACGAGATCCACACCCTCGCTCGCCACGACCTTCGCCTCGACCATACGGCCCGGAGCGAGCTCCAGGCCGGTCCGCACCAGCGTGACGCCGTCGGTCTCCGGCGCCTGGTGCGCGGCCCGCCCCACGACGCCGTCCTCCTCGTCGATCCGGTCGACCAGTACGTGGACGGTCTCGCCCAGCCGCTCCTCGGCGCGCTGTGCGGTCAGCTCCTCGGCCAGCCGGGTCAGCCGCGCCAGCCGCTCGGCGACCACCTCCGGGTCGAGCTTGTGCTCGTACCCGGCGGCTTCGGTGCCGTCCTCGTCGGAGTAGCCGAAGACGCCGATGGCGTCCAGCCGGGCGTGGCTGATGAAGCGTTCCAGCTCGGCGAAGTCCGCCTCGCTCTCGCCGGGGAAGCCGACGATGAAGTTGGAGCGGGCTCCGGCCTGCGGCGCCTTCGCCCGGATCTGCGCCAGCAGGTCCAAGAAGCGGTCGGTGTCCCCGAAGCGGCGCATCGCGCGCAGCACGTCCGGGGCGGAGTGCTGGAAGGAGAGGTCGAAGTACGGCGCGACCTTGTCCGTCCCGGTCAGTACGTCGATCAGCCCCGGCCGCATCTCGGCGGGCTGGAGGTAGCTGACCCGGATCCGCTCGATGCCGTCCACGGCCGCCAGCTCCGGCAGCAGCGTCTCCAGCAGGCGGATGTCGCCCAGGTCCTTGCCGTAGGAGGTGTTGTTCTCGGAGACCAGCATGATCTCCTTGACGCCCTGCTCGGCCAGCCAGCGGGTCTCACCCAGGACGTCGGAGGGCCGCCGCGAGATGAAGGAGCCGCGGAAGGAGGGGATGGCGCAGAAGGAGCAGCGCCGGTCGCAGCCGGAGGCCAGCTTCACCGAGGCCACCGGGCTGCTGCCCAGCCGGCGGCGCAGCGGCGCCCGCGGCCCGGAGGCGGGGGCGATGCCCTCCGGCAGGTCCTCGGGGGCGTCGGCCGGCTCCTGCGCGGCGCCGGCCGAAGCGCCCTGGGCATGGCCGGGCAGCGCCACTCCGGCCGTGCCCTGCCGCTCGGCCGGGCTGATCGGCAGCAGCTTGCGGCGGTCGCGGGGGGTGTGCGAGGCGTGGATGCCGCCGTTGAGGATGGTCTGCAGGCGGTCGGAGATGTCGCTGTAGTCGTCGAAGCCCAGCACGCCGTCGGCCTCGGGCAGCGCCTCGGCCAGCTCCTTGCCGTACCGCTCGGCCATGCAGCCCACGGCCACCACGGCCTGGGTGCGGCCGTGGTCCTTCAGATCGTTGGCTTCCAGCAGGGCATCGACGGAGTCCTTCTTTGCGGCCTCGACGAACCCGCAGGTGTTGACGACGGCGACATCGGCATCGGCGGCGTCCTCGACGAGCTCCCAGCCGTCCGCTGCCAGGCGGCCTGCGAGCTCCTCCGAGTCCACCTCGTTACGGGCGCAGCCAAGAGTGACAAGGGCGACGGTACGGCGTTCGGGCATAGGGCTCAGCCTACTTCGTCCCGGCGGCGGTCATCGCTGCCAGGGTTCCCACCGCCGTGCACTCCGTGCACACGCCCGTATACAGCGTGATACAGCCGCCTACAGCCAAGGACGCACAGTCCCTCGTACGGGGGCGGATACGCGGGCAGATACGCGCAGCGACGCACGTCCGTCCGTTTCCGTATCCCTGTCCCGTATTCCGTACGGGAACGACGTACCCCTGCCGGAGGACGTGCGGCGCGGGGCTACTCTCAGCCCGCCTGGGGGTCGCCCGGCGTGTAGCTCAGCCGCTCCACGGATCCCTTGTCGCCGACCTGCTTGACCTCCTTGCCGTTGACGTAGAGCTGCACCACCCCGGCGTTGCCCAGGACCAGGTCGATCCGCTTCTTGTCGGTGAAGGTCCTGGACTGGCCCTGCCGCAGCAGGCCGTCCTCCAGCAGCCTGCCGTTGGCGTCCTTGGCGGAGATCCAGCTCTGCCCGTCCCGTGCGGTGATCTTGATGGTGACCTTGTCCTTCGGCAGCCCCGCGATGGCGCTGTCCGACGGCTCGGGCCGGGGCCTGGTGGGCTTGGCCGGCTTGTCGGCCGGGGCCTTGGTCACCGGCTCGCTGGCGCCGCCGGTCGCGTCCCGGCCGGCGACCGGGGTGCCGCTCTTGCCGCCGCCGCTGAAGAGCGTGAAGCCCACGAAGCCGACGACGGCGACGATCGCCGCCACCATCGCGGCCGTCCAGTTCGGCCGGCGCCGCTCCGGCCGGATGCGCTCCGCCTCGAAGAGCGGTGCGGCGGGGGTCGGCGCGGGCCGGCCGCCGTGCTCCTCGTCGTACTGGGCGATCAGCGGGGCCTCGTCCAGGCCCACGGCGCGCGCGAGCGTACGGATGTGTCCCCGGGCGTACACGTCGCCGCCGCAGCGCGAGTAGTCGTCCTGTTCGATCGCATGCACGATCGGGATGCGCACCCGTGTCGTCGTACTGACCTCGTCGACGGTCAGTCCCGCGTCGATACGGGCCTGCTGGAGGGCGCGACCGACGGAGGGACGGTCGTCTTCGGGAGAGTTGCCGATGGACACGGGGGCGCCTTTCGAGCGTGTAGCCACCTGCTGGAGGTTCAGTCTAGGGGTGGAACGAAAGGGTCGGGCAAGCGGGAAGGCGGACTTTGTACGCCATCAGAAGGCCATCGGACACCACCGCCCGGCCACCTGGCCGGACCTGATGACGCGGCACCGCCCCTTCACCTCTCTCAACTTGACGTATCGACAGGAGAAACGGTTGCTTGGGAATCTCATATGAGTGATCCGCCGAGGGGACGGGGAGCGCGGCCGGGGCTCCGGCGGACCGGAGGTCCCGTCGACTCCATGAGGAGGCCGTGCAACCGGCCCTTCAGGGGGCCTCGGAAAGCCCTTCAGGGAGCCGTACAGGCCCCTTGGGAGGTCCTTCCTTGAGAGGCCCTCTCAAGACGCCTCCCCACGGATCACGGCCAGCACTCCATCCAATTCCTCCGGCTTGACCAGCACGTCGCGCGCCTTGGAGCCCTCGCTCGGCCCGACGATGCCGCGCGACTCCATCAGGTCCATCAGCCGTCCGGCCTTGGCGAAGCCCACCCGCAGCTTGCGCTGGAGCATGGAGGTGGACCCGAACTGGGTGGAGACCACCAGCTCGGCGGCCTGGCACAGCAGGTCCAGGTCGTCGCCGATGTCCTCGTCGATCTCCTTCTTCCTGGCCGTGCCGACCGTGACGTCCTCGCGGAAGACCGGGGCCATCTGGTCCTTGCAGTGCTGGACGACGGCCTGGACCTCCTCCTCCCGCACGAACGCGCCCTGCATACGGACCGGCTTGTTCGCGCCCATCGGCAGGAAGAGGCTGTCGCCCTTGCCGATGAGCTTCTCGGCGCCCGGCTGGTCCAGGATGACCCGGCTGTCGGCGAGCGAGGAGGTCGCGAACGCCAGCCGCGAGGGCACGTTCGCCTTGATCAGGCCCGTGACGACGTCCACGGACGGGCGCTGGGTGGCGAGCACCAGGTGGATGCCGGCGGCCCGCGCGAGCTGGGTGATGCGGACGATGGAGTCCTCCACGTCCCGCGGCGCCACCATCATCAGGTCCGCCAGCTCGTCCACGATGACCAGCAGGTACGGGTACGGCGACAGCTCCCGTCCGCTGCCCTCGGGCGGCTTGACCTTGCCGCTCTTGACTGCCGCGTTGAAGTCGTCGATGTGCCGGAAGCCGTACGCCGCCAGGTCGTCGTAGCGCAGGTCCATCTCCCGTACGACCCACTGGAGGGCCTCGGCGGCCCGCTTGGGGTTGGTGATGATGGGCGTGATCAGGTGCGGGATGCCCTCATAGGCCGTCAGCTCCACCCGCTTGGGGTCCACCAGCACCATCCGTACCTCGTCCGGTGTGGCGCGCGCCATGACGGAGGTGATCAGGCAGTTGATGCAGGAGGACTTTCCGGAGCCGGTGGCGCCGGCGACGAGGATGTGCGGCATCGTCGCCAGGTTCGCCGAGACGTATCCGCCCTCGACGTCCTTGCCGAGCCCGACCAGCATCGGGTGGTCGTCCCCCCGCGTGGGCCGAGCGCAGCACGTCGCCGAGGTTGACCATCTCGCGGTCGCTGTTGGGGATCTCGATGCCCACGGCGGACTTGCCGGGGATCGGGCTGATGATCCGTACGTCCGGGCTGGCCACCGCGTAGGCGATGTTCTTGGCCAGCGCGGTGATCTTCTCGACCTTGACCGCGGGGCCCAGTTCGACCTCGTAGCGGGTGACGGTCGGGCCGCGGGTGAAGCCGGTGACGGCCGCGTCGACCTTGAACTCCTGGAAGACGGTGGTCAGCGACTCCACCACGGCGTCGTTGGCGGGGCTGCGGGTCTTGCCGGGGCCGCCGCGGGTGAGCAGGTCCAGCGAGGGCAGCGCGTAGGTGATGTCGTTGGACAGCAGGAGCTGCTCGGCCCGCGCGGGCAGCTCCTCGGCCGGCTCGGGCGGGGCCTTGGTGAAGTCCGGTACGGAGGACGTGCCGGCCGCTCCGCCCGGGGGCCGGCCCGCGCCGCGCCCCTTCTGCCGCGCCGGCGGTACCGACCCGGCGCCCGTACGGTCCGTGGCCTCGGTGGCCTCCGCGGCCCCGTCTGTCTCCGCCCGCTCCCCGGACACGCTGCTGCTCAGTCCGGCGACCAGCGGGGAGGGCTGGACGCCGTGCAGCACCGCGCCGTCCAGCGCCGCGGCGGCAGCGGCGGCCACGTCCACCGCGTCCATGGGCCGGTGCGCGGCGGGCTGTGCGGACCCGCGGCGCGGACGGCGGCGCTTGGCCGGGGCCTCCTCCAGGACCGCCGGCTCACCGTCGGGCGCCTGGGAGACCGCAAGGGCGGCGTCGGCGGCCTTCCGGGGGCGCCGCACGGGCTGCTCGCGCCACTCCTCGCCGTATCCGGCGTACTCGCCCCCCTCCACGGCCACCGGCTCGACCTCGTAGGTCTCCACCAGGCCGAGCCGGGCGCCGAGCAGCCGCAGCCGCTGCGGGATGGCGTTGACGGGGGTGGCGGTGACGACCAGCAGGCCGAAGACGGTGAGCAGCACCAGCAGGGCCACGGCCAGGGTCTGCCCGACGGTGAAGATCAGCGGCTTGGAGACGGCCCAGCCGAGGTAGCCGCCGGCATCCTGCACGGCCTCCACGCCGTCCCCGCGGCCCGGGGACCCGCAGGCCATGGCGACCTGCCCGAGGACCCCGACGACCAGCGCGGACAGGCCGATGACGATCCGTCCGTTGGCCTCGGGCCGCTCCGGGTGACGGATCAGGCGTACGGCGATGCCACCGAGCAGGACCGGTACGACGAGGTCCAGGCGGCCGAAGGCGCCGGTCACCAGCATCCGTACGAGGTCGCCGACCGGCCCGTCGAGGTTGGACCAGGTGCCGGCCGCGATGACCAGCGTCAGGCCGAGCAGGAACAGGGCCAGCCCGTCCTTGCGGTGCGCCGGGTCGAGGTTCTTCGCGCCCCGGCCCACCCCGCGGAACACCGCGCCGATGGCGTGCGCCAGACCGAGCCAGCAGGCCCGCACCAGGCGGTAGACGCCGCCGGTGGGGGACGGTGCCGGCTTGGGTGCCGGTTTCGCCGGTTTCTTGGCGGCGGCCTTTTTCGCCGGAGCCTTCTTCGCCGGGGACTTCTTCACCGGGGGCTGCCTCATCACCACGGCGTTCTTGGCGGACGCCGCCTTCCGGGCAGGCGCCTTCGCCGCTGCTTTCGCGGGCGCCTTGGCGGGCGCTTTCTTCGCGGCGGGCTTCCCGGCGGCGCTTCCGGGCTGTCCGGCGCGCTGCTTGGAGGGGCCCGCCGTGCTCTGGGAACCCTTGCCGGACGTACGTGAGGCCATGGCGACGAGATTACAGCCGACGGCCGGAGGTGACACGAGTGCTCGGACCTTCACCCATTCGTGTCGCCCGTACGGCTGCTGAGGCAGCGTCAGCGTACGGACGGGCGGTGCGGGCGGGCCGACGCGGGCGTACGGGTCAGGCGGCGCCGTTGTCCGTGCCCGGCTCCAGGGCGTCCAGCGCCCGGCGCAGACCGGTCAGCTTGCGCTCCAGATGCGCCGCCGTCGCGATGGCGGCGGCGTCCGCGGACTCGTCCAGTTGCTTGGACAGCGCCTCGGCCTGCTCCTCGACCGCCGCGAGCCGGGCGGAGAGCTCGGCCAGCAGCCCCGCCGACTCGCTGGTCTCGCCCGCACCGGCCCGTCCGCTCTCCAACTGGAGCCGCAGCAGCGCCGCCTGCTCCCGGAGCTGGCAGTTCTTCATGTACAGCTCGACGAATACCGAGACCTTGGCCCGCAGCACCCACGGGTCGAACGGCTTGGAGATGTAGTCCACCGCACCGGCCGCGTAACCGCGGAAGGTGTGGTGCGGGCCGTGGTTGATCGCGGTGAGGAAGATGATCGGGATGTCCCGCGTCCGCTCGCGGCGCTTGATGTGCGCAGCCGTCTCGAACCCGTCCATACCCGGCATCTGCACATCGAGCAGGATCACCGCGAAATCGTCCGTGAGCAGTGCTTTGAGCGCTTCCTCCCCGGACGATGCCCGTACCAGTGTCTGATCGAGCGCGGAGAGGATCGCCTCCAGCGCCAGCAGATTCTCCGGCCGGTCATCGACCAGGAGGATCTTGGCCTTCTGCACCATGGCCCGTCCTCCTCGCCCCGGCAATGAACCGGACGCCGCCCCAGGGGACGGCTCCGTCATGCCGCCCGTCCTTGTGCCGGTCATGGTAGCCGCACCCCGCCTGTCGCCACACCCTGTCACCGCGATGTCACTGTGCACGTAGCACAAACGCAGTGGGAGACCAGAAGGTTCCCCGAATACCGCTCTCCCACACGTCCTCGGCCACCCTGAGTCAGCATGCGGGACCGGCCGCCCGGCCCGCGGAAACCTCCGTCACTGCCTCCGCATCCATTGCTCCATCACCCCGAGCAGGTGATCGGTGTCCACCGGCTTGGTCACGTAGTCCGAGGCGCCGGCGTCGATGCTCTTCTCCCGGTCGCCCTTCATCGCCTTCGCGGTGAGGGCGATGATGGGCAGTCCGGCGAACTGCGGCATGCGGCGGATGGCGGCCGTGGTCGCGTAGCCGTCCATCTCCGGCATCATGATGTCCATCAGGACCAGTACGACGTCGTCGTGCTGCTCCAGCACCTCGATGCCCTCCCGGCCGTTCTCCGCGTACAGCACCGACAGCCCGTGCTGCTCCAGGACGCTGGTGAGCGCGAAGACGTTACGGATGTCGTCGTCGACGATCAGCACCTTCTCGCCGTGGAAGCCGCCCTCGAAACCGGAGGAGACCAGGTCCTGGCCGTTGCCCATCCAGGACGGCTCCTCGGCGGACGCCTGCGGCGGCGCGGGGGGCGCGGACGGCTCCGGGGCGGGCGCGGGCCGGGGGGAGAGCTCCGGCCGTCGTCCGGCGCCCGGAATCCCGCGCCGGCGGCGCCGGTTGAAGCCGCTCGCCCCGCCGGCCGTCGGCCCCTCGCCGCCGCGGTCCTCGGTGCCCCCGGGCTCCGGCCCGGCCTCCGTCTCGCGTGCCTCGGCGTCCATCGCCAGGCCCCGGCCACCAGTTGCGGATAGCCCTGCGGCGGCAGCCCGCCGGGGTTGTGCGGCAGGTAGAGCGTGAAGGTCGAGCCGCGGCCGGGCTCACTGGCGGCGTGGATCTCGCCGCCGAGCAGCCGCGCGATCTCCCGGCTGATGGACAGGCCCAGGCCCGTACCGCCGTACTTGCGGCTGGTCGTGCCGTCCGCCTGTTTGAACGCCTCGAAGATCACCCGCATCTTGCTGGAGGCGATGCCGATGCCGGTGTCGGTCACCGAGAAGGCGATCATGTCGGCGTTCGGGTCGCGCAGCGCCCCGTGCTCCAGCAACTGCTCGCGGATGGCCTCGGGGACATCGGAGCCCGCCGGCCGGATGACCAGCTCCACGGCGCCGCTGTCGGTGAACTTCACCGCGTTGGACAGCAGGTTGCGCAGCACCTGGAGCAGCCGCTGCTCGTCGGTGTGCAGCGTCGCGGGCAGCTCCGGGGAGACCCGTACGGAGAAGTCCAGGCCCTTTTCGATGGTCAGCGGCCGGAAGGTCGCCTCCACGTAGTCCACGAGCTGGACCAGCGCGATACGGGTCGGGCTGACGTCCATCTTGCCCGCCTCGACCTTGGACAGGTCCAGGATGTCGTTGATCAGTTGGAGCAGGTCCGAGCCGGCGCCGTGGATCGTCTCGGCGAACTCCACCTGCTTGGGTGAGAGGTTCCCCTCGGCGTTGTCGGCGAGCAGCTTGGCCAGGATCAGCAGGGAGTTCAGCGGCGTCCGCAGCTCGTGCGACATGTTCGCCAGGAACTCCGACTTGTAGCGCATGGAGACCGCCAGTTGCTCGGCACGCTCCTCCAGGACCTGCCGTGCCTCCTCGATCTCGGTGTTCTTCACCTCGATGTCACGGTTCTGCTGACGCAGTTGCTCGGCCTTCTCCTCCAGCTCGGAGTTGGACAGCTCCAGCGCCCGCTGGCGGCTCTCCAGCTCACCCGAGCGCTCCTTGAGCTGCTCGGTCAGTTCCTGCGACTGCTTGAGCAGCACCTCGGTCTTGGTGTTGACCGAGATCGTGTTCACGCTCGTGGCGATCATCTCGGCGATCTGGTTGAGGAAGTCCTTCTGGATCTGGGTGAAGGGCTGGAAGGAGGCCAGCTCGATCACGCCGAGCACCTTGTCCTCGAAGAGCACCGGCAGCACGATCACGTTCGCCGGCGGCGCCTCCCCCAGACCGGAGGCGATCTTCAGATAGCCGGAGGGCACGTTCTCCACCAGGATCGTGCGCTTCTCGGCCGCGGCCGTCCCGATGAGCGTCTCCCCCGGCCGGAAGGTCGTGGGCATGGCACCCATGGAGTAGCCGTACGAGCCCATCAGGCGCAGCTCGAAGACGTCCGGCTCGTCGCCGTCCGCGCCGATCTCCCGGCTGTCGTTGGGGTGCGCCGCCAGGAAGAACGCGCCGTGCTGCGCCGAGACGGCCGGGGACAGCTCGCTCATGATGAGCGTGGCCACGTCCTTGAGGTCCCGCCGTCCCTGCATCAGCCCGGAGATACGGGCCAGGTTGCCCTTGAGCCAGTCCTGCTCCTCGTTGGCCAGGGTGGTCTCGCGGAGGGTGGCGATCATCGTGTTGACGTTGTCCTGGAGCTCCAGGATCTCGCCCGCGGCGTCCACGTCGATGCGTACGTTGTGATCGCCGAGGGTCACCGCCGCGGCGACCGCGGCGATCGCCCGTACCTGGCGGGTCAGGTTGCCCGCCATCTCGTTCACCGATTCGGTCAGGTCCTTCCAGGTGCCGGCCACGCCGCGCACCTGCGCCTGGCCGCCGAGCTGCCCTTCCGTACCCACCTCCCGGGCCACCCGGGTGACCTGCTCGGCAAAGGAGGAGAGCTGGTCGACCATCGTGTTGATGGTGGTCTTCAGCGCGAGGATCTCACCCCGCGCGTCGATGTCGATCTTCTTGGTGAGGTCGCCCTTGGCGATGGCCGTGGTGACCATCGCGATGTTGCGGACCTGGCCGGTGAGGTTGTTGGCCATGGAGTTCACCGACTCGGTGAGGTCCTTCCACGTACCGGCGACACCGGGTACGCGGGCCTGGCCGCCCAGGATGCCGTCGGTGCCCACCTCGCGGGCCACCCGCGTGACCTCGTCCGCGAACGAGGAGAGCGTGGTGACCATCGTGTTGACCGTGTCGGCGAGCTGCGCGACCTCGCCGCGTGCCTCGACCGTGACCTTCTTGGTCAGATCACCGTTGGCGACCGCCGCCGAGACCTGGGAGATGTTGCGCACCTGGATGGTCAGGTTGTTGGCCATCAGGTTGACGTTGTCGCTGAGGTCCTTCCAGATGCCGGTCACCCCGGGGACCCGGGCCTGGCCGCCGAGCTGGCCCTCCGTACCGACCTCGCGGGCCACCCGCGTGACCTGCTCGGCGAAGGAGGAGAGCTGGTCGACCATCGTGTTGACGGTCGTGACCAGTTCGAGGATCTCGCCCTTGGCGTCGACGGTGATCTTCTTGGACAGGTCGCCGCGCGCCACCGCGGTCGTCACCTCGGCGATGTTGCGGACCTGGGAGGTCAGGTTGTTCGCCATGAAGTTGACGGACTGGGTGAGGTCCTTCCACGTACCGCTGACGCCCTGCACCTCCGCCTGGCCGCCGAGGATGCCCTCGGTGCCCACCTCGCGCGCGACCCGGGTGACCTGCTCGGCGAAGGAGGAGAGCTGGTCCACCATCGTGTTGAGGGTGTTCTTCAGCTCCAGGATCTCGCCGCGCGCGTCCACGTCGATCTTCTGCGACAGGTCACCGCGCGCCACCGCCGTGGCGACCTGCGCGATGTTACGGACCTGGGCGGTCAGGTTGCCCGCCATGCTGTTGACGGAGTCGGTCAGGTCGCGCCAGACACCCGCGACGCCCGGCACCTGCGCCTGGCCGCCGAGCCGGCCCTCCGTACCGACCTCGCGGGCCACCCGGGTGACCTGGTCGGCGAAGGAGGAGAGCTGGTCGACCATCGTGTTGATGGTGTTCTTCAGCTCCAGGATCTCGCCGCGCGCGTCCACGTCGATCTTCTGCGACAGGTCACCGCGCGCCACCGCCGTCGTCACCTGGGCGATCTGCCGCACCTGAGAGGTGAGGTTGCCCGCCATGAAGTTGACGGAGTCGGTCAGCTCCTTCCACGTGCCGCTGACGCCGTCCACCCGCGCCTGGCCGCCGAGCCGGCCCTCCGTACCGACGTCCCGGGCCATCCGCGTGACCTGGTCGGCGAAGGAGGAGAGCTGGTCGACCATCGTGTTGACGGTGTTCTTGAGCTGGAGCATCTCGCCGGAGACGTCCACGGTGACCTTCTGCGACAGATCGCCGTTGGCGACCGCCGTCGTCACCTGCGCGATGTTGCGCACCTGACCGGTGAGGTTGCGGAACGCGGTGTTGACGGAATCCGTGAGGTCCTTCCACGTCCCCGCCGCGCCCGGCACCGCCGCCTGGCCGCCCAGCTCACCCTCGACGCCGATCTCCCGTGCGACGCGCGTCACTTCGGCCCCGAAGGAGGAGAGCTGGTCGACCATCGTGTTGACGGTGTTCTTCAGCTCCAGCATCTCGCCGGCCACATCCACGGTGACCTTCTGCGACAGATCGCCGTTGGCGACCGCCGTCGTCACCTGCGCGATGTCCCGGACCTGCGCCGTCAGGTTGCGGAAGGCGGTGTTGACGGAGTCCGTGAGGTCCTTCCACGTGCCCGCCGCGCCCGGCACCTGCGCCTGGCCCCCGAGCTGCCCCTCGGCCCCGACCTCGTTCGCCACCCGCGTCACTTCGTCCGCGAACGTCCGCAGCGTCTCGGTCATCGTGTTGATGGTGTCCGCGAGCTGCGCGACCTCGCCGCGTGCGCTGACCGTGACCTTCTGCGACAAATCACCACTGGCCACCGCCGTCGTCACCTGGGCGATCCCACGGACCTGCGCGGTGAGGTTCCCGGCCATCAGGTTGACCGAATCGGTCAGGTCCTTCCAGACGCCCGCGACGCCCGGCACCTGTGCCTGGCCGCCCAGCTCGCCCTCCGTACCGACCTCGCGGGCGACGCGGGTCACCTCGGAGGCGAAGGAGGAGAGCTGGTCCACCATCGTGTTGACGGTGTTCTTCAGCTCCAGCATCTCGCCTGCGACGTGAACCGTGACCTTTCTGGACAGGTCACCCTTGGCGACCGCGGTGGTCACCAGAGCGATGTCCCGGACCTGAGCGGTCAGCCGGGACGCCATCGTGTTGACGGACTCCGTCAGGTCCTTCCAGGACCCGGACATCCCGCGCACCCGCGCCTGCCCGCCGAGCTTCCCCTGCGTGCCGACCTCGCTGGCGACCCGGGTCACCTCGTCCGTGAAGGCCGAGAGCTGGTCGACCAGCCCGTTGACCGTACGGCCCACCTTCAGGAACTCGCCGCGCAACGGATGCGCCGACGTCCCGTCCATGCCCCGGGAGCGCAGATCCATCCGCTGCTCCAGATCACCCTCGGCCACCGCCGAGAGCACCCGCCCCACCTCGGACACCGGCCGCACCAGATCGTCCACCAGGGCGTTGGAGGCATCGATGGCCGCCGCCCAGGAACCCTCGCAGGCGCCGACCTCCAGCCGCTCGGTGAGTTTCCCCTCACGTCCCACGACCCGGCGCACCCGCGCCAGCTCACCCGTCAGATGCAGATTGCGGTCCGCGACCTCGTTGAAAACAGCCGCGATCTCCGACATCACGCCGTCGCCGGAGACCGTCAGACGTTTACGGAAATTCCCGTCACGCATCGATACGAGCGCGGTCATCAGCCGATTCAGCGCAGCCGTATCCACCTCGGTCGTCCCGTTGCTCCGGGAACGTCCGCCTTTCGCGCGCGTGCCAACGCCTCGCGCCGCTGCGCCAGACTCCACCGTGTCCCTCCCGCAGGGTCGACCGTTCTCACCGGGCCTTCTCTTTGAGCTTGCCCAGTGTTTCACCATGGCCCAACCAGGCCATAACAGTTCGGCAGCATCGCACACCGTCCCGCGCTCGTTCGGGGCGGAAAGACACGTGACCGGCATCCGCACGCGCGGCGAAGGTAAGTAACCTGGCATACGGCCGTCCACCGCCCGTGCCATACCGCACGGGCGCCGGACGCGCACCACAGGTATTCGGAGGGGCGCCGCGACCATGGGGCAGCAGATCACCGACACACGTACGAGGAGACCAGTGATCACCGCGCGGGCCGCTGCCACCTTCGAGCCGGTGGGGCGCTCGGTCGCCGCCGCCCGCGCCTTCGTCCGCGACACCCTCCAGGGCTGGGGCCACTCCGACATCGTCGACGACGCCGTCGTCCTGACCAGCGAACTGGTCACCAACGCCGTCGTCCACGCAGGCACCGCCGCCGAGGTGCTGTGCCTGCGCACCGACAGCGGCGTACGCATCGAGGTCGGCGACCGCTACCCGGAGCGCGAGATCCCCCTCCAGAGCTCCGCCCACGCCGTCGCCCACCCCGACCGCGAGGGCGGGCGCGGTCTGCTGCTGTGCGGCGCGCTGGCCACCCGCTGGGGCGTGGAGTACACCGCCGCCCGCAAGCACGTCTGGTTCCAGCTCGACCTGCCCGACCGGCCCGCCGGCACCCGCTCGGCCGGCCCCGCCCTGCCCGTCGACGCCCTGCCGCTGGCCGACAGCCGGGTGCGCGTCGCCGTCATCCAGATCGACCGCGCCGGCGGCATCAGCTTCTGGAACGAGGACGCCGAGGAACTCTTCGCCTACTCCCCCGAACAGGTCATCGGCAAGCCGCTCACCGACTTCGCCGCCTGGCCACACACCCCCGGCACCAGCACCGGCATCGCCGAGGCCCTGCAGCTCTCCCGCTGGGAGGGCTCCTACGGCATAAGGGGCGCCGACGGCCGCGTCGTCCCCGTCTACGCCTCCCACCTGCGGGTCCGTGACACCGACGGCGAACCCTCGACGGTCTGCCTGCTGGTGCGGGACCACGAGCGCGCCGTCCTGCAGAGCCCCCAGCGCTCCTCCAGCACCGGCGCCGCCGCCCAGCGGCCCGAGGGCCGCGGCCCCACCGACCCCTTCGAGGTCTTCATCGGCTCGCCGGCCCCCGACGACCTCGACGGCCTCCTCCAGCGCACCGTCGAACGCGCCCGCGACATGCTCGACGGCGACGCCGCGTATCTGCTGCTGGCCACCGACGACGAGACGGAGCTGGAGGTACGGGCCTCCACCGGCCTGCCCTCCGCCCGCCAGCGCTTCGCCCGCGTCCCCGTCGAGGCGGGCTCCGGCCGCTACGGCTCCGCCCGTATGCCGGCCGTCCACGAGGACCTGACGGCCGTCCCCGGCGCCGTACCGCTGCTGACCGGCACCGGCATGCGCTCGGTCGTCACCGTGCCCCTGAAGGTCGAGGGCCGCCTCACCGGCTCCCTCGGCGTCGCCGCCGAGGCCCCCAGCCGCTACACCAACGAAGAGGCGCTGCGCCTGCAGTTCGCCGCCGACCGCATCGCCCTGGCCGTGGAACGGGCCCGGCTGACCGAGCTGGAACGGCTGCGCCGCGGCTCGCTGTCCTTCCTGGTCGAGGCGTCCGACCTGCTGGCCGGCACCCTCGACCGCGATCAGACGCTGGCGCTGATGGCACAGATGACCGTGCCCACCCTGGCCACCTGGTGCGCGGTCTACACCGTCGCCGACCAGGCGTCCGAACCCGAGCTGTCCTACGTACTCCACGAGGACGAGGACCGCATCGACGGTCTGAAGTCCCTCCTGATGAAGGTCGACCCGCCGGTCCCGGAGCCGACCCCCGGCGCCCGCGTGTGGACCGCGCCGACCGACGCCGCCCACGACGCGGCCCTGCGCACCTCGCTGCGCAGCCTGGGCCTGGGCAACTCCGCCCGGCCCTCCACCGGCCCCGGCGCCTCCCTGGCCACCGCCTCGGCCGTGGGCGGCGAGACCGTCGTCCTGCCCCTGGTCGCCCGCAACCGCGTCATCGGCATGCTCACCCTCGGCAAACCCAGCGAGGAGCACTTCCGCCAGGAGATCCTCGAACTCGCCGAGGACCTCTCCCGGCGGGCCGCCCTGGCCCTGGACAACGCACGGCTGTACTCGGAGCGTACGGCCATCAGCCAGTCCCTCCAGCGCAGCCTGCTGCCGCCGGAGCTGCCCGAGGTGCCCGGCGTCGAGGTCGAGGTCATCTACCGCGCCGCCGGTGAGGGCAACGAGGTCGGCGGCGACTTCTACGACCTCTTCCCCATCCGCGACGGCGCGTACGGCTTCGCCATCGGTGACGTCTGCGGTACGGGCCCGGAGGCGGCGGCCGTCACGGGCCTGGCCCGGCACGCCCTGCGGCTGCTGGCCCGCGAGGGCTTCGGCGGCCCCGCCGTCCTGGAGCGGCTGAACGCCGCGATCCTGGACGAGGGCGCCCGCAGCCGCTTCCTGACGCTGCTGTACGGCGAGCTGTGGCCGCAGCGCGACGGCAGCGCCGTCCTGAAGGTCGTCTG
Organism: Streptomyces sp. MST-110588; assembly: GCF_022695595.1. Taxonomy (NCBI): domain Bacteria; kingdom Bacillati; phylum Actinomycetota; class Actinomycetes; order Kitasatosporales; family Streptomycetaceae; genus Streptomyces; species Streptomyces sp. MST-110588. The sequence goes on from NZ_CP074380.1 coordinate 1,970,412, forward strand.
CGCCGGCCATCCGCTGCCGCTGCGGCTGCGCCAGGACGGGACGGTCGAGCCGGCCGCCGAGCCGCAGCCGCTGCTGGGCGTCATGGAGGATCTGGAGCTGTACGAGCAGACCGTCACGCTCGACCCGGGCGATGTCCTGCTGTGCGTCACCGACGGCGTCACCGAGCGCCGCGAGGGCACCCGCATGCTCGGTGACGACGGGCTGGCGGACGTACTGACGACGTGTACGGGCCTGACCGCCGGCGCCGTCGCCGCCCGCATCCTGCGCGCCGTGGAACGCTTCGCCGCCGAACCCGCGTCGGACGACATGGCCATCCTCGCGATGCGCGTCCCGGAAATCCCCGTGGAGCCCGCGGCCCGCTGAGGCGGATCGCGGAGGCGTTCCCACGGGACAGCAGAAAACCGGCGGAAAAGCAGAAGGCCCCGCCAATGGCGGGGGCCTTCTCCTCGGAGCCCCAATACGGAATCGAACCGTAGACCTTCTCCTTACCATGGAGACGCTCTGCCGACTGAGCTATTGGGGCGAGCCAGCGGAATAGATCATACCCGAACACCAGCGTGGTTTTCACCGCCTCCCGGCCCACGTCCTCTCCCGGCTTCAAGCGGGCTGCAACAGACCCCCGAGCGCATTGCAGGCACCGGCCATCCGCTGGAGTTCACGCCGGGAGAGGTCCGGACGGACGGGGAGAGCGAGCGTCTCGTCGGCCGCGCGCTCGGTCTGCGGCAGACAGACGTCCCTGCGCAGGCCCGGCAGCCGGTAGACCGGCGCCGGTACGGGTATCCGGCAGTCCACGCCGCGCCCCCGCAGCGCCCGCGCGAACGCGTCACGGTCCGGACGGCCGTTGCCGGGCACCCGGACGACGTACTGCTCGTACGTGTGCTCCGCCACGGCGGCCGGCGTCACGACCCCGGTCAGCCGGCTGTTGAGGTACTTCGCGTGCGCCCGGCGGCGCCGGGCCTGACCCTCGTCGGTCCGCTCCGCCCCGGGCTCTTCCTCGGCGACCACCAAGAGACCGTGCCGGCGTCCTATCTCGCGTATCCATCCCATGTCCGCCTTCCGCCCGAACCGGTGTACGGCGACGATCGCCGCGGTCCTGGGCGTCACGGCGTCGGCCACCGCCGCCGGATCCAGGCAGTAGCTGTCGGCGTCCACATCGGCGAAGACCGGCACCGCTCCGGTGCGGACCACGGCTTCGGCGACCTCGGGATTGCCGTACGCCGGCACCACGACCTCGTCACCGCCACGCACACCGGCCGAGCTGAGCGTTTCGACTGTCCGCATGAGGCGGATCGTGACCACGTAAAGTGAACTCAAGGTTACGCTGCGCTCTGTTCCATCGGAACAAAAAAGCTCCGGCCCCTGAACCACAAAGGTTCAGGGACCGGAGCTGAATAATTGTTCGGCGGCGTCCTACTCTCCCACAGGGTCCCCCCTGCAGTACCATCGGCGCTGAAAGGCTTAGCTTCCGGGTTCGGAATGTAACCGGGCGTTTCCCTAACGCTATGACCACCGAAACACTATGAAGATGAACTCCAGCCAGCACAGGCGAGTTCGTTACTTCAGAACCTACACAGTGGACGCGAGCAACTGAGGACAAGCCCTCGGCCTATTAGTACCAGTCAACTCCACACCTTACGGCGCTTCCATATCTGGCCTATCAACCCAGTCGTCTACTGGGAGCCTTAACCCCTCAAAGGAGGTGGGAGCCCTCATCTCGAAGCAGGCTTCCCGCTTAGATGCTTTCAGCGGTTATCCTTTCCGAACGTAGCCAACCAGCCATGCCCTTGGCAGAACAACTGGCACACCAGAGGTCCGTCCGTCCCGGTCCTCTCGTACTAGGGACAGCCCTTCTCAAGACTCCTACGCGCACAGCGGATAGGGACCGAACTGTCTCACGACGTTCTAAACCCAGCTCGCGTACCGCTTTAATGGGCGAACAGCCCAACCCTTGGGACCGACTCCAGCCCCAGGATGCGACGAGCCGACATCGAGGTGCCAAACCATCCCGTCGATATGGACTCTTGGGGAAGATCAGCCTGTTATCCCCGGGGTACCTTTTATCCGTTGAGCGACGGCGCTTCCACAAGCCACCGCCGGATCACTAGTCCCTACTTTCGTACCTGCTCGACCCGTCAGTCTCACAGTCAAGCTCCCTTGTGCACTTACACTCAACACCTGATTGCCAACCAGGCTGAGGGAACCTTTGGGCGCCTCCGTTACCCTTTAGGAGGCAACCGCCCCAGTTAAACTACCCACCAGACACTGTCCCTGATCCGGATCACGGACCCAGGTTAGACATCCAGCACGACCAGAGTGGTATTTCAACAACGACTCCCCCGCCACTGGCGTGACGAGATCACAGTCTCCCACCTATCCTACACAAGCCGAACCGAACACCAATATCAAGCTATAGTAAAGGTCCCGGGGTCTTTCCGTCCTGCTGCGCGAAACGAGCATCTTTACTCGTAGTGCAATTTCACCGGGCCTATGGTTGAGACAGTCGAGAAGTCGTTACGCCATTCGTGCAGGTCGGAACTTACCCGACAAGGAATTTCGCTACCTTAGGATGGTTATAGTTACCACCGCCGTTTACTGGCGCTTAAGTTCTCAGCTTCGCAACCCCGAAAGGTCACTAACCGGTCCCCTTAACGTTCCAGCACCGGGCAGGCGTCAGTCCGTATACATCGCCTTACGGCTTCGCACGGACCTGTGTTTTTAGTAAACAGTCGCTTCTCGCTGGTCTCTGCGGCCACCACCAGCTCAGGATGCAAGACCCCTCACCAGCAATGGCCCCCCTTCTCCCGAAGTTACGGGGGCATTTTGCCGAGTTCCTTAACCATAGTTCACCCGAACGCCTCGGTATTCTCTACCTGACCACCTGAGTCGGTTTAGGGTACGGGCCGCCATGAAACTCGCTAGAGGCTTTTCTCGACAGCATAGGATCATCCACTTCACCACAATCGGCTCGGCATCAGGTCTCAGCCTTAACGTGCGACGGATTTGCCTACCGCACGGCCTACACCCTTACCCCGGGACAACCACCGCCCGGGCTGGACTACCTTCCTGCGTCACCCCATCACTTACCTACTACCACCTTGGGTCAGCGGCTCCACCACTCCCCTTGCTCCGAAGAGCGCAGGGCGGCTTCACGGCCTTAGCATTAATGGGCTCGATACTGGGCGTTTCAAAGCGGGTACCGGAATATCAACCGGTTGTCCATCGACTACGCCTGTCGGCCTCGCCTTAGGTCCCGACTTACCCTGGGCAGATCAGCTTGACCCAGGAACCCTTAGTCAATCGGCGCACACGTTTCCCACGTGTGTATCGCTACTCATGCCTGCATTCTCACTCGTGAACCGTCCACAACTACCTTCCAGTGCTGCTTCACCCGGCACACGACGCTCCCCTACCCATCACGATCCCCGTTAGGGGTAATACCGCAATGACACGACTTCGGCGGTGTGCTTGAGCCCCGCTACATTGTCGGCGCGGAATCACTTGACCAGTGAGCTATTACGCACTCTTTCAAGGGTGGCTGCTTCTAAGCCAACCTCCTGGTTGTCTCTGCGACTCCACATCCTTTCCCACTTAGCACACGCTTAGGGGCCTTAGTCGATGCTCTGGGCTGTTTCCCTCTCGACCATGGAGCTTATCCCCCACAGTCTCACTGCCGCGCTCTCACTTACCGGCATTCGGAGTTTGGCTAAGGTCAGTAACCCGGTAGGGCCCATCGCCTATCCAGTGCTCTACCTCCGGCAAGAAACACACGACGCTGCACCTAAATGCATTTCGGGGAGAACCAGCTATCACGGAGTTTGATTGGCCTTTCACCCCTAACCACAGGTCATCCCCCAGGTTTTCAACCCTGGTGGGTTCGGTCCTCCACGAAGTCTTACCTCCGCTTCAACCTGCCCATGGCTAGATCACTCCGCTTCGGGTCTTGGGCACGCTACTCAACGCCCTCTTCGGACTCGCTTTCGCTACGGCTACCCCACCCGGGTTAACCTCGCAACATACCGCAAACTCGCAGGCTCATTCTTCAAAAGGCACGCAGTCACGACGCAAGAACAAGTTCTTGCGCGACGCTCCCACGGCTTGTAGGCACACGGTTTCAGGTACTATTTCACTCCGCTCCCGCGGTACTTTTCACCATTCCCTCACGGTACTATCCGCTATCGGTCACCAGGGAATATTTAGGCTTAGCGGGTGGTCCCGCCAGATTCACACGGGATTTCACGGGCCCCGTGCTACTTGGGTGTCGCACAAGCAAGTTACTGACATTTCAGCTACGGGGGTCTTACCCTCTACGCCGGACCTTTCGCATGTCCTTCGCCTACATCAGCAATTTCTGACTCACCTCACCGCCGGCAGACGATGAAAGCGCGATCCCACAACCCCAGCCACGCAACCCCTGCCGGGTATCACACGTAACTGGTTTGGCCTCATCCGGTTTCGCTCGCCACTACTCCCGGAATCACGGTTGTTTTCTCTTCCTGCGGGTACTGAGATGTTTCACTTCCCCGCGTTCCCTCCACATACCCTATGTGTTCAGGTATGGGTGACAGCCCATGACGACTGCCGGGTTTCC